>JBAQGJ010000025.1:0-31121 GCA_049287725.1 Candidatus Acidiferrales bacterium | reverse complement strand
GTTTTGTTCCGTATGGGTACGGCTTGCTCGTCAATGCGCTGGGAAAGCTAGGCATACGGCACTGCCGAAAACTCACTTCTTGCTTCCGCTGTTCGCCTGATCGACATAAAAGACGAGCAGCAGGCCGGTCTTCTTCGGAACATGCAGCCAAGCAGAGATTTAAGCGACGGAACTCATCGTGGCCAGCGTTCGCAACGGGAAGAACCTGTCAAGGAAGCCGCCTCAAAATCGTGGTGACCCGGCCGACGACCTCAGCGTCGGTGCCATTCCTGAATCGTCGCGTGTCGGCGGCGCCCCTGGGATAGTCATGAAGCACGAGACTCCCTTTGTCGAAAGTGCAGCGTCCACATAGATAACTGCCGTCCCTTCTCAGAATCAGGTAGAGGGGTTGCTCGCAGAGGGCATCCTCTGTGGGCGGCTTCCTCGCTCGACGATTGACGACAATGAATGTGGCGTTGACGAGCAACGGATGGAGTTGTGCTTGATCGCCTCCCACCCAAAACACGTCCATAAACGACAAATTCTTGAGGCCGGTGATTTCATCCAGGGAGTGCCGGAGGAAAAGCGGTATTTCTTCCCACTGCTTGACGAGAGCGGCGAGAAAACCGCTGGGTTCCTTGGGGCCGTCCTGGCCGGCCATCGGTACGCCATGTTTTCGGCCAGGCGCGCGCTTGGGAACGAGCTCGTCGGGCATTTCCTCACGCCCGGCCCGGTCGAGGGGCAAACCAGACGCGCGCAGAAATTCTTCGAATCCAATACTGTACAGAACGCACAACGTGACGATCTTTTCGATCTGCCGCGGCGGGCCAGGGAGTGCTTCGTAGTCCGACAGCGTGCTGGCGGCGGCGAAGTACTGCTCATTGGAGAGCGTCTCGGCAATCCGGCGACTGATCGAGGACGCATCACGAAGGGTTAGTCCCATGCGCAAGCGAGCGCGCCGTAGCAGGCCTGGGAGCGTCGACTCTTCGCCGGCCGTGTTGCATGGCGATTTTCGCCGAGCCCCTGGTTGGGCCATCCCGTCCCCGGAACGACGGTCGCGGGCCAGCGGGCGAATTTCGGCATCAATTACACCGAGGATCCGGGCGTTTTTTCCGATTTGCAATTCGCGCTCGCCGCCAGGGCTTTGCTGGCAGTGCAGCAGGACGCGTTCCTCGGTAAGAAGAGTTAGCCGCGAGCAGGTCCATCCGAATTCATGCTCCACCAGAAAGAAGCGCCCTTCGCCGTTCGCGCTGCGACCGAACGGGACTTCTCCCAGCTGCGTGTCAACTCTGACAACACTTCCGGGGAGAAAGTAGGGAAGCGCGTGGAAATCTTGGTCGCCAATCCTGGCGTAGAGAAAGGTTCTCCGATTCAGGCCGAGCAACTCGCTTGCTCGTCTCGGGGCGGCAAGGGTTAGGACCTGTCCCAGGGGAGTGATCGGAGAAACCGGCCCGTTCTCGATTCTTTCGGCGAACCAGGGAATCCATGCACCAATGTCATAGACGGCGGAATCCAGAATAGTTGTGCGTCGTCTGGGAATCACCAAGCCCAGCCCAAGAATCGCGTCGAGGTCGAAGCCGAAGACTCTCAGCCAGTCCGTGAGTCGATGGTTGGTGATGTGACTGAGCGTGAGAACTTGAAAAATCGTGGGGGTCGAAGCAGTGCGTGCCAGGTCGCTGTACAAGTTATGCGGGATAAAAAACTGCGACGTTCGGCCAAAGAGCTCGGCGGACCGCCGAGAAACATGATGGAGAGTCAATCCGCGTGTTGTGAGAATCTCGCGGACTTGCTCGGCCCTGTCCCTTGGCACCCACATCGATTCTTGGGTGTATAGCGAAGGCGCCCTGCCATTCGGAAACAATTCGGGCGGTGGCCGCAACTGCGACCAATCCCAAGAATTGCGGCGGGAAAGGCAAGACCCGTGCATAGATAAGCGAAGATACACGTAGCTGGACATCAACGCGTCGACCAGCGTAGGATTCCCGCAAATGGTGGAGCGCAGGCCAAGTCCGAGTGCTGGAGAAAAGCTAAGGGAAGTGCGGGAACGTCTCGGGCTGACGGTCCGTGACGTCGAGGCCAAGAGCCAGCAAATCGCGGAAGACAGGCACAACCGGGAATATTATATTTCGCACGCCTGGGTGACCGACATCGAGAACGACAAGTTTACTCCGACGATTTTCAAGCTGCACAGCCTCAGCAATATTTACAGCGTGGCCTACCCCGAGGTGCTTTTATATTACGGTATTCGCATCGGCGACGTCAGCCGCTCTCGTCTGTCGATCGGAGTGCCCAGAACACACCTTTTGGCTGGCGGAGCCGATCTGGAAAACGAAAAGGTCTCGCTGCCGACCCGGTTCAAGCCGGAGTTTCAGCTGGAAAGGACGAATCTGCTCTCGCGGGTTGTGGAGAAGTGGGACCTGATTCCCGTTGGTTTTTTGCAGCACCTCGATCTGCGCAAATCCGTCTATGGCTACATCGGTCTGGAAGACTATACGCTGTACCCACTGATTCGTCCGGGCTCGCTCGTGCAGATCGACGCAAGCCGGAGAAAGCTGAGTACCGAGAAGTGGAAGACCGAGTACGACCGTCCGGTCTATTTCGTCGAGCTCCGAAACGGATACGTGTGCAGTTGGTGCCAGGCAGACCGCGGGCAGTTGATCGTTATTCCTCACCCGCAATCCCATCAAGACGTTCGCCGCTTTGAGTACCCCTCGCAGGCGGAAATTGTGGGCAGGGTAACCGGGGTGGCCATGCGTATCGTGGAAGAACCAGGACCGGAAACCGGCGAGACGTCTCGCAGCAGTCAAGATTGAAACCCCATCCCGGCCCAACGCAGACGTAGAAATACTATCTCATAGGTCCGTCCAGCTTTGCTCTGTGTCATGTAGCGTGGTTTTGGACCTAGTTCGGCAGTTGTTGGACCCAAGTCTTGGGATGAACCCGTAGGGTGAACACTTGAATTGACACAGCGGAACGGGCGCAGTTCCGTGAATGCGAAAACTTGCCACAACCCCGCATCTGGCCAATTCCATGCTTGCCGACTTTCCAGTAATCCAGCGCAATCTTAAACTGTTGGTTGAAAAGGGCCTAGTCCGCGAGATCGGTACAGGTCCGACCGACCCCACCAAACACTACGAGCCGCTAAAAGCTATGACAGACGACTGTGACAGCAGGTGGTTCGGTGTTGGCCGCGAATGGATTCGGAAGCTGTTGCTCGATTTGCGAAGTTCGGGCGAGGTGACTCACAGAACGCCATTACGTGCCGTGGACGCGTTCCCGCCAAGAGCAAATCGAAGCAGATCTCAGGGCCGCTTGGAGCAACGATCCCGTGATAGGAGAGGTACACGCGGGGTACACGAGAAAACGCGTCGGCAGAACTCCTGTGTTTCCAGGAAGAAGGATCGGTAGGGGCGGTGGGGATCGAACTGAGAGCGATGTTGAAGCCGCGTAAGTTATTGATTCTATGAATCCGCACAAACCACAAAATGCGCAAATCGGCTCAAGCGCGGTACACGTTGGGTACACGGAGCTTCAGTCGAGCAATTCGAGGAAAACGGCGAAACGAAATAGCTAATCTCCCATCTGGGCTTTGGCTTTCGACAACAGCTCGTTCGCTCTCCGTCGCATGACCGTGGCGTGTGCTTCGATTTTTCGCTTCACGGAAAGATAATCCTCTCCTTCGTGGGGGAACTTGTCTTTCATAAGATCAGAATCGCATTCCGGGTCAATAGCATCCGTGCTGCCTAAGTAGGACTGATAGTTTGTCCGAAAGCGCCAAAGCTGTTTGTCTGTCCATCGCTCGATCACATCCGGCATCGAACGAATTCCGATGGGATTGGGTATATTCTGTTTCTCCTTGTCAAATTCATGCCACACTTCCTCGAGGAATTGGGCAAGCCAGTCGGCGCGTCCCGCCAAGCTCTCAAGCGTGCCGGCCCTTTTTATTTGCACCGCTATCGGTCCGGTGAGATCGCATTGCCGCATCCTTTCATTCAGTTTCTTCTGGCGTGAGGAAAATGCAATGATGGCGATTACCAAAATGGCCCACAAGAAGAATGTAATCACCGCGTTGAGCGCAGTTCCCGTGAGGTTCGTACCTTGCTTTTTCCAGTTTTGCAGGTTCAGAATATTTAAGCCAGTGAGGAATAGCCCGCTAAGGGCGATGCCATACTTTGTAAGCCAGTCTTTCATCGGGGACACTCCATTAGCGCGATGACGAATTAGGGCAAGTAATGTTCGGAGTTGCCCCGCGTACCCTTTTGGGGTACACTTGACCCCAGAATGGGTACAAGCAACATTCTATCGCAAACCCTCTTCGGCCGTACCAGGGGCGCTGTGCTTTCGGTGTTATACGGCCACGTTGGCAAGACTTACTACCTGCGGCAACTCGCCCGCATTACGGAAATTGCGCTGGGCCCGGTGCAGCGTGAAGTACGGCAACTGGTCGAAGCTGGCCTGGTCAACCGAAAAACGGTCGGGACCCAGACTCTTTACAGCGCCAACCGAGAAAGCCCCGTCTTCCGTGAGATAAAAGGCCTCGTTACCAAAACGGTTGGAATGCGCGACGTCCTAGCGAACGCGCTGGGACCGTTGGTAAACAAGATCAATCTCGCCTTTGTCTATGGCTCCGTCGCCCGCTCCCGCGAACACGAGCAGAGCGATGTGGACTTGATGGTAGTTGGGAACGTGGATTTCGATCAAGTCGTAGAACAAATCCGGGATGCAGAGAAAATCCTGAACCGAGAAATCAATCCCACTGTCTATTCTATTCGGGAATTTACGATGAAGTTGGGGAACAATTTCCTCAAGAACGTGTTGTCCGGAAAGAAGCTTTTCATCATTGGGGATGAAGATGACCTTAGAAACCTGGGTCAAAAACGCTTGGCTTGAAAAGCGCGGCTCAGATCGTGACGAAATCCGCCGGCTACTGGCGCTTGGGGAGGGGCGTTTGGAAGACTATCAGCGCGCTGTGGCAGGAAAGCTTTCTGCCGACGTGCAGCTAGGTTTAGCGTACGACGCCATTCGGATTTCCGCCACGGCCGCGTTGCGCGCGGCGGGCTATCGAGTCGTGCGCGCCGCAAGCGAACACTATCGAACAATCGAGGCTCTCGAGTTTTCAATCGATCCTGAAAAAAAACTCATCCCTGCGCTCGATAAGCTACGCAAAAAGCGCAACATCGGGTCGTATGACGACTTCGGGTTAATCTCGCAGGGCGAGGCTGATAGTTGTGGCAAGATGGCGGTTCGCGTCCGAAAAGAAGTGGAGGGGTGGATACGCAAAACCTACGCAGAGAAACTCACCTAACAGCAACTCGTTGACATAAGCTGTCAGTAACAGCTGTTCGCATGAAGCGACTTTGGCAATTGGCACAAACTCGCCTGGTTTCTACTTCTGACAGCTGGCTAGTTCTCGTCTAAAACCGCAAGAAGGTCGAGAGCGCCGGCACGATCTAGCTTATCCGCGTAAAACTGCCCAGCGAAATCCAGCAGGCATTCGAGACACGCCCTGCGGCAGGATTGATCGTGCACTTCTGAACCGCGAAGCAGAGTTCTCGCCGCATCGAGCCATAGTCTACCGAGTTGCATTACCTCAAGACAATGTCCGGCCCCACCTGGCACGGTGTCGTACAACAAAATACCTGGCTCTCCGGTGGTCAACACCTTCAGGCTTACGCCCAATTCCCTGCTGTCGATTTCCAGCATCCTCGTGCCAGCCAGCAGTAGCGCCCTGCCCAGAGAATAAAGCGCAGCATCACTGGCAGGCGGGCGCGGCCAATCCAAAATCAGAACATCTGTGCGTTCTCTTGCCGCTAGCACTCGATTTCGTAGGACGGGGACGTCTCTAAGGGTTTTCGGCCAGCACCGATCAGTCGATCTTGTCGAATAGATTGAAGCGTGCTCTCGAAAGTCTTTGGGTAAGTTATCGATCCCCTGTTGAGCCGGCCGCTCTTCGCTCATTGCAAACCCGCATCTCGTGCACATCGCGAAGCCGTGGCCATCTTGGTTCCATGCCTTTCCGCCAGCGTTACGAAGGAGCAATTCACCGTCCTCGTAATACGAGGCCCGAAGCCCCCGCACACTGGCGTAATTCTCAAGTTCTTTGCTAGCCGATCCGATAGTAAAGCCGCCGGCTGCAGTCACCTCCACTTCGCCCACGCGGTCAAGATGATGCCCCTGCTTGAGCGGTTCCCACGCAGCAGTTGTGTAACCAAATCGAGGGAATAGCAACATCTGACCAGGTTCCGCGGCGCTGGCTTCGCATTCGTCACATCGGGCAGTCGGAGCTGTGGCCAAGTAGACGTGGCCATTTGTACATTTCAGCGCCCAATATTGCAAGCCAAGCGCCTCATCTCGATTTGAATCTGTCCAGTGCTTTAGAACGCCTCGTGATACGGCTATTTTCCCCCCAACAAGTACGTCAGCACCGGGAATGTACTCGCTCAGCGCAAGGAGCGACTGTCGCTGCAATCTGTACCGGTCCTCAGTAGTAGATTTTTCCCGTTGCTGCTCCTTTGGGACTCTGACGGTTAGCTTCTGCAGGTGAATTGGAAATCCGTATCTAGGTAGAAATCGTGCATCGGCGAACCATTCGATTACGGTGAGGTCGCAAAGGGCACGAATTTGATACCGGATCGAATTCGCCTTTGCGCGCTCACTTGTCGTCGTCGGACTTATTTGCGCTGGCACCTCTATCCACGCGTCTCTGAGCGATGAAAAATCTCGCATCCATCCCGCGATAGCGTCGCTGAGCTCCACTCCCGCGTTCTCGATAAACGCCGACCACGCGCGATCCTCAATAACAATATTCTCTAGTTTCGTGTTAGCTACAATCGAATCACAGCGTTTTCGAAACGGCGAACTTAGGCTCGCTTGCCGAGAAAGGAATTGCAAGAAATCAAATCGCATTACCGCATCAGTCTGAGTCCAATCGGGTTTCTTCGACCCTGCTGTCCACTTCGGCGGTGCATCAAAGCCCGCCAACTTACCCATACTCGCATAGGCGTCCATTGCTCCCGTAAATCCAGGCTGTTTAGGAGCGAAAAATTCCGATAGGAGCATGGCGTGAAGATGCCGTCGAGTGAGCCTTTCTCGGTCGAGAAAAACAACCTGGCGGCGTAGCGGCTTGTTGAGGAATTGATGGAAGTGATGAAACACCTCGCGGTCGAAGGCGCGATTTCTAGCAAACGTGACGACGACGGAAGATCCGTCGGACCGACGGCCCGCACGACCTGCCCGTTGCATATGGTTCGCACGTCCCGGTGGGACGTTACCTAGTAGGACTCCATTTAGCCCCCCTATATCAATCCCGAGTTCCATCGTCGTTGTAGAAGACAGCAGATTTCGAGCGCCTTCCTTGAAGAGAAGCTGCCGGAAGTCGATATCCTGCGGAAGCAAGAATGGATGGACGCGAGTTCGCGCGCTTTCGTATGGACGTCGGCATAGGTGACGAAGTGCTATGGATTACGATTCAGGATCAAATACGGGTTGTCCTGACTGGCGATTGGACTCAGCGTTTTCTCTGTGTGATCAAAAAGATGCGCACCTATAACAAACAAGATCCTTGAACAGTGGCTTGAACGCGAGGTTGGTAGGTACGGATTTTGCAGGCCGATGCTTCTCTGACTGCCTACTATTTTAGCTCCAAGACGATGGCGCTTTCCTTACCCTTCACCAGCTCCTCGGAATGGGTTCGATCGGACTTGCTGAAGCGAATCGTGCCAAATTCAATGTCGGCGACGGTGCTTTCGCCGTGTAGCGGAGTCGATTTGATCGAGCCAGAATTGCGAAAGACAACCACGACGTCTTTGTCGTGATAGTGCATGGCCGTCGGAACCCCAGGTCTCCAAGTCAAATTCCACGCGACCACGCGATCGTTCTCAAAAACTTTCTTGGCGCCTGGCCGGGGAAAAGCCAGCGGGTAGCCAGAATCGTTCGGCAAGGCGAGAACGGCGGGACCCTTTAATTCCACGATGACAATCCGGGCCGAGCTCGATGCAGCCTGTAACGTTGCGACGGTGTCCTGCGCCACGTAAACCACTTGACCACTTCTGCGCGACGCCGTGCTGGACTTACCCTCGGGCGAGGTCGTTTGAATCTTTGCTCCGACAAGAAACATCACCGCGAAATTAATGCGGGCGGGCGCCTGCCACGGCTTTCCCGGGCTCAACGTGAGATCGAAAACGGTAACGCGGCTGTTGTCGATGACCGGTGCGGCCTTGCCGTCGGCGCCATGCGCCGGGGTCTGGGCGAGAAATAGGATTGACGCCGCGAGGAGCGTACATCGAAGCCGGCTCGCGCATCGGTTTTTTCTGGCTGTTCTTCGAGAATGAGTACCGGCCATCAGGAACCTTTTTCGTCGACGTGGGCGCGCTGGCCGCCCACGATCTGCCATCCATTAGGCCCCTTGACCAAAACGATCAGGCAATTGAAGTGACCCTGATGCATCGGTTTCGCCGGAGGGGCGCCGTTCCGGATGTCCGCGGTGCAGCGGACCACCGCGGTCGAACCGTAAATGTGAATCGAGAAATTGCTGAACTTGAATAGCTCGTACACTTCCGCGCCGCCGAGTTCCTTCACGAGCTGTTCTTTCGTTTGGGTCGCACCCGTGGAGTGCCCCCAGGTCAAATCGTCATGCAAAACCGAAGCGAGAGCCGCCACGTCTTTGTGCTCCATGGCCTGGCTCATTCGATCAAGGGTCTCGACCACAGCGCTTTCCTCTCTCCCGTCATTCGCCAAAAGCGAACCGCCGGGACTCAAGAGCAACGTGGCCAAAACAAAAAAAGCAATCTTCATCTTCATGTGTGGTCCTTTAGAAAAGCGGGTGCAGGCCAGTTTCAGCGCTCGCCATCCACAGCGCCGATCTCAACGCGGGGGGCGTTACGTTACTGAACCTGCGAAGGCGGGGACGAACCTATCGGTACTGCCGCCATCCCCTTGAAAACGAACTTTTGAACGCGGCTGTTCTCATCGATTTCCGCGGTGTAGACGTTGCCGTGCGAGTCCGAGGCCATATCGTGCAAGATGTAAAACTGACCGGGGGCGTCGCCGACGCCGTCACCGAACGAGCCCAGGATTTCGAGCGACTTGCGGTCGAGAATCAGTATGCGTTGATGCCGCCGATCGATCACGTATAAGAATCGCTGCTCCGGATCGGGTGAAAAGGCCGTCCTCGAGGGAGACTCGCGATTCTTCAGCACCTGATCCACGACTTCTTTGCGTGGCTTTCCAAATAGCGTTCCAGTCGCATCGCTGGGGGCCATATGGCCACGGCTAATAAAGATCTGCCCCATGTATTTGCCTTCGATGGTAAAGACCTGTAGGCGCTGGTTAGCTCGATCACAGACGTACACTAAACCGTCGTTTGAAATTCGCGCACTGTGCACGTTGGAGAACTGCTGGGGGCCCTGCTCGCCGTCCAGAGTTTCCTTACCCTCCAGATCGTCCGCAGAAAATGTGCGGTCGCGCCCGATGCTCTTCCAGCCCGCCGGCACATCCCACTTTTCGGGATCCGTTGGCACGTTGCCAAACGCACCCCACATTCGTTTGAATTTGCCGGTATCGGCGTCGAAAACGATGACTCTGCGATTCCCGTAACCGTCGGCCACGAAGACTTCATTCGTTTTGGAATAGACGGTAACGTCCGCCGGCAAATTGAGGTTCGTGGTATCGGTGTTGCCCTTGCTTTGCGCCGCGTGGCCAATTTGCATTACGAACTTTCCATCGTTTGTAAATTTCAGAATCTGATCGTCATCTCTTCCGCGACCGGCCACCCAGACAAAACCTTTGTCGTCCACGGTCACGCCGTGCTCGGCGTTGGGCCAGTCGTAGCCCGCGCCGGGCCCTCCCCACCCCTTGATGAAGTTGCCATCCGCGTCGAATTCCATCAAAGGAGGAGCCGGCGTCTTGCCTTGCTCCAGGGGTTTGCCGCCCAAGGCGTTAGGCGAACCGATCTCGCGGGGGCGAGTGATGATCCAAATATGATCGTGCGAATCGACATTCAACCCGCTCACCGGTCCCATCACCCATTGGCTTGGAACATGGGGCCAGGACGGATCCACTTGAAACGTGGGTATCTCGCGAATAGGAGAAGATTGCGCACGCACCGTAGTCGACAGGGATTCGGATTCGACGGCGATGAGAACAACTGTCAGCGCCAACGTCGCTCCACAGAGTCCCCGTCGTCCTCTCATTTTTTACGACCCTCTCGACAATCGTGTCGCGAAGCTTGGTCGTCAGACACCCTGCCGCCGTAATGGCGTGCGACAAATATCAGACGCGTCACCCCGAAATTTCGGTGCGTGGAACACAAAAAAAAATCCAGCGAGTTCGAGCCGACCCGAACTCGCTGGAATGAACGCGGTCGCCTGCCATTGCCCGTAATGATCGGGTTGTCAATATTCATTCGAGAACTAGAAAATTACCTTGACGCCGAATTGGGCCTCTCGGGACGGGGTCGAAGTCGAGTTTATGACGCCCGCGGCACCTACGGGCGCTCCGGTTGCGTTGAACAGGGTGCTGTTACCAAGGGGCAACTGAAAGTTCGTGTGATTGAAGAGATTGAATACCTCTGCGCGTAACTGGATATTGAAATTCTCCGAGATACGCCGGATGTAGTTGTTCTTAAACAGCGAAAAGTCGAAGTTGACCAATCCGGGCCCGATCAGGCTATTTCGACCGACGTTGCCGAGCAGATTGGCGCAATACACTTGGCCTGCCGGCGCAGGAGTCGTAGCACCCGGAAACGGCGCGCATTGGGCCGCGAAAGAGTCCGGCGCCGTCGGAAGCCCGAAACAACTCGTCTTAATGTACCCGTTGGGATTTCCGGGGTTGATCGGATTGCCGCAGCCGGGGCCCGTAAGACGATCGGGGAAATCAAATGGGTCGGAACTCCCGGTCCCCAGTGGATCGCCGGAAATCAGTGGTGTAAACGGCTGACCGGTTTGAACGGTCAAGATTCCTCCCAGCTGATATCCGCCCAGCAAGCCAGTTACGAACGCCCCCTGGTCCCGCGGGACCGGCAAAGTCCAGATGTAATTTACAACCAATGTTTGTGCGACGTTGAAATCGGTTAGACCCTTGCGCCCCTGCCAGAAGAAATAGGGACTCGATATCGAATTCTCGAAATCGTCACCAATGGTGGCCGCCGAACCCGTGTCGAGTCCTTTCCCCCACGTGTAGGACACCTGAGCTTGGAATCCATGGCTAAATCGCTTTAGCAAGCTGGCCTGCAAAGCGTCATACAACGCCGTGCCATTGCCCATGGTGCCGCGCACATCCCCCCAAGTCGTGTTGACCTTTGTTCCGGTGCCGGGCAGCGGGAACAGATCGCCAGTCGGCGTTAATGACGGCAATACGGTGTTGTAATCGTCCGCACGGTTGATCATGTGGACCCCGTGATTCCCCACGTAACCCACCGTCGCGGTAATCGAAGGCGTGATTTGCTGCTGAATGTTCAAATTCCACACCATCATATAGTTCCGCTTCGGATTGAAATCCGAAAGCGAAACTTCCGTCTTCGTCGAATTGAACGGTCCGCCCGTCACCCCGAACGGGAACGCGCCCTGCGGCAGTGCCCCGGTCACGATCGAGGTCACGAACGGATACGTAGCCTCCAGTTCATGCCAGAAATAATATTGGTAGGGAAGCAGGTCGAACTGGCCAAAAGCGGCGCGAACGGCGGTCTTTCCATTCTTGAACGGGTCCCACGCAAGACCGACGCGCGGGGCAAAGTTGCGCAACGTCGGATTGTTGTAAAACGGTGCACCGACGAAGTTCGTCGCGGATGACAACGTTCGCAGGTTGGCCAACTGGTTGTCCGTTTCACCAAGTTCGGTGGCCATTTCGTACCGCATTCCGAGGTTAATGGTCAGGTTCGGTCGAATACGCCAGTCGTCTTGAACGTAGGCGCCGACAATGGATTGCCGGAAATGGAAGAAATTTTCGGAGTTCGTCCCGGAAAACGAACTTGCGTTATTCGTCAGGAAATTCTGTAGCGAACTGAATCCGAATTTTCCGTTGGTATTGCCGGCCTTGTGGATGTTGTCCTGGTCTTTTTCGACCGATACTCCAAATTTGATCGAGTGATTTCCTCGCACATAAAAAGCGTCATCCGAGAACTGATACGTATTCCAGTAGAAGTGGTTGAAAGATACGCCGTGAACTCCTCCGGCGAATGCGGTGAGTCCTGTCACGGTGACGCCGGCAGCGTTGGTCCCCGGGAAAGCGCCTAAACCCGGCTGTTCTGCGAGCGGGATAATGGCCGTCGGGTCTCCGTTATTATCGACGTTCGCCCGGGTATATCCGAACCGCGCGTTATTGGTGAAGGACGAACTGAAAACATGGGTTTCCGAAATGGCGATCAAGTCCCGCGAGTATGCTGTGGGAGTGTTGACCGTTACCAGCGCATCCGGCGTCGTGAATGACGACGTAGCGAACAGGTAGGTACCACTCAGACTGTCCTTGTCTGAGAATTTGTGGTCCAGCCTCGTAGTGACGAAATTGTCTTTCGCTACTTGGTTGACCGCCGTGTTGAAGAAGCCGGTGTTACCAGTTCCGATCAATCCTCCGTTCGGCAGGGGCCAGAACTGAAGGTAGGTCTGGGTAGTGGGATCGATCGTGACGTTGGTGGTGCTGCCGTCAGGGTTGTGCAGTATTCCGTTGCGGGCATCTGGCGACGGAACCTGGTCCTTGAAAGTGACTCCCAGACCCTGTCGGAATGCTTCATAGTTCACGAAGAAGAACGTCTTGTTCTTTTTGATCGGGCCGCCCACCGAGCCGCCGTACTGATCGCGATGAAAAGGCGGTATCTTTGCTCCATCGAAGAAGTTTCTCGCGTCTAGAGTTCCCGAGCGAAGAAATCCATATGCATTACCGTGAAAGCTGTCGCTCCCCGAACGCGTGATGGCGTTGATTACTCCTCCGCCCGTTTTCCCATATTCAGCGTCGTAGTTGCTGGTGATGACCGAGAATTCTCCAATCGCGTCAACGCCAGCTGCAAATCCAGTCACGCTCCCCGGTCCGCCACCCGCGTAGTCCACCACGCTAATTCCATCGATGCGATAGTTGTTCAGGGTTGGGCGGGTGCCCGACACCGTGAGCGCTATTCCGTATCCTCGAAGCGAACGATTCGCCGCGGACGCGACGGGCTGCTGGGTGCTGAGTTGATTGACACCGGGCTCAAGAACAGCCAATGTTGTCCAATCACGACCGTTGAGGGGCAGGTCGACGACCGTTCTTGAATTGATGACGCCGCTTAAGTCCGACGACGCCAGTTCAATGGCCGGCGCTTCGCCGGTAACCACGACCTTTTGCGCCACGTCGCCGACCTTCAGCGAGATGTTCAAAACTTGCTGCGCGCCGACCGTTAGAACCACTCCTGCGTTGACGATTGTCTGAAATCCGGTCGCCGACATGGTGACTTCGTATTCTCCCGGCAGCAGGTTCGGCGCCGAGTAGAACCCATCGGAATTTGCGCTGATTTCCGTGACCACTCCGGTCGCCGTATTTCTGACCGAAACCTTCACTCCTGCTATGACGGACCCGGATGGATCTGTCACGACTCCTGACAGCGTTGCACCAGCCACCTGCCCATAGGTGGGATTCGTGAGCGTGAAAACTGCGCCGAGCAAGAACACGATCGCGATGCCTATCCTTGTTGCCCTCTTGGAAACACCGCCCTTCATACACCCTCCTCAAGATCCGCTGGCACCAGGCCCTTGCGTGAGCCACCCGAATCTCGACCCCTGGGGCGCGCCACCCGGGCAACATACTCCCGTCACTTAATTCGTCGATGCTGTGAAATGCTTGGCTTCAACCATTCCCCGATTCGGTCCACAGCTGCCCGGAACACTCCCAGTATTGCAGGGGAATCTAGAGGCTATTCGCTCGTATGTCCTTTGCTTATCATAAAAAATATATAAAAAATTTATTGGATGGATTTGCGCCACCCGCTTCGAAGTTATGCGGGTCGTCATTTACGTTTGGCTGCAGGGATGCCTTCAAAGGACTTCCACCAGAGTCGACCTGCGGTTGGAGTTCGTCGGGAGGCTCATTGGAGCGAAGCTGTCCAGCGAGCCAGTTTCATCGGACTGCCGCCGGCAATCGTATGCTGTCTGCAAGGGATACCGCAGGCATTCGTGCGCCTCCCGAGGGACCCTGCAAGGCGCGCTGTAACGACCACTGGTTGGCGCAAACGGGGGGGCACAGCCAGAAGATCTCGGGTCGTGCCTGCGCTGATCGCGGCGCCCCAATCCACGAATTGGCGTGATCCGTTTGTTTTCTCCGTGAAATTGCGGGATACCTGTTCGGACATAATGCGTTGCATAAAGGCCCCTTTGCTTGTATGTTTGGAATTGCCGTCATCCCCCTGCGATTCGCATATCGGGCGTTTTGTGCAATTCAATATAGTTCGAGGTTTGCTGGTCACCGCAGCGAATTGGCGCGCGAAAGTGGTTCGTCGCTAGAAAGACGCTCTCAGGGTCGGCCAAGTTGATGACTGTAACCACGAAGCTCGATTCCGCAGGAACCTCTCAGGATTTGGCGAAGCACCCAGCGACAGTGTTCTCTTTTGGTCCTTTTACCCTCGACGCGAACGAACGCATCCTTTCTCGCGATGGCGTGCCCGTTCAGGTGTCGCCTCGAGCTTTCGACACCCTCTTACTGTTGGTAGATCGTTCCCCTCACCTGATTTCGAAGTCTGCGCTGATGAACGCGGTGTGGGCGGAATCGTTCGTCGAAGAAACCAATCTGACGGTGGTTATCTCAGTTTTAAGGAAGTCGCTCGGCGACGACGGCCAAGAACGGAAGTATATTCAGACGGTGCCGAAGCTGGGCTACCGATTCATCGCAGACGTTAAACGAAACGCGGGCGAAGATGTCTCGGTTCAAAATTCGAATCCTGCTCCGGCGTTTGACGCTGGACACGCCGCAGGGGCAGCGTCTGCGACAGTGGCCGCGTCAGGCAGTGTACGCCCGGATGCCTGGTCGCAGATCCTTGGGCGAAAAACTCTGTTGGCCGGCGGCCTTGTAGCCCTGCTAGTGCTTTCAACTCTTGTGGTCTCTCACTTCCGTCGGCCGCCGCTGGATCTTAAATCTGTTCGTTCGATTGCCGTGTTGCCATTCAATTCCGAGGGCATCGGCGACAACAAGTCTTACCTGGGAACGGGTGTTGCGAATGCCATCATCAATCGTTTAAGTGGCTCGGACAAATTGATGGTTCCGAGCGCGAACACGATCGCGCGGCTTCCCGATAGCGTCCTGTCGAGCGATCTAAAAACCGGGCACGAACTCGGCGTCGACGCCATCGTGAACGGCACGATTGGTTTTTCGCCTACGGAGACGAAAGTTTCAGTTGCACTTACTCGCGTATCGGATGGCCAGAAACTCTGGAGCAACTCTTTTACCCAGTCTCCGCAACAGACTTCCGACCTTGCGGATGTTCTGGAGGAAGACATCGGCAGCCGTGTTTCGTCTTCGATTATAGAGGCCCTCGGCGACTTAAAGAGAGTCCATAGCACCGTGGATAACGCCAATCCCGAGGCCCGCGAACTGTACTTCTTGGGGCGCTCTTATTGGAATCGCCGCACCGAGGCCAGCCTCACCAAGAGCATCGATAGTTTTCAGAAGGCCATTGCCGCAGATCCAAATTTTGCTCTGGCGTACTCCGGGTTGGCCGATGCCTATGTGCTGGTCGGCTCTTTTTCAGTTGAACCGGGCCGTCAGGCGATCTCGTCGGCCCGCTCAGCGGCGCTCAGTGCTCTGCAGCTTGATCCTGGCCTTGCCGAGCCGCATGCGTCTTTGGGCATGATTTCTTTTTTCACGGATTGGGACGGTGCCGCCGCAGAGCAGGAGTTTCAGCGCGCATTGGCGCTGCAGCCAAACTACTCCACCGCCCATCATTGGTATGCTCTCGATTTGGCAGCGATGGGTCGCATGGACCAGGCCAGCTACGAAGTTCATAAAGCGCAGAGCCTCGACCCCCTGTCCTCCATGATTGCCACGAACGTTGGCTGGGTCTACTACCTCAATCGCCAGTACTCGGAGGCAGAACAGGCTTTTCGGAAAGTCTTGGAGGTTGATCCCGGATTCGTTCGTGCCCACACTCGGCTCGGCATCACATTACTAACGGAAGGCAAAAATCAGGCCGCTAAACAGCAACTTCAGCAGGCTCTCGCGCTGTCCGGTGATCCCTACGTAAAAGGGCTGTTGGCACAGACCCTCGCTGTCTCGGGCAATCGTGGCGAAGCCAATCGCATGCTTGCTGAACTCATAAAGGATGCGAAAACGCGCTACGTACAACCGTTCGGCGTCGCTTTGGCCTATCTGGGCCTGGGGCAACGTGACAAAGCCCTGGAGTGGTTACAGAAGGCTTTCGACGACCACACTTCGACGATGGTTTGGGCTAAGATCGATCCGGAACTCGACCAGCTGCGTGATACCGCTGAACTGAAAGCCATGCTTTCGCAAATGAAGTTTTAAGTCTGTTCGGAATTTCCTCAGTTCCCACTCTACGGACGTTGAACGGACTCCAGCGCCCGACGAGCCGAACCTAAGAACGAACACTTCTACCTCGGGATCGCAAAATTTCAACGTCGCAAGTACGATCGAGATAAATGAGAAGCGCTATTTTCCGGTGTAACTCACCCGCCAAATCGAGTTCGAGCCATCGTCAGAAACGAGCAGCGAACCGTCGGTCGCAACTGCGACGCCGACTGGGCGCCCCCAGACCTGACCATCGTCGCGCACAAAGCCGGTAACAAAATCTTGGTATTCGCCCGACGCGCGTTTGGTCTGGTGCCGGGGTATCCGAATGACTTCGTAACCTACGCGCGTCGCTCGGTTCCACGAGCCATGTTCCGAAGCGAATATGTCTCCCTGATACGTGGCTGGAAATTGATTGCCATCGTAGAAGACGAGCTGCAAGGACGCCACGTGGGGTTGCAAAAGTACATCCGGCACAATAACTTGTTCTCTTAACTCCGGATGCTTCCCTTCAAGCCGTGGATCGGGATTGCTTCCGATGTAGTACCACGGCCATCCATAAAATCCGCCCGCCTGGATGTGCGTGATGTAATCAGGCACTAGGTTGTCGCCCAATGCATCGCGTTCATTTACGGAGGCCCACAACTCGCCGTTTTTCCGGTCCATCGCAATTCCGGCGCCGGGGTTTCGTATTCCTGACGCATAGACTTGAACGTTGCTGCCGTCCGGATTCATAGTCAGGATGTCCGCGCGATTCCTTTCGGCGGGATGGGTGTCAGGATCGTCGATATTCGATCCCGATCCAACTCCGACGAACAGCGTTTTTCCGTCGTCCGAGAATTCCAAGCCGCGCGTCCAGTGATGTGCTTTCCCTGGCAGGTTGGCTATTTTCTCCGCGGGACCGCTCGCCTTCATATCTCCGTTCTTATAGGGAAAGCGAATCAGCTGATCGGGAGCCCCGATGTAAACCCATTCCGGATCTGGCCCGGGAGGATAAAAGGCGATGCCGTAGGCCAGCGCTATGTTCGACGCAAACACTGCGACTTTTTCGGGCTTTGAATCCGCAGTAATTCCGCGAAACACTTTGATGTCGCCTGGTTCGCTCTCCGCGACAAAATAATCCCCGTTGGGAGCCCGGCGAATATTTCGTGGATTCACGAGTCCAGTTGCGTACAAATCGACCTTGAAACCTGCCGGAACTTTCGGCCAATCTCCTTCTTGTCGGGGAACGAGTTGCGGTGTATTGCGGGTCGATTCGGTCGCGAACGGCGCGGGTAGGTCATTCGGCGTAATGTGATGAACAACGCCGGGCTTCTCGTATCGATAATCGGTAAACGGAGGAGGAGGGGCCGGCGCGCTTGGCGATGTCCCGGGCGTCGCCGACGCTGATTTCGCGGCTGCTGTAACGCCAGTTTTCAGCTGTCCCGATTTCAAAAAAGTGACCAATCGCCATCGTTGCTCCTTCGGCAGGCCGGCCCACGAAGGCATTCCGTTGTTCACGTTACCTTGGGTGATAAACCAGAAAATCTGACCGTCTTTCGCCGTGACAGTATCGCCAGTACTCAGCGGCGGGATATTGCCAGAGCGCTCGCCCTTTGGGCCGTGACACGATACGCATTTCTGTGCGTAGAGTTCTCCGCCCGCAGCAACTGCGTCCGCTTGGCCCGCGTACGGATTCTTCAGTGCGTCCGCCGAGGCCGGCGCATCATGAAACCTGCTCTGTGCCCTGGCAGGAACGAAAAAAACGGCTCCGCAAGATAGCACGAGGATTCCCGTCTGGAGGACTCCTGAGGCACGTCGCAGCGGGTTGGTTCGTTCGCGGATCAAGACTTCCTCCCTGATGCCTTGGTGTCGCCAACCGCTGCACGCAATCAATTGAAAAAGTCCAAATCAGTTCTATTGCAGTCGGTGGTATCGACCAGTCAAAACGCCTTTCGCTAACACGTGGCCCTCCATCGCTTTGAACAAATCTGCACGGTGAGCTTCGGGCCCCAGATCCAACTTGGTGTCCAACGCATACAGCTCAAAAATGTAGTGATGATAGGGACCGTCCGCTCTTGCGCCCGGCGCCATATAGCCGAGTGTGCCGGCCAACGTGGTGCCTTGGATTGATCCGTCGGGAAGCTTGGCCCCTACAGGGACGCCTTCACTGAGGTGCGTGGTAGCTCCAGGAATGTTGAAGATCAGCCAGTGCACTACATCTTCGGCTGTATTTTTAACGGGCACTTCGGGATCGTGCAAGATCAACGCGAAAGTCATCGTATTTTGCGGAACACCGGTCCAGGCCAGACTCGGCGAAACCGGCGTTTCGGCGGATCGCGTGAACTTGGGAGGAATTATGCCGCCATCCTCGAACGAAGAACTGCTTAGTGCCATGGCCATGACCAGCGGAGTGGCCGGCCGTTGAGCGCAGGCCATGGTGATAATCCCAACCGAGAGGAGAGTGACAGATCGCAGAAATTTCATTGGTAAGCCTCCCACCAAATTCAATCGTGTACGACACGCCGCAACGTCCGCGTCCATCCACTCTTCGAACTACGCCGTAATATCGGCTGTTGCGGCATTCGACGGTCGCAACAAAAAGCTCTTGCTCTTACTTTCTGGCCCCCACGCAAATACAGCCATGAGTGCCAGGATTGTGACTCCTTCGAACGTCGTCAACGCCCATTGATATCCGACGTGATCTCGCAGTGCATACTCGATGGTGCTGGTCGGAGAGCCGAACAGAACTCCAAGCTGATAAACAAATCCGGGAAAGAGACTACGGATCGAATCCGGCGACAACTCGTTGAGGTGAGCCGGGATTACACCCCAGGCCCCTTGCACGCCGATTTGCATCAGGAAGGCGCCCAGCGCCAGCGTCAAAAGCGACCCGCCGAATGCCCACATCGGAATCACGAATACCGCTAGGGTTAACGAAGCTATGATGCTTTTGCGTCGCCCGAGCCGCTCCGAGATATGCCCGACCGTCACCGTGCCGAGGAGCGCTCCGACGTTATAAAAAATTGCCAGGTAGGCCACGACATTCGCTGAAATCTTGTGCGCGGTCTTTAGAAAGTCCGGATAAAGGTCCTGTGTCCCGTGGGAGAGAAAAATCATGAGCGTGAGCGTAAGAACCAGATAGGCGAATCGCCCCCGGTACTCCCAGATGACACCGAAGATTTTGCTCACACTGGTAACTTGATGCTGCTTCCAGGCTTCGGACTCCGGCGACTTGTACCCGACGTACATCGTTATCACTGCGGGAATCAGACCCGCCCAAAACATCGAGCGCCATCCCCACACCGGAAGAATCAGCCGGGCCGCGACCGCGGCCAGCAGATATCCGAGGGGGTATCCCCCCTGTAGCAATCCCGATAAAAGTCCGCGCCACTTTTTCGCTCCGCTTTCAAGAGTTAGTGAAGCCCCTACTCCCCAGAATCCGCCCATGCCGATTCCATACAACAACCGCAAGGCCAGAAGTGTGTGGTAGTTCGGCGCGAAACCACTGAGCACCTCGACCAAGGAAAACAAAGCAACCACCGCCATAAGCGGTTTCCGTCTCCCGAATCGGTCGGCCAGGACGCCAAACAGGACAGCGCCGACGGGTCGCATCGCCAGGGTGGCGCCAATGGTCAAAATGATCTCGCGCTTGTCGACCAGGAAGTGCGCCGCGAGGATGTCGACCATGAACACGACGACAAAGAAATCGAACGAATCCAAGGTCCAACCAAGGATCCCGGCGGCGACAGCATAGCCCCGCCCTGTCTGGGCTGGTCCGCTGCGTTCCTCTGGGTCGACCTGAGAACTAATCATCGTTTCCTCTGCCAGCCGATAACCACAACGAGGCTATTTCCGGTCAAGTTCTCGGCGAAATTAAGTCTTCAGGCTCCTGCGGGAGTTCAAGGTATTCTCTGTGGCCTTAAACATGTCGGGAGGCTAGGCATCAAGCGATTTTCCACGAGAATCGTCACCGAAACGTGACGGTCGCCGACGTGTCTTGGCAACGGGGGGTGGCCCGTTACCAAAAGCGCCGTCGCGACCGCCGAGTCCCGGAATATGAATGCAGAATTTAGGGGACCTGCGCGGAAATGTCCTTTGATAATCCTAAAAAAAATGTAAAAAAGAGGCTTAGCGCCGAGCTCGAAGCGTAGCAAGATCTGCAGGCAGCTAAACGTCACGTCGGGCTGAGCGAGGTAGAAAGAGTCGGGCCCCAACCTCTGGGATGGGTGGTTGCGGTTTTGGTCCAGATCCCACTGGCGCGGGGCCGCTCGACGTAATTGTTGGACTTTTCCAGGTAACGCGTGAGGAGTTCTATTACTTGATGTATTTAGTCACATTTTTGTCTTTAACTTGCGCTCCATAGAGGGTGCCGCTGCGATTCGCAGCGACGCCTTCAGTACCGCCGGTGTGATCCTCGCTCGGAATAAAGTAGCTCACCACCTGGTTTTGGCGCTTCTGATCCGAATTCCGCGTTTTATGCCGGGATTGTTACCCTAGCTCTCCGCATCGGTCGATTGCGAGTCGGTTACGTAGAGGCAAGGCGCAAAGGGCACCCCTAGACATCCTTGGTACCTCGCTTCAAGCGGGCAGTCCCGACGCTCGCCGGTACGTACTCCGGATCTCTTTTCCAGCCGGTCAGCATCGATACGAAGTTATTCAGGCCGTGAATCGCCACCATCATCAAGTGTCCCAAAATAAAGAACGCCAGCATGCCCAACGACGCGAGATGCCAGATGCGAGCCCGATGGAAGCCTCCCATCAGCTTGGTTAAGAACGAAAACTGCACCGGGTTAAACAGCACCATCCCGGTGACCAACGAAAATGCGCCGATAAAAATCGCGGAGGTGTAGGCGATCTTCTGCAGCGGATTGTAAGCCTCGGTAGGAGTGGGCTTGGGCCCGAAAAAAAGGTAATGCCTTACCATCGGCCAGACGCCGGGAATGTCCCGCGGGACGAAAAGCATCTGGCGAAAGTTTCCGGAAAGAGCCTGATAAACGACGTACACAACGCCGGTCACCACATAAATCCAGCCGAAGGTAAAATGCCAGGGCAGCGCGCCGCCCAACCACCCGCCGAGCGTCAACCAGGAAGGCATTTTATGAATCAGATTATTCTGTGGAATCTTCGGACCGAAGCTGGGAAAGGCCATGAAAATTTGAAACCCGCTCATCGCCATCACCACCAGCGAAATGCTATTGAGCCAATGACAGATTCGAACCGGAAGCGGGTGTTCATAAACGGCGACCACTGCTTTGCGAGCAACGGGTTGGGGGTCGGCAGCGGCGGCTATCGCACCCGCCACGGACTGAGAATCCCGATCAGCGGTATCCACAATCTCCCCAGGTGCAGGGGCCGTGTTGTTCGCACTTTCACTCTTTTCGAGCTTGGGTTCCGGATCTGCGGTCGCTCTAACAACTACAGCGGCCTCTGGATTCGGCGGTTCCTCGGTACGCTTATCCTTATCTTCGGGAGTTGCGGGTTCAGCGGGCGCAGGGCTTCCTTCGCTGGCCGCCACGGGTTCGATGGGCACTGGTGTGTTCTCGGCCATGCCTTTCGTTTCAGTCACTACAGGTTGTAATTGGTTGGGTAGCCCTGATCTTCCCAATACCCTGCTTTGGGCACGATATCGGTCACGCGCAAGCTGGTCAGGTATTTTGCGGACTTGTAACCCACCTTGGTCGGGAGCCGCAGTCTTAAAGGTGCGCCATGCTCCCTGGTCAGCGGCTGCTCATACATCTCATAGCAGAGCAAAGATTGCGGGTGCAGCGCCGACATCATATCGATGGATTCGTAATAATTGTCCGCACATTCTACGTACAAGAACTTCGAATTCAGGTTCGCGCCAACAAAATTGAGGAAGGTTGAAATGGCGGTGCCGCCAAACGGTACGATCGCATCCCAGCCTTCCACGCAAACGTGTTGGGTGATCTGCGCCAGCTTCGGCAAGGATTGGATCTGTGCCAGCGTGTAGTCTCCGGGACGCTGCACATCGCCGCTGACTTTCAGAGTCCATGTCGACAGGTCGATTCCCGGATCGTCGACGTCGAAAGTGTTGACGAAAAATTTCTCCAACGGAGTCACTTCCCGGGGCGCAAACGTGGGTGCCAAATGATGGCGACGGAACCATTTCGACGAGGCCCAGTCGGTGAAAGCGACCCCGCATTTCAGCAGAGGATTTCGAAGCTGGGGGGCCGCGAACGCACCCAGCAGAAGCAGCGGGGTAAGCTTCAGAACCTCGCGCCGGCTTTCCGATTTCAGGTCACGCGGATTCGAATCTTCAGACATGCGCTCTCGACCCAACCAACAATTCCTCATGCACAGGCAGATATGTCTTCGGCCTCCGCCTAGAGAGCTGCGGCCTCACGGCTTGGGAGGCTTTACTCCGTCCTTTTCAGCGTGAATGATGTTCGCCGTGAGTGTGTCGTTCCGCTGCGCGGCGCTCACTTCCACTGTTGAGCCGGGTTTCAGCAGGCTGGTGTCGCCGAGAACATAGAATCGTACTGGCACTTCTGGGCCCACTTCGATTTCCTGCTCGCCGCCCTTGTACGAAACCTTGAGGATGCGGCCGGTAGGCCCCCCGTCGGCGGCTGTGACCGTTCCGTTCGTCATGCTTGTATTCTTACGAGCGCCGGTGACCGTGCCGTTGGTCATCGAGCTGTTCGCGTCCTGTCCCATCGGCCGGTGGCCATCCCCTTGTCCCCGCATCGACTCCGGGAATATGTGGACTTCACGCGCCTTCAGCTTTCCGTCAGGCGCTTCCACCGCGGCCGAACCGACGAAATCACCCTGCTTGATGTCGGACAGTTTTCCGAGCCGGATCGAAACAATCTTTACATCTGGAGGAACGGCCAGCGTTGTGTCCTCGCCGTTGGACGATTTCACCACCAATTTGTTTCCACTAAACGATTCCACGGTACCGTACACCCGAGTCGAAACGACTGCAGCGGGAGCCTGGGCAAAAACGGGTAAGACCATTGCGGAAAGGACAGCGATGACTGCCAGTTTGCGTCTCATATTTTTTTGGCACCCTTTTGATCGCCTAGTTCTCTTCGTGCAACAACCACCTCTCCGACTATTTGCTGGTAGCGGCCGAGCCGGCGTCTCCCGCCTTCGCGCCGGCGACCCAGGCAGCGAGAATCTTCCAATCCGGATCGTCCTTCGAAAGAAATTGTCGGCCGCCTTGGTGCAAGAAGTCGCCACCAGCGTCCTTGTTGAGCGTATGCATTACGAAATGACTCTTGAGTGGCTCTCCCGGAACCACCAATTTCGAAACGAGTTCGAAGTTGGTCCGCGATTGCTCGTCGGTCCAGAAGGTGGCATCCGGCGCAATTGTCTGAAGCCGGAACTGGCTGAAAGCCGCTCTCCTCCCTTCGGCGTGGCAAGTGTAGCAGCGCGCGTGACCTTCTCTTTTTTCCAGGAAAATCGGCTCGACCTTCGTTTTGAAATATTCAAAATCAAGAGTCGGAGCGGACGATTGGGCGCCGGCACATAAAGCAACCAGGATCACTGTTGCTAGCGACCAGCCAACCGTCCGCGACCTACGAGAAACCTCCCGCTTGTCATGCATTTTCGAAATTGCCTCTCATCCTCAATAAATGGAATTCTGCGTTCGCCGCTCTAACTGCCAGAATCTGGAAGAGTGAGCACAACGCTCCTCTTAACGACCTCGCCCGCGGGTATGGTGGCGACTTCTTTCCACGTATGTGTGTCGATCACCGACACCGTCGCGTCGGCGGAGTTGGAGACATAAGCGAATTTACTATCCGGCGTGAAACAGAGCCACTGAGGGCCCGCACCCGTGTTCGCATGGCCCAGGAGCTTGACGTCTGGGAGCGAGTAGATAAACGCTGCCTGCGCCTGGGCGCTGAGAATCCAGAGGAACTTGCCATCAGGAGTGATCAAAGCTCCGTGTGACGGTGCCGCCCCTCGTTTCATGTATTCCGAAACAACGGGTTCGGTGGGCAGATCGATACGCGCCACTTCTTTGCGAGCCGCGAAGTCGATGATGCAGAAACCGTGGTAAGGATGAAATTGGATGAATACCCGGTGCGCGGACCCGTCCGGGTTCGATTCGATCGTCATCGGACCGGCAGCCCCACCGATCGGAATCGACCAAACAACTTCCTCGGTCGCCAGATCAATCACGATCAAAGTGCGGCCTTTCTGCGATCCGCCCAGCAAGTATTTGCCATCCGCGGTTATCGCAAGATTATGATTTCCCGGAGGGGTCGGGATGCTCTTTACCTTTTCTAACTTCGCCCCGTCGATGACGTCCACCACCGACGCGCCGTCATGAATTCCTACGAAAACTCGGCCGTCCTTGGCGACTGCCAAGGTATCGGGGTAGCCACTGATTGGGATCTTCTTGATGATTTTTCCGGACACTCGGTCCACAACCACAAGCTTGGCCTCGGCGTAACTCGTTGCATAAAGTAGCTTTTTGTCTGGGGAGAAACCCATCCCTTGGCCAGACTCGATTCCCTCGATCGTTTGCACCACCTTATTGGTGATCGGGTCGATCACCAGAATGCTGTCGCCGCCCTCATTGGCAACGTATATGCGAACGATGTCCGCGAAAGAGGCCGACGCCATAGTGGCGACCAAGGCTAGGACCAGAAAAGTTCGACCCCACCCCAAAAAAATCGGATTCCTTCTAGCGGCACGTCGCATGGCGTTGGGTCCCCCTGAATCCTGCTCACTTCCACAAACCACATCGCCTTGACCGCGCGCGGTCCGAAGCATCGCAGGCTTCGACTCTACGGCTCCTGAGTTCGGATATCCTTTGAGAATCATCAGAAAATTGTTAGAAAAATCTTGCGGCAATTGCAGCAGTCGCCTTCATCCTTGTATGAATAAGGCTGTTACTGAAACCCCGCCTTCCGTACCCATCTCAGACGCGCAGCCAGTCAAGGTCGGCCTCCCGATCCAGGCCTTGAATTCGCTCGTAAATGTCTTCCATTTGTTTGGCCGGGTACTTTTTAGTGAGCAACAGAAACTTGTCACGCATATCCTTTCCAGTAAGTGGACGCGCTGGCGAGCCCAAAAACTCGGCAACGCGTTTCGTAACTCGACGGCCATCCTGGAGTGTTATCGTAACGGTGCTCGAAATATCGTCGTCAGTTTGGCCCGGAACGGCTGTAATTTTGACCAGCGACGCAGTGTTCAGAATTCCAGCATTGCGCGTGGCCATGTCGTCGAACGAGTACGGATCGACAGGATCCCGATACGCCGCCAGCGCCACACAAAACGGAATGCTGAATTGGGCCAGCATAACGTCGTTCGGGACGGGAATATTATTCGTGGTGGCCATCCGCCGGCTGCCCAGGATTTCAATTGAGGTGATATCGGTCCCCGCAAAGCCATATTGCTCGCGCAACTCCACCATCGCCTCTACGGAGGTATGCGCAGTGATGTGACAGGAAAAGTGCTTCATCGTGATGGTGCTGGTTTGAAATTTCGTGCCAAGGTCACGTGTTAGCTCCGCAGGGTCGGTTTGATTGCAGAACGCATGCAGAAACCCGGCCCCGCCTTCCAGCACCGTGCTGGGGCCTGTAAAACCGGCTGCGGCGAGACTTCCCGCCAGCACTCCGCCCTCGGCTGCGCGGCCGAGGTGGAGACGTTTCACCATGGCGCCGTTCCCGCTGTGCGCAAATTCCAAAAGGCCGCCGGACGTCGACCCCGCAATCCCCAGCGCATTCGTCATCTTGCCAGAATCCAGATGCAACAGCTTCCCAGTCACAACCGCGGCTCCAAATGGCCCTACCGATCCCGGCGAATGGAAGCCACGCGCCTCGTTCGTCCGCTTGGTAGCCAATGCCACGCGAATCATGACTTCGGCGCCCGCGACAATTCCCGTCAGTACTTCGCGCCCGCTCGAACCGCGATCCTGTGCCACCGCCAACCCTGGTGTGACCAACGCCGCCCCCGGATGTGCCCCCGAGTCCGGGAAAGTAATATTATCCTGCTCGAACGCGTGGCACATCGCGCCGTGGGCCAGCGCCGCCGCCGGCGCGGAGACGTTCGCTCCAGTGCTAAGAATTGCGCTCTTTCCCCCATTCCCTAAGAGCCGGGCCTGCTCGATAATCATGCGGCTCCACGGAAACGCCGCGCCAAAGAGGATCGCCGCTACCGTGTCCGCGAAGCAATCCTTGGCCCGCTGCAAGATTTCGGCGGGAATTTCATCGTACCGCAGATTGGTCGCGTACTCCGCCAGTCGTACGGTCGGGCCGGTGCTTTGGCTTTCTAGGGGCGCCTCCGAGCTTGCAATTCTCAAGGAATCCGCAGCCGTTAACTTCGGCGAGAACGTTGCTGCGCCAGCCGCAATCGAAATGGCCCGAAGGATGTCCCGACGTTCAAACCCGTTAGCCTTCGTCGATGTCATCTAGGAAAATTGTCCTGGTCATCGGGATTTGAAACGCGCCATGGCCGATTCGCTGCCAGAACAGGGGCTTGCCTCCGCTCCGCAGCCGCTTCGGCTCCGCTGAAATTATTTGCTGCCGCCGTGCGGTCCCAGATTCGCGTCTTCCTTCGACTTAGGGCCGTAACTCCCGATTATGCAACCTAGATACACGACTAAAACTTAAGCGAGCCTTGCGGCAATGTCATTTGGGAACTCTAAAAAAAATATTAAAAATTCCCTCTGAACCCGTGGCTGCAGCTCGAACCTCCCAAAAAAGGGGAACCTACCTCCGTTCCAGGTGATCACTGCCACCCGGGGTCTCAAGGCAGCACGCTCCGCTCGGCAGGCGCGTTTTGCTGCGCGGATGTATCAAGACGCCAAACAAAAATCAAATTCCGCGGTTTTCAGCGACACGAACCGCTTCCGGCATGCGAGGGGCCCGAGAGGTCAACCGGCCCTGAAAGGCATCTCGCATATAACAGCAGGTTCGATCGAGTCGGCGTTGCACCGTCGGTCCCCTCTTTTTCACTTCCCCGGTCTGCGCTAGCACGCCTCGCGCCACCCAGGAGCCGTGGCACTCGGGCGCTGCGGCCCGCTCCGACCGGTCCAACTCTGGGCTTTGCTTCCGTTCTCTGTTTCGGGTCCTTGCCCCCTCCCCTTCTTTGTGAAGGGGGCAGGAAGTCCCCGAAACAGGAGAACGGAGATGAAGATCGAGGAAGCTCGAGAAGTCGCAAGCAAAGCTCTTCAGCACTTTTCGGAGAGTCTGGCGCAGGGCGATAGCCAAGTGTTACGCAACTATCTCGTCGCGATGGGGAACTTTCATCGCTATAGCGCGAGCAACACTCTTTCGTTACAACTTAGGCCCAGAAAACAAAGGGTTCATGCTCTGCCAAGACTGCGGATGCAGTGACGATCGCTACGAGCAGCAGGCGCTTAGGTCGGCTGCTGTCTTGAGCCTTGGTCTCTTCCAAGATCGAAGGCAATGTTCGTCTCCTTTCATGCGCCAGGTTGAGAGCCGACTGCTTCCGCACCCCGCGCGCGCGGCGGTCCTGCGGCCCGGGGAAGACACCAGGTTCAAAACTTCTGCAGATACCCTATTGAGGCCGAGCGTTGACTCTGGATGTAAAGTCCGTTGGGTGTCTCCGTAGCTCCCATCGTTAATAGCTTGCCGGTGGGGTCCTGCAAGTCTACGAGGATGCTGCCGTCCTCATTGAAAGCCACGACATGGCCGTATTGCTTCGGCACTGGGGAGAGCCATTCCGGCAATCGGAGGAGGATTTTGCGGAGCGTCGGGTGATCCGCCCACTTGTCCACCACAGGATTGCGCGGGTTCGGTACACCGAGCCACAGCCGGCCGTCCAGTCCGCGAGTTATGTTGTCCGGGAACCCGGGTAGATTGTCCAGCAGCACCGTAGCGTCCGGACTGTGCTGATAGACATCTACGTCGTTCGCCTGGATAGCAATTTTCCAAACTCGGTAGCCGCCGCTCTCGGCGACAAACAGGAATTGTTGATCCTGGCTTACGGTTATGCCGTTCGTGAAATGGAAACCATGCGCTACCACCCGGCGGGCTCCGGTGGTTGGATTGAATTCGTACACCTTGCCGGTGTTTCCGTGCTCAACAATGTCCATGAAAGCCGAAGCCTCACCCCAGCGCGCAGGATGGAAGCGGGTGCCGGGAACGGTGCCATAGACGTTACCGTTGTTGGCAACCGCGACTGAATTAAACCAGCCGACAGACTCCGGCCCGTCACTGCCATCAATCAGCGTTCGGTAGGTACCATCCGGGTTGATGGACAAAATGCCTTTCAGGGCATCCGCCACCACCAGCTTGCCCGCCGGATCGAATACGATCCCCATGACGCGCCCGCCGGTGTTGGTGACAGTTGTAATGCCGCTCCCATCGGGATTTATGCGCAATATCTTCCCGCTGTAGACCCCGGTATACAGTCTGTTGTCTTTGTCCGCAGCGATGGTTTCCGGCCCTCTGTCGGGATCCAAGGGGAAGAGCTTCATCGCCGTCAGCCGGTCGTTGGGGGCAAATGGGCCCGTATAACCGGCATCAGCCTCGGGTTGCCAAGAGACCGGGTAGATCGGCACCGGCCAGAAGGCCAAGTACGCCAGAACGGCGACGATCAGGACGATGACCGCGACCAAGACGCGTTTAAGGCGATTCATGATTATCGGCACCACGTCGGCTTACTGACCTGCCGTCCACCCTTCGCGGTAAGAAGGAGCGAGTTTAGACAATGGTGCGGACCCTTCAATTGGCAAAAAGTGCCAGTCCACGTAGAGATTGCCTGGCTCACGCGGAATTGGTCCCGGCTCACTGACTGGAAGTCATTCCGGATCAGAAGGCCCGTTTGGGCAGTCGCGACCCCTCAGTCCACTTGGCTGTGTAGTCGCGTTACCGGAGATGTGACTTTTGCCGCAAAAGCCGAAAGCCAATTATGAGCGGAACAGTCCACCCAAGTAGCAGGATGCCCCAGAGACATAGAAATGCAGGGTTCGAGGCCCACTGGGGAAGTCTGTCGAGGAATTGAGCGATTACCCCGAGTCGCGTCTCTCTTAACACGACATTCCCAAGCATCAGGTAAACGTCCGCTGCCAGCCAAGCCAAACCAATTGCGAGAAGTGCGAAGGGACCAGTCCTCATTCTCAGATTTTAACAAATGCAGAGGTATTCAGAGACGAAGCGGAGCTAACTCCTGGTTAGTCGCGTAATCGGAAACTTGAAACCCGATGGACGGTAGGCGTTTTACCGGCCAACTGACGATACTTGCCGGCGGGAAAACTTAGTCCTTTGCGGGACAGAAGCAGGGTCTGCCTGGACTTGTCGAATGCCTGTGAATTTCACGCCGTGATGAGGAATACCTTCCATGTATGACTCACCTTTCATCGTGTTGCCCGTAACGGTAGCCGCATAGTTCATGCTCCTCGCGCCGTGCGGCGTGATCTTTAACTTCAACTTATCGTCTTTCATTTTTCCCGAAACCTCGCACGGGCAAGCCGGGGCGTCCAAGGTTCCAGTCAGTTTTCCATTATGGAGACTGAGTGTCAAAATCCGGGTGGGGTTCTTGTTATCTGGATCGGCAAACGTGATCACCCACTTTCCCTCAACGTCGAGTAGCTTTTGAGCCTCGGAGCCAGGAAGTGGTGTATTCACTGAATCTTGCTTGCCGACCGCTTGAAAAGCCCCTGTGGTTCGGACCGTCAGAAGCGATGCCAGCACTCCGGCCAGAAGGACAAACCCAACCCGACTCGACCTCAAGGTCCACCTCCGAACTCATGACAAACCACAAGTCTCTTCGGCCCCGTGACAATGGCGATGCTATCACACTGATCTAGGCTCGGATTGGCTCCGCTACTTCAATGGGAAAGCCTAACTCCTGGTAAGTCGCGTTACCGGACAGATGCTGTAGTAGAACTTCGTCAGTTCGCTTACGGCGTAACTACTGATTGATAGTAAGCTACCTCATGACCTCAATACTGGAACTTGAACGAGCGGGACCGGCCGAGCTGGCGATTCTTTGCCAGCGTGTCGCCGATAATCCCGGCGCTTATTTGGCGGATGCAGCGGACGAGGCGTCGAAACTGAAGTTGGAGTGGGAAACGCTGCAATCGCCGCCAAGCTTAAACGGCACCATTCAGCGGAAAATTGAGTTGCAGAAAGATCATCTTGGAAGGCGCATGGTCAAATTTCTGGCGGAAGTTCTTTAGACCGCGAGCATAGACAAATTGTCGGTCGCCTCGAAGTGCTCATGTGTGGCTTCAGCAAACTTTTCAAACAGACTGTCGGCAATCGAACATAGCACGTCGGACATCATAGCAGGGATGGTATAATCCCGATTGGGACTCTGTAATGCCACACTCCAATGCACAATGTAGTCTCGACGAAAAGTTTGATTGGGAAATCCGCTTTTACCAGTCCTTGTTGCTGCCTCATACGGAACTTGCTGACCGAGCTTCCAAGGCCGCAGGCATTCTCTCCAAACGCGTCAGCGAATCCGTAAACCCAGCAATATCAGCTGCCGAACAGGAAGCTCTTGACGATGCCCATCTGCACTTGCGACAAATTCAAGTATTGCAACTTGGTTTTTCTGAGGTTGCCGGTGAGTTCGTCAAAGACCATTCTTTCATGTTGAGAAACAATCAGATTGATCGGGCTTCGCGTGACTCAACGGACAGGCGGACGCCTTTGAGTGAACGAAGGCATTTGTGGAAAATTCCCGCCGCGTAGGGCGAGATACCGACTACTGTGCGGCAACCTTCCACAACCTTT
>JBAQGJ010000024.1:0-3739 GCA_049287725.1 Candidatus Acidiferrales bacterium | reverse complement strand
ATTTACAGCTTCTCGATCTGCGGAAGCATCTCTCCGATCATGCCTCTAGTCTTCAGCTCTGGTGGATCGGCACTTCCCGCTCGATACTCGGCAGGGTGCTTTACATCGTTTCTCTGCTTACTCCGGTGCTTTTTTTCGAACTCTTGCTTCGCGAGACTCCGGACATGCGCGGAAAGTTCATACAGTTGGGACTAGCGTGTGCCAGCGGAATCATTTCTTACTTTTGTTATTTAAGTACGAGGCAAATCAGCCAAGCGACTGCAAAGGTGCCAAGACAACGGGAAGCGTAGTAATCGCCAGTGATTCTTCTTCCTCTGAATGAAAGAGCGCTAGGCGTTAGAACTCACAGGATTCCGCGTTCTGCTCCGGGCGGCTCTTTCTGGGCTGAGGCTTCTGGTCGAGCAGGTACCTAAGCTTCTCACTCTTTATCCAGAAACTGGGTTCGAGGAGTGGGCCGGATTGGTAACGGGCTTGTACGAACTGATCTCCGCGCGACGCATCGATACTGGACCGATTACGGGGTGTCCGAAACAATCCTCATTATCGTACCTCATCGGTGTCACGAAAATGTCACGGTAATCGCGGCAAACCACGAGCAATTGCGAATAAAAGGTGAACAAAGAAGAGAAGTTGACTGATCCCGTTTCATCGCAACTTGCTGATCCTCCTCGGAAAACTCCCGCTCCGGCAAATCGTGATTAAGTTACTCAAGTGGCTGTTAACCGAACGCTCGCCTTTGGGCAATAATCGCGGCATTTTTTCGGTCGATTAGATCGCGTATGCTGCGGGCAAATGTGGGAACAAAATGGGAACAATAAGCCCCAAACACCCGCTAAAACCGTGCTACATGACATAGGTAAAGGCTAGAAGAATCAACCACCTCGTGTTTCCTAGTTTGCTTTGCAAGCAGGGGGTCACCGGTTCGATCCCGGTCACGTCCACCAAACCTTTACTTCTCTCCTTTCCGCGACTTAGGTTTCGATCGCGACCTCCGATTTTGAATGAATTTGCTCGGAGCAGTTTGGAGCAACAACCCTCTTTCCACGCTTAGAGTGTCGCCGAATCCCGCTTATCCGTCGAGGAATTGCTTGAATCCATTCGGACTGGGCGAATCGGTGCTGAAGCCGTTGTTTAGTGGAAGTCATTGGGTTTCAAGAACATCGGCTTGCGAGAATTGCTGTTGTGATTTTCTGCTATCTCTGCGGATCGATGTGTGTCAGCGGGACGCGCCTCCTCGAGATGCGACTACCACCTGCTACTGGCGCAGGGGGTACGCGCTGTAGCGGTCGGCCGAAAAGTGTCCCGGGAACGGTTGTCCTGACGGAGAGCACCTGCCTAGTGAGCAGGAGCCCTGACCTACTCGAGATCGTCCGTTCAAATCAAGCCGCCGCAAGCAAAGCACCTTGCGAAGGAACTAAGCGTTATATGAGGACCTAGAGGATCTTTGCCCAGTAATTCTCGCTTACGCAAAATCCTCGACAAAAACTCTTTCGAACAGCCGAACGATTTCTCGTAATGCCTTGCAAGAAACTGTTAAGCCTACCCACACCAACCATGGGAACTGCCAACCGGAAATCAGCGGACCAAACAGCGCCCATGCCATCAGCAGCGGCAGCGCCGTTCCGGCGAACCACACGAAAGGTACCTCGACGCGTTGCAACAGGCGACCGGCTGCGGCACACGCAAAGGCAGCCAATGGCAGTGCCGCGTGCTGCGGGACCAAGCAACCGAAAACCGCGGCGAGGCACACACCCAAAGTGGCGCTTAGCAAAAGGGCCTTCGTTAGAGACGTCGGAAAGATGCGCTCCCCAGCGTACACGCTGCAATAGCCCGCCGTAACGGCGCCGAAACCGAAAGCTTCCTGATGGATGCCCCTCAAGATCGATACAACTGAGGTCGCGGTACAAATCGCAGCGATCAACTGCACAGCGCCAATCACCACAACCACGGCCATCGTGGACGCAGTAACTAACATGGCCGACTGAAGAATAAGTTTCGCCAATCGTTCCGGCGCGTAAACAGAAGCGAATGCTCCGGCAATCTCCTCCGCCTCGCCGAACCGCATTCTGACGATCCGGTTCAAGGCCTCCTCGTCATAGCCTTGGGATCGCACCTCCTCCGCAAGATCCTCCAGATGCGATCGTAGTTCCTCCGCCACTTCCGCGCGGCGGTTGTTGCCGGGAAGCTTAGCCAGCAAAATTATCCGAGAAACCATGCGATCCAGATGCATCAAGTGTTGGCCTTCGTCAGAATGGCGTTTACCACTTTGGTGAAAGAAAGCCATTCTTGTTCACTGCGGCGGGCCGCTTTTCTGCCAGCGGCGGTCAAACCGTAATACTTCCGCTGCTTGCCATTCTTTCCCGTGCGCCATTCCGAGTGGAGATAGCCGCGCTTGTGCAGATGGTGAAGCGCGGGGTACAGGGTGCCCTCCTTGAATTCAAATGCATCCTGGCTGCGGCGCAGCGACTCCTGGATGATTTCGTATCCGTACATGTCGCGTTCGGACAGGAGCTTCAGTATTAACAGCGCGATACTGCCTTTCAGCAATTCCCGATCGAATGGCATTCCAAGCACCTGGGATACGCAGTTACATCGGCTACGGAGGTAGTGTACTTCCGAACGGGTTTGGAAAAAAGCGGTGAGTTCATACCTATTGCGCCGCCAAGAGCATGAAAATTGCGCCGCTGTTGACGTTTGTTCGCGAGCGGCGTAGCATTATACATCGTATAACGATGCATAGACAAAAAGGGCCAATCATGAAAACTGAGAAGCTACTGCGCATAGCCCTCGTGCTGATCGTCGCGGGACAACTGTTGGGCACCATAGCCGGCAGTCTGGCTCGAACTTTAGTGGAGATGCCAGCCTGGCGTCATCTCGGCCCCGAGGCCTGGGCGGCATTCAGCCGAAGCGCTGATCTTGGAAATGGCGAGATTATGTACCCTCTCGCGGGCATCGGGGGAACTGTGCTGATTTTGGCAGCCGCGATCGCCTTTCGGCTGAGTCCGAAGAGACCTCCGTCTGTGGCCATTCCTCTGTACGGTGCTGCCCTAATGGCGATCTGCGTCATGCTCACCACCACTCAAGCTGCACCCATCATGTTGAGTCTGCATCGAATCGGGAATGATCCTGCAACGCTGCAGCAAGCCTTCGAAAGTTTTTACCGATGGGATTCGATCCGAGCCGTCTTTGGAGCGTTTGAGGGCTGTGCGGAGATATGGGCGCTGGTGGCGCTTGTCTCCGTACCGGCTGGGATTCACGTGCCAGCGCATGAAAACCTCCGCTCGCCCGTGAAATCGTAGACAGCACCGCGCTTCGATCGCCGGAACCACGAACGTACAGGGCGGACGATGGCGCAAACGGCTATCGGAACTCGACTGGATTGGAATGCTCTTCAAATCGTCCGCTCTCTTCCCAATATTGGGGCTCCATATTCTTGCCGGATTGTTCTGTCTAGTCACGGGAGTCGTCACGATAGCCAGCGCGAAGCGAGCGGGGCTGCATCCGATGTGCGGAACGATCTACCATCGGAGCCTCGCCGTACTCGTCATCTCCGCAGGTTTTTTGGCGGCGGCGCACTGGACAGACGACCGCGCGCTCTTCGTTCTGGGAGTCATTTCCTTCGGTGCGTCATCCCTGGGACGCACGGCCCGAACGAGACACTGGCAGACCTGGGTCGGCACACACATCATTTCTATGGGTTGCTCCTTCATCGCTATGCTCACTGCCTTCTGCGTTGAGG
>JBAQGJ010000023.1:0-11462 GCA_049287725.1 Candidatus Acidiferrales bacterium | reverse complement strand
GCTCACCCAGCGCCACAATCACACTCCCAGAAAATGCCTGGGCTTTCAAACTCCCGCCGAGATCTTCTCGTCGATGCTGTTGCACTTGAAATGTGAATCCACACCTTCGCTTCGCTCAGGATGACGGGCTTAAGAAAGAGCGCGGAGGATGCGCTACTGCGGGAGGTTGAGTTTGTGCAGTAGCGCGGGCCAGCGGGGGTCGGATTTTAGGGTGTCGAAGGCCGGGAAGCGGATTACGGCGGTGATTTCGTCGTCGCGATCGGTGTAGGCTTTTTCGAGATTTTCGAAGGCTTTGTCGCGATTGCCCGCCAGGGCGTATCCCACGGCGGCGTTCGCGGGCAGGCTGCCGGTCCCGATAGCATCCATGAATTCGGCGTAACCTTTCGCGTCCGGGTTCCACGAACGGGTGGACGACTCGCCCGGACCCGATTTCTGCAACGCGCTTATAGCGTCCGCCCACTGCCCCTGCGTAGCCTCCATCTGAGACAGATAGAAGAGCGCCGGCGTGAAACCGGGATCGCGCGCGAGGATCTGATCGAACTGTTCCCGGGCTTCGGGAAACTTGTGAGCGTCCATCAGCGTGAGGGCGTAATTGGTCCTCACGATCCCCGCGAGCGGATCGAGAGCCAGCGCGAGGCGGAACTGGTCGAGGGCTTGTTCGAGGTGATTGGTCGGCATCAGATAATTGAACGCGTAAAAATAGTGGGCGTTGGAGTTGTTGGCGTTGAGATCGATCGCGCGGCGAAACTCCGCGTCCGCAGCGCTCCATTTCCAGGCGGCACCGAGCGCATTGGCGCGCGCGACGTGCGCGTCGGAGCTGGTATCGTCTAGCTCGACGGCTTTTTGGGAGGCCTGATCCGCCGATCCCAGCGCTTGCGCGGACGGAATCAGGCGTCCATATCCCGCAGCGACGATGTAGCTGGTGGAAAGGCCGGCCCAGGCTAGCGCGTAGTTCGGATCGGCGGCCACGGCCTGCTGGAACAACTCGACGCTCTTCAGAATTCCCGGTCTGGTGCGCCCGTACAGCTGCTGCTGCGCTTCGAGATAAAGCCGATAGGCGTCGGGATTCGTGGTGCCGGCATTGCCCATGTTTGCCGGGGCGTTGCCGGCCGTATTTAATTCCAATTTTTTCGCGACGTCGCGCGTGATGTCGCCCTGCACCTGCGTGACGTCCGCCATCTTGCGTTCGTAGTGCTTGCCCCACATTTCCGAGCCGTCCGCGGTGTTGACGAGATCGGCTTGCACCGCGACCGTGTCGCCATGCTGCGTGACGCGGCCCATCAGCACCGAGCCGACGTTGAGTTCCCTGCCGATCTTTTGCGGGTCGTCTTCGCTGTTCTTGAAGCGGAAGACGGTGCTGCGCGCCATCACTTTGACGTCGGAGAGCTGCGAAAGCGTGCCGATCAGGCTCTCGGTAAGACCGTCGCTGAGATATTCGTTGCTGGGGTCGGTGGTGGCGTTGACGAAGGGCAGCACGGCGATGGAGGTGACTTTTTCGGCTGGCGCGCGGCCGTGCAGGAAGTAGTAGCCGCCGATGGCGAGCGCGAGTACCGCCGCGATCGCGCCGCCGATCCAGAGTTTGCGAGTTGCGCCGGCATTGGCGGCGGGCAAGGTTGCAGAACCGGAGGAGGTAGTCGCGGGTGACGCGGCGCTTGCGCCGGTTGTTCCGGCGGCCGTCGGTACGCTGCCCGATTGGGTAGCGGAGGCGTCGCTGACGCGCGTGGAGCGGCCGGAATCTTCTTCGCGTTTGAGGCGCGCGAGGTCCGCGCGAATGTCGGCAGCGGACTGGTAACGCAGATTGCGATCCTTTTCGAGGGCTTTGTTGATGATGCGCTCAAGCTCCGCGGGTGTTTCCGGATTCAGCCGCACGGGCGCGGCGACCGCGCCATCGAGGATCGCTTTGAAAATTACGCCGGAGGTTTCGCCGCGGAAAGGCAACGCGCCGGTGGTCATTTCATAGAGCACGGCGCCAAAGGAGAAAAGGTCGGAGCGGCCGTCGAGTTCCTTGCCGCGGACCTGCTCGGGCGACATATACGCGACGGTGCCCATCGTGCTGCCGGGGCTGGTGAGATGTTCGGCGGAGGCGCCGAGCGTGGCGCCTTCGGTAGAGTCCACCGCGATTCGGGACGCGGAAGAGCCCGCAGCGGTGAAAGTGACTTTCGCGAGACCGAAGTCGAGAATTTTGGCGTGGCCGCGCTTGGTGACGAAAATATTCGCGGGCTTGATGTCGCGGTGGACGATGTGTTCGGCGTGCGCGGCATCGAGCGCGTCGCCGATTTCGATTGCGAGAGAGAGAAGGTCTTCGATATCGACCGGGCGACCATTGATGCGGTGCTTGAGCGTCTGGCCGTCGAGAAATTCCATGGCGATGAACGCTTGGCCGTCCTGCTCGCCGATGTCGTAAATCGTGCAGATGTTGGGATGATTGAGTGCGGAGGCGGCTTGCGCTTCGCGCTGGAAACGCGCGAGGGCTTGCGGGTCGCCGGCGACATCCTGCGGCAGAAATTTCAGCGCGACGAAGCGCTTGAGGCGCGAATCTTCGGCCTTATAAACGACACCCATGCCTCCGCCGCCGAGTTTTTCGATGATGCGGTAATGCGAGAAGGTCTGGCCGATTGGAGACGGGGTCTCTGACATGCGCGCACATGTTAGGTGGGCGCAAGAGGTAAGTCAACGAGGGGTAGCGGGTCAGTTTCCGGTTACCGCGTTACCAGGACTTGGACACGCTACCCGGGAAGCCCTTGCCCGAAAATCGTCAGTAAGCGCTAGGCGATTTCTCGTTACCTATTTTGGCCGGCGAAAAGTAAATGCGTCGAGAGCCTTGCAGCTGTTGCTCGTTTCGCCCGCGTCCACCCAATCTGTGATAATGTCTCAGACGGTTTGGACCTTAAAGGGGACAGCTTGGAACCATCCTCAGTCCGGGTGCTCGTAATAGAAGATTACGAACCGTTTCGGCGCTTCATCTGTTCAACGCTGAAAGAAAAGTCCGGATTGCAGATCGTTGGGGAAACTGCAGACGGATTGGAAGCGGTTCAGAAAGCCGAAGAACTGCAACCGGACTTAGTTGTGCTCGATATTGGACTTCCGTCGCTGAATGGAGTCGAAGCAGCGCGAAGAATCCGCAAGCTCTCCCCCGAATCCAAGATACTATTTGTTAGCCAAGAAACCTCTGGTGATGTGGTGCAGGCAACTCTAGCCTTGGGTGCATCGGGCTACGTAGTTAAGACGCACGCGGGTAGCGAACTCTTAGCGGCTGTGGCAGCGGTTCTTGAGGGCAGGCGGTATATCAGTAGCGGATTACCTCTGGCAACAGGTCAACCCTTACCCGGCTGAATGCATCGCATTTGCTGAGCGCAGAGGCACGCTACCGTGGACTGTAGTGCCTTTTTCCGGTTGCGAGATGATTGAAAGCGTTCCTTTCACCAGCTTCAGCCGCTCCTCCATGCTGATGAGACCAACACCACGGCTTTTATTTGCTGCTTCGCGGTCAAAGCCCGCGCCGAAATCCTTAACCGTGAGTTGAATCTCATCCGACGTTCCCCATAGGCGCACTTCGAACTGCCGCACGCCACTGTGTTTCGCCGAATTGTGGAGGGCTTCTTGCAGAACTCTGAAGAGGCACAGAGAAATGTCCGACGACAAGGAGCTCGGCAAATCGTGGGCTGTGAAGTCAATCTCCACTTTTTGCTGCTCGGCGAATTCTCGGCAGAAGCTTCTCATGGCCGCGGCAATACCCAAATATTGCAATTTTGACGAATGCAGCTCGTGTGATAAGGATTGAATATCGTTGGCTATCTCCGTGATCTGGTTCTGGAATTCGCCCATACGGCTGCGGACTTCAGGCGAAATGGCGGCGCCTTGGTGGAGTTGCTGCAACTGGAGAGCCAACAGGACGAGACGTTGAACGATGTCGTCGTGCAGTTCTCTGCCAATCCGGCTACGTTCCTGCTCCTGTGCTTCAATCAACTGGCGGCTGACGTTTGCGAGCGCGGCTTCGGCGAGTTTTCGCTTCGTGATGTCACGGGCGATGGCAGAACAGCCTACAGTTCTGCCGCTTGAATCCTTAATGGGCGAAATAGTCAGCGATACATTAATTCTTGTCCCCGTTTTGGTAACACGAACTGTTTCAAAATTCTGTATGGGACGCCCGCCTCTCAACATTTCAAGAAGCTTGTTCTCTTCATCCGTTAGCTCTGGCGGGACAAGCATGTTCATCGGCTTACCGAGGGCTTCAGCCTCTGTGTACCCGTAAATCCTCTGCGCACCTGTGTTCCAACCTACGATAATTCCATCCAGAGTCCCCGAAGCAATCGCATCGTCAGACGATTCGACAACTGCGGCAAGCTTAGACCGCGCTTCCTCTGCATTTTTTTTGTCCGTGATGTCCTCTACCATCGCAATTACCAGCGGAGACGGCCGACTGTTCAATAAAGAGATACTCAAACTGCCCCACACCAGCGAGCCATCCCGCCGAAAATAACGCTTCTCCAATTGGTAGTGATCTATCGCCCCTGCTCGCAATTCTTGAAAAAGAGCCCAGTCCTTCTCTGCGTCTTCAGCAGGAGAAAAGTCAACACAGTGTTTGCCCCGCAATTCGTCTTCGCTGAAGCCTAGCATTGAGCAGAAGGCAGGATTTATGAAGAGAGGCTGCCCCTCCAGGTTTTCCACGGCAATCCCAATGGGACTCGCGTTGAAAACGTTACGGAAGAGCTGAGTGTCCGGCGTCGCCGATTGTGCTGCATCTGCCATGGCAGAAAGGTATACAGCAGTCGTGCTTGCCACTGCAAGCTAAGATCGCCACCGACTGTTGTCGCCTGTAGCCACGTCAATGCGCTGCGGTAGTCAGCGCGAGTGTGCGCTGAAGCGGCCTGCGCTTGGCGGCGGAAGCGTTCCACATCTGCTTGGCGTTTCATTGCGGGAGGGAAACACGTATGGTCCGGCGTATCCACCAGATCGCATAGGTTGAGAAGCGATAACTTCGTGGGGAATTGAAATTCTGAGCGGCCTTCATGAGGCCGATGTTGCCTTCCTGGATCAGATCAAGCATACCTAGACCGCGACCACGAAAGCTCTTGGCGATTCTGACCACGAGCCTCAAATTCGCTTCGATGAGTTCCTTCTCGGCCGCTTCGCGGTCTCGTCCGCCACCCATGCGTTTGGCAAGTTCACTTTCTTGTTCGTGCGTCAGGTGCGGCGTCGTCAACACCTCGCGCAGATACATCGTTACAGGAGCATCGCTCGAGTTTTCGCTGAGTTCCTGAAGTATGTCGTCGTCGAGCGATTCGTCGTCCTGGCGATGTTGTTTTTCGTGCTCGGTCCCCGGTTCTTCACGCAATGCGATTCCATTAGCGGCCAGCTCTAACAGAATATGGTCGAGGTCAGCCGCCCTTCGAGAGGCTGAGGTCAGTAGCTCATCGAGTTCGTCGTAAAGCACGTACCCCTTCGCCTTTCCAGACTCCACGAGTTTCTTCACGCGTTCGGCGGCGTCATCGCTTGTCACTCAATACTCCTTGCGTCCGATGTTCAGGATTGTAGCCTTGCTGCGAGATCCCATTAGTTCTGAGTGGCGGACAATACGCCCGCAATGATTTGCTTGGGAACGGTCGCGACGAGGGCGTACCAATTACGGATGTTGGGATGGTTCATGCCGTTTAGTGTCAAAGCAGGCCGCGGTGGCCAGCGTAGTTTTCGTCGACGTCCAGACCACGCTCCTCGATAACCTCGGCGGCAGCAGCCAGTGCTGTTGCGATGGCAGGATAGCCTACGTATGGCAGCGCCTGGATCAGAACTTCCTCGATTTCTTTCAATGTGAGGCCGTTATTGAGCCCGGCCCCCATGTGGATGGCGAATTCATGGGGCTGACGCATGGCGATCATGACGGACATCGAAACGAGGCTGCGGGAACGCCTGTCCAGACCGGGACGAGTCCAGATATCCGCAAAGACCTGGTCAACCGCGTAGCCAGCGATCGGGGCGCCGAAGGTGTTTGAGTCAGCGGAAACGCTGAGTTTTGCGGCCGCCTGGTCGCCCATCATTTCGCGGACTACTTTGATTCCGGCTTCTCTATTCGTCATGATTGAGTCCTCTTGTAAAGCTCAAGTGACTTCTCGACCCTAATATTACCCGCACAGCTATAAGTACCGTAAACGCGCTTGTGTTCACGGATTGAATTTCACTTGCCTGGTTGGTCGTGCGGTTTCGACCGGTCCCATTAGTTCTGAGTGGCGGACAATACGCCCGGAATGATTTGATGGGGCACTGTGGCGCGAAGGGCCTTACCAATCGCAGTGGGCGAGTCAAAACGCCATGCCACTTCTCGTTACCTATCTTGATCGCGACATGGAGTTCGTCTGGACTCTGAAGCATTTGGACAAGACGAACTGGCATAGGAGTTCGTCGGTTCAAATCAGGCCTCCGCGATTCACTGCCCGTCCGTTATTAGGCCTGGGCCCTCGCGCTTGCGGGCTTATTCGCAAGCGCTGTACCAAGCATGTCCGCCTCCATCTTTCGCGCAAGAGAAGCGGGCACGAGGGCGTTCATAATGCGGTTCAGGCGCCCTGGAACGGTTCTGGAGCGATTTTCGAGCAGGCCGTTGAGGCCCTCAGATACGCACTGCTCGACGCTCATCGGTTTCATCAGCATGGTCTTCGGATCGAAGCCAAACTTTTCGAGCACCGGTGTGTTCGTAAACCCGGCTGCCAGTACAGTGACGTAGACGCCAAGAGGTTTGAACTCGTAATGAAGCGCTTCGCCAAGGCTGTGCACATACGCCTTCGCACCTCCATCGTTCGCTATACACGGAATGCCGTTTTCCGCGCCCATTGCCCCCACGAGGATTAAGCCGCCCCGCCTGCGCTCAGCGAGCTTCCGGCCGAAGTAATGTGCGATGTCTAGATGCGACAGGGTGTTGAGTCGCAGGGTCTCCTCGAGGAGCTGTCGATCGAGCTTCAGGAATTCACCCGGGTTTGCCGTGCCTGCATTCGAGACGACCAGGCCGATATCCAGATCCTTCGTGTGCTCGGCGAGTTCCGGGATGAAGCCCTCTTGCGAGAGGTCCAGCGTGAGGGCGCGGAACTGAACACCAAAGTCCTTCGTGATATGGCGTCCGACCTCATTGAGCAATGCCTCTCGCCTGGCCACCAGCACCAGATTGATTCCGGCCGCCGCGATTTGCCGCGCGAATTCGGCGCCTATCCCAGTCGAAGCCCCTGTCACGAGCGCCCACGGCCCAAACTGCTGTTTATCAAGCAACGCTTTCATGTTTGCTCCCCTTTTGTCCGCTTAAGCTCGTCAACTGCCGCGCGGCCTGTTGCTCCATCATTTCCCTTTCACAACGTGTTGATCCAATTCTTGAGGCGCCGCACTTCCCTCAGCACCAGATCGGGCTCATTCGCGCCATGCGCGACGGCAGCCATCCCCTGAAAGGCGGAGAAGAGATGCATTGCAAGTTCGTGCGAGTTCTTATGGTGGCCGGCGGCCCGGAACTGTTTGTCAAGCCATGCGATCGGCTCAGTGAAGAGCGTCGTGGACTTTTTCGCCAGAGCACCGCCCTCCTTGTGTAGCTCGGAGCACAAGCCGCCAACTGGACATCCGCCACGCACAAGTTGCTTCCGGTTCGCTTGGATGCTGCCCACGAAAGCTAATAGCCGCTCCTTCGGAGAACTCAAGCGGTCCCACTCCGCCCGGGCCGTGCGAAACTCCTCCAGGCGCCGTTCCACCACGGCTTCGGCGAGATCTTCCTTGGTTTTGAAGTAGTAATAGACATTGCCTACGGGCACGCGAGCCGCTTCGGCGATGTCCGCCAGACTCGTCTCTCGGAAACCGCGTCCATACGCCAGCTTCGTCGCAGTCTCAATCAGCCGCGTTCGCTTGTCCGGTTGTGCCCTTCGCATATTTCTTCCTCGGAAGAGTTAGTCATTTAACTAACTTAGACCATAGACCCGATGGGCCTGTGTTGTCAACCTCCGAACTGGTTCCAAATGACGGCAAGCCGGGTTCAACCGGTCCTATTAGTTCTGAGTGGCTGACAATACGACGGAATGATTTGCTCGGGCACGGTCGCGCGAAGCGCCGTACCAATTACAGTGGGCACGTCAATGCGCTGTGGTGGTCGGCGGCAGTGTGCTGCCTAGCCCGGCGTAGAGATAGTGATCGCCGAACGATTTCTTCAGCGCGTCGAAGGCAGGCTCGCCGGTGCAGTGGCCGGGCGCGACATACTCTACTTTGAGTCTGTCGTGCAGGGCCGTAACCGTCTTCTCGATGTCCGAGTCGCTCGCCACCACCAGGTGAAAGCCGCCGACGAGCAAGTGGATTTGCGGGTTGATCGCGCCGGCCGCTTCGACAATCCTTTCAATGCCGGGATGCCCACAGCCAACCACGACGACCAGGCCGTCCGGCGTACTGATGGCGAGCGAGAGCTCACGCATTTCCAGCGTTCCCGGTTTATCGGACACCAGCGCGATCAGATGGATATTGGGTGTAATTTCGACGCTCTTGTCGACAAGTTGAAAGTTAGCTCCGGGCCAAGCGGACCCAAATCGCATAATTTCTGGCGGCGTGCCGTCGTAGTAGCGCTGTTCCGCAGGGAGAGATGCGTCCTTGCGATAAAAACTGCTCGGTAGGTCGGAGCCGTAAACCCCGCCGAATCCCTCGTTAGGTGCGTATATCTTCACGGTGGCGTTCACCTTCAATAGATAGGTCAGGCCTCCCATGTGATCGCCGTGTCGGTGCGAAATCACAACGAAGTCCAGCTTCGTCAAGTCCACGCCCTGCGCTTTCACATTCCGTGCAAGAATTTCAGGGTCGCCACCGGTGTCGAACAGAATCCGTTTCCCGTCGTATTCGATGAACGCGGCGTAGCCCCAGTCTTTCTGCATCGTGGATGTTTTACCGAATGCATCGTAGAGAACGGTGATCTGCGCCTGGCCAGTAGCGGCACGCGCCCTTGGAGCGATGAATATCGTCGCGGCACACACGATGAAAAGCAGCAGCGATGCAGAACAGGAAACCGCCCAGTTTTCGACTTTCATGATTGTCCTCCCTGCGTTGGCGTGATGGCTATGCGTGTTCTTGGGGGGCCTGGAAGCGAATTACACACTGCGGAATTTATTCAGTCAAGCTCACAAAAGGACGGCGCCCTTCTGGACGTCCTACTACCTAACGAAGAGACGGCGGGCGGGACGCTACGCTCCGGGACGTTGAAAAGCGGAGGGCTCGGCTGTACTATCCACGCCAATGGCTCAACCGCGACTCCGCTTCCATTTCAGCGAATATGTAGGCAAGGGCGAAGTGATTGTGTACTCCGTCCTGGCGATTTTGCTGTTCGTGACTGCGCTGGTGACCGCCGTCCTCGCCGGCAAATTGCTGTGGGACGGCCTGATTCACAGGACCGTGGGATTCCAAATCCTGCAGGTCTTGGACCAATTGCTGGTGGTCCTGATGTTGGTGGAGGTACTGCATACGGTGCGCATCTCCATCCGGTCGCATATTTTGGTTACGGAGCCTTTTCTGGTTATCGGGCTGATTGCTTCGATCCGGCGCATGCTGGTGATTACGCTGGAAGCGGCAAGCCTGACGCAGGGCGGAGCGTGGACCACTGGGGGCCAGAGCATCTTTCGCGCGTCCATGATGGAGTTGGGGCTGCTCGGGTTTCTCGTGCTGGTTCTCGTATTTTCAATCACGCTCTTGCGCCGCTACCCTGCCACGCCCGATGAAATCGAACAGATGTAAAACGCAGGTGCGACGATGCCTCGGGCGCTAGTCTTTCCCTTCTGCGCTATGAAGCGATGCGAAGTGAGATCTTCGGCCACGAAAGTGAAGAGCACTGCCTGAAGGCTGTGCCACTGCTGATGCTATGGAGTTGAACGGGATGCTACGAAGGTAGCAAGCTGTGGACGCACTCTGCCAGTCTGGTGACGCCTTCCGCCTTGGCGATCACCGCATCAACAGGTAGCGATTTGCGCGGGAATGCTCTGGCGACGGCTTCGCTATACATAGTGAATAGAATGATCCGGACGTTGGGCATCATGTCTTTCAGGACCGAGGCAACGACGATGCCGTTCGTCCGAGGCATGGCCACGTCCAGGAGAATTAAGTCGGGCTTGAGTTTTCGAGCCTTCTCGACGGCGTCTTCGCCGTCAACGGCTTCGCCACAAATCTCAAAATCTCGGTCGGTGAGATATGACCGAACTGCTCGGCGCACGATATCGCTATCGTCCGCGACTAGAATCCTCTTCGACATTAATAATGACTCGCTGAGAACAAGGTCGGACTGTCGGCTAATTCAATCGCGAGGCGGGGCTACCTCTCTGTCACCGGCAAATCATCGTGCGGCGTGGGCATCACCGAACCTAAATACGCTACAGACACCAAAAGGGTTCGGTAATAGGGTGAAGACTGCATAACTATCGAGGGAGAACCATTAGACTCCCGTACGTATCGTGCTCGCTTCCCGAGCCGCGCGATTCAGTGCTATCTTTGGATGTTCTTCACGGTGGGCCAGATGTCCAACGGTATTCTAATCGCGGACGATAGCGCGACTGCCCGGAAAGCGATTCGTGCCTACCTCAACCAACGGAATTTTGAAGTTTGCGGCGAAGCGATCGATGGCGTGGATGCACTCGAAAAGGCCACGGAGCTCGAGCCGGCTTTGATTCTGCTCGACCTTCGGATGCCGCGCATGAATGGCGTGGAAACGGCGGCCGTGCTGAGAGGCCGGATGCCAAATGTGCGGATCGTGCTCCTTACACTTTATGATGAAGTGGTGGTCTTCAAGTCGCTGATGAGGGCGATCGGTATCGACGCGGTGATATCCAAGCCAAATGGTTTTACGAGCCTGGCTGAATGCGTTCGAGGCTTACTCGGTTCAGCGCCCTTTCCGCTCGAAGACAAAACGTAAGGACGCGGATCGTGCCGCTCGCTCGTGGGCGATGGTCTTTGCAGCGCGAGCGTCGCGCGCTGGACTTTCGTGAAGATTGGGGATTTTATAGAGAGACAGGCTTCTAACCGATTGCTCGGAGCGAAATGAGCGAATCGCAGATTGATGTTTGCGGTAAGTGCGGCGTCGAAATCGACCCCACCCGAAGAGTCGATTTCACTTTGAAAGACGGAACGAGAGTTTGTGATTCTTGTTTCGTGAAGGAAACGCGGCGGCCCAAGAGCGATTGGCCGAATTGATGGCCCGCTTCATTCCTTAATTCCCTCTTCGTATTCTCTAAACGCGGCCTCGGCTACCGGAGCGGACGAAAACTGGAACAAGTGGCGAGTGCGTTGAGACCGCACGAGTTGCCGCACATCTTACGACACACAGACGTAATCCTCCACCCTCGTATCGCATCTGTAGCTGCAAAGTGAGAATGTCCGGATTGTGCAAAGTAGAAATGTCCGCTTTTCTAGGGGCCGGGGGGGCCTGATGGCAGAGGAGCGGATCGAGTTGAGTGCGAAAGAGCGGGAACGTTTGAAGG
>JBAQGJ010000022.1:0-2328 GCA_049287725.1 Candidatus Acidiferrales bacterium | reverse complement strand
TCAATCTGCATATGCTCCGCAAAAGTGGTGAGCGGGATTCCCAGCGAATTCGCTTGTTCGGTGGTGCGTTCGGAAGTGGGGATTCCGACGATGCGCAAACCGTCTTGCTTCACCCTACGGCCGAGCGCCGCTACCGCAAACGCCGCCGTGGATCCCGTGCCGAGGCCCACGACCATGCCATCCTGCACCAGCTGCGCGGCGGCCTCGCCCGCTTCTTTCTTCCGCTGATCCTGCTGCGACGGTTGCATCTGCGCGCTCATCTCGATTGCTCCGAAGCGCTCATCATAGCCGGAGACGCGAGCAATTCCAACTCTGGAGGAGCCAACAGCGGAGGGTTCGATCACGAAAAACGCACACACCCGCGACCGCCTGCAGGGAGGGACCGAAGTTGCGGCTACTTTCGAGCCGGGGGCTTGCACGCGGGCGCGTGCAAAGTTCAAAAGTAGCCGCCGCATCGGGCGCTCAAATTGGATGTTGGGCTCCGCAGTTCTTCGCCGCGGAGGCCCGCGTTGGTTTTACCGCCTGCCGACAGTTGCTTGCAGGCGGCTACTCGATTTCCAACGGTAGGTCTTGCGGTGTAGTCACCCGAATGTCACCGAACAATCCGTGAGACTCGGCGCCGATTCCAGCCGTAAACAACAGCCGGTTGGCGTGTCCGGAGAGAGGCGCGCCGGTGCCGAAAGCGAGGCCCCAGAGGCTGTTAATTGTTAATGCCGCCCCGACATCGTCCTTCATGTATCCCTGATAGAACCCGGTCTTGGCATCGAACACATTGATGCGGCCATCTCCGAAGTTCCCCACCAGCACGTCGCCGCTAAACTCTCCGAAGTTTTGAGGAGCTTGCACCAAACCCCAAGGCGAGTTCAGCGACCCTGCGGAAGCGAAGCGCTTGAGCAGGTTGCCGTTGGTGTCGAAGATGTCCACGTATCCGTTTCTGGCTCCGGCAACATCATCGTGCTTGGCGGCGTCCTGCTTGGCAAAAGTTACGAACAGATTTCCCTGCATCGCCTGAATGCCGAACGGCGCGAAACCTTCGGGAAGATTCGGATCCGTGAATTTCTTCACGAACTTGAAATTCGAATCATACTGTTCGACGAAACCATCACGGAAATTCGTGGCGTAAATGAAGGTTGCCGTCCCGTTTTCCGCGATCGCCAATCCCTTGTAGACCGCTCCCAAACTGGAGTTGTCCACGCCGCCCGGTTTCGAGTTGTCAACCACAAGGATTGCCTGCTTGGGATTCGCGGCCGGGCTCCAGCCGCTGATCGTCCCGTCCTCGGTATCAAAAATAAAAGCACTGGCGCCAGATCCGCTGCCGCCGGATACGACAAATCCCGTGGTTCCATTAACGACGATCCCGGTCGGGGCCGAAGGTCCGCTGGCGCCTGCGGGAGGCGGAATAGTAACCACCAGAGGAGACGCTACCGGAAAAGGCTGGCCGTCAGCCTGATAGAGCGTGGACAAGCCTGTACCGTTATCAGCAATCCACGGCGGGCTGCCCGCGGAGAACGCTATTCCCCACGGATTGACGAGATTCGGATCGGTTCTCAGAGCAACACCTGGAACGTCGGACACAAGATTCGTTCGATGATATCTCGTTGTTTGGGCAGAGGCGGGAGCGGCCCCCATGATGAGGATTGAAATGGTAAGAGCGAGCAGTACGGTGATGTCCTTCACTGAGTATCGGCGGAACATTGAGGCTTTCTCCTTTTCTTCTATTCGGCATCCGCGTTCCTAGCGCCGTCGCCGGCGAGCGGAAACTGCGGGGGGAAGCATGCGAGTGTCCAGTCGCGGAAATGTCTCCGTGACGTCGTGGAGATGTAAAAAAAATGTAAATTCCGAGGCGGGTGAGCGAAACCCGCGGAATGCCACAGCATTCATCACGAGGCGGAATCGCTTGTCACAATTCTGCAATACTCGCGCGCGAATCGCACGTGGGAGGTCTTCGCAGTCTCTGCGAAAACGTAGTAGGCTCTTGCGTGCCGCGATGAATAGTCAAGAGACCCAAAAACTGCGCAATCTGCTGACGCGACGTCAGTGGGCGCCGCTCATCGAACAACTGCACAGGCTTGGCCCCGGCAGCGCCGCCGATTTCTTCATGACCGTACCTTATGAAGAGCAGCGCGCATTTTTCCACGAGATGCCGATCGAGCTTGCGGCATCGCTGATCGTCCATCTGCCGTATTACCACGCCTATGTGTTGCTGCATTCGCGGCCGGTGCAAGACATGCGCAGCATCATTGATGCGATGAGTCCAGGGGAGCGCAATCACTTTCTAGACGCACTTCCGGAAGAAGCGTGGCAATGCTTGATGGATGAGCTGGCCGC
>JBAQGJ010000021.1:0-115814 GCA_049287725.1 Candidatus Acidiferrales bacterium | reverse complement strand
CCTTCAAACGTTCCCGCTCTTTCGCACTCAACTCGATCCGCTCCTCTGCCATCAGGCCCCCCCGGCCCCTAGAAAAGCGGACATTTCTACTTTGCACAATCCGGACATTCTCACTTTGCAGCTACAGCCGGACCTCTTTGCTTGACTTCGCCTCGGCTGTTCGCTAATCTCCGCGCCGTTCTGCCCCCCAGCTAGGCTGCCGGGGCAGAAGAGCCCCTTCGCAACATCTCGCAAGTCAAATTTAACGTGGTACACAACCGCAAGCTGCCGAAGAGGTCGGCATCTATGAAGAAAAAAGCCTGTGGAATTTTGCTTGTAGGGTTCTTACTACTGGGAACTGCCTTGATCGCCGCCGCGCAGGAAAAAAGCGCCGCGATGCTGCCGCCGAAGGTCTTGAGCGTGGTTCGTGAAGTCGTGAAGCCGGGGAAGTCCGGCTCGGCGCACGAAAAGACCGAAAGAGCGTTCGTAGAGGCGATGACCGCGGCGCACTCGCCGAACCATTACATCGCGCTCGATTCGCTTACCGGCGTCAGCCGTTCGCTGTTCCTGAGCGGTTACGACTCCTTCGCGCAGTGGGAAGAGCAGGAGAAGGCGGATCAGAAGAACGCGTCGCTCTCAGCCACTTTGGACCGCGCCGCGGAAGCCGACGGCGCGCTGCTCACTTCCTACGAGTCCGGCATGTATATCCTGCGCCAGGACCAAAGCTATAACGATGCCGGCGGACTCGCGCACGTCCACTATTTTGAAATTACGGTGTACCGGATCAAGCCGGGGCACGAGGCGGATTGGGACGAGATCGTCAAATTGGTGAAGCCGGCCCTCATCAAGGCCAATCCCGACGATAACTGGGCGATGTACGAGCGGGCTTACGGCGTGGGTGGCCCTGCGTTCGCGGTCTTTCACGTAATGAAGTCCGCTGCGGAGATCGATCAGGGTTACGCCAGCTCCCCTAAGTTTGCCGCGGCGATGGGCGAAGAAGGTATGAAGAAGCTGAGCGGGCTTTCGGCGGCCGCGATCGAAGGCAGCGAAACCAATCTGTTCCTCATCAATCCGCGCGAAAGCTACGCCGAGCCGGAACTGATCAACGCCGATCCGGATTTCTGGAAGACTTCATCGCAAGTGACGCCGCCAACAGAGCAGGGAAGTGCAACGGATAAAGCAGCGCAGTAAAGCGCATCAGGCAGTTGGGTTTTGTTGCGTGCGGGGGCACGGCGTTTTGTGGAGCGCCGTGCCTTTCGTACGTAGGAAATGGAGAATTTCTGCGGAAACTTGCCGTTCGCGTCTACGAAGCGAATCGTGCGGCCGGGAAGGTTTTGTGGCGTCGCACTTCAGTGTGCCGTTGGTGCAGTGGCAATCACTGCTGGCGGTCTGAAGACCGCTGCTACAAAACTCGAATCGTGCACGCCGCTCAAGTCCCGAAGCGCGATCAATATGGAGTGCGGCGGCGCGCCGCCGCTTTTGCAGCTTAGGAATTGGCGCGATCAGAACAGGCGAGGCACGCCTCGCCCAAGAAATGGCGGGAGCAAGCTCCCGCACTCCATATAGATCTCGCCGCGTCGTCATTTTTTATAGAACACGGAGCGGCGTCTTAGCCATTAAGGGATTGTCTTACACACCGCGGCGTGTCCTTTGTTAGCCACGAACACGAAAGGGCTGTCATTCTTAGTCGTGTTCCTGATAAATCCATTCGCGCGAGATTGTGTCCGGCAGCGGCGGAATTTTGTCGGAGAAATGCGCGAGAGAATTTAGCCATTCCCGTATCTCCGCAGGGGTTCGTGGCGGCACACGCAACGGCGGCGCGCCTACTTGCTGCGCCAGAATTTCTTGGATGTACGCTTCGACCGCCAGCCCGCGCGCTTTGGCCCGCGCGGCGATTTCGTCAGGGATGTTGACGGTGACTTCCATGGGAGTAATGTAGCACAGATTCGCGGAGGCTCTTGGCCCAGCAAAAGTCTCCAGATTTTGTCTGAAAACTGCAAAATCGGTACTTCTGCGGCGGACGACGCAAGATTTAGATCGCCTTAAGACGGACGGCCTACAGGGATTCCCGTATGCCGCACAAGGTCGTAAGCCGCTACGTGTCACTCCGATACATCCCCCAGTACTAACGAGCTACCCCCAAAATATACCCCCTAGTACTCGAAAATTCGCTTGGAGGCACCTTGGTCGCCCAGTATAATTTCCCCGCATTTGAACCTCGGATCACCCGGACCTTTCGAGGAGCGACGATGAGAATTTCGGCTAAGTTTATTCTTGCGGCATCTTTACTTTTGGCATTCTATGCGCTGGCGCCCGCGGCTTCCGCGGATAGCCAGCAGTTGGTGATTGGCGGTACGAATATTTCGGTGATTTCTTCCACGGTTGTTGGATCGACCGTGGACGTTACGGCGCCGATCGGTCTCTACGAAATCGGCTTTGCCCTGGACGAGGCGTTTAACGTCGAGATCCCTGCAATGTCGCTCGATTTCTTTTCCGGCAATAGCAACGTGCCCTACGAGATCGAGACTTTCAGTGGCGTTTTCGTGCAGAGCGTAACGAATTCCTCCGGGCTCGGAGGCCTCGCGCAGATCGATTTTGCGTTTACGTCGTCGCAGACGACTTATTCGGGGTCTGTACCGGAACCGTCCAGCATTGCGTTGCTCTGCGCGGGACTGGCTGGCTTGATGCTTCTTTCGCGCAAGAAACTTTTGTTCTCATAGTTGCGCCTCCTTCCTTAGCGTGCGCGTACGTCACTGCACGCGCACCGTAGCTTCACTCGCGACAATTGGTATGGCCTGCTGCCGCGAGTCCTGCGCTTGCACTTCCACGATCTGAATCTTCGATGTCCCCGGCTTCACTGCGCGCACCACCAATCCGAGAATCGTCCCGCTGCCGTTCACTCCCGCCACCACGCCGCCCGTCGCTCCGGTTCCGGCATGGCGGCGAGTGCACGAAATCATTACTTCACCTTTCTGCGCGTCAATCCGCTGCACGATCGCCACAGCCTCGGTTCCTCCGGAAAGAAATCCGCCGTCGCGCACATCGTCAATTTGAATCACTGCCGGATCGTATTTCACCAGGAGCGGCAGCGAAAAAAGATCGTGCACGCCGGAAATCGCCAGGCCTACGGTGGTCGAGTCTCCCGGCTTCAGCGCGATATTTTCGGGATTGAAATGAAGTGGCGCCGCGGGGCCTGCGCTCCCCGCGGCTGGTGGCATTGAAGCGGACGCAGGAATCACGGCGGGCTGATTGAGCGGAAGCATCGAGGAGGGAACAGCCCGATAGTTGGAGGAAGTGTCCGTTGCGGCGGACGAGCCCAATAAGGCGGAAGGCGGAACGGAGGCCGTCACGGCGAGCGGCGCGCCAGGAATCGCGCTACTCTTGTCGCTCGACGGCCCGTCGTCGACCCCTTCACGGAGTACGCGCACGTTCGAATCCGAGCCGGAAGCGAGCCGCCGCAAATTTTCCTTGGTGATCCCGGGGTAGCGCAAAATGTGCGGCGTCAAAATGATCAGCACTTCGTCGTCGGCCACTTCCTTATCGGTCTGCGAGAATAAATATTTGAAGCCCGGAACGCTGGCGGGACCGGGAATTCCGTTCAGATTATTGGTCGTGGTGCGCTCGATCAACCCACCCAGAATATTCACTTCGCCATTCTGCAAGCGCACTTCGTGCTCGATTTTGCGCTGGCTGATGACCGGCTCGGAAACCCCGCCGATATTCTGGTAATTTGCGACCGACGAGACCTCCACGGAAAGTTTCATGCTCACGCTGCCATCGGGATGCACGCGCGGCTGCGCTTCGATATTCACGCCCACGTCAATGTATTGGAACTGCGTGTTGACCAGCGAGGCGACCGAGCTTCCAGCTCCCACGCCTGCAGCGGCTTGCGTGCTGCCGGTCGCCACCGGAACGCGCTGGCCGATTTTCAGCACGGCTTTTTCGCCGTCGGTGACGCGGATCTCCGGGTCCTGAATGATCTTGGTGTTGTTATCAGTGAGCACTGCTTCGGCCGCCGCGCCGGGCAACGTGATGCTGTAATCCGCGGTCGAAAGACGCTTCAGATTATTCAGCGTGATCGAAAGCGGGTTGGTATCGGTAGTAGACGAACTCGAACTGCTGGTGCAATCCGTATTCGCCGATTGCACCGAGCAGCGCGGATTGAATGCGAGCGAAACGTTCTGCGACGGCAGAATCCCCAATTGCTGCAGACGATCGCGATCCGCCGAAAGCACCTCCACGTGCAACAACACTTCGGGCTTGGCCTTGTCCATGTCCGCGATCACCTTGGCCGCCAGGTCCAGCTTGTCCGGCGTGTCGCGAACGATGATGGCGTTCTGCGCGTTCACTTGCTGGATGCGATGCAGGTCGAGCAGCTGGCGCAGGCCGTTCACGATTTCAGTCAGATCCTGCGGCGTCATCGAATTCGCAACGTAGAACGTCGCCACTTGCTCGTCTTCGATGTCTTTGCGCTTCTGCGGATTGTCCGGAGCGATTTCTATCACCGTGCGGGTGAGCGGCTTCCAGAAAGCTTTGCTCTCGAAGGACACCGCGTCGAGCGCCTGCTCGAGCGTCACGCCCGGCAGTTCCGCGGTGACGCGCCGCGAGACGTAATCGGGATCGAAAATCACGCAAAGGCCGGCGAGCTTCGCAATTGTTTCGAAGATGACTCGCGAATCGTTGGTCATTTTCAAATTAATAGGCTCGTGCGAAAGCGGCTCGAGCTGTGGAGGTCCGGACATCAGCTCCTTTTCGTCGGCATTGAAATCGTCGGGTGTGGGGGCGGTTTTCGTGCCGTTTGCGATCGCCACCAGGTCGGCGGTTTTCTTCATTTGCTGTTCGGCGGCCACGTTCGAGGGATCAATTCCGTGCGCCTTTTCGAATTCGGACATGGCGAGCTCCAGATCGCCCTTCTGCAGCGCCTTTTGGCCTTGTTCCATGTGGAAGGAAGCGGCGGTGTAACGCATATGCACGACGCGGAGTTTGTATTCGGCGTCCGTGGGATTCGCGCGCTCGGCGCTTTCGTAGTGCAGCAGCGCGGTGTCGTAATCTTGGATGGCTTCGGCTTTGCGTCCGGCGTCGAACTCGGAATTATTTTTGTGGCAACCGGCTACCAGCGCTACCGCGATCAGCAACCCCGCGTATCGCGTGCAACTCCTCGGGCGAGGGTTACACATTCATGCTCTCCGTCCAGGGCAGGTGAGGACGCGTTTTCACGGGGAAGTTTGCCTCCGCGCTTCTAGACGAGTTGGCGCGCACGGTCGTTAGCGCAAGACTTTGTAAACATTGTTAAATCTTACGAGTCAGGCAATGCCGCGCGAAGAGCGCCAACGCGGCGGGAAACGGCAGTTGGTGCTGCGCTCGCTACCGCAACGAAGCAGGGAAGCAAAGAGGCAAAGAAGCAAAGAAGCAAAGAAGCAAAGAAGGAAGGAAGGCGAGAGTTTCGCCTCATCGCTGTATTGCGTCCAACGCAAGCGAAATTCCCGGAAAAAACGATGTAGCGAGCGTTCTCAGTATTGGATACCAGCATCCGTGTATTGCCCTGAGAATTCAGTCTTTGCTAGCGTTTGAGTAGCCGCTACCCGCTCCGGGCCTCCCCAGCCATTGCGGAGCGACCAAATCTATTGAACTCTTGGGCCATGCCGAAACGGGTGCTGATCGCGGATGATAGTCAGGACATGCGGCAACTGCTATGCCGCGTCTTCGAGGCGGAAGAAGGCTTTGAAATGTGCGCGGAAGCGGTAGACGGCGCCGACGCAGTTTCGAAGGCAAGAGCGTTTCGTCCCGATCTGATCATTCTGGATCTATCCATGCCCGCGATGAACGGGCTGGCCGCCGCGCGCGTCATTCATCGCGAACTTCCCGGCGTCCCCATCATCCTGTATACGCTGTATGCCCAGGCCATTCAGCAGGACGAGGCCTCCGCCGCAGGAATCCGCCGTGTGGTGCCTAAGACCGAGCTCATGGCCCTGGTGCGCCACGCCCACGACGTCCTTCTCGTTGCTTGACCGACCCTTCAGCTGCGCTCTCGTTCGTTGACTCGCGAACCCCTCCGCGGTACTTTCAAGCACGTCTTTCGACAGCCACGCCAATTTCATCGGGAATTTGTGGAGGAGCGCGATGGAAAAATACATCCTCAAGGTTAGCTACTGGGTGGGCGTTGTCTGCGCCGTGCTGGCTATTGTGGCGCGCGTCTCGAGTTCCTTGGGATTCGAGTTGGTCACCCTAAACACTCGCGGCCACGCGATTGACTACCACAGCTTGCTGGACGCCGCGCTCCTTTTCCTTTTCGTCGCCATGGCCTCCGCCGGCTACGCCTCCTTCAAATCGCGTGAACACTAGCTTTAGGGCGCGTTGACCGCCTGAAAGCCCGGCGCGCGAACCCGCCGCTCGATTTTGTCTGCTCGGGGGCCTTCCGCGGGCGTACTTTTCATCGCGACCTGTACATCGGACCAGTATCTTTTACCCTAAAAATTTTCTAACTTACTGAAGCGCCTTCTCGCCGCACCCTGCGTCGTGCACCGCGCGTACTCTGCACGGGCGTCCAGCCGTCCGTGGATAAAGCTTGGGGGTTCACATGCCGCAACTGGATGCACTCACCGAATTCAAGGAAGGAATCGAACTGCTGAAGGGTGGATACCACAAGAACGCTCTCTCGCACTTGCGCCGCTCGGTGGAAATGGAAAGCAGCAACCCCTACTATCTTTCGTTTCTCGGTGTAGCGATTTCGCGCTCGGAGAGGAGATGGTCGGAAGCGGTGAAGCTGTGCGAGACCGCACTGCAACTGAAACGCAAAGAAATGCAGATGTATCTGAATCTGGCCGAAGTGTACGCCTCGGCCGGGCGCCGCGATAGCGCCATCTTTACACTCGATCGCGCCGTCGAAAACTTCGGTCCCAACGCGCGCCTGCTGAAAGCCCGCAGCCGCGTCGAAAAGCGCAGGCCGCCAATCCTGCCATTCCTGCAACGCACAAACCTGCTGAATCGGGAGCTCGGAAAGCTGCGCCACCGCGCTTCAAAATATCTAACGAGAGAGTAAGGCGCGCGAGAGGCCAAGCAGCGCGACCGTGGCCGGTCTTAAAGCGGCGCGAGCGATTCGTCCCCGATTTGTAGCGGCACAATTCAGTGCGCCATTTGCGCATCAGCAAGTTCAAATGACCGCGCAAATTCGCACCGTGGCGCAAGCCAATATGGAGTGCGGCGGCGCGCCGCCGCTGTCGCGATGTAGAACGGTCGCGATCAAAGCAGGCGAGGCATGCCTCGCCTAGGAAGCGGCGGGAGCCACGCATCGTCGCGCAATCGGTTCTGTAGCGGAGCACTTCAGCGCGTCATTGGTGGCGCGGCACATCCCGATGACGGCCTACACAGTTGCAAAAAAGGGAAGTCGCTGTCATCCCGCTTGCCCTGACGAAGGAAGGGAGCGCAGCGAGGCCTGCCTGCCGCAGGCAGGAATCTGCTTTTCGCTCTTCCGTCCCGCCGCAGCGCTATTCTTTGGTCTTCAACTTTAGTTTGTGCTTATTCTCTTCGAGGAAAGCGCGCAAGTTGTCGGCCGTATCCAGCAGGCGCACCCACTGCTCGTAATACAATGTGACCGGGAAGCGTCCCAGCCCGTAGACGCTGACTCCGCCTTTTTCGCCCACGCGAAATTCCAGCGACCCGCTGCGTTTCGAGCCGCCGGCCTGCTTTTCCAGCTCCGCGATGCGCGCGAGCAATTCTTCCTTGCTTGGTTCGGTCATGATGTCCTCTCGATGAGAAAGTAAGCGCAAGCGCCTGCCGGGTTTCGCGCCGATGTAACGGAATATTATACGCAAACGTCCCATAGGCAAGGAGCAACCAATGCGCACACGCCCAGCGGTGCTGTTGCTTTCCTTTTCGCCATCTCCGCGGCTTTCGCTACATCTTCGCGCGCGCAGGCGCCAACGACTCCTCCGGCTACGTGTGGGCAATCGAACGTCAAGTTGCGCGATGTGGAACAGATGATGAAACGCAGATTGACGCCGGTAGCCAAGCCAGCAAGAATGCTCTTGCCGCGATTCATTGATTCGCTTCGCTCCGGCTGAAAGTTCATTCCAGAATCCAAGAGCCCTGGGCCCCTGGGATTTCCAAGATGAGTGCTGCAAGCGGAGGAAACACCATGAGATTCTTTCTGCGGACCGTCTTCACAGCGCTGTGCCTCGCGATCGGGATTTTCATTTTGACATTGCCTGCAAACGCTCAAGACACTGCGCCGGAGACCGCCCCAACTCCGGCGGCAGCGCCGACCGCTGCTCCGGCGCCGGCCGTTGTGCCAGTGGCTGCTACGACTGCCGCTCCCGCTACGCCGCCGGCAGCTCCGCCCAGCGACCGCCTGGTATTGAAAGAGGGAACTGAAGTGCCGCTGGTTTTTGCCTCCGCGCTCGATTCCAAAACCGCGGTGGACGAGGACTCCGTCAACATGACGCTCGCAGAAGATCTGAAAGTTGGCGACGTGGTCGTAGTGAAGAAGGGTGCGCCAGCCGTTGCCACTGTGACCAACGCGAAAAAAGCCGGCATGATGGGCCGCCCCGGCGAACTCAGCATTCGTCTGGAGTACGTGAAATCCGATGACCAGCGGCTGCATCTGCGCGGAGCCAAAGGTAAGGAGGGAGAAGGCAAAGTCGGCGCCACAGTCGCGCTGACGGTCATCTTTGGCCCCATCGGTCTGATCAAGCACGGAAAAAACGTAGTAATTCCGGCGGGTGCGCCGCTAACCGCCTACGTCGACCAGGACTACACGCTCGCGCCCGTGAAATAATCGCGCCGATGGCTTTGCGCCGCGCCGGCGCATAGAGCCAAAGATCTAACACAGAGAAATGCAAAGAGGGCACGGAGAATTGGGTGCCCGCAAAATTCTCCGTGCCCTCGGATTTTTCTCTGTGCACTCCGTGTTAAATCTTTTGCGGTTGCCGTTGCCCCAGCACGCGATCACTCCTCGAAGCTGCCGGTAACTCCCTGAAACCCGTGCCGCGCCTGTTTGAAGAGCCACTTCATCACGCGTCCGACGTCGTAGCAGTAAGCCACGTTGTATCCCAGAGTCGAAAAACAATTCGGCTCGCAGCCGTGCTTCATTTCACCCAGCTGCTTCACGTCGAATTTCTGGTGCTCAACGGTGCCCCAATCGTATCCCGCGTTGTACATCGGGAAGCACGGCGCAAGAGTGCCGTCGGTTCGGATGATCAGCCAATTCTGCCCCGCCCGGCAGCCCCAGTGCTCACCGACGCCGCGCATGAAGCCCTTCATTTTTTGCAAACGCGCCACGGAATCCACCATCTTCCATCCCTGGTGCTGCTTGTCAATCAGCCAGTCGAGCAAGTCGTCCACCATCGGAAAATCTTCGGGACGGATGTACGTGTCGTTCTGATGAAAGTGCTGGAAGTGGTCTTGCTCCATCATCGGAGCTTCGTTGATATGAAAAGTGATGGAGATTCCGTTTTCGTGCGCGATCTTGGCGAGCTCCTTCACGTCGTCAATGTTGGTGCGGCAAATATTCGTATTGAAGAACATCGTGTAGCCATAGCGGTATTGCCGCCGCACCAGATAATCGAAGTACGACCGCACATGTTCGAGCGCTTTCGGCAGTCCGGGTTTTTCTTTAATCGTATCCACCGCAAAATTAATCGTGGCGATGCCCGCGTCCGCAAGGCGATCTGTAACTTCCGGCCGCAGCAAACGCGCGTTCGTCGCCAGATACACCCAGAAGTCCTTCTTCGCTGCGTAATAAATGACCTTGTGCACAAAATCCGGCCGCAAAAGCGGTTCGCCGCCAGTGGGCGCGAGCACGCGGCAGGGGCTTTCGTGCAGCCAGTCAATCGCGCGGCGGGCGACATCCTCCGTCATGCCCTTCACGCGATTGTCGTACGACCAGCAATAATGGCAATCGAGGTTGCATTTCCACTCGGTGAAGAGATACGCGATGATCGGCTGAAAATCCCCCGGCATCACCCGCGATTTGAAATAGGGGAACATCCAGCCGCTCATATTCTTGAAAATGCGCGAAGCCGGCCATTCGCGCTTGCCGGTTCGCAGCACGTGATCGTGCGCGGCGATGTCCGCTTCACCCAGTTCGTGAATCAGTTCGGGATGCTGCGGAAATACGGCTTGCGGCAAAGTCTTTAATTCATCGGATGACTGCAATTTTTGCCTTTGCGGCTGCGGTTGCTGCAGCAGGTTGTGCAACGGCACGTCCAGGCGGAACGGTTGAACAGGAAGAGTAGGAAGCAGCTGCTTGAGTTCTGACACAATGCTCTCCTTTAGCGGGCATCTCCCGCGCGATTTTCGTAGCTTGGATTTCTAAGTCAGGCGTCCCGGGGACCGACCGCGTAGAGTATTAAATCGCGAACGAAGACATCCGCGAGCCGCCTTCCTCCGTCCCTCCAGGCGGAAGATGTGGCTTGGTTTGATGCTCTGCGGGGAATGAGACTGCTACCGCATTAGGGCATTGGATGCCGTAGATGCCGCGAAGTGCCTACAGTGTTTACCTGAGCAAAAGTTTTGCAGTTGCGCCCGGGTGAGACGCATCTTCGTCCGCGTCGCCCAGGCGATGCTGCTGAGCAACACGGCGCATCAGCCATGCCCAGCGACATCTCAAGCGAATCAGCAAAAAAGGCAACGCGGCAACATCTGGGAGTGCGAGAGCTTGCTCTCGCCTGCTCTGCAGCGAAGCTTGCTTCGCGGTGGCAGGGCGCAATTCGCGCCTAGGCAGCCCACACCAAGACCCAACGATTCCGCTCCGCCCAAGTTTGCAGCACCGCCGCACGGTGTGCTGCGGCCAGCGTGTCGTAGGGAGGTCGGCCGGTTGGCACCGTGCGAAACGTGGAATGGCTACGGCCGAGGTTGGTAGCCCGCACAGCGGATCACAGGCAGGCGCGGATACTTGGCATAGGAGGGATCGCTGGCGGCCAGTTCGCACAAATAAAATACCGAGCTGCGATCTGATTCGATCCTGCGGCCATGCACGCAGTCAAAACACAATCCGACGCGCATCCGGTCAGCGTCGTGCTCGTTCCTCTCGTTCATACTACAAGAATAGCATCATGAAACGGGTATGAACGGCCGCACCGAGCACGTCCCGCGTCGCCCAGGTGCTGCCCCGCGGCAACATCTGGGAGTGCGAGAGCTTGCTCTCGCCTGTTTCGCAGCGAAGCTTGCTTCGCGGTGCCAGGGCGCAATTCGCGCGCGAGCGTTTACCGTTGGCAGGGAAGGCTGTCGTAGAGAAAAAACGCGGGGACCAGCGCGCAACGTTTCCTCGTTGCGAATGCTACGCCGTCAGCTTGTACCACTCGACTCGATCCGAGGGCAGGAAGCACACATCCACCTGCACGCCCGAATAATCGCAGCCGCCGAGAAAGAGCGCGAGTTTGCCGCCCTGGATCCAGAAGCCGCCTCGGTTGCGGCTGAGGATGGTGGAGTTCATCGGCGACTGGCCGAACAATTTAAAGACCGCGCGCGGATACGTTTTCATTAGGTGCGCTGATTTGGCTAATCGTCGCGAAGCCATGTAGGGGGTCGATGGATGCAGGGAATCTACACGAAATTTCGAAAAAAGCGAGCGAAATTCTGCGCTGGAGGTGCGCGTCCACCAACTCGCGAGCGCCGATCCCAAGAATCGCCGGCCTCACTTCCCGCTAATTCGCTCGACGAACATCTGTATGAACCTTTGCGAATCCACGCCAATAGCCACTTGCACGTTCGGCTCAACGGAATCCACGCCCACGGTTTCCAGGCGGTCTCCCCGAGGCACCACGCGATCCACCGCATTCTCGCGATTCGCCACCGTAGCGCCGCGAGTGAACTTGCCGTCCAGTTCGATATCCACGCGCATCGCCTTCGTCTTCAAAAAACTGGGATCGATCACCGCGCCCACTGCTAGCGCGTCGTGAATCGCGCCGCCGCCGAAGCCCGTGTCTTGATATGTACCAATTTGAAAGCGCGCCACGGCCGCGGCAAACTTCGTCTCTGGTCCGGGCTTGCTTTCCATGCGCGCGACGTCCGCGTTCGTGATCAGCGTGTGCTCGGTAACGTCCAGGCCCACCATCACCAGCGGCCAACCGGCGTTGAAAACGATGGAAGCCGCCTCCGGATCGCTGTGAAGATTGAATTCGCTGGCGGCGTTCACGTTGCCGCCGGTAATCGAGCCACCCATCAACACCACTCCTTTCACCAGCGGAACAATCGTCCGGTCCTTCGATACAGCCAGCGCGATATTGGTGAGCGGCCCGATCGGAATCAAGGTGATTTGGTGCGGAAATCGATGAACCAGCTGGATGATCAAGTCCGGGCCAAAAGAAGATGCTGCCTCGCAGCGCTTCGCGGGCAACTCCGCCCCGCCCACTCCGTTCGCGCCATTCCAGAATTCTTCGGTGTTCAATTTCTGCGTCAGCGGGCCAGCTGCGCCTTTCGCGACGGGGACGTCACACTTTCCCGCCAGGCTCGTGATCCGCAGCGCGTTGTCCAATCCCACATCGGCCGTGACGTTTCCGGCCACGACGGTGACTGCCTGAACTTGCAATTCAGGTGAATTGAAAGCCAGCAGCAGGGCCAGGGCGTCGTCTGTGCCCGGATCGGTGTCAATGATCACCTTTTGTGCTTCCTTCGCGGCCCCGCCACGCGCCGCAGGTGCGAGCGCGCCGATGAGGCACAAGACGGCCAGCGCACAGCCGAAAATTTCAGGCACCATTCGAGCACGGCATGCATTCGGAAAACATTTCACGGACACTCCGCGGATCGTGGATTCGGTTATGACGCAAATTGTGCGCGCGGATGGTAACACAGGCGGCGCGGTCGCGTAGCCCTTGCGGGCGCAGCGCCAACGCGAGAGAATGCCGTCAGTTGTGCGTTGCGTTTCTTGGCTGGTTCGTTCTAAGACAGGGGAGGATGACCATGGCCGAAAATCAAATGCCGGAGCAGAAAAGCGTGCTGGTGATTCGCGCGCCGTTGTCCGAGGACGGCTGGGCCTCGATTTATTTTTCCAGCAACGACGGCAGGCAGATGAGCGAGCGTGAATGGTGGCACCTGAAACAAGTAGTCGAGCTCGCCAGCAGAGCCTTCGCCCCGCAGGAACAACCCAAGGCGCAAGCCGCCGCGGCCGGCGGTTAGATTACAACTGCCCGCGGCGCAATAGCCGTGGTCCTCGTAACGGCCTTACCGTCGCGTAGGGAAAGCCACGATCAAAGGCGCGCGACGTTCGTCACGCGACATCCATAGCCGCGACTGCTGCGTACTTCATTTGCAGCAAGCGAATAGCGCAAAATCGCGCGCGTGTTGACAGCGCGATGTCGTCGCCGGCTGCGGTGCGCGAAATTCTGGGCGCTCGCGCGAATCTAGCACGCCACGAAATTAATCCCGTGAGCGCCAATACGCTCGCTCTGTGACCCTCTCCATGCGAATATTTTCTCCGCGCGAACGCCCCGATTCCTGGCGGGCGCAAATAGATTCCACCACGCGCAAATGGCTGCGGCCGTTCCTGGCCCTCGATTGGTGCATGGAGTGGGCCGCCTACTACCTGAGCAACTGGAAATTTCTGGAAGTACTCGAGTACATGAGCAGCCTGAGCATCCTGGTCGCGGTGATTTTTTATTTTTCGGAATCAGGCGACCGCACGAAGCAAAAACATTACCAGGCCTGGCAGGTGATCAATACCGCGCAGGGCAAAGGCGGCAGCGGCGGGCGTCTTGAAGCGCTGCAGGAACTCAATTCCGATCGCGTGCCGCTGGTGGGAGTGGATGTTTCCGGCGCGTTCCTGATGGGAATTCGTCTGGAAGGCAGCAAACTGGTGCGCGCGAATTTCAGCGGCGCGGATGTGCGCAACAGCGACTTGAGCGGCGTCGATTTTTCCGACTCCAACCTGCAGTCCGCGAATTTTCGCGACAGCGAGTTTCGCAAGACGTCGTTCGAGCGCGCTCAGCTCGATGACGCCGATCTGGTTGGCGCGGACTTCACCGCCGCCGATCTCGCCGGCGCAACGCTCGCGGGCGCCGACCTGCGCAATACCAACCTCAGCGGCATTCATTGGCGCAACATCGCCAGCATCAAAGGCGCCAACATCCACGGCGCGCAAAACGCCCCAGACGGATTCGCAGCCTGGGCCCTGCAAAACGGCGCGATAGACGTCGCATCCGAATCCAAATCCCAATGATGCTGGATCACGTTTTATTTTGGGCGCGTGGTGTCCTGGATCGGTCTGCTGCGAGGAGAAGTCCGTGAGTTTCGTCTTTGGTTACGAGTCGGCTTTGACGGCTCACTTCAACTGCCGTAACCCTTCTCGATATCTCTCAGCACGCGGACCATATCGCCAGTGGGATAATCGTACCGGGCTGCCGCGTGGACGACTGCGAGTTTCCGGCGAATCTCAATGGCGGATTCACGCTGGAGCGCCAGATTTAACGTAACTCGCACCCACTCCGCGATGGACACATTTTGGGAACGAGCTAACTTCTTGATTCCCTGGAATTCGGAATCCGCCAGGATTACCTCCATTACTTTCGACATGTTGTGAGCTTGTCTCACTCGAATGCATGAGTCAAGGGTAGTCCTGAGAAGACGCGGTCTTCGCGAGACTCGGATGTAGAATGTGCGGCGACAGGAGAGCGCAACGTGGCGCAAGCCGATCATTTGCCGAGGATCGTACGCCCCGACCGTTTACTTTTCGCAGCGGATATCGCCGGCACACTCGTCTTCGCGGTGGAAGGCGCGATGGCGGCGGTCAACGGCAATCTCGACCTCATCGGCATCATGACGCTGGCGTTCTGCACCGCGCTAGGCGGAGGCATCGTCCGCGACACACTGCTCGGAGCCCTACCTCCGGCGTCGCTGCGCGATTGGCGTTATCCGACGATCGTCCTCTCGGCCGCAGTGCTCGTATTTTTCCTGCACGATGAAGTGCGCGCAATTCCAGCGCTCTACATTCAAGTCCTGGACGCGGCGGGCCTCGCGATCTTCGCAATCGCGGGCACCGAAAAAGCCCTGCTGTACAAGATGAACGCGCTGGTAGCGGTTCTGCTCGGCACAGTCACAGGCGTAGGCGGCGGCACGATCCGCGACGTGCTCTTGAACCAGGTCCCCACCGTGCTGCGCTTCGAAGTCTACGCATCAGCCGCGCTGCTAGGCTCCATCTGCATGATCGCCCTAACGAAGGCGCGCGTTCCATCCACTTGGGCCGGAAGCGTCGGCGGCGCAGTTTGCTTCACTCTGCGAGTAGTAAGCCTCTTCCGCCACTGGAACGTGCCCAGAGCGCTAGGTCAATAATCTGAGAGCGCGCGCTAGCTACGACTCGCGCGTCATCGCGATGCAATCTGGGAGTGCGGAAGCTTGCTTCCGCCTGTTGCAAGGCGAGGCTTGCCTCGCCGCTCGCAGCGACACTCAAAAAGAAAACCGACAAGCGAGACCAACGCTCGAGACTCAACCGCGCCTCATTCTGATTTAATCTGTTCCGCGCTAACCGGAAACTCATCCGGGACCTGCAAACTCTCGCAAGGAAACGCCAAAACCGTCTTCCGAAATCCGGGAATCGCCTTCCGCTCAAACCAGCCCGCCGAGCACCACGCATAGTTCGCAGCCCGCGCCACGATCCCGTGACGCACAGCATTCTCATGCACGTATCGCAGCCGAGCGAAGTAAGACTTCTGATAAAAGATCTGCGAATCCCAATACTGAAACCAAATCTTGCGCCCAGCTACGCCATCAAGCCGGTTCAATTCTCGCGCAGTAACCGAATGAAAGTGCTGCACAAGCACCCGCAAGTCCGACGGCCGCTCCAACCGCGCAATCAAATGATAGTGATTCGGAAAAATCGCCCAGGCTTGCAAGGCCGTCGAGTGCTCCGCGCAGAGAACAAATAATTGCTTCTGCAAGAAAGTAAGCCGCTCGGAGGTTCCGAAAAATGGCGCCTTTCGGTAGGTCCCGGCGGTCACCATGTAAGTTCCGCGCGAATCGAGACGATGAAGAGGGCTATGCGGCCAATCAGGCATGGAAAGTTAACGCCGCAGAGTATACACCTTTATGTGAATAGCCATAGCACTACGCGACACCGCGAACCATCTGGGAGTGCGGGAGCTTGCTCCCGCCTTTCCCGGCGCGAAGCTTGCTTCGCGTGCATTAGACGCGACGTCCCTCCTCGCCTGCAGTGAGTGATCGCGATAAGGCTACGTCGAAAAAAGCGGCAGCAAGCTGCCGCACTCCCAGATGTTGCCGCGCATGCTTTTTCGCTGCGCTGGTTGAGGCGAGTGCCGGGCGCTGCACCGCAAACTCCAGCGGTCAAGGAGGCGACGGATTTGCTGAACGCAGGCGTTACGGCTTGACGCTCACATAGCTGAAAAGTTTCTGGCATTCCTTCCGCAGAAAGCCGCCGAAGACCGGAACGTCGTGATTGCCTTTCTTGAGGACTACCCGGCAGGAAATCAGCAGCGCGCGCCACTTATAGAAATCCGTTCCGTGTTTACGGCCATAGGCGGCAATATCTTCCTGCGAAACGCCGTACACCACCGCGCCAATCCGCGACCACACGCACGCCCCTGCGCACATCGCGCAAGGCTCGTGCGTCGAGTACAGCACAAACTCCGGCAAGTAGCGTCCATAGCCGCTCGAAACGTATTTCAGCGTCTCAAGCTCCACGTGCTTGATGCTCGAGCCCGAAGTTTTCACGCGATTACCGGCGTTGGCAATCACCACCTCGCGCCGGCCAGTAACACGCGTAATCACCGCGCCAATGGGATAATCGCCACGATCGCCCGCGCGTTTCGCTTCCGCAATCGCCAATTCCATGAATTTCTTGTTCGGTTTGTACGATGGAGAGATCATGCGCAAGGATTATAGCCGTTTGCCGCGCGCTGGCCATCCACGGTTATTGCTTGATTGTCGCAACGCGTCCCTGCGTCGGGAATTTCTGAAACTGAAGCCCGTCGTGGCCCGGCACGACGCGATCAGGAGAGCCTGCAAGCTGAACCATGCGATCCTGATTGCGGATGTTGGCGGCATGATCAGCATCGGAAAATGTAGCGCTGGCTTTATGTTCGGCAAGATTGCGATAAAGATACAAATTGTCCGAAGCGAGTGCAAACGTAGGAGTGCCTGCAACGCAGAGATATTGTGACGCGTAAGTGTGGCGGCCACCCGTATAGGCGCGAATGCCCGGAAAAAGTTGGACGTTATCCCCATCCACGAGCCGGAGCCGTCCTTCGGTGTTAAGCTTCACGAGTTCCAGGACGTCTTCCGGGTCAATCCCGCCGTGATCGCCGCCGGGCTGCCAAGCCTCACCCGTGTAATAGCGAAACTCCTCCTTTTGAATCCAGACCGTGGCTTTGGGAAAAAGATCGATGCCACCCATGTGATCCCAGTGGGCGTGGCTGATGACGATGTCCGTGATCTCTTCCGGCTGAACTCCAGCAAGTTTCAGGGCTTCGTCGGGACGAATGTATTCGGTTACGCCGAATTCTTTTGCAAAAGTATCGCGATGGTAGCCGCTGTCGAAGAGAATGTTGTGGCCTCCGCCGCGGATCAGCCAAATCACCATCGCGAGGTTCATTTTCTCGTGAGCAGCGCCCATGACGAGGTCGGCGGCGTCGTCCTCGGCCGAGGCATAGCGGATCGCCTGGATGGAATATTCCGGCGTGGAAGGTGCTGCAAAGCGCGCGCAGGGCAGAACCACAAGAATGGCGGCGAGCAGAAGGCGTTTCATGAGTGATTCTCCCCAACGATCGAAAATTCCGCCAGACGGCCTCGTCTTTTAGACAAGCTCGGCGTAGCGGAACGGACGATGTCCGCTGCTTTTCCAGAAATAGGCCAGGATGATGACGCTCGCGACCGCCGCATAGGCGCACCAGAGCGAAGTAAACGCGTAGCGCTTGAACGCCATCACCAGTAGCAGAATCACCAAGTTGGCCGCGCCGAACGCGACCATGGGCCGCTCCTCGGAAAAAAACAGCGACCCGCAGGTGGCGATCACGTACAACACCGCAACCACCGTATTGTTCGTCGCCTGATTGATGTACACGATGCTGTTTTCGCGCACGAAGACCTGCGTTGGGTACGCTGTCAGCGCCCACAATATATAGAGCGTGGTGCCGCCGCCCAGGATGACGAAAGGCAGCATCCGCCGCCGTCGTGCGCGCGTGGCTTCAAAGAGCATCACGCTGAGCGGTAAGAGAAACGGCAGCAGCCCCTGCGCATAAAGCATGAACGCCGCGCCCATGTTGTGCGCCACCGCGGGAGAGAGAATCCCGTCCAGTCCCAGCCACACAAATCCTTCGATGAACTGGTGAATGGCGAATAAAATCGGCAGCGACGCGAAAAGCAATTCGCGCCGATGCTTCACCTTCGTCAACGTCACCACGCCCACGCCGCCCAGTACGGTGCTGCCCACAAAATTTGCTGTCGCTGAAAAGCACAAGGTTCGTATCCCTCCTGGCGAAAACTACACTCATCTTCGCGAAACGCAAACTGTTTCTTCCACGGCACGGCTCGGCGCGCCGTCCGCGTTGACTTGCCTCGCGGCCCACCATAATATGTCCCCGCAGATGACGCCCTCCGACTCGCTGATTGGCCAGACAATTTCGCACTATCGCATCATTGAAAAGCTGGGCGGCGGAGGCATGGGCGTCGTCTACAAAGCCGAGGACACCAACCTCGGCCGCAACGTCGCGCTGAAATTTCTGCCCCACGAATTAGCCGACGATCCCGCCGCCCTCGAACGTTTCCGTCGCGAAGCACGCGCCGCCTCCGCGCTGAATCATCCGAACATCTGCACGATTCACGATATCGGCGAGGCCAACGGCCAGACCTACCTCGCCATGGAATGTCTTGACGGCATGACGCTGAAACATTCCATCAGCGGCCGCCCGCTAGATCTCGAGCTGCTCCTCAATCTCGCCATCGAAATTGCCGATGCGCTTGACGCCGCGCACCAGAAGGGCATCGTCCACCGCGACATCAAGCCCGCGAACATTTTCGTCACCGATCGCGGCCACGCCAAGATTCTGGATTTCGGTCTGGCCAAGCAAATCGGCCGCGCCGCCGTTCACACCGTTACGCAAGACGCAGTACACGCCGCGCGAACCACCGGCGGCGTGAGCGTGGAAGATCTCACCAGCCCGGGCGTCGCGGTCGGCACGGTCGCCTACATGTCTCCCGAGCAGGTGCGCGGCAAGGAACTCGACGCACGCACCGATCTTTTTTCTTTCGGCGTAGTGCTCTACGAAATGGCCACCGGCGCGGTCCCGTTCCGCGGCGAGACTTCCGGCGTGATCACCGAAGCGATTCTGAACCGCGCGCCGGTCGCTCCGATCCGCCTGAACCCGGAACTTCCGGCGAAGCTGGAAGACATCATCAACAAAGCGCTAGAAAAAGATCGTGATCTGCGCTATCAGGCCGCCTCGGACATCCGCACGGACCTGAAGCGCCTCCGCCGCGATACGGATTCCGGCCGCATCTCCTCAACGAGCGGCCGCACGGCGCAAGTGGAGGATTCCGCGCCGGAGCCAAAAAGCAGCTCGTCAGCCGCAGTCGTCACCCAACCCGCGCAGCCAGCAGCAGGAGCAGCAGGGAACACGGGCAAGAAATATGTAATCGAGATCCTGTGCGCAGGCGTTGTGCTACTAGCGGCAGCCGCGTTCGGCGTATATCACCATTGGGCCGCCACCCCTGCGCCCAGCGGCCCCGTGAAAATCGCGCAGATCAGCCAATGGGACAAGCCCATGGATTATGCGCGGCTCTCTCCCGACGGTCATACGGTCGCCTACAGCTCGCCCATCAACGGTGTTGATCAGGTTTTCATCATCCTCACCTCCGGCGGCCAACCCCTGCAACTCACCAGCGACAACGGCGCCAAAATCGTGGACGGCTTCTCCCCGGATGGCGCGCAGATTTACTACGGCAAATCCGAAGAGCGAGCCGAAGAGTGGGCCGTGCCGACGCTCGGCGGAAAGCCCAGCCGCGTCGTTTCCGGCACGCATCTCGCTTCTTCTCCGGACGGCGCCTCGCTTTTCTACATCGAGTCGGACGAGCGAGCCCTCTTCCGCTCCGGAAAATCCGGCCTGGATGCCGAAAAAATTTTCAGCTTTGGCTCTGCCGGGCTTCCCGTCAGTCGCATCCTGCCCTATCCCGAAGGTAGCCATTTGCTGGTTCTCACCGCCGACCCCGTTTCTTCGCTCGAGGGTTTCCGCGCCCACGAAATTGAAATCGGCAAGAAGACGGAAACCGATTTCGGCGACATTCCGGGCATAGCGTCGAGCGTAGTGTGGGCGGACGCGGGGAATTCGATCCTTTTCAGCCGCACGTTAAATGGCCTCACCAACATTTGGAAATACGGGCTAGCGGACAAGAAATTGGAACAGGTTACGCTCGGCACCGGTCCGGATACCTGGCCGATGCCTGATCCCGGCGGCAAAGGTCTCTACTTCGTGAACGGCAAGGCTTCCGGATTTTTGACTGCTTACAATACCCGCACCAAGCAGTTCACTGACATTGCCGCGGAAAACGCCACGCAGCCCGCGGTTTCTCCCGATGGCAAGAAGTTGATGTACATCACCATCCCGGCCAGAGACCGCAACGAAATGTGGGTGGCCGACATCGATGGCGGCAACAAAACGAAAATCGCCACGGCCGTATCACTGGCCACCGGTTTTTGGTCGCAGGACGGCTCCCTCTTGTCCTTTATCGACGACATTCCTGGCTCGCCGGACAAACCCTACATCGCCCGCGCTGATGGCAGCGGCCTGCAACCGCTGACGTGGTCCGGCGGCACCGTCCAGGCTTTGCAGTTTAGCTCCGACGGGAAAACCGTCTATCTGAACAGTCTGGAAAAGTCGGCCAACAGCGTCACCATCTCGAAAGAAAGCTCAGAGGGTTCTCCTCCGGAAAAACTCAGCGACACTTGCGGCTTCGCCTTTGCCGTCGCTCCGGGCGGCAAGTACCTTCTGACTTTGCGGGGCGGCGCCAACGTCGGCATCTACCAGCTTTCTCTCGCCGACGGAAAGTGTTCGCCGCTGGTGACCGGCGTCGTCACCTTCGGCGTCGTTTTCGCCAAGGACGGCAAATCCTTCACCTACGCGGTCCCCTCGCAGCACGACGTTCCGATTTACCGCCAGGGCTGGCAGGATGGAAAACTCGTCGGCAAGCCGCAGGTCGTGCTCACGCTTCCATTCGCTTTTCCCCTGGTAAGCGGCGGCAACGCCTACGATTATTCGCGCGACCTAGCCACCATCGTGTACGCCCGCGCCGGCGGCCACGCCGACCTCTATCTCCAAAGCCAAAAATAAAACTCTTCCGCAGTCTAGCAACGAAATGTCGCGCCGCCCTACGTGCGGCACGCCTCTGCCTGTTGTAGCGGCGCACTTCACTGCGCCGTCGCCCAGCCCGGCAAGCAAACGAATCGGAGCAGCAAGATGTAGCGAGCAGCACCATCTGGGAGTGCGGGAGCTTGCTCCCGCCTTGGTTTTGGGCGAGGCTTGCCTCGCCTGCCTTTGCCACCGCAGCCGCGATTCTCGGGTCGCCACAAGCGGCGGCGCCCCGACGCACTCCATATTGTTCTGCGCCCTCGATCGAACGTACGCCACGCCTCGAACGCCCCGGGATCAAATGGCGCACTGAAGTGCGCCGCTAAAAAACCAAACGCACCAGCCGGCCTCGCCTCGCGTCCACCGCACGCGAAGCGAGCTTCGCGCCAACCAAAGCGGGAGCAAGCTCCCGCACTCCCAGACGAGATCGCGGCGCGGCGCGCATCGCAGTCAGCAGGCGTTAAAATGCTGCCGCAAGCAACTCAGGCCGGCTGTGACACCCTTTGTGGTTCAACGGCATCTGATTCATTGAACTGGAGGTGAGCACATGAATTCATTACGTGATCTTTTGCGTGAAGCGCAAGAAAGTGGAAAGGCAATCGGCCACTTCAACATTTCTGACCTTATTCTTTTGAAAGCTGTGGTCGCCGCTGCCCGGGAACTCCGCGTGCCCGTCCTAGTTGGTTTGTCCGAGGGCGAGCGCGAGTTTGTGGGAGTTCGCCAGATTGCGGCTTTCGTCCGCAGTCTGCGGGAAGAATTTGACTACCCGATCTTTCTTAATGCCGATCACACGCACTCCCTCGCAAAGGGCGTGGAGGTCGCGAAAGCCGGTTTCGACTCCATCGTCTTTGATATGTCGGCCTTGCCCTTCGACGAAAACGTCCGCCAAACCAAGCAGGCCGTCGAAGCGCTGAAAGCGATCAATCCTGCCATGCTCGTCGAAGGTGAAATCGGAAACATCGGCAGCGGCTCGGAGATACACGAGCGGGCCCCCGACCTGTTGAAAGGCCTTTCGACGCCGGAAGAAGCGAAGCAGTTTGTCGAGAGCACGGGAGTGGACATCCTGGCTCCCGCGGCCGGGAATATGCACGGCATGCTCAAAAGCATGGTGCGCGGAGAAACGAAAAAGCGCCTGGACATCGCGCGAATCGCGGAGATCAAGCAAGCCGCGCAGGTCTTCCTGACCCTCCACGGCGGTTCGGGAACCGATGACGAAGACTTCCGCAAAGCAATCGCGGCGGGAATCAACATCGTCCACATCAATACGGAACTTCGCGTCGCGTGGAGACAAGGTTTGGAACGTGGCCTGGCTGCACATCCAGACGAAGTCGTGCCCTACAAGATTCTGCCGCCGGTCGTGGATTCAGTGAAACAGGTAGTCAGCTCGCGCCTGAGGCTTTTCAACGGTGAACAACACTTCGCTCAAGGAGTTTAGTGCAAACCACCCGCGCGCGGCAGCAGCAGTAGCGATTTAAGGCGCCGGAAAAAAGAAAAGGGGCGATTGCTCGCCCCTTCCCTCCAGTCTCGAAAGGAAACAGCTGCCAAGCATTTTCCCGTTTTACGGGGAGAAGCTGACTACCACAAGCGTCGCCAGATCCGTTCCGTGGTTTGCGTGGCGTTGCCCCGTCAGTCGCCTAACGGGAGCCCGCCGCGCCTACCGCGACTTCAAACCTAGTTTCTCGCCGTGATGCCGTATCATTCCGAACTTTGTCGAAGCTATTCTGTCTGTCCGTTTCGTTGATCGCTCGCCAAACTTGCGCTTGCCGTGCTCTCTAAGAATCAGAAGATCGAAAAGCATCTGACAACGCGTTTGTAACTCCGCGCACAAAAAGAGTCAATCACACCGCGAACGATTTTCGATGTGGAAATCTCGGAAATGTGGAAATCTTCGCAAACGTGTCCATCCGCATTTGTTCGAGTACGGCGTTCATCGGGAGTCACCCTATCTGCGGAATGGATGGAAACGGTGATTCGCGGTAGCATCTCTCTCATTGGAGTCGAACATGAATCTTGCCCGCATAAACAAAAACTCGTCCAAAAGCCTCGGCTTCTCAGCCGTCCTTTTTTCATGCTTCGGCGGCATTGAATTCGGTTTCGGCATCCGTCAGTTGGTAACCGCAAGGGTGCGTTTCGATTGGATAGGCTCGCTACTACTTGGCTCGGCCTTCCTACTCTATGGCATTTTTACCGAACGGTTCTATTCCTTTGGTTAAGCGCTCTGACAAGACCTCCGCCCCTCCGCGCCAGGAACCCAAACAAGACGAGTAAAGTTTCCACCCATGACCCCTCTGTCGCGTTTTGATTTGGGGTTGACAGCCGCCGTTCTCCCTGCTGTCATCTCTGGGGAATTGCAACACGCGCAATCGTTTCTCGTTCTGATAGCCAAGCTGTTCGTAACGGAGGCCTCGTGAAGCTGAAATTGGTCCTGTGTTCGTTTTGTGCCCTGCTTTTATTCTGCATCTTGTCAAACGCGCAGCAGGAGCAGGACGCGCGACTGTGGCTGACCACGCCCGACCGGACTGCGCTAGTAGCGCTGCAGCCCGGCCCGTTGCACTTTTCGTCGGAAGCGGGAACGTCGCCCGCTCTCACAGTGGATGATGCGCAGCACTTCCAGCCAATCGATGGCTTTGGCTTCGCGCTCACCGGAGGAAGCGCGCAACTGCTGATGCGCATGGGCGCCGCGCAACGGGCTGCGCTGCTGAAGGAATTGTTTACGACCGACGGCAACGGGATCGGCGTGAGCTATCTGCGCGTGAGCATCGGCTCTTCGGACATGAATGAGCGCGTGTTTTCCTACGATGACTTGCCGCCGGGCCAGACCGATGTAGACCTGGCGAAATTCGACCTGGGACCGGACCGCGCGGATGTGATTCCGGTGCTGAAGGAGATTTTGGCCATCGAGCCGGGGATCAAGATTCTGGGATCACCGTGGTCCGCTCCGGCATGGATGAAGACGAATGACGACGTGAAGGGCGGCGAGCTCAAGCCGGAATATTACGGTGCCTTCGCCAAGTATTTTGTGAAGTACATCGAGGCGATGCGCGCCGAGGGCATCACCATTGACGCGGTCACGGTGGAGAATGAACCGCTGAATCCAAAGAACACGCCGAGCATGGTGGTGTTCGCCAAGGAAGAAGAGACGTTCATTGCACACGATCTAGGTCCTGCATTTCAAAAGGCGGGACTCCGAACGAAAATTCTGCTCTATGACCATAACCCGGATGTTTTGTCCTATGCTCTTTCGATTCTCCGAAATCCTGACGCCAGCAAGTATGTGGACGGAACCGCATTTCACCTTTACGGCGGCGACGCAAGTTTGTTCGCACAGGTGCATGATGCGTTTCCAAACAAGAACCTCTATCTAACCGAGCAATCGGTGACCGAGCGGCGATCCGAAGGGCCTCTTGGAATTGCCGAACCGGTGCAACGCGTGATGATCGGCGCGACGCGCAATTGGTGCCGCAATGTCCTGCTGTGGAATTTGGCTGCCGATCCGCAGAATGGTCCGCATACCAATAATGGCGGATGCACAGGGTGCTCCGGGGCAATCACCCTGGACGGCGATTCTGTTACTAAGAATGTCGCTTATTACGTCCTCGAGCATTTCTCGCAGTTTGTACCTCCGGGATCGGTGCGAGTGGCGTCGAGTGAGATGGAGCAGCTGGCCACCGTCGCCTTCGTTACTCCTCAGCACAAAGTCGTGCTGGTGGTTTCAAACACGGGGAATTTCGCGAAGCCCTTCGCGGTGAAGTACCACGATAAATTCTTCCAGACCACATTACCGCCTGAGTCGGTAGGAACGTATGTCTGGTAGCCGCACACTCCAGCTTTTCTGCACCTTCTTAAGCAGCGCAACGCATCAATAGCCGGCACTAGCGCGCACCGCCGCGAGCGGCTTGTTCAGGTCACCGAGCAGCTCGGGGCCGACAACCGAGAGCGGCGTCGTGCCATAACACAACAGCCGCGTATGGAAATCGTGCAGCGACGCGTTCGCGCCGGCTTTGGCCCAATACTCAGGCAGCAAGGTTTCGATTTGCCGCCGCCCGGCCGTGTACGCGATCACGTAACCCGGCCCCAAAGCAATCATTGAGACGGCGGCCTTGGCCTGCTCGGGCGAGAAGCCGGTCTCATGCGCGAAAAATTGCACAGCTTGATCGAATGTCCACGTGCCGCTCGCTAAATTTGGATCCACGATCGCTCGCGCCCCGCGCACGCGTTCCCATTGCGCGGTGAAGTAGCGCGCGTCGAGATCGTCGCCGAAGAGGCCCGTCTGGACGAACAGCTCTTCGCCATAGAACGCCCAGCCTTCCGCGAAAACGCCGCTGCTCTGGATTTTGCGCACAAAATCCGGATTGCGCCGCGCAATCGAAAGCTGCAAATAGTGCCCGGGCATCGCTTCGTGCGCGCCAGTGGAAAGGATGCGATCGCGGTCGAAATCCTGATTGGCATCCAGGTTCTTGGCGGCTTCTTCGAGCGACGTCGGCGGCGTGATGAAATAAAACCCAGTCTCGCTCTTGCTGAACAGGAGCGGCGAAAACATGGACGCGCCCGGCGAAACCGGCTGCATGAATTTCGGCGTCTCCAGCACCTTGATCTCGCCGAGCCACGCTGGAATATCCACCACGTCGTGCTGCTTCATGTAATCGCGCAATTGCGCGATGCGCTCGCGATAGTACGCGATCAGCGCGGGACCTCCCGGCGCAATTCCGCCGCCGCTCTGCGGTCCGATCGGAGTGCCGCGCTCTTTTGCCAGCTGTTCCATCCAGATTTGTACCGCCCATCCGTGCGCGAGCTCGTCGCGCCCGATGCATTCGATCTCGTCGGAATTGAAGGGAAGCAGCTCTTCATCGTGGAGCATCGCGTTGTAAGCGTCGCGACCCATCGCGTAGTTCTCCGGCCACGATGCCGCATGCTCATCAATGAATTTCTTGGTCTGCGCCATCGCGGCCAGCGCCGCGTCGCGCGCTTTCACGAACGCCGCGAATCGTTCCGCGGAAAGCTGCTGCTTCGCCGCATCGGTCAAAGGCCCGCTGAATAAACTGGGCGCGCCGTCCAGTTGTTCGGCGCCTGTAACACCGTAAAGATGCCCCGGATGTGTGACCAGCGCGTTGCCTGCGGCGATGTACGCTGGCGCCCCGGAAAGCCGCGAAATGATTTTCTCCCACGCCGCGGTGACGTCCGCCGCCGTCGCGCCCGAAGTCCCAGCGACGGGTAGGTGGAGGAACTGCGTGTAGATCGCGCCGATGATGGTCACCGAAGGCGCGGATGGATCCTTCTCGTACGTTTTGTACAGAGTGTACTGCCGCTCCATGCCGGTAAGCTGCGCCCGCAGCAATTTCGCGTCGTCCACATCTTTTAGCGACGCGCCCTCGATCGATATCGCCGCAAGTTGCAGCTGCCATTCGCGAATCGTAGCCAGATCGCGCGCGTTCTCAGCCTCGGAAGGCGTATCGAGCAAGCCGTCTTCGTCGCTCAACCCAAGAAATGTAGCAGTAAGCGGATGCGTCTTGGCCCAGTCAAAAGTCACCGCACGCCCAAGCGTCTGAAGCTGCTCAGAGGTAGTCGGCGGCGCCACCGGTGAGGGCGCGCGCGCGGGCGCAGCCGCGGCCCGAATAGCGCCGGGAGTGGCGGTAGCCACGCCGGGAGCACACAACGCAAGCGCGAGCAAGCACGCCGCGCCGCCAGCGCGTCGGACGATTCGCCGCGAAAATATTTCGAGAAGGTTTTTCAGTCGCATGATTGCCTCCGATGATTGCGCGAAGCTCGCAGATTCAATAACCGCAGCCGCGCGCTAAAGTACACCGACCGCGACCCGCGCGCAATCAGTCGCGCACGGCAAAATCCATATGGAGTGCGGCGGCATGCCGCCGCCATCTCTTAGGCGAGGCGCGCCTCGCCTGCAGTGATCGCGCCAAGTCCGACCCTACAAAAGCGGCGGGTTGCCAGCTGGGCCTCGCGCAGCGCCGCGATGCAATCTGGGAGTGCGGGAGCTTGCTCCCGCCGTGACCAAGTAAAGTCCTCCGCGAATCAAGCCAGCGAGGCTTGCCTCGCCGGCAGTAGATGTTGCGAATGCGGACGTCGAAAAAAGCGGCAGCAAGCTGCCGCACTCCCAGATGTTGACCTACGGCGAGATCCATATGGAGTGCGGGAGCGCGCTCCCGCTTTCTCTCAGGCGAGGCGCGCCTCGCCTGCAGTGATCGCGCCAGCTCCCACACCACAAATAGCGGCGGCGCGCCGCCGCACTCCACATTGTTTTGCGCCGTTCGCAGGTGAGCGCCCCCAAACACACCAACGCCCCGCCGGACCATTTCGCCGGCGGGGCGTCCTTGCAGCTGGGCCCTCTACTGCTACTGCAAACTACGAAATCGGTAGCCGTTCCATCCGCGCATGGCTTCCGTTCGTGCTTGCTTCCAGGTATAGCGTCGCGTTCAATCCTTCGACGTACACCGCTGCCAGTTTTCTCCCCTCACTGGACTTCCTAACCAAGAGCGCGCTCTGGCTACCCGCCTGATTCGCTGGCACCACGCGCGCGCGCATGTTCATGTTCTGGCCGCCGCCGTTGATCGTAACCACTCGGCTCGTCCCCTCGGACTTCACGGAAAGCAAATACTGTCCCGCCTTCAGATTCTGGTTGCCGCATTTCACGTCGTAAGGCAGCGAAACTTTGCCTTCGAATTCGGCCTTCGTGATATTCGCGCTCGCAACTTGCACGGGCTGGGCGTTATTGGTTTCCGGCGCCGAGAACGCGAATTCGTCGGGTGACATATCGCTCTGCGCGCGCGCCGTGGTCGGCAGCAAGCATGCAAGAGCTCCCAGTGCCAGGGTGATCATCGAGCTTTTCACTGCGGTGGTCATTTTCATTTTCGTCTCCTTATCTCTCTCGAATCTCTTGCACTGGAATTTTTTTTTTTGTTCCTCAGTGCACGCGCAGTGTCGCGCGAACGAGAAAATCGTTCAATGCAACGAGCCTCGTTTGTAGGTAAATCGGAGGTAAAGCGGTAAGGCAGTGCAGGGAAGGGAGTTATGCCGTCTACCGATAATGCGATTATCTGGCCGGTGGTTTCCGTTGAGGATGCAGCCCCACAATAATCTGGTGAATCACGTCCTGCATCAGACGTTCGATCGATATGCCACCGAATTTCCCGTCAACCGAGAGCGAAAGCAAGCCCTCGAGCGCGGCAAACACAGTGATAGACATAAGCCGCGTGTCACCAGCACCGACGGCGCCCACACTCTGCCCATAAGCGATCGTCGCGGGGCCCGCCGAAAGTCCCTTGTAGGCCGCCTCCACAACTTCCGCCGGCGCATTTTCGCGCTGCTTCGCGGTAAACATGAGCCGCCGCAGCGCCCGGTGTGCAGTAGCAAACCGTATATTGGCTCGCGCCAGTTTCACGAGCCGTTTCTCGAAATCCGGATCCTGGTCGGCCAGCGCCCGGTTCAACGTGGCGCCCAACTGTTCGAATCCTTGCAGCGCAAGCGCATCCAGCAAAGCCTGCTTGCTCGCGAAATGCCGCCGCGGAGCGTTATTGCTGACCCCCACCTCGCGCGCCAATTCGCGCATGGACAAAGCCTCGGGCCCCACGCGCTCCAGCATAACTTCGCCCGCCTGCAGCAGAGCTTCGCGCAGGTCTCCGTGATGGTAGGGCCGCTTTTTGCTTTTCACGAAACATAGTGTGCCACCTTTGCCCGCCACTTCCAAATATAAGTATGCAGTGACAACAAAGTAGTCATTGACAACATCAAGCTGGCGGAGTAGGCTTTCTCTCGTGGGCAAATATTGGAAGCAGCACAAGGAGATCGGAATGCGCGTATTCGTTACAGGTGCCACCGGCTTCATCGGTTCTGCCGTAGTAAAGGAATTAATCAACGCGGGCGCGCAAGTGCTCGGCCTCGCGCGCTCGGATGACGGCGCGAAATCCCTCACCGCCGCGGGCGCCCAGGTGCAGCGGGGCAATCTTGAAGATCTCGAAAGCTTGCGCAGCGGAGCAGCCGCCTCCGACGCCGTGATTCACCTCGGCTTCGTACACGACTTCACGAAATTCGCACAAAACTGTGAGATTGACCGCCGCGCCATCGAAGCACTCGGCGACGTGCTCGCCGGTTCCGACCGGCCGCTGCTTGTCACTTCCGGCCTCGCGCGCCCGACGGCTGGCCGCGCCGCCACCGAGGATGATCCTCCGCTTCCCACGTCCCCGACGTATCCGCGCGCGTCGGAAGCAACGGCCATGTCGCTCATTCCGCGCGGAGTCTGCGCTTCGGTCGTCCGCCTGCCGCAGGTCCACGACACAGTCAAGGCAGGCCTCGTCACCTACCTCATCAACATAGCTCGCGAGAAGGGCGTCTCGGCGTATATCGGCGAAGGGCGCAACCGTTGGGCCGCGGTGCACGTGCTCGATGCAGCCCGCCTCTACAGGATGGCGCTGGCGAAGGGCGCGTCGGGAGCGCGCTATCACGCCGTCGCCGAAGAGGGCGTCCCGCTTCGCGAAATCGCCGAGGCCATCGGCCGCCGCCTCGACGTTCCCGTCGTCAGTAAATCCCCCGAAGAGGCCGCCGCACATTTTGGCTTTTTCGGATTCTTCGTCGGCATTGACGGTCCTGCGTCCAGTGCAAAAACGCGAGCAGAGCTCGGCTGGCACCCCACAAAGCAGCCCGGGCTGATTGCCGATCTCGAGCCAGCGACCACCGCCGAAGCCCAAGCGGTCGCCGCCACCAGCAGCAACAAACAAGGGAGGCCATGATCCGGGCTTTCGCAACGGGAGCTAGCAACTCGGGGTTGGCGCTGCGCCGTTGAACTGTGTAGCGGCCGGTCTGGCGAAGTTGGCCAGACCGGGCACGTAAAGTAAGCGCACGATTCGCCATCGGAGCTCGGACACGGCGACGCTGTTATCTTCGCATTTCGGCCGGTCGCGCATCGATTCACCCACTACGCGAGCGCCATCACTTCAAATCTGATTCACCGACGGGCGGCGCAACCGCCGCGTCTCCCGCGATCCCCAATCGCTGCCGCGCACTGAACATCCCACCGCGCGCCTCGCGCGTCGGCGCGAACGCCGACAAGCCCAGCGGCTGCGGAATATCGTCGTAGATCGCTTCGATTCCGCCGCGCAGAAAATACGTCTCGTGCCAGAAACCGGTCCCGCCGGAATCGCGCAAGAATTGCTTCCACCAAGCCCGATGCGGCTCCGAACGCGCCCACGTTTCCAAAGACTGAAAATCCCGCCAATATTGACGCATCCCCGCATGCGGCGGAACCAAGGACAAAAGAAAATTCTCGTGCAGCAAAAGCCCGTCAGGCTGCGCCTTCACAGAATTTTGTATTTTCGGCCCAAAACCAAGCAAAGTCTTCAGCCCAGTAAGCACATTCACGCGCATCCCCAGATACACCACCACCAATTCGGGATACCCGCCAAGATCCACCGTAACCCGCTTCACAGTTCCAGCCATAGACCACCTCGGGTCGCCGAATCGGAACCAGCACCACAACAATCCTAGCTTCCACCCGCATCACCCCACGGCGCAAGCTCACAACTTCAGACAGAACTCGCCGCGCTCACCCGTGTATAGCGACTTGCTGAATTTGCAAGGCACGGTAAGATATCGCCCAAGAGGCCGAGCACCACCATGACGAAAGATGACATTCAGCTGCTCTTCGAATTTGACCGCTGGGCCAACAGCAGGGTTTTAGAAGCGGCCTCCACTCTCAACGCGGAGGAGTTTACGCGCGATCTGGGCGGCAGCTTCCGTTCTGTGCGCGACACGCTCGTGCACATCGTCGGCAGCGAGTCGAGTTGGCTAAGATGTTGGAAGGAACCGTCCCCCACCGCCGCCTTCATCGACGATGTGTGGACGCGGCACGACGCACTATTTGATCCCAATGCGTTTCCTGACCTCACCGCGGTGCAGTCAAAGTGGGCGGAAGTCGAGAAAGAACAAATCGAGTTTGTGAATCGCGTAACAAACGAATCCTTGGGAAGGATGCTTCCCGTCGGCACGAAACAAATCAGCCTCGGGCACCTCATGCAACATTTGGCGAACCATTCCAGCTACCATCGCGGTCAAATCGCGCTAATGATGCGGCAGCTTGCCGCTACGCCGCTCGCCACGGACTTCGCCATGTTTTTAATGGAGGGCCGCCGCGAGATAGCCGGCGCGCAATAGGCTATTCACGCAACTTTTGGTTGCGCCGAAAAAACTCGCTGGCTATCTCCAATCTTGCGGACCGAGAACCCCACTCGATAGCGTCCGCAACCCGCTATAACTTCTTCCCAAGATAACCGTCAATCGCCAGCGGCCCAGAACCACCGATGACCAGCGCCGCGAGGCAAGCAAGATAGATCAGGTCGCACTCGTATCCCGGCGGCCCGAACTGAGCCCGGCCGGCCGTCACGCTTATCAGCTTGATCGAGCTGAACCCGTAGGGCAGGTGGACGGTGAACATCGCTACGAACAGAACCGCGGCCATCGGCAAACTGACAAGCGTGACGAAAGCACCGAGCAAGACTGCAAAGCCGCAGATGAGCTCGGTTAGAATCGTAACCCATGCCATCAAATGCGGTGCCGGCACGCCCATACCCTGCAGGATGCCGGCGAAGAACTCAGGCCCTTTGGACAGTTTGGCGAACCCGTGCTCCATGAACCCGTAGCCAACAATCAGGCGTAGCGGAAGAGCAAACCAGCGAGTTGCTGAAGGCGGTCTGAAGAACAAGAAACGGCCGATGGCTCCCGGTTTGGACAATTCACGAAGTTCGTTCACAGTCGAAAACCTCCCTCGTTGATCCTTCTCGCAGACCCATACGCGCGAAGCAAATCGCGCGGCGGCCTACGAGCCTCCTCCGCTTTTATTACCACTAAGTGTGATGTTGTGACGCCATGAAGGGTTCACACTCTAGAAGATTCTCTTAGTGATGCCTAACACACCGCCCTTTGAGCGCCGGTGCGGTTTACCAACTGAACGGTTTCCGATATTTGTTCTAGGATTGGCGCTAGAATCGCTGTGCAATCACTCCATCGATACGAATCGGTGTCACGCAATGTCCTTGAACCGCTTTGCGGTCATTTTGCTTATTGCCTGCGGAACATTCGCACTTCAGCGCGCCAGCGCGAAGCCCCATAGCCAAGATGCGCTCCAATCTTTTTACGTCGCCAGATTCTATTTCTCCGACTATCTTCCGGGCTGGTCTGATCAAATTCTAGATGTTACGCCGCAGGGAGACGATGTGCGCGTTCGCGTGATTCGCATTTCCCTAGCCAATGATTTCTGCCCGGGGGTAATCGTGCGAGCGGCGGAGCATGTGTATCCACATACTTCGGTTCGCAAAGTGGCGGGAAGGGACATATGCGCCTATAGCTCCGAAGCAGTGGATGCGGCTCTGAAGGCCGCTACCCCAAAATCCCTCAACGACCCTTCCGATTCGGCGACGGAAGTAATCGTGGCGAAATGCGGCGCGACGCAGAAGGAATTCGACTTTCCGTATCCAGCGGAAGTGGATCAGAAAATTCTGCATCGCTCGAATCCCGGGGTGGCTGATCTTTGGGACATGAATTACCGGGTCTTTCGGCGGGCCTTCGGCAAGAACTTCTCATTCACTCAGCCCACTGAAGAGCAGGAAAAGGAAATGGAGAGGCTCGGCGCGGAGCTTGTGCCCGAGTTGATATCCGGGAAATACCAGGCCGCGTATGCCGGCAGCAAATGCGGCGATCAACACCGTGGCAACTACCTCGCCTGGCTTCTGAACGGATACACCGGAGCGCCCCCGCCCCAAAAACCGTTCGTTGCTACTCTGCTGGATGCCGAATCTCTGCACTTCGCTAAATACGTGGCGCCGGTCATTCCGCTAATAGCGCTGACCGCGCACATATCGGGCTATGTGCACCTAAAAATTCTGGCCGATCCACAAACGGGGCGAGTCACAAATGTCGAGTCCACCGCCGGCAACCCAATTTTGGCGAGGGCAGCAATCGCAGCCGCGCAATCCTGGCAATTCGCTCCGCAATCCACGTCGGGGCAACCGTTACAGGTCACTCTCCGCTTCGACTTGAACTGCTCCTGACAACGCCTGCGGTGGGCTCCATGCCCGCCTCAAGTTGGATGGCCTCCTCCAAAGCAATTCCGCACGGCATCCCTCACAATTGGAAAACGTCTTGCGCGGCGCGCTGACCGGCCTTTGGCTGAATGTTAGAATGAATTCATGTGCTTCGTTCTTTACGCCGGAACGGCCGTCGCACTCCCGCGAAAAACGTGGAATAAGGACGTTCCTGACTTAAGTGTCGTCTCGCTTTCAGAGAGAGAGTTGCCAATCAAAAAAGTATTCAGCAAGCCCGAGGTCCAATACATTGGTTCCACTTCCGATTGCGGCTGTGATTTTCCGCATGCCATTTTGCAGAACGGGGAGTGGCCGAGATTCGAGGAGACCGAGAAAGACGAGTTCGACCTTGCCCGTGATGCGTCTGATCGCCGCAATCAAGAGGCGTTAGTCGCTCTCTTGGCTTCCACTGGGGACGAGGTGGTCGAACTTTACGGGGTCTGGGACGGCGGAAATGAAGCCTTCGACAAGCTGCCTCAATCTTCGGAAGAGATTTCGCTGCAAACACTGCTCGACCCGCATTTTTATTTCAAGGAACAAGGTTTCTACAGGGTTCATCTGAAAAGTGGCAGCAGCCAATAACGGCGGTGCCTTCTTTGTCCTCAATCCTTGACGCTTGCCTGACTCCGCAGTAGCCTCCCTCTGTTCGCACCCCCATGTCTGTCGCAAACTACGAAGAAACCTACGCGGGAATGTCCGACGATGAGCTTCTCCGACTTGCTTGCGAAGCGTCCGGGCTTAGAGAAGAGGCCCGCTATGCGCTGAATGGCGAACTAAAGAAGCGACAACTGACGCAGAGCGATGTTACTGAATGCGAAAAGCGCCTCGCGACGCTTCTCCCCGGCGCGATGGCGGCAAATCAAAAGTATGTTGCGAGGTCGTTCGCCGGGTGTGGCACCACGCTCTACGGAAAGCGCGATTTTCATTACGATGGTTCGTACCTGACCACGAAGTGGATAACTCTGTTTTGGGTTCCGGTATATCCACTTGCGAGTATCAGGGTAGGGAAGACGCGCCGCGATTCCGGAACCGCCGAACGGAAGCTGTCCAAGCACTACTTGGGCCACTACGCTTCGTGGACAACAGAATATTGGGTCTACTCCGAAGGCCCGATCAATCGCGCACAAGTTCTCAGCGTGTACACCTTCGTTCTGGCAATGGCCGCGATCGAAAGAAGCCCAGAATATCTGTCGCGGAGGATTGTTTTCGTCCTTTTTGGCACGCTGTGCATGCTGCCATGGATTCTCAGAAGTACAGCCACTCGGTCACACGACTAATTCCTGATTCGCTACGTCGCCCATTCACCCGCCCGCGAAGGAAATAGGAGTGCGATTAGGAGGTCGTTTCAGCCAGGACGGCTTGCGCATCAACGGTTTGCTTATTCAGATCCGTTACTCCGCGCCCCAATATCGTCAACCGATGGAATAAGAAACCCATGGCAATTCTGTTCAATTCCGGTTTGCGCACGTTATGAAACACAATCGTCGCCAGTTGCATTGGGTGGACCAATCCAAAGTTGTAACAGTATCCGCCGTAATATTCTCCGCGCTCACCTATGAACATGTACGAGACGGATCGCTTCCCAAATGTGCAAGACTGCGCACTGCAGGCTTCGGCGTCTCTCATTACCCACCGCTCGCGAATCCAAACCGCCAGGAGCAACGGGACGGCTACCACCAGCGCATTGCAAACGTAAAACGCGACATACGCGTATTCCGTTGAAAAAAGCGTATTCAGTAAGCTGGATTTCCATAAGATTCCGCTGGCGGAGAAAACTACCAGAAAACCCATCGCGAAAAATGTGGGCAGAAACAGCAGCCATAGCCTCGTCAGTTCCACCTTCACAGCCAAGTAGTCGTGCTCCAGGACTGGAATTCGATTGGGCTGGCGTGGTCGCACGGTGGTACGGACGTAATACACCTCCTTGCGCGGTTGCAGCAAAAAACCCAGCACGACAGCCGCGATGATAACGATCGCTACGACCCCCTCAAGGACGGACTCGTACGGAGTGAACAGCAAAACGGCTGCGAGCATCGCTACGCCGAACAGCAAGATCCGCGAGATTTCTTCCATTTCCGAGTTCACCAAGATTGGGACGAGAGGAAGTGTAACGTCCAACCGAGGTAGCCTTCCATGGAAACTAAAAGTTATGCAAGCGAAGGTCATTGACAGTTACTGGAGAAGGGCAGCGTCAGTTCAAATGCCCGCCCCCGCATTCGGTCACATCGTAAGGATTCAATCGCGCGCGAGCGGTGAAGTCGCGAGCGGCGAAGAGAAGGAGCTTCGGCCACACGCCTAGACCAATCGGTTCCTCTCACTCCAACTCCGGCCGGCTCCAACGATGTAATTGCGATTGGAAATTCAAGTCTCATGTGTTACAACCTGTAACGGTACGCGCCGTCACGGAACATTTCTTCGCGTGCCAGCGTTCATTCTTCTGGCGCGGCATTACGCGCGGCGTTTGGTTGCACTATTCCAAATAGCTCCGGCTCAAGGAGCTGAAGGACTCTGTCATGAACAATCTCTGGCGCGACCTTCGCTTCGGCTTCCGTCTCCTCCGCAAAAATCCCGGTTTTGCCGCGGTCGCGGTCCTGGCGTTGGCGCTAGGCATTGGCGCGAACACCGCAATTTACAGCATCGTGCACGCCACTCTGCTGGAGCCCTTGCCTTATTACCACCCCAACGAAGTCGTGATGGTGTGGTCGAAAATCCAGGGAGACCGCAACGTGGTTTCCGCCGGCGATTACCTGGATTGGAAGCGCGAGAGCACCGTCTTTCAAGGATTGGCGGCGTGGTCCGGCACCGGCGTGAATCTCGCCACCGCCAGCCACCCGGAACAGGTGCAAGCATGGCGGGCCGCGCCGGGATTTTTCACGGTGATGGGGCAGTCAATCCTACTGGGCCGCGATTTTCTGCCGGAGGAAGGCGAGGTCGGCAAAGACCATGTCGCCATTCTTACTAACCGGTTCTGGTTGGATCGTTTCAATGGTGATCGCTCGATCGTGGGCACCACCATCCGACTGAATGGCGAGCCGTACACGGTGGTCGGCGTTCTCGGTCCCGGCCCGTGCGATCGCGGCCGAGAAAAGCTCGGCATCGCGCTCTCTTTCAAGCCCGAGCAGATCAACCACGATTTTCACTGGCTGCTCGTCATGGGGCGTTTGAAACCCGGAGTCACTATCGCACAGGCCAACGCGGACATGGACCGGGTGACGCAACACATCGCGCGGGTTTATCCAAAATCGGATCAAGGCTGGGGCGCGCTCGTCTCGCCGCTGAAGAACGATTTTCTCGATCGTGACGTGATTCGCGCGCTCTGGTTGCTGCTCGGCGCGGTGGGATTCGTACTGCTCATCGCCTGCGCCAACGTCGCCAATTTGCTGCTGGCGCGCGCCACCAAGCGCCGCAAAGAAGTTGCCGTGCGCGCATCGGTCGGCGCCAGCCGCTGGCAATTATTTCGCCAGTTTCTCGCCGAGAGCCTGGCACTGGCTTCGCTCGGAGGCGTGTTAGGCATCGCGCTGGCTTGGCTGCTGCTGAAAATTATTTTGCTGCTGATGCCGCCTTTCACTCTGCCGTACGAAGCAAATGTCCGCCTGAATCCTCCGGTGCTGCTTTTCACGTTGGCCGCCACAGCCCTCGCGGGCATCCTTTTCGGCTGCGCTCCAGCCTGGCAATCGTCGCACCTGAATCTGAACGACGTGCTGAAGGAAGGCGGCGGCCGCGGCTCGGTCGGCGTCGCGCGGCACGGGCTGCGCCGCGCGCTCGTGATTGCCGAATTCGCGCTGGCGCTCAGCTTGCTCGCAGGCGGCGGAATGGCCATTCACAGCCTGTGGAACGTCGAGCACGTGGACCTCGGTTTCCGCACCGACCATCTGCTCACCTTTGAACTTCCGGTTCCACACGACCAGCTTACTTCCGTGGACGAGATTGATTCTTTCTATCGCCAGCTTCTCGAGCGAATCCACACGCTGCCAGGCGTTTCGGCGGCGTCTGTTTCCACGGGCATGCCGCTTCGCGGCACGGGTTTCGGCATGCCGTTTCAAATTGTCGGGAAAGCAGTGGACGATCCTTCCAAGCGCCCCGGCGCTGGATTCAATATGGTCACGCCGGAATATTTCCGTACGTTCGCAATCCGCTTGGATCAGGGCAGGGAATTCACCGATCAGGATTTGGCCGGCGGCGCGCCCGTCGCGATGGTGAACGAAATATTCGTGAAACGCTATTTCGCGGGCGTGAATCCCTTGACGCAACGCATCGCCGTCGAACAATTGATTCCCGGCGTCACCAAGCTGGGGCCATACATCGAGTGGCAGATCGTAGGCGTCTACCACGACGTTCACAACGGCGGCGTCGGCGGCGAGGGCTTCCCGGAAATTGACGTGCCGTTCTGGCAAAGTCCCTGGCCGGGTTCGAGCGTGGCCGTGCGCGCCTCGCTAGATCCCACTACTTTGACCAAAAGCATTTCCGAGATCGTGCTTTCCATGAATCCGAATCTTCCGCTCGCGGAAGTCAAGACCATGGATCAAATCAAGGACGAATCCATGGCCGGCGATCGCTTCAGCGCTTTTCTCTTTGGAAGTTTCGCGGGTTTGGCCCTGCTGCTCGCCGTGCTGGGAATTTACGGTGTGATGTCTTTCGCCGTCGCCCAACGCACACACGAAATCGGATTGCGCATAGCCCTAGGCGCAGGTCAAAACCGCGTAGTGCAATTAATAGTCCGCGAAGGCATGACGCTCGCCGGAATCGGCCTGCTGATCGGTCTAGCCGGCGCCTATTTCGTAGGACGCGTGATGCACAGCCTCTTCACCGGCGTAGCCGCGCTAGACCCAGTAGCATTCGGCGGCGTAGCAGCTCTGCTCCTGGCGTCGGCGTTGCTGGCATGTTACGTCCCAGCACTGCGCGCAGCAAAAGTAGACCCAATGCAAGCTCTCCGCGAAGAATAGCGCCGTCATGTTGCCCGGCTCACGCCGCAGTCCCGGATCATCCGTACACCGCTTTCGATTGGTCACCCTTCGTGGAAGTCACGCTGCTATACTCTCGCGAAAAAGCGGGGACTGACTTATGTCGCCAAAATCACAGCCGGAGGTCGTCGTGCGCGTCGCTCGGCCGGATGACAGCTCCGTCTGCGGTCAAATTTGTTACGAGGCCTTTTCAAAACTCAGTGCGAAGCACGGCTTTCCCTGCGATTTCCCTGGGCCGGAGGCCGCCACCGGCGCACTCTCGATGATGTTTTCAAATCCAGGCTTTTACTGTGTGGTAGCCGAAAGCGGCGGTCGCATCGTGGGAAGCAATTGTCTCGACGAGCGGTCCCTGATTGCTGGTATTGGCCCAATTACGGTCGCTCCGGGCACGCAAAATGTCGGCGTCGGGCGCAAGCTGATGCAAGTGGTGATGGACCGAGCGCGCGAGCGTCATCCTGCGGGCATGCGACTGGTGCAGGCCGCGTACCACAACCGCTCGCTCTCGCTTTACACCACCCTCGGCTTCGACGTTCGCGAACCGCTTTCCTGCGTCCAAGGACGGACCATCGATCGGAATGTTCCGGGATGCCTGGTAAGGCCAGCGCAATCCAGCGACTTGGAAGCTTGCAACGCTTTGTCGCGTCGAGTGCATGGTTTCGATCGCGGCGCTGAATTGGCCAATGGCATCCAACGCAAATCAGCATGTGTCGTGGAGCGCGCGGGCAGCATCACTGGATACGCCACGGTTTTGGCTCTCTTCGGCCATGCAACCGCGGAGAGCAACCTGGACATGCAAGCGCTGATTGCCTCAGCGGAATCCTTTGGCGGTCCCGGCATTCTCGTGCCCTCGCGGAACAGCGCTCTACTCCGCTGGTGCCTCGCAAATGGTCTGCAAGTAATCCAGCCGATGACGTTAATGAGCATCGGGCTGTACAACGACCCAGCCGGCGCATGGCTCCCATCGATCTTGTTTTGACCGATCACGGCTAACCGGAACCCAACGAAGCGCGGTCCAATTTTGAAACGAGCGCAGAAAGACGCAGGCGCCCACCCTGCTGAACGCAAAGCTCAGTAATCAGAAGCGCGATAATTTGCGAGACGAACCGCTTGAATTTCCGTTTTGATCCTATACCGGCTGAAGCGGGCAGGCGTCGCGATGCTGAAGTTCGTTCCCGGACAGACGATCGAAACGGACTTATTGCCACTCGGATTGGTGGCAGCGCCGAAATCGATTTCAAACGGTTGCACCGGAAATAAGCCAGCGCCGCCCCCAAAATCAGCCGTCACGTTACCGTCGTTTCGCCGGAACTGCAGCGACGGCCAACTGGAGTCCGGCAAAGTGCAAGTAGTGCTTTTGGGATCCAGGTGTGCCGCAAACGCCGGTTCGTTGAGGGCGGTCTTGCATTGAAGGGCAGCGTTATAAAAGTAGCGCTTTTGCCCTACGGAGCAGATTACGCCTTCGGTTAACTTGAAATTACCCGCCGTCACGGTAATTTGCTTTGGTGCGCCTTCGCGGTATTCGCTCACTGCTAAACCAATTCGCATCTCCACGTCACTTCCGGCTACCGAAGAATAGAATTTGCTGCTGACGTCGAATGCCTGAGTGAATCGACCCGGTGCGGGCCACAAAACCCGTCCCGAGCTAACCCAGCCGGAGTTCCACGCCAATCCACCAGGTGCATAAATCGTAAGGCGAGCGGCGTCGACCACCACGAGTGAGCCTTGAACCAGCCCGCTGGTATCGATCGGTACGTAAAGATTTAAAGTCTTACCCACAACGGGACTATTGTCGGGGCTGGGGCCGCTATTTTTTTCAATTTTTACGCCGGCGGAAACCAACGAGCCCATCGGTAAATCCGGATACGTGTGTTCCACCAGCCGACCATACGGTGCCACGATAAGGGCGATCGCGATCACACACATACTGCCAAGAAGAGTCCAGCGAGAAACCACAGTATCCCTTCTGAAATACTGCAAAACGAGCAAAGCCAGGCATGTGCCGCCGGCAACCATAAGTACCGCCGGACCTAGAATGTCGCTGCCAGCAGAGGAACTTGGAATCTGCCCGACTACCCAGGTTAGGCCGCTTATGTACGCGACTACGCCGAAGAGAATGAGCAGAAACTGTGCAGGCGATTCGGTGATAACGCTGATCGTCGCAACGGGCAGGACCAGGACAGCGGTCAGTAAGAACTGCCCCTGGAGAAGTCCCGGCAAGTAATGCCACGGCGTAAAGCCGGCGCGCGCCAGCAACGCCACGTCGAAAATAAGAACGGGAACATTTATAAACGCGATCACAAAAAGCGCTTTGGCGGCCATGAGCCAGCGCCGCTGATACGGGCGCGTCAGCCAAAATTGGCGATCTCCAACCAGAGACTCGCCATGGATCACCCGAACGACGAGAAACGACCAAGAGAGGCAAAGACATACGCCAAGCAGGGCGAATAGCCAACGCGGAAACGATGTCTCTCCGAAAGACGGCTCCGGGCTCCAAAGTATCGGCATCTTCCAGGCGAAGCCGATAAGCAGCAAGAGAGAGACGATAATTTCGAGCCAGTGCCTGCGAACGTCCTTACGGAAAATGTGGAGAACCTGGTTCATAGATTCTTTTCACGCGTGTCTCTCGCGATAGCGAGAAAAATGGAACGCAAAGACATTGCCGTGTAACTTGCGTTCTTCACGTCGCCAAATACTTGGAGAATATCGGACGCTGTTCTTGCTTGGTCATAACGGCTTTCGATGAATCGCACAGTCGAATCGGAGACGTCGAGATGCATCCAGCTTTCTGGCAGTGCGCCGTGTGGCGAAGGAGAGGCGCCGAGGGCCAGTTCAATCTGACGGAAGCGCGAGGCCAGACTTTGCAATTCTTCGGAGAAGCGGAGTTTACCTGCCTCGAGGTATCCGATGTGCGTGGCGAAAGTCTCGATCTCGGCGAGGTCATGGGAAGAGATCAGCAGCGTGGCCCCTCCCGCCCCGTGCAGTATGCATTCGATTAATTCGTCGCGAACCAGCGGATCGAGACCACTGAAAGGTTCATCCATAACGATGAGGCGTGGGCGATATGCCAGGGAACTTGCGAGAGCCACTTTCATGCGCATCCCGCGAGACAGCATTTTCAATTTACGTTTCGGTGGCAGGTCGAATCTTTTGACTAAGTCGTTTTCAAGCTCGCGGTCCCACGTGGGATAAAAGTTGCGAACATAAGCGAGAAAATCTGTAACGCGCATCCACTCTGGAAGCTTTTGATTCTCGGAGACGTACCCGATTGAACAAAAAGCGCTTCCGGCAAGATCGCGGCTGTCCCAATCAAGCACCTGCGCGCGACCGCTTGTCGCACGCAGAATATTCATGACGATCTTGATCGCGGTGGTTTTCCCGGCGCCGTTTGGGCCCACTAAGCCAAAGATGGAGCCTTCAGGGACAGCCATGTTCAGCCCGTTCAAAGCCGCTACGTCACGGTAATGCTTAGTCAAATCTTCAATCGCTATTACATTCGGCATAAGTCCACAAGGTATATATCACGGACCGGGTGGAAATTTGTTAGTCTGATTTTCGGCTAATGCCATTTACGTTTTCACATCCGGCCGCGGTTCTTCCCGTTCACTCCAGGCTCCAGAATTGGATTCCACTGTCCGCGCTGGTAATCGGAAGCCTGGTGCCGGACGCCGCGTACTATTTGCCAATGCCCGAGCATTTCAGACAGACTTCCCATACGCTGCTCGGAACATTTTCCTCGTCTCTTCCGCTGGGCATTCTCGTATGGCTCATGATTTATTGGCTCGCACCGCCAACGGTGTTCTTGTTGCCCGCTCCGCATCGGGAGGCCATCGAGCCGCGGCTAACGCGCCCTTTAGTCTCCATACCGCAAGCCTCGGGAGTAGTTTCCGGCATTCTGCTTGGCGCATGGACCCACGTTCTCTGGGATTCGTTCACGCATCAACGAGGCTGGATGCTGTGGCACATTCCGCTGTTGCGACGAGAACTCTTCGGAGGCACGCTGCCCGTATATAAAGCGCTGCAATATATCTCGTCAGTATTCGGACTGTGGGTGCTGCTCTATGTGTACAACAAATGGATAAGAGCTTCCGGGTTTCAACTCTGGATTTGGCGCAGGCCAACCTGGAGATTCTATCTATGGCTTGGCGTTGCAGTTATCTGCCTGGTTGCTGCGGGCATCGAAGGGCACGGTATCACGGCGATGGCGGATCTAGTTTTTCGGCACGGAGGGCATCTCGCACTCGAATTGTTTACAATTTTCGTTCGAGATTTTCTAATTGCGCTGTGCGCCGTCGCAATCGGTGCAAGGGTGCTCGGACTTGGCTCGTCCCGCGAGCCGCAACCCGCAATGCTCGCGAAGGCGTCAGCGCCTGACAACAAATCCGACGCCACATTTTCCGATGCCATCGCCAACTCCCAGATCAACGCCTTTAAACGCGACAGGCCAAATGTAAGCGGCTCCGAGCCGGAGCGGTCAACTCCTGATTAACGCGCCAATTGCGCAATTGAAATCCGCGGCGAAACCACAGGTCTGGTAGCGGAACGTGGTCAGCAAGTTTCCAAATCAGACTTGGCCGCGTACAAGTTCGTGAGTCGCTCCTGAAGATTTTGCGCCCCGGGAACCGCGGAACGTATGGCAATTTTCAAGCTGCCGTACAGCGCCCGATAGGCCGTCTTGAGGTTCTCCGAAACGTCGACGGGTCTTCCCCAGTTTTGGCGGTCACCGACAGCCAGGATGATCTGGTGCGCTTGTGCGGGAGTCATATATCCGTTCAGACCGTGTTTAATCCATTCTTGAAGGGCACCGAGTTGCTGAATGGCGCTGTCCTTTTCCGAGTCGCTCATTGCGCCATTACTAATAATTTCGAGCATGGCCTGTTCGAGTGGTTTGTCTATCGCTTCCGGTATGCTAATTATTGCTTTCGATTCTGAAAGGACGGCTTCGAGTTTAAGTGTGTAGTCGCTGATTTTACGATGGACCACGGCCACCTGCCCGCCGGCGGCCTGCGCCGCCTCTGCCGCGGACTTACCTTGCTGAAGCGCGGTCCTGTAAGCCTGATAGTTTCCGGCTGCCATGTTCCAAATGACTTCGTCCACCATGGCCTTCGCCGCATTTCCATACGTCAGGTCGCGAGCAGGCGCTCGGGCAGGCGCGACTGTCGTTGCAGGTGCAATTTTCGTGTCGGCAACAGCTCGCACGACTTCCGGGGAAGTACTGCCTTCCGGCTTTGTTATAGCGATGTCCTGGATTTGGGTTTGAGCTGGTGCGCTTATCGCATCGTTGCTATGGTCCGGTTGAGGAGTTATGAGGCTCGTGCCGGCAAGAGCTCCCACAACTTCTGGGGAAGTAGGGCCGTTCGGCTTTGTGTCAGCGATGTCGCGTACTTGAGTTCGCTCCGCGTTTCTTATCGGATCGTTGCTGAGGCCCGATGGAGGAGTTATGACGCGGACGTCCGAGAAACGTTCACGAGACTGTCCCATCTGTTTCGCGTGATTTTCACAGACGTAAATTGGCTCGCTCCCACCGTCCTCCCAACAAGTTATGACTGCAGTGCCGTAGTCGCAGTCGAGCCGGTAATTGGTAGACAGAGGCTCCGCGGGTTTTCCCGGCTTGAGCCGCCACTCGGCACGGCTTGCGCAAAGTCGCTTCGGCACAGCCTTATTGTAGTGAACCCACCACATTCGGTGCTGTGAGCCGTGACGTTCCGTTGCGAAACATGTAACCCTTCGCCACAGTGAGCCACACCAATTTTGAGTAGTGCCGATTCGGGTCTGAAGCGCGCAGGTCGCAAAGAGAAGCGCGTGAATGGACATATGGATTCCACCGGTCCGCCTGCGCGACTAAGCGTGGATTATTGAGGTATGGTTTAGGGACCCGGGCGGCGACAAAAGAATTTCGTCGCGGCCGTGGCCAAATCAGGTTAGCGAGGGAAGGGAACATGTCCTCAAATTTTTCGCGCAGGCAATTCCTGGACGGAGCGGGCGTCCTGGCGACTTCAGCGATTCTTGCGCCGTCGGGTTTGCGCTTCGGTTCTGTTCGCGTGGGTGAGCAAATGAAGCCTCAAGAACTCCGCAGCAAACTTCGCGGCGTGATCGCATTCCCGGTCACACCGCTGCAGCCGGATCTGTCCCTGGATATCCCGGGGCTGCGCAAAAATCTGCAACGCCTCATGGAGAATGCACCTGCGGCAATCGTCGCCGCTGGCGGGACGGGCGAAATGTATTCTCTGACTCCCGCGGAGCATTTAGAGGTGGTAAAGGCCACGGTAGAAGAAGTGCACGGCCGCATTCCAGTAATCGCAAGCACTGGATTCAACTGGCCGTTAGCGATCGAGCTTGCCCAGCAAGCGCAGCGCGCCGGCGCGGACGCCATCCTCGCGTTGCCGCCCTATTATCCCAACGCCGATCCAGACGGCCTCGCGGAATATTACAAAGCAATCGGCAAAGCGACTCCGCTGGGAATGCTTATATACAGCCGCGATTGGGTAAACCCTGAACCAGCATGGGTCGAACATCTGGCGGAGGAAATCCCCACGCTCGTCTGCTGGAAGGACGGCCAAGGCGACCTCCGCCGCTACGAGCGGATCATGAACCGCGTCGGAGACAGACTCTACTGGATCGGCGGAGCCGGCGATGACCTCGTCCCCGGGTACTACAGCATCGGCATCCGCACATACACCTCCAGCATTGCGACGGTCGCGCCAAAACTTTCCCTGAAACTCGACGAGCTCGCTTCGGCGGGAGATTCCTCCGCTCTGATGCAGCTGATGAACACCTACGTGATCCCGCTCTACGAGCTGCGCGCGCGCCGCAAAGGCTACGAGGTTTCCGTAATGAAGCAAGCGATGAACCTGCTAGGAATGGCAGCAGGGCCAGTGCGCCCACCACTTCCAACCATGCGCCCGGAAGAAATTCGCGAATTACAGCTCATGTTGGATCGCTGGAAGCCCTTCCTCACAATTTAGATGCCATTGGCCAGGGCGGCAGGGAACCGGCGTTGTGCGACCATAGCGTCGCGCGCCCCCGTTCGCAAGGAACGCCAATCTCCCGATTCGCGTGTGGCACAGCCACTCTTGGCTGTGCTCTTTCATCGATCGCCAGATCCAAAAACCGGAAGAAGCAAGTACCACAACTGCTAGTCATCCCGCACTCTTCGATGCGTCAGCGAAAATTAACATTTTTTTCTGGCGCTTCATGCTTTTCGGTGATAGCTTCCGCGGCAATAACTTCGCCTGTGCCGTTCACATCCTTGCTAGCACGTGGCGCAGTCATCTTGGGCCCTCTGGATCTTCTCATCCTCGCAGGAAGCAAGAGGAGGTGGCAGTATGCGTGCCCGAAGCCGATATCTTACTTCGCTCGCTGTCGCACTAGTGGCCGTGATCTCTTCGACGGTTGTCGCGATCGCGGCATTGGTGCCCGCCGCCACTCCGTCTACCAGCGCGGCGCCAGCATTTACAACCTCGCCGAAGAATAGTGTTGCCCCAACCGTGTCCGCAACCACCCCCACCGGCACGACAGTCAGCGGCTCGCCCAATCCGGCCTCCTTCACCTCGCCCGCCTCCGCGGCAAACGTCATGCTCACCGCCAACGTTTCCGTTACCGACGGCTCCGGTCTTACTGTAAGCGAAGGCACCGTCACTTTCGTTGACGGCGCCAGGACGCTGGGAAGTTCGCCAGTCACAAACGGCCAGGCGACGCTCGTCACATCACTGGCGCAAGGCACGCATCAGATTGTTGGGAACTATGCTGACACCGGCAGCGTGTTTGCCGCGAGCGCGGGGAGCTTCGACCAGCGCGTCAATGCCGCAGCCCCGAATCCCACTTTCGGGTCGGGACCGGGACCGTATACGTACTGCAACACTGGTTCGATCACGGCCCCGGCCCCGGGCTTCGAATCGGGCGCCGCTTCGCTGTATCCGTCGAATATATTTGTAACCAACCTGCCCGGCACCGTGAACGCGGTGACGGTCACGTTGAACGGGCTCAGCACCAACGACCAGGGCGATCTACTCTCCCTGCTGGTCGGCCCGGGCGGCAACAATTTCGAGTTCTTCGCACTTACCGGTAGCAGCGTTTCCAACGCTCCATCACCAATCAACCTCGTCTTCTCCGACTCATCGGCAACCTTCATCGCGGAAGGTAGCGGTGGCAATCTCTTCTCCTCCGGCACGTTCAAGCCGACGAGTTACAACACGAACATCAAATACCCGCAGTGCCCGGCCAACGCCAGCGGCTGCGCCAACCCGCCAGTGGGCCCTCCACTGCCTTCGAACCCATTCACACCGACCAATAAGGCCCCAGCCGCTGGGACGAACGTTATGGGCAGCGCGAACGAAGCAGGAGTTTTCGGCGGCACCACTTCCAGCACGTATAACGGCAACGGCACGTGGAGTCTGTACTTGGACGACGGTGGCCCCACCAGCGGTCACGGTGAAATCACCAACCTCACTGGCGGATGGTGCGTCAACTTGACTGAGAATCTCCCATCCGTAGGGGTGTCCGCTGCATACAGCGGGCCCGGAGTGTCCGGCAACCTGGTGGCGGGCGCGCAAGGCTCGCTCACTGTCGATATTTCAAACCTTGGTCCCTCGTCCACCGGGGATCCGACCGGCGGGAGCAATCCCTTGACTGTCACCGATACACTGAACGCTGCCCTGACCTACACCGGGTTCTCGGGAACCGGCTGGAACTGCTCGGTGGCCAGCGGGCAAACGGTGACCTGCAAGAACGACTCCGCCGTTGCCCAGGGCGACAGTTACGGGACCCTGGCGTTGAACGTAAATGTAAGCTCCTCTGCCCCATCGTCATTCACGAACGCCGTCAGTGTGACCGGGGGCGGAGTTACTCCTACTTCCGCTAGCGATCTAGTGAGAGTTGACGCCGCTGCGGTCCTGCAAGTTCAGAAGAGCCATACCGGGAATTTCACCGCGGGCCAGACCGCCCAATGGAGCATTAACGTCACCAACGAGGCAGCCAACGGTTCGACGTTCGCCACGATCAGCATGTCGGACCCGCTCCCCGTTGGCTACACGCTCGCGTCGTACACTTCCACCGCGAGCGCATGGAGTTGCATCGGAACCACCATTGTCACTTGCACCAGCTCAGAAGCAATCTCCGCCGGGTTAAGTTCGACGATCACGCTCACCGTGAACGTGCCGGTCAATTCACCGGTCTCGGTGACCAACACTGCGAGGGCGTGGGGCGGCGGTGACCTGGTCCATACCAATTCTGGCTCGGCCACGACGGGGTCTGACAATGCGACGGTGACACCGGCTGCGACGCCGGTTCTAGTCATTGCAAAGAGTCACTCCGGCACATTTACGGCGGGCTCGACGGCAACATGGATGCTACAAGTTTCGAATAACGGAACGACGGCCGCAGCTGCTACCAGCGGAGCCACAGTCACGGTTCTCGACACGCTTCCAGCCGGCTTTACGCTCGCCTCGTTTACAGGAACTGGATGGAGCTGCGCGGGTACCCCGACCGTAGCCTGCACGAGCACCGCAGTGATTGCGGGCGGTGGCGCCAATTTCCCGCTCATTTCGTTGAACGTAAACGTGCCGGTCTCATCGCCGTCCTCCGTCAGCAACGTAGCCAGTGTATTCGGCGGCGGAGATGTGACCCACACGAGTGCGGGTGCCGCAGCGCTTTCGAATACTGACACCGTGAGCGTCACGCAGGCGCAGCCCTCGCCAACAGTGGCTTCGTATAAAGCTCTGTTCGGCGCGCAGAGTTTCAATTTGATCGGCTCCGCGCGTAACCGCCTGCCGTGGGAGATCACCGCCATCCAAGTGGTATTTTCGCAGCCCATCACTACTGCCAACGTCAACAGCCTGACTGGCGTCACGACCACCGGCTTCACAGGACTGGGCACCAACACTCTGACCTGGAGCATCAGTCCAATTCCAATCGGAAGCTGTTCCACTGTGCTGCTAGCCAGCGGCGCGAATGCGATCAAAGGCGCCAGCGGAAATGCGCTCAACGCCGGAACGAACTTCACGCAGAATTTCAAAGTGCTGTGGGGTGATTTCAACGACGATGGTGCGGTGGACGCCAGCGATGCCGTGCTGGTGAACGCTGCGCGCTCGTCTGCCTACAATATTTTCGCTGACGTGAATGGCGACGGGGTGGTCAACGCCACAGACGTCAACGTTGTCCGCACCCGGATCGGCACGTCACAGCCATGAGAAGTGAGCATCGAACGGAGGCTCCATGAGAACTAGAATGCGAAACATCGCAATTCGATTTTTGCTTCCCGCGGCAGCGGCAGCTCTCTTGCTGTTTCCGCCCGCCTTGCGCGCGGATGGCCTTGACCTCAGCATAGCGCCGGGCACTAGCGCGAGCGCCGGATCAACCGGGAACGCGTTCGACGTGCTGCTCACCAATACGGGAACTTCCGCGGTGACTTTAGCGGGATTTTCGTTTGGCATCACAACAGCCGACACGGACATTACCTTCACCAATGCCGACACTTCAACCGGTGCGCCTTACGTCTTCGCTGGCGATTCCTTCGATGACATCAACGGATTCACGCTGTACACCAACTCTTTGCCGGGACAAACTGTTGAAGCTTCCGACGTCTCCAATAGCGGCGCGGGCGAGAGCATTGCTGGCGGTGCGACGGTCGCGCTGGCCAGCATTCTGTTCGACGTAGCGCCCGGCGCCACCCCCGGCATGTTCGCGGTGACCTTCGAAGATTTCCCCACCACCAGCTTCTCCGATCCCAACGGTACTAATCTTGATTTCACCGCCGAGTCTGGAACAATCACAATCACGTCCAACACCGCCCCGGTACCGGAGCCCGCCACAGGCATTCTAATAATTTGCGCTTTGGCATTCGTATTCGCAATTCGACGTCGCCGCGCAACCGCGCAGTAGTGCGAAACGCGCCGTACTCTCGCTGCGGTGCTATTAAGACCGATGCGCCGTCGGCGCTGACTTTTTCATGGGCTGTTGAATTATTCAGCATACTTTCGCGGCCTCGGGGGACGCGCCGGGCGAATCTAGCCCTCGCATCTCGCAGATTCGCACACAGATAATCTGCGGCCTCCTCCGTCCGGACATTTGGGCCTGCATTTGCATATAACGTAACGAACGTCAGGGGACAATCCGCAGGAAGGAGAAAAACCATGGCCACTAAGAAAGCGAAGAAAGCGACCAAGAAGCTCAATAGGCCCAAGAAGCTACAGCCGACCAAGCCGCTGCTTAACGAGAGCCTCTCGATCCCTTTCACTAAAGTCGAATTCAATTACAAATAAAACCAGCTGGTACAAATCGTGAGACGAGACGCCAGGAAGCCGTAACCGCTATGACGGCGCTTGCCGTTCAACGCGCGCTGCCTTGGCTCTTCCAGCCAAGGCTAGGCCGCCATCAAATCGCCATCAAATAAAAGAGGGAAGCGCCTAAGAGCGCAATCCCGCGGCTCGACTGGGTCGAACGGATAAATCAGGCCTCACCAGGATTCTCGCGCCTCATTGCTCATGATGGTCACGCGCTCCGGCACGGCGGCGGGCGCCGCGCCAACTAGCGACTGGCAGGAGGCACAATGTTGTTCATCCGCAGATATTCCACCATCTGGCCGTAGTGGTCGAAGCAATGCCCCACGATCAGTGTGGCCATCCCCAGTCGCGTAACCATTCCTTCGCCAAAGGGACTCTTCCCTGAAGCCCGCCGCCTCTTTTCAATTCACTGAAACCGATTCGTTGTAGGATTGGGGCCTGCGGGAAAGGAAACCGATGAGACTGCGTGCATTGTTGGCGGATGTGCTACTCGTGATGTCGGCGCTGCTGCCGATTTTGCAGCCCGCGCCTGCTTCGGAGTGGCACTCAATCGCTCTTGGAGCCCGGCCACTAAACATTACCGCGAATCGCGACGCCATCTGGGCATGCGGAGCGGACGAGCTAATTGCAAACTCCACTGACGGCGGAAAAACCTGGAATGTTCAGCACGTCGTAAAAGGCGGCGCCGTTCTTCTCGCAATCGGAGTTGCAGGGGAGGGGTTCGTGTACGCGGCGGGCACAGGTGGCGCGCTACTTTTCACAAGAGACGGTGGAAAGACGTGGACGCGAATGATCGTTCCGGCTTCAGTGGTCTACGCCGCTTCGTTCTCAGACGACCGCCATGGCCTGATACAGACGCCGCATACCATTTACCGCACGTCCGATGGAGGAACGTCTTGGGAGACTGTCAAAATCGACCTTTCTGGCGACGCTTTGAAGGGATTCCCGTACGTACGAACGCTCGTTGCGCTGGACGCAAACCACATGATCATCGTAATGAGCCAGGGGAACGCTGCCTACTTTGCGGACAAACTACTAGTCACTAAAGACGGGGGCACCACCTGGAAGCCGATCGACATCCCAAGCACCGGCCTGAGGAGCCTCTCGGCATTCAATGGCGAGTATTGGGCTGCCGGCATGGAAGTAATCGAAAAGGACAAGCCGGGTGGTGGTTACGGCGTGCCAGTCGTCTTGCATTCCGCCGACGGCGAAGCTTGGCAGCACTTTGTAAAATGGGCGCCAAAGGAGTTCTCGGCCTGTAACTCCCAAAGCTGTCTGTTTGGAGACAACGCGGGCGTGGACTTTCGGGCCGCGAGCCCGCAAGCCTATTGGACGTTTCCATCCGAAAAAGCCGTGACGGCAAAATGGGCCGTTGCGCACGAAGGAATTTGCACCATCGGTATGGACCTGAAGTGTGCTGCGTTGACCCCCACTTCCGCGATACCCGCCAATGCGAGCGATTCTCCCATCCCGACCCTCTTATCTCCGCCGCCGCTCGACGCTCCACTTACTCAGGGCCTTCAATGCATCGCCTGCGACGTTGAAAGAGTCATCGTTACTGAGGATTACCAGGGGACTGCGGACGTCGAGCTTAAGATAAAAATCGCTCTAAACGGCCTGGTGGATGAAGTCGAAGTCACACACGCCACGAAGCCGGCAATCGGAGACCGGATTGCGTCCCAGGTGAGAAACTGGATTTTTGTTCCCTATGAGAAGGACGGCGTAGGTCACCCTGCCGTCACGAACGTGAAGTTGCGCGTCCAAGCCATTAAGAGCAAGTAGCCGGCACCAAGTAATCGTCCCCAAGGCCCTTCTGGAGTCATCTCTCCCACGCGTCCCGCGCGTTATTTTTGCGGCGACGCCTCCGGAATCGCCTCGCCATCCTTCCGAGGATCAGACGCTCCGTAGTTCACTCCGCTGGAAATATCGCGCTGCACAGCCTGCCCGCCGCCCATCGCGGCCGAGTAAGCACCGCGCAGCACGATTTGATGGCCGCGCTTGGTAAGCCCCTCACGTACATCGGCCGGAACACGATCCTCCACATCCACATCGCAACCCGCAAATGTTCGCTTGCTGAACCGCGCAGCCTCCATAGCCTCCTGAATATTCATCCCGAAATCCACGACATTCGAAACAAATTGCGCGTGCGCTTGCGCCTGGTTAAATCCGCCCATGATTCCGAACGCAATCCGTTCCTGCGCGTTGCTAATGAAGCCCGGAATGATCGTATGCAAAGGACGCTTATGACCGGCGAGCTTGTTCGGCGAATCCGGGTCCAAACTGAAAAGCCCTCCGCGATCTTGCAGCGCAAAACCAGTTCCATCCGCCACCAGCCCCGACCCGAACTCAGCATAATTACTCTGAATGAGCGACACCATGTTCCCCTCGCTATCGGTAACGGTCAGATAAGTCGTGTCACCACGCGTTGGCATCTCCGGCTCCCCGGGCAGCACATCGCAATTCGCCTTGGCCATATCAATTAATTTCGCGCGCCGCTCTGCATATTCCTTCGAAAGCATCCCCTGCACGGGAACCTGGCTGAACTTTGGATCCGCGACATAACGATACATGTCGGCGTAAGCGAGCTTCTTCGCTTCGATCATCGCGTGCAGCGCGTCGGTGGAGTTACGCCCGAAATGCGCGAGCGAAAATCTTTCCATGATGTTCAGCATTTCGAGCGCGGCGATTCCTTGCCCGTTCGGCGGAAGCTCATACACCGTCCAGCCGTGATACGTGGTCGAAATCGGCTCCACCCATTCGCTCGAATAATTGGCCAAATCCTCCGCAGTCATCGTGCCGCCCAGTCCGCTGGAGAACGCCACGATACTCTTCGCAATTTCGCCGCTGTAAAACGCCTCTCTCCCGCCGGACGCGATCGCTTCAAGCGAATGCGCAAGATCGGGATTGCGAAAAATCTCGCCCACTCGCGGCGCGTGACCATCCGGCAGATATGTTGCCGCGGCAATCCTGTCCTGCTTCAGCAGATCCACCGCGTTCGCCCAATACGCGGCATCCCATTCAGGCACAGGAAAACCTTCACGCGCGTAGTAGATCGCGGGCGCAAGAAGTTCGGAGAATTTCTTCGTGCCGAAGCGTGCAAGCAGCTTCGACCAGCCATCCACAGCGCCCGGCACCGTCACCGACTGAATTCCTTGTTGCGGCATTCGCGCGATACCCTTGGACTTGAGAAATTCGATGGAAAGTCCCGCAGGAGCCCAACCACTAGCATTCAACCCATAAAGCTTCCCGGTCTTCGCGTCATAAACAATCGCAAAAAGATCGCCGCCAATTCCATTCATCATGGGCTCAACCACGCCCATCACCGCATTGGTCGCCACTGCCGCGTCAATAGCGTTCCCACCGTGCGCCAGCACGCTAGCTCCAGCCTGCGCCGCAAGAGGATTTTCCGCCGCCACAACTCCAAGTCGCGAAATCACCATCGAGCGCCCTTGCGTCCGGTCCTGCGCATCAGCTCGCGAAGCACACACCACAATCGCGAACGAAAGAAAAACGACGCAAAGCGTCAAACGCACCAGCTCTCTCATGTATCTCCTAGATGAAACGCAGCTGCCGCAAAACCTCCGTCGCGGTAACGCAACAGAACGCCACGCCTTTCGATCAACACACTCCACGCGTATCCAACGGAAGCCTAGTGCGAGCACTCAACGATGTCAAACTCGGAAAAATAAATGAGGGTTTCAAACCGAACCAGATATGCCATTTCTCACCGCCCAGTTCCTTCTCGACTCCCTCTCCACTTTAGCCCTGCTTAATTGAGCTTAAGCAGCCACAGAGTTGCGCGGAAGCAACGACAGCATCAAGCGTGTATGGAATGCTCACAGGGCAGGACTGGGACCCAGCCCCAGCCCCAAAAAACCGAACTTAACGAACACCCGCAGAAGTTCTGCGGCCGCTTGAAAAATCTCAGGAGTCCGAAAATGATAGACACCACATGGCGAGACTTTTACCGAGCCGCCATTCTTGAACTTGACCGCTCGCTGCAAAAGGTTCGCCTGAATGCAGCCGAGGATTCCATTAATGCCCGCGCGTCAGATGCCAGAGCTTCTCGCGAGGAGCGAAGAGAGATGGCGGATGCCCTCTCGACACTGCAGCGACTAAAGAAGGTCGATCGTAGACTTGTTCCCAAGGCAATCGAGAGCGCACGAGAATCACACTGAGCGCGTGCGTTCTCGGTTTCCCCACGCAACATGCCCTAGGTTCTCCCAAAGTCCGGTCACGCGACGAGCCAAGAGTTAACTCGATTGCGTGAAGGGGTTGACTCGCCAGCACGTATGAGGACGTGTCGAGCCGGTTTGCCGATCAGGTGCTCGCACCCAGTATCAACATGACTCCCATTAAAGGGCCCATCAAGGCCAGCAACCACCACTTCGAACCTAGTATCGCTGCGATGATCGCGGCAATCGTCGCTCCCACGAGAAGACCGACAACCAACCCAAATTGGACGTAGACACCTCCCATGAACGTATTTGGGCCGAAACTTGAGAGGGCATAGATCCGAAACAAACCATAAAAAAATACGCTGGCAATGCCAAGTTTATTTGGTGTGCTAAGAATATTCAGTGGCATGCCCGTCTCCGCCGCGGACCAATGGAAGGTTGTCTATTCCTTATAAACCAGGCGAGGTCCGCTGATTTGCTTTGCTTGGAGGGCGACATCAACCTCAACGCGGTCGGCAATTTTGATAAAAGGAATGCCGCTGTTCATCCCATATTCCTTGCGATCAAACGCCATCGAGCCTTTCACGCTGCCGGTACCCGTCCCCTTGCCGGTCAAAGTAAGGCTCAGCGTCTCGGGTTTCGACACCCCGCGAATTGTAAACGTGCCCGGAATATCAAAAGTCGTGGGACCAGTCTGATCGATCCTGGTTGAATGAAACGTGATGTACGGATTATTTTTCGCGTCGAAGAAATCTTTGCCCTTCAGCTTGCCGTCCTTCAATCCGCTTCCCGTACTGACGCTCGCGGCATCCACCTTAATGTCCAAAGCGCCAGTCGTCACGTCCGTAGACGTGAATTTCAGCGTGGCGTCCCACTTCTCGAAAACCCCCTGAATTGGAACCGACGCCTTTACGTTGAACGTAATCTTGAAGCCACCCGCGGGTGGCGTAATCTCGAAAACAGGTACTTCCGCAGGTGCCTGCGCTCGACTGGGAAATGCAAACAACACGGACGCTGCGAGACACAAAACTGTTAGTCGCATTCTGAAAAACCTCTCACGAAACGATCAGCCGCCAGTCCAAAACCGTTTCAAGCTTGCAACTTTACATCACGCAGAGGCCGTCGCCAACACTTCATAACTCCTGCGCGCCAACGCTCTTCACGTCACGAACGCATCAGCAAAGCCCGCGATAGCGCAATGCTAGCGACATAGCAGGCCAAAGAAATGCTCACACTCGCGAAAGGCGCACTGAAGAAATAAACCTTGCTGAGCAGCGCAAGACCGCCAAGCATCGCCAACCCCACAATGAGCAGAAACCATGACTGAAAGAGAAGTTGGCCATGAGCCAGTGCGAGATAGCCAAAAACCAAACCGAACAAAATTAGTCCCATGCTATGGCTCGCATTGAAGCCCACCCAACACCGCCACATGGTGGTTTCTCTCGTAATGACCGGTGCAATCTGGCTCATGCTGATTTGCAGCGCGGGGTCACCAGGCGTAAGGTTCGGCCCCCAGAACGTATAGACGAAATGCATCACTCCAAGCACAAAAATAATGCTCGCGCTGATAACCATCAGAATTTGTGCGGCCAAAATGCCCTCCCTATGTTGTGGGCGCATCGCTGTTCGCTGTCCGCCTTGCAAGTTCGAGCCACGCACACCATTCATCTCGGTCAAGTCTTCCTCGTTGCAACGTGGTTTCCGGAGGCCCGGAGAATCTCTTCTATCGCGCGCAGTGCCGTTTCAAGGTTAGCATCAGTTCCTTTGCATTGTGTGCAGACGTCCAGGGTCAAGGTCGCGTCCGATCCTCCCGAAGTCCGGGAAGAGTAGGGAAGCGCGAGGGGTCGCATTATCCTGCGGTCAGGGTCGCGCCGTCGAAGGCTGTTTCAGCGCAGACTCCGCTTTTCGGGTCATGAGATAGTATTAGCTGGTCAGGCCGCTGTATCAGAGGCGACCACTTCCAAACCAATGACCTTCGAACCAATCGAAAATTACGGCGTAATCGGCAACATGCGCTCCATCGCCCTGGTGGGCGTCAACGGCTCCATCGATTTTCTCTGCTATCCAAATTTCGATTCCCCCACCATATTCGCCGCGCTTCTCGATGACGAAAAAGGCGGCCGTTTTCAGATTCAGCCGCAGATCAAAGAAAAGCGCGTACGCCAACTGTATTTGCCGGACACCAACATCCTGCTCACGCGATTTCTTGCGGAGGAAGGCGTAGCCGAGCTGACCGATTACATGCCCATCGGATCCGACGGGCAACAACCGAATGAGATCATCCGCACGGTCGCCGTCATCAGAGGCGAAGTTGAATTCAAAGTTCTGTGCCAACCACGATTTAATTACGCGATGTCCGGGCACACTGTAAACGTCCAGGACCGCTACGCGATTTTTTCGCCCGCAGGCGATGCCTGTCCGCCGCTGTCGCTGCACTCGACAGTCGCACTCCGGCAAGAATCCCAGGATGTAACCGCCGTGTTCAAGCTCCGCGCCGGCGAAGATGCGACCTTCATCTTTGGTGGAGTCCGCGCGCAAGGCGAGCAACCCGAGATCGAGTCCATAGACCGGCGCTTCCACGAGACAGTCCGTTTCTGGAAAGCATGGATCGCGAAATCAAAGTACAAGGGCCGCTGGCGCGAGATGGTCAACCGTTCCGCCCTGATGTTGAAGCTGCTGACGAGCTCCGAGCATGGATCGCTCATCGCTGCGCCCACATTTTCCCTGCCGGAACAAATTGGCGGAGTGCGTAATTGGGACTATCGCTTCACCTGGCTCCGTGATGCCACGTTCACGCTTTACGCGCTGATCCGCTTGGGCTTTGTCGACGAAGCGGAGGCATTCATCTACTGGCTGAAGGACCGGCTCGGTGACGATGCCCAACGAGGACCGTTGCAGGTGATGTATGGCATTGACGGCAGGCAGCAGCTTGATGAACTCACGCTCGATCATCTGAAGGGATACGAAAATTCGCGGCCCGTGCGCATCGGCAACGCGGCCTATCAACAGCTGCAGCTCGACATTTACGGCGAAATGATGGACTCCATTTATCTGGCAAATAAATATGGAGATCCAATTACGGTTGCCGGATGGCGGGACGTTCACCGAATGCTCGAATGGTTGAGCAAGAACTGGCAGCGCCCTGATGAAGGTATATGGGAGGTTCGCGGTGGCGCGCGAGAATTCCTGCACTCGCGTCTGATGTGCTGGGTGGCCTTCGATCGCGCTCTGCGTCTCGCACAGAAACGTTCGCTTTCAGCTCCCTTCGATGCCTGGCTGCAGACGCGCGACGCAATCCGCGCCGACATCTTTACGAATTTCTGGAATGACGAGTTGCAGTCATTCGTCCAGTCGAAGGGAACGAAAGATCTCGACGCATCGGTCCTGCTGATGCCGCTCATGCGCTTCATCAGCCCCGTCGATCCGCTCTGGCGCTCCACGATGAAAGCCATCGAAGCCCGCTTGGTCGAAGATACGCTCGTCCGTCGCTACGAAACCCAGCCAGATCCCGTGGACGGGCTTCCCGGCCGCGAAGGCAGCTTCACCGCCTGCTCGTTTTGGTATATCGAATGTCTCGCGCGCGGCGGGGAATTGGAAAAAGCCCAATTGTTGTTCGAGAAGCTTTTGGGATACGCCAATCATCTCGGACTCTACTCCGAGGAAATCGGTCAAAGCGGCCAACATCTGGGAAACTTCCCGCAAGCGTTCACGCATCTAGCTCTGATCAGCGCCGCCACATATCTGGATAGAGCCCTCTCAGGCAAGGACGACGCAGTCTGGCGCTAACCAATAGCCAACTTTTCGCCCGAAGGGACTTCGGCTCCGGCTCGGCGACTTTGCTTTTGCCTTCATTTCTCTTCGCGCAGAATTTTCTGGCACGCGCGTATCATGTTCTATGCTGCCAAGCATCCATATCCGGCACGCTGTTCCCGCCGATATTCCCGCTCTACGCGCACTGATTGACGCTTCCGTGCGGCAACTGCAGGCGCAAGACTACACTCCCACTCAAATCGACAGCGCGCTAGGAAGCGTCTTCGGCGTTGATACCCAACTCATCGCGGACCAAACGTACTTTGTCGCGGAAGCGGAAGCAGAAGCCGAGCCCACAGAATCCCAGCCGATCGCCGTTGGCTGCGGCGGCTGGAGCAAACGTAAAACACTCTACGGCAGCGACCACTGGACCAAACGCGAGGACGCTCTTCTAGATCCGCGCCACGACGCCGCCAAAATCCGTGCCTTCTTCATCCATCCGCAGTGGGCCCGCCGCGGAATCAGCACCCTGATCCTGGAAACATGCGAAAGCGCAGCAAAATCCGCCGGTTTCCAACGCTTCGAAATGGGCGCCACTCTAACAGGCGTGCGCCTCTTCCAGGCCAGAGGCTACGCAGCACAAGAAAATCTAAAAGTCCCCCTACCCAATGGCGAATTCCTCCCAGTAGTTCGCATGTCCAAACAAGCCTGACCCGAAGTAAGATCCCGTTGCAGGAATCCATCTCGCGACTCGGACGTTAAACCATGCCGAAAAACTGGTGGTTCAGTTTAAAATTAAACCCTGTGAAGGCTGGCCGTGGGCAGTATAAGGCCATCAAGATTGCCTGATTCGTTGGCCCATTCAACTTCTGCTTTACCTGGTCTCGATACGAATCACTTTTAAATCTGGCCCGCTGCTATTGGTGTACCATATCGGTAGATACTAGTGCTTTTAGTTCCTGTGTATAACCTCTTTAAGGAGACTAACTGAATGGCTAATGAGATAAAAGAAGGAGACACGGTCATGTTGAAGTCCGGAGGACCCACGATGACGGTTGAAAAAGTTGAGCGTTCGAATGACGTGATGACCGCGTGGTGCCAATGGTTTGACGGCAACAAACCTATGGCAAATCGGTTTTCGCTAACGTCACTACAATTAGTCTAGCGGTAAGATCTCATGGCCCTCTGTTGGATTAGCTATGACCTAGATAAGCCGGGACAAGATTATCCCGACCTCATAAATAGGTTAAAACAATTAAAAGCCCAAGAAGTCACGCGATCAGATTGGCTCCTATCGTCCGACTCAACGCCTGAACAGATTAGAGATGACCTATTAAAATACTTAGATACCAACGACCGCATCATAGTTGCGGAACTTAAAAACAGTGCTGCTTGGAGAAATCTGTTAATTTCCAACGATGCTGTGCTGAAACTCTTCAACGACTACGCTGCGCGTTGAACTAGCCGACGCGTCGGAGACGTCCGGCAGAATTCCCTTCGCTTCCCACAAAATCATAACCAGGCCTATTTCTGCTTTTGTCCCTGGTAGGCCCAGCAATTTAACTGACCCACTTACCGAAAAACTACATTGCTTCGCCGGCATAGCCACAATGCTTTCTCTTCGCTAAACTCGACCGCGACTAAACTCAGCGCGAAGTCTTCTAGATGGAGAATCGCATGCGGCACATGAAATCATTTCTTTCCGTAGCGGCTTGCTTGATGTTCCCTTGTTTCGCGATGGCGCAAACGCCGGCGCACACAATGAAAGCCGTCGAGGATTCGTCCACGCGAAACACAAAACACGCCCGCGCGTCCTCGCAAGCCACCGCACAAGCAGCAATGGACGACGACCTGCTCGAAGTAACCATCCCCCAACTAGAAAAGTTTTACGCCACTCACAAATACACCGTCATGCAGGTAGTGCAGTGGCATCTAGCCCGCATAGCGAAATACAACGCCATCTACCGCGCCGTTCAAACCCTCGACGCGCGCGGCGCCCTGGCCACAGCAGCAGCCGAAGACGCAGCAGCAGCCGCAGCGAAAAGCGGCGAAAGCCTGAAGCGCGGCCCAATGTGGGGCGTCCCCATCCTTATTAAGGCGAATACCAGCGTCAAAGGTCAGATCACCACCGACGGCTGGCAAGGCTACTGCATCCCCGGACACGAACTCACAGCCCCGAAGGACGCCACCATCGTCGCAAAACTCCGCGCCGCCGGCGCCGTGATCTTGGGCCAAACGAACATGCCAGACTTCGCCAATAGTGACACCACTCGCAGCACCGCCTACGGCCGCACCGGCAACGCCTACGATGTCCGCTTCAGTCCAGGCGGCTCCTCCGGCGGCACGGTAACTTCAATCACTTCTAACTACGCCGTAGTCGGCACCGGAACCGACACCGGTAATTCCATCCGCATGCCTTCGGCCACCAGCTCTCTCGTCGGAGTATTTCCCACGCGCGGCCTGGTCAGCACCGCCGGAATCGCGCCGCTCGATTGGCTGCTAGACAACACTGGCCCCATCGCGCGCAATGTCACCGACGCCGCCATCGCGCTCGACGTAATGGCCGGCGAAGATCCCCAGGATTCGCGCACCGCCGGCTCCGCCGCCAAAGCTCAGCCTGGGCCGTACACTAAATATCTCCGCGCGGATTCGCTCAAAGGTAAACGCTTCGGCGTCCCCGCTTTCATTCTCAACGGCACGGATACTCCGTTTCAGGGCATTCCCGGTCTCGGCGCAGATGCCGCCGCCGGCCGCATTCCCTTGCGCCCAGAAACCCGCGCCGCATTCATGAAAGCAATCGAAGGACTGCGCGCCGCCGGCGCCACGGTAGTTTTCGACGATTCCATCCTGCCCAACAGCTACACGAAATTGGTAAACCAAGTCAAAACGCTACCGTACATTCGCGAGGGCACGGAAAATTTCCTCAAGCAATACGGTCCAGCGCAATATCACTCCGCGCAGGAATATCAAGCAGCAGTCGGTTCGCCGCTGCCCGCGGTCATCATCGGCGGATCCGCCGCCGCTGGCGATCCCGCCACTCCTCCAGCTGCATTAGTGCAGGCGCTGATCGAAACCGATCCGCAGGCGGAAGCGAACGTCATCGCTCCACGACGCCAAGCTCTCGACGAATACACCGCCACGCTCGACGCGATGCATCTCGACGGCTTCGTATATCCCGCCACGCAAATGCCTCCTCCCGACGAAACCATGCCGCAAGATGGAACCATCAGCGGCGGTCCGCACAGCGACACAGGCTGGGTCAACGACCTGGGCGTCCCCGCAATAGTAGTCCCCGGCGGTTTCTACGATGATGGCCTACCCTTCGGTCTGGAAATCTCAGCCCGCCCCTGGCGAGACGGCGATCTCCTAGCCTGGGCCTACGCCTACGAACAAGCCACCAAGCACCGCAAGCCCCCAGTCCTAGTAGAAAAAGGTCTCCTTCCCAACGCAAGATAGCCAACCGATAAAAAGAGCGACACCACGCAATAAAATGCTTGTCATCCCGAACGTAGTGAGGGATCTCTCTTTCACTCGACCGGCGCGCACGCGGCGAATCAGGCAGCCGACTCAGATTCGTTGAATTTTTCACGGGCAGTTGATTTATTAAGCATGCCCTTACAGCCACGCGCGGACGGCTCAAGCGATCCAGCCCTTGCATCTAGCACATTCGCACGCACATAATCGCGACCTCGTTCGACTGGACATTTGGGCCTGCATTTGCATATAACCGCACGAACGCCCAAAAGGCGCAATCCACAAGAAGGAGAAAGATCATGCCAGCGAAAAAAGCGAAGAAAGCGACGAAGAAACTCAACAAGTCCAAGAAACTTGAGGCGACCAAGCCGCTTACCGAAGTCTCGATCCCGTTCGGCAAGCTCGAGTACAAATACACACAGCAGAACTAACCCGTATAAATCACGAGGCGGGATTCCAAGAAGCCGCAACTGCGGAGACGCCGCGTGGCATTCAGCGCACGGCGCCTTGGCTCTCATTACGGCCGAGAAATCAGTACAGGTGGAAGGTCACTTCGATGGTCTGGCGTACCGCTGCTGGCCTACGATCGGGCCCTACCGCCGGCCTGAATCTCCACGCACGCACGGCTTCGATAGCCTTTTCGTCGAGGCCAAGCCCGAGGCCCTTCACAACCTTAATATCCGTGGCTTTTCCGTCTGCCGTTATGGTCACGATTAGCAACACGGTTCCCTGATACTTTGCTTTTATGGCTTCAACGGAATACTGCGCCTGCGGGCAGTAAGTGCATACCGGATAACCGTAGCCGTCCGTTCCCGCACCCGGGGGGCCATCACCTGCGCCGAATTGGTCACCTGGCCCTGCTCCAGCACCATCTCCAGGGCCGACGCCCGTGCCCTTGCCGGAACCGATGCCATTACCGCTGCCGGGACCGTTCGAGTCGTTAAGAACTTTCGACAGCGGGTCGCCCCAATTATTCATGTTCAGGCTGGTCAGTCTTAGTTCGGGCGGACCGAGCACGGTCGGCGTCATCGCCAGTCTGGCGTTCGGATTCGTAACCGCCCTCGGGGGCGTGAACTGGATCATCGAAAATTTGGGCACTCTGCCCCCGGTAGCTGGCCGAAGATCATGAGATCCGCCACCGCCACCACCGCCAGCCCTGTTTACGCCGGGCGCCAACTTGGGAAGGAAAGACGAAATATCGGTAGAAATTTCGACCCGCGAACTTGCCTTCGTCGTCGCCGGGCTCAGTAATCCAGGGACAAGCGGCAGGATAATTAGCACCAGCACGACAACGTGGAATGCCACGGACAACGCTTGCACCCGCGTGAATTGGGTGTTCTTGGACCATATTTCCTTGACGGCGACCGGCTGACTGTCGGTTTTCAGCGGCGGCAATTTCGCAGGGAAGAATGTGTCTCGCAGGTTCTGCCACACGCTCCCGAACCCTGAATTCCAGCTCACCAGCAAGCCAGAATTCACAGCTTCGCGCGGCGCCGCGCGAAACAGCTCTCTGAGGTTCGACCCCGTGCTATCGCCGAATCCCTCCGGCACGAAAACCGCAGGCGCGCCGCCGCGCACTTTGATGCGGCGCTCGAACAGAAAATATTTCAGGTTGGAGAAAAAATCCTTCCACTCAGATCGCCGGGCGGGCGATTGGAAACGCCCGATCGACATACCGGGTTGATCTGTAGTGCGCTCGGGAAGATTGCTTCGCGTCGTGAAGTCAGCCATTTGGGCGGCCTCTAAACCCCCGCACAGTCTTTTGTAGCTTAGAGGCACAGCCACGGAAAAGGATGCCCGACCAGATTGGTGTAAGCATCAGGGCCTTTAGCTCGTTTCAGCTTATGACGATCAAAGAAGCATGACGCCGGCAGGATGTCCGCTGGCGGGACCAACAGTTGCTTTAACGGACAGACTCGCCAAGCTTGCAATTTCCCACACTAGCTCGAAATAACAACGCCTGGACGCAATGATATACTCCGCGTTCAACTCCACCGCGAAACGACCATTGGAGGCGAATGGTGCGCTCATCAATCCCGCTTTTCGTTCTGCCGCTGCTGTTTGCAATCTCCGCTGCCGCACCGCAAACGCCGCAAACTCCTCCGCAGCCAGCACCGCAGCCGCTCTTCAAGCTTCAGGAAGTCATGGTCCCCGTCCGCGATGGAGTGCACCTCCAAACCGTAATCCTCACTCCCATTGACCAGCACGAGCCTCTCCCCATCTTGTTTCGCCGCACGCCGTACGGCGTCCCAGACAAGCCTCCCGCGCAAATTCCGCCGTTCATGAAAGAACTCGCGCAAGATGGCTACATCTTCGTAATCCAGAATCTTCGCGGACGCTTCAAGTCCGAAGGTGTCTTCAACCTGTCGTCCTGGGTGGACCTCAACGACCCCAAAGCCACCAACGAAACCACCGACGCCTACGACTCCATCGACTGGCTGCTGAAAAATGTCCCGAACAACAACGGCAAAGTCGGCATGTACGGCGTTTCCTACGACGGCCTCACCACCGCGCTCGCTCTTCTTCACCCGCACCCCGCGCTCAAGGCCATCAGCGAACAAGCCTCTCCCGTCGATCAGTGGATGAACGACGACGATCACCGCTACGGCGCGCTGCGCGAGAGCTACGACTTTGAATATGCCGTGCTCGAACAAGCCGACAAGAACAAGAACACGCACTTCGATTTCGAAACCTACGACACGTACCAGTGGTATCTCGATCTCGGGCCGCTCTCCAATATCAACGCCAAATATCTCCACGGCTCCATTCCGTATTGGAATTCCACCGTCGAACATCCCGATTACGACGACTTTTGGAAAAAAGAAGCGTGGGTGAACCAGCTTCACGCCTCCCCAGTTCCCAATCTGAATGTTGCTGGATTCTGGGATCAGGAGGACCCCTGGGGACCCTGGCAGATTTTTCGTCACGCCGAAGAAAACGATCCGCAGCACAACAACTTCATGGTCGCCGGGCCTTGGTATCATGGCGAGTGGTGGAGTCCCAAAGGCGAGAGCATCGGCCTGATCCCGTTTTCAGGACACGAGACCGCCCGCGAGTTCCGCGAGAATATTGAAGCTCCATTCTTCCGTTTCTATCTGCACGGCAAAGGCGATAAGCCGGCGTGGCAGGCCAGCACCTTTCAGACCGGATCCAATACCTGGCACGCCTACGCCGAGTGGCCTCCCAAAGAAAGCAAGCCGACGAATCTCTATTTCCACGCAGATGGCACGCTTTCGTTCACGCCGCCGGACGCGGACCACACCGCCAGCGCCAAAAATTACAGCGAATATGTTTCCGATCCCGCAAATCCCGTGCCTTATCGCCAGCGGCCCATTTCCCCCACATATCCCGCGGGCGACTGGCGCACTTGGGAAGTTGCCGACCAGCGCTTCGTGGATCACCGTCCGGACGTGCTCTCTTTCGTGAGCGATCCCCTCGACCACAACCTCACCATCACCGGACCGCTCGCCGCCAATCTCTTCGCCTCAACGTCCGGCACCGACAGTGATTTCGTTGTGAAATTGATCGACGTGTATCCGGAAAACGCGCAGCAAAACGCGTGGGATCCCGAGGAAGGACCGAAGCCCGGACAGTACGCCCAGTCGCTCAACGGCTACGAGCTACCCATCGCAATGGAAGTCCGCCGCGGCCGCTATCTCGAGAGCTACGTGACGCCGCATCCGCTCACGCCCAACAAGCCGATCGAATGGACCATCCCGCTCCGCGACCACGATCACGTTTTCCTGAAAGGGCACCGCATCATGGTGCAGATTCAGTCCACGTGGTTTCCAGTGATCGACCGCAATCCGCAAAAATTCGTGCCAAGCATCTACCAGGCCGCAGCGTCTGACTTCGTCCCCGCCACACAGCGAATCTATTGCTCAGCCACCATGCCATCGCATCTGGTCCTGCCAGTCGTGCCCTGACAAAGTCCTCCTACAGATCCATCGGGGGTTGAACTTTGCACCCACGATTGTCAGACAACAACACTTACCGGGTCTGGGATCTAGAAAGTGGGGTCGTAGCAGAAGCCGAGGCAGACATCTCTCGCGGTTTCTTGCTCCGCCCGTTCCTGTGGCAACTTCTGAGTTCCATAAAACAGGCGAAGAACGTCCTCGGGCACGACCGACGTCTCTACATTGACGGGCCCTCGCCCGTCTCTCCGCTCCACCTGGATATACCAACGATCTGCATTCCACGAGCGGGGCTGAACGTACGACGAATCATGAGACCCGTTAAATTCCGGAGGCGAGTTTGCCAATCCGTTGAGGAGTCGCATGCATTCTTCTGTAACCACTCCACTGCCCACGTTCCTCTCGAATGCATATTGGAAGAGCTTGCGGTCGTCGCGTGTGAGATAGAATTGGCCATCACGGTAGAAGGTCAAGTTAGTTTCGTGGAAGTGCAGACCATGCTTCTCGACGTGTAAGACAGATACGGTGGGGCGTGCCTGATGAATATCAAATATCGGAATCTGATACGGACTGACGGTCTTTAGATACCAAACGACCACAAAAAGAAGTGCAGCGGCTAGTCCTGGCCATGCGCGGTCCCTAAGAGAGAGTTCGCGAATGACCCATGTTGTTGGCGTCAGACGAAGCGCGGAACACGCGGTCGCGGCAACTAGCGTGCTGCTCGCCACGATCGTCAACGCCGCCATAAGAAATGCCGAGTGTAGTTCGGAACCTTTGCCAGGCAAATTAAATATGACCCATGGGCTGAAGCTGTAGCGGCTGAATACGATCAGCCGGAAAGAACTCCATGGACAGAGCGCACCGACCAATGCCATCAGATCGCCGAATCTGCGACACATAAAGACCCGAATCGAGGAGGCGAGCAACAAACCCGCCCCGACCAGAGAAGCAATTTCATTGCGATTGGCGGTCCAAGCGCGTGGAATCCAATACCAAGAAAACCTAAAATACACGATCAGAGCCAGCGCAGCGCCCAAATAAACAATCGCTACCAGAATCTCCGATCGTCGCCTCACGCCAATCAACTTTGCGAGTTCGCGTTCATCGCTTGCGATCCTCAGACGAGACGGTAGTAGTCTCATGCGCCGGCCTGCTCCGACGTCGCCTTCTTAGAAAGATTAACTCCTTAGAATGGACACCGTCGGCCCAGGTCTTGTGCCTAGTCATGCAATCCGGCGTGCCCCAGCAGAGCGCGACCGGGAAACACATCGGGAACAATCTTGCCCTCATCCACCACCACGGTTCCCGCGACCAAAAGGTAGTGCACTCCCACACTCGGCTCCATCGGTTTCGCAAACGTAGCGCGATCGCTGATGGTGGCCGCATCGAACACCACAATGTCCGCGTCCGCGCCCTCCTGCATCCTGCCTTTCTGGCGCGCAACGGGCGTGGAACGCTCGAGCATCTCCGCCGGCATCAAACTCATCTTTCGCAACGCATCCATCAGCGTGATCGTCCCTTTTTCGCGCACATATTGAGCCAGCACGCGCGAATAAGTTCCGGCATTGCGAGGATGGCCCGGAATGCCGTCGCTGGCGATCATCACGAGTGGGTTCGGGATCACTTTGTCCAAAACCTCCTGAGAATTGGAGAAGACCAGCACCGTCTGCGGCGTGCTCGAATTGTGCAGTTCGTCGAAGCGCTCTTTAGTGAGGTGCTCGCCGGTGTTGGGAAGAACCAGATCCCCGTAGGTGATGCCTCCCTGTTTTTCCTGCCAGCCCGGATTGAAGATCGCGGAGTTGATGTACGTCATCCCCGCAATATAAGGATAGGCTTCCGTAGTCACGTCGAGCCCGCGCGCGCGTGCTCCTGCGATCATCGAGAGGCACTCCGGAGCATCGCGCAAACAAGAACTATTAATGTGCACGATGTGCAGCGAAGCGCCGCTGATAGCGGACGCGCCAATCACTTCACTCACGGCTTCGATCGACGACCCCGGATCCACGCGGCCAGCACTGCGCACATGAGTGTAAACCGGCACTCTGCGCCCGGCGGCCAGGCGGAACATATCAATCACTTCCAGCCGCGTGGCTCCGGGCGTGTACTGAATTCCCATGCCGACCGCCAGTCCGCCCGCATCCAGTTCCGAACGCAGCCGCTGTTCGATTTGCAAGATTTGCTCTGGCGTCGCGGGCTGATCGGTCGCGGGTCCGCTCTTCGGCAAAATCTCTCCGCTCGGCAGCGGTGCTCCAAATACCATAGCCCGTGCCGCCACATGGCTGGCCGAGGTCCCGTAATTAATCAGCGAGTGACCTTCTTTCGTCTTCAGGAACTGAGCAACGTCCGGCGCGCCGATTTCCAGTTCGAGCGCCGAAGTTACGCCGTCGAGCGCTTTCACGCGCTGGCTGTCGATTTCCTGGCCGTGCTGATGCAGGTCAATGAATCCCGGAGCGACCACCAGCCCGCCCGCATGGATGACACGCCGCCCGCTCAGCGCCTCCGACGAGATGCGCGCAATCTTTCCGTCACGGATGCCCACGTTGCGCACCGCATCCAAGCCGGTTTCGGGATCCATCACGCGTCCGCCTTCGATCACCAGGTCGTACTGCTGCTGCGCAGACACCATCGGCTTTGCTGACGCCAGAAAAAATGACGCCAGAAAAAACAAAAAGAAAATCACCGCGCGCATGGCCGCTCCGTTTGACAAACGAGACGCTCGTCCACTAGACATAGCGGCTCCCGAACGCCCGAAAACGCCGAAAATCGCAACAGGCTCGCTCATTGCTTGTCAGGCTTCTGAATCACTTGCTGCGTTCGGACGGAAAATAGCTGAAAGCCGGAAAATGCGTGCCGGATGATCGTGCGCCGGTCGAAATATTCCGTGTACACGACCGCGGACTGCGGCAGCCACACTTCCGCGTTTTGCGACTTGAATTTTACCGGCGCGTAATCCACGGAGACGGCGTTGGCCCGCACTTGCAGCACCACAATCCCGGCCATCAGATTCGTCTCCAGGTGCATGATCTGCCCGGAGTCTGTGGCGATCCAGGCGCGGCCCTTGAGGGTTAGCGGGTAGTTGCCCGTTGCCGACGCTATGGAAACGGTCCGCGGGCGTTTCTTTTTCTTCTGCTGAAAGTAAACAACCCACGCCGGCTGATTATTCCACTGTGCAAGACCTTCGCAACGCATTTCATAATCGCTTTGCAGCGCCGGATGAAAAATCAAAGCGAAAGCGGGCAGCCCCACGTCCACATGGCCGCTGAGGCCACGGTCGCCAGTGATCGCCACGAGGGTTCGCGTCTCATGCAACTTGTGCCCGGAGTGTTCTCCGAAATCGACCAGGTAGTCGAACTTGGCCTCCATCGACCTCTCGATCATGCCCTGTGAGTCTGTTTGCTCGAAACTGACTTGTTCCTGCGCGTCAAAATTCTCGAGATGATTGACAAGTTCGTCGGCGCGCTGCCCCGCCTTTTTCAGTACCTCGGGCAGCACGCACGGCTGTGCCGCGGAGATAGAGGGAAGGGAAGCGTCTACCTGCGGCGGATCCCAGTCCAGCGCTGGCACGCTTTCTTTTTTCTTTCTCGGGACGGATATCTCCGGCAAATTGATAGCCGTCGCGCCCGCCGCAGCCGTCGCGGCCGCATTCTCAAAATCCTCCGGACGCACGGGAATATCCACTGCGCCCGTCAATCCAGTTTCGATATCCAGCACTGCGATGCGCACCCGCCGCGCACCGCCCTTGGGGACTTCCACGTATCCGTGCAACCCGCTTGCCTGCAAGCCTTGGTAAGCCGCATCAGAAAAGTTTTGCGTCAAGTCCCTTGAAAAGAACTGAAACGAGTTGCCTTTTGCGCGGTACACGCAGGCCACCATCTCCGCGCTCAGCTTGTGTGACGGTCCATCCGTCGCAAAGCTCAACGCGCTGGGCGCAACCGACATCAGATATCGGATACTGGCCGATTTCGTTGGCTGAACTGCCTGCGCGGTGATGGGAATTGCCGTCGAGGGCAGAAAGTCCATGCAGGTCTGTTGCAAGCGCTTTTCGTTCGATTCGTTCGCGAGATCTTCCGCCTCCCGCGCAAAGTAGCCGCGGCGGTAAGCCAGCTTCACGCCGGGCCGCGTGGTCTTCACCGAGATCGCGTGAAAGCTTCCATCCCATTTGACGTTCTGCGGGCTGTAAGCGAGTTTGTAGTACGACGAACTGTCCGTCAGAGCCGCCTGCACACAATCGGAAAGATTGTTCGTGTTCTTGCACGTCTTGCCGCCGGTGCCCTGCGCCAGCAGATCCATCGTGTCCTGCGTCAACATTCGCGCATTTCTTTCACGGTTGAGCTGCGTCGAAAGGTTGCGGCTCGGAGAAGGAGCGTCCGGGCGAAATTGCGGATTTTCCGCGGCGGAAAAAATCGTTTCGCTCTCCAGCCCGCGCGCATCCACGGGGTACACGGCCACTTGGGCGTCGGTAAGCGCGTTGGCCGCGTCTTGTATTTTCCCGCCGTAAACGCTGGTTGCGCCGAAGGTGCCAGTGTTAGCGTCTGTATCCGCATTTGCCGCGAAATCCGCGTCGGGCAAAAGGACAATCGGAAATGACGCGGACACCCATATCAGGTTTTTCCGACCCTTGTAACCGCCGAGATAGTGCGCGAGCGCAGTCAAGGTATCGAGCGTAGTAGCCACGCGAACGTCCATAGTGCGCGCGTGGTTGTTCCTCTCGAAATCCTCAAGCGAGTGAACGGCCTTAGCGAGATCGGTCGATTCGATCCCGCCATTCGCAGCGAATTCCGCGCGCGAATTGCTCTCAGAATTATTCTCCGGCGCCTCAGCGAGGTTCGTGCCGGGACTTATCGTCTTGTCCAATGCAGCGCGCAATACCGCCGGATCGCTCGTAAAGTCCTGCACCACAACCAGTGATTGCTCCAGCAGAAGTACAGCCACAGGAGTGTTGGGGGGAAGCGTACTCAGCATGCGCAGCATGTCACGACGCGCTTGCATCAGTTCTGCTCCCTCCGTGTTGAGCGCATCCAGCAGAATCACAGTCGGGGGCGTCGTTAAACTCTCTAATTCCGCCTGATTCGTGTAAAAGCCTTTGGGTCGCGTCTCGACGGCATTCAGGACCTTCGCAGATCCGGCGCTCGCAGATTTGTCCACGAACGAAAACTGCGCAATCCCCTGGCGGCCGCCGTCGGAAACCTCGAACTCCTCAGGCTTGAGATCGCGCACCACGTTTCCATGCGAGTCGGTAGCAACAACATCCACGGTCACCAAACGCGTCCTGCTCCGCAAAACGGAGCCAGCCGCAGGAGCTCGTTGCGGCGCAGGCGCTTCCGCGGATTGCTGCTGTACGAACGCCGATACCGGCCCCGACGCTTCAGCGGATTGCTGCTGCGCCGGCGCAGATGCCGGCGCCAATGTTACGGAAGATGACACGAGAAGGGAATTCGGCGAGGAAGATTGTCCCGCAGCGATGACTACCGTCGCCGCCGCGAAAAGGATTGCCGAACCAACAAATAAATTGCTCGCTCGCATCCGACCTGCCATCGCGCGCACTAGAGTGCCACGCCGGCTGAAATTAATCCAGGCGCGCGTCTTTTACAGCGCGAGGTGCGTACGTTTCGATCAGAACGCCCGGCGGCAAGTTTGCGGGCGACGGACGCAGCGGACTGCAAGAACTCCGCACGCCAACCATGTAATTTGTGACGATTAGAACGTGACGCGGTTGTTTGTTTTCTACACGATATGGCGTTTTCTAATCGCACGGTGTGACGATTAGAAAGGCTGTGACTCGTGATTTGTGAATCGTGATTCGTGGCGCTTGGGGCGCGATTCGCGATGTATTGTGCACCGAGAAGAGTTTCTGTTTGTATCGAATAAGAATTAGCGCGATCGTTTGTTTTGAATGAGTTACGCGAATTACTGTTCCGATAAAAGCGTCCATTTGTATCGAGAAGTGAAACGTGATTCGTGACTTTTGAAACGTGATTCGTGATTTGTGACTCGTGATTCGTGATTGTGGAAGTGGCTAATCCCGCGTAGAGCGCGGGATGCAGAGTGCGCATTTGTTGGCGATTGAGTTGGGGTGCGGGTGTTTGTTTTGTAGGGGATATAGCGAATTCTAATCGGCCGGGTTTGCGATTGATTTGGCTATGACTCGTGGCTGGTGATGAGTGGCGAGTGTACTGGGTTGCCGGGATGTAACATTGTAGTTGGGATGTTACATGAGGTTTTGGGGCGGCCAGTTGGTGAGTGGCGCAACAACTGGTGGGCGCGGGGCGGTTTTTGGGTAGAGTTTTCCCTGGGGGTGGGAGTGGTTTGCCTGTCGCCGTTGTGGCGAAGTGCATGTGGCGTCCTCGGTGGGCTGGTACAGAGGCCCGCTCCTATTTTACCATATTTACTGTATGAGTACCAGTCCCATAATGGAAATAGCTGAGGGCCTGCGCTGAAAGGATGGGCCATCCATGATGGTCAAAATCTACGGCCAGAGCCGAGGCGAGTTGCAACGTTCAGCCACGCGGTGTGTCGCACCTACGGCGCTGGGCGATCGGCGCGCCCCGTATGCTCCGACCAGCAAAGAGGCAAGAGTCTGACGGGAAGGCAATTATTCGTGACGCAACGCCTCTATCGGGTCAATGAGCATCGCACGGCGCTGAGCCAGCCCCATGAAACTCGCTCAGCAGGGAAGGCCAATACACGGTTTCGGGCGCCTTTTCCTGCACGCCGTTTTCACGGACGTCCTGCACGACGCCGATCACCTCATGCCACGGCATGCTGAAGCGCCGGGAATCCAGCAGATAAAAACGCGAGCGCCGTAGGCGCGACACAAGCCTCAAGCCTGCGCGCCGCCGACCAATCACCCGCAGGGCGGGCAGCCCACCCGCCGGGGTACACTCTCTCGACTAGCCAAGATGCAAAAAACACGCCGCCCGCCGTTTCGCAGTGCCGTTCGCGCCGCGCTCCGCCTGCGCTGCCCCAACTGCCAACAGAGAAGCGTCCTCGCCAGCTGGCCGAATAAAATCCGTCCGGAATGCCCACGCTGCGGCCTTTCCTTCTTCCGCGAGCCGGGCTACTACATCGGCGGCATGACCATCGCGTATGTCCTAACGATTCTGATCGTCGTCCCCGTTTTTCTGATGTCCCTGCTTCTTCCCGATATAAAAAGCATCTCCGAAGACGGCCGCATAGCCCTCTGGCTGCTCTTCGCCGTCGCGCTTTCGTTGCTACTCATGCCGTACTCCTACAGCCTATGGCTAAATCTAGATTTCTGGTTCGAACCCTGGACGCCCCAAGAACGCCCACAGACCCACACGCCTCAAAAATAGCCGGCCGCCACACCGCGCCGTGTCCTGAGCGCTTGCGAGCATTTTCTGGTCGTCGGAACTGTAGCGCTATCAGTCCGCAATCCGCCAATCGACTGATTGACTGGCGGCCGCGAGCCGTTTCTCGGGGCGCCGGAAATACACGCTTCATCGTATTTTGTTCGTTCGAAACCGCGCCATAATTTCGCCAGGATGAACTGACCAAACCGGCCCCAACGGAGCAGTTCGCGAATAAGTAAGAACGATTATGGTGGACTCCTGAGCGTGCAACTAATGGCCGCGCTGCGGGTTCATTTGTGATGGTACAAGAAACAATTTGGAGGCGAGACCTTGAACAAGCATCGTTCCAGCAAAAACTGTGTTTTTTCGCTCATGCTCATGTCGTTGGCAATGTTGCTTGCCCTACCGACGGCGGTACGGGCACAGGACGCGGACCAGGATCCTCCCAGCCGAGTCGCGCGACTGAATTACATCCAGGGCGACATCTCTTTTCAACCAGCCGGGACATCCGATTGGGTAGCGGCAAATCCGAATCGCCCGCTCACGACCGGTGACCAGCTCTGGGCCGATCAAAATTCATCGGGAGAATTGCATCTAGGCGGCAGCGTGCTGCGGATCTCCGCGCAGACCGGAATATCTTTTTTGAACCTTGCCGATCAGGCGGTACAAATTCAGGTGGCGCAGGGCTCGGCGGAACTGCGCGTGCTGCGTCTGGAAGACAATGAAAACTACGAGATCGACACTCCCAACCTGGCGCTTTCGATTCTGCGTCCCGGGGAATATCGGGTGGACGTAAGCCCTGATGGAACATCGAGCGTCGTTACCGTGGAGAATGGCACGGGAGAAGTGACGGCGGGCGGACAAGCGTACAACGTGGCGCCGGGACAGCAATACACTTTTTCCGGGACGGACCAGGTGAGCTACGACGCCGAGGCGGCGCCGGCGCCGGATAGTTTTGATCAATGGAACCAGCAACGCGATCAGCGCGAGAACAGGTTTACGTCAGCGCGCTATGTTTCGCCGGACGTTGTAGGTTATGAAGATCTCGACGATAACGGCACGTGGCGCACCGACGCGACTTATGGACCGGTGTGGTATCCGAATGGCGTTGCGGCTGGCTGGGCGCCGTATCATTACGGGCACTGGGCCTTTGTCGCTCCGTGGGGTTGGACTTGGGTGGAGGACGAACCGTGGGGCTTTGCGCCCTTTCATTATGGACGCTGGGCGTATGTAGGCGGCGGTTGGGGCTGGGTTCCGGGGCCTGTTCCGGTCGCGGGAGCCGTCTACGTGAGACCGGTGTACGCTCCGGCGCTGGTGGCGTTCGTCGGCGGAGGCGGGTTCGCTGCGTCCATTGCCATCGGTGGTGCCGCTGGGGTAGGTGTGGCGTGGTTTCCGCTGGGGCCGCGCGACGTGTGGGTGCCCTCGTATCACGTGAGTGCCGTCTACATGACAAATGTGAACGTAACGAACTCCCGTGTGGTTGATCGAACGGTCGTCACGAATATTTACCACACCACGGTTATCAATCGAACCACGGTTGTAAACCAAACTTACGCGTACCAAAGTTCGCCGGGAGCAGTAACCGCAGTTTCGAAGACCGCATTCCAGAATGGCGAGCCAGTGGCGAAGGCTGCGGTGCGAGTAAATCCACAAGAAATTCAACATGCACGCGTCGTGCAGACCGCGGCAATCACTCCCACTCCGAGGGCCGTCGCGGGACCAAGCGCTCCAGCGAAGACTTCTGCCCGGCCTCCCGCTAAGCTTGCCAGTCGGCCCGTCGTAACGAAGATGGCGCCATCGGCTCGCGCAATTCCCGTCGGCCACACTGCGCCGGCGGCTCCTTCCGCGTATCGGACCGTGGCGAACGCGAAGCCTGCGCCAGCGCAGCCGCCAGCCAAAACGGCGGCGCCGGGAAATAGGGCGGCGCAGCCCTCGGCGGCAAGACCGCCAGCGGCCCAGCCTAACAGGCCGAACGCAGCGCCCGCGGAACATCCGGCTCCTGCCGAGCGGCCCGCAGAACACGCCACCGAGCCGCCGGCGCGCGAAACCAGACCACCAGTTCACGAAAACCAACCAGCGGCGCGGGAAAATGAAGCTCCGGCAAATAGACCGGCAGCTCCGCCCACCAGAACGCAGCCACCTCCGCGGGAAAATCAACCGCCGCCACGGACGAAGGAAGCTCCCGAGGAAAAGCCAGCGCCCAGCAGAACGACTCCGCCGGCGCACGAAAATGCACCGAGAGAGACGCCGCCTCACGCGGCGGCGAAACCCGCTCCCCATCAACCGGCGCCAGAAACGAAAAAGCCTAACCCGCCACCGAAGGAGACGAAGCCTTCCAAGGAACAAAAGGAAAAGGATAAGGACAAAGACAAGGAACCAAAACACTAGCAGCGATAGCGCCCTCGATTCGGAACGAAGGTGTTTCTGTCACAATTGCCCTATGACTTTGTCCGAAGCAGGAGCGGCGCCATGATTGGATGCCCGCTGCATGTCGCAAAAAGCGTGGAACACAGCGGCGGTCAAAATCTACGGCGAGAGGTGAGGTGAGGCGGAAGGGTGACGTTACGGGCGGCTCGATTCGATTTCATCCGCTCGCAAAGGCTCCTAAATAGTCCAGTTGTCTGGACGACCGTGGACCGACCCTATTTCGAGGTCCGGCGGCGACCGCATTCGCGATTGGTCACCGCCGGACCTCTATTATTAAGGTATTAAGGACGCGCCACCATGGCGCGTTTCAGGCTATGAGGCCAGCCTATTCGTGGTCTTCGGTGGCTAGTTCCGCCGCAACCGGGGTCAGCGTGCCGAAAAGCCCGTCGGCATAGCCGTTGATGCCCGCCGCGAAGAATAGAGCCGGACCCGTCGAAGGATGGGCTTCAGTTCCGGCCTCGTTGCTGCCTCGATTGTCGAACTCGAGACCCCACAGGCCGTCAATCGCGATGGGCGCACCGCTAGAGTTGAGCAGGTTCCCCAGAAATTTTCCAGAGGTGGCGTCAAATGCGGCGATCGTTCCGCTGAACCTGTTGCCGATCAGGAGATCATGGCTGAAGAATCCGAAGTCTTGCGGGGCCAGGGCGACTCCCCAGGGAGCTTGAAGCCATGAACCATCTTCGAGACGCAGCAGCAGGCTGCCGCTGTTTGTAAAAATGTCGACGAAACCGCACTGCTCGCGGCAATTATCGTCAGCGCCATTCTTGGTGGAATTCTGCTTGGCATACGTCACGACGATAGTGGCGCCCACAGCCTGCACGTTATAAGGCGCAAAATCGCGCGGGATGCGCTCGTCCTCGAAGGCGCCCCTGGGGATATTTACGCGCGCGAACGTCGCATTGAATTCCTCGATGCGATTTTGGCTGAAATTGGCGGCAAGAAGAAAGTGGGTGCCGTCATTTTCGAACCACGTGAGGCCGGTGAACACGGCGCCCTCTTTTGATTCGTCAACTTTGTTGATGGCTGTGGATTGGCCTACACCGGCGCTGTTTGGCGTGACTGGCGTCGCCGGCGGTCCCCAGCCTGAGATGGTGCCGTTCTTGGTGGCGAATATGAACGATGCCGGATTATTGGCGGCCAGAGCAAAGTCAGTTGTGCCGTTGAAGATGATCCCCGTTGGACTGGAAGCTGTTGTTACGCCTTTCGCATTCGGCACGGTCACAACCAATGGAGTTGTAACGCCCGCGCCGCTGTAGAGAGTTGAAGTGCCTGTTCCGTCGTTATTCACCCACCAAGGAGATGCCGCTCCGCGCGCGAGTCCCCAGGCATTTTTCAAGTTCGGATCGATGGTTACGTTTGTGCCGTCCGCGTTGGCGGGCTGCGCCACATTGGACACTAAATTTTCCTGCGTATAGTGCTGGGCCAGCGTTGTGAGTGGAAAAACCGACAGCACACCAAGAACAACGAACAGCTTCACTGCTCTCGACGATATTTCCATTTGGTTCACTCCTCCCGGTATTTGTTATGGATTCCGCGCAGAGCAGCCGCTGGGCTGAACCGCGAAGAAGCGCATCTCCAGATTTCACGCGTTTCTGGGTACGCCGTCCGGACGCTACACGGGTCGAGAGGTCTTCTTTGTCTTGTTTGCGCTACAAGGTTGTAAATAATCTGTCTCGGAAGTTTTCGCATCGCGCTCGCGGTGCTGCTCTCGCCATAAAGTTTGTCCTTGCTTTCGAAACTGCTGACTTGCACTCGATTGGTGAACTTCGCAAAGCGCCTAGACGAGTACCGCTCCGCCATCCAGCACCACGGTTCGGCCTGTGCTGTATCCCTCCTGCATCAGGAAAAGATAGGCGCGTGCAATCTCGGGGGCTTCGCCCACCCGGCCCACGAGCAAATGACTGCCCACGTTTTCGTACAGAGCTTCCCGCTCTTGGTCCGGCATGTTGTTCCAAAGGTTCGTTCGCACCACGCCAGGACATACGGCGTTCACGCGAATGGGCGCCAGCTCCACCGCCAGGGCACGCGTCAATGCCTCGATCGTTCCGCAGACGCTTGCGGCCACCGTCCATCCCTTGTGCGGGCGTCGGCCTGCGACTCCGGTTGTGAGCACGATCGAGCCGTCCTTGCGGATATGCGGGCTTGCGTACTTCACCGCAGCAAGAGCAGCCCAATAGCGCAACTCAAAAGCTTGCCGGGCTTTGGTCAGGTCCGTCGCCGCCAGCTCATTCAATTGCAGCGTGTCGCCGGCAGTGAAGACCAAGTGATCGAAATCGCCGATCTTCTGAAAGAAGTTTTGAATGTCGCGCTCCTTCGAGAGATCCAGCGCGTAACCTTCCGCTTTTCCGTCGAGTGTGGCAGTCGCTTGTTTAACCCGCTCTGCGTTACTCGACGCGATAATGACCCGCGCGCCCTGCGCAACAGCCTGTTGCGCCACTGCTAACCCGATGCCGGACGTCCCGCCGAGCACTACAACTCGTTTCCCGGAAAGCTCCGTGTGATCCGCAATTTGTTCCTGGTGTGCCATCGCGTCCTCCTTTTTTGTGGCTTGGAATCGCTGCCGTACTCCAGTAGATGGATTTCATTCAGCATACGACCCATGCATAATGGACATAGCCTCTATGCGTTTAGAGAAACTGCGGCAAGTGGATTTGAACCTCTTGATCATCTTTGCGGTGATCGCTGAGGAAGGAAGCGTCACCAAAGCGTCCGCCCGGCTATTTCTCAGCCAACCGGCGGTCAGCCGCGCCCTGCAGCGCGCGCGTTCCATGTTTCAAGACGAATTGGTGGTTCGCTCGTCTTCCGGGTTTGAACTCACGTTGCGCGGGCGCAAGATTCTCGAGGAACTCGAACAGCTCCTTCCCAAAATAGAAGGCCTGGTGGTGCCCAGCATCTTCGATCCGAAAAGGGAACGGAGCAATTTTCGCATTTCCGGCCCGGACAATGTCTGCATGGCGTTGCTGCCGCAATTGTGCCGCCGCTATACGACCGAAAGTTATAAGGTGAACTTTGATTTGCTGCCGTGGCAGGCTGATGCCGCGGACATGCTGGAGCGCGGAAAGCTCGACCTGCTTCTCCACATTGACGACGGCTTGCTGCCTTCTCACTTCAGTTCGGAGAGACTTTACCGCGAGGACTGGATCTGTGCTGTTGCCCGGCAGAGTAAGTTCGGCGACCGCCTCACACTGAAGCAGTACCTCGCTGCGGAGCACATTACGATCACGACTCTCCCAAACGTGCAGAATATCCCGGATAAGCAGCTGGCGGTGTTGGGGCGAAAGCGCCGCTCTTCTGTCCGCATGCCCTATTTCGGCGCGGCGCTTAGCTGCCTTCCTGGCACGGAGCTCATCCTCACGCTGACCAATGGCATGCGGCAAATGGTGGAACGAAATTCCACCTTGCGGCTGGTGAAAGCCCCACCAGAGTTGCGTCCATTTCATTTCTTGATGGTTTGGCACCCGCGCCTCACCTCGGACGCGCGGCACACCTGGCTTCGCAACGCGATACGCCAAGTTTCTCCTCAGCAAGCATTTGCGAGCCGTGCAAAAGTTCGATCAACCCCGTCTTCGGACATCTGATTTCAAGTTTCCAATACCGCAACGAATCACAAGCTAGCCTGGCAAAGCATTTTTGTTTGGTAGTATGAGAACAAATGAAACTGGCTACGCTGCGAGAAACCAAGTCAACGATTCGCTTCAGCGCCAAGTTGTTGCGGTCGAAGGCAAACGAAAAGACTGGCTCGTGGACCCTAACCCTGCCCAAGAACGCGAGCGCGAAGCTTCCATCACGAGGCATGACGATGGTGGAGGGAATGATCAATAGCTTTCCTTTTCGAGCCGCGCTCGAACCAAACGGCAAAGGGAGTCACCATCTCAAGGTTAACAAAGCCATGCACGATGCCGCAGGCGCGGACGCGGAAGACACCGTAACGGTGGAGATTACGCGCGCCGGAGAAGAACCCGAGATCAGGGTGCCCATCGATCTACGCAAAGCCCTCGCAGCCGCACCCGTGGCGCAGGCAGGGTGGCAAGACATCACACCGATGGCGCGCCGGGACTGGATTTTCTCGATAACCTCAGCCAAGCAACCGGAGACGCGCAAGCGCCGGATCGAGAAAGCGTGCGACATGCTGGCTTGTGGAAAGCGGCGATTGTGTTGTTTTCCCGGCGTAAAGTGGCTGATGAAAGAAAACGCAAAATCATGCGGAATGTGGCTTCCGTTGACGAACGCAAAGAATCGCATTGCGCCGAGAGCGACAAGACCTGATTAGCGCGGTGACCTGACATGTCCGGTCATAATCGCGGTGTGCAAAATCTGTGGCGAAGCACACCATGTGGAATGCAGGCAGGAAACGCTAGAGTGAGGTCACGAATCCTAATTGCTTTTTTCGCATTGGGCATTTGCTTTTGTCCAATATGGGCAGCGCCGCAAACATCCCGATTTAAATTCCTGCAAAGGCCTGGACGGTACCCGATCGGCCTAAAGATTGTCAATCAGTATGACCGCTCGCGTTCTTCCCCTTCTGCGCCGAAGGATTCTCGAAAGCCCTCGCTGGACGATAACGCCCGTCCTCTGCAAACCCTGCTCTGGTATCCCTCGTTGAAAACCACGGCGAAACCGATGACGGTTGGCGACTATGTCCAATTGGCCGATACGGAGATCCACTTCAACGCGCCCAAGGAGCACGACGAGCACGGCGAGAACGGCGCGAAAGGGAATCGATGGCGTGCGCTCTTGAAGGCGTCCTTCGATATTCCGCTGTGGGCGGTGCGGGATGCCGAGCCGGCAAAAGGGCGTTATCCCATTCTGGTTTATGCTCCCAGCGATTCTTCCGTTGCCTGGGAAAATGCTGACCTCTGCGAATATCTTGCCAGTCATGGCTACGTCGTTCTTGCCAGCCCATCGATGGGCGAATCCACTCGCGACATGACGGACGATCTCGACGGCATCAATGCGCAGGCTCGCGATATTTCTTTTCTGGTCAGCTATGCCAAGTCGCTTTCGGACGCGGATTCATCCGAGGTCGCTGTCGTCAGTTGGAGCTGGGGCGGAATCTCGAGCCTGTTTGCCGCGGCGCGCGATTCCCGCATCAACGCCCTGGTGGAATTGGACGGCAGCATGCGCTATTACCCAGGCCTGGTGAAAATGGCCGGCGATGTTCATCCGGAGCGAATGACCATACCGCTTCTTTTCTTCACGCGAAATATGAGCCTTGAAGATCTGGAAAACGACGGCGTTCCTCCCGCGGACAAGGTTGGTCCAAACGTCCTCAACGCGTGGATCCACGGCGATCTGCTCACCGTTAATATGCTGGGCATGGCACATCCCGAGTTCAGTTCCATGTTTCAGCGCAGGGAGAGCGCGCAACGCTTCGCGGAAAATCAAGTAGCCGATTACGGACGCGAGGACGCCAACACAAGTTATGCCTGGGTCGCGCGCTATACTCTGGCGTTTCTGGATGCCTACCTGAAAAACGACGCTTCCGCGAAGGCGTTTCTGGAAAAGGCCCCCGCTGAAAATGGCGTTCCGAAGCACTTTATGAGCATCAAGTTTAGGTCTGCGCAGAAGGAATCCGATTCGAACAGCAGGTAAGTTTCCAAATTACGAATCGTAGGAGCCGCGCCGTCCGTATGCGCGCATCACGCGCCAGCCTACTGGTTCAGCGGCGTTGAGAATATCCGTCTTGCGAAGGCGATCGCGGCCGGGTGATTCGCGCAATCGTCAGCAGGACCAGGAAACCTCCCGCGCAGATTTCGAGTAGCTTCACATTCTGCGGCGTGTGCGGCCCGCCGCGCGGCATGTCGGTCGTCACCAGCGCAATTTTCGCGTGGTTGGCGGGATCGTAGCGCACCACGATTGGCGTTCCCTGAGGGTGGTTATTCACCCAATCCACGTACGGCGCAATTTGGTTCGGCGGGTATTGCCAGACTTCGCGCGAGGGCACACTGCTTGAATAGATTTTCGCCGCGTGCTGCTCCGCGCCTATCGTGTAGCTCAAGCGGCAGCGGATGTAGAACATCTGCCGCTGGCGTGTGCTCGACCGAGTCATGTCGCAGTCGTCAACGCGCGCCGTCACCACTGGCCATTGCGCCTGGAGGTGTTCCTGGATTGCTTCTGCCACCGTGACTACCAACGCGAACACAGTGCATAGTCCGAAAAGTAGAACTAGCACCGCCAATCCCAGCCGCAGCAAGGAACCTTTTTGTTCTGTTCCGCTCGTCATGTTCGGCTCGGTAGCAAAAGGCGCATGTTGCGCGCGTCTTACTTCGCGCCCAGGCGCGTTATCAGCATGTCAATGAAGCGCCGGCCTTCCACTGTCACGGCTACGTGCACGTTGGGTTGAATTTTGGTTAGGCCGACCGTATCCATATGATCGCCGCTGGGCACATTTCGTTCGACTGACCCGGTGCGGTTAGCCACGGTTTCGCCGCGCGCGAATGCTCCGCCCGTTTCCACGTCCACGCGCAGGAATTTTGTACCCAGCAGACTGGGATCGATCACCGCGCCGACAGCGAGCGCGTCGTGCACAGCGCCGCCGCCGACCGCTTCGCCCACCGAGATTTGATAACGCGCCACAACAGCTGCGAAGTGCGCGATCGGCCCGGGTTGGGCTTCCAGTTTTTGCGCGTCGGTCACAAGCATGGCGGCTTTCTCGGTGACGTCGAGTCCCACCATGGTGAGAGGCCAGCCGGCGTTGAACACGATCGCAGCAGCTTCCGGATCCTGATAAATATTGTATTCAGCGGCGCCGTTCACGTTGCCGCCAGAGATCGAGCCGCCCATCAGCACGACTCCTTTCACCAGAGAAGCGATGGAAGGATCTTTGCGCACGGCGAGAGCGATGTTGGTGAGAGGACCGATCGGAATGAGCACAAGCTCGTGCGGATATTTGTGCACGAGATCGATGATCAGGTCGGGACCGAAGCGTTTATCGCCCTCGCACTTGCTCGGCGGAATCTCCGCACCGCCCAGGCCGTTTGCGCCATTCCAATAAGTGCCGGTGACGAGCGGCTGCAGCAAAGGATGGTCCGCGCCTTTGGCAACGGGGATATCGCAGCGTCCCGCGAGCGAGAGAATTTTCAGCGCGTCGTCGAATCCCATATCGGCGGTAACGTTTCCAGCGACGATGCTGATGCCTTTGACATCTACTTCGGGCGAATTCAGTGCCAGCAAAATTGCCAAGGCATCGTCCGTGCCAGGATCGGAGTCAATCAAAACTTTTTGCGGAGTTGACTCGGCAAGCGGCGCCGCCGCGACGGAACTACGAGCGCCGGCTGCAGTCGCCAGCAGACCGGCAAACAGCAGTGAGAATATTGCGCGAGATACGGTCGAGCGAAAGTGCATTTCATCTCCTCTTCCAGCCGCGATCTTTTCCGGTGCCCATCGGGCGCCAGGCACGGACTCGAGTGTGCGTGGGAAGAAGTGCATTTACAGGAAAAGCGGCGCGCTTGCAAGCCGGAAAAAGTAACGACACGTTCGACAAGTGTAAACCTCAAATTCCGGCTACAATCGTGGTGTACAAAATCCATGGCGACGCAAACCATGACAAATCGCAATCATGCATCGCTCGTAGCCTCGGGATTAACCTGGATCTTCACGCTCGCAGTGCTGACTGCACTCGTGGCGCTGCTTCCTCCGGGCGTGCGTGCGCAAACCAAGCCCGCCACGGACGCTGACATCGTCGCGCGCGTGAACGACGACGTCATCACGCTCGCCGATTATCAGAAAGCCGAACAGGAATTGCGCAACGAAGCCGCGCACGATTGTCAGGGCTGCCCGCAGGACCAGATTGACGCAAAGTTCAAGGACCAGCAGAAGGATTTGCTGCGCAACATGATTGACCAGTCGCTGATCGTGCAACGCGCCAAGGACATGGGCATCAGCGTCGAATCCGATCTGAAGAAGCGCCTCGACGAAGTGCGCCAGCAGAACGGTCTCGCCACCCTCGACGATCTGCAAAAAGGCGTCGAAGCTTCCGGCCTCAGTTGGGAAGCCTACAAGACCACCATTCGCAATGGGCTGCTTCAGAAAGAACTCGTGCGGCGCGAAGTCAGCTCGCAAGTGGACATCTCCGCCGACGAAGTGAAGCAATATTACGAAGCGCACCAGCAGGAATTCGCGCTGCCCGAGCGCGTGGTGCTGTCTGAAATTTCGCTGAGCACCGAAGGAAAAAGCCCCGACGAATTTCCCGCCGTGCGCAGCAAAGTGGAAGGCCTGCGCACCAGCGTCGTCAACGGCGACGATTTCAACGAGGTCGCGCGGCGTTATTCCCAGGGCAGCACCGCGAAAGACGGCGGCGATCTCGGTACCTTCAAAAAAGGAGACCTCTCGCCGCAGATCGAAGCGATCGTTTTCCAAATGAGCAAAGGCCAGATCAGCGACGTGATCCAGACCCGCACCGGATTCGAAATCCTGAAAGTGGAAGATCACCTTCCGGCGGAAGTGCAGCCCATGGAAAAAGTGGAGCGCGACATACGCGATACCATCCACGCGCAGAAAATGCAGCCCCGCTTGCGCGATTACCTCGCCGAACTCCGCGAACAAAGCTACGTCATCGTGAAGCCTGGCTACCGCGACAGCGCCGCGCTGTTAGGCGCCAGCGTCGCGTCCTCGGACAATTCTCACCCGTAGAGCGATTCAGATTCAGGCCGCCATCAATCCGTTCGGAACGCCGATCGCAACGCCAATCGCGCAACCACTTGCGTCGTCGGGTACAATTCACTGGAATCACAAGATTCTGTGCGAGAGGAGCAACTCAAAAAATGGACATGACGCGCCGAGAATTCGCCCTGGCTCTTGCCGCGGCCGCGAGCCTGCCGTCCTCGTTGTTCCAGCCGCTCTCCCCAATGGGAGTTCCGCGCGGCGTCGTTCCCGGACGGGTCACTTGGGCGCACGATCCGGCAGCCGTCACCTGGGATGGCACCGGTTCGTGGTGGACCGATGCGCACAATGACCAGGCTGTGATTGACCGCATGGTTTCCCGTTCCATCTGCGGTCTTACAAATCAAAAAAGCGACGCGCAGGCATGGACCTCCATCTTCGAATACTTCAATCGCACTCATGGCCGCGGCAAAGCCGGATACAGCGCGGGGGAGAGAATTGCGATCAAGGCGAACCTGAACAACACCACGGACCATGGCACCATCGAGCGCCTCAACTCCTCGCCGCAAATGATCCTTTCACTCGCCCGGCAGTTGACCGGCCCGGGCCGCGTGCCGCAATCATCGCTCACCATCTTCGATTCCAGCCGCTTCATCCCGGGCAATCTCTACGACAAGATTCACCATGAATTTCCCGGCGTCGCGTTTGTGGACCATATCGGCGGCGATGGACGAGCAAAGGCCGAGTTCAAACCCAACGCGATTCCATTCTCGGTGGAAAGTAAAAACGCCACGGGACTCGATACCACGGTAGTTGAGTCCGCCTACTTAATTGATGCTGCCGTGTTGCGAGGGCATGTCAGTTCCGGCGTGACGCTTTGCGCCAAGAATCTTTTCGGCGCTACGAGTATCAATCCGGACTGGCGCAAGAACGCGCACGACGGTTTCCATCACAACAGTGACGGTTCCCCAAGTTACTCCGCGTTCACGGATTATTTGGGCCACAAAGACCTCGGCGAGAAAACCATGCTCTTTATTATTGACGGGCTCTATGGCAACGACAACGTGGACGGCCCGCCGCATCGCAAGTGGAAGATGGCGCCATTCAACGATGCCTGGCCGAACAGCATTTTTATGTCACTGGACGGCGTAGCGATCGATTCCGTCGGCTTCGATTTTCTCACTTCGGAATGGCCCGATCTTCCGGACATCAAGAATGCGGATAATTACCTGCGCGAATCCGCCCTGGCGAATGACCCGCCTTCGAAGACTGTCTACGATCCTGAACGCGATGGCGTCCGCTGCCGCAGCCTAGGCGTGCACGAACACTGGAACAATGGGACGGACAAGAAGTACTCGCGCAATCTCGGAAAAGCGCAGGGGATCGAACTGTTCCAAGTCTGAAGTGCGGCACACATCTGAAGCGCAGAGCCTACTCAGGGAGGCACGATGAGCCGGAAAGCGTTTTCGCTTTGCCTGGTAGCGGCATCAATGCTGCCGGCGATTGCGTTTTCCCAATCTTTTCTGAGCCAGTATAAAGGGCTGCCTTATCACGACAACCGCTACGAGGGCGGCGCGCAAAAAATACCGGGACGCGTTTTGTGCGCTTACTACGATTTGGGCGGCGAGGGCGTCGCGTATCACGATAGCGATCCGCAGAATCACGGCAGCGGAGAATTGAACCCAGCCGATGGCACCTACCTCAACGAATTCCGTATCCACGAGGGAGTGGACACTTCCTACACGAAATTTCAGCGCAAGCCGGATCCTGTTGACGACAACCCCTTCGACAAGGTTGTTCCTCCCGCGGATCTTCTCTATGTAGGCTGGACCGAACCCGGAGAGTGGTTCAACATCACCGTGGATGCGGCACAAGCGGGAACATACGGGGCCGATTTTCTCTACACATCAAATCGCGGCGGAACAATATCCGTGGACGTGAATGGAAAAGACGCGACAGGGCCGCTGGAGATCGCTTCGACAAATGATCCCGCAGACCCCGTGGCCTGGCGCCAGTGGCATCACTGGAATCTGGCGCCGCAACTTTTCAAGGTTCACCTCGACAAAGGGAAAAACGTTCTCACCGTGCGCATATTGACGAAGGGCAACATGAATCTGGCGTACTTCGACTTCAAGCAATCTCCGGATGAATGAAAAGATGAATGGAACGCGCCAGCAGCATCTCAAGTCAATCTCAAGCCAACGTCACGCGCAATCCTGATGCGTGCGGAACGGTGACGGAGCATTTCCCTTGCTTGAGCGATTCGGTTCCCTTAGAGCTGGTGATGTGCGCTTCGCGGCTGTCTAGCGCCGTCGCGTGCAATATTTTGGTTTCGAGCGCTCCGCTCGCATCGCGACCGAAATCGAGTTCCACATCAAGGTCCGCCGCCGCGTCCTTATTCAGAATGATCACCGAGGTCTTGCCGCCGGGCAGCTTCGCGGCGTAGGCCGTCGCGTTGACTCCCGCATTCTGGAGCTTCGTCGCGAAGTCGGTCTGCAACAGCGTCCCGCCGCTGAACGCGCCGGCAAACTTCAGTCCATACGCGACCGGCTCCAGCCAATAGTCCGCACCAAAGGTCGCAATCGGCGTATAGAAAGGATGCGGATACGCGGCAATCTGCTCGGGAGTCTTGCCATTCGCTTGCAGAAGCGCATCGCCAGGCAGAGATCCGCCAACGGAATTCGCCACCGACTTGCCCGTACCCCCGTGCAGATTCACGCCGGAATAGTTATTACTGGCGAGCAGCAGGGAATAGTCGGCGGACCAAAGCGCCGCGGCAAACACGTCGGAGACGCCCGGCTTTCCTCCGCGATAGCAGGTGTTGCCTTCCGTCATGCGTACGCGCGCACCGATCTTACTTGCCGCGGCCGTGGCCATCGTCGCCGTGTCCTGCACCTTCTGCATCGTCGTAGGTTTCAGCAGGTTCGGAATGTTGACGTCCGGGTTCGTCGCAGGCCCGCCGAAGTAATAATGATGCGTGAGCGTCGTCACGTGCGGCGGAGATTGGACGGACTGCCACTGATCAGCAATTTCGGTGAGCCATGATGGTTTGCTCGCAACATCAGGCAACCCGAACTTTGCGGCGGGCACCTGAGCGGCGATCGCGCGCGCTAGGGTGAGCCATTCTTCGAGGTACGTCTTCGCCGACCACGTCTTCGGATCGCGCAAGTGCCGGTCGAACAAATCCGGCTCGTTTCCGACCTGGAAGTACTGCAAGCGGTCGCCGAGCGTCTGGGCGACAAACGCCGCTTCCTCGGCGGCGCGCGCCGGTGTATTCGTGCCCATGCCGATGCCATAGATGCAGTTCCAACCAGTGGCTTGCAGGAACTGCGCCACGTTCTTGACTGCCTCGGCCGTCACTCCGTAGTAGTGGGCTTGCGGCTCGCCCTCAACCTCGCGGACTTGCGGATGCTGCGGCTCGGGAGAATCCGGCGTCGCTTTCCAGTAAGCGAACTCGCTGGTGTTGCCGCCCAGGCGCAGAACTCCGTTTGACGACAGCGCTTTGAACTGGCGAATCAAGCCGCTGTTCTGCGCCGAAAAAAAAGTCGGATCCACGAGTTGCTGCACCTCATAAGACAGGCCGACGAAATCTATCGGCATCTGCGGACCCGTGGCGTCGTTGGGAATGCGGAGGGTGACTTGGGCCGTGCTGGAACCGTGCGCTTGAAGACGCGCTGCAATCACCGCATAAGCTGAGGTGGAAAGAAACTTCCGTCGTGTGAGCATCGTGATTGTTATATTTCCTTGGGAGCAGGGCCGGTTGACCGTCGAACGATTAGTTCCGTCTCGATCGCGATTTCCGCCACATATTCGCCGCGATTCTCGATTCGATCCAGCAGCGTCCGCGCCGCAATCTCGCCCATTTTCTGTAGCGGCTGCCGAACCGTGGTCAGCGTCGGATTCGAATAAGACGCGAGAGGAATATCGTCGAAACCAATTACCGAAATATTTTCGGGAACTTTCAATCCCGCATCCTGAAACGCGCTGATCGCCGCGATGGCCGAGTTATCGTTGAACGCAAAAAGCGCGGTGAACTTGCGGTTTCGACTCAACAGCTCCTTCGCGAAAGGATACGCATACTCCGGCGCGCTCGCCGCGCAGGCTTGCGACGCATTCAGTTCGACCACTCGGTCCGGATGAATGGCGATTCCCAGATCACGCGAGGCTTCCACGATGCCTTGCCAGCGGCTTTCGGTATCCGAACTGACCGCCGGGCCCTTCATGAACGCGAACTCTCGATGGCCATTCTCAAGCAGATGTCGCAGCGCTGAAAGCGCCGCAGCCTTGTGGTCCAGCACAATGTTCGTAACGCTGGCGAAGGGGCGATGCCCAGCGATCGCCACGGTGGGAAGAGAGGGTTCTCGCGCAATGGGTGTATCAATCGTGATAAACCCTTCGACGCCGCGCTCCAGTAACAACCGCGAATAGCTTTCGAGAAGCTCGTCGTCGTGGCGGTGAACCGCGGTCAAGTAGAAGAAACCATTCGCGCGGAGGTGCCGTTCGATTCCGCTGATGATGAATTGTCCATACGGGTCGCCAACTTCTGCTGCGATCACGCCAATCGTAGAGGTGCGCTTCACGCGAAGCGGAGTTCGCGTCGAAACCTTCGACTTGTGTTCCAACCCACGCGTCGCAGCGATGATCCGCCTTTTCGTCCGCGTCACACTACCGCCATGGTTGCCGTGGCCCCGATCTTTTTTACGACTCTGCACGTTCCGCCCCATCTGAAGTCTTGCGTGTCGTTAACGCGACCGCCGAATTGTACATCGCAGGTGCCCAAGCGTCACTTCGTAAACGTCGTTGCTTCCTGAATCCCCGCGACTCGCCGTCCGCGCGCTTAGACCGATTCCTGAATTTCCTTGAGGCTGTTGTAGATCTTCAGTCCGAGGCTGCGGCCTACGCGGACCATTTCGTCCGCGCCAGTCGAGGCTCCGCCTACGCGAAGCACTGCATCACACTTCTCGAGCAGCCGCACGGCAATCGGATGGAATACTTCGTTGAACGCGTCATCACCAATTTTCCGGGACCCGGCGAGAGCAACCAGTGGCAGCGCCAGCCACTCGCCGAGAATCGGAATGTGTCCCGCGCGAAAAATGGCGAGCGCATAGGATTCCATCTCCTCCACATTTTTCCTGATCAGCGCCGGATCGTCATTGGTCCCGGACCGGTAAGGTCCAGCAATCAAGATCATCATCGCCTTGCCTGAAGCAGCCATCACAAATTCCCCCAGGAATGCGTCACCGCGAGGCGGCCACTGCATCGCGCAGCAGCACCACATCGGATTCGGCGTGAGAACGCAGGACGCCGAGCGTCTTGCCGTCAGGCGAAAACTGGAATGCCGCGATCGCATCGGACTTGAAGTTCGTAATCTGCCGGCCCGCAGAGCCGTTGAGCGGCTGAAGCCACAGATTGTCCGTGCCATTTTCGCGGATGGGATACACGACGGCATTTCCATCCGGCGCAAATTCCGGCGCGTCCGCAATGCGCGGATCGGGATCGAGCATCCGCAGCAGCGGCTGAGGGCCCGTGCCCAGAGTCACCAGAGCGATCTGGTGCACGATCGCAGTCGTGCCACCCGTCGTAAGGAACGCGAGCAGCTTCCCATCTGGCGAGATGCTCAGTCCGATGTGGAAGAACCCGCTGGGTATCGCCGTTCCCGGCACAATTTCGGACGCTCCGCCATCAATGCGCACTCGCTTGATTTGAAGATCTTGCATCTCGTCGTACAGCACCGACGCTCCGTCTGGCGAACATACCGGCGCAATGTCCAGCATCCCATCGGTGAGCTGCTTGGGGTTCGAGCCGTCGGCATTCACCCGCCAGATGTTTGCCTTGTTGCTGGCGAAATGGCCGGCCCAGGCGAAGACGATATAACGGCCGTTTTGGCAACTCGTCGATTGAGTAATTTGCGCGGCCGGGTCGCTTAGAAGCTGCGCCTTATCTCCGCCATCGGTTGAAATTCGCAGCAGGGAATCCACGTCGTCGAAATAAAGGTTTCCGTTACCCGCCCAACTGAAGAAAAGCGACTCCTTGACCTGCGCCGGCGCTGGATTCGGAGCATCCCCGGTGAAACCGGCGGTAGGCAAAGAGTAGAACGTTTGCGTGCTTTTTTGCTGGACCGTCGCCAGCGTCTTGCCATCCGCCGAAAGACTAAGGGTCTGATAGTTGTTCGTATCCCGCGTAATGGGCCGAAACTGGCCGGCGGGCTCGGAGACAAACGCAATTTGACTGCGCGCATAAGGTGTCGCGTTCTGTTGATAAGTGGCCATCAGTCCACGTCCGTCCGGCAGCCAAGCCAAATCGTTCAACTGCCGGTTGTCAAACCGCGACAGCGTCTTCACCTTGCCGGAAGGCACGTCCTGAATTTGAATGATGCCTAATGCGCCGCCCATACCAGTCACCGCAGAGGCGATGTGCTGGCCGTCGGGCGACCAAGCGACGGCGTTCGGAAGTGCGGATACCGGACCATCCGTAAACGTCAGCACATTCGTGCCATCCGCATTCGCCGTAAGCAGTTCAAACTTTCCGGCATCGGGATACATTCCGCGCACGAAGACAAAGCGCTGGCTACCGGGCGAAAACGCGATCCGGCTGTCAACATTTTGCACGATCACCTGCGGCGTGCCTCCCAGCACCGGCGCGCGTAGCAGGTCGTGACTCTCACCAACTTTGTCAGTCGCTCTGAGGAAGTAGATGTAGTCGCCGCTCGGAGAAAAAGCAAGGTTTTGGTAAAAAGCATCCGCTGGTGCGATCACCTGCGTATCGCTGTTTGTCGGGACGTGGCGCAGCCAGAGGCTCTGCTTGCCATTGTCGTCCAGCACGCTCAGAAGATATTTCGCGTCGGGTGAAATGGCCGCCGCAATCGTCTTTCCATTGTTTGTCGCTTGCGTGATGGTGAAATCTTCGAACGGCCGATGTGCCGTGGCGTTCAGAAATGAATAGAGCCCATAGCCCGCCGCGGCAATCAGCACCAGCACCACCGAGGCGACCGCAGCCAAGCCGAATTTGTGCTGCTTCGCCGCTTCCACCACCGCCGAGCTTTCGGATGCGCGCAACGCCGACGAGTCTGGCGGTCGCACGCTTGCCGCCGCGGGTGCGTGCTGTCCGGACGGCGCTACCGCCGATCGCCCCGAATCTGTGTCGCGCTTCAGCCGCTGCAAGTCCGCGCGCAAGTCCGAAGCATGCTGGTAACGCAGCCGCTGGTCCTTTTCCAACGCCTTCTGAATGATGCGCTCGAGCTCGCCCGGCAATTCAGGATTCAGGCGCGTCGGCAGCAACGGAGTTTTGTGCAGGATGGCATCGAAAATCGCGGCGGAGGTTGCGCCCGCATACGGCAGCGCACCGGTCGCCATTTCGTAGAGCACTGCGCCGAAGGAGAAGAGGTCCGTGCGCGCATCCAGTTCTTCGCCCATCGCCTGTTCTGGCGACATATAAAGGACGGTTCCCATGGCGGATCCTGGGCTACTCAGCGCTTCTTCGGCAGTCAAGGTGGGCAGGGCTGACGCCGTCACTCCCGGGATTACTCGCCGCGGCGCGAGAATCTTGGCTAGCCCGAAATCGAGCACCTTGGTTTGTCCGCTGCGCGTGCAAAAAATGTTGGCGGGCTTGATGTCGCGGTGCACGATGCCTTTGGCGTGCGCGGCGTCCAGCGCATTCGCCACCTGCACGCCAATCTCCAGCAATTCATCGAGGGGCAGAGCTCCGCCGGCGATCCGGTGCTTCAGCGTTTGGCCGTCCAGAAATTCCATGGCGATCAACGCTTCGCCGCCCGGATCGTCAATTTCGTAGATGGTGCAAATGCTGGGGTGATTCAACGCGGAGGCCGCCTTGGCTTCGCGCTGGAAGCGGCTGAGCGCTTGCGGATCTTTGGCTACCTCGTCCGGCAGAAACTTGAGCGCCACAAAGCGGCCGAGTTTCACATCCTCGGCCTTATACACCACGCCCATTCCGCCACCCCCGAGTTTTTCCAGGATGCGGTAGTGCGAGACGATCCGGCCAATCAGCAACTGCGAATCAGGCATGTGGCGCTAATTTTAGGTTCGGCCACAAGCCAAGTCAATGAAGAGACACCGCCGCCGCAAACACCTGATAAACGCCCCGACCGGAAAAGTGGCCCGTCACTTTAAATGGACAGTAACGCAACTCATCAGGAGTTGGTCAATCGATGCTGATCCGGTCGGCGCTTTTGAAATTTCAGTGCGCATGAAGAATTTCGTTTGGATGTGTCCTTGAAACTGTTACGATAGTTGTGACAATATGTCGAGGATCAACAACCAATTCTCAGTTGGTGTCCACATTATGACGGCGCTTGGCGACCATTACGGTGAGCCAGTGACGTCCTCGCATTTGACGGCAAGTGTGCGCGCCCATGAATCTCAAGTCCGCGGTGTGTTGTCCAAACTGGTGAAAGCGGGTTTAGTGGCGACATTTCGTGGTCGCAATGGTTTTTCCTCGCTGGCGCGACCAGCCAATAAGATCAGCCTGTTGGAAATTTACAAAGCCGTGCAGGCGCCCCCTGTTTTTTCGATTCACGCGTATGCAAAAGAAAAGACGTGCCGAACGAGCTGCACTCATAAAGAGGCGATGGCAGAGCTGCTGGTGGACGCGCAGCGAGCGTTTGAGACCCGTTTAAACCGGCGAATGCTTTCTGAGATGGTCGCAAAGGCGAAAAGCTACCGGTAGTTTTGTTTGGAACGTAACTGTCCATTTAGAAATGACATTCTACGAAGGCAGAGAGGCGGCTTATGGAAATTGGAGTCATTGGAGCGGGAGATTTCGGACAAGCATTCGCGAAGCGGGCATTGAAGGCTGGCCACAACGTAAAGCTTAGCAATAGCCGAGGTCCCGGGAGCCTGCTAGAGATTGTCAAGCAACTTGGCCCCGGGGCAGTGGCTGCCACCGCGGAGGAGGTTGTCGCTTGCGAAATAGTACTTCTTGCTGTGCCTTGGGACAACGTCCCCAAGACACTTGCAAGTCTTCCCAAGTGGAAAAATCAGATTCTGATCGACGGGACCAATCCTTTTCACGGCAAGGCAGGAAGTTTTAAGCCTGCCGATGTTGGAAATCTATCCACTAGCCAGCTCGTTGCGTCGCTAGCTCCTGGGGCACGAGTCGTTAAGGCACTGAACAACATGACCGTCCCCAACCTGGGGGCGGATCCGGTCGTCAACGGAGCTAGACGTGTTGCATTCACGTCAGCGGACGACGGAGCCGCCAAAAAGCAGGTTGAAAACTTATTAAAAGGTCTTGGGTATTCGGTCATTGACCTGGGAAACCTTCGCGATGGAGGACTCCTCCAGCAAGCAGGTGGTCCTCTCGCAGGTCGAGATCTCTTGGAGCGCGGAGAGTACTTCCAATGAGAAGCGATTCATCTAGCCGCAACACGTTCTCTTGGCAAAACAAGGAGAGTCAACGATGACTGAATCGGCGGCGCCCGTACGAGTGATCGAGGAAACGCCTGGCTATTGGAGAGTCGTGATTGATTACCCTCCTTTTAACATCGTGGACGCCAGCATGTTCGATGCCCTACAGGATCTGCTCAAACGAATGGATACAAGCCCGAACCTCAGGGTCGCAGTGTTCGAAAGCGCGAATCCCGAGTTTTACCTTGCCCACTTTGATTTGACCGGCAAGTTAGGGAACATCATGACTGCTGTCGGACCTTCTGGACTCCCGATCCTGATGGATACGTTCGTGCGTCTCACCAAGTCGCCGGTCATCAGCATCGCGAAGATCCGAGGCTGTGTCCGGGGCGTGAGTAGCGAGTTCGTCCTCGCTTGCGACATGCGCTTTGCGTCGCGCGAAAACACCCGACTCGGTCAACCCGAGGTCGGAGTAGGACTACACCCCGGCGGGGGCGGTACCGAACGCCTCCCGAGTCTTGTCGGCCGCGGCAGGGCGCTTGAAATCATTCTCAGCGCGAACGACTTCGATGGCGACAACGCGGAACGGTACGGATACGTCAACCGGGCGTTGCCAGACGCAGTACTAGACGGATTTGTCGACGCGCTCGCGCGTCGAATCGCGTCCTTCGACCGGCGCGCCATCGCGGCAGCGAAGAATCTCGTTAATCACGTCTCGTTGCCGTCTGCCGACCGGCTCCTCGCCGCCATCACTTCCTTCGAGACCACGCTGACGTGGCCTGAAGCGCAGCAGAGAATCCGTAGTGTACTGGAACGAGGACTTCAACAAGATGCCGACTTCGAAACTCGCTGGCCCGAAGTGCTCGGCACTCTGCTCGAGAATTAACGAGCAAGCGCCTCGGGATTACGCGATTTCTCGCACTAACTCCTGATTAACGCCCTAACCGGCCATGTGGATTCAAGTTTCTGGTAACTCGACTAGCGAGGACTTAGCCCGAGATTTTGAGAGCCTATCAGAGCCGAATCGTTGTCCTGCCGTTTTGGTTGAGTTCGCTCAGAATCGAGCGATACTCCTCATCACAAAACCCGAAGCGCGCGCAAAGCTCGTCGGGCAGCTACGTTTCTGGGATTCCGCTGCGGTCGAGCGTGTGATCCAAAAACAAGTCAAACGTGCCTTCGTCTTTTTTTACCACTTCGAGAATCCTGTTTCTATATTTGGCTGAATGTTTTCGGGTTCGGCTCATGCGGCGCCTCGACAGAATTATGCGCGAGCCAGCGACCGTCGAGAACGGTTAATTATGGAGCGGCGCTACGCCGCGGACGCGGGACGGCTTTCACCAGGGCTTACTTGGGGAAAAAAACCGTGAAAAGAAAACGAGAAGGAACGGTCATTCGCGCGGCGTGTGGCTTTCTGCGCTCGTTTACGCAACGCCCGACGCCACTGCCTCTCGTTTTGCCGGCAGAAGCGCTAACAAGATGACGCCGATCACAATGACAAAGACCACGTCGGTAAAGTCCCTGTGGACGCCCTGCATCCGGTCTTCTACGGTTTGAATTCCCATCACCACGCCATGAAAGATGTTCCAGCAAGCCGCTAGAGCAATCACCGAGCGATGCTCCGATGGTTTCCTTGCGGCCATGAGTAGAAAGGCCCCGACCGTAATAAAGAAGCTCAGAAACATCGGGCCGTTTTCGTTCTTCCCCTCCAAAATCCAGCTGGAATGCCACAGATCCTTAAATAGAAGATAAATCAGGGATAGATTGAACAGTCCCACGATCACCAGGACGATCTGTGTCAGGCGTTCTCTTTTCACATGGACCTCATTTGAGCGAAGTTTGTTGCGAGCGCAGCAGCGGCTGGCGCAGAGGATTCACAAACCAGCGCACAAGAAAGCAAAAAACCAAAGTCTGCAATGCCGCCGCTGATCCATCCCGCGCAGATACAAGTGGCCTATCATATCCGTACTACGAATGGACCCTGGAAAAAGACTCATCCCTTGCACGTCGAACTGATTTCAACTCAGATGTCTGGGAAAGACTCTGACCCGGATATTTCCATCCCCAGGCAAGCCAAGGCGGAGTACGGCAAGTTGGCGTATTTCGCTGTGGCTTCCTTCAGGATGGGGATCTCCGGATCGGCATCTTTCCAGCGAGCAACTTTTTATAATTTTGTCTCACGACAGAAGCTCCGGGATACGCGGATCGAGGCTGACGATCGAGAATGCGAAGCACTCTGCGGTAAAGCACGCCGGCTTCTGCAGGCTTTCCGCGCCGGGCGCAGATCAACGCAAGATTGTTCAAGGCGCTTGCGGTACGCGGATGGCTTTTTCCCAGTCCTGCTTCGAGGATCGACACGGCGTGGCGAATCGTGCGCTCCGCCGCACGCGGCCGCCTCGTTTTCCAATACATCAGGCCCAGATTTGCTAATACAGCGCCCACCTCATAGTGTTTGGGCCCAAGGCTGCGGCGAAACCGGCCAAGGGCGCGCAAGAAGATCCTCGCGGATTCGGTAGTTCGCCCCGACTCGAAAAGAATCGCGGCCATCGCGGCTTCATCGGCGGCGAGCGCGGGGATGTCACGCGGTCGAATCGTCTTGCGTATCGCAATACCGCGGCGCGCATAGCGCAGCGCCGATGCGAAGCGACGACGGGCGTGCTCAATTCCTGCAAGGTTGTGATAGAGCGTGGCGACGAGTTCCTTGCGGTTCGGAACTCCGTTCAAGCCACTAATAATCCGCAAGGCGCGCAGATACATTCGGCTGGCATGAGCGAACCGCCCCGTGTACTTGGAAACGACGCCGAAATCATTCAGGAGAGCTACGAGGAGGAGCGGGTTTGAAGCACGTCCTCTGCCGGCCAGCCGAAGCGCACGCCGAAAAGCGGTGGTCGCCGCGGAATAGTTCCCTCGGTCAGCAAGCCGCGATGCGTGCGAGTGCAGCAACTGGGCTTTTACCAGGTTCCGGTGCCGGCTTGCGGTAGTCGGTCTGGTCGCAGAACGGGCGATCACCCGGTTTTTTCCATCAGGCGCGATTCGCCGACGCCGCAATCGATTCTCAGGAAGCAAGACCGAAGCCAACAGATTTTGCAAATTGCGCCAGAATCCCGGTCCAGTTGGGCGTTAGGAGCGCAGAAAGACTTCGTTATGGTTTCCAGCTAGTTTCATCGACTTAACTTGCTTGACCGTTTTCGCAGCCCGCAACTTCTTGACGCCTTTCTTTGCCATCGTCATTCTCCTGTAACCCGCGTAAATCTGCCAGGGCGTTAGAAGCGCAGAAGGACTTCGTTATGGTTTGCAGCTAGCTTCATCGACTTAACTTGCTTGACCGATTTTGCAGCCCGCAACTTCTTGACGCCTTTTTTTGCCATCGTCATTCTCCTGTAACCCGCGTAAATCTGCCAGGGCGTTAGAAGCGCAGTAGGACTTCGTTATGGTTTGCAGCTAGCTTCATCGATTTAACCTGCTTGACCGATTTTGCAGCCCGCAACTTCTTGACGCCTTTCTTCGCCATCGTCATTCTCCTGGACCGCGTGTAAATCTGCCAGACTGTAGAGCAAGTTAGCTGCCAGGTCAATCCGCGATTAACTAACTGAAAACAAGGGGGAGAGCACGAAAACCCACAATCGAGAACGCTGATTTATTCAACAGATCCTGAAAAAGTCAACAACGTACGAGAACGTTGTAGCTGCAAGTGAGAATGTCCGGTTTGTGCAAAGTAGAAATGTCCGCTTTTCCAGGGGGCCCCATGGCAGAAGATCGCAGGAGCAAACCAGTGAGTACCGAATTTTCAAATGGACGCTAACGCGGCGCAATATAAGCAAAATAGAAGGGCGCCCCTGTTGGAGTAGGCTTTGAGTGTTCGGCTCGAACCTACCTCAGAAAGGAGCGCCTTCTATGGATAAGGTGAAGTATATCGGCATGACTCCTTTTATAGAACTAACAGGTATTGACTCCTAGGTTGTGCTATTTTTCCTACGGCAAACGGGCGGATGAGTGAAAAACGCTCGTGTACCCATCGGATCAGCCTTAATCAGCCTATGGGGTAAATACATATGCGCAAATACTTGGCCCGCCGCTGGTTTGGAATAATTCTCGGCCTTCTGATCTGCACAGTAGCAATGGTCCACTCTGCACGGGCATTGCCTGAGGAGTCGGTTCGCGCAGAGCTAATTCGATCGCAGGAGGAAAAGGGGCTAACGTTGGCGTGGGTGGATGACACCGTTCTGGTCAAGTCGGTCTGGGCGCACACCACGGTCAGCAGTGGTGTTGAAGCAATCATGTTCAAAGAAAGGACCATCGTGCCCTTAAAGGATTCACTCGGTGTTTTTCGACCGGACGGATTCAACTTTCGAGACTACCCGGCGCTTTGGGGAATCGGTGCGTGTTGGTCCCGCGATCAGTCGAAGCTCGCGGACACCATGATCGAGCACTCTTCTGGTCGCGCCACCTTGGAAATCCTTGACCTTGGCTCGAAACGTACTCGTGCAATTGCGATCAACGTTGATCAGAAGGAATATGTCACTTCCCAATGCTGGTCCCCCGATGGCAAACGGCTCGTTTATCAGATGGATGATGCCGTACGGCTCTACGAACTCGACAACGATCGGTCGGACGCGATTGCGAAGGGATCAGATCCTACTTGGTCACCGGACGGAAACTGGATCGCATTTCGGGACGGCGAAGCGTATTACGCCATGCACCCGGACGGGAGTGCCAGGAAGAAACTCTTTCACAATCACTGGGGCAGTGCGGTATCGGCCCTTTATTGGTCACCCGATTCGCGGATCGTCGCCTATGTGAGAGAACTTGGTTTCCTTCAAGGTGGGGCGCTCGACGCAGAGGTTAATCAACTCAGGGTTAGACGCTTGGAGGATGGCTCGGACGATCGACTGTGTCCTGATAACGTGGCTTGGTACGCAAACTACCACTGGATCACAGCCAGCGAACTCAAACAACCCGGATCTGGATCTCCTCACTAGAACATGGGAACGCTCAACGCATAATTGGAGCCAATTTCAGGATGCGGTAGGAGTAATCCTCAATGCGCGACTAAATTAATCGGGAGATAGTCCCGCGGTCACCCGCGATTTTCACTCCACAATAATCCGGTCAGCCCACTCGACGAGCGACACAAAGACCGCCGGATTTCCAAATTTCGCTCCCCATTGATTCAAGTCTGTTTCCGTGACCCCACGGGCCCGGGAGCAGGCTCCTCAAGCAAATATCGGAATGTGTTTTGCCACCACCTTGTCGAGCGTTTCGCTGAGCGGCGGCCAACCAACCGGCATGATCGCGTTAACCATGGACTTCCGCAGCAGAGCAGTCGCCTCCGCGAGGAGGAAAATTTGTACCTCGTGACCCGCTTCCGCGAGCACGAGTCCGTGCGCGAAGGGAAATGATGCCCTGGTAGGGTCGTCAGAACCCCACGCGCCCTTCATCATGATCTTCAGTTTCTTCGCCGTCGGCGCCTGTTGCGCCTTCATCGAGCCGGATGCAAAAAACGGCAACCCAGCGAGCCACGGAAAAAGCGCTCTGCGCTCCATGTGTTCATCCCCCTCTGATTTTGGATTTACCCGGGTTCGAGATTGCACGGATTCTACAACTAACACCGCAGAAGCAGAAGGTTATTGTCGTTCGCTACTTTGTTTGCTCACCGCGAAACCGAAACTGCGGTGTCACTGGAGCAGCCGGCGATAATTTCTCTCAGGTCCCAAACGGCCACGTCAGTTAACTGATTTGATGGGCCCGCCGCCAACCAGTGGTTGTCGGGACTGACCGCCATCGCGCTGTAACTGGCTCCCGGTTTCAGACACCGCAATCGGCCCGTCGCATCCCAAATTCCAAAACCATGGCTGGTGTAAGTGAATATCAGCGACCCCGTGTTGCTTATGGCCGCGAAGGTGGTATACGCATCGCCTACCACGCCCAGTTGCGCTCCAGTCGTTAATTTCAGTAAACGCGCCGATCTGGGACCGCCAATCACTCCTATATCTTTCGCCGTGTCGACGGCCACGGCTGTGACGTAATCGGGGCCGTTCGGCAGATCACGCACAACTTCCCAATTCGTTGTATTCCACGTCATCAGATGCTGGAAATCACCGCCGACTACAAGAGACCCATCGGGTGAAAATGCGCCTCCTTTCGTGTCTCTAAGTGTTGCCAGGAGCGCGCCGTCGCCCACGTCGAAGACCTTGAGGTCTTGTCCATTCGAGGCGACCAGTATCTGAGTACCGCCCGGATTGAAACTCACGCTTTTGATCGTGTGGTCTGCGGGACCCACGCCGTTGGACCACGGTATTTTTCGTTTCATTTTGCCCGACGCCATATCGATGATCTCGATGCCGTTTCCGGCTTCTCCCAGTATTCGTCCATCGGGGGATAAGGCGACGGCAGGACCTCCGTCGAAAGCGCGGAGCTTATGTTTCGTCTCCACGTTCCACACATCCACAATGCCGGGCGTGCTGCCCACCGCCAAAACTTTGCCATCCGCACTGAAGGACAGGGACGACACGTCGATCAAGCTCGTTCCCGCACTCATCGCGAAAGTTCCGTTGGGGTTCAGACTCATGTGAGGCTTTTCCGCGTGCAGCTTTTTGTCGTGCAAGACGAAACTGGGTTTTGGCAATCCCCAGGGCGCGTCTTGGCGCAGTGACGTCCATGGGCATGCGACAACGGTCGAGATCGCGAGCGCCACAGCGCCGAGACACAACGTCGATTCAAGAGTCCGCATAGTGTGGAGCAGTCTATCTCATAAAAGAAGAAACCGACCGGCGAAATCCTGATCAACGCGCCAATCAGAGAAGGGAAGTGTTACGTCAAATCTCCGATAACTTGGCTTACCACTAAATTCAACCAATAAACGCCGAATGCTCTTATCCAAATCCGAATGCTCTGCGCTAGAATGGCCCCGCGCGAGTGGCCCTGCAGGAGTGGTGATATGACGCCAATCTGGCCCCGCATCTTTTCAGGCCTAACCCGCGAGTCTCTGGAACAATTGGCTCGGACCACCGTCGCGGCGATGCTCTCGTTGTATCTGGCGAATCTGCTGAAACTCCCGGAGTCTTACTGGGCGGCCATTGCGTCCCTGATCGTAATGCAGTCAACGTTCGGTGATACGTTGACCGTTTCCGGGCAGCGCTTCGCCGGAACTGCGATGGGCGCAGTGGCTGGCGCCTTGCTGTCGCGATACTTTGGTCCGAGCCCGCTGGTGTTCGGCGCCGGCGTCTTGATACTCGGGATAATTTGCCTGCTCCTGCATCTCGGCAGAGCCGCCTCCGCGCTCGCCAACGTCACGCTAGCACTGGTGGTCCTCGTGGGGACCTCCGAGACCGGGTTGGCTCTAGCAGTCCACCGTTTCATCGAGGTCTCGCTGGGAATCGTGGTCGCGCTCCTGCTAACGTGGCTATGGCCGCCCCACACCGCAGCCACCGCGAAATAAGAAGAATCTTCGAATATCGCCTTGTGGAGTAGCAGTGAATTGCTTTGCGGTAGCAAGATCTGCCAATGCGGGCCAGAGAGCAGGGACTGGAGGGCCGCCATCGGGACGCTCACAAATTAGCGATTTCTGTTCACTCCTTGGATGGCTCCCAAAGTTCGACCGAATTGCCATCTGGATCTTTGAGCCATGCAAAGGTCCCCATGCCCGGATATTCCTCGGTCTTTTCGATGGCGACGCCTTTGCTCTTAAGATGGCTCAGCGCTTCTCCCATGTTTTTCACCGTGTAATTAATCTTGCCCGTTCGCGGCTTATCCTTGATGTCTTGATCCGTGGACATGATCGCCCACGCGATCGTTCGCGTAATCTCCGGGTTGGCATGATCCCTGTATTCGAACGATGCATAGATTGAATTGCACTCCGCATCTTCGCCCTGCGGAACGATTCCCAGGCAATCGCGATACCAGGCTGCCAATCTCTTTGTGTCGTTGGAAAATAGAAAAGCGCCGCCAATTCCGTCGATCATAACTTCCTCCATTACGCAGTCGCTCGTTTGTTGCCCTTTATTTCGTTCTTCCCGGATTTTCGGCTCCCGGAGTTCACACTTCTCATCGCAGCCAGTTTCCGAACCGGCACGCAGAGTTCCAATTCAAAATGCGACCAATCCATCGCCTTCTCTTTGTCCAGGAAAACCTCAAGCGCCGGCGCATGCTCGGGCTCGTGGACGCTATTGATCAGCCAATCCCTGTAAAGGTAGTCCCAAGCCGTTGCTACCTTATGGATATCGCCGGAAACCTTTACGGCCGCGTATCGCATCGCTGGCATTTTCAATTTCGACATTCCTTCCATGCACTCGAAAGGAGAAGACGACGCAAGACACACCTCATATCGATAAAGATGCTTGGGCGTCACGTGCGGATCGTCCACCGACATTCCAAAAAGAATTCCTTGCGAAAAAATATCCTGAGCTTTGGCCCATTCGATCAGGGTCTTGAGGGCCGCCAGCACTCTCTCCATTTCGAAGGCATTCGTAACCCGTATATAGGCGACTTGCCTTTCGGGAATGTCGATCAATCGCACTGGAAACGCGGCTTTCTTTTCCTCCGCGCTCATGGGCAGACCATATTCGTCTTTCGGGAAAAGTTCTTTGCAAATCTTGCTCTTTTTGATCTCGCCGCTTTTTCGAAACTCACGAGGCGAAGTTTCGTAACCGGATCGGAAGGCGCGTGAAAACGCGGCCGATGACGAAAAACCGCAATTCAAGGCTATATCGGTCAAACTTTGGTCGGAGTAACGAAGAAGACGCGCGGCCTTTTCCAGGCGAAGCCGGTTCGTAAAATTATTCAGGGTTTCTCCGGAAACCGCTCCAAAAATTCGATGGAAATGAAATTCCGAGAAGCAGGCAACATCAGCAAGCTCGCCGAGCTTCACCGGGCGATGCAGATTCTCGCGCAGATAGTCAATCACCCGATCAATTCTTCGGGAATATTCGCTGCTGGCCCGGGTCTTTGCCTTTGGCACGGATTCTACCGGCATCGTGGCATAGCAATACCACAATCGGCCCTACGCGGTCAGCATACAAAAGTCCCGCTGCCACTTCTGGCCCTGGTAACTGACTGCATTCACCACGGCAGCGGGCCTTCCTCGTTTGAGAACGTGCCCGTCGGACCATTCGCGTCGAGCAGCGCGAGGCGCACTGGCTCGCGGGCACCCTCCTCGATGGTTCGCGTGCCCGTATAGTTGTTGAGGTTCGTCTTGGTGTAGCCCGGGCACGCGGCGTTCACCTTGATCCCGGTCGACTCCAACTCGATCGCCATGGCGAGAGTGATTGCGTTCAGAGCCGTCTTGGACGCAGGGTACACGGGGCCGAAGATCGAGCGGTAAGCATAAGCCGGGTCCGAGTTTCGCGTCAGCGAGCCAACCCCGCTCGATACGTTGACGATGCGTGCTGCCGGCGCCTCGCGCAGCAGCGGCAGCATCGCCTGCGTAACGGCCAGCACGCCGAACACGTTGGTGTCCCACACCGCGCGCATCTCATCGAGCGACACGTTGCTCGGGCGCGTCAACTTGGCGTAATCCTGGACGGACATCTCTGCCCGCTTACTCGTATTCGAAATAGCCGCGTTGTTGACCAGCACATCGAGCCGGCCAAACTCCTTGCGGATGCGCTTCTCCGCGGCGGTGATGGAAGCCTGATTCGTCACGTCGAGCTGCAGCGCGCGCGCCTCCGGACCAATCTGCTTGGCCGCAGCCTCGCCGCGCTCGAAATTGCGCGATCCGACCAGCACGGTGAAGCCGCGTGCCGCGAGGTCCTTTGCGATTTGAAAACCGATTCCTTGATTAGCCCCGGTGACCAGGGCGACAGGTTTATTCTGCACAGTAATCTCCTTTTTTTCGGGCGGGTGATGGCGATAAATGATCAGCGCTTCGGGCTATTGTTACTGTCGGGTTTACTGTCGTCGTTACTGTCGAACACTGCGGCCAATCGCTTCCAGATCCGCAAGCACCCGCGCCGGAATTTGCAGCGTCGCAGCCTTCAGATTCTCGCGAAGATGCCCCACGGACGACGTTCCCGGAATCAGCAGCATGTTTGGCGAGCGCTGCAGAAGCCAGGCCAGCGCAACCTGCATCGGTGTGGCATTCAGCGAAGCCGCCGCTGCGTCCAGCGCCGATGACTGAAGCGGACTGAACCCTCCCAGCGGGAAAAACGGAACGTAGGCAATACCTCGCGCGGCCAGCTCGTCGATCAAAGCATCATCCTTCCTCTGCGCCACGTTGTAGAAATTCTGCACGCACACGATCTCGGTAATGGTTCGAGCCTCCGACACTTGCTTGGGACTTACATTGCTCAATCCGATGTGACGAATCAGCCCCTGACGCTTCAGTTCGGCCAGCACCGTCAACGGTTCTGCGATCGATCCCTCGGACGGTTCCATGATTCCGCCAAAACGCAGATTGACCACGTCCAGCACATCCAGACCCAAATTGCGAAGATTGTCATGAACCCCCGCAGTCAGGTCTTCGCGCGAGTAGGCGGGAACCCACGATCCATCCTTGGGGCGCCGGGCGCCGAGTTTCGTGACGATCACGAGGCCCTGCGGGTAGGGATGAAGCGCTCGCTTGATAATCAGATTGGTCACATGCGGACCGTAGTAGTCGCTCGTATCGATATGATTCACGCCGCTCGCGACGGCTTCTCGCAGAACAGCGATCGCTCCGTCCACATCTCGCGGAGGCCCCCATACCATTTTTTCGCCATCCCGGCCGGCCAGTTGCATGGCGCCGTAACCCATGCGGTTCAAAGTCATCGAAGTGCCGGGCAGCGTGAAACTGCCGGCGATACCAATTTGTTCAATCATTCCGTTCCTCCTTGCTACAATCATTGGATGAAGGATTCTTCAGGTTTGGAGTTCGCATATGCCCACTGATGCCCTCGTTGCATTTGAACCAAGAAAGACGCCCATTCAAGCGCGGTCCACCGTAACGGTCGAGTCGATTTGCGAGGCCACTATTCAGGTTTTGCTCAGCCATGGCCTGGAGCGATTGACCACCACGCGGGTCGCCGAGCGTGCCGGCGTTTCCGTCGGCACCCTGTATCAGTATTACCCCAATAAGCAGTCATTGCTCTTTGCGGTGGTGGAAAATCATCTGAATCGCGTAACGGCAAGGGTTGAGGCGGCGTGCGAAAGCGCTTGTCATCAACCGCTCGCCGAAATGATTAAGGAAATGGTGGAAGCGTTCGTCGAGGCCAAGTTGGAGCGCCCCGACATTTCCGTCGCTCTCTACCGAGTGGCAGGAGACCTGGGAGGTCCCGCGTTGGTCAAACGCGCGGGTCAGCGGTCGCGGAAAGCCGTCGGCGCCATGCTTCAGACGGTGACAGACATTAAATTTCCACCGGACAAATTCGCCGTGGACATAATGCTTGCAGCGATGGCCGGCGCGATGCGCTCCCTGCTCGAGGCCGGGCCATCACCCGCCACAGTCCGAAAATCGCGAGAGCAATTAGTGCTCCTCTGTCAATCATACATGGCAGCCGCAACAGCCAAGCGCGTTTAGCAACTTGAAAGCTGCACCGACCAGGTCCGGCCTCTCGCTCACACTCAATGAACTTCAATCAAGACCAGAGACGTATCGTCGGTAGCGGGTCCTTCGCGCCAGGCCGCCACGCGGTCAACGATCGCTTGTTTCATTTCGCTGAATGGAAGGCTGGAAGCCTCGCTGACCACGTCTTGCAAGCCTTCAACGCCCAGCATTTCTCCGTGCTGATCAAAGACTTCCGTCAGGCCGTCGGTGTAGAGGACGATGCGGTCCTTCGGTCGAAGCTCCACTTCAAGCGTGGGTTCCGCGTTCACCGCTTCGCGAAGGCTCCCAAGAATCATGCTGCGGGATTCCAGTAGCAACGGCTGCTGCCCGGGCCGCGTCAGCATAACCGGCGGATGCCCGGCGCCGGCGAAAATCATCCGGCGAGCGCGATGGTCTATCTGCGCCACTGCCAGCGTAAGGAAAAAATCCGAACTGCCTATGTCTTCAATCGCAAAACGATTGAGGTGGCGAAGTATGTTCGGAAGAGCCATGCCGTTCTTCAAGTGCGCCGTAATCTCGCAGTAGATCCGATTGGCGACCAGCGCCGAGCCGATGCCGTGGCCGGAAATATCGCAGACAGCTAAATTGAGTTGGTCGGGCTCGAGCGGCATTACCAGTCCGAAATCGCCCCCAATCGTGCCGGCGGGATGATAAGAAGCTTCCACCCGCATGTTGCCCCACGCGATGGGTTGCGGCGTCAGGCTTCTCTGCACGCGAGCTGCGAGAGCCAGATCCTCCTCCATCTCTTTCAAATGTTTTTGCAGGCGGTGATTGGCCTCTCGTAACTCGGAAACATCCGTAAGCGTCGCGATTCTCAGCTTCTGCCCGTCGGGATCTTCCCACGCCCGCACTCCGATCAAGACCGGCAACCGGCCGCCGTCTTTTTGCGGCAGCACAAAGTCATATCGATTGCGGCCAAACCGCGAGGCAATGCCGACCTGCTCCAGAACATATGTCCATTCCTTGGCGGAATAGAAATCCGACACCAGCCTGCCGGTCACATCTTCCTGCGTCATCCCGGTCATCTCTACAAAGCCGGAATTGACAAAGAGAATTCGGTGCCCTTCGTCGAGAATTATTACACCTTCGTTGAGGGTCTCTAGAATTCCCTCCATTTGGCTCAGCCACTTTGGCTTTTCGACTTCAATCTCCATAACATTCCTTCCTACGTCGGCTCTCTCCATATGGACTATGCGGATTGCAATCTACTTGCCGAAGTGCTTACCCACGCGCCCTCGACAAGTGGTTTGCTAGCAATGGCTTCGGGAAACGAGAAAGCGATCAAATTCAAGGACACGCTGCATTCCTGTCAGCATGCTGCCAGAAGGGGACCCTGCAACAAGTCGATCGCCGATTGCGATGACCGCGGTTCGAATCCAAAACGAAGCGCGAACCCATATGGAGTGCGGCGGCGCGTTTATCCTGAGGAACGAAGGGCCGCCGCACTCCACAAGCGCCCAGGCCGTGCCGCAACAGAGCCCGCAAATCAAAAAAAACATGCGACCGATTGATTCTCTTTTACAATCAAACAACATGGATGAAAGGATGGCGATATGCGAATTCTAGTCGTCGGTGCGGGCGCAGTCGGTGGCTATTTTGGGAGCCGCCTGATACAGGCAGGTCGCGACGTAACATTTCTAGTCCTGCCAAAACGAGCCGAGCTGATCAAATCTCAAGGGTTGCAAATAGTCAGCCCCAGTCATGGCGATTTCACCGCGCGGCCCAAAACAATCATCGCAGCTCAGATTGCGTCTCCCTATGACCTCATCTTCTTGAGCGTAAAAAGCTACAGCCTCCCCGCCGCGATCAATGATTTCACGCCCGCGGTCGGGCCGCAGACGGCCATCATCCCGGTGCTGAACGGCATGCATCACATGGACGTGCTGGCGCAAAGATTCGGCCAACACGCTGTACTGGGCGGTGTTTGCTACGTTGCCACTGAAGTCGATTCGCAAGGCCGCATAATTCAGCTGGCCGATTTCCAGAGCATCACCTACGGCGAACTGGACGGCAAGAAGACCCCTCGCATCGAAGCAGTGCATCAGGAGTTCAGCGGCGCCGGATTTGACGCCTCCATTTCCACAGACATTTTGCGCGAGATGTGGCAGAAGTGGGTCTGGCTCGCCACCGTCGGAGCCATCACCTGCCTGCTTCGCGGAAATATCGGCGAAGTCGTAGCGGCTCCCGGTGGCGCCGACTTATGTCTCGCAGCCCTTCGTGAATGCGCCGCAATCGCAGCCGCCTGCGGCTATCCGATGCCCGAGAAGTTCCTAGCGGAAAAGAGCCCGCAACTCACCGCCCCAGGCTCCAAATTAACCTCATCCATGTATCGCGACCTGACAAACCAAGCCCCGGTCGAAGTGGACACGATTCTAGGCGACTTGCTAGAACGCGGAAGGAAACGCAACATCAACGCCCCAATCCTCCAAGCAGCATTCGTAAGCCTGACCATGTATCAGCAAAGCCGCAACCGCGCAAAAGCCGCCGGCCGCTAACGTATGTTTGGCGCCTGCTCGCCGCGCGGAAAACCGATCGGTCGTTGACGCGCGATGGCGCGGCCCGTGCGTAAGCGAAGTGTATCGCTCCGCTGAAAATCCGACGTAACGCCACAACCCGCTCGGTTTCCACGATAAAAAAAGCGTTGTCATCCCGAGCGCAGCGAGGGACCTCTCTTCGCAATTCGCCCGGACGGCACGAACTCACGTTATGCGACCATCGCACCGCACGCCGCCGTCCGCGGGAAACGCCAATCTCACAATTGGCACTCCACGTACCGTCACCGCAGTCCCGCGCCAGAGGCGCGGCAGAAATTAGCCCAGCCCGTAAAGCGCTGGGTACACAGCCCAAAAATGACGAGCGCCGTTAGGCGCGACACATCGAGTCTCCTCGCAAACTGTTGCCCGCTTCGAAACCGGTCCACATCGCGCGTACCCTTCGCATTGTCCCGCGCGTCTCATGCAACGAGGGTGTTGCACAGACGTTACTTGTTCGAGGAAGTATTTCCCGTGAAACTCCGGCTCATTCTAGTGCTGTGTGCGGCGACTGTCGTGTTAGGGTGCGATGTGCGGGCCAGCCTGTATCCCGTGCAAGGCCCGTTGTTCAAGCAAAGCCCGGCGGTCACTTACGCCGCCAAGATCCAAGGCTTCAACGGCCCGGGAAGAACGATCTCCGTCAATTATCGCGATGGCGAAATCCTCACCGGGAATTGGGAGATAGTTCCTGGCGCGCGCGCGTCCAAGGGTGTACCGGCGGCGAGCGTACCGGCTTCCGACAATCTTTCCGCGGATTGGGACGCCGTATACGGCCCCGGATTTTATTCCGGGCACGTCCTCGGCCAGACGTACGAGCGCGCTGTTCTCAACGGGAACCACGGCACCGTCATGACTGTTGAATTATACCGGCGCGAAGACATCCGAGGCGTCGCCAGAGACGTCCAAGGCAACGTCTTCAAGGTGGTGGTCTACTAGCGGCAAGAGCAACACGCTCTCGCCGCTCCGGTGAATTTTCTCAGGGCCACCAGGGAACTCGAAGCCGTTCGAACGATGGAGAGGAGATCCACATGCGAGCAATGCGCCCGGCTATTGCGATCTGTGGTCTATCGGCCCTGCTGATTTGCGGCTGTGGCGGAGGAAATATGGCCACCACAACGCCTCCGCCCGCGTGCACGCCGGCATCCCCGTCGCCATTCGCTTACGTCTTGAGCGGTTATCCTGCCGACGTGATTTCGGTGTTCACCGTTGACTCGTGTACAGGGGTTCTCACGCCCACCACAACTGTCGCCACCGGTCTGGAGCCTGAGGACATGGTCGTCGCTCCGAATGGCAAGTTCGCCTACGTCGCCAATCTCGTGTCCAATGCGTCGGACCTGGCGACCATCTCGATGTATACCATCGATCCGGCCACCGGCGACTTGACGCCGACAACGCCGCCCACCGTCCCAACAGGATTTTATCCGCAGGGAATCGGCATCGATCCTTCCACTAAATTCGTTTACACCGCGAATAGCGATGACAATACGATTTCGATGTTTACCATCAACCCTACGACGGGTCTCCTGACTCCCACCACGCCTCCGAGCGTGCCATCCGGAATGAGCCCGCTCTCGGTGACCGTTCATCCCTCGGGCAAGTTCGCTTACGCCACCAATCAAGATGACGGCACGGTTTCCATGTACACGATCAACCCCAGCACGGGAGTCTTGACGCCGATGACGCCGCCTACAGTGCCAGCAGGAGGTTCTCCTTTCGAAGTAACCATAGATCCTTCTGGCAAGTTCGCCTACGTGCCCGACGCGTACGGCAATAACTCGGTGTCGGAGTACACCATCGATCCCGTTACCGGAGTTCTGACCCCGAGCCCAGAGATCGCAGTCATCGCAGGAGGCTCACCCGTTTCAGTGGCCGTGGATCCTTCCGGCAAGTTTGCATACGTGGTAAATCGAATGGACGACACCATGTCGATGTACACCATCGATCCTAACGGCGGAGACTTAATTCCCAATTCGCCAGCCACGATCAGCGCGGGATCGCAACCGTGGCGCGATATCGTGGACCCGTCCGGAAAGTTAGTCTACGTGGTGGACGAAAATGACGCCATGGTTTCGATTTTTACGATCAATAGTAACGGCACGCTGAATGCCATGGGCACGGCCACCACAGGATTCTCCCCGTTCGCCGTAGCCGTAACAGGTAGCTCCCAGTAGCAAAGATCCGCCACCACTATCCATACTGCCTTTAGCAAACCAAAAAAACATGTCATCCCGAGCGCAGCGAGGGATCTCTCTTCGCATTTCGCCCGGACGGCAGGGAACTCACCCAATGCGACCATCGCACCGCACGCCGCCGTTCGCGGGAAACGCCAATCTCACAATTGGTGCTCCAAGCACCGTCACCGCGATCCAGCGCCAGAGACGCGGCAGAAATTAGCCCCGGGCGTAAGCCCGGGGGAAAACCGCAAAAAGAATTACGAGCGACGTAAGCGCGACACTCCCCGGCAGCACTTGGCAGCGCATGTCCGTTGCACCTGCAAAAAAGATGGCGCCCACCGCTGGGCGCCACCAGAAACACGACATCAGGTCCATTCCTAAAGTTTGGGACTGGGTACATCCACGTTCTTAACGATGACAAAATCGTTGTGGGCGACCGTAAGCGGTTTCGTCGGCTCCAGTTTCTTGGCTTTCCGCAGGTTTTTCTTGGCTTTGCGTACTTTCATTGGAACCCTCCTTGATTCGCTGATCGGCTTCGCTTTTTCCGTCCGTTCCGCTTCGCAGCGGACAGCCCTATGTAGGCAATCCCTGCGCCAATTACAAGCATCGCTTAACTCCTTCCCGATCAATCGCCGCGCAAGCCGCCAAACAGCCACGCCGCCCCAGCCCGTTGAAACAGTCAACGCCATGTTGAAATTTTGATCTCGACCGATCACATTGTTTCAGGGATTGCGCGCAGGAACAGAAGGCGGGCTTTGCGAGAGCCCTTGCTGGGGCCGCGGGCGAGAACGCCGAAAAATTATCCGCACAAGGTACACCACGTACCACACGGCAAGTGCGTCCAGAACTAAACCTATGCCCGCCATGAACCGGAAGATGAGATTGAGCACCGCCCAGTCACCGATCTTGTTGAGGAGATTCCGCATGTTGGGATCGGCGATCTGTGTGCAGTCGGTCGCGAGGAAAGTATGGGAGCACTGATGAAACACGATCCCGAACCCGTACGTCGTCAGAGTATTCAGGACCAGCGCAATACCGGCCGCGTGCACCAGAACCGCAATACAGAGACTCCGCCAACCCGTGAGCGCACGTCTCTGCAAGGTCAGTAATCCAAGCGAAAAAGCGAGCACCGCGAAAATTGCGATGGCGAGCAACTCCCAGTTGTGGGCAGCAGACTTGTCGGGGCGATGGGCGTTGTAGAGGTTGAGCCACTTCCGCGCCTCTTGCTGGTCGCGCGGAACGCCAACGCCCCGCTGGTACATATCAGAGAGCTGCAGCTGCGCCCACCCGTAGCCGCCATTGGCCGCCAGCAGATACCAACGCGCCGCCTCCGCCTCGTCGCGCGGGACGCCTCTACCGAAGTGGTACATCATGCCGATACGAGCCTGCGCCTCCGCGTTCCCCTGATCCGCGGCACGGTGAAACCATTTCAGAGCTTCCTCATAATCGTGCGGATGTCGCCTGCCTTCCCCTTCGTAGTAGCGCATGCCCAGCTTCAACTGCGCGGCGGCGTCTCCGTTCTCGGCGGAAGCAGTGAGAGGATCAACTGCAGAATCCGCTGGGGCCTGGGCGGACTGCTGCCAAACTTCTGCAGCCTTCGCCACCGGCGCAAAGATGGTGCTGAACCCCACAAGCGCAACCAGCGCTATCAATCCGACGCGCAGCAAGCGGGCTTTTCGCACTATTTGTGTCTTCATTGGGTTCGGCGAGGCCTTGAATCATGGTAAGTGTCCATTCCCGCCGGCAGAAAAACTTCTGGATTTGACGACGCCGATTGATTAATTACAACTTCGCACGGCTGAAACCGCCCCCGCCGCATGTGTGTGTCCCGGGATGTCTATCCGCGGAAGAGACGGTGCTTAGTCCGCAAATAGCAGGTACCCGCAAATAGCGCGCATAGCTCTCTGTTCGGTAGATCGCGCACTCGCGCCGGACGCCAGCCCCAGGTCCACCAAAGCGCGAAGAATGGCCATCACGACACCCTCGGTTGTCCTCGAGACACGCACTGCCATGACCTTTTGGTGCTCTCGCAATAGCTGCAGCACGCTTTCATGGAACGCGCCGCTGTCGGCCGCGCTTCCCACTCGCTCCTCTTCAGCCTCCAGCATGCGATTGAGCCGCGGGCGGGCATAATGTGCCGTCACGAGCGCCCGCACCAGTAGCCGAAGCCGGGGCTTCAGCGCCCGTCCTCTTCCGCCTTGCACGGCTCGCCGGACAGCATCATGCAACGTCTCCTCAAATCTGCTGATCAAGGCGCGCACGATGGCGTCCTTGTTCGGAAAATACTGATAAAGCGACCCGACGCTTACGCCCGCTCGCGCCGCGATCGCATTGGTATTGAAACCGCGCATTCCTTCCGCTTCCAGAATGCGAGCACTCGCTTCCAGAATCACGCTGACGGTCTCTTTCGACCGGGCTTGCCCCGGCGCTTTACGGGCATTCAGCGTGCTTTTGCGTGGCCGGCCCCGGCCGTCGCGAACGCGAGTTTTATTTGTGAGCATTTGCTCGTATTTTAAGAGAGAGCAAAGCAATATGCCACGAAAAAACGACGCCAAGCAAATGGCAATGAGGCAAACATGATAAACAAAATGCAAATTCGACGACAGGAATTGAACTTCCGGAGCTTCCGGATCTTTCGCATCTCTTCAGCAACCCTGGGCGCAGTGAGCCTCGCAATTCTGCTTTTCGCTTTTGTGCGTCCAGCAGCGACTAGCGCAGGCGCTGAAACCCAGTCGCCAATGCTCTTAGCAGTCAACGAAGGTGAAGCCACACTCGGCATTGTCGATCCGCGTGCCGGCAAGCAGCTCGCCACGATCGCCGAGGGCGCCGTGACCGGTCACGAGGTCGTTGCTTCGTTCGATGGAAAGCTGGCGTACGTTCCGATCTACGGAGATTCCAGCGTCGGCGATCCCGGCACGGATGGCAGAGAGCTGGTAGTGATTGATATTGCCTCTCGCAAGGTCGTCCAACGCTTCGATTTCGGCCACGGCGTGCGCCCGCACTGTGCGCTGATGAATCCGCACGACGGTCTGCTCTATGTCACCACCGAGTTGGACCGCACCGTCACCATCATCGATCCAAAAACACTGAAACACGTGGGCACGATTCCCACGGGCCAGGACGAATCGCACATGCTGGTGCTTTCACATGACGGACGATTCGGATACACCGCAAATGTGAAGCCTGGAACGGTCTCGGTTCTTGATCTCAAAGCCCGCAAACTGCTTTCAGTAATAGCTGTTTCTCCAGCCACGCAGCGCATTTCCATTTCCGTTGACGACCGCCTGGTTTTCACCGCCGACCAGACCAAGCCGCGCGTCGCGGTGATCGACACCGCCACGAACAAGTTGAAGACGTGGATTCCTCTGAGCGCCGTCGGATATGGCACCGCCACCACGCGCGACGGTCGGTGGCTCTTGGTCGCAATGCAGAGTACTTCCCAGGTTGCAGTAGTCGACCTGCAAACACTGCAAGTCGCTCGCACGATAGACGTGCCTCCCGCCCCGCACGAAATCTTGATCGCGCCCCAAAACGATGTCGCCTACGTTTCCTGCACCAAGAGCGGCAAGATTGCCGCGATCAGCCTCTCCGATTGGTCAATAAAAAAACTAATCGAAGCCGGCAATCGAGTGGACGGTTTAGCGTGGGCAGCATCGCAATGATCTGCTCGACAAATTCATTAGAGGGATTCGGGAGACGCATGACGCGTATGACCAACGGCCTGCGTACAAGGGAATCACCAAGCCCACCACTCGCCGCGCGTGGAGTCTAGTTCTTCAAAGCCATGCCGCGAAGAAGGCTTTGGAAACGAGGATCAGGACGGAGGTTGTCGAGCCGCAAGTCCGACGTCAGAAAGAAGGAAATGTCAAAAGACTTCTCCGAGCGGGCTTTCTCGAGGAACTCGAAAGCTTTGTCATTTTCGCCGAGGCCGGCGTAGATGGTGGCCATCGTGTACGGCGAAAAAGAGATCCTTTCTGACTTGCGCTGCAAGTCGCCAAGAATCTTGTCGGCTTCCGTTTTTCTGCCTGCAGCGGAGTAAGCATGTGCGAGCGCAACGGCGGCGTTTGGATCATCCCAAATCTTCATGGCCTTCTGGTACTCCGAAATTGCTTCCGGCAGTGCACCGCTCGCTTCGTAACCGATGCCGAGAAGGTAGTGCAGGAACCCATTCTGCGGGTCCAGGAGCAAACCTCTCTTGCTTGCTGTGATCAACTCGGGATAATCCTTCAACTCATAATACGTAATCGCTTCGACGCCCGCCGAGCTCGCGCTGTAATCCAGTTGGTTGATTTTGGCGATCTCGGCAAGAGCTTCGTCGCGCTGGCCGGTAAATCCCAGAAACATGGCGCGGTCCTCATGTGCGCAGCTATAGCTCGGTGCCAGGGCGATAGCGCGATTGAACTCCGGTCCGGCGGCGTCCCAGTCCCAGTCAAAGCGCCAGCTCAGCACGCCCAGGGTGTCGTGAGCTTCGCCGATGGTGTCGTCCAGTTGTACTGCTTTGGCTAGCGCCTCCTTGGCTGACCGATAGGCGGTGTCCCGTGGAAGAACTCCGTCCAAGGCTAGATAGACGTAGCTGTCAGCGAGGCCGGCGTAAGCCAGAGCGAAGTTGGGATCTTTTTGGATGGATTCTGCGAAGCTCTGCTGCGCCTTCTTCAGTGAATCGGGATTGCTGAACTCGCTGGTGAAGTAAACACGCCCCTTGAGATAGGCATCGTATGCCGCAGGGTTCACCACGTGGGTTGAGTGAAGCTGCGCCTGCTGCTGCGGAGTCAGTTGTGCGCGGACTTGCCGTGCGATGGACTCCGCGACGTCACTCTGTAACTCGAGCACGTCGCCGCGATCGCGGTCATACGTCTCCGCCCAGAGGTGCTGGTCTGTGGATGCCCGAACCAGTTGGGCAGTCACTCGCACTCGCTCACCCGAACGAATCACCGAGCCTTCCACGATGGCGTCCACATTCAATTCTCGAGCGATTTCAGGCAAGGGCTTCTTCGTGTCTTTGTACTGCATCACGGAAGTTCGCGAGATCACCCGCAGCGACTGCACCTTTGCAAGGTCCGTAATCAACTGGTCCGTCATGCCCTCCGCGAAAAACTCCTCGGACGGATCGCCGGACAAATTTTCCAGCGGTAGCACGGCTATGGAATTCAAAGGACGAGCAGCGCTTATGGAAGGCGAGCCGGTGCGCGTCAGCAAGACAGCCAAAACTACGGCGAGCAAGGTCAGAGAGCCTACGGCCAGGAAAGCGCGAGGAGTGCGACGAGCCGAGGCGACAGGCACTTCGCGGGGCGGCGCTGACTGTGCCGAAGGAGATGGATCCAGCGCCACGTCGCTCACCGCTGGGCTTGCCCCTGGTCTTTCCGCCGAACTTGCCACCGAGCTTGCCGCCGAGCTTTCCACCGGCGCGATAAACCTGTATCCGCGGCGCGGAAGCGTTTCAATGTACTTCGGAGTTTCGGCGGAATCGCCGAGCGTCTCGCGAAGGCGGGCAATCGCGTTATGCAGACTGTGGTCGAAATCTACGAACGTGTCGGCTGTCCAAATCTGCGCTCGCAGTTCCTCGCGAGTGACCACATCTCCCGCGCGGCTCAACAAAGCGGCCAGCACTTGCAACGGTTGGCCGTGCAGGCGCAGCCTTACACCCCGTTTACGCAGTTCACCCGCACGAACATCCAGTTCAAAATTGTCGAAGCGCAATGAACGCGCGCATGGTGCAGAGGTAGGCATATCAACGCCCGCGAGTGTAGCGGAGTCTATCACAACTCCCCGGTTGCCGGAGGAAGCAATGGTTAAGCCAGGAACGCCTTCGTCTTTCACAACTTAGCAATGGAGAAAACATTGGGGAGAGATGGAGGCCGCGAGGATTGCACTCCATGTAGAAAAAAGCGAAAGTGCGCACACTTTGCGGGAGCTCACGAATCGAGAGCGCAGGTATCGGCAAGCTCCTTGTGAGCAATTTCCCGCCAGAACTTTAAGGAGATCGAAAACATGAAAAAGCTATCGCATCTGTCAGTGCTGTTGGGCGGGCTTCTGGCACTTTCCCCTTGCGTCTTGGCTCAACAGCCAGACGCAGCGGAACAGGGAGAACAGGACAAGCTCGTCGAAATCGTTCGCAACGCCACCCAGCAGTATCAGGATGTCAACAAAGCCACCGCGGCTGGATACACTCCTGTCCTCGGCTGCGTAAGCGGCTCCGACCATGGAGCCATGGGCATCCACTACGTCAATACCACTCTGCTGAACGGACCCCTTGACGCCAAGCATCCGCAGGCTCTGATCTATGAGCCGACCCCGAACGGTCAATACAAGCTAGTTGGCGTCGAGTTCATTATTCTCGCGGGCGCTCTTCCCCCCAATTCCGCTCCGGAGCTGGAGGGTCACCTGATGCTGTACGTCGACGGTCCCTCTACGGCGAGGCCAACGGCTCCCCAGAACCGTTACGGCTTGCCGGCGTTCTTCGAACTCCACGTTTGGGCCTGGCGCGACAACCCCCAAGGCTCGTTCGTGGACTGGAACAACCATGTAACCTGCGCAGGAGATATGCAGTAAGCGGAACAGCGCGGCGCCATTGCAATTGCCCCCACTCTTGCAATGGTGTCGCCCCCCGCTGCGGCGCACGGCGACACGCCGCTGTGTTCCGCTACGAGCGCTGAACACAGCGGCAGCCAGGGAAGTTGTGGGCACTCAGCTGGACAGCCCAACTCGTTCACCCTTACTCTAACAGCCATGGCGGTGGCCGGCTCAACCAGACGGCGATGTGATCCACGTCAAGATTCACAATCAGGGAGGCCGGCTCGCCTATTCCATTGAGAGATAGCTACGTCCCTCTTTCTTTGTACGACCAATTTGGATAGTCCTGGTGAATGCGCTTACCGGACATCTCTAACAACGCCGGCTCTGTCAATTCTTTTTGAGCGCGCTTCGCCACTCACTCCGGAGAGTGTCTTTACTCGTCGTGTTCTTTGGCCCAGTGTCGATAACCACGGCTCGCTTGT
>JBAQGJ010000020.1:0-24629 GCA_049287725.1 Candidatus Acidiferrales bacterium | reverse complement strand
CTACGGGGACCAGTCGTCGCTGGAACTTACCGGGGGCAACGGCCGAGGCTGTGAGGCCATCATCACCATTCCACTCCGGAGTTCGCATGAAGACACGAGTCCTCATCGTCGATGACGAACCGATCGCCCGGCGCGGTATCCGTCGCTATCTGGCCCAACACGACGGCATTGAAGTCGTAGGCGAGGCGGCGAATGGAATAAGCGCGGTGGAGCAGATCAATGAACTTCATCCCGACATCGTTTTTCTCGATGTGCAGATGCCTGATCTGGATGGTTTTGGAGTCATCGAGAATGTGGAGCCAGTGAACGGCTCCGCTCCCATATATATCTTTGTCACGGCTTACGATGTGCACGCCATTCGTGCATTCGAAGTGCACGCAGTTGACTATCTCTTGAAACCGTATGATAAAGAGCGATTTGCCAGGGCCCTGGTTCACGCACGCCAGGTCCTCGAACAGCGCGGGAAAGCAAATCGAGGTCTCGAACCACTGCTCCAATCCCTGCGTAGTCTCCGTCCGTTGGAACGCTTTGTGGTGAAGGACAAGAAGCGGATTTTCTTCGTTCCCGTCTCCGACGTTTTGTGGATCGAAGCCACGGGAAACTACGCCTGCATACACACCGGCAGCGAGCGTCACCTGTTGCGGGAAACGCTGACACACCTGGAGGAGAAGCTGGCGCCACACCAGTTCATCCGCGTGCGGAAATCGGCCATCGTGAACGGCGCCCGCATTAGCGAGATTCGTCCGATGTTCGATGGGGTTTTCGACATCGTACTGGCTGGAGGAGCGGTGGTCACATCGAGCCGGAGATACGCTCACAAGTTACGAGCTCTACTGGAATCCTAGGCTTCTACGTCAATCATGATGGTCGGTGAGTGACAACTCGCCCATGCGCAATGAGAGAGGTTTCAATCTATCGGCTAGGGGTTCACCCCGACGGTTCTCGAACTCGGCTGTACCAAAACTGTACCAAAACCCTATGTAATTGCTGCTTCGGGGCTTACTTCGAGCGAGAAGCAGATTCCCCGAAATTGTTGAAAACATTGAAAACCGAGGGCAAAGGATGGAGTCTTTGGAGTGCCCGAACGCGCTTGCAAAGCAGGTGCTCTCCCAGCTGAGCTACACGCCCGCGCGGTGCAACCAATATATTCTCAATAGTTTACAGCCAGTTCTTCAACCGGTCCAACTTCGATTTTCGGTCCATTCGGTCCAACAAGGGCATTTTCGGACGGGAGCTCGAAGCCCAAGCCCACTTTCTCGGCTACTTGCTTGCGAAACTCCGCATCGTCCCTGAGCTTGGAATAGGTGTCCGTCACCGTCTTTCCCGCGTGGCCAAGTCAGAACCTAATGAGGTCCTTGGGGACCAAGTTCTTGCGAAGCCACGTGACGCGGAAACGACGAATGCGTGGCAGCCCATCTTTAGCTGTTTGAGATCAGTCAGGATTGGATGCAGCGAGCGCTTCAGGATGTTCTGTTGCGAGAGCTGTCGGCCTGTTCGAGTGCAGAACAGGAGACCAGCATCTCTTTCGCCAAGAAAGTCCTTCAGCATGGCCGCGACCGTTGGGTGTATGTCGATCTCATGCTTGCCGCTCTCGGACTTTAGGTAATTGTGAATCTGGCCCCTCCAAGCTTTCTGACAGATATTGATCGTAGTGCAGTCTGGGGAAATGCTCTTGATGTCGATCCCCAGGGCTTCACCAAATCGCAATCCTGCAGACGCTCGCTGACATTGCGGAATGTCGCCATTCGCCGACTTTCCCCCTTGTCGCCGTTCGCTGACATTGGTATAATGTCATCGTTCGCTGACATTGGGAATAGAGGTGAATCAATGCGTATTCGTACACCGATCGATCTAGGGGCTCTTATCCGCGAGCGCAGAAAAGCGCTGCGTCTTGACCAGAAGACCCTGGCCGAGAAAGTCGGCGTGAGCCGGCAATGGGTTGTCGATGTCGAGCAGGGCAAACCGCGGCTCGAGATCGGCCTCGTGCTGCGCACCGCGGATGCGCTCGGCATCGTTCTCACCGTGGACAAACCGACAAAAGGCACGAGTTTGGCGCAACCCGTCATTCTCGATTCGATAGTCGACGCGGCCCGGAAGAGGCGCAAATGAAGATCAGGGAACTGATCGCCATCCTTGACCGTCGCGAGATGGGACGTTTCTTCCGCGACATGAAAGGGCGCGTCTCTTTCGTCTACGATGAAAAGTGGCGAAACGCCGCCGATGCCTATCCCCTCTCTCTCTCGATGCCCCTCACCCTCGGTGAGCACGGAAATTCAAAAACCGACCCGTTTCTATGGGGATTGCTGCCGGACAACGAAAAGGTCCTCGATCAATGGGGCAAGAAATTTCAGGTCTCGTCCCGCAACGCCTTCGGCCTTATCGCGGGCGTCGGTGAGGATTGCGCGGGCGCGGTGCAGTTCGTGCGGCCCGACCGTCTCGATGCCGTCCTGGGAAAACAGCCTCCGGAAATCGAATGGCTGACGCCGGGCGACATCGCGCAGCGCCTTCGTTCCTTGCGAGAGGACCATGCGGCGTGGCGCAATCCGCACGATACCGGCCAGTTCAGCCTCGCTGGCGCGCAGCCAAAAACAGCACTGCTCCTTGAGGAAGGCCGGTGGGGCATTCCTTCCGGCCGCACGCCGACCACGCACATCCTCAAACCGCCGACGGCTCATTTCGACGGGCACGCGGAGAATGAGCATTTTTGCCTTGAGCTGGGACGCGCCATCGGGCTCCCGGTCGCAAATTCGGAAGTCATGCGCTTCAAGGATGAGATCGCCATTGTCATCGAACGCTACGATCGGGTCCACGCCGGGAATGTCTGGCAGCGCGTCCATCAGGAGGATACATGCCAAGCTCTAAGCATCCAGCCGACCCGCAAGTATCAGAGCGACGGCGGTCCCGGCGTCCGGGACATCGTCGATTTATTAAAAACCTTTTCCTCGAGACCGCGTGAAGACATTAGTACCTTTCTCGATGCTGTCTACTACAACTGGCTCATCGCCGGAACAGACGCCCATGCGAAGAACTACGCCTTGCTGATTGCCTCGGCTGGGCAGGTCCGCCTTGCTCCCCTTTACGATATTGCGAGCATCCTGCCTTATCCCGATATCGACATTCAGAAGGCCCGCTCTTCAATGAAAATCGGAAATGAATACCACCTGAGGAATATCGGTAAATATCAGTGGCAAAAACTCGCCCAGGGTGTCGGCGTCGATCCCGACACGGTGGCAGCTCACATCGTCGAAATCGCGGACGTCGTGCTCGAAAATATCGCAGAAGTGACGAAGCGCACGAAAAAAGAAGGGCTCGACCATCCGCTCATCGACCGTCTGGCCAAGAAACTGACGGACCGCATAGCCGCCTGCCGCAAGCTGATCCGCTAAATAGGCCGAAAGTCCAGAACAGTTTGCGCGAAGACGGGCTCATGACCATCGCCGCGCACGGCATCGTCTTCGCGCCGGGCAAGGCGGGCGCGCTGCAGGAGATTTTTCAGGACGCCGTGCACAACTACCACCGCGCGCGAACTGACCCGTTCAGCCCAATGGTCCTTTACGACAAGACCTACTGGACGCGGACGCTGCCCGCGGCGCCGCTGCTAGAGGAACTGTTCACGCGCAACAACCGCGGCCCCGATTACAAAAAGTGCGTGCTCGTGAGGAGCTGGAAGCGATCGACTTCCTCATCGCCAACGCGCGGCGAATTCCCATCTCCGGCGCCTGAAACGCCTCGGCTTGCTGTCCTAACCCTCCATTCCGTTTGTGTTAGCGAGAGCACCAGCCTATTGGGCAGGTGTTTCAGCGGATTGTAAACGAAACACTTTCATACTGCGCGTCGCGATGAGATCGCCGAAGAAACCGTGCTTCCATCCGGTAGGCGGGGAAATACGCCATTGTGGCTGCTACGCCGATATTCCCCTTCGTAACGAAAACGGCGCGCCGCCGTGCCGCTCGAAGTGAATCCGGAAGCTTGATTGCCAAAAGGGCTGCGCTCGAAGATGGTGAGCGCCGCGCCCATGTCGCCAGCGTGCGCCAAGCTTAGCACGAGATCGAAGTTTTAGGTGTCGACTAGTGCGCTCGTACTGTCGGATAAACCTTGATCCAGTGATTCCGGATCCTCGCCTTGACCTGTTCTCCATTCAAGTCAGAGACGATCAGGTTGGAATCCTGCAACGGCATGTGGCAATCGATGCAGTTCTCGCGAATCTTCGCACCCAACTTCACAAATTCGCCGCAGTCCCGATCCTGATGACACTGCAAACATTTTTCCGAATAAGACGCTGCGACACGTTCGGGCGCATGCACCTCATGGCACGTTGTACACGTCATCTGCGAGCTTCGGTAGCAGCGGCTTCTTTGCGTTAGTGCCACCTGATTGCCGTGGACGTCAACGCGGGCCTCCGCGTCGGGATGCGGCAGAGTGAGGTAATTCTCCAGTTGCTCTCCGGGGAAGTACGAAAACGCCGGCGCAATCGCCTGCCCGATTCCGCCATGGCATTGCGCACACACCTCAATCTCCCGGTCCCGGGGTAGGCTCGCCGGATTCACGATGGAATGAGTGCTCGAAGAAAACGCGACAGGTTTCGATCGTTCGTAGTCCGCATGTGCTCGCCCCGGCCCGTGGCATCTCTCGCACGAGATCCCCAAAACAAACCCGGTTTTCTTATAATAATTTTCGGCTTTCTCCGATGGGATCGACTCAAAGTACGTAGCGTGACACTCCAGGCACCGAGGCAAAATCGGCCTGTCGAAGTTCGCGACGCCTTCACTGTATCCCGGGCTTGTGATCCATCCTTTCAAATCCGTCCAGTAAGACACCGGCAATTGAAAAAGCTGATTCCCTTTCCAATACAAGTAGGTCTGGCCCTTCTCTCCCGACCCGGTGACGATATCGATTCGCTCCGTTCGCGTCTTCTGGTCCGGCGGCTGCCAGAACACGGCGGTTTCGTAAAATCCGCTTTCTTTCGCGTCCATGCGGAAATGAAGATCTGGATCGGCGGTCTTCAGAATATTTTCGCCGCTCGTAAAGCTGCCCAAGATGGATTTCTTGGTGGGCAGTTGCGAGGTCAGGTGGTGCGCGGTGCGCGAATAGGTATTGCCGATTTCCTGGTGGCACTCCTGACAAGCGGCGTCCCCCAAGAAGTCACCGCGAGTGGCCGGTCCTGTTTCGCCGACGGATGTCTTGGCCTGGCCCGGAAGAACGAGTTCAGTGTGTTGCGGTGCCGTAGGTGCTGCGTTTCCAGCAATGAGAGAAGCTGCACAAGCGAGCATTACGATTAGGCCGAAGAGCTTCATTATCGCTATGGAAATTCTATCCCGCTCCATACGTTAGCCGATATCGCATTCGCTCTCAATGAGGATACAGACAGGCTGCTCGGCCAGCGCGCCTCGGCCGGCAAAAATGGTGCAGTGAAGTCAACCGGCTTGGCCGCTGAGGAGTCGCAAAGAGAAGCGGTCTGATATCAGCGTCGGTGTCTTATTCCAGCGAACGCGATTTCGCAATTCAATTTCGAGGTGCATGGCTGTGCTATAGTTTGCGCTCCGACTCTTCTTGGACAAGATGGATTTCTGGCGTAACACACCGGCCGACGACGCAGAAACGGCAATTTGTCAACGAATTCCTTTCGTCTATCCGAAAAACATTGGAGTACTGGGAAAATGAAGGCGTCGATGCTGTTTAGACTGGCCATCGTCACCGGCGTTTGCGTGATTCTCACCCACCAGGCGCCGGCGCAGCTCAGGCAGAATCCTACGGCGGATCTCTTGGCCGAACTCATTCGTGTGAATACCAGTAATCCCCCCGGGAACAACCGAGACCTTGCGGAATTGTTGGCGAAGAAGTTTCACTCGCTCGGCGTCGAAGTTGCGATTATTCCCACGCCCGACGCACAGAAAGTCCATTTCATTGCGCGAGTCAAGGGCGACGGGTCAAAGAGGCCTGTGCTGCTGGCGGCGCACGCGGACGTCGTGGGCGTGGAGCGCGAGAAATGGACCGTCGATCCTTTCGCAGGCGATGTGAAGGATGGCTATATTTATGGCCGCGGCGCTATGGATTACAAGGGCGGCATAGCAGTCTTTGCCGAAGCGATTATGGAGCTGGTAAAGAATCACGTCCCGCTGCACCGCGACGTGATTCTACTGTCCGAAGCGGATGAAGAAAGTGGCCCCTACGGCACGAGTTGGCTCGCCAAGTCGCATTGGAACCTGATGGACTGCGAATTCGCTCTGAATGAGGGCGGATGGATCATAAAAAGTGCGAACGGTAGAGTGCAGTACGTGAGCATCTCCACCGGCGACAAGGTATCCATTCCCTTGATCCTGACCGCTCAAGGAACGTCGACGCATTCCTCGATGCCAAGACCAGACAGTGCTATCTTTACTTTGTCCAAGGCGATGGCGAAGCTCGCGGATTACGAGACGCCGGTGGAGTTGATTCCCAGCACAAGAGAATTTTTCGAAACACTCGCGAAGACAAGCGAACCGCCGCTATCCAAAAATTTTGGCGACCTGGTAAACAGCAAGGACCCGAAAGTGATTCAGGAAGCGGATCGAGAAATCAGCAAGAACGTATTGCTGCATGCAATTATGCGAAATACTTTCGCCCCGGTATTCCTCAAAGCCGGATTTCGGGGAAACGTGATTCCCGGATCGGCGGAGGCGACGCTTAATCTGAGGGTTATTCCGGGAACCGACCTGCAAAAGTTTATTGCTGAGATTCGCGGCGTAATCGACGACCCGCGCGTGGATGTTTCGCTTCCTTCGGGAGACAGCCCTGACGCCGCACGCGTGGAGGAACTTGTAAAAGAAGCTGAGAATTTAAAGTCATCGAGCACCGACACCGATCTATACCGGGCGTTGGAGGCCAGCGCTCATTCGACTTGGCCGGGGACGCCTGTGACTCCATATCTTTTTCAAGCGGGTACGGACGCGATCGCTTGGCGGAGCAGAGGTGTTCCTGTTTACGGGATTTATCCGTACCCCATTACACCTGAAGATTTGACGCGCATGCATGGAAACGATGAACGAGTGCCGATCGAGTCGCTGGAACAGGGAACGGAGATGATTTACAAGACGCTTGTGCAGGTTGCGTCGGAATAGGGACCGCTGAAAAAGCCCCCGGGACCCAACCCGTTTTGCAGTTCCTGGAGTGTTCGCATGCTCGACTGATGCAGGCTATCGAGGCAGGTTGGAAACCTCGAGTTGCGACAGAATCGAGCTGTCTGCCAAGCAGCACACTTACCATAAATCGCCGAAATACCGGCACCAAAACGTTTCGGTATATTCGCTTCGGTTCTTTTCTCCGCGAGACCAACTCTGCTATGATTCCGAATATGGTGACTTCCGCCTCCGCTCAAAGCGACCGAGGCTTAGTCGTCTTTGGCGAGTTTTTTTTTGACCTCGTGTTCTACGACCTCCCGACAGTCCCTCAAATGGGGAGAGAAGTTAAGACCGCGAGCTTCGCGCGATTTCCTGGCGGGGGCTTGGCCACAACGGCATTAGTAGCGGCAGGATTAGGAACTCCGACCAAAGCGATTACAAGAGTCGGGCGGGATGCGCTCAGAAGCCCGGAATGGCAGAAGCTAGTCGAGAGCGGGATCTCCACCGAAGGTTGTGAAATCGATCCGCATTTACCAACGGCGATGACCGTCTGCGCCGCCTGCGAAGGCGATCGCATGATGATTACTCACGACAGAATCAATGCGAAATTGGAAAGATTGCTGGCGCGACCGAGTGTGCAGAAGCAACTGCAGAGCGGATGGCATCTGCATTTGGCGTGCGCGCTGCGTCCACCACTACTCTGGATGGCGGCAATTCGCAAACTGCGTCAGAGAGGGTTGACGATTTCAGGGGATTTGGGATGGAACCCCGAAGTGCTCGAGTCTCCGCGCTTGCCCTCCCTGCTGAAGGAATTCGAATTTGCATTTCCAAATGAATCGGAAGCGAAGGCCATGACCGGGGAAAAAACAGTCGAGGCCGCTGCACGAAAATTGGCGCGGTGGGTTCGAGTTCCCATCGTGAAACTTGGCCCCTGTGGCTCTATAGCCGTTCGCGGCGGAAAAATCGTGCGGGTCAAGTCGATTCGCGTGCGTGCGGTGGATGCCACGGGATCAGGCGACGCTTTCGACGGCGGTTTTCTTCACGGTTATCTTGCCGGGTGGCCGCTTGAGGAGTGTCTGCGAGCTGGAAATATTTGCGGAGCGCTCGCCACGACAGGTGCCGGGGGAACTTCTGCAATTCCGACACCGAAGAACCTGGGGAAGTTGATGAAAAGGCTTCGCTGAGATGAAGTTTAGAAGCAGCGAAGACAAATCGCCGCCCGCATCGGGAAAGCTTAGCGGAAATCGTCACGGAGGACGTAACACCGCCATGAAAATCACGCTGGTCGGAGCCGCAGGGGTGCGGAGTCCACTCCTCGTCCACGGTCTCGCAGGCCTTAGCAGCGAAGTGCGGGTGGACGAGTTGGCGTTTTGGGATACCGATCCTGAACGCGTGACGATCATGAAGAAGGTGGCGGAAGCGATGGGCAAACGCAGTGGACTGCGCGCGCGCCTCACAGCCTACTCCGATCCTGAGCGTGCGCTGGAAGGAGCGGACTACGTCATCACCAGTATTCGCGTCGGTGGAATCGATGCGCGGATCAAAGACGAGACGATAGCTCTGGCACATGGGCTCGTGGGCCAGGAAACGGTGGGCGCGGGGGGCTTCGCGTGCGCCATGCGCAATTTGGGTGTCATGCTGGAATATGCACGGCTAATTGAACGCGTGGCTCCACGCGCGACGGTCATCAATTTCACAAATCCAGTCGGAATTATTTCGCAAGGCCTTCTGAATCACTCCGGAGTCAACATCATCGGCGTCTGCGACACTCCTTTGGAAACGTTTGAGGCCATCGCTCATGCGCTTGACCGAACTCCGTTTGGACTCCGGTTCGACTACCTCGGGCTGAACCACTTAGGTTGGGTGCGAGCGATTTGCGATGAGACGGGGGCAGAACTGCTTCCGAAAGTCTTGTCCTCGCCCGAGATCATTCAGAAATGCTATCGGCACGGGCTTTTCCCGCCGAAGTTCATTCAAGAACTGGGACTGCTGCCGACGGAGTATCTCTACTTTTATTATTTTCCGGAGACGGCCTACAAGAACACGAAACAGAGCGGCCAATCGCGCGGGCAGGCCATCGCCGCAATGAATGTGCGGCTGTTTCAAAACTTGGCGCAGGCTCCTGAGTCGAAGCTGATCGAAATCTATGAAGATTACCTGCGGGAGCGGAACGCTTCTTACTTTAGCATCGAGGCAACGGCCGGCGAGAGGCGCAAAGAGAATCAGGAACTCTACTCCGAGTTTTCGGGTTACGAGCGGATAGCGTTGCTCGTTCTGGAGGCGTTGCATGCGGGAACGCCTTCCTCGATACCTCTTACGGTTCGCAACGGCGGAGCACTGGAGGATCTCAATGCCGATGACGCGGTCGAACTGCCATGCGAAGTTTCTGCTCGCGGCGTTCGTGTGCCTCCCGTGGGGCGCGCACCAGACGCCGTGCGTCCCTTGCTGCTCCAGGTAAAGGAGTACGAACGGCTCACGGTGCGCGCTTCCGTGGAGCATTCGCGCAAGTTCGCGCTTGCGGCGCTCGAAAAAAATCCTCTGGTTGGCCGCCAGGACGTGGCACAGCAAGTGTTGACGGAATACCTTCAGGCCTTCGGACAGCAGATGAATCAGTAAGCAGCGTGAGCCGATTCGTTGCGAATGGCGGCTCGATCCGATCTGCGGTGCTGTCGAGCGAGTTAACCCGCGGACGAAAATTTGGACGCTACATTTTTCAGATAGCTCAAGCTCGCGCGCATGCTCTCCACGGGCGCAACCACCGTCTTGCCGTAGATTACATCTTGTTCGACGATCGCCCACCCCGAATAGCTGCTTTCGGTCAGAAATCGAAAGAAACCGTCGAAATCGATGCATCCGCTTCCGATCCGAGAGAACACTCCGGCTCCGATGGCTTGTGCAAAGTCAAGCTTCTGGCGCCGAGCTTCGCCCAAAATTCCAGCGTCGACGTCTTTGATGTGCACGTAATGTAGCAGAGAACGATATTTTCGCGCCTCATCGACGGGATCTCCCCCTCCGTAGACACAGTGCCCGGTATCCAGGCACAGACCGACCTGCGCGGTGGCGAGTGCGTCGAATAGGCGTTCCACTTCCATGGGAGTCTCGACGAAAGTCGCGACGTGGGGATGGAAAACAACGCCCAGGCCGAAATCCGCAGCAGCTTGCTCGACCTGCCGGATGACTGCTCCCACCTGCTTCCACTGAGCGAGAGCCAGGGATTTACTTCCATCCACCGGAACTCGCCCCGCGATCTCCCTGCGTTGAGGTGTTTGGCGATCGGCGAGAACGAGCAATCTGGCACCCAATGCGGAGAGTAGCGCGCCGACCCTGCGGACATGGTCGATTACGTTTGCAACGCGCGAAGGTTCCGTGATCGGAACGGGCACGAAAGAAGAAAGCATGGTCAATCCGAAGCGCTGCAAGGTGGCGTTCAAAATACCGGGATCGGTGGGGAAATAGCCAAAGGGTCCCAACTCCGTTCCCGTGAAACCCGCGGAAACGATTTCTTCGAGAATTTGTTCGTAGGGCTGCTCCCAGGCTGGCCCGGGATCATCCTGCACGCCCCAACTGACGGGGGCGGATGCAAAGCGAATCTGCTCGGGGAATTTCTCCAATTTACAAGCCCCTCGCCACGGCGCCCAAGTGGACGCGCGCGCCTTCCCTGGCGCTACGATAACAAGCTTCGATCAATTCAACGACGTTGTATCCGTCATCGGCGGTGACGGGCGGGGGCGATTTGCCTTCCAGGGCGTCGACGAAAAGAGAATCTTCTTCGATGTAGCCCCACTTCTGATGCATGGTCGCCAAGGAGAAATCGTAAGTGGTCGTGCGGGTCTCCAATCCGTTGGTGAAAGAGATCCTCTCCATTTCGAACGTTTCATAGGTTGCATGCATCCCGTAGACCTCGAAGCGCTCGAAAGGGAAGTGCCAGCTGGCGTGCGCGTACGTCTTCATCGTTGCCTGCAGGCCGGACTGAAAACTGAGCAGGATCGAAAAATCGTCGAGTTCGCCATGCTCGTGAGCGCGGGCCGCCACCTGCACCCAGTCAACTTTTCCGAAGAAAAAGGTCATCAAATCGAACATGTGCACAGGTGTTTCATACAGAAAGCCGCCCGTCAGGCCGGAGTTCCACACCCAGGTCGGGTTGATGAGTTCTCCACGGTTCATTTTGGCGTGGACGGAAAGCGGACGGAATTCGTTGCGATCGATCGCTCCTTTAAGAATTTTGTAGACCGGCGCAAACCGGCGGTTGTGGCCCACTTGGTAGACGAGTCTGGAGCGGACCGCCCGATTGCGCAGTCTTGTCGCGGACTCCAAGTTCAACGCGAAGGGCTTTTCGCAAAAAACGTGCTTGCTGGCATCCAGAACCTGCGTGGCAACTTCTTCATGAGTCGTATTGGGAGTACAGACGAAGACGGCGTCGCACACATTGAAGAGTTCCTCGAGCGATCGAGCGGGCTGACAGCCAAAGCGAGCAGCCATCGCTTGGGCGAGGGCCGCATCTAGGTCAAAAACACTCCGAAGTGAGACGCGGGAATCCTTTGCCAGGATCGCGGCATGTATGCTTCCAGCACCCCCCACTCCAACGATTCCAATCTTATGTGGCATTATCGACCTCGTCTTTCCTGGCCCCGAACTACTCAGCCAAAAATCTCTCGTGCGACACTAGCTCGACGCCGATAAGCCAGTTTCATGGTGACTTCCACCTGCAGGCCCGTCGCCCAACACAGCTCGAACTACGAACTTTGTTCCCACCCAAAAGCGTGAACCAAAGGCACACGGGGATCGCGCTCCAGGCTGGTCTTGCGGAGGTGCGCGTAGCGCGGGTCGTCGCTCGCAGCCATGGAACGAGCGCTGCCCGCAAGCACATTGAGGTAATACACGTCGTACCCGTGGGCCGCCACTACAGGATGATAGCCATCCTTGATTAGCACCAAATCGCCGTCGATGAGTGTCAGAGTGTTGTCGCGCGTTCCCGCGGCGTCGTACAGGCGCTGGAACGCGTATCCTTCCGGCTTGCTGATCCGGTAATAATAAGTTTCGTCGAGGTCCACTTCGGCCGGTGGATTGTGCACGTCGTGTTTGTGCGGAGGATAGCTCGACCAATTTCCGCTCGGTGTATAAACCTCACAGATCAAGAGCTTATCGGCAGGGAATTCCGGGCGAATAATATCGACGATCTGGCGGGTGCAATTTCCTCCGCCGCGAATTTCCTCGCGGCAATCCGTCGGAGCAATGATTCGTGGACTAAATCGCGCCGAAGAAGGAGTGCGACAGTCCGCAAATTCACAATCGGTGATCGCAGAAACTTCAAAGGGCGTGCAGCTCGGCAGATACGCCGTGTACGGAAAGCCGCTGAAAACGTCCTTGCGACCGCCGATTTCGTGCGGTCCTTCGCCCCAGTCCAGCGTCGCTTTGCCTCCGAGGACGATGAGGGCGGCCTCCTCGTCCCGGGTATTGCTCTGCCAATATTGCCCGGCAAGCAGCCGGCGCACCGAGAAGTCAATCGTGCCCCACTTTGCCCGCTCCCGCGTAACCGACACGAGCACTCCAGATTTGTCCCGTGCGACGGGAGCCTGGTGAATCAGCACCTCCTGAGCATAAGAAGTCTCTGGCATGTCAACCTCCCTGGGGAAACGGTGTCCGTTGTCCTTCTCTCATTGCTCCTGATTATTTGACGAATCCACATTCACTCCGGCCTCAGAAAAAATGCCGCTCCCGTTTCACGGCTTTTTCGTACGTTTCACGTGCAGAGCGAACGCTCTCCATTTCCGAGACCTCCGCCACGGCAACATCCCACCAGGATTCATAGCTGGGAACACGCGCGTTGCGATCCACTTCGATTATCGTCACAGTGGTTCGCTTGCTTGCTCGCGCGGCGACCAGCGCCTGCCTTAACTCATCGAGAGTGCGAACGCAGGCAGCCTCGGCACCGAGACTTCGCGCGTTCGCGACGAAATCAACGTTTGCCGTATTTCCTTGGAGCTTTCCATCCTTCCTGAAACGGTATTCAGTACCGAATCCGCCGCTGCCGCAGGATTCGCTCAATGCGCCGATGCTCGCGAATCCGTGGTTATCAAGCACCACGATATTCAATTTGATTCCTTCTTGTATGGACGTATGGATCTCCTGCGCCATCATCAAATAGGATCCATCGCCGACCATGACGTAGACTTCGCGTTCCGGCGCGGCCATTTTCACGCCCAGCCCGCCCGCGATTTCATAGCCCATGCAGGAGTAGCCGTACTCCAAGTGATAACCTTTGGGGTCCCTCACGCGCCATAATTTGTGAAGATCTCCGGGCAAACTACCTGCCGCGCAGACAACGACGTCACACTGCTCCGAAACTGAACTTACTACGCCAATGACTTCGCTCTGGCTGACCGGAAGGCCATGCTGAAGATGAAAAAGCCGGTCTACTTCCTTATCCCAATCATCCCGAAACCTGCGGACGCGCTCCTGATACTCGACCGGAGTGTGATATCCAGCGACGAGTTGCGCTAGCTCCTCGATCGCTGTACGAGCGTCCGCGACCACCGGCACGCCGCCATGTTTCCCGGCGTCGAATTCCGCCACGTTGATGTTGACGAATTTGACCGCGGAATTCTGAAACGCAGTCTTCGAAGCGGTTGTGAAATCCGTATATCGCGTGCCGGCTCCGATAATCAAGTCGGCATCGCGCGCCATCAGATTGGCTCCAGGCGTGCCCGTCACACCCATCGCTCCCAGGCACTGCGGGTGATCGAACGACAGCGAACCTCTTCCCGCTTGCGTTTCTGCGACGGCCACTCCCGTGTGTTCGGCAAATGTAGCGAGAGCCCCTGAAGCTTCCGAGTAAATCACGCCCCCGCCGGCAATGAGCAGGGGCTGCCGCGCCGCGCGAATCATTTCGGCTACGCGACGCATTGCTTGCGCGTCTCCCCGCGCCCGCGGAACGCTCCAGACTCGCTTCTCGAAAAAAGCAGATGGATATTCCAGAGCTTCCGCCTGCACATCCTGCGGCATGCTGAGCGTGACGGCTCCGGTTTCGGCGGGAGAAGTCAGCACACGCATAGCTTCCGGCAAGGCCGTCAGAAGCTGCTCCGGCCGCGAGATTCGGTCCCAATACCGGGAGACCGGCTTGAAACAGTCGTTGACCGAAATATCCTGCGTATGCGGTGATTCGAGCTGCTGCAAGACTGGCGCGACGTTGCGGCGAACAAAAATATCGCCCGGAAGCAGAAGCACGGGAATGCGGTTCACGGTGGCTGTCGCAGCCCCGGTTACCATGTTGGTCGCTCCAGGGCCAATCGAAGACGTGCACGCGAACGCACGCAGACGATTGCTCATTTTCGAGAACGCCACCGCCGTGTGGACCATGGCTTGTTCGTTCCGGCTCAGGTAATAAGGGAAGTCCTCATTCTGCTGTAGCGCCTGCCCGATTCCCGCTACGTTCCCGTGCCCGAAAATTCCGAAGAAGCCCGCAAAAAAAGGACGCTCGGCTCCATCTCGTTCGACATACTGGTTTTTCAGGAATTTGATTGCCGCCTGCGCCGCCGTCACGCGACAAGTACCCGCCAAGCGAACCTCCTTGAAGGGCGTTTGATCCCATCCGGTATGGAATCAAAAAACGCCCGAGAAAAGATGCGGGAGGCGTGCGCCGCGCCCGCGCCGGAAGTTAGAAGTACAGCTTCAGTGCGAATTGGATTTCACGAGGATCGCCCGGTCCACCCGAATCAGTGCCTAAAATAGGAGCAAGAGTGTTGTTGACCTTTCCAAACGAACCCGGCGAGCCAATATTCGCACTGGGGTTTGCGAAGTTGGGATGATTGAAGGCGTTGAAAAATTCAGTTCTAAATTGCAGCGAATATCTGTCCGTAAACCTGAATTGCTTGAACAGGCTCAGGTCCCACGTCTGAATTCCGGGGCCGTAAAACTGATACGGAGCACAGGTACCGAACTGTCCGGGACCAGGCTGCGAAAACGCTGCCGGATTGATTATAAAACCCGTGGTCGTGTACAACTTGGGATTCCTTGTCGCACCGGCGTAGGGATCCCCGATGCAGTTCGCATACACGGGGTTATTGCCGTCCACCAAGCCATCATTATTGGCGGTAACGTTGAAGGGAGTTCCGGTCTGCAGTGTTACGATTCCGTTGAATTGCCATCCACCCAGCCAACGGCCGGCAAAATTGTCACCCGACATAAAGCGTTTCCCCTGACCCAACGGTAATTCCCAGAGGAAATTCCCGACAAAACGGCTGCGGACGTCGAGAACCGAATTCCCCATTTCCGCGGAATAGTTATACGAGTTTTGCGGTAACTGTTGCGCCGTCAAGTTGTCGCGGTAATTGGCGAGACCGTGGGCGACTGTGTATCCCAGCGAGTAGCTGAGGCCGTTGGATATTCGCCGTCGCAAGGCAACCTCGAGACTGTTGTAATTCGAATTTCCGTCGAACGTGGCTTCTTCCAGGTACGCATGCGTACCGGTCGTGGCGCAGGGATTCCCAGCGCCGGCAAACGTATTGATTGTTGTTATTGTGGTTAGATTGGCAAAGGGATACTGCAAAATGGGGCAGCCGCCATCGAAACCGGTGATCTGAGGTTGGTTGGCGTCTCGTACGCGCTCCTCCTTACGCCCCCAATTTCCAACGTAGGTCGCCGAAACCACGGTATCTCCCACAAGTTGATATTCGAATCCGAAGCTCGTTTGTTCGACATACGGTGTGCGTTGGTTCGGATCCTGCGCGCGTATTTGGAGCTGGTACAAGGGTGGAGCTGTCGCATCGATAATCGAAGAAGGGAAGCCATCCTTGAGTTGAAAGACGGCGCTGTTTCCGCCCGTAGATATTTGTGTATCAACAAACTGTGGCGGATTTAGCTGAAGCAATGCTTCCGAGCCGATGCGATTTACATGCTGGTAAAAGACTCCATATCCACCTCGCCATACGAGCCGAGGCAGCATCTGATAAGCAAAACCCAGACGGGGAGCAAAATTGTTCAAGTCTGGATGAATCAGTGCGCGTTTATACCAACCGGACGCGTTGCTCGCCGCGGTGATAAGTCCTCCGCCGTTCGCCGGCGTGAAGTTCGTGGTCTCGTCATTCCTATCGATCAGCGGAGCGAAAAGTTCGTATCGGACGCCGTACGTCAGTGTGAGTTTCGAAGTTGCCCTCCAGGTGTCCATGGCATAGAAGGAATGTCCGGGTGTGAAATAATGCACGATGTGGGGTGTCGTGAAAATTACCAAATTCGCGTCCCCGAGCAGCAAATCGGGCAGCGCGTTCGAAAAACTGCCGGTGACAACTCCGGTTTCTAAGATGAGGCCCTGTGGAGCTTCTATGTCGAGAAAATTGTCGCTCCGCCGGAGGTATTGGTAACCGAACTTGAAGCTGTGCGTGCCTTTCAGCCAGTTCAGGTTCTCAACCAGGTTCCACCCTTGTGAAATCTGGTACTGAGGCCGCCAAGCCGCTGACCCTTCTGTCGTCAGTCCGCTGATGAAGAACGGAGGTATGCCAGCGGATCCCGGCCCATCCGGGATTCCTGACAGACCAATCGCCGATTCGGCCTCTGACGTGCCAACCGTCAAGCCGTTGGGATCGCTATGGGCGTAATCCCGGCTGAAGCCGAATCGCGCATCATTGACCAGTGAGCTTGAAAGAGTGTGCGTCCAACCCAGCGCGATCGACTGCTGGTGCCAGCGATACTGTGTCGCGAAGTTGCCATTGCCGATCAACGGATTGCTCGTCCACCTCGGGTCCTGCTTGTCCACATGCCGGTAGCTGTAGCTTCCAAATATCTGATCTTTTGGGCTCAGCGTGTAATCGATGCGCCCATCCAAGGAATACGAGTCATTGGGAATAGACGTTGAAAATACGTAGTTTGGCGCCCCAGTCCAACTCCCGGGGGTTCCTTCCACAGCCACTGCGGCTGGGATATTCGGAGTCGCCGTTCCGGCGACCAGGCCCATTAATTTCTGCGCAACGGGATCGAAGCAACCTGCCTGGATAATGTTTCCGACGTAGCAACCGGACTGGCCCGGGACCTGTGGATTGGCCAATGTGTACGGCAATTCCGTGAAATTGCCCTGGGTCATTAGCGGTGTCGGAACGGTGCTTTGGACGGTAGCGCCTTCCCGGCTGGTGAACCGTTCGAGATCGCCAAAGAAAAACAGCTTGTCCTTCTTGATGGGGCCGCCGAAGGTGCCGCCGAATTGATTTTGAGAAAAACCGCCGCGCGGCGTACCGGTCAAATTGTTAATCCAGGTGTTGGCATCCAGAACCTTATTCCGGAAAAACTCGTACAAATCTCCGTGGTACCCATTCGTACCCGATTTGAGGGTCGCGTTCACCACCGCTCCCGCCGAATTGCCGAATTCAGCAGAGTACGTGCGCGTCTGAATCTTAAACTCCTGCAAGGCATCGGGTGGCGGTTGCACAACCTGCATCGACAATTCCTGTACGTTTTCGGAGAAGGAGTTATTGTCGATGCCGTTCAGCAAGAAGTTGTTCTGAAGCTCGCTGTTCCCGTTGGCGCTAAATCGGTCGGGCGCCGGGTTAGCCGGGGCATAAAACTTAGCCACGCCGGGTTCCAAAAGCGCCAAATCAGCGTAACGACGTCCGTTGAGAGGGAGGTCGTTGATGCGCTGTTCATTCACGATACTTCCGAGGTCAGCTGACTGAGTCTCCAGGGCCGGTTCGCCGCCAGTGACCACTATTTCCGTGCTCACCGAACCAACCTTCAGTGAAAAATTGATGGAAAGGTGATCTTGCACGTGTAAATGAACGTCATCGCGCAAAACACTGTCAAACCCGGCGGCGGTCGCCCTCACGGAGTACGTGCCGGGAATTAATGTCAGCACCTGATACTCTCCGTCGGAATCGACATTGGTAGTCATGGCGACGCCCGTCGCCTTATTCGTGATCGTCACTGTCGCGCTAGGCACGACAGCTCCAGAGGAGTCGACAACCCTCCCGGCAATGGCTCCGCGATCGATTTGGCCAAAAGCAGGCAGAGCGAAAGCCCCCAGCAACATGGCAAACAATACTGCCCAGCCGAGCAGTCTGCGATCCTTCAAAAGTTGATACATTGCCGCCTCCGCTTTTTCAGATTCGAAAAGAGGTCTCACAAACTTCGACACAGTTGGATTCAGGACCGCCCAGCCATCCGCCGCACACTTGGAAACAAATCAGCTACCTCAGGGTCTTAGTCTGTCGCTGGCAGCGCGAGAACCGCCTTGCCGACGGACTCCATCGACTGTGAATGATCGGCGCCCTCGATGGATTGTTCCTGGACGCACGCCGCCCAGAACTCATTCCGAACGAAGTCGCCGCGAAAAAAACTGGAAATGACGAATGAGATATCGCCAGCTGAATGCTGCCCCCTAAGAATTCACCCCAAGCGTACCGAAACGATTCGGTCCCCAATGGCTGGAGATGTAACATTCGCAAAAATCGTTGTCAAGTCAATTTTTTAGAAAATACGTTCCCGGCGGAGGTTTGCCAATATTTGAGCGTGTAGGAGGGCCGCGAATCGTCGTCCCACAAAATGCCAGAACGTTTTGGCATTTATATTGACAACGTTCCTTGCGGTCGTACAATGCGGCAGTGCGTGGCGCCCACCGATTCCGCACCCCCGGAATATTTCTCGCAACATGCAAAGGAGAGAGAATGACACCGCGATGCAACAAGCTTCTTACTGTAATTCTCGTCGCATTGGGCTGCACACTGGCTTTTCTTTTTCGATCGCGTCCGGTGATCGCTCAATCTCCCAACGCGGTCAGCTCGAAAGCAATTGCGTCTGCGGAGCCGCTGGCTTTTGATCGCGGAGCGGCGGCACTCTGGCAAAGCCTTCTGAAACTCCACACGCGCGCGAGCCTACTGATGGTGACCGCGCATCCCGACGACGAAGACGGCGGAATGTTAACGTACGAATCGCGCGGGCAGGGCGTACGGGCTGTTCTGATGACGCTCAATCGCGGCGAAGGCGGCGCCAACGTGATGTCTTCGGACTACTTTGACGCGCTTGGGCTGGTGCGTACGGAAGAGCTCCTGGCCGCCGATCGCTACTATGGAGTACAGCAATTCTTCTCACGAATGTGCGACTACGGTTTTTCCAAGACAAAAGAAGAGGCGTTCGAGAAGTGGGGGCATGATCAAACCCTGTCCGACGTGGTCCGCGTCGTGCGCATGACTCGTCCGCTCGTCATTACTTCCGTCTTTGTCGGGGGGCGCACCGACGGCCACGGCAATCACCAGGTCGCCGGGCAGATGGCGCAGGAGGCTTTCAAAGCCGCGGGCGATCCAACCATGTTTCCCGAGCAGATCAAAGAAGGATTGCGGCCCTGGAAGCCACTCAAGGATTATGCGCTCGTGCCGTTTTCCCCCGTCACCGACAAGGGAATCCTTGACTACGCCGACGGCAAGTATTACCCCGCCGAATTTAACAATTACACCGACGGCACCGTCATTCACGGCGCGCTTTCCGCTTCTGTCGAAATTCCGGAAGGCGAGTACAGCCCTTTGCTGGGATTAACGTACCTCCAGGTCGCTCGCGTGGGTCTCGGCCAACAAAAGTCGCAGAGCGGCGGCACCGGCTTGCCGCCGGCGGAAGCGGAGATGACTGCGTATCACCGCTTCGCATCGCTCGTCTCCGTTCCGGAAAAAGAGTCGTCCTTCTACGACGGCGTCGACGGTTCGCTCGTCGGCATCGCGAGCCTCGCGCAAGGCGGCAATTCCTCTTTTCTGAAGGCTGATTTAGCGCAGATCAATTCTCTGGTCGATAAAGCGACGAATGATTTCTCGGCCCAACACCCCGAAGCGATTGCTTCGACCCTCGCGGCGGGCTTGAAAGCAACGAACGAACTGATCGAAAAAGTAGCCGGCAGTGACCTGACCGCTGATTCTAAGTATGACGTGACGCATGAATTGAGGGTGAAGCAAACGCAATTCGAAAATGCGCTGGCGGAATCGCTCGGCATTTCCGTGCTGGCTACGCTGGCCCCTGAGAAAGAACCGACCGGTCCTTTTGCGCGCTTCTTCAGAAACCAGCCAACGTTCCAGGTGGCAATTCCCGGCCAGGAATTCTGGGTGAAAATTCACGCAACGAATCCAACCAATCTGCCCGTGGAATTGCAGAGCGCGGTCCTCGATTCCCCGGCGAACGAACAATGGTCCATCGATCCCGCGACGCAAACAGGCAGCACGCTCAGGGGCAATCAGTCCGCGGATTTGCGTTTCACCGTGCACGCGGCCTCCGATGCGAGTTTCACGCGTCCCTATTTCACGCGTCCAAATATCGAGCAGGCCTACTATGACATCCAGGTGCCAAAAGATCTCAACTTGCCTCTGGCTCCATATCCCCTTTCAGCCAAAATACATTTCGTTTTCGACGGCGTCCCGTTCGATCAGGAGCAGGTCGTTCAATCCGTTCAGCGCGTCGTCGGTCCGGGTACCGTGCTTGAGCCGCTGATCGTCGCACCGGCCATTTCCATTTCCATGATGCCGCAAGCGGGAATTGTTCCCCTCGGTACCAAATCCTTCACAGTAACCGTGAACCTGCACAGCAACGTCAAAGGTCCCGCGAAGGGCACTGTGAAACTCGACCTGCCGCAGGGCTGGACGGCGCCGCGGGAGGAATTCTCAACCTCCAAGGACGGCGACGATCAATCGCTCGATTTCAACGTCACTCCCGCAAGCCTAAAAGAAAAAGCCTACGACATCACCGCCGTCGCTAGCTACGATGGTCGTGATTATAAAGAGGGATATCACACCATCGGCTATTCCGGTTTGCGTCCCTACAATCTCTATCGCGCTTCCGCGTATCACACGACGGGCGTTGATGTGAAAGTCGCTCCGGGTTTGGACATTGGATATATCGCAGGCGCCGGTGACGACATGCCTCAATCTCTTGTGAATCTCGGCATCAAAGTCCATTTACTCACGGCGGAAGATCTTGCCAGCGCAAATCTCTCCAAATTCAACGCGATCATTCTCGGAGTGCGCACTTACGCGGTGCGCGAGGATCTCGCGATTCATAATGACCGAATCCTCGATTATGTGAAAAACGGCGGGGTGGTCATCGTTCAATACAACACGCCCGAGTACGATCACAATTACGGTCCGTATCCCTACAAAATGGGTTCGAATCCAGAAGAAGTAACCGACGAAAATTCGCAGGTCGAAATCCTGGCGCCGTCAAATCCCGTTTTCACTTGGCCCAATAAGATCACCAGCAAAGATTTTGATAATTGGGTCGAAGAGCGCGGCTCGAAGTTCCTAGTGAGCTGGGACTCGCAGTACGTCCCGCTGCTCGAAACGCACGACCCTGGTCAGGCTCCTCAAAAAGGCGGCCTCGTTTACGCCCAATACGGCAAGGGGATTTACATTTATAACGCCTACGCGTTCTACCGCCAGATGCCCGATGGCGTTCCCGGCGCATATCGCATTTTCGCCAACATGGTCAGCCTGGGAAAAAATCCTGAGCTGATGAAATCTCGCATCGCAAACACCCGCAAGCCGGAGGGGAAGCCCACCCCCTGATTTTGTGAAGCGGACAGCCAGCGCGGTGAACGCCGGACCGGTCTCACTGACGGTCCGGCGCTTTCTTCTGCATCGTATAGAGGAACGCTTTCATGGTCGCCTGGCGCCGCGCGTTCTCATCCGCGAGGCGGGTTGACGCTGCTTCGTATAGCTTTATTTCCTTCCGCTGCTTTTCCGGTTGCCCCTCGTGCTCGTAAATTTGGGCCAGTCGGTAATGCGCCTCCGCCGATCCCGGGTCCATGCGTGAGCAGATTTCGGATTCGTGTAGCGCTTCTGGCCAGCGCTCCAGCCAGCGGTATGCTTGGCCTAATTGGCAATGCGGCGCGGCATCGTCTTTCGGGAGCAGCGCAACTGACGCGTGCAATCGCCGCAGAATATCCACAGCGTGGGTTTTGTCTCCCGTAACGTGGTCTCTGCGAAAGAGCACCGCGCCACAGTAGTACTGGATATCTCCGTCTTTCGGCTGGCTGTCCGAATACTCGCAAAGCTTTGCGACAGCCGCGGGATCGGGCGGCGCCCGGTCCAGCTGAATGTCTCCCAAATATCGCAGCGCCACCTGGGGTTCCGGCGCCAGTTCAGCCGCCCGCAGCAGATATTTTGTGGCCTCTTCGTCGGTTCCCCCAAAATGCTCAACCATGCCTAATGCGAGTTGGATTCGCCAGGATTCCGGCTGCAACTCCTCGCCTTGTTTGAGAACAACCTTCGCCGGTTCGAAGCTGCTGTGCCGGATCAATTCCACCGCCAGCGAGAGACGATATTTCTCCTCGTTCGGCGCCAGCTCCACGGCCGCCTGGTAACCCTTCACCGCGGCGAGGTTATCCCCGCGCGCCTCTTGGACGTCGCCAATCAGGTCTTCAAGATCCGCGTTGTCGCCAAGCTCTTTGCACTTTTCCGCGCTGGCCGCAGCGTCGTCGAGGCGACCGGCCCGAAATTGCGCGAGAGCCAGATCAAACTCCAGGTCAGCACGCTCCGGGTCGAGATTCGCAGCTTTCTTTAGCTCTTCGATGGATTCGGAATATTTTTCGTGGGAGATAAGGAGTTCTGCTACGCGCTGATGAAGCTCCAACTCTTTTGATGATGCCAGCTGTGTCGCGCGAAGTAGTTCCAGTGTTTGATGAAAATCAGAATGCATATCCAATTCGGCTTCCAGGGAAACCAGTCCGGCTTGGAGATTGTGCGTCTCGGAAAATAAACGCTCCGCCAAACTTGCCGCGCGCGGCCAATTTTTCGATTGCAGTTCGGCGGTGGCCGTCGCCAGCGCTAATCCATGATCAGCCGGCTCCAGAGCCAAAGCTTTTTCCATTTCTGAAGCGGCGGTCGAGGCATTTCCTAATCCCAGTGCCACGGAGGCTTGAAGCCGGTGGAATGTGACGCGCTCGTCACGTTCACTCGGTGGGGATAGGCCGGCCAAAGCATTTTGGGCTTCCGCGTACTTGTGCAAGTGCACGAGCACCACCGCCCACTCCATCCGAATCCGCGGATCGTCGCGGTTAATTTTCGCGGCGTTCGCAAGTAACGGTTCGGCTTTTTCCGGTTGGCCCTCTCGTTCGTAAATCCCGCCGAGTGCCGCCAGAGCGATTGAATCGTTGGGTGCACTCTGCAAAACGTCGTGCAACTCTTCCTCCGCCCGTTCGTTCTGCCCGATGCTGGCATACGCTTGTGCGAGCAAGGTACGCGCGGCGGAATCCTCCGGTTTGGTTTGAAGATAGCTCGAGAGAATGCGTATCGCTTCGTCTGCGTTTCCGTGCTCGAGAGAGGACTGCGCTTCAGCGAGTGCTTCTGACACTGGAGGAGGATGCGCTTGCGATGAGGCTCGATTCTGCTGCGCGCCGGGCGTAAGCGTGAAACTAATCAGCAGCAATGGCCCCACGCCCAGAGCGAATCGTCTGAAAATCCCGCACTTCACGGCTGCTGCCACTCCCGGCTCCATCATTTTGCGTTGCAGTTTTCTAACGAGCACGATGCTTTGCGCAAAACGGCTAGCTAAAATTCCTGCTCGCCTGCCAACTCCGCTGCACATCTCCGTCTTTTAATCAGTTCTCTTGCGCGTTGTCCACACCTATTTTCCCTGCAAGCTTTCCGAAATCCGTCGTTCACCGCGAAATATGGCGACCTAACCGTCTGCCATAACGTTTCGGTACATTCCCACTTCTTGTCCTTGCCGGTGCCGGGACCCGCTGCTATAGTCCACCCTCGATACTCGATTCTCATTTTTCCGGGACGCCCGATTTGGCCCAGAACATTTCGCCTCAGCTCCCCCCCGAGATCGCGGGACCCTCCGAAAAGCTTATTCGCGGTATGGGCTTGCTGCAATCCGTCGCTGTCAACATGCTGGGAATGATTGGCGTCGGCCCCTTCATCACCATCGGTGTGATCCTTTCTGCCATGGGCGGCCCACAGGCTGTGCTCGGCTGGTTTCTCGGCGCGTTATTTTCGGTCTGCGATGGGATGGTCTACGCCGAACTGGGAGCCGCGATGCCGGGAGTCGGCGGAGCGTATATTTATTTCCGCGAAGCCTTCAACCCGCGCACCTGGGGTCATCTTTTCTCTTTCCTCTTCCTGTGGGAAACGATTTTTGTCGCGCCGTTGGCGATCTCGGCCGCCTGCGTCGGTTTTGCCGAATACTCCCATTACTTCCTGCCCCGATTAAACCACGCCGGAGTGGGCGCCCTCGCCGCCGCCGTTTGTGTGCTCATCACATTTCTATTGTATCGGCCAGTTAAGGAAGTGGGGCGTTACTCGGTGATTATGTTGGCCGTGGTGTTGGCCGCGATGTTTTGGGTAATCGTATCCGGACTTATTCACATCGACACGAAGATGGCGTTCGATTTTCCGCCCGGCGCTTTTCATCTCTCCAAATCTTTCTTTTACGGGTTAGCGGGCGCTACATTAATCGCGATGTATAACTACGGCGGTTATAACAACATCACTTACCTCGGCGGCGAAGTTAAGAATCCCGGCAAGAATATCCCCAGGGCCATCGTTTTCTCCGTTTTAATCGTCGCCGTCCTTTACC
>JBAQGJ010000019.1:0-28173 GCA_049287725.1 Candidatus Acidiferrales bacterium | reverse complement strand
TCGCCTTCGGTTGGCAATAGGAAAAAGTCGAAGTCCGAAATGACGCTGGGAACAAGCGCGCGAGCAATCGTTCCCCCATAGCGGACAGTGATGTTGTGCGGCAGCGTCTGAATCCGTTTCTCGCACTGTGCCCAATAGCCGGCGTCGTCGATAGGTCCAAAGATGTTGAATTCGACATGCCCTGTCAGATGGCTCAATTCGTCCAGAGCGAAGAGAAGATTCTTGATGGGAGCGACACGAGAAATGAAAAGAAAGCGCACGCGGGAAGTCTGTTTGTTTCGCGGCCGAGCACGCGCGGCCCGCGCCCAATCACGCTTGGGCAAATCCGACGCGACTCGAATGCAAGGAGGCTTGCAACCAGCGCCGCGAAGTTCGGAACCGATGTGCGCGGCCTCTATGCCGGAGGTGGCATGCCAGACCACGCGGTTACACAAGCCGGCGCGTAAGGCAGCTTGTTTGTACAAGCGCTTCTTTGCGCGCTTAATTTGGAGTGCGCCAGGCGAGAGCTCTCCGCGCGGCGCTAGAACAATCGCGCAGTTGGGAAGCAGGCCGAGTTTGCGAAGACAGAGAGTTTTGATCACGAGAGGCGAAAAAAAACTGTTCAAGTAGATGATGCTGGGGCTTACCTCTAAAATTCGTCGCCGCAGGTGGGCAAACGATAGGTCTGATGTGTACAGCACACGCGCTCTGCGGACAGGCTGCCATTCGCCTTGGCGGATCTCCGGATACGGACTTCGATCGGTCAAGTCTCGGTCACGCGTGAATACATACAAATCGAATACGTCTCCGATGGAGTCGGCCAGATTCGCAAGGGCCGTTACGAGCCCTCCCGCCTTGTAACCGGGCAAATACCAATCGGCGAGAATGAAAATTCTGGGATTCACGGGCACGTCAGGCAGAAAGCGGAGTGATCGATTGCGTCGCGGACTCGGACGCTGGCGCCAGCCAAGTGGCTGTCAACCCAATTCCCATAAACACGGAGAATGAGGCGGAAAGCGGCGAAGCCTGCACCAGGTAAATCGCCACTGCGACCCAGAAAGCGGCCCGCGCAATTTGCCAGCTTTCCGCTTCGAGCCCGGAGCCGGCGCTCAATTGGGAAAGCGCGCGACCCGAGGCGTGCACGAAGATCCATGCGAGGAAAAGGCCGATCAGTCCAACGTCACACAATTCGCGCAGAAGCCCTACGTGAGGGACCGAGTTTAGGCCTTCGCCTCTTTCTTCAACCCAGTCGAAAAGAGGAGCGGAAGGCACGTAGTCCGTGGAAGCGAGTCCCGCCATCCCGGGACCAACGCCCGTAAAAATAAACTCCGGTCGCGCCGCGAACAGCATGATGGCGCTGGCGTCGAAGATGTCTTGCCTCAGCGCGAACTCTGCTATCAGACTTTCGGGCGCGCTGCGTCCTGTGGCCCCCGACAACCGAAGCCCAACGTTCTCTGACCAACTTGCAACGAAATTTGTCCCGACGCTGACGAGCAGCAGGCTCGAACAGAGCAAGAGAGCGATAACGCTCGGCGAAACCAGAATTTTGCGGCTCTGCGCATCCACGATGAACAATGCGGCCAATCCGACGCCGACAACGAACAAGCCGGAGGTGGAAACGGCGAGAAAAAGCGCCACAAAGTGGAGCACGATAAATCCAAGCCAGCGCTTCGACTGCTGCCTGGCATAAAGCAAGATAGCGAGAAGCAATCCCTGGCCGACGATTAATGCCAAGCCGCGCGGCTCGTAGCTGAAACCCTGCACCCGATCGCTCAAACGAAGCACTTCCGCGCCCGTAATCGCTGAGTACATGTCCCAGTGCGTCAGCCACTCCAATATGCCTCCGGTTGCGGCGATACTGCTGCCATACACACACCACTCGATCAGGCGGTCAGGGCGTCGAGTCTTCCAGAGATAGCGCGCGATAGAGATTCCCAGACTAAACTCCCCTGCTCTGCGAAAAACGTAGGCGATGGCCTTCAATTGTGACGTTTGTGTGGGCAGCCGGTCGAAACCTTCCGAAGACCAGGGGAACATGATTCCGAAAATCACGCCCATGATCGCCATATAGATGATGTAGCGCCAGAGCGCATTGCCAGCAATCGACTTTCGCACCGCTGGGAGAACTTCCAGGCACGAAGGCAGAAGCAGCAGACCCGCCACGCGAGCCGCGGGAAGATTGACCATGAGGCGAGGATCAAAAATATCCACGGCGATGGTCAGGCAAATCCATTTGATCAAGAGCTCTTCCCTCTTCGTCGCAATAAGCCACAAGGGCACGATGACGACGATTGCGGCAAGCGCGATTGGACGAATATCAGGCAAGGAGTTACCGGGCCTTCCACCGGCGGATTCGATCATCAATGCGCTGCAGTACCTCGCCGGCAGCGTCTCTCAGTTCGGTCACCATGCCGGCCTCGAACGCCCAGAACTGCGCGGGCGGCATGCCCAGCCTGAAAACACAGAAGCCTACCAGCACGCTAAGATTGAGAAACTCAGCCGCCAGAAATGAACTCGCGATTCCGTTGATGCCGAAGCGCGAGCAGGCTGGAATTCCCACGGCGGCGAGCAAGACCAGGCCGGCGAGGTTGGAGACGATCCCCACCCGCGGGTGACCGGCGGCGCGCAGGCTCTGCTCGAGCATCAGGCTCATCCCCCAGAACGCGGTGGCGCCGATCAGAAAATAGGCAGCTCCCGCCGCCGCGGAGAAGCGCGCGCCGAAGAGCGTGCGAATCGCCCAGGGCGTAAGAGCAGCCGCGAGAATTCCCATGCCCGCGGCAGTAACCTGCGCGAAGCGAAAGTGGCGGGCGAGCGCTGCGAGCGCGGCTTTCGGCTGCTCCTCGCACGCGACCGCCGCAAAGCCAACGTGAACGAAGGGAAGCACCGCGCCCATCTGGCCGAGCGCGATCGCCTGCGCCACGGCATAGAGTCCCACCGCTTCGCTGGGAACGATGCGCACGAGGATGAGCATGTCTGCGCGAGCCAGGAGAAAGCCCGTGACTGCTGGAAGGTAATAGGCGGCTCCGCGCTGCAGCAGCCGTCGCGCCAGCTTCCAATCCGGACGGCCGAAGGGATTGGATCGGCCGTCCATGCCGAGTCGAAGCATCGCGGTGATCAGAGCGCTCAACAACAAAGCGAGCGCGAAGAAGGAGGGCGAGTTCCGGCCCATGGTGAGGACGACGAGAATGAAGGCCGTATAAAGCGCCCCAGGCAGCACGATGAGAAAACTGAATCTGCCGAAACGCCCACGTCCTTGATCGCAGCCCATCAAGGTGGCCGTGATGTATGCCGCGGGCAAATACAGCATGAACCATCGGGCCACATGTAGCAGCTGCAGCTTGTCCGCAGGCAGGTACAACGGAAGGACGATCGCAAGGACGAGAGCCTGTATCGAACCAAGAATCAACGCCAGCCAGAAACTCGTGGCGATCAGATCGCGGGGAACTTCGACGCCCTGGCTCGCCTCGAAGGCGACACTCCGAGGCAGCTCGACTTCGCCGATCTGGGCGAGAAGCGTAGGCAAAAAGACGATCACTGCCAATTCGCCGCGTCCCGTTGGTCCGAGCGAGCGGGCCGCAAGAATACCGGAGACGGCTCCAAACAGTCGCGTGGCTGCCGTTGCGCTGAACGTCTGCGCGTAAGCGCGACGATTTGAAAAGCGCGGGCTCGCGGGCCGATCGGGAATCGATTGTTCCTCGACGAGCAACGCTATGTCATCTGACGGGAGTGTCATTGAATGAGGGCCCTAGTCACGGAAGCGCGTCTGGAAGGATGTGCTCATGGCCTCGGTTTCGGCGACCGGATTGACATGGATCTGAAAGATAAAAATTCGCGCTAATCGGAAGCGCTGGATGCGATTTTTGCGGAGCGGGTGCCAATTGCCTGAACGATGCGCGCGGCTGGAATAGCTTCTGTGTTTGTGGTGCGGAGGACGGCTCCCGAAAGAGCGGCCTGGAAGTCGCGGCTGAGAAGATTGATATCAACCACAAGCGAACTCTCCGAGGTGGCGCGCAAGAGACACAGATAACCAAAGCGGCGCCTGGTTGCGGAGGTCAGTTCCAACCGGAGCTGCCACGCTGGTTCGCGATTTAGAGCGTCGTTCCAAAACAATTTGATCTCATGCTCGCCGCTTTGCGAGAAGAACGACTCTGACTCGTCCGAACATAATTTGCCGAGCGAACTTTCGAGGCGAAATCCGTCGAAGCCTACCGACTGCAGAGTCTTTTGCAGGATCTCCGGGACTGTGACGAAGTCCGTGCAGGAATTGAGCGCTGCGATAGCGTGACGCACGGCGACGTTGTTCGCAACGAACCGTTTTCTTGTTGATGCGCGCCGCCAGAGTTCCTGCAATTCCAAAAATTCCGGATATCCCAGGTAGTGAACTCCGAGAGCGACGCCCAAGCCGATCACGAAGAGCACCACCGCGATTAATGCGGCGTCATGCAAGACAACCAGGCTTAGCAGGGCGAAAGCTGCAGTAACGCCATAAAGAACCAGTACGGCACCGCGCTGCGAGAGGCCCCGCTTCAATAGTTTGTGATGGATGTGCTCGCGATCGGCAGTGAAGAGCGGCTGGCCGCCGACAAATCGCCGCGAGACGGCGAGGCACACATCGAGTATCGGAAAACCGAAAGACAGCACGGGAATCGCGACGGCAATCATCGTCGGAGCTTTTTGTGAGCTGGCAAGCGCGAGCGCCCCGAGCATGAATCCGATGAACATGCTGCCGGAATCTCCCAGGAATATAGAGGCGGGGTGGAAATTGAAGCGCAGGAATCCTAGAATCGCGCCGGCCAGCACAATGGCGAGCAGCGTCACCGTTCCATTGGGAGCCATGAGCGAACTGACGAACACGACGACCGTGGAAAAAAATGCGGATCCGGCGGCCAGACCGTCCAGACCATCAATCAAGTTGAAGGCATTCGTGATGAGAAGAATCCAAAGTACGGTCAACGGAAGACCCGCTGCGCTTTGCAGCGACCGGCCCGCCGCGAGTAAGTCCACTCGGTGAACTCCCACTCCTCCCCAAAAAAGAATTGCGGCCGCAACAGCTTGCACCGCAAATTTCCAGTAGGGGCCAACCGCGCGTAGATCGTCGTACAGCCCAAGCATGAAGACGATCAACGCCGAGCAAAAAATGCTCAAGACCGAACGCGAGGAGAGATCAAGCACGAGCCAGGATGATTTCGGAAGCAACATCGCGATCCCGGCGACGAACGTGAACGACACAAAGATCGCGACTCCGCCGAGCCGGGGAACGGACGTCGTGTGGATGTGCCGCGTAGATTCCGGCTTCGCGACCCAACCGCGTGCGTTGGCCCACCTGCGGACGCGATAGGTCAGCCACAGGGACGAGGCGATGCTCGCTAGAAACAGTGCCAGGTAAATGCTTGCTCTCACGCTGCCTTATAGCCTTTCTGGGATTTCCAGATAGCACGCCGGAGGGGTCGCCACGCGAGCGTCGGCTTTCACGCACGGCACAGAAATAAGGCCGTACGATTCAAGCTGTCTAAAGATGGTTTCAATTGCATTACCCACCGAGAACCTATGATCCAAAAGCTTGCGAGCGCTGCGGCTCATCGAGCAGCGCAAGCTGGCGTTATCGGTTAGCCGCAATGCCGAACTGTAGAGGTTTTCGTCATCTCCATTACGAATGCAAAAGCCCGCGCCGCTATCGTGGAGGATTTCAAAGAGATCGTTCCCGGGATTCACGCTTGCCAGCACCGGCAGTCCCCAGTAGAGATAACTCAGCAGTTTTCCCGGAATGTTGTGGCTGCTCAGGCGGACGTCGAGCGAGATCAAGCCGACATCGCACTCCGAAACCATGGAAAGATATTCTTCCTGCGGAAGCCCTGAAAGAACGTGAATGTTGCTGCGTCCATCTCTTCCGACGCTTTTTTTCAAACGCGGCACCTCGCTTCCGTCACCCACAAGAAGAAAGTGAATATCGGGGCGGTTCTGCATCCGGGCCGCGAGACGCAGCAGATTGTTCATGTCCTGCGCGATTCCGATATTTCCGCCGTATAGGAATACGGTCTTGCCTTCGATGCCGAGTCGTGCTCGATAATTGGTTGGCGGCAAGGTCGTTTCCTTGAGGGCAGCCCAATTCAAGAGAACTTCCAGACGGAATTTCTCGCGGGGATACGTTCGACCGAAGTGCGTGAGATTCGCGGGCGACTGCACTGCGATCACGTCTGCGGCGCGGTACTGCTGAGTCGCAACCCTTCGAAGATAGCGATAAATCAAGCCCTTGCGCAGAACACCGGCTTCCACGGCCCAATCGGGGAAAATGTCCCTCAGGACAAGATATGCGGGACAGCGCCAGAGCTCTTTCAATCGCCGCACTAAAGGCCCAAAGAAAATTGTCGGCGAGTAAAACAGAATCAGGTCGCAAGGATGCGACCGCAGAAATTTTTCCGCTCCCGTCCATAGGACCGCCGATAAGCGCTCCTCTCGCAGCCCGCGCCCGATTTTTCCAGCCCCTTTTATCTGTCCGGTTTTCACGCGAACGACGGAAACGCCATCCTCCGAACTAGACTGGAAATCGTCGGAGATCGCGTCGCTCGGCGTAAGAACGATCGGTTCGTGAGCGCGCCGCGAGAGTTCGACAGCCAGATCGTGAACGAGCTTCGCGCTGGACTTCACGCTCGGGTAATAGCAGTCAACTAGAATCAGGACGCGCAAATCACGCTCCAGAACGCGCGGCTAGCAGCAAAAAGCGGCTTAGTGACGATCTTCAGAGAGCGTCTTGCCCACACTGGTTGAGAAAAGAGAGAAGCTTCGGCGCTTCTCACAACGGTTCCACATCGGCGGCGTCAACTTCAATCGTCGCGGCCTGCCGTATCAGATCAACCGACAGCAACAAGCGCAGCCTGCCCTTCTTGCGAATCAGCACTCCCCGCATTCCTTCTAGCGGCCCGCGCGTGAGACGTGCTTTGCAGCCGGTGACGAGATAAGGATGCGGCTCGGCATTTAGCCCATGCGCCACGATGTTGCGCAACGCTGCGATTTCCTCGTCGGGCACAGCTACGGGCCGGTTTTCAAAACCCACCAGGCGCACGACGCCGGGCACAACCAACACGCTCAATTTGTCCTGCAACGGTACACGGACGAAGACGTATCCAGGAAAAAGTGGAGCAGTTATGCGCTTCCTGCGATCCTTCCAGAAGTGCACGCTTTCGTATGTAGGCACGAAATGCTCGATGGCGCGCTGGCCAAAATGTTTGGCGGTAGTTTTCTCGTGACGCGACAGCGTGTAGGCCGCATACCAGTGAGGCGTGTTTTGTTCGCTGAACATTTGTGGACCGCAGCTTCGCCCCGTCACTTACAGGGTGCATGTGACCTAACCCGTGCCAATCAATTGAATTGCAGCGCCCGCAGCGTCAGTGCGACGCCTTACCGCCCATGTCGCCGTTCGCACCGTCGCTCGATTCGCGTGGTGATCCTTTGCCGTTTTTTGAAAGAGGCCAAGGGACGCGCGAACGGAGCGTTCCCAAAACTTCCTGGGCAAACATTAAGCTCGGGTCCGCCGGATCGATCAGGGCCCAACGGTTCCTGCCAAAAATCCACAGCACCGCCGCAGCAAGCGTCACCATGGTTCCCAGCAGGGTTAGCATCAGGCGCGGCGGAAACGACTTCCGTTCCGGCACTTCGGGCGAATCCAGCACCTTCACCGACGGAATTTCCTTCGCTTCCTGCACCTTGGCCAATTCGTATTGCTTCGTGAGAATTTCAAACACACTCTCTTCGACTTTCAGTTGCCGGAACTTATCCGCGTAAGGCACGCCAAGAATTGGCAGTTGGCGAAGCGTAGGATACGGATCGCCCGATGCGGAATCGCCGCCGGCGGAAGCGCCAGTGTCGTACTTGCCGCCGAGCTTCGCGAGTTGGTTGCGGAGTTCGTTCACCCGCGCCTGCGTCGAGCGCACGCGTACGTTATCCTCGGAATAGATCTGCCGCAGTCCCTTGAGGTCGGATTCGCCGGCGATCAGCTCGCCCTGCAAACTGGCCGCGCCTTCGAGCATCGCCCTTCCCTGCGCGCTGATATCAATTGCGCCATTCTTGCTTGCGAATTGGCTGAAGTCTTTCTCTGACGCTTCCAAATCCACCTTCACCGACGTCAGGCGGTTTTCCAGGAAGACGCGCTCGCGGTGCGCGGCGGAGGTATTCAATTGCGACATGAGCGCGTTGAGCTCGTCCACGTATGTGCGCGCGATGCCCGCGGCGCGATTCCGATCGCGATCCGTAACGGCCAGCGTAATTACGCCGCTCTTGCGATCTTCGGTTATCTCGGTATTGTGTTCGAGCCGCTTGCGCGCGCTCTCCTGCCAGCGCAACGAATACACTTTCTTCAAATCGAATTGCCCGATGATGTGGTCCTCGACGGTCCGGCTGCGCATGACTGCGACAAACAGTGCGCCGGAAGGCCTCATCCCCAGCAGGTCGCTGGCGAAGGCTCCCAGGCCGCCTCCAGACGGGCCAGACAGCGCTGCCATCAGCGCCAAGCCCCCGCCTGATTGCGAATCGGGTGGCATCAGGTGCGCGATAGAGAGGTATTCCTTGGGAATCGAGAACGCGATCAGAATGGATGCGCAGAAACCGGCGAGCAGGCAGCGGCCGATGAAACGGCGTCGCGCCCAAAGCAATTGGAGAATCTTGAGCTTTTGCTCTCGCCTGAATTGATCGTTCCACCCTGGAGCAAAATTCTCCCGCGGTCTGGAGGTGTCCAGAATCACACTGATCTGATTTGTGGACGTCGTTTGCATGGCGTTCGAGTTTATTTTCCCCGCGCGGAGGGCGTGAACCCGATCTCCACGATGCTTGTTACGTTGTGCTGCGGCCCGTTGAACAAAATCGGAAAATGGGAAATATGCTCGTACTGAAGCTGCGCCTTGCAGTAGAAACCTGACCTCCATTGCCATTCATTATTCACGCCGTAATCCTGCCAGGAGCCGCCGCCGGGAATGAACGCCGTGCCTACTGAGCTATTTTTGTAAGTGACCTGCAGCGTGTCTCGCGAGGATGCCCAGTACGTGAGCCAGCCTTCATAGGTTTGACCGAGGCGCCCGACCACGTTGCCAATCAGGTTGCCGTCGTTCGTGTAACCGTCGCGGTACACGAAGTTCCAGTAGTTCAGGTTTCCGGAATTCACGCCCGCGCTGGCGTGAGTGAATTCGGCCGTCGCGGTGTTGGCCGCTTCGATGTGGAGATCGAGCTTGGGCAGTCCCGGAAAATGAGTGACGTAAATTCCCGGGCGAAACGCGCTCTTTTTCGGAGTTTGAAACGCGATGGAATCGTCGTCTGTGTACCAGTCTCCGTAGAGCACGATGTAGTGGCGGACCTTTGGAACGTTGAACGTCCAATCGAAGTCCGCGTGGCTGTCGCCAGGCACGGAATTGCCGAGGGTGCTGCTCGACTGGCGGCCGAAAAAACTATCGAAGAAATTCGCCGGAGTGAGCGGATTGCCGCCGTGGCCTCCGATTGTGACGGTGCGGCTGTAACCGATCTCGAGGTTGGGTAAAGGCTTAACGCTTATTTTGTTTCCATATATATAAGGATGGCGAATGTAATTGCCGGAGAGACGCCCGAAGAATTGGTCCACAGTTGCGGGACCCAGGTATTTCAGAAATCCCGGTAGACGCTCGGGTTCGGAATTGACGAGACGAACCATGTCCACGGGTTCGGCGTTGTCGCTCCAGATAAGAGAGCCTCCCGGTCCGGGGTCCCACGACAAACTCTGCCTGCCAACCAGAATCTGCCAATTGCCTACGTTCACGCCGAAATAAGCATCGAGCAGACGGACGCGGTTGATCGCGCTGACGGTAACGTCCGGTGGCTCGGGCACAGAATCTCGCAGAGCGATGATGTTGCGCACGGCGTCCGAAGGCGCGGGCGCGCCTGGCGAGTGCTGGTATTCCGCGCGCACATAGACGGCGATGGGCCCCAGATCAGCACGGAACGAGCCTCCATCCTGCAAGTTCGTGCCGCGCTCGAATGGGCGCCCGAAATCATAGGAGATGGTTTGGCCGAAGTGGAAACCATCGGTAAGGTCGGGGCCGGCGATAGAGACGGTTCGCAAGTAAACGGAGTCAAGCTTCGCGGTGAAATTCCGCCCGCCATCCACGCGCGCGAGTTCATATGAAAATTCGATGCGCAAACGGGAAATTATCGCGCTCGCGCCAGAATCCGGATGGACCCCGTCGAGTAGCTTGTCGCCCGCCTCGATTGTGAGAAGCGCACATTGCATTCGCGTCCACGGCCGCAATCCCTGCATTGCGGTTTGTATGTAGCCGAGGCCGGCAAGTCGGTCCATCGCGGGGTATACCCAGCTGTCCAATTCGACGAACGTCGTACCCATGTTCTGTCGCGGGCGATCGCGTTCGAGAAAATCACGCGCTTCGGCGTAGGTTTGCCGCGGCGAACCGCCGAGCTCGGGATCGTGGTTCGCTCGATAGACCAGTTCGCCGGAAAGCCATCCAATCGCGCTCCCGATCAGAACGTCCGAGGGAAAGTGTTGCTTCGAGTCAATTCGCGCGAAGCTCACTGCAGTGGCCATTCCATAGGCGAGCACCCGCGTGAGCGGACCCGGATATTCGTGCGCAACCACGCTGGCGATCGACCAAGCCGCTGCGGCGTGTTCGGACGGGAAGGAATTTCCTCCACTCCAGAAATTTCCCTTGTAGTTGTTTTTGAGCGGCCGTTCGCGCCCTAGCGCATATTGCAGCGCGTAAACCACACCCAGGCTGTTGAGCGCCGCTTCACCCGCAAGAATTCCCGTTTCTGTGGCGTGATCGTTGTGGCTAAGTTCGCCCCAGAGGTAAAGTCCGCCGACGACGCCACCCATTGCGCCGACTCCATAGTTGGAGAAGTCGCGGCTGAATTTTAATCGGTTGGGCGAATTCGATAGGTGCTTGCTGAATTCAGTGTCCGTGGCAAATAGTCCTGCGGCGGCGAGCCCCAGCGGCATGATCCACTCAGCATCCACAGGCCGTAGCCGCGACGGACTCGTCCAGATCTGTCGCTGGTCCTCGGCCATGCGCTCGATGACGCGCAGGCCGAGAGCCTTCTGCCTCGCTTCCGAATCGTCTTGCGATTCAACGGCTGCTTGCGGTGGATCGCTCGGCGTCTTCGCAACGCTGGTATTTGAGCTAGTTGCATTGTCTGCGACTGCCTCCTGCTTCTGAGGCTCTGCGTAACATTTCGCGCTGGTCGTTGCCGCGACGCATGACAAAAGAAAAAACGCCACCAGGGCCTCCCGCTTGAATTTCATTGCACGTCTCTAATAGTGGGCGGCGATGAACGCAGTGCTGGCGATGGACGACGCCACTTGCGCCGCCAGGAAAACGGTCTGCCACTGTACGCCGCCTCCGATTGCCTTTTCTGGAACCACTACCGTGTCACCGGGGCGAAGTTCGCCGTGCAGCGAATCGCCGCTCCACAATCCTTGTTTTGATCCCAAGACAGAGCCATCCGCGCGAATCACAAAAATTGCCTTCTTGTTCGCTAGCTGCGTGGGCCCGCCCGACTGGCTCAAATACCATTGCGCGTCTTTCCCGGCTCGAAACGAAACGGCCGTCGGGTTAAACACTTGCCCGGTAACCATCACGTAGCTCGGCTTCTTCGGAATTTCGATGGTGTCGCCGGCTCGCACTTCCACATCCGCCAGCGTTCCCTTCCACTCGCTGATGTCCGGCGAAATGCGAATCGCGACGCGGCCGGAGGGAGGATTGGAATTCAATTGCTCGAGCGCGATTTGCCATTGCTCGAGCGCTTGATCCTTTGCCTTCTTCTTGTCCGGATCTGTTTCGGGCAGCAACTGAAGATTCGACTGCTCGTCCTTCACCCGCATGATCATCTGGTTCTGATCGCGGACTTCAAGTTCGCGGACCTGCACGCGGCGAAGAATGGCGCCGTAAGGATAGCCGCTGGGCTGGAAGCCGCCGGCCCGTTCGAGAACGGAACTGAGGCGTTCGCCCGGACGGATTCCATACGCGCCCGGGTTCTTGACTTCGCCCTTCACGGAGATCGAAGCGCCGAGATCGTTCCAACCGGGAAGTTGACGGACGGTGACGACGTCGCCATTGTGAAGTGCAATGGGTGATTCCGGGTCTTTCGAGAGAGCGGAATGAATCGAAACGGATTCGTGCTGGCCGGTGAGGGATCGCTGGCTCGAATACTCAAAGTGCGTCAGATCGGCAGTGCTCGTATCGGCGTCGGGTTGCAAGCCGCCGCCGATGCGGATCAGATCGCCGACGCTCATGTTAGTCGTCAGCGGATAACGGCCGGGTCTTGCGACTGCACCTTGTACGAATACCGTCGCGGGTTTCGTGGCGTCTGGATTGCGATGGATCAGGAGGCGATCGCGTGGTTGAAGTTTGATGTCTTCGGTCGGATCGCCGGTGAGCGCCTGCGAGAGATTCACGCTGAAGATCTTGAATTTGCCATCGGGCAGATACCGGAAGACCTGCGCGTCTTCGCGCTCAGCATCCGGGCCGAGGCCCCCTGCGAGTTGGATCGCGTCCGCCAGACGTATCTGACCGGACGTCCGGTAGGTTCCCGGTGCGCGAACGTCGCCCCAAACGGAAACAGCTGGTGGATTTTCGAAATCGAATTTGCTGAAGATGCGGACTGTATCCATCGGACGAAGCAACGGCGACTGTGCGGGATTCGCAAGCGCATCCGCGAGGTCGAAGCTTTCGACGGTCGGATGAAAGTCCGGCGCGTTGAGTCGAATGATCTCGGCGTAGTTGCCCGCGGGCTCGGGCAGCAGGTCTTGGTAGGAAGAGATGACGTCGCTAACGCGCATGTTTTCGCGATACGAGTAGCGCCCGGGACGAGTGACGTGGCCGTCGAGATAAATCGCATCTTGGTTATAGGGCGTGATGGGAAAGACGCGAATGCGGTCGCCGTCGTGAATTTCGAATGCTTCAAGTTTTGCGGTAACCGCGGCCATATCGCCCGTCTCGGGAATTTCCACGCTCAACATGGTCAACTTGGCGTGCGCGACAAGGCGCTGGACCTCGATATGACTGAGCGCGGCGGCGGGAAGCAGTCCACCAGCGAGTTCCAGCACCGCGGCGAGATTTTTCTCGTTTTTCAGTTCGTAAATGGCCGGACGGCGCACCATGCCTTCCACCGTAACTTGCGAGCCGATTGGTGGAACCATGACGGTGTCGCCGTTTTCAAGCCGGATGAGCTCGCCTTTCACGCCGTGCAGCAGCAGATCGTAGAGATCTACAACTTGCACTAACTGGTCACCGCGGTAATGCTTCACAATGCGCAGCGAACCCTTTTGAGTGGGTCCACCCGCGGCGAACAAAGCGTTTAGAGGCGTTGAGAGCGAACTGATGTCGTACGCGCCAGGATTCGTGACGTCTCCCACTTCGTACACGCGGATCGTGCGCAGCCGCGCGAGCGACACTTCAGCGGATTCATCGCGGTATTGCTTGCGAAAAATCTGCTGCAAGTCCTGTTGCACCTCGGCTAGGCTCTTACCGGTAACCACAACAGGGCCGGCTTCGGGAAGGCTCACGCGGCCTTCCCGATCTACGCTGCGGAAAAATCTCTGCGACACTCCGCCCCACAGATCGATCGCTAGCCCGTCGCCAGGTCCGACCACGTAATCGGGGCCTACCGGCAAATCCATCGGTATCAACTGCGGGTCGCGCGTGCCATTTTCAAAAACCTCGGAACCAAATCGCCGTGGCGTTGCAGGACGCGTGACAGCCTGCAGGTACATATCGTAGAGCGACGGAATGTTGTCGTAGGGACTGGGTTTTCGCAGCATCTGGACGGGCTGCAGCGTCGCGTTCTGCCGATACTGCCGGCCCGATCGCTCCACCGGAACAACGGGCGACATGCTAGCCGAAGAATTCGAAACGGAATTGCGGCTTGCGTACATGCCGGCGTTAGGGAACGCGGCACTCAGGCCGTCGCTATTCGTGCCGACCGCCATGCCCGCGTTTTCCAGGAAATCATTTGCGAATGTGCCGACGCCCGTCTGAAGTCCAAATGGATCTTCGTGGCTTGCGCTCGCAAGCTGTCGCATTGACAGGCCGGGCAAAGTCTCGCCGTCATCTTCGCCAAGTCCATAAAAAGACTGGGTGTTCTCCGGGCGCTCGCCGATTTTTTCCAACGCGCGGCCATTCGGATTCTCCACGCCGGTTTGCATCAATCGGCTGGGCGGCGACATTTGCTCATCCCGCCGTGAATCGGGCGGTTGGGATTGGTATGGCGACGAGGGCGCCGCGGGTGCTCCGCCGGGCCTCTGATTTAGCGGCGCGCCTTCGATTTGCTGACGCGAATCGGCCTGGGGCGTTTCGCAATCTTGATCGAGTTGCGGATCGCAAGTGCGTGTCGTCTGCAAATTCTGTGAATTGCGCTGGCGAGCCGCCGTCAGCTCTTCCTCCTGATGTTGCGCGAGCCATTTCGTGCGTTCCTGGACGAGAAGCTCGTGCTCTTTTCCAAGATCGGAATTGGGATCGATGCGAGGTCGGAGGTATCCGTACTTCTGTACGATGGTCGTCGCGACGGAGCGGAATTGGCTATCGGTTTCGAGGCGATCGAAAATCGCGTCGTCCGTAAGATCGGCATCGCTGATAATTTGGCCGTGGTCGGTGGCGTCCTTCGCCACCCAGCGCTTCACCTCCACGAGAAGCCCGGGATCCTTGAGCAACACCACTTTCAAGTCGGTGGCGGACGCTGCGACACGGCTCAGATTGTCGCGGCCAAGTTCCGACGTCGCCACAGTGGACGAGCGCTGCGTTTGCGCGCGCGCGGCGCCACACGCGAACGTCAATGCCAGCATCGCGACGGCAAACGGACGCCTGCGATACCCACGGTGATTGCGAGCTGCAAAGATGTCAGTAATGTTCATAACGATCCGAAATAAGCTACCCGACGGTCAGAATCGCTCTGATGCCGCTCGGGAGCGCGGCCAACCGTGATCTGCCGCATCATTCAATGCCCGCGGGCCACGCGAGTTGTCAACGAATTGTCAAATTGTTACTAAATCTAATCCGCGCTCGGCGCCGGTGTGGCCTCCGCTATCTCGCGAGATGGCACGCGACCGGCGTGCGCATTCCCACTCCAACTTCCCAGCAGAAATCGAAACGAAACAGCTGCAAGAAGCGCCAACACTCCAGTCGCTGCCAACACCGTCGGGTAGCCGAAGCGCGCGAACGACGCTCCGGCCACAACCGCCGCCACCGCTTGCACCGAAGAAATAACCAGTAGGTTCAGAGCCGAGGCGCCGCTTCGTTCCGAGGGAGATATCTCGTTCATCAGGAGCGTCTCCATCCCAGGCTCGCTCATCCATTGGAAGGCCATAAAACCGGTGTAAATAATCGCCGCCGAGCGGGCGCCGGGTGCCGCGGCAAGTAATCCCAGCGATATGGCTGTGGCGATCTGCATGTACATGATCCCGGGAACAAGTCCGAACCGCCGGAAGATTAGCGGGGTGCATAGAATTGCCACCACTTGGGTAATGCTTGAAAAAGAAAAAACAACTCCAATCTGCTGAACCGGCATTCGCATGTATTGCGAAAAGTAGGCGTTGAAAAACGGGCTGAACGAACCAGTCACCAGCGCCCAGACGGCGATCGCTGCAAGAAATCGGAAAAGGAACGGACTCCGTGGATATAGCCTCTTCTCAGCCGCGGGCGTCGCTGAAAAGTGAAGCCGCGACATGGGCCATAAAGCGATCGCCGTAATCCCGCACGCGATCAGTAAAGCTACCTGCTTTAGGTGGACGGGTTCCGCGGATAACTCGAATCGTCCTATCCAGCCGGGCAAGTGGCCTCCAGCCAACCCGGCCACAAATCCAATTCCAATCATCGTGGAGGCGACGAAGCTGAAGACGAACGCTCGATTTCGCACGTTGGTTACCTGCGCCAGCGCGGGGGAATAACAAACTGCAAACATCGTACCCACTACGCTCGCCAGAAATGCGAAGCCGAGCTGGGGAACTCTGGAAACCAGCAAAATACGGAGCGCGGAAAGCGCCGGCAGGAGTCCGAAGCAGAAAAGCAGGGTTCTCCGAAGGCCAAATCGCTGGGCCGTGATGCCGCCGGCGATTGTGCCGATTATGCCGCCGACGGCGCTGACGCTGGTCACGAGTCCAAGAAACTTTTCCCGGTATCCGCAATCCAGCAGGAAGAGGTTGTAAAGAAAAAAGAAAATGAACATGCCCAGATTGAAGAAGAGGGAGGCCGCAAAATAAATCCAGAACTGCGGCTCCAGTTCCTTGGTGGACCACCAAAAACGAAAACCATGCCCCAGAGTTGGCAGCAGGGCCCGGCCGTGGTAATTCACCCGCGAAATTCCATGCGACAAATAGTTCTTCGCTCCAGCAACGGACCAACCGCCAAGTAACCTTGTTTCGGGCGGACCGTCCGGGTCAAATCGTGAGGGAACGTATTGCGGTAGTTTCCGCGGGACAATCGTCGAGAGAACAACTTTCCAGCGCTCGCGTGAACTAGGGAGCAGTACGGCGTGAAGCCACACGGCATCTTTGTTGGGAACAAACCACGCGTCCAGCGGTGAGCGTGCGTAATTTCGAAACCAGGCGTGTACTGCGGGCGGCAACGCGTCCACCTGTCGCTGTACTTCGGGCGGAAGCTCGCACGCGAACCACTCCTGCGCCAACTTACAGCAGATGGACTCGAGCGAACGAGTCGAGTCGTCGTGCAGGTCGCGCCATTCCATCCAGAATTCTTCGCGTGCCGCATTTCGATGTAGAAACGATGCGATTTCATACACGCTATACGTGGGGACAGCTCCATCAAACAAATGCCGTACCACGTGAAGTGCCGAATAGCCGAAGTGGTCCACGGGCCGGAGCGTTGGAAAGTAAAAATCGTCAAGGTGCTGTTCGATGCGCCGATCCCAGAATTGTTCGAGGTCTCGAGGGCTGAATCGCTCGATGATTTCGTCCGAAAACCGGAAATGCAGTTCCAGGTCGATTGGCATCTCGGGGTCGAAAAGATCCCCGCGCCATTTCCACGTTGATTTTTTCGCGAGAGGAGCCAGATGGTGGCCGATCTGATAGTCAGCGTCATTCCGCGTTTCGTAGCCAATGGAATGCAAGGCCTCGAGCGCGCGTTCAATTGAATCCGGCGGGCAGAAAATATCAATATCGGACTGCATGCGGAAGCGAGGATGGGCCACAAAATCGGGGCAAAGCGCGAAGCCTTTCAAGATCAGATGCCCCGCGTTCGCGTCACGCAAGGCCTTCGCGATCTCCAGGTAGTCTCGCTTCATCCGTTCGAAACGCTCGGCTGTGGAGGCCACACTGCGCTCGACGCGTGCGAGTACCCAGGCCGGCATGTCTTTCGCGCACGTCTGGCTGAGCGGAATCATCAGCCGGGCATATTCGGCGCGCGTGAGCAGGTCGTTCCACTCCGCCTCGTTCAGAGCAAGCAGTCCCTCTGGATGAGAATCGCGAAATTGGAGCGCCTCCAACATGACGGCACAGTGGCGCGGAACTGCGGACATTTTGCTGTCTTCCTCCAGCACGAATCCGAAACTGCAAAGGCGCTATCTGCCGTTCTGGACCAGGGATTCGAGCCGCTCGATTGCGGATGTGAGATCGTTGTAGCGCAATTCAAACACCTGGGCCGAAAGCAGATTCCGAAGCGAAGCTTTCTGGGCATCGACCAAGTCTTTCTCCGCGCAAAAAATGACCTGCTCGAACCACTGCAGCGCCGCTTCCTTCGAGAAAGAAACCAGGCGCGCGGGCCCTCCAAGAGAGCGGTTGAGGAACACGATGTAATCCACGGAGCTTTCCAGCGTGGTCTCGATTTCCGGCAGGCCGGATGTTGCAAGCTCGATGGCTAGTCCGCCGGTGAACTTCGGTGTCAGAGGTCGCGTGCGAAGCTCGGGAAAAAGCTCGAGAGCCGACTCGCGAAACCGAATTTGGTAAGGATTTCCCACCACCACGGCGCCTTCGCGGCGGCGAACAAGATTGCTCGAATCGTCGGACATGAAAGTCCAACCGCGGCGCGCGCACGCGTAGGTTAACGATGATTTTCCGGCGCCCGAGTCACCGCACATCAGCACGCCGCGGCCGGCGAAGCGCACGCAGCCCGCATGCACGGGAGTGATGTAGGGTCCAAGCAAATCCCACGTCATGCCCTCGATGAAGTGCCAGCGCAGGTATGCGCGGTTTTGCACGGTCGCGCGCGTGAGCCACGCATAAGCAAATCCACGTCGAATGTCACTGACGGAAAAATTTTCCGGGTCCGCGATACGCGCTTGCAGGCTGCGCTGTGAGCGGTACACCGGATCGCCCGGACACTCCGATGGCCCGCCTTCAAGCACGCCGATGCGCATTTGCAGCGCGGGTTGAGAATACATTTCGCGGAAACGGCCCCAGCTGTCATCGGCTGCCGACAATATATCCGCGCAGTTCGTCGTGATTTGCAGCGGAAATCCGAGCGGATAGTAAATCGCCTCCAACGGCATTTCGAAGCCATGCAAAAGAGGATCGTTTAGCTTGGAAGTTTGCGTTTGGGTTGAGGTCATTGGCGTCCCTTGGGAAGTTCATTCACGATTGAAATCCGGTGAGTGGCATCCAGCGGCATGGCACGCTGGTAAAACTCGATCGCATCCTGTGGCGAATCAGACCGGACAATGCGGCCGCCGGAAAAGACGAGCACGCGATTGCAGAGTGTACGGATCAGTTCGAGGTCGTGACTCACGATCAGCACGGTTCGGCCTTCCCTTCCGGCTGTGGCCATTTTTTCGAGGCACCGCTTTTTAAACGGCGCGTCGGCGACGGCCAGCGCTTCGTCAACAAGCAGGATTTCCGTATTGATGTGCGCGGCCACCGCAAAGGCCAGGCGCACGCACATGCCGCTCGAATAATGTTTGAGTGCCATGTCGATGAACGCCTGCAATTCAGCGAACGCGACGATCTCATCGAAAGCGCAAGCGATTGCAGAGCGGTCCATGCCCAGCAAGCCGCCGTTCAGATAAATGTTTTCGCGCCCGGTCAGTTCGCCGTGGAACCCGGCGCCTACGTCCAGAAGCGTTCCCACGCTGCCGCGGATACGCGCCAAACCCTCGGTTGGTTGAACAATGCGAGAGAGAATCCGCAAGAACGTGGTTTTGCCGCTACCGTTCGCGCCGATCAGCCCGACCACTTCGCCATCCTGGATTTCGGCGGAGACGCCGCGAAGTGCCCAAATGTTGGTCCCTCTCGCTATGCCGTTGCTATCAGACGCCATTGAAATGCGATCGGCACCGCTCGATGCTGAAAATGTCGCCATGATGCTTTCGCGCAAGTCACGGCGCAAACTTCCGCCGCCCGCGATGGCGTAAGACTTGCCGATGTTTTCCGCATGAATGGCAACGTTGCTCACGGCTCACACCACATCCGCAAAAGATTTATCCATGCGCTCGAAATAAAAGAGTCCCAGCACGAGAAGACAGCCGATTACCGCGGCCGAGACGAAAATCAGCGGCCATGTAGCCGTACGGATGCCGAGCACAGCCCAGCGAAAACCTTCCATCACGCCCGCCATCGGATTGATTCCGTACAAGAGGCGCCAACGGTCTGGAACCATGCTGCTGGGATACGCAACCGGGGTGACGAAGAACCAAAGCTGCGAGAAGAAAGGGATCGTAAGGCCGACATCGCGGTAGCGCACGTTGAGCGTCGCGAGGAACAGGCTCGCGCACAATGACGTCGCGGCCGCTAAGAGCAGCAGTGGAGGAACCGCGAAAATCGCGAATGTCGCATGGATCCGATAGTGGATCATTAACGCCAGCAGCACAAAGAACGCGACGCCGAAATCCGGTAAACCGCTTAAGACCGCGGAAACAGGAAGGATCAGCCGCGGAACATACACTTTTGTGAGGAGGTATCGTTCCTGCACCAGGGTGTTGCTCGCGCGCACCAGACTTTGCACGAAGAACTGCCACGGCAGAAGACCGGCAAACACAAACACGGGATAAGCGATTCCGTTCGATGGAACTTTCGCCAGGCGTCCAAACACGAATGTGAAAACCAGCATGGTGAGGAATGGCTGGAGCAACGCCCAGCCCGCTCCCAGCGCCGTCTGCTTGTAGCGGACTTTTACGTCACGCCACACGAACAGACGCAACAGCCTTCGGTGCTTCCACAATTCCGCGAGCCCCAGAGAAACTCCATCGCGCGAGGGACGTACGACGACGAGTTGTCGGCGCGACGCGCCTGGAGAGTCCACACCGATCACAAGAGCGGATTCAGCCATGCCACCGCTCCAGTACCGCTTTCGGCCTTTGTGAATCGAACATGAACTCCGCTCCCAGAGTGATCATTGCGGCCCGGCCTCAGAATTGGTACTTCAGCGCGAACTGGACGATTCGCGGATTTGACACTGTTGACGTGATTACACCGAACGCCGGGCCGGCATTGTGGTCAGTCACCGGCAACCCGAAATTTGGAGTATTGAAGAGATTGAAGAATTCGGCGCGGAATTGAATCGTGTTTCGTTCCGTGATTGAAAAGATTCGATGAATGGCGAAATCCAGGTTGCGCTGGTCTGGACCACGTAAGATACCGACGCCGCAGCTCCCGAATCCCGTGCCGTCACCGATGACGGGAGGAGCAGCGAATGCCGCGGGATTGAAAAAGCCGTTGAGGCGGCTGATGAGCGAGCCGGAAGATGCGGGATTTGCGCCGGTGCACTCCGCGCGCGTGAAGCCCACGATGTTTCCGAACACCGACCCTGCTGACGTATCCACCGGCGTGATTGGCAGGCCGGACTGAAGCACCATCACTCCGGAAAACTGCCATTGAGACAGCGCGCGTCGAACCATTTCCGGTCCCGCACGCAGTCTGGGTGGCGTGTACACGAAGTTCACGACGACGCGATGCGTGCGGTCGAAATCGTTCAGGCCGCGCGCCTGACGCGGATTCGTTTGATCGTTGCTTAGAAAAGTCAGATCGAGCGATGACAAGTTGCCGAGTCCGCTGGCGTAGTCGAGATTCTTGGAAAACGTGTAGGCCGCTTGAAACTCCAGCCCGTGGCTCGTCCTCTTATACAAACTCGACTGCAGCGAGTTGTAATTCGCATTGAAGATTGTTTCGCAGATGTACGAGCCGCCGGCAATCCCGGCGAAGGGGAGTCTCTGTGTCAGGTTCTCTACCGTCGTTGTTGTTTGCCCATTCACTGGATTTTCCGGAGTCGCGATAAGCGCTTGGTTGAATTCGACGCATCCGGCCAGATGCGTGGTCTTGGAACCGACATAGCCGACCTGAAGTACGTAGTCCTTTGCAAACTCGTATTGCACGTTCAGGTTGTATTGCGAAGTGTAAGGACTCGTGATGCCCCGAGAGATTGCGGCGATGGATATCGCACTGTCAGGCGTTCGCGGAATAAATATCGGAAAATCCGAGGTTGCAGGCAAGGGCGGGTTGAACGGCACTTGCAAAGTGGCCGCCGCATTCTGCGCTCCTTGCAGTATTTGCGTCACCCCAAACGGCAGTTGACCTACATTCTGCACGGCAAGTTCGCCGGAGAGTCTCTCGTAGTAGATGCCATACCCTCCTCGAAGCACGATGGTCGGCTGATTAAACAAGCGATATGCAAAACCGAGCCGAGGGCCGAGATCCTTGTAATCTGCATTCCACATCCCGGTGTTCTGCGTTTTCACCACACCCGAGGGGAGGGGCCCAGTGTAATTTGCCGGCAGCACAAATCCGCTAAAACTGCCCGAGCCCGGCACTTGTGAACTCGCGATGCCTGGATCGAAATTGGACAAGTGACCGTTGGCGTCCGTGGGCGGTCCAAAGTACTCGTACCGCAATCCCGCGTTTACCGTCAGACGCGGGCTCACCTGGATGTCGTCTTGAATGAACCCTGCGTAATCCGAGTAACGCTCGTCCTTGCGGAACAGCCCTGAGCCTCCCGAGGTGAAGAAAATATTGCTTTGGCCGCTCCCGTTCTGCGCCCCGCTTTGGCCCAACAGAAAATCCGGAAAGCTCAAGAAAATCAGGTCGCCGGCCTGCTGCGATGGCGCCACGGTCAACTGGCTGCGTTTTGCTTCGCCGCCAAAGCGGAAGTTGTGCCTTCCTCGAACGACAGAAACCGTGTCTTGCCAAACAAACGTATTGGTGTTTTCAAAGTACGAAGGTTGAAAAGGAGGACCGATCGTAAATAATCCGGTCACCTGGATGCCTGGAATTATGGGTAGGTCCGCCGAAGTTTGCATTCCAACGTCCGGGCCGGTAATTGGATTCATCGTGGTCAGCGACCCGTCAAATCGGATAAATCCAAAACGAGCTACGTTGACCACATCCGGACTGAAGACATGCGTGTCGGACAAGACGAACATGTCGTTTCGGTCCGTCTGTCCGCCACCGAAGCCCGGCACGGTTGCGGCGAATTGGTTGAACGGCTCAGCCTGCGTCTGGCTGGAGTAGTAGAACCTTCCTGAAAGTTGATTGGCCTTGGAGAAATTATGGTCGATATTTCCCGTGTACTGATCCTCCCGATATTTTGCGGGGATCGAGTAAATTGATTCTCCGATGCCTCCCGGTAGAATTGTTTGTGGGTTCGGGATCGCCAAGCTTCCGTTTGGCAGCTTGAAATTCAATAGAGCGAGTGCCACTGGATTGATATTGGATCCGTCCGCGGCGACGGCCACGCCGCCATTCGCGCCCGATTGCCCTCCGTAAAGTCTCCCCAAAGCGGCGGCTGAACGGTCGTCGGTGAGCGCAGGAAGGAAGGTACTCACCAGAGAGCCTACCGCTTGCCCGTCCCGCTGAATGGTCGCTTGATATGACCCAAAGAAGAATGTCTTGTTTTTCCGGATGGGTCCGCCAAGAGCCCCTCCGAATTGGTTTTGCTTCAGTACAGGTCTTGGCTGGCCGTTCTGTTTCAAAAAGAAGTCATTGGCGTTCAAAGCGTCGTTCCGGAAAAATTCCCACAAATTTCCGTGGAAATTATTTCCGCCGGCCTTGCTGACGAGATCTACGTTTCCACCAGCGCTTCTTCCGTAGCTCGCGTCATACATCGCCGTCTGTACTTTAAATTCCGCGATCGTGTCCGGATTGGGAATCGCAATACCCGCCTCCGGAGCAAACCCCTGGCCGGAGAACGCGTTTTCCGCGATGTTATTCGCGTCAATCCCATTGAACTGAAAATTGTTTGCCGTGGTCTTGGCGCCGTTTACCGAAACATTCTGGCTGTTGGAACCGAGGGCCCCGGCATTGGGAATCTCGACAACCACGCCTGGAGAGAGCCCCAAAATCTGGGAGAAATTGCGATTTGCCAGGGGCAGCGCCACAATTGTTTGTTCATCGGTCACGCGGCCCAGAGTCGCACTCTGCGTTTGAGCGAGTTCGGTTGGCTCCGTGACCTCAAGCTCCGTGGAAACTGCGCCCACCTTAAGCGTCACATTCACAACCGTCGTTTCGCTCACAACCACGCGAATCGAATGCAGAATCTCTCGTTCAAAACCGGCTACTTCCACGGTAAGCGAGTAGCTTCCGGGGAGCAGGAGCGGCGCGCGGAACTGACCTTCTCTGGTCGCGGTCACCGACCTCGATAGACTTGTTTCTTCATTTTCGACGGAGACGCTGGCATCGGGTATCACGCCGCCAGACGCGTCATAAATCCTCCCGGTAATAGCCCCAGTAGCCGGGGCTTGAGCATGTGTCAAGCCCGCCGTTAGAAGAAAAAACGCGGCGCCTACAATTCCGATCCGCACTTGTCTAGCTCTTTCGATCTTCAACGCCCCACCTACCTGTTCAGTCGGCAGTATTTGTGCCCCGATCCGTGTGCCGAGATGCTCCGAATCGCTTCGCGCCAAGAAATTCGATCACCGTGAGGCGACACCTTAGACAGAAGTCGTCGGCCACTCGTCATGGAATTGTCAATTTCTTGGAAGATTCGCCGTGGAGAAGTTGGCCCGCTTTTGACTTTTTCGTGACAACACGATCCGCAGTCGCGACTACCGTGAACCGTGAAGCTGCCAAGGGGAGTGCTTCGCTCTTAGCTTCGGCGCGGCCGCACTGCAGCAGCTGACGTAAAACTTTTTTCGCTTCTGAGGTGGCGATGCTCCGCGGAATTATTTTGGCGATGTTTCTGATGGCATTGACTGGATCCAACGTTTGGGCTCAATCCGATACCCCCATCGTTTCCGGCGGGTTGGGCTTTTTGGGCAGTACGAATGGAGGGGCCACGAATTTTCAGCCGGTGATTGCGCCAGTGGTCACAGTTCCTCTAGGCGACAAATGGCTGATTGAGGCCCGAGCCGACCTGCGGGGATTCGTTGCGCGCGATAACGGAACGACGGGGCCCTATCAGGGACAGTTCTTCGGTACGTTGGAATACTTACAACTCGACTACAACGCAACATCCTGGCTGACCATCACCGCGGGCAGATTTCTAACGCCTTTCGGAATTTTCAACGAACGCATAAGCGCCATCTGGATTAACAAATTCGAGAGCGCTCCCATGATTGACCCCATTGGCACCGCGCAGGGCTATTCGCAGGGTTTTATGACCAGGGGCACCGTGGTCTCTCGCACCAACTACTCCATCAACTATATCGCCTACTTTTCCACCCTCAGCAAGGTCAGCAATATCGAGTCAGAGAGATCTGCCGGCGGTCGCGTGGGGATTTTCTTCCCCCAGGCACGCCTCGAAATCGGCACGTCTTATCAACATCTTTTGCAAGGCGCGCGCACCAACTCCGAAGGACTAGACGTTTCTTGGGAACCTTACCGCGTTCCGCTGGACCTGAAAGGAGAGTGGGCGCACTCGCCCAGCGGCGAGGGTTACTGGCTCCAGGCGGCCTACCGTCTCTCGCAATTGGGGGGACCCAATTCGGCTTTAGGCCGGCTCGAGCCTGTTTTTCGAATGCAGCAGTTCTTTCGCTCGCAGCTCGTGAGCGGCGATTTTCTGCCCGCCACCAATACTCGGGAGCCTGATTTTGGATTGAACTATTACCTTCCTCACGAAGTCAGGCTGCATGCGGCTTATTCCAGACAGCTCGTTGAGCAGCGCAACGCCAATCTCTGGGAGTTCGGCGTGACGTACAGATTTCTGTTTCCAATGTGGCCCGGAGGAGGCAAATGAAACGATCGCTGAAAATCAAAATCGCGCTGGCCTGCCTCTTGCCCACGGGCCTTTATGCCACGGGGCGTTTGGGCGCACAACCTCCTCAGAACCAAACCAAGCCGAAGGCCGCTCAGCAAGTAGCTGCCAGCAGCGATGAAGGGGAGAAAAGATTTCAAAGAAATTGTGCGCGTTGTCACAACCCGCCGGAGGATCTATCTCCCCGGGAAGTGCGAGCGGTCGTCCGGCAGATGCGCGTGCGGGGCCTGCTGACCGCTGATGACGAGAAGCTGATCGTGCAATACCTGGCCCCATAACACTTGATTGTCCACCCAAGGAGTAGCACTCATGAATTTGAATTCGAAAAGACCGGTAATGTTGCTCGTTCTGTTGTTCGTCGCTTTGTTTTCGGCCACGGCCATTTCCGCAGGCGCCAACGCCACGCCTCGCCGCATTTACGTGACCGCCCACAGGTTCGCCTACGAGCCCAGTGAGATCACTCTGAAGAAAGGCGAACCTGTGATCATCGTCCTCCACTCGACGGACGTGACGCACGGCCTCAAGATTCCGGACCTCGGCGTCTTGTCCGAAGTCAAAAAAGGGCACGACGCGGAAATAGCATTGACGCCCACCGCTCTTGGGCGCTTCCAGGGAAAGTGCGCTCATTTTTGCGGCAAGGGACATGGATCAATGATTTTTGAGGTCAACGTAGTCGAATGAAGTTCCGTACCAGGAAGACTTCTCATGTCTTGCTCCTGTGCTGCAGCTTCCTCATTTTCGGATGCAAGGCCGGCTCTCCGGGCAAGTGGGAAACTGCGGTGATGACTCGAGAGAAGCATTCGGTGCTGGCGGGAGATAAGGGCGTGAAAAATCCGATCGCGGCCACTCCCGAAAACGTCACTAGAGGCGAGAAGGATTTTTCACACTACTGCGCCGCCTGTCATGGTCTGGACGGCCAAAATACCGGTGTACCATTTGCAGATGCCATGTCACCCCCGGTGCCATCGCTCGCCTCTGCAAGCGTGCAATCGTATACGGACGGGCAATTGAAATGGGTTATCACCAATGGCATATGGCCATCGGGAATGCCCGGGGCCAAAGGAATCCTGACCGACGACGAAATGTGGGAAATCGTGGTCTACATCCGCCACCTTCCGCCGGCAGAAAGTCTCGGTGAGCCCGCGATGTATCGCGACGAATGAGCGAGCATCCGGAAACAATCAATGGCAAATCGGTTCGACGACGAGCGTCCTAATCGTTCCGAAGCGCCCGTCGAATCACAGGGCGCGAACTTGTACCGTGAACCACGAATTCTCGCAAAGTATGGCAGGCGGGCCAGATTAAGTAAGCAAGCACCCGAGGATATCTATGTCATTGCGACTGTTCGAGATTCACGAACAACCATGGTTTCCGCAGTTCCTCCGCGATCAATTCGTCGACGGGCTTCAGATGATCCTGGAGGTCATGAACACCTATCAGCCGATCGCGCAACTGTTGCAAAAATGCATGGAAGAATGTGGTTCCGAGCGCGTTGTGGACTTGTGTTCGGGAGCGGGTGGACCGTGGCCATCCCTCGTGCGCTATTTCGAGAGGCACGGAGGGGGGGCGCCCGAAGTTTTCCTAACCGATAAGTATCCAAGCACGACAAAACTTCTCGATGTGGAGTCCCTCACCGCCAATCGCATCCATTTCATTCGGCACTCGATCGACGCAACGCAGATCCCGGGACACCTTCAGGGATTCAGGACGCTCTTTACTTCCTTCCACCATTTGAAACCCGACGAGGCGTGCCAAGTCTTGCAGGACAGCGTCGACAGGCGACAGGGTATCGGTATTTTTGAGGCCACCGCGCGTCACATGTTCACGTTTCTATCCGTATTGCTCGTTCCGGTCGCCGCGTGGCTATTTCTCCCGTTTCGGCGTCCGTTCCGTTGGTCGCGGGTTCTGTGGACGTATTTGATTCCGGTGATTCCTTTCGTTCTGTTCTTCGATGGCTTGGTATCTTGCTTGCGGTCCTACTCGCTCGGAGAGCTTCTAGAGATGACCAGCGGACTGGAAGCCAGCGGATACCGATGGGAGATCGGGGAACAGACCGGAGGCTGGCTCTCCGTGCGGATTACCTATTTGATTGGCTACCCGCAAAAACTATCAGTCGAATCCGCCGACTGAACGTTGTGACGCAAGAGAGCCGAGGACGCGAAAGTCGCCGCAGCCCGGGCCCGACAGCTCGGCATTTTCAACATACTCGGATCAGCGGTCGTTCAGGCGGAAGCTCGCACAGCTGTAGCTTTGCGTATTGTTTCGCGCATCGCTGGATTTCTATCCCATTCGGCACGATTCACGGTCAGGCGAGCTATTGCTTCTCGAACTTTTGAAAAACTAGACGATCACGTTGTCTTTTCATTCTGTTCCTTACTGTTCGGACTCGCTTGGGGTCGTTCGGACTCGTGGATTCAGACAAGCGAAACGACGAAATAGTGCCATATCGGCGGATCAAGGTGGCGATTTCTCAGAAACGTCGCAGGCAGATTTCAGTGCAGTGTTACTCCTCAACTTGTCTCTTATGCCGTGCGAGCGCACGTCGAAAAAACTTTGCTCCATCTTCTCGGTAAGATGAAGCTCCATCCCTCAGAAAAATCTCGCATACCTGAGCGAGACTTCTATCTTCATTCTTCGCAATTTGTATCAAACCCTGACACCAATTCTGTCTTCTTTCGTCATATCACCTAACTGGATCGGCTCAATAGTCTAGCCCGTGAAAACGTTAGGGTGACGTGCTAGAGCCAACGAGGATCATCGCGGTGAACTCGTGCTTGCAACGCCGGGCAATTGCCTCCAAATAATTGTTCCGTTTTCTTTTACACAGCGTTTGGATACATAGCTTTGGTACAGTCATCATCATTTGCAAAAGTCCGATGGCTATGAGCTTCTGAGGTCCAGACAGGTTTGCGCTAGGACGCGCAGTTTGCTGCGAGTAATTTCCAGTGGCACGTGTCCGAAACCGCATTCGCTGGTGAGCAAGAGGCGGTCAGGAGAGAAATATGTGAGCGCCGGAGTGACGCGTTCTCGGATAACTTCCGGGGTTTCCAGTGTATCGCTACGCTGGTCGATTATGCCGAGGGCCAACGAGCCTTTGAAATCCCAT
>JBAQGJ010000018.1:0-373311 GCA_049287725.1 Candidatus Acidiferrales bacterium | reverse complement strand
AAAACCGAAAGCCACCCACAACATCAAAACCAAATACCATGTGCCGGCCGATCATCCTTGGAGAAAACCCTGGAAGCGGACATTTCTACCTGGCACAAAACCGGACATTTCTACTTTGCGTTGACATTCGAAAAAATCGATCGCGCGAAACCGGGCGCGGACCCTGGGAGCACTTCCTGGCCCAAGATGCCCCAAACGGCACCCGGAATCAATTGTAAAGATTTGTTAATTTTTGTCTTGCATTCTGGAATCGCTAGAGGTATTTTCCGTTCGTTTGGGGTGCGGTCATGGGAAGCCGTCTTTCGCAGACCTTCCCCGGGTTCCTGGAATGTTTGAACACCGAAGAAAACTCGTAGCCGGTTCCACAATCTGTCCTATTGCGAGAGTTATTCGCTCCTTCATTGAAAGCCCGATTGCGAGTTATGGACAGGTCATTCCCACCGCTTGGAACAGGAGGGTGTATGTCTAGTCGGTTTCGAAAGGGTGCGAATCCTATGAGATGGTCGCGATCGAGAAGTTTCTTTGTTGGCGCATTTCTGGTTTTGGCGATGGTTTTGTGCGACGTTCACGCAGCCAGCGCCCAGCGGCTCAGTAAAGTAATGGCGATCCCGGCGTTTGCGCGAAAGTACGGTCTGCCGTGCTCGGCGTGTCATACGGCTTGGCCCGAACTCAACAATTTCGGCCAGGTGTTTCGCGATAACGGCTATCAATTAATGAACGACCGCGATTCACCAATCTGGCAGAACCCCTCGTATTTCCCCATTGCCTTCCGGATCACGCCGAACTGGCATCGTGAAAGCACGGACCATCAGCAAATTGACAGCGCCAGCGGGGTGGGAACCGTCACGCAGGCGGGCTTCGATCTCTCCGGGATGGACCTGTGGTCGGCCGGAACGTTGTACAAGAACCTATCCTTCGTTATCTTGCCTTCGTCTGATGAGACCGCGTCTTGGCACTTTGAGGCCGCTTTCGTTCGCTTCGATAACATCAAGGGGAGTCCATGGTTCAACTTCAAGTTTGGGAAATTCGAACTCGATAATTTGATCTCCGAAAAGCGCTTTCTCTTCTTATCTAGCAACGGCGGCCTCTATCAGATTTACCACTTCAACGTACCAGGGACCACCAACGATTTCGGCTACGGCGACAATCAGCTGGGCATCGAGTTGGCGGGGCATTCGAAGAATAGCTACACCCGTTACTCGGTGGCCATGTTGAGCAGCAACGAAGGTACGCCGGGACTTTTAAGTGGGAGCGGCAACCCTTCAAATCGCGGCTACGATGTAAATCTAACCTTCAGCCAGGCGTTCAACACTCCAGGTTTCAGCGAAAGCGGCTTTGGTTTGCAGCGCATCGGGGCATTTGCTTACATCGGCCAGCGTCCGACGTATTACCAGACCGCCGGCGGCGGAAGCGAACTGTTGGTTGGTCTCGGCAACAAGCCTTTCTATCGGGTTGGAGTTGCCGGTGATTTCTCATTTAAGAATTTCGAATTCTTGCCCCTGTTTATGCACGGGCACGACAACGCCTTTCTGGGAACTGCAACTTCATCCCAAGATCCACTTCCAACAGGGGCGCAGGCAGCGACATTCAACGGCGGCTTCCTTGAGGCACACTACTATTTTAACCCCCAGAACGTGGCGCTTTTTCGTTACGAAAAGATTAATGTGGGCAACCAAGCGTTCGTGGGAACGCCTGGCGATTATGGCAACGTTACTGCCTACACGGCTGGATACCGCTGGTATCCGATCATGTTCAGTCGGGCGGGCGTAGCGTTTGACGCTGAATACTCGATCAGTAAGTCGATTGGTATCGTGCCTGAGAGCGGGGATGGAACGGGTGGTCCGCCATTATTCCCGACAGATGGCGTGTGGAGCAGCAGTATATTCCTCGGGTTTGACTTCGACTTCTAAGGGAGAGACCAGCGATGACACTAAACAAATACGCGGTGACATTTGCTCTGGGCTCGATAGCCCTTCTTGCGTTTGGCGCGGTAACCACAAAGGCGCAATCGCACGTCAATTCACCGGCCCCCTGGCTCGGTACCCCCAGCGTTGCCACCGAGCAAAGCCACATCGGCGGCATCACGGGAAACGCCGAGGACGGCAAGAAACTCTATCGCCGCTTCTGCATCGGGTGTCACGGTCCCGATGGCAACGGGGAGGGCGAGAACGCTCAATGGATCGATCCCAAGCCAAGGGATTTTACCGAGGCCACGTTTAAGTGCCGCTCCACTCCTACTGGCACCCTGCCTACGGATGAAGACTTGTTCAATGCGATCACGCGCGGCTTTGTAACCACCAACATGCCATCCTGGAGGCCGCTCTCCCCGTATCAGCGTGCCGACTTAGTCGCATTCGTCAAAACCTGGTCTCCGCGATGGGCGAAAGACAAACCGGGGACGCCCCTCAACATCCCGCCCGAAACGGCGATCACGATTGACAGTATTCTGCGCGGGCGCGCGATGTTCCAGAAATTGGAATGCTGGAAGTGCCACGGGCCGGAGGGCCACGGTGACGGACCGTCGGCATCAACTCTCACGGATGACAAGGGCAACCCGATTCGTCCCTACAATTTTTCGACGGGCGACAGATTTATGTGCGGCGATACCAACCAAGACTTGTATCGGATATTTATGACCGGCCTTGATGGATCACCGATGCCTTCCTTTGCCGATGTTGTGAAACCCGATGAAGCTTGGGACTTGGTGCACTTCCTGAGAACGTTGCAACCACTACGGACGCAAGAGGCGTCGCTATGGAAGACGTATATGGCTTCCCATGGCAAAGACATCACGCCCATCGGCCCCGATGCGGGCGCTGGGGCCCAGTAATCCTATATAGAGAAGGGGGGACTTATCAGATGCGACCGAAGTATTTTGTAGCTTTAGCAATCGTGATAATGGTTGGCGCCGCGATGGTGGTTTTCGCTCAACCACCTGCGGGTTCAGGCTCTATCACCGGCAAGGTGACCTATACCGGCACGCCTATGAAGATGAAGCCGATTGACATGTCCAAAGAACCTTCGTGCGCCAAGCAGCATGCAACACCGATCCTGACCCAGAACGTCACCACTGGCCCGGGAAACACGCTCGAATGGGTGGTCGTATTTATATCGGCGGGAGACCAGGGTTCCGGCGCTCCTTCCCAAGCGGTTCGCTACGACCAGCGAGGATGCGAATACATTCCCCACGTCCTACCGATGGAGGCCGACCAGCAACTCATGATTTACAACGACGACCAGACTTCCCATAACATCCACCCGCTTGCGAAGATCAATCAGGAATGGAACAAGTCGCAACCTCCAGGCTCGCCTCCAATTGACACGAAGTGGGGAAAACCTGAATTCATCCCCGTAAAGTGCAACATTCACCCTTGGATGCACGGGTATTTCGTGGTTCTGAAGACCTCTCACTACGCTACCACCGGCAGCGACGGCTCCTACGACATCAAGGGACTGCCTGCGGGCAAGTACACTGTCACTGCTTGGCAAGAGCAATACGGCACAAAGACTCAAGAAGTGACGGTCAGCGGCAGCGAGGCGAAGACTGCGAACTTCGTTTTTACAGCGACACCTTACTAGGCGTATAGGTTTCGACGACAGATTGGCAGCCGCGTCATTCTCCTGGGCGGGGCGCGGCTGCCAAGAGTTTCCCTGCAAGCTGCAGACTCTCGGCGAGGCGATCACACATGGGCAAATTGTTCGCGATTGTCGTCACAGTGATCACGATTATATCGGTCGCACTGTTCGTGATGCACACCTGGTGGCTTCCCACCGATATCTCCACCACCGGTCTATCGATTGATCACCAACTGGATGAAACCTTCGTTGAGACCGGGATTCTGTTCCTCGCAGGGCAACTGCTTCTCGGGCTCTTCGCGTGGCAGGCTAGCGACAAGAACCCTGCGCGAAAAATTAAGATATTTCCCGGTGGTTCAACTCCCTTGGTCGCGGCTGCGATCATTGTCGTCGGGATCGAAATCTTGGCGCTAACCTTTATGGGTTCGAAGGCTTGGGCCGCGATTAATATCGCGCCTCCCGCCGCCGACTCGCTGCACATTGACGTGCAGGCCGAACAGTTCGCCTTTTGGTTCCGTTATGCGGGCCCGGATGGCAAATTCGGAGGCCTCCATCCCGAATTGATAGATGAAGCCAACGGAAATTATTTTGGCCTCGATCCCAGGAACGACGTGGCGGCTCGAGATGACGTCGTAGTTGGGTCGCTCGTCATTCCCGTGAACCATCCAATACTGCTGACGCTGCACTCCAAGGACGTAGGACATTCGTTTTACGTGCCGGTGCTTCGCATTCAGCAAGACTTCGTACCCGGCTTGGACATTCCAGTGCACTTCACTGCCACGCAAGTCGGGAAATACGAAATCGTCTGTACACAACTGTGCGGCTTGGGCCACTACAACATGAGGGCGTACCTCGAAGTGATGTCGGAAGCTGACTACGAGCAGTGGCTGAAGACTCAAGAAGGATCGTAACCCGGCAGTTTTGCGTTTTTCGAGTGCGAGGGGTTAACTTGTTCTCTTCGAGGCTAAACCATGCATGAAACTTCTGCACAACACGCCGTGCATCAGCACACTCCACCGACCAGCTTTATTCGCAAGTATATCTTCAGCCTCGATCACAAAGTGATCGGGAAGCAGTACTACGGCTTGGCGCTCCTCGCAGTGTTTATCGGAATGGTTCTTTCCTGGTTGATGCGGCTTCATTTGGGCTGGCCGGCGTGGCCGATCCCGCTTCTCGATAAACTTTCCGCGGTCGGCGCTCCCGGCGGGGTGATGACTCCCGAATACTACCTCTCCTTGATGACCATGCACGGCACCATCATGATCTTTTTCGTGCTGACCAATGCACCCTTCGCCGCGTTCGGCAATTACTTCCTCCCCATTCAGATCGGCGCCGAGGACATGGCTTTCCCGCGATTCAACATGATGTCTTTTTGGACGACCTTCACGGCATTCCTGGTGATGATGAGCTCGTTCTTCGTCGCTGACGGCCCGCCGATTGCCGGATGGACGTCTTATGCGCCACTCAGCGCGATAGGTGGCGACGCTGGCCCGGGTTTAGCCGTGGGCCAAACTTTATGGGCCGTCTCGATAGCCATCTTCTGCATTGGCTCATTGTTGGGTGCGCTGAACTTCATCGCCACGACGCTCGACTTGCGTACGAAAGGAATGTCGCTGGCGCGCATGCCCTTAAGCTCGTGGGCCTGGTTTGTAACTTCCGTAATCGCCTTGCTGGCGTTTGCTGTTCTGCTGCCCGCTTGCATTCTGCTTATTCTCGATCGCACTGCGGGTACCAGCTTCTTTATACCGGCGGGTTTGGTTGTGAGCGACAAATTGCAACCGCACGCCGGCGGCTCTGTTTTGTTGTGGCAGCACCTGTTCTGGTTTTTTGGCCACCCGGAGGTCTATATCGCGGTTCTGCCATCCATAGGCATAGTCGCTCACATCTTGCCCGTGTTTGCCCGCAAGCCGCTCCTCGGGCCTCGCGCTTCGATCGGTTGCATGATCGCAATTGGTTTCCTGAGCTACATGGTCTGGGGCCACCACATGTTCGTCAGCGGCATGAATCCCTTCTCGGCGAACCTGTTCTCAGTGCCCACTCTGATCATCACGATTCCGGCGACCATCTTGACGCTATTGCTGATCGGTACGGTGTACGGAGCCAAGATGCGGTTCACTACGCCTGCGCTCTTCTGCATTGGGTTCGTTTCTGTGTTCATCAGCGGAGGCATCAGCGGCTTCTTCCTGGCGCAGCCTTCGATTGACATCTATCTCCACGCCACGTATTTCGTCGTCGCCCATTTTCACTTCGTGATGGCGGTAGCATCGCTCTTCGGCGTCTTTGCCGGGACCTATTTCTGGTTTCCCAAGATGTTTGGCCGAATGATGAACGACGGGCTGGGGAAATTGCACTTCTGGCTTACATTCATCGGTGTGTACTGCATCTTTATGCCGATGCATTATCTGGGCCTTGCGGGCAATGTGCGGCGATATGCTTCCTTCACCGACGACTACATGATACCGCTGATTCCCGTGCACAAATTTATTACTGTCGCAGCCCTTTTGACCGGCGGCGCGCAGCTGATCTTTTTTTTCAATCTAATCTGGAGCCGCTTCAAAGGTCCGATCGCGTCCGACAATCCGTGGGAGGCCACCTCCCTTGAATGGTCTACCACATCGCCGCCACCATTCGATAACTTCGGCGGCAGACACATGGTTGTGTACAACGGTCCCAACGAATATGGGGTCGAGGGCGCTGCAACCGATTACGTAATGCAAGCTTCACCCGAAAAAGTCGTGACCGGCTAAACGCGAAAAGGAACGGCGCAATCCTTGGGAACTTCAACCTTACCATCGCAAGCGGACGCTGCCCTGAAAATTGCGGCGGATCAGCGATTGCATGCTCATTCAGTGGCGGGTTCCCGAGTAACTGCGCACGCCCAAAAGTCCGAAACTGGCATGTGGGTCGCTGTTTCGGCTATCTCTATGTCCTTCGCGGCGTTCACCAGCGCGATGATTGTTCGGCAGGACGTCTCGAGCGATTGGCAACGCTTCCAGCTGCCCCACATTCTTTACCTCAACACGCTGCTCCTTCTTGCCAGTAGCGTCACGTTGGAACTAACTCGCCAGCGCATTGCCGCGATCGCCGAGGCGGAGCCCGGCGCGTCTGTATCGGGGAAAGCCCTGCTTGCCAGCGGGACGTATTGGATGTACGTCACTGCCGGATTGGGATTCGCTTTTCTGTTGGGTCAAATCCTTGCGTGGCGGAATCTGGCAGCGCAGGGACTATTCCTCGCGACCAATCCGAGCTCTTCATTCTTCTACGTGTTTACGGCATTGCATGGAGTCCACCTATTAGGGGGCATCGGCGGCCTGCTTTACGTGCTGCGCAAGCTCGTGCGAACAAAGGGCTCCGCTGAAAAAAGCGGCCTGGGAGCGTTCTCCATTTACTGGCATTTCATGGACATTCTCTGGGTCTATCTGCTGTTGCTTCTCGCGATTCGCATGTAGGATTTTCTTTTCAGGAGGGGCCGTGAGCGAAGCGGAAATCACCATGGGTGCAGGGCACGCGGATACGTTGGAGGCGTCCCCTTACGGCATTCAGTCAAAAAAACTGACGATGTGGCTCTTCATCGCGTCGGACGCTGTCACGTTTGGCGCGGTTCTTTTCGGCTATTCCTACCTGCGCACAGGAACTCCGAATTGGCCTACCCCTTTTGAGAGCGCCGGCCTCGTCAACGGCGTCATCATGACCTTCGTGTTGCTTACCAGCAGCCTTACGATGCTGGGCGCGGTGATTGCGGCCAGGCAAGGCCGCAAATCCACTTGCATTCAGTGGCTCGGCGTCACCATCGTCCTGGGAATCATCTTCGCCGCACTGCACCTTCGCGAGTGGTTCCACATGTTCCACGAAGGCTGGAGCCTTTCGCATAATCCGATGGGTGGCACGACGATGTTTGGCGCCACGTTCTTCAGCATTACGGGCCTGCATCTTATGCACGTTATTTCGGGAGTCATCGCTCTGATCGTCATCGCGATCGGATATAACACGGATTGGTTGGACGCAGGTCACGTGGAAACAACGGGACTTTACTGGCACTTTGTTGACCTGGTGTGGATGTTTGTTTTCCCCCTGCTCTATTTGATGAACGTGGGCCGCTGAAACAGCATCTGACCGAAGGATGGGAGGCACGCTCGTATGGAAGCGAAACACGAACCCACTATGGCAGGTTATGTCGGCATTTGGATCGGGCTGCTCTGCATCGTCGGAATCGAGGTGTTTCTGACGCTGATGAAATTGCCGTCTCATGAGCTGCTTGCGTCATTGTTGATATTGGCTTTCATCGAGGCCGCCATTGGCCTCCTGTATTTCATGCATCTGAGGTACGAGAAGCACATTCTTCTCTGGAGCCTGGTACCGGCGGTGATCTTTGTGCTGTTCATGATGAATCACATTTGGCCCGACGCGTTTCGCATGGTCAGCCTGAAAGTTCCGATTCAGTAGTCGCTTTCAGTTGTAATCCGCCTTGAATCCATTCTTGAGGCGCGACGTAGAATAGGCTACGCTGGAACTGGGAACGATGATTGTGAGCGAAGTGAAACGCAGCGCGATGCAGAGGCTAAAATTCGTGGGCGCTTGTGCGACCGCGGTCTTCAGTCCCTCGGCGCTGTATGCACAGAGTTGTGTGATGTGCTATCAAAGTGCGGCCGCCTCCGGGCCCCGCACGATCCACGCTTTGAAGGCTGGGATTTTGATTCTGATGTTCCCACCCATTTTGATCACCGCGGGCATCGTCTACCTGGCGTACAGCCGGCGGGAAAAATTCAACACCGACTGATAATTGGCAGTTTTCCTTACCCGCAGATTTTTCCAGTGAATGGCACGCCGAAGGCTTAGCCTTCTCAATTTGCGCCACTTCCTTGGGCGTCCTACATGAAATAATGTAGATTGCTGCGCTGATTTTTTGCAAGGCTTTGCACATAAGTAGCAATTGGACGTCAGTTCATCGTTTCAATCGCGCTCGAAATCCTTTGTTTGTATGGATTGCGCTTGGTGTGAAAAATGCACGTTGAAAGGACGTATTCGTGTACCCCCAGGTGGAGTACTGGGAGATATGGTATTGCGTTCTCTAATGCACACACGTCAAACTTTGAATGAACGCGCACTGCCGTTCAAGCTATGATGCACGACGAACCGAACTATTCATTTGGAGGTTCGAACAGTTGAAATGCCGAGCTTTCACAGCCAATCTCGCTGCGCCTTCAGGAAAAGTTCGCGACACAGACGGGAATTGGAAGGAAGCGTAAAAGAGGCGAAGCCGCTGAAATATTTTCTTTGCAATTCGGCCGAGCCCGAAACAAATCGCGGGTGATTGTGTTATGCTTTTTGGGCAAACCTACCCAGCCAGGTTAATCGGCCCAGACCCCGCTGTTACGAATTTCGGCGTACTTAGCCGAACGAACAGAAATAAGTGAAAGAGGGAGAACACCGGTGGCTAGGATTAACGCATTTAAACTGGGATTGGCGATTTGTCTCTTCGGCGTTCCTCTGGCCGTATTCGCTCAAGCTCCCCAAGGTGGCGCAAATCCTCCTGCGCAGAGTTCCACTCATTTCAACGCCGCGGAAGAGCATGACTCCAATCCCGATCGTCCGGCGCTGCAACAAAGATATCCTCGTTATCAGATTCAGCGCGAAGACGTCCTGAGCATTTCTTTTCCGCTTTCTCCGGAATTCGATCAGACGGTGACTGTGCAGCCGGACGGTTACGTTAGTTTGTACGGCGCCGCAAGCTTGCACATTCAGGGCATGACCGTGCCGGAGGTTGTCGAGGCTCTCAAAAAGGCCTATTCCAGCACGCTTCACGACCCAATCGTGGACGTGGATCTACAGGATTTTCAGCGGCCGTTTTTCACAGTTTCAGGCCAAGTCGGCAAGCCCGGTCAATACGACCTTCGCCACGATACTACCGTCGCCGAAGCCATCGGGATCGCCGGCGGATTTACTTCGACAGCTAAGACGCAGATTTTTTTGTTTCACCGCGTTTCCACCGGCTGGTTTGAAGTAAAAAAACTGAGCATGAACGACATTCTGAACGGCAAGAACGCCAATGAAGACGCTCTTCTGGGTCCCGGCGACATGATTTTTGTGCCGGAGAAATTCATCGCCAAGTTTCGAAAATATGTTCCGTACTACATAGGCACGAGTGTGAGTCCAACCTGGTTTCCGTGAGACTTCCTAAAGGTGATGGTCAATGAAAAAAGAGAATCTTAAGCGAGTGCCAGCAGACGAAGGAATGCCCAAACTGACGTTGCGCGACGTCTTGACGCCGCTTTTTCGTCACCAACGATTGGTGCTTTTTACTTTCTGCGGTGTTGCCCTGTTCGGAGTTCTCGTCGCGTGGGGCTGGGCCGCGCGGTATCACCTGGCGGAAATGCAGGTAGTCGTCGAACAAGGCCGCTCTGACCCGGCCGTAACGTCTGGACAAAATGCGGCCGTAATGAGCAACAAACCTGTCACCACGGATCAGATCACTTCTGAAATCGCGCTGCTGCAAGGGCAAGATATGTTGCGCTCCGTGGCGGCGACCTGTCGCCTCGACGACTATTGGTTCCCCACGGACGTCTTTCTTCCCCGTGACCCCGCGCGCAGGAAGGCTATCAAGCTGGAAAAAGCGGCGACAGGCTTGGGTCGCAGCTTGGTCGTTGAACAGGAAAAGACTTCGGATGTCATCAATGTAAAGTACGGCAAGACTGGGGATCCTGCTGTGCCGGCGTGTGTGCTGCAGACTCTCAGCAAACTCTATTTGGAGAAGCATCTGGAATTGCGCCGCCCCGCGGGATCCAGCGAGTTCTTCGCGCAACAGACACAAGAAGCCAAGCGCGCTCTGGATGACGCGGAAAATCGCGTGGCAAATTTCAGCCGCGATCAGGGAGTCGCCGCTCCCGACGTTCTACGGACCTACATGGCGCAGCAAGTTGCGAATTCCGAATTCTCGCTCTCGACTGCTCAACAGGCCATTGCGGCAGACCAGCAAAGAATCAAGCAAGTGGAAGGTCAGCTGGCGAACACCCCTGCAAGGATGCCGACAGAAGAGACCACAAATTCCGCGAATCTTCTGTTGCAGCAACTGCAATCTACTTTGCTGGCGGCTCAGGAAAAACGTGCGCAATTGACGCTGAAATATGATCCCAGCTATCCACTGGTAAAAGAAGCGGATCAGGAAATCGCGGATACTCAAGCCACCATCGCCAAAGCCGAGGACCAAAAATACGTCAATCAGACCACTGACACCGATCCCACTTACCAATTCTTGCGGCAAGATCTGGCCAAGACTCATGCAGATCTTGCTTCGCAGAAGGCTACTGTGGGCGCCCTGACGGGCAATATCCGAACCATGCGCCTGCAAATGGTGGATTTGGACAAGAAAGCCGTGGAGCAGGCGGCGCTTATCCGCGAAGCCAAAGCGGATGAAAGCAACTACTTGGTCTACCTGAATAAGCGCGACGAGGAACGCCAATCGGACGCTTTGGACAAGGAGCGCATCGCGGATGTCGCGATCGCGGTCCCGCCAACGGTCCCGATAATCCCCGCGCACGGGCCTTTCCTGGTGATGTTTATCGGTTTCGTGATGGCTTTGCTTCTCAGCGTCGGCGCCGGTTATTTGGCGGAGTACGTGGATCCCTCATTCCGAACTCCTGAAGAAGTGGCCGAGACCCTCAATATGCCGGTTCTTGCGTCGCTTCCCAGGAAGGTGGCATAGCTGGAATGATTCTGGATTTTTACAATCTCGCGGAGCAGCCGTTCGGAGTAACTCCGGACTCGCGGTTCCTGTATCTCGGTCCTCAGCATCGCGAGGCGCTGGCCTCGCTGGTCTATGGCACCGAGAGCAATCGGGGATTCCTCGCTTTGATCGCGAAACCCGGTATGGGCAAGACGTCTTTGCTCTACCACTACCTTGGTTATTTGCGAGACAAAGCGCGCACGGCCTTCGTGTTCCGCACCGACTGTGATTCCCGGGAATTCATTCGCCACGTTTTGATTGATCTGGGCATAGACGTCAGCGGCATGGATTTGCCGGCGATGCACGAAGCGCTGAATCGCCTTCTGACCGACGAAATGCGCGCCGGTCGTCGCTTTGTTCTGGTGGTTGATGAAGCGCAAAACCTGGAAGAGAAAGTTCTCGAGTCGATCCGGCTGCTCTCGAACTTTGAGACGCCCTGGATGAAGTTGATGCAAATCGTCCTGGCCGGCCAGCCTCAGCTGGCGGACCGCCTCGCGAGCCCATCCATGGCTCAGCTTCGCCAGCGTGTTTCGATCGTGATGCGCATCGAGCCTTTCTCACACAAGGAAGTGGACGCGTATATAGATCACCGGCTCTGGATTGGAGGGTGCGACAGGCCTTCCTTATTCACCGTGGGCGCGCGTAAGCTCATCGCCGAACACAGCGAAGGCATACCACGCAACATCAACAACCTTTGCTTCAACGCGTTGTCGCTGGGATGCGCGCTCAAGAGAAAGACGATCGATCGCGACATTGTTGTCGAAGTGATTTCCGACCTCGACTTGGAGCCGTTACGGCAGAAGCCCACGGCCAAGTCCGTATTGCAACCGCCGGCGCCACGGGAGCCTCTGGTCCAACGTCCGCAGCACCCTTTCTCCTCCGCGAGAAAACAATCCATGTTTGCCGGCTGGCTCTTTAAGGTTGCCATCGCTTCGGCGCTATTGCTCACCCTGAGTTGGGCAGTCGTACCGAGAAATCGGCGGAATGCTCAACCCCAGGAAGTTTCCACCGTCGCGCGCGTTCCGGATGCGGCCGCGCTCGCCAAATCGAGCCCAACCGATAACCATACGACCCAGGGCGCGCCAGTTTCTTCACCAGGCACGCAACCGGCTTCTGCGCTTCCGCCACCGGCTTCAGTCCAAATAACGCCGGGCGAGACTCTCTACAGGATCAGCGTGAAAAATCTCGGCAAATACGATCCGGAAGTCCTGACTAAGATTCGCGGCCTTAATCCCTGGCTTAATGATCCCAATCGCATTCGTTCGGGGCGGCAAATTCTAATGCCTTCTTCTTCGGCGCAGGCGCCAGATTCTGGCCAATCGGCAGCTCAATCCAACAGTGTCTTACCAACAGAGGCAAAACAACAATGAGCAAGAACTTTGAATTGATGCAGCAGGCCGGATTGGACCAGTCGCTGCGTCCGGTCCGTGTGCCGGACGTCCCGTTCGCACCACGGCGGCGCGCCGGGACCAGACTCGTGAGCGGACACGCCAAGGGAACGTCTCTGAACATCGAGCAATTCGCGCACGAGGAATCCCTCCGTCTGGTACAGCGCATCTTTTTGTTGCAGACCCAAGCCCCGCCTCGCGCCGTGGTGTTCGCGGGAATTGACCATGGTAACGGCTGCAGTGAGATATGTGCGTCTGTAGCGGAAACGTTGGCCAGCAACGTGCGCGGCTCAATTTGCCTGCTTGAGGCCAATCTCCGAACGCCGGCATTGCCGGGATTGTTCGGCACGACCAACCACCACGGTCTTACGGATGCCCTTCTTCAAGAGGGGCCCATTCGTTCCTTCGTAAAACCTCTCCGCGGCGACAATCTGTGGCTGCTCTCCAGCGGCTCACTTGCGCCGGACTCCGCGAAGCTCTTGAATTCGGACCGCCTCAAGACGCGATTCGCCGAACTCAGAAGAGAATTTGATTTTGTCCTGATCGACGCGCCCCCGCTCACACGCTACGCGGATGCAGTGGCCTTTGGACAGATGACGGACGGTTTCGTACTGATTCTGGAAGCGCACGTTACGCGCCGGGAAGCGGCACTCAAGGTGTCAGAGAATCTCCGCGCTTCGGGTATTCAGGTTCTTGGCGCCGTGCTGAACAAGCGGACGTTCCCGATTCCGGAATTGTTGTACAACAAGCTCTAGAATCGGTATTCCTCTCACCCGATTCTAGGTTGTGCAGTAGATTACGCGCGCGGCCAAGCCCGGGTTGTCTCCACAGTGGCTATCGGTCCCGCCGGCCGTTATCGCAGTTTGGGGTCACCAAGAAGTCTGTGACTCACCGTAGCGGAGCTGTGTCTACTTTTCACAACTCGCTTAAGACTTCCGCAGGCTCGACCCTGCACACTCGATCGGCCGAAGCTGAAAATTCTTGGTTCGCGATCCAAACTTGGCCGCGGCGCGAAAAAAAAGTCGCCTCGGAGCTTCGTGAAAAAGGCGTAAGCGTCTTTCTCCCGTTGTTTGGCGAAAAGCGGCAATGGAGTGATCGCCAACGTCTGGTGGAATCGCCACTGTTCCCGCAATACGCGTTCGTTCGAATCTCCGCCAATCCGGGAGCGCGAATTCCAGTGCTGCGAACGACCGGCGTGAGGGGCTTTGTGGGAAAACACGGTTTGGGCGCGCCTGTCCCGGATTGCGAAATTGACGCGATACGAACCTTGCTTGCGCAAAGAATTCCATTCACTTCGCATGGCTTCTTGAATGTCGGCAAGCGCATCAGAATTCGTGGCGGAAGTCTCGATGGAATAGAAGGCATCCTGACGGCCGTCAACAATGACGCAACCTTGGTCGTCTCGGTCGATCTCATCCAGAGATCGCTCGCCATTCGAATCGCCGGTTTTGCGGTAGAACCGGCATGAACGATTGAATTTGATACAGCAGCAGGGAGGACACGCCGTCGTTGTTGGCTTGGTTCTTGTTTCATAAGAAAGGCAGTGTTGCGGCTTCCAGAGGAATTCATAGAAAGTTTCCAACAGTCCATACAATAAATAACGCTCAAAAGAGAGAACCTCCGTGAACGAAACAAAGCGTCGAGTCATAGTCACCTCGCTGAAGTTCTTTGACGTTGGATTGATTATGCTGTCCTTCACCGTGGCCTCTGTCTGGATGATTTATGCAGGAAGACCCATTTCCATAGAGAGGCTGCTTGCCGTCCGCGTAAAATTATCTGACTGTGTCATTTTCGCTCTGGCTCTTCTTGCAAGCCACTGCATGTTTGCTTTGTGCGGGATCTACGAATCGCGAAGGCTTTCCACGAAACTTGCGGAAGTCGTTGATGTTTTGAAAGCGGTCACGCTGGCGACAGCTAGTTTGGCGCTCTTGGCGGCGGTGTTTCGAGTCAAACTCATGACGCCGCGCTTCCTTGTGCTGTTTTTTGTCACCTGTTTCATTACCGTCGCAACATCGCGTCTTCTCCTGCGTTACGTACTCGCCAGAGTCCGGCGGCGCGGCCACAATTTGCATCACATTTTGATCCTCGGCACCAACACTCGAGCCGTCGAATTTGCCCGGCGCATTGAAGCGTCCCCCGAACGCGGCTACCGGCTGCTCGGCTTTGTGGATGACCAGTGGGCCAGAATGGACGAGTTCAAGGCCACCGGATTCAAATTAGCTTGCGAGAATGCCGGCGTAGCCGAATTTTTGCGCCGCAACGTGGTGGATGAAGTAGCGATTTTTCTTCCGTTGCGGTCTTTCTATGAGCACGCCGCGCAAATGGCCGCCCTCTGTGAACAGCACGGGATCATCATGCGGTTCGATTCGGATATTTTTGATCTGAAGATCGCCCGGTCGCATGCCGATGTTTTTGACGGCGACGCGCAGATCACCGTTCGCAGCGGCGCGTTCGGTGGCTGGTCCTTCGTGCTAAAGAGAACGATTGATTTGGTCTTCTCCTTCAGCTTGCTCGTGCTTCTCTCTCCATTGCTGGTCGCGGTAGCGCTGTTGATCATCCTGAGCTCTCCGGGACCGATACTGTTCGGCCAGGAGAGAGTGGGCCTGAATAAGCGCAAGTTCAAGATCTACAAGTTCCGAACCATGATCCCCAATGCCGAACGGATTCAGGAAGAACTGCTGCACTTGAACGAGATGAAGGGGCCCGTCTTCAAGATTAAGAACGATCCTCGGATCACTCCCATCGGCCGGATCTTGCGCAAGACGAGCATTGACGAACTACCCCAGCTCTTCAATGTCTTGAAGGGAGATATGAGTCTGGTGGGACCGCGAGCCATGTCTGTCCGCGACTATCAGCTCTTCAACGAAGACTGGCAACGGCGTCGCTTCAGTGTTCCGCCCGGTATCACGTGTCTTTGGCAGGTCAATGGTCGAAACCTGATTCCCTTCGAGCAGTGGATGGAACTGGACATGCAGTACATTGATAAATGGTCGCTTTGGCTGGACCTCAAGATACTGGCCCGCACGATCCCGGCGGTATTGAGGGGGTCGGGCGCTGCTTGAGCCGAATCGCAGTGACGGCGGCGACGAGTCACATCAACCCGTAGCCGCCGCTGAAGCATGGCGTTTCTGGATCATAACGCACGAACCGCAACACAATTTAATCGCAACTCATTTCAATTAAAGGGAGAGCGTAACCCATGGCCAAGTCTCGAATCCTGGTAACTGGCGCGGGCGGTTTTATCGGTCACCATCTGGTAAAGCGGTTGAAGGCGGAAGGGAATTGGGTGCGCGGTGCGGACATTAAAGTTCCCGAGTACGAGTCTTCAGCCGCAGACGAATTTGAAGTTCTCGACCTGCGCAAGTATGAGAACTGCCTGCTGGCTACGCGAGGCGGCGTGGATCAGGTCTATAACCTCGCTGCAGACATGGGCGGCATCGGCTACATCACTGCCTACCTTGCGGACATCTCGCGCAACAATATTCTGATCAACGTCCACATGCTGGAAGCTAGTCGTCAGAACGCCATCAAGCGCTTTTTGTTCTCTTCTTCCGCGTGCGTCTATGCGCAGACTAAGCAGAAGAGCGCGGACGTGACTCCCTTGCGCGAAGAAGACGCATACCCCGCCGAACCGGAACCCGGCTACGGATGGGAAAAGCTCTTCGCGGAAGAGATGTGCAACTATTACCGCCACGATTATGGATTCCAGACCTATTCCGTACGCTTCCACAATGTTTATGGCCCGCTGGGCACCTACGAAGGCGGCAAGGAAAAAGCTCCGGCGGCGATTTCACGGAAGGTCGCCTTGGCTCGCGATGGCGGAGAGATTGAGATCTGGGGCGACGGTGAGCAAACGCGCTCGTTCATGTACGTGGATGATTGCGTCGAAGGCCTGATTCGCCTGATGGCTTCGAATCATCACGACGCGCTCAACCTGGGAACCGATCGTTTGGTGACGATCAATGAATTGGTGGATCTGGTTTCGGGCGTTGCAGAGAAGCGGCTGATTAAGCGCCACGATCCCAGCAAACCGCAAGGTGTGCGCGGCCGCAATAGCGATAACACTCGCCTGAATCAAGTTCTCGGATGGCAGCCCACCATCTCGCTCGAACAAGGTTTGGACGTCACCTACAAATGGATCGAAGGAGAGCTCCACAAGGCTGGCCGCGTTCCGGCACAGACGAAGAAAGCTTTGGCTTAGGTCCGGTCTCGCGACAAATGCATCCTTTCACTCCCAGCTTTGTTTCAGGAGCATTGATCGCTGGCAGCTATGGTTAAGCCTGAATCCGCAGGCACCGTGGCCCGCAATACGCTTTGGATGTTCTGTGGCCTGGGACTGAGGCTGGTCATCCAAGCGCTATATTTCGTTGTGATTGCGCGTTCCCTAGGCGCGAGCGGTTACGGTGCATTTATCGGCGTCGTTGCTTTAGTCGGCATCGTCTTTCCCTTCGGCGACCTGGGCAGTGGCGGGCTGCTCGTAAAAAACGTTTCGCGCGATCAGAGCTTGTTCCCCGCTTACTGGGGCACGGCGCTGCTCATCACCGGAGCGTCCAGTTCCGCGCTTTTTGCGGCAGTCCTGGTGCTCTCGCATTTTGCTCTGCCGGCGACGATTCCTCTACTCCTGGTATTGTTGGTTTCCGGTTCCGACTTGGTCGGGCTCAACATCATCACGATGTGCGGGCAGGCGTTTCAGGCCTTCGATCGTTTGCAGTGGACCGCAACCATCAATGTTTTGGTCAGTGCGAGTCGGCTGACTGCGGCGCTGATCCTGGTCGGAATTCAACGGCATCCGTCGCCGCTGCAATGGGGCTACGTATACTTCTCTAGCACAGCTCTCGTAGCCGTCACGGCGTTGATGCTGGTTTCCGTTAAGCTTGGTTCCCCGCGGTTTGGTTGGCAAAGGGGTCCGGGCGAAGTTCGTGAAGGCTTTTATTTTTCGGCAGGCCTCAGCGCACAGACGATCTACAACGATCTCGACAAGACGATGCTGGCCCGTCTTGGCACGTTAGAGGCTACCGGTATTTACGGCGCGGCCTACCGGCTCATTGACGTCAGCTTCGTGCCAGTCTCGTCGTTGCTGACCGCCTCGTATTCCAATTTCTTCCGCGCTGGCGCCGACGGCATTTCCGCCAGTCTTTCCTATGCGAAGCCGCTGCTGTTGCGTGCCCTGGGATATTCCGTTTTCGCGTGTGTCGCGCTGCTGACGTGCGCTGGCATCGTGCCCCACATCCTTGGTCCGGAGTACGCCGGTACGGTGGAGGCGTTGCGCTGGCTTTCCGTGCTGCCGATTTTGAAGGTTGTGCACTATTTTTATTCGAACGCGCTCACAGGGTCCGGACATCAGGCGCTACGCACCAAGATTCAAGTGGGCGTGGCCATATTTAACGTGCTCGTAAATCTTTGGCTGATACCCGCGTATTCTTGGCGCGGCGCTGCATGGTCCAGCATCGCGTCAGATGGTTTGCTGGCTTGCGGCATCGGGCTGGCCGCGTTCGTGCTCTTCCGTCGATCGCAAAGCGTTTTGGTCAACGCCACCGTGAACGCCGGTACAGACTAAATTGTGGCTTTCGCTTCCAATGCATAATTCCTCGCCAAGACTTGTGAATGGCATGGCACCCAGGCGCGATTTGAAATCATGAACGTCTCTCGCAGATATTTAGGCGATGTCTTCACGATCATCGTGCTGGTCCTGGCGACCGGTGCGTTGCAGTCGCTGATTGTGGATAGCTCGAGTTCCAAAGCTGTCTCCGAAGGCAATCCCTTTCTGCAGGTCGTTTGGGCCTGTATCTATGTCATCGTCGCGATTCGGGCAGCCCAGCACTGGGGCGCAATCATGGAGGCAGTGCGCTCGAATAGGCTTCTGATCGGATTGGTTTTGCTCGCAGTCTTTTCGACGGCTTGGTCCGCGGATCCCGGTCTCACGCTACGCCGCAGCGCCGCGCTGCTCGCCACCACGCTTTTCGGGGTGGATTTTGCGGTGCGCTATTCCATCCGTGATCAACTTCGGCTGCTTGCGATCGCCTTGGGAAGCGTCGTGTTGCTCAGCGTCGTCGTACAAGTATTCTTCCCCGGTCAGATTCCGACCGTGGACATGATGTACCCGGATGCCTGGGTCGGATTGTTCGGTCAAAAAAACGAGTTCGGCAGAATCGTCGTTCTCGCCACCCTCGTGACTCTCACTGCGGTCCGCAAATCCGTGGGGGGCATTATCCTCGTGGTCTTGGCTTTGCTCGCCGCGTTGGGCGTGATTATCGCCGCCGAGTCCATGACTTCGTTCGTGGCCTTAACGGGCATGATCGTGGTGATGCAGTTTGCTCCCACCCTTCGCTGGAGTCCCGGCATTCGCCGGGCCGTGCAAGTTATCGGCACGGTGGTTGCAGCGCCGACGTTGTACGCTCTGATTCACTACCGCGACGCGGTTACCGAACTGATGGGCCGGAATGCATCCCTCACCGGTCGAGTGAAAATTTGGACGCTTTCGCTTGCCAGCGTCGCCCTGAAGCCAGTCTTGGGCTACGGTTACAGCGCCTTCTGGCCGGCATCTCCCGAGGCCATGAGGATTGACGTCGCGATCAACTGGACCGTCCCGCACGCGCACAATGCGTATATCGAGTTGGCCCTGGAATTGGGACTGGTCGGGCTCGGCCTTTACGTCGCGGCATATTTGCTCGCATTGAAACGCGCCGCCACGTATCTGCGCACGGAAGGTGGGAATAGCTCGAAATGGCCGCTGATTTATCTCTGCTTCGTGCTGCTCTACAGTTTCACTGAGAATTACGTCTTGGCCCCCAACACCATCTTTTGGATGCTATTCGTGGCAGCCGCTTGCACGGTCTCCCAGCCTGTCGCCGCACTGGAACTAGTGGACGACGATGATGACGAAAGCGAATCGGAATCTGACTCCAGTCCGTCATTTGCAACCAGTTAGGATTTTGTATGAACGCTAACCCTAATCCCAGAGTTGTAATCTTTTGCGATCATCTCCTGTATCCCTCGGAGACCTTCGTTCGCTCTCAAGCGCAGGCGTTGTCTAGATTCACTCCTGTCTATGCCGGTTCTCGCAGGGTTCGCGGGCTTGAGCTGCCCTCGGAAAGCACGTATACGGTCAGCGGCGGAGATGTGAATGGCAAATTTCGCGAAGTGATGTTCAAGCTTTTTGGAATCGCGCCAGGCTTGGTGGAAAAGCTGCGCGCAGTAGACCCGGTTTTAATACATTCGCATTTCGGTCCGGACGGGCTGCGCGCGCTTCCTTTGGCGCGCAAGCTCGGCTTGCCCCTGATCGTGACTTTTCACGGATCCGATGCCACCGCCACCGATGTCCGTCACGTGAAGGCTCCCTTTGGACATCGTCGCTACCTCGTGCAACGAGGCGTATTGCGCCATGGCGCAACGCTCTTTATTGCCGTCTCCGAATTCATTCGCCGAAAGCTTGTGGAACAGCATTTTCCGGCGGAGAGAATTGTTGCGCATTACATTGGCGTGGACACAAAACTTTTCTCGCCAGCGCAGGGAGAGCAGGAATCCACCGTCTTGTTCGTCGGCCGTTTGGCCGCTAGAAAAGGCGCGGAATTTCTGATTCGTGCGATGGCGGAGGTCCAGAAAGAGAATCCCTCCACCGAGCTCGTTCTGATCGGAGATGGCGTTTTGCGCGGGGACCTCGAAAAGTTGGCGAGCGAGAGCCTGAAACGCTACCGATTCCTGGGAGTTCAACCTCCTGACGTGGTTCGCGAATGGTTGGATCGCGCCAGTGTGTTTTGCGCCCCCAGCATCAAACGACGCTCCGGTGAGGAAGAGGCCTTCGGAATAGTCTTTGCCGAGGCCCAGGCCATGGAAAAGCCCGTGGTCAGTTTTGCTACGGGCGGCATACCCGAGGCAGTGCTTCACGGCGAAACTGGTTTCCTGGCCCCCGAACGCGATTGGCGAACTCTTGCCCAGTATCTCTCGCTGCTCTTGAAAAATGCTGATCTTCGCCGCAAGTTCGGCGTAGCTGGCCGCCAGCGGGTCTTGCGGCTTTTCGATTTGAATACCCAAACCAGCGCGCTCGAAAAGATTTATGACGGCGTGCTCGAAGCCTCCGCGCTCGGTGAACGTAGCGGCCCGGCGCTGTACGTCCAGCAAGAAAACTAAACATGCCGAGAGTTCTCATCATTCAGGCTGAAATGAAGCACTATCGGGTGCCTTTTTTCACCAAGCTTCACGGGGCGCTTGGCCAGGACGGCGTCGAACTGGTTGTCGCTTACAGCGCGCAGAATCGAAAACAAGCCACTCGTGGCGATGGCGCTGAACTGCCGCCGGAAATTGGCCGCAAAGTACCGGGCTATTGGTTCGCCGATCGCTTTCTATATCAGTCGCTGTGGAGAGAAGTATTCAGCGCCGACCTCGTCATCGTCGGCAACGAAAACAAATATCTCATCAATCCGTTTCTGCTTTTGCTTTCCACTCTGCGGCTGAAGACCGTCGCGTTCTGGGGGCTGGGTCCCAACATGCACCCGGACCGATCTGCCTTCTCCGAGTGGACAAAAGAGAAAATGGTCACGTCCGTGGATTGGTGGTTTGCTTACACCGAGACGATCGCTGATTATCTGCGGCAACACGGCATGCCAGCGGAGCGGGTCACAAACGTCCAAAACGCTACGGACACCGTCGATCTCCGCCGCCAGTTGAGCGAGATCCAGCGGGACGAAGCGGCGCAAGCAAAGTTGGCCCTGACGGGCAGCGACTCCAGCAAAACTGGTATCTATTGCGGCCTACTCGGCGATATCAAGGCCATACCGATGCTGATCGAAGCTGCTCGCCTCGTAAGGTTGCGCCGTCCCGACTTCCATCTCGTGATCGTGGGCAATGGCCCGGATCGTAAGTGGCTCGAACACGCTATCGCCCGAGACCCATGGATCCACTACATGGGATCGCAGTTCGGCAGGGAAAGTGCCATGCTGTACAAAATCGCGGATGTTTTCCTGCTGGCCGGGACGGCGGGCCTCGCAATCGTAGACAGTTTCGCGGCGGGCTTGCCTTTGATCGCGACTCAATTGCCGACGCATCCGCCCGAAATCAGCTATTTGCGCGATGGCGAAAACGGCAGGCTTACCGCCCACAACGCGGCTGCATTCGCTGACGCTGTTGTCGAAGTGCTCTCCACGCCCGAATTGATGGCTCGCTTGCGTCGCGGCGCCGAACGAGCGGGCTCGCAATACACCATCGAAGCGATGGTCGAAAATTATAGAGTGGGCATCACTCAATGTCTCGTCCGTACCGGTGTCGTTTATCGGGTCCCCGCGAAGCAGCATGCCTATCAAGAACAGAAAGCAGCGGATTGAAGCCCTATGCTCCGTTCGTAACTCGACCAGCAAGCGAAGAAGCCAATAAGCAATCACCGAAAGCATTAGGAAAGTGCGCCAACTAAATTCAATGAATCGCCTCTCCATCATTGCTGGATTTACGGTTATGCTGTTCGCAGCGCTCACAGCGTTTGCGTTCGATCAAACCAAGCTTGTTCCTCCCGCGCAGCCGATTCCTCCAGTCTTTTTCGGGATGCACATTCATCGCGCGGGCAGCTCGACCCCGTGGCCCAAAGTTCCCGTTCCGGCGCGACGCCTCTGGGACGCGCGCGTCACCTGGCCCGACCTGGAGCCGAGCAAGGGCCAGTGGCGATTCGGAACTTTGGACAACTGCTTAGCCATGGCCCAGGAGCACAACCAAGACCTGCTCCTAACGCTCGGTCTGACACCCCGGTGGACGTCGTCGCGACCGCAGGAACCGTCCGGCTATCAGCCCGGGTTCGCCGCTGAGCCCACGGACAACGAAGACTGGCGCGCTTTTGTCACCGCCGTCGCCACGCGTTACAAAGGCCGCATCCACTACTACGAAATATGGAACGAGCCGAACCTGAAGCAATTTTGGAGTGGCACTATAGACCAATTGTTGGAGCTCACAAAGGAAGCCTCTCAAATCATTCATGGCATTGATCCGCATGCACTCGTCGTCTCGCCGCCGGCGACCAGCGGCTACGGTGTTAAATGGCTCGCGGAGTTCCTAAGCAAAGGCGGCGGCCAGTATGTGGACGTCATCGGCTATCACTTTTACGTGGCCGATCAGCCGCCGGAAGCCATGGTGCCGGTGATTCACCAGGTCCAACAGTCCATGGCTGACAATGGCGTCGGCAGCAAGCCGCTGTGGGATACCGAGGCCGGCTGGTTCAAGCCCAACCCGTTCCCATCGGAGGAACTCGGCGCCGGATACCTCGCGCGCGCGTACATCTTGAACTGGGCCGCCGGTGTCCAAAGATTTTACTGGTACGCCTGGGACAATCATAAGATGACAATCCAGACCACCGAGGCGGATGATCAGACCCTCACGCCCGCGGGACGCGCCTTCGGAACCATTCAGAAGTGGCTGATCGGCGCCCGCATGGATTGGTGCGAACAGGGAGCCGACAATACTTGGACCTGCCAATTGAACCGCGACGGCGCCCACGAGTGGATCGTGTGGAATCCCGACGGGAAAGAAGACTTCTCCGTTCCGGCGGCCTGGCATCCGAAAAGCGTCACGCCTTTGCTTGAGGAAACCCATCCGTTGAGCGGAACAAGCTTGGAAATCGGGCCCGTTCCTGTCTTAGTGACGCCCTAGCGCCACATTCTGATGTTAGACACGAGACATAAATGAATTCACAGGCCATGACGACGGCGTCGCACTACGACGCGGAATATTTCAAGTACCAATCCGAGATTGGGCGCTTCGGCGGCTGGGCTAATCTGACCAAATTTTCTGATTACATCCGCCCGGAGATGAAAGTTTTGGATTTTGGTTGCGGCGGCGGCTATCTGCTGGCCAATATCACTTGCCGCGAAAAACTCGGTATCGAGATCAGTCCTGTCGCTCGCGAAGCGGCGCAGAACAACGGTATCAATGCGCTTGCGGCGACATCACAAGTCGAGGACGGCTGGGCCGACACCCTGATTTCCAATAACGCCCTGGAGCATTGCCCGAACCCGCTGCAGGAACTTCAGGCGCTCTTGCCGAAGGTAGCCCCCGGCGGCAAGGTGGTCTTCGTCGTCCCGTGCGAATCCATCAGAAATCGTTACAAGGCGGACGACCCCAACCATCATCTCTATTGTTGGAGTCCGATGTCCGCGGCAAATCTCTTTATGGATGCGGGATTTCACGTTCACGAATCCAAGGCCTACGTGCACATTTGGCCGCCTCGGTTCATTCCTCGCCTCCTGCGCTCCATCGGCGGAAGGCCGTTGTTTGAACTCGGCTGCAGGCTGTACGGTTTCCTGACTTATTGGAACCTGAGCCCAGCGGTGACTTCACAGATCAGGATTATTGCGCAACGCCCAGTTAATTCTTAGCTCGCACCGATCCTTCACAGCCCGAGGACTAAACCACTCACCGTTCAACCAACAAATTCAGCAATCATCTCCTCGCGCCTCCGAGGAACCGAAGGATCGGATCATGGGACAACTGACTGGCAATGTGACCGAATTCGGGATGGACCTGAAGTCGCGCATCAAGCGGCTGCCAATTGTAGGACGAGCGGTTCGATGGCTTGAACGCACCAGCCGCCCTCTGCGTATCCGGCTCGTCCAATTCAATTCGTCGAGTTATTGGGACTCTCGCTACGCGAAGGGAGGCAACTCCGGAAATGGCTCGTACGGAGAGCTGGCGAAATTCAAGGCCGGCGTCATAAATGATTTCGTCGCGGATAATCGAATTACTTCCGTCATCGAGTTCGGATGCGGCGACGGCAATCAACTTTCTCTTGCCAAATATCCGCGCTACGTCGGCATAGACGTCTCACCAACGGCCCTGCGGCGGTGCCAGGAGCATTTCCATCGTGACACTACAAAGACGTTCCTGCCATATGACGAACCCGCCGCGTACGCCGAAAGGGCGGAATTAACGCTATCGTTGGACGTGATCTATCATTTGGTGGAAGACGAGATTTACGAAAAATATATGGGCCACGTTTTTGAAGCGGCCACTCGTTTCGTGATTGTCTATTCGGACAACGAGGAAGCCCCTCGTGACATGATTCACGTCCGCCATCGCAAGTTCAGTAATTGGATTGAGCAACACCAGCCCGCGTGGCGCTTGATTCGGCATATTCCTAATAAATTCCCGTGGGATCCAGAAACACAGCGTGGTTCGTTTGCGGACTTTTGGATTTACGAAAAAAGTCACTAATTTACTGCGAAAAGGAGCGCGCTACGCGGTTCGGTCCGGGTCTGGACGCTAAGACACGGTCCCCGATCTGTATTTCGAAACGGGGAAATCCCCATAACGGCACAATGGATTGAGTATCGCTCCTCTCTCAGGCACGACCGTCCCGTAGTGGCCGGTTAATGCCATCACCGTCCCGCTCAAAACTTGTGTGCATCCGGATGTCTTTGGCGCTCAGGCCCAGTAGCGTTGAAGGCGTATGACTAACCACAACAACAGCAACGGCATTCTGTCTGTTTTGAAGGACAAGGTTACCCTCCCAGATTCACCAGAGAACCTTAGCCATGCGTACAAGACTGCCAAGCCGTTTCCCCATCTCATCTTTGACAATCTGTTTCCGAACAGCCACATGGAAGATCTAGCTTCGGAGATACGGCCGCTGACCTCCGATCATTGGGTGCATGAAGACAACGAGCATCTCCAGAAAATCAATCTGCGCTCGGCCGTTGATCTCGGTGACACCGGCTTTCGGCACACATCCCTCTTGCACTCCGCTGGTTTCCTATACCTGCTCTCGGAGTTGACCGGAATTTGGGAATTGTTGCCGGACCCTTACCTTCAGGGCGCGGGCTATCACATCATCCCGCAAGGGGGTAAATTTGACGTTCACGTGGACCGCAATACCGCGTATGAAACGGGTCTGAACCGCCGGCTCAGTCTTATCACTTACCTCAATAAAAACTGGACGCACGAGTACGGCGGCCAACTCGAATTGTGGAATTCTGAAGGTACGCGGTGTGATGTCGTGGTTGAGCCCGTCTTCAATCGAACCATAATTTTTGAGATTGCCGATAACAACTATCACGGCGTACCCAACCCGGTAGCAGCTCCTAATGGACGCAGCCGGAACTCATTCGCGGTGTACTACCACACCGCTGGAGTCGGGGGAAAAAAGGACCTTACGCCGCACGGCTCTATTTATGCGCCGAGCTTCTACGGCTCCGATAAGAACGTTTCGACGTTCCGCCGGACCATCAAGGATATTACTCCGCCGATTTTGGTCCGCGGTTTCAGAAAGCTGCACAAAGCCAAGCGATCTTCAACGTGAAAAACTTGAAGCGAGCATTGTTGGTGAGTCACACGGAGCTGTTGATCGTCAACCGATGAAGATTCTTCTGGTCCACAACACCTATCAGCAGGCCGGTGGCGAAGACGTGGTTTTCGAACAGGAAAGGAAGAACTTGCAGCGCGCGGGCCATCACGTGGCCACCTACGAGCGCAGTAATCATGAAATCGAGCAGTTCTCGGCGCTGCAGCACGCCACGCTGATCAAACGCATCGTCTGGAACTCGGATTCGCGCCGCGAATTCGCCGAACTCCTCGCGCGGGAATCTCCTGACCTCGTCCACGTGCACAACACGTTCATTATGATTTCACCTTCCATATATGGCGCGTGTCGCGAAAAGGGTGTCCCAGTCGTACAGACTCTCCAGAACTATCGTCTGATGTGCCCGGGTGCGCTTTTTTTTCGTGACGGGAAAGTCTGCGAGGATTGCGTTGAGCACACCCTCTGGAGCGGCATTCGCCACGGCTGCTACCGCGATTCCAAGCTGCAAACGGCAGGCGTCGCGCTGATGCTCGCGTGGCATCGCCAACTGAAAACCTACCACGAGCTCGTGGACTGCTCCGTCGCGGCCACGGAATTTTCACGGGCGAAATTTGTCGCCGCCGGATTCGACGCAAAAAAGATCGTAGTCAAGCCCAACTTCATGGATCAGGACCCTGGGCCGCGCCAAGGGTTAGGGGACTACGCCGTATTTGCGGGGCGATTGTCTCAGGAGAAGGGTGTGGCCACGTTGGTGGCCGCATGGGAACACGTTCAACCGGGTATCCCGCTCAAAATTGTGGGTGATGGTCCCCTGCGCTCCAGCCTCGAGGCCCAGGTAAAAAAGCGCGGCCTTACCGGAATCACTTTTTGCGGCCGCCTCTCCCGCGACGAAACAATCGCCACCGTGAAAGGCGCGCGATTCCAAATCACTCCGAGCCTGTGGTACGAGGGCTTTCCCATGGTCATCGTCGAAGCATTCGCCTGCGGCGTGCCGGTCCTCTGCTCTCGACTGGGCGGAATGCAGGAAATCGTCGCCGACTCTGTCACCGGTCTGCACTTCAATCCCGGTGACGCCCAGGATCTCGCGAGCAAGGTCGAATGGGCTTGGAATCATTCCACTGAGCTCTCGGAGATGGGCCGCGCCGCACGTCGCAAATTTGAAACGGATTACACTGCCGAGAAAAACTACACGCGCTTAATGGAAATCTACGAACAGACGGTGGCCACGTATGCCTGAAGCACTCGGCGCTGAGCAAAAATCCCACGCGCCAAACTACAACGTCCTCGGTGTGCCGGTGCACTGCGTCCGCATGTCCGACGTAATCGCCGAAATGGAATCGTGGATCGCAAGCCGTGACCTCACGCGCTACATCGCGATCACTGGGATGCATGGCGTTTCCGAGTCGCGCAAAGACTCGCGCTTTCGAGAGATATTGAAATCAGCTTCGCTCGTCGTGCCCGACGGTATGCCGCTCGTTTGGCTGGCTCGCTGGCACGGCCACCCGATCAGCCAGCGCGTCTGTGGCTCGGATCTCATGGAGGCGTTTTGCAAACAGACCGGGTCCCGCTATCGCCACTTCTTTTACGGCGGCGCTCCGGGAGTGGCTGACGATCTGGCGCAAAGTCTCCGCGATCGACATAACATCGCGGTCGCCGGTACCTACACGCCGCCTTTTCGTCCTCTGACGGACGAAGAAGAAGTCGAAGTCGCCGCTCGTGTGCAGGCAGCCCAACCCGATGTCATGTGGATCGGCTTAAGCACGCCAAAACAAGAGCGTTGGATGTACGAGCACCGCGAAAAATTCCTGGTTCCCGTAATGCTGGGAGTGGGAGCCGCGTTTGATTTCAATTCCGGAAAACTCCAGCGCGCGCCCGCCTGGATGGGCAACACGGGCCTGGAATGGCTCTTCCGCTTGCTCGTCGAGCCCAAGCGCTTATGGAAACGCTACCTGGTCACCATTCCGAGCGCTGTTTGGAGCGTTTCGCTTGAGATGTTTCATCTGAAGAAGTACGACTGAGCAGCAGCCAAACGATTCGCATTTCGCAGAAATCTCCTGTCAGCTGTTGATCCTCTCTCTGCCGGATTCCGGGCCCAGACTCCGTGCGGCGTTTCGATTAGATCGCGAAGCCTGGAAAGACCCGATGACGCAACTTCATTCCTCGCAGTTTCCTTTGGTGATGCTGCATCGGGCTTCCCTGGAAGGTTCGTTACAGCATGCGCTTTTCCTCCGCTCCCAACCTTAAACAGCGCAACTCCGAGCTGGATTTTGTCAGAGGGATCGCCATTCTGATGGTGATGGCGCATCACTTTGGCTTGGCGCCGGTCGGCCACCCCATCCTTCGAGCCTTACAGACTCCTGGACACCTGATGGGGCAAACGGGTGTAGACGTTTTCTTCGTACTCAGCGGTTTCCTGGTCGGCGGGCTGCTTCTGAAGGAGTACAAACGCACCGGGACCATCCAGGCTAAGCGATTTCTTCTTCGTCGGGGCTTGAAAATCTGGCCCGCCTACTATTTCTACATCTTCGCTCAAATAGTCGTTCGCAAACATCCTCTGAATTCGTTCCTCATCCCCAACCTTCTCCATCTCCAAAACTACCTGGGCACTTCGCTTTTGCACACTTGGACGTTGTCTATCGAAGAACATTTCTATCTTCTTCTCGCGCTAGCCATGGCCTACATGGCGAGCCGCCATTGGCCAGCGGATCGAATACTGAAGGTCTTTCTGTGTGTCATTGGCGCAGTCATCATCATCCGTTGCGTCACCGTCTATGCGGGATGGCCCGGAGCTTTCACTTACACACACGATCGGCTGGACGCGTTGCTGTTTGGCGTGGTGCTCGCCACGCTTTTCCACTTTTTCCCGGAGAAATTCGATCGCATCGCGAGCCACAAGTGGATCTTGGCCGGCGTTACCGCAGCGGCCTTTACTCTGTATGCAGCTGTCGATAGCAAGAGCCTGCGGTACTCGATCGGGCTCACCATTCTATACATTGGATATGGAGCGTTCCTTATGCTCGTGTACCGGCACTCGGGACGCTTCAAGGAATGGCGCCCCTACAGATGGATTGCGGCTATCGGGTTGTACTCCTACGGAATTTATCTGTGGCACAATTCCGTGCGCGATCCTCTGACGCACTTGTCGCAGTATCTTCCCGACGTCGTGAGATGGCCGTGCCTGACGATTACTGAGTACGCTGCGGCAATTACCTTGGGTGTCGTCACTACACTTCTGATCGAATGGCCGTTCCTGAGGATCCGCGACCGGATGTTCCCGGATAAGACAACCCCGGTGCCAGTCACCGAAGAACCGCAACCGCGGCAAGTATCCGCTGAACCAGGATTGGTTGGCGCCGCAGAAGCTAAGCTCCAAGGCGTGGACAGCCAATCCTATTCCCCTGCCGACTGAGTCTCCCTGCAGCGACGCTTCCGGACCCAGCGACAAACTCGCTCGGGATCACCTACGGCCGGAGGCGCGCCCACAACTTGCCCGCCAACGAGTAATCCTCGCTATGTTAACCTACCGATTGTCACTAGCCTCCCTGCGCGGGCCTGTAGCTCAGATGGATAGAGCAGCGGTTTCCTAAACCGTTTGTCGGGAGTTCGACTCTCCCCAGGCCCACCATCCTTATCCATTCGGGTTCTTATTGGGACTGTCTCCGTGCGGAGCACTGCGCCGGTCGCGCCCGTAGTGGCCTTTTCGACAGCAGTGCTGCTTCCTTTCCCGCCGTCCGTCAGCAACTTGGCTACGATGAGTGCACAGGGGTGCCGGCGTCATGCCAGGCTTCTGTGCCGCCACGTCGGTTATAAGACACTTTTCGTATGGGAGGTCAATCTAATGGAACAACAGTTCATTGCCGAGCGCATTGAAAACCGTGTCGACATGCAGCTGACGGCCATGCTCATCGGCACGCACGGCAAGCTCGGGGTAGAGAAAGCGTTCACGCAAAATGTCAGTCCGCGCGGCGTCCGCGTTATCTCTACCAGCGATTGGTTCATTGACGACACGATACTGGTTTCCTTGCCGGCTGGTCATTTCACGTCAGCGGCGCGAGTCGCCTATTGTGATGCGTTAGGGCAGGGAAGATTTGGCGTCGGCTTGGAATTCGTCGGGTCCACCGAGGCATTGGAAATTAACGCATTGGCCGCGGCGCAGAAAACTCCGCAAGCGTAGTCGCATCAAGTTTCAGGTTCCGGGATGCTGCCTTTCGAAGCTCGACGTCGCATTCGTTTGCCGCGAGCTTGACTCTCCATGGGCCCACCACATTTACCCGAATTACCCACCCGGTTTTACCAATACGACCCTCGCGACACACGGTTATCTTTAGAGCTACGATCGGTTGGCAAATTCGTTGTGCCCGTCGCAAGGGGCAGCTACGATGCAGAAGCTGCGGATCCAGATCAGAAATTCCGTTTAAAGGCATCAAACTCACAATTCCAACTAGGAGGCTTATCATGAACAGGCAACTCATGCGTTTGGTCTCGGCGGCAGGATTGTTGGCGCTTGCTATGCTTTTGGTGGTCGTCTCGCCGGCAGTGCGAGGCACCGCACCCGTATCGGGTGCGGTTGCGAACGGACAGCCCGCGCAAGAGAGACACGAAGCGCGCGAAGACCTGCATCACGTCGAGGACAAATTGCGCGAGGCGCGAGGACTGCTCGCGAGCGCACCGGGCGAATACGGTGGCCATCGCGACAAAGCCATCAAGAAAATAGACGAAGCATTACAAGAAGTTCACGAAGCGTGGCAAAGCCACTAGCGCCGCGTCATTCTTGAACGTCAAGCGAATGTCGAGGGTGCCATTTCCGCGGACGCATTAAAGCGTCTTTTTCCAGTGTGCCGGTGCATTCAAGAATTTGGCGATTAAGCAATAAAAATATGAATGCATCGGCACAAAGGAGCACGGAGACTCAGCTAAGGGTTGATTGGATTTGGCTGATCGGCCTCCCTTTCCAGTAGCGGTTGTAGTTGTCCAGCGACATGAACGTGCGACTGCGCATCCGGTCTATGTAGAGATTCCCGTTCAGATGATCTATTTCGTGCTGCAGAATCCGGGCATGCCATCCGGAAGCCACGATCAATTTCTGTCTCCCATTTTCATCCATGCACTTGACAGTTACTGCGTGGGCTCGAGGAACGACGGCCGAAAATCCGGGGAGGCTCAAACATCCTTCGAAGAACTCGACGACCGACTCGGAAGTGTGAGTAATTTTTGGGTTGATGACTACCTGGAACGGCACCGGTTGCCGTTCCCGTTCTCGCAATTCTTCTGCACTGATGCTCTTGTGGTACTCCTCTTTATCTTCAATCACTGCGAGTTGCAGCGAAAAGCCGACCTGTGGCGCCGCAAGACCCACGCCCGGGGCCCCGTGCATCGTTTCTCGCATGTCCCGAATCAAGCTCTGGATTTGATCGCTCTCGATCTCTGCCCTGGTCAAATTACGCGCGACTTGCCGCAACACCGGTTCACCGGCCTGCACGATTGTCAGACTCAACGAGATTCTCCGTTCCTCCTCGGTTTATAACGAATCCACCGCATAGTCTTGATCTCCCACCCGTAGAGTTCAATTAAATCGGACGTATTCGAAATTCAATGGTTGTCTGTTGATTCCGCGGGCCGGAGGCGCGATCCAGTTCGCGAATTTCCCCGGTTCGATCACGCGGCCCGTCATCAATGACTGTACGAAAGCCTGATCTTCTGCGCTCGGCAGCCACTTATGCTGATTGTTCTCCCAAGCCTCTTTCGTCAATACATCGCCTTCCGGACTGATAAATTTTCCGGCGAAATTTCCGATAGCTCGGTGAAATCCCTTGTGCGGCAGCACCAGTCGGAACGGAACACCGGCTTGTTCGATGATCTTGTTCCAACGGTCCACGCCGCCCTGGATTTCGGTAATGTAGTCGTCGCGCAAACGCTCGTTCAAAGCCGTAAGCGCGGGCACTTGCCGCGTAACAATTTTGTTGCCGGCAACTTCCAGCACGGGATATTGCGCGTCCTGCAGCATGTGATCGTCCTCAATCTTCGTTTCCTCGTAGCGTCCCTTCAGTCCCGTGGTGTAGTAGCTGGCGGCGTTCGAAGAGGCATCCGAACCAAAAAGATCAATCGTCACACTGAAGTGAAAATTCAAATATCTCTGCATCGTCTGTAAGTCAATCACGCCTAGCGCGCGAACGTCGCTCGGATTTTCAGCTTTGTGCTCTTTCATCACCTCGCACGTCCGCTGCAGGATTCGGCTGATGCCCGTCTCGCCCACAAACATATGGTGTGCTTCTTCCGTCAGCATGAATCGGCAAGTGCGTGCCAGAGGATCGAATCCTGACTCCGCCAGCGCGCACAGCTGGAATTTGCCGTCGCGATCGGTGAAAAACGTGAACATGTAGAACGCCAACCAATCCGGCGTCGGCTCGTTGAACGCGCCCAAGATGCGCGGATTATCCGCATCGCCGGAGCGGCGCTCGAGCAATGCCTCCGCCTCTTCCCGCCCATCGCGTCCAAAATAGCGATGCAGCAAGTAGACCATCGCCCATAGATGGCGCCCCTCTTCCACGTTGACTTGAAATATGTTGCGCAAGTCATACAAAGAGGGGCAGCACATGCCGAGCAGCCGCTGCTGCTCTACCGACGCGGGTTCCGTATCGCCTTGCGTCACGATCACTCGCCGCAAAGTCGAGCGGTACTCGCCCGGAACTTCTTGCCACGCGGGCTGGCTCTTGTGTACGCCGAAATTCACTTGGCGATCGGCGTCGCGCGGTTGCAGGAAAATTCCCCAGCGATATTCGGGCATGCGCACGTATCCGAACTGCGCCCAACCGTCTGGCTCAACGCTGGTTGCCGTGCGCAGATAGACTTCCAGCGCATGGCTCTCGCTCGGTCCCATGTCGTACCACCAATTCATATACGCCGGTTGCCAGTGCTCCAACGCGCGCTGCAGCACGCGGTCGCGACCCAGATCCACGTTATTAGGAATTTTTTCTGTATAATCAATCATTGCAGTCTCCTTGCAAAAAGCTCTATGTGATTGGGAACTGGCCTGAATCTGCAGGCCTACACTCTTTCCCAGTTGAATTTCACCGGCGCGCCCGTCCCGTAAATCTTCAGAGCGCCGCTTTCGCCCACGGCGTTGGGCCGTACAAAAATCCAGTTTTGCCATGCCGACAGCCTGCCAAAAATTCTGCTTTCCATCGTTTCGCTCCCGCCAAACCGTAAATTCGCTTCCAGTCCGGTCAAGGCATCCGGCGAAAGCGCTGTTCTCGATTCAATCGCCTGGCGCACTTCATCTTTCCAGTCCAGATCATCCGGCGCAGCGGTCACCAAGCCCGCTTCGAGCGCCTCCCGGGCCTGCAATCGGCGGCCGATCAGGCCGCGCAAACTGTCGATCCGTGATGCGTCCCCGCAAAAACGCGCGGCCAATCGTGACAGTCCATTCACCATCGGCAAAGCGCCGAAATTCATCTCCGATAGCGTCATAGACGCCTTCGCCTCGCCCTCCTGCGTATCGAGCATGTAAACGCGATCCGCCGAGAGTGCCAATTCCAGTAGCGTTCCTACGAAGCATGAATCCGGTTCGACGAGCGCAAAGAGCGACCTCGACGAAACATCCAGCCGCGCAAACGTGCGCCGCACCATCCCCAGAACTTCCCGGACAAACCAATTCGTCCGGTTCGCAAGGATGAATTCGTCAATCGCCAGGACTGCCTCCGGGTTTCCTGACGATTTCAAAATCCACAATCCCAATTCTGCTTCGTTCGTTCGCAGCCCCAGGATTGCATCATCCAGTTCGCGTGCCATCTGCAAGGGCCACCAGGACGCGCCCTTTGCCACGGCGCCATCGAGGCTCAGTGAACTTACAGATTGCGGCGCACGAATGGTCAACGTCACGGTGCGAGCTTCCCGGTTCACCTGTGCGTCCACATACTCGTAATGCCGCCCACCCTCATCAATGGTTCGCCGTAAAGGCGTCAGTGCGACACTCTTTGCGTTTCTCGGTCGATCGCTTTTCTCAGCCAATTGCAACGATCGCTGCTTGACGTGCTCCGCAAACTGCTGCGTCTTCACTGCATCATCCACGAGTCTCCACTCTTTCGCCCGCTGGCCTTTCACGCCGTCGGCCGATGTGCAGAAAATGTCCGCATGATCCCTTCGCACTTTTCGCTTGTCCGTTACACGTGTCAGCCCGCCCGTACCTGGAAGCACACCCAGCAAAGGCACTTCCGGAAGACTGACCGCCGATGAACGGTCATCCACAAGAATGATTTCGTCGCAGGCAAGCGCGAGCTCGTATCCTCCGCCGGCGGTGGTGCCATTCAAAGCCGCAAGAAACTTCAATCCCGAATGGCGGCTCGCATCTTCAATCCCATTTCGAGTTTCATTCGTGAACTTGCAGAAATTCACCTTCCACGCGTGCGAGGAAAGCCCCAACATGTAAATATTCGCGCCCGAACAAAAGATGCGATTCTTCGCACTGGAAATTATCACCGACCGGATCTCGGGGTGCTCAAATCGTATTCGTTGCAGCGCGTCGTGCAACTCGATGTCCACGCCCAAATCGTAGGAATTGAGTTTCAATTTGTATCCGGGACGCAGCCCGCCATCCTCATTCACGTCCATGGTCAAAGTCGCCACCGGCCCGTCATATGACACACGCCAGTGTTTGTATTTTGACGGCTCGGTCTGGTAGTCAACCAGGGCTACCGTGCTCCGCGAATCTTGCGCTACGCTTGCGTCCACAAATGCCTCCTACTCTATTTCCGATTGTATGGCGCGTTTGAGCTTCGAAAGGCTTGCATCCACCGACTCACCCGAAGTCTCCAGATGAATGTCCGCCCGGCGATAAAGAGTTTCCCGTGCTTCGAGGATTCGCCGCAGGTCATCCATGGCTTCGTTGTTCTCACCCATCACGCGAAAATCGCCTTGCGCGATCACACGCGACATGTGCTCCTCGGGACTGGCCTTCACCCACACCGTGAGGCAATTCGCAAGTACGCGATCGTAGGTTTCCTTTTCGGAAACCACTCCTCCGCCGATCGAAATGATCGCCCGCGCGTTTTCCTTCAGCATTCGATCCAGCGTCCGCTTTTCGATTCGGCGGTAGCCCGCCTGTCCGTAGAGCGAAAAAATCTCCGCCAGGGCAATCCCCGCGTCCTTTTCGATTTCGCGATCCAGCTCGATAAATGGGACGTTCATTTCGCGCGACAGCTTCGCCCCCAATGTGGACTTGCCCGCCCCGCGCAAACCAATCAATGCAATGCGTGAGCGCCGGGATTTCTCCTCGCTCGCGAATTCGCGCGTCAATCGCTTCAGCGTTTCCTGCAGCCGGTTGGCCGGAAGCCGTTCCAGCAGCTCCCCAATCAATCGTTTCTCGTCTGGCATGTATACCTTGGGCGAAAACAAATCGGCGAGTGACGCGTTCAGCGCCGCCGCGATCCGCCGCAGCAACAAGATGGAAATGTTCCCATCGCCCAGTTCAAGTTGCGCAAGATGCCGCTCGGATACATCCGCGTCCCGAGCAACTGCCTTGCGCGTCATTCCGCGCAAACTTCGCAGTTCACGAACTCGCGCGCCCACAAAACCGAGAAACTCGATATCGGACACAGCAGCCGCCGCCAATGGAACTGGAACTGCCGTTTGAGCTTCAGGAGCCAAATTTTGCACCTTGATCCCTATGCAATATACTACATCCTCTCGCTGGGTCGTTCAACATGATTGGAGCCCATCGGATGAAAGGCTCAAGTATCGGCAATCACCATATAACATAAACAAACGCAAATATTTACATAGAAACGGCTCGCAAGCGGCTCTGTTTTGCGCAGACTGCCTATGCAAAATAGTGCCACATAAATGCGTGGCCGGGCGGGCGACGCCACCGTATATTCCCTCGAAACAATGCGCTCAAAATAGACCGGCAGTACCATCGCGGGGCACCCCATCCCAGGTGCTAAAGTCTCACCATGCGCGTACGGTGCTCCCACTGCTCCGCACAGGTCGATTTGGACGACCGGCTGTATGCCGGACGCCGAATGGCGCAAATCCGCTGCTGGATGTGCGCTCAAAGCTCGCTGGTGGATCTGATGCCTCTGGACATGAACTCGTCTACCATGGCCAGCGAACCGCTAGCGCCAGAGAGCCGACCTTTCGCCGCTGCACGTCTCGCGGAATCTGCCAGGACGCAAACCGCAACGCTCGACCTTCCGGTAGGGAAATCCATCACCGTCTCAGTCATTGACGGACCTTCGTCGGGATTCCAGCGCGATCTGACCATGCCGCTCGTGACGCTCGGCCGCCTGCGCGGCGGCGCTGACATTGAGATTGACGATCCCCAAGTCTCGCGCTTGCATTGCGCGATCGAAGTCAAGAACGACGCTGTCTTCCTCCGAGATCTGCGTTCGACAAACGGTACCTACGTAGCGGGCAGGCGCGTCCTTGCGGCAAAACTCGACGCCTCCGCCGAATTCCGTATCGGAATCTCCGCGTTGCGCATTGACATCGAATCGCACTAATTCCGCCTCACAGATCGTTTTGCAGCCCTGAAAGTTTGCCTCTATATCGTGCCGACGACTGCGGTATGCTCGTTTCCTACAAATCTAAAGCCGGTGAGGGCGACTAACGCATGCTCAGCCGGTGGTCAAACTCTCGGGGGAGATGGTGACTCGTGAAAAGGATGAGCAGAAACTCGGTATGCGCCGCGACATCCCCAGGCGCGATTTCCTCAATGGTTTTGCAGTAGCGGTCGGCGGATCCTTACTTTCTCCCCACACGCAGTGGTTCGAACGATTTGGCATCCCGCACTCGCCGCTCGACCCTCAAAGCGCGAATCCCTACTATCCTCCGGCCTTGACCGGCATGAGAGGTACCACCGACGGCGTGATGGAAGTCGGCCATGCGCTGCGCGACGGCAATACCTGGAGCAACCCCACGCCGGATTCGGATACGTACGACCTGATCGTCGTGGGCGGCGGCATCAGTGGTCTTGCCTCGGCATATTTCTTCCGCAAGGTCGCCGGACCGAAAGCCAAAATCCTCATCCTCGAGAACCACGACGATTTCGGCGGCCACGCACGCCGCAACGAATTCCACACGGATCGCCGCATGATCCTCGGCTATGGCGGCACGCAATCAATCGCCGGCCCCAAGCTCTACAGCAAGCAAGCCAAGGAACTCCTCGCGGAACTCGGCATTGACGTCCAGCGCTTCTACAAATATTACGACCGGGATTTTGAGAAGTCCCATGGCCTTTCGCGCAGCATGTTTTTCGATAAGAAGACCTTTGGCGAAGATCGCCTCGTACCAGGCATCGGCAAGCCGTCCTGGCCCGAGTTCCTCGCAAAGACTCCTCTTTCGCCGCAAGTACAGAAAGACATTGCGCGGCTCTATACCGAGAAAGTGGACTATCTCCCGCATTTATCTTCCTGGGACAAGAAAGTCCTTCTCGCTAAGACAAGTTACAAGGATTACTTGCTCAACTACGTCAAGGTCAGCCCCGCCGCAATTCCAGTGATGCAAACGGAAACCTACGGCCTTTACGGGGTCGGCATTGATGCGGTTCCTGCCGGCGATCTAGCCGGGCTCGGATACCCTGGCTTTGAGGGAATGGATCTGTCCGGGCCTCCAGGGCCCGGTTTGGGCGTCGAAATCACGAAACAAGATGAAGGAGACGAGCCCTATATTTTTCATTTTCCCGACGGCAACGCTTCCATCGCGCGCCTGCTCGTCCGCTCGCTGATTCCCGGCTCTGCGCCCGGAAACACGATGGAAGATATTGTCACCGCAAAACTCGATTATGCCGCGCTGGACAATGCGTCCTCGCCCGTGCGCCTGCGCTTGAATAGCACCGCAATCCACGCGCGAAACGTCGGCGATCCCACCACCGCGAAAGAAGTCGAGGTCACCTATGTAATAGACGGCCGCGCACGCACCGTGCGAGGCGCCACCTGTATTTTGGCTTGCTGGAACATGGTGATTCCATTTATGTGCCCGGAGCTTTCCGATAAACAAAAGGACGCACTGGCGTACGGCGTCAAAGTGCCGCTCGTTTACACGAACGTACAAATCAGCAACTGGGAGTCGTTCAAGAAACTAGGTGCGAGCGGCGTGCGTTGTCCGGGAAGTTATTTCGAAACCGTCACGCTGGATTTTCCCGTCAGCATGGGCGCATATCAATTCCCGAGCAATCCTGCCGAGTCCTGCCTGCTGCACCTCGAAAGAGTTCCCTGCAAACCGGGTTTGCCCGCCCGCGATCAGCAACGTGCGGGACGCATGGAGCTTCTCACCACTACCTTCGCGATTTTCGAGCGGCATATCCGCGAACAGCTCGGCGCAATGCTTTCTCCCGCTGGATTCGATCCCGAGCGTGATATCCAGGCCATCACCGTGAATCGCTGGCCGCACGGCTACGCTTACGAATACAATTCGCTGTACGATCCCGATTGGCCCGAAGATCAGCAACCCTGCGTCATCGGCCGGCAACCCTTCGGGCGCATCTCCATCGCGAATTCGGATGCCGAAGCGTTTGCCTACACGAATGCCGCGATTGATCAGGGTTTCCGGGCTGTCACAGAAGTTTCGCGATTCAAGCGAGCAGTCGCCGGGGCATAGCATAAGACTGAGGACGCGCGCGATTTGAGCACTTCACCAACAACTCGCCTGCTCGATTCGTTGTTCACCACCGATCAAACGCGTGAAATCTTTTCCGATCGCGGCAGGCTGCAAGGCATGCTCGATTTTGAGGCCGCTCTCGCGCGAGCGCTGACAACCGGAGGCGTTGCGCCGGCCGGCGTATCATCCGCCATTCAGGCCCAGTGCAAAGCAGAACTCTTCGCCACTGACGCGCTGGCGCGTGAAGCTGCTCTCGCCGGGAATCTCGCCATCCCGTTGGTCAAAGCGCTCACCGCAGCCGTCGCCAAGTCCGATGAAAAAGCTGCGGGATTCGTGCATTGGGGCGCCACCAGCCAGGACGCCGTCGACACGGGCCTCGTTCTGCAACTGCGCGCAGCGTTCGATGCAATCGCACCTCAGCTCGCGCAACTGGCCGATGCGCTCGCTCGTCTTGTCGAAGAGCATCGAGCCACCCTGCTCGCCGGGCGCACCTGGTTGCAACAAGCAAGTCCCGTAACGTTCGGCCTCAAAGCGGCCGGCTGGCTCGACGCGATCAATCGTCACCGGGTAAGGCTACTAGCCGCGCGTCAGCAAGTTCTCGTGCTTCAGTTTGGCGGCGCGGTCGGCACACTCGCCGCATTGGGATCGCAGGGATCGACCGTCGCCCGCGCTCTGGCAGAGGAATTGAAACTGGAACTTCCCAGCTTGCCCTGGCATGCGCAGCGCGATCGCTTCGCCGAAGTCGCAACTACTCTAGGTCTGCTGGTGGGCACCTTGGGGAAAATCGCGCGCGATGTTTCGTTGATGTCGCAAACGGAAGTCGGCGAAGCGTTCGAGCCGACAGCGCCTGGTAAGGGCGGCTCCTCCACGCTACCGCACAAACGCAATCCGGTAGGGTCTGCAGTGGTTCTCGCTGCAGCGATTCGTGTTCCAGCTCTCGTCTCCACTATGCTTGCCGCGATGCCCCAGGAGCATGAGCGCGGGCTAGGTGGCTGGCACGCCGAATGGGAAACGCTTCCCGAAATCTTTTTGCTTGCAGCCGGAGCGCTGTCTAATACGACGCAAATCGTAAATGGCCTCGAAGTTCACGAAGAAAAAATGGCGCACAACCTCGAAGCCACGCACGGCTTGATCCTCGCCGAAGCCGTTGCCATCGCGCTGGCGAAGCAGATGGGAAGAATGCCAGCCCATCATTTGATCGAGAGAGTCTCACGGGTGGCGCTCGAATCGGACCGCACGCTGCGTGAAGTGCTGCTGGAAGACAAACAAGTGCGCGAACATCTCGCACCGGCAGAAATAGACAAGCTCCTCGACCCAAAGAATTACACTGGTTCAGCGGAATCAATGATTGAACGGGTGCTGGCGGATCATAAGAAGCAGCGCTAAGCAATCATTCGCTCAGAAAGCAACGGACATGCCCTTCATAGACGCCAACGGAACACGCTTCAATTATCAAATTGACGGTCCGGACCGCGCGCCGGTCGTCGTGCTCTCGAATTCGCTTGGCACCACGCTCTCGATGTGGAATTCGCAAGTTCCAGCTCTCTCGCAGAAATTTCGCGTCTTACGTTACGACATGCGCGGCCACGGCCTCACCAGTGTCACGCCGGGACCATACACCATCGAAGGATTGGCGCGTGATGTGGTCGGCCTGCTAGATGCGCTGAAAATCGAGCGCGCGCATTTCTGCGGCATCTCGGTGGGTGGTGCGCTGGGCCAATGGCTCGGCATCAACGCCGCCGGTCGTTTCAACAGTCTCGTGCTGAGCAACACCGCGGCTCGCATCGGCACGCAGGACGGTTGGAACACGCGCATTAAGACAGTTCGTGAAGGCGGCATGGCGCCGGTCGCGGATGCCGTTGTCTCCCGCTGGTTTACCGATGGCTTCGTCAAGAAATCGCCGGCCGTGGTGCAGGCAACGCGCCAGATGTTGCTGCGCACGCCGCCGGAGGGTTACGTCGCCACTTGTGAAGCCCTTCGAGAAATGGATCAGCGCGAAACCGTAGCGCGCGTCTCGGTTCCCACTCTAGTCATCGCAGGTGCGCACGACGCCGTCACGACTCCCGTGGACGCCCGCTTCCTTGTTGATCGCATTAACGCCGCGCAGTACGTAGAATTAAACGCAGCGCATCTTTCCAATATCGGAGATGCCGAGGCCTTCACCACGGCGTTAATAAACTTTCTTACTCAGCAGGAGGCGAAGTAATGGACGAGCGTGAGCGGCATTCCGCCGGAATGAAAGTGCGGCGCGCGGTGCTCGGCGATGCGCACGTGGATCGCGCCGAGAACACCAAAAACGCATTCAGCGAGCCTTTTCAGGATCTGATCACGCGTTACGCATGGGGTGAAATATGGTCGCGCCCAGGTTTGCCTCGCCATACACGCAGCCTTCTGACCCTTTCGATGATGATCGCCCTGAATCGCAGCGATGAATTTCGCATGCACGTGCGCGCGGCGCTCAATAACAAGGTGACCCGCGAAGAAATCCAGGAAGTGTTGTTGCAAAGCGCAATCTATTGCGGTGTTCCGGCGGCCAATACCGCGTTTCACATCGCGCAGGAAGTTTTCGCAGAAATTGATGCCATAAAATGAAGTTGCCCACGACCACGGATTTAAGCTAAAGCTTCAAAAGTTCGCGCAGCACCGCAATCTTCAATAGCTCAACCAAATATCAGGAGGAATCGCAAATGCCGATGCAGAAAATCGGAGTGGTGGGATGCGGCTTGATGGGTTCGGGAATCGCGCAGGTGGCGGCACAATCCGGCTGCCAAGTCACAGTCCGCGAAGTTTCCCCGCAACTCGTCGAAAAAGGTTTGCAATCAATCGAAAAAAATCTTCAACGCCTGGTGGACAAAGGCACGCTCTCCGCCGCCGACCGCGACCAGATCCGCGGGCATCTTCGCGGCACCACTAATCTCGAGGACTTGAAGGATTCTGACCTTATCATCGAAGCCATCATCGAACAGCTTCCCGCGAAGCGCGAACTTTGGACCGCTCTCGACAAAATATGTCCGCAGCAAACCGTCTTCGCCAGCAACACTTCCTCTCTTTCCATCACGGAAATGGCGATGTTTACGCAGCGTCCGGACCGTTTCCTCGGCTTGCACTTCTTCAATCCCGTGCCGGTAATGAAATTGGTGGAAGTAATTCGCACGATCGCAACCGATCCAAAAGTAGAAGAAGAAGCCGTGGTTCTGGCGGCACGCTTTGGAAAAACGCCCGTGCGCACCACCGACCGCACCGGTTTCATCGTAAATCGCCTGCTAGTGCCGTTCCTGCTCGATGCCGTCCGCGCGCTAGAAGAAGGAGTAGGCTCCATCGAGGATATTGATAATTCCATGAAGCTCGGCTGCGGCCATCCGATGGGTCCGCTCACACTGCTCGATTTCGTCGGGCATGACACCACCTATTACATCGCCAACATCATGTTCGATGAATTTAAGGAGAAGCGCTTCGCGCCTCCGCCGCTGCTGAAGCGCATGGTGCTAATGGGATGGAATGGCCGCAAAGCCGGTCGCGGATTTTACGACTACAGCGACCCCGCAAAACCGAAACCGCTGAAGTTCACCTGAAAACTCGGCCTTATGCTTTGCCCGCAGCCGTGCCACTGGCCGAGAGTCTCTCGATCACCGCCGCTGGCAGCGGCCGCGATTTCATGCGCTCCGGATTCATCGGATCCGGCCCGGTCCACACCCGCGTCTCGAAGCCTTCCACGGCCAGTGCCCCGGACTTGAAGAACTGGTGCCGAATAATAAAGCTGCTCTTCCGGAATTCCATCACGGTGGATTCCGCCAGCAATTCGTCATTGAAGGTAGAAGGAATCAGAAACCGCACGCGCACATCCACCAATGGCACGCCCAATATCCCGTGTTCCCTAAAGAGCGCGCGCGTCGCCATACCCGCATTGCCAAAAAGCGCCGTCGTGCAGTCGTCAAACCAGGCGAGATATTGCGGGTAGAATACGATCCCTGCGGGATCGCAATGGCCCCATTCCACCAAAAGGTGCTTCTGGCTTACAAACATAGCGTAAGGCTCCTGAGAAATTGCACAAATGCGGCCAAGAATTTCAAACCCAAGGACGCATGGTAACATCCACGTCGAAGCCGCTCCAAGCCTTGCCCGATCTTGCCGTTCCGTCACATCGGTTATTTCTGCTATCGTCTGATTGAGTTTATTCGAGCTCGCAAAATGCGCACGCAAGTTGGCATCATCGGCGCCGGACCCGCAGGGCTAGTGCTGTCGCACCTCCTGCACCTTCACGGCATCGAGTCAGTGGTCCTGGAAAATCGCAGCCGCCAATACGTCCAGGAACGCGTCCGTGCCGGTGTCCTGGAGCAGGGAACTGTTGACCTTCTGAAAGAAACAGGCGTCGGCGCACGCCTCGAGCGCGAGGGCCTCGTCCATTACGGCGTAAATCTGCGCTTCAGCAAACGCACCCACCGCATCGATTTCGCGGAACTCAGCGGCGGCAAAGGCGTCACGATCTACGCGCAGCACGAAGTGGTGAAGGATTTGACCGATGCGCGCCTCGCCGCCGGCGGCCAGATTTTCTTCGAAGTCGAAGACACCACCATCCACGATTTCGATAGCCCGCAAGCGACAGCCAAGCCGCTCATTCGTTTTCGAAAAGATGGCGAGCCTCAGGAACTCGTCTGCGATTTTATTGCCGGATGCGATGGCTCCCACGGCATCTGTCGCCCCTCGGTGCCCGCAGGCGTGCTCACCACATTTGATCGCGTGTACCCGTTCGGCTGGCTGGGTATTCTTGCGGAAGCGGCGCCGTCTTCGGAAGAACTCATCTACGCCTATCACGATCGCGGATTCGGCCTCCTCAGCATGCGTTCGCCGCACATTGGCCGCCTCTACATCCAATGCAAACCTGACGAAGACATCGCGGACTGGCCGGACGAAAGAATCTGGCGCGAGCTTCATACGCGTCTGGAAACCGACGATGGCTGGAAACTCACCGAAGGTCCGATCATTCAAAAAGGCGTCACCGGCATGCGCAGCTTTGTCATCGAACCGATGCAATGCGGCAAGCTGTTCCTCGCAGGCGATGCCGCGCACATCGTTCCGCCCACGGGTGCCAAGGGCCTCAACCTTGCCGTCGCCGATGTTCGCATCCTTGCGCGCGCCCTAACGGAATATTACTCACACGGCCGCCGCGATCTTCTCGAATCCTACTCGCGGGTCTGCCTCCGCCGCGTCTGGAAAGTCCAGCGCTTCTCGTGGTGGATGACTTCCATGCTTCATCGGTTCGAAGACGAGAACGCCTTCGACCATCGCCGCCAACTCGCAGAGCTCGACTACGTCACTAGCTCTCGTGCCGCATCCCAAAGCCTCGCCGAAAACTACGTAGGCCTGCCGCTCGATTAAACGCCCCCGCGCCAGATCGCTCCAATAGTCTTTCGTACTAGACGATTGAGAACCTCGGCCTATAGCCGCCTATTGCAGTCGAACGTTACCCTCATTTCATTGGAAGTTGCCACACGCGAACCAGTACGGCACCAACTGGCGCAAAACGGGGGTTCTAAAAATGCAATCTGGGGGAATCAAAGGTCTTCTTCGTACTGCGCTCATAGCCAGCTTCGTTCTGGTCGCCAGCCAGTCACTAAATGCCCAGCAACTCCTTCGTTTACAGCTACCTGTAGGTGATAGCGGCAATGATCCGATCTCCTTCATGCGTCCTCACTTTTTCATCCATGAAGCCGCTGGTGCCAGCCTTAGTAATCCCCCTTCATCCGCTCTTGTTCCTTCTCAGATCCGCCACGCCTATGGTTTTGACCTGATCGCCAATCAGGGAGCAGGTCAAACCATCGGTGTTGTGGATGCCTACGACGACGCTAATGCTGAAAACGATCTCGGCGTCTTCAGCAAAAAGTTCAGCCTTCCTTCCTGCACCACCAGCAATGGCTGCTTCCGCAAGGTTTATTCCAACGGCCGCAAGCCCGGCGCAAACTCGAACTGGTGCGTGGAAATTTCGCTCGATATCGAATGGGCACACGCCATCGCGCCGCAAGCCAAAATCGTGCTGATCGAAGCACCATCCAATAATCTGAGCGATTTGCTTTCGGCCGTGGACGTGGCCGTCCGCAACGGTGCTTCAACCGTCTCCATGAGCTGGACCGCGGGAGAAATTTCCAGCGAGCGCAATCTGGATAACCATTTCGTCGCCAACGGTGTTACGTTCCTGGCCGCCTCTGGCGACACCGGCACCGGAGTCAACTATCCTGCGGCCTCGCCTTATGTAATCGGCGTCGGGGGCACCTCGCTCACGCTCGACGCTCACGGGAATTATCTCGGCGAAGCAGCTTGGAGCGGAAGCGGGGGCGGTCTAAGCCGCTATGAAAACGAGCCGCTCGCCCAGGAACAGTTCGCAATCCCCGACGACTCGCGCGGTTCGCGTGGCGTGCCGGACGTCTCCTACAACGCCAACCCGGGAACCGGTTACGCCATCTACGATTCCATCGGCATCAACGGTGCAAGCGGCTGGTTCCAGGTCGGCGGCACCAGCGCTGGAGCGCCGCAATGGGCGGCGCTGGTCGCCATCGCCAATTCGCAGCGCGCCTCGTCCCGCAAGGCAAATCTCACCGGCGCAAACGGAACGGTGTATTCAACGGCCAAATCCAATCTCGGCGCTAACTTTCACGCTGTCACGGCGGGCACGAACGGCTCGTGCGGCGTTATCTGCGATGCTCTCGCCGGATACGATTACGTCACCGGCCTCGGTACTCCGCAATCCAAAGTTCTAATCCCAGCCCTCGTTTCTCACCCGTAAGAATTGCACTTTAGCAGCAGTAGGTACCCGATGCCCCTTCTCGCCCTTCGTCCGCGCGAGCGGACGGAGGGCAGCCGGGTAAAGGTCTAAAACCACTAGATCGAAATGTCGTCGATTCCTCTCGTTTTCCCCAAGAAACACCTCGATGTGCCCCTTCTCTGACATTCCGTGTCAGTAGTGTATAGTTTTTGCAGGCGCGGCCATTCCAGTTGCCAAATTGTCACCGGCCACATCGTTTCGCCGTGCCGCAGGTCTATCTCAAATGAAATCTTTCTTGCAGGTCATGAAATTCGGCGGCACATCCGTTGGCGACGCCTCCTGCATCGCACGCGTCACTCAGATCGTGGCAAAATCCGCGCGCCAGAATCCTGTCGTTGTAGTTGTCTCCGCGATGAGCGGCGTCACCAACCGCCTCATCGAAGCCGCTACGTGCTCTGAAGCGGGTGATCGCGACCGCACCTCTGCGCTTCTGCAGGCTTTGCGCGAGCAGCACGCCGTCGCGCTCGACGCGTTGATCCACAATCCCGAAACCCGCAAGCGCCTGGCGCTGCGCATCGAAGAAAATCTCCGCGAAGCGCAACGCCTCTGCGAAGGCACCGCGCTCATCCACGAACTCACGCCGCGCACGCTCGACTCGATTTCCAGCCTCGGCGAGCGCCTTTCCGCGCCGCTCGTAGCCGGTGCCTTGACCGAACAGGGAGTTCCCAGCGAAGCAATTGAAGCCACCGAATTGGTCGTCACCGATTCCTATCACGGTGCGGCCGAACCGCTGATGGACCTCACGCAGCAGCGTTCACAAGCCCGCCTCCGCCCTCTGCTGCAGCGGGGAGTCGTTCCGGTAGTCACCGGATTTATCGGCGCGACGTCCGATGGCATCCTCACCACTCTCGGCCGCGGCGGTTCGGATTATTCCGCCACAATTCTCGGCGGCGCGCTTGGTGCTGATGAAGTCATCATCTGGACGGACGTCAACGGCGTGCTCAGCGCCGATCCTCGTCTCGTTCCCGAAGCCCGAACCATCCCAGAAATTTCCTATCGCGAGGCCGCGGAGCTCGCGTATTTTGGCGCCAAGGTTCTCCATCCCAAGACGCTGCGCGCCGTGATGCAAGCGGGCATTCCCGTATGGATTCGCAATACCTTCGAACCGGAAAATCCCGGCACAAAAATCACGCCCCAGGGCCGCAGCTCCAGCGGCGGCGTGAAAGCGCTCACCGCGATCAGCGACGTTTCCCTCATCGCCGTCGGAGGACCCGGAATTGTTGGACTGCCGGATGTGGTTGGCCGCACCTTTTCCACCACCGCCAACGTTCGCGCGAACGTGCTGCTCATCTCGCAATCGTCATCGCAAAACGATATTTGTTTCATCATTTCCTCATCCGACGCGAAACGCACCGTCGAAGCGCTGCGCCAGCAATTTGCGCAGGACCTCGCACATCAAACGGTCGAACACATCACTCTCGACCCGAACATCGCCATCGTGGCCGTAGTTGGCGAAAATATGCGCGGCACCGTAGGCATGGCCGGGCGTACCTTCAGCGTTCTCGGCCGCGAAAACGTAAACATAATCGCCATCGCGCAGGGTTCTTCAGAGTCGAATATTTCATTCGTAGTCGCCAGCAGCGACATGAAAAAGGCGCTGCTCGCCGTCCACCGTGAATTTGCCTTGGACATGCGCAACGCGCACGAAACATCGTCTGCCACAAGATGAGCGCTCCAAATCCAAAAGCAGCCCGCGGTGCTGCCGCGCAGGCTGGCGCCGAAGCTCTGCAGCGCTGCATCGCGCCGTCGTGCGGGGCGAGCTATGGCATTCGCGATCAGATTTACGTTTGCTCTCGTTGCGGCGGTCCGCTGGAAATCGAAATCCCGCTCGAATCCATCAGCCACGCGCGCGATCTTCCGAAGCGATGGGAAGAGCGTGGCACCTCGCACGATCCCAAGGATCGCAGCGGCGTTTGGTGCTATCGCGAACTGCTCCCATTCGAGACTAGCGTACCAGTCGTTACTCTTTTCGAAGGCAACACACCCCTCTACGACGCGCCGCGCAGCGCGAAATATTCCGGACTAGCGGCTCTGCGACTAAAGCATCAAGGTTGCAATCCGACGGCGTCATTTAAAGACACCGGTATGACCGTGGCCGTCACCCAGGCCGCCCTGCTCGGTGCGCGCACCGTTGTTTGCGCTAGCACGGGCAATACTGCCGCGAGCCTTGCGGCATACGCAGCCCGTGCGGAACTGCAATGCGCGATCCTGCTGCCGCAAGGCCAGATCAGCCCTGCGAAGCTCGCGCAGAGCATGGACTACGGCGCGATCGTTTGCGAAATCGCGGGAAACTTCGATGACTGCATGCGCCTGATCGGAGAGCTTGCCGATGAGCCTTCGATCTATATCGCCAACTCCATCAATCCGTTTCGCATCGAAGGGCAAAAGACCGTCGCGTATGAAATTCTTCAGCAATGCGAGTGGCAAGTCCCGGATCACGTCATCGTTCCCGGTGGAAATATGGGCAATAGCTCCGCGCTGGGCAAAGGCTTCGACGAGATGCTTCGCCTCGGCCTGATTGATCGCTTGCCGAAGCTCCATGTAATTCAAGCTGAAGGTGCCGCTCCTCTCGCGCATTTGTTCGCCACGCTCGGTTCAAGCGGGGTCGCCGACAGCGATCATCTCCCCGACAAAATCGAAAACGTCCGCAACCCGCACACCCTCGCCACAGCCATAAAAATTGGCGCTCCCGTTTCGTGGCAGAAATCTCTTCGCGCAGTGCTTCGTTCTCACGGAAGTATCATCACGGTCAGTGAGCAGGAAATCGCAGACGCCAAGGCCATTATCGGCCGCGACGGCATCGGCTGCGAGCCAGCCTCCGCCACCACCGTCGCCGGCATTCGCAAACTCGTGAAGGCTGGAAAGATCCACGCAGATGAATCCGTGATTGCCGTGCTCACGGGCCATGTTCTGAAAGATCCTGATTACGTCAGCCACTATCACCGTGGGGCTCTATTTCTCGATGTCGGCGGGCCGGAAACTCCGCCGCAGTCACAGAAGATCCCGGGAGCCTTTCGTAACGCTCCCGAAAAAATCGCCGCCGGCAAAGACGCCATCCTCGAAAGTTTGGAGCGCCGGCGCTAAGCCGCCCGTCTCTCATGAAGAGTTCGATTCGCCAATCATTCGAGGTTCGCGTCCCAGCCTCCACAGCCAATCTCGGCGCAGGCTTCGATTGCTTCGGATTGGCGCTGCAGCTGTATTTGACCGTGCGTGCGATCGTGCAGCCCGGCGAAGGAGCCCGCACCATCGCCCGCAGCCGCGGAATATCGGGCAGCGCGAATCTGCCTACCGGGCCCGAAGAAAATCTGATCCTGCGCACCATGCAGCACACCGCTGAACGCGAGAATCTGCAGCTGCCGCCCGTACGTCTCGACGTCCAAAACGAAATTCCCATAGCCAGCGGCCTCGGAAGCAGCGCTGCAGCCATCGTCGCCGGCATATCGTTGGCCTTCGCGGTCTGCGGGAAGAAACCGCCGCAACAAGCGTCGCTACGCCTCGCCGCCGATCTGGAAAAACACACTGATAATGTCAGCGCCGCGCTGCTCGGAGGCTTGGTCGTTTCGTTTGTCGGCGCAGATAACAAAGTCGTCGCGGTCCGCAAGAAATGGCCAAAAGAAATCCGCGTGATCGCCGTCACTCCCAAAATGTCGCTTGAAACCAGCGCTTCGCGCGCGGCGCTTCCCAAAAATGTCGAGCATGGCGACGCAGTTCACAACCTCCAGCGTTCCGCGCTGTTCCTCGCGGCGCTGGACGCCAAGCGCTACGATCTTTTGTGGCACGCGATGCACGATCGCCTGCATCAATCGTATCGGGAGGCCCTCATCCCCGGGCTGGCGGGCGTTCTCCAGATTCCGCGAATGCCCGGCCTCCTCGGAATCGCTCTCAGCGGCGCAGGGCCCAGCGTCATCGCGCTAGCCACGGATCATTTTAAAGAAATCGGAAAAGCGATGGCGAGCTGTTTTGCGAAAAGTGGACCGGCGGCGACAATCCGAACATTAACGGTGGCACAAGAGGGCGTGCTGCTGATCAACAAACGAGCCACAAAAAAGTAATCCAGCAGGCTCCATCCAGCTCTGTTCAAACCAGTATCACTTCACAAACGTCAATCCGTGCGGCACAAAGTGCGGAAACACGTACGCATACAACATCACGATCACGCCGACAATCGAACCCAACGCAATCGAATGCCAGAAAACAAATCTGAAAATAATCCCCTCGTTTCCCACTTGCTCCGTCGCGGCCGTGGCGATGGTGATGGACTGTGCGTCCACCATTTTCCCCATCACGCCGCCCGCGCTATTCGCCGCGCACATCAAGATCGGGTCAATGCCCAATTGCTGTGACGTGATCCGTTGCAAACTCCCAAACAGCGCATTCGAGGAAGTATCGCTCCCGGTCAAAGCCACGCCGAGCCAACCCAAAAACGTGCCGAAAAAAGGATAAAGCCATCCGGTTCGCGTGAACGCCAAACCCAACACGGCGTCCAGTCCCGAATATCGCGTCACGAAACCCAACCCCAGCATGAACGAAATCGCGATCATCGCAAGGCGCATGCGCACCAGCGTACGCCAAAATATTTTCATCAATCGCAAAGGGCCTAATCCCAGTAGCAACCCGGCCACAATCGCCGCAAGAAAACACCCGCTCCCGGTCGCCGATAGCCAATTGAAATCGTATCGCGCCGCTTCCGGCGTAGGCTTCGTAACCACCGGCGCCGCTCTCGTCACCGCGTTGTGCAAATACGGCCAATCCCATCCTGGCGCGCCCGTTCGCGCCTTGCCGTCCGCCTGCACCACATGAAATGCAGGTGTCGTTGCCTTGTTGATCGCCAGTTTTACCGGCGGATATCCCCACGCAAACACGAATATCGAAAGTATTGCAAACGGCATCCACGCCTTCAGCACCGTGCGCAACGGATATTTTCGCGGCGACGCGTAGCCGTCGAATTTCTTTGAGCTCCACTCGCCTCCCATATCGTCCGCGATTTTCCCAGGCTCCGCCGCCGGCCGCGCTGCCTCGCGGTCGTAATCGAATCTCCAGATTTTCTTCGGTTTCCAGAAGTGCAGAAAAATAACCGTGCAGATGATGGACACCACGCCGCCCATTATGTCCACAAGGTTGCTGTCCCGAAAATTCGACCATAGAAATTGGGTAACCGCAAAAGAAATGCCCACTACCAGAATTGCGGGCAGCACTTCAAAAGTTTCCGACCAGCTCACCATCGTGCGCACCAGCCAGAACGGGACGATCATCGCCGTAAACGGCAAAATGCGCCCGATCATCGCGTTCAAATCCGATTCCGGCAAATTCGACACTGCAGCCAGCGCATGCACCGGAGTTCCAATCGCTCCCCAGGCAACCGGCGCAGTATTCGCGATCAAATTCAATGCTGCGGCATGAAACGGCCGAAACCCGAGCCCAATCATAAAAGCGCCCGCGATCGCCACCGGCGCGCCGAACCCCGCCGCACCCTCGATGAACGCGCCAAAGCAAAACGCCACCAGCAGCACTTGCAGCCGCCGGTCAGGAGTAATCCCCGCGATGGATTCCTTCATGATTTCGAACTGCCCGGCTTCCACCGAAATGTCATACAGATAAACCGCCGCCAGCACGATCCATGCAATTTTCAAAATGCCGAACGCCACCCCGTAGACAAAGCTCGACGCCGCCAGGACCGGCGGCATTTTGAAAACAAAAGTCGCCACCAGCACCGCAGTCACCGCCGCGGCAATCGCGCACAGGTGGGGTTTCACCTGAAAACCCGCAAGCAGTGTGAACAGCACGATGATTGGCAGAGCCGCTACGAAAGTGGAAAGCCACCAAATGCCGAGGGGGTCGTAAATCTGCGTCCAGTTCATGGGGGCCACCATGCGCCGCAGTCACTACTAGCACCACTGCGGTGGCCGATGCATATCCCGCCGTCGAATTTTTGTCAAGAAATGGATGGCGGCAGGGCGCGGTGAAACTTCCACAGAGGAGGGAATCGAGCGCTACGCTCGGTTCTTTCGTCTAAAGATCCAAAGGCCCACAAGACCAGCCGTAAGCGTCAACACACTCGACGGTTCGGGCGCCGAGACGGGAGGCGGTGGTGGAGGTGGTGGCGGACCCGCAGGCGGTGGACCCGAGGGCGGCGGACCTGAAGGCGGCGGAGTAGTAGGAGGACCTGGCGGGACCGGCGTTCCGCCAAGCGGGAAAAACGGAACGATGGGCGGAATGAAGATAGACCCCGGAGGCGTTTCCGGCGCCACAATTCCAGTCGTAGGCGGCGCCACAAGTGGTATTTCCGGCGGAGCGACGAGCATTGCCAGCGGCCCACGCGCGGCCGGAAGCTCCATCGCCTCCGGCGAAGGTTCTGCTTTCAGCACGGGTTCGCCTGGAACTTCGGAAAGGCGGTTGCCGCAACGAGTACGCGCCATATGCGCGCCGTCCGTCAGCACCGTCTCCGCTTCCGGGAGAGTCATCCTATTTTTCGTCCAGAAAATGCGGTTGCCAATTCGGTAAGAGACAAATACCGCTCGCGCCTCGCTCAGTCGCGTGACGCGCGTTTTCTCTAAATTGAAATCGGAATAGTGTTCCGCAACGACGTTGTCGTGCGCCACTGCGCTTCGCAGCTCCGCCGCGCTCCGCGCGCCGCCCGGTATCACGGAATAGGGATAGAAACTCCGCCCGTCACTGTCCAGTAGAGGAGGCTTTGAAAAAGGATCAGTATCGGTAACTGACTGGTAAGCTGCGCTTGAGGAATTCCATCTGCTGCCCGTCGGCACAGAGGCGTGGGCGGGTACGAGGATCGCCCACAGAAAAATCGCTTCCAGAAACAAGATCGCCATCGCTCCCAAGCGACGGCAATCAATTGTCGTTATGGCGAGCTTCGCCCAACTCGTCAGACCCTTCCCCATTTCCCCTTTGAACCCAGCACCGCCCAAGGTGCCGGAACCCCCAGAATCAGCCTGCTATACGCAATCACCATTCCAACTCGGATTTTGGCGGCTTTTGCCCTCGAAACGAGTTTTTTCGTCGCCAATAGCCTCGAAGTCATCGTTTTTTGCGTTAAATTGTAGGAATTCCGACAGATCGGCACGGTCGGTCGCGAGCGGTGAGAGAATAAAGTTTCCCGTTAGTGGTACTAACGTTCTACGAAGGTCAGACGAAACGAACGCAGGCTCTCTGAAGGGGTAATTCAAAGGATCCTAACCGGTGCAGCAACTTTCACAGCGGAAATACGCGAATCCGTACTCCTACTTACAAATTTGCGGCCCAGAACTGGCATCTGCGCCGGAGCCTGACGAATTCCTGTTGTGTTTCCACATCGCGAAGCCCAGCCCGACGAACGGACCCAGCAGCACAGCCAGGAATGCCACCAGAAATAGCACCAAAAACATCAGAACAATCACTATTGCCGGCATGTTAGCCCTCCTTCCGTATCTGAGGACCGGCCGCGTTTTACGGCTCGTTCGAGAATCCGTGCCGCCTCACTCTTGGTAAACCCGCGCCCCGAAAAAAGTTCCTCGGCACGAAAAAGCTTTAAATCCCGATAAACCCAAGTTCTGGCGTGTGCGGGCAAGGTTCCCTCACAAAGGGGGCCGGATTTATCCTCGCCCGCGCACATTGTTTGACTGCGATCTACGTTCATGCCGTCGCCGCCATCTGTCGCGCAGGGGGCGCCATGAACTCCGGTCCGATCGGATCGCTCACGGTATCTCGGACGATCCTGCAGATAGCCTTTGACGCGTCGGCATCCAGTTTCCATCCATCCACGTTATCCACAGTTTTCAGTTGATCGGGATGGCGCGCGCCCCATAAAGCCACGCTGATTCCCGGTTGATCCAGCACCCAGCGAATCGCGAGGTCAATCACGCGCTTGCCGTAATTTTTTCGCGCGAACTCATCAAGCAGCGCCACCGCGCGCAGATACTGCTCGAAACGCGGCGGCTGGAATTTGGGATCCACCTTGCGTAAGTCGTCGCCGGTAAATCGCGTCTCCGGCGTCATTCTCCCGGTCAGTAGTCCACGGCACAAAGGTCCATAAACGAGCGCGCTGATGCCTCTTTCACGCAAATACGGCAATACGTCGCGGTCAATCTGCCGCTCAAACAAATTGTAGGGCGGCTGGTCCGTGTGCAGCGGTGCCACTGCGCGAAAACGATCCATCTGCTGCGGAGAGTAATTACTCACCCCAATTGCGCGAACTTTTCCCTGCTCGTAAAGTCCCCGCATCGTCTCGGCTGTCTCTTCGATCGGCACCAGCGGATCCGGCCAGTGAACCTGGTAAATATCGATGTACGATGTCTGCAGCCGGCGCAGCGAATCGTCCACTTCGCGCAGAATCCGCTCGCGCGACGCATTCCGCGAAAGACTGCCATTCCGCCACTCAATCCCAACTTTCGTCGCCAGGATCACGCTTTCGCGCTTGCCATACCGTGCCAGCGCCTTCCCGACAATCTCCTCCGACCGCCCAAATCCGTACACCGGCGCAGTATCAATCAGATTGATTCCGCGCTCGAGCGCCGCGTGAATGGTGCGGATGCTATCTTCCTCTTCCGATCCACCCCACATCGTTCCCCCGACCGCCCATGTCCCCAGAGCGATCCGTGAGGCCGTGAATTGAGTTCCGCTTACCGGTGTAAATTCCATGCGCGCTTCCTCCATACACGCATGGCATTCGCACTTTCACTGCCAACTTTCGTTCGCACGCTCCACGCACTTGGATGTCCGCCGTTATCTTGCGTAAATTCAAGAGAATGACAGGAAGGCATTTTTGCTTTGCCGAAGTGTTCCGCAGCGATTGAGTGTCACGCAGTCGGACGGTCGCTCGTCACAAGACGAAATGCCGTCACTTCCCAGGACGAGTAATCCCGAGCTTGCCCATCTTGTAAACCAGTGAGGTGCGCTTCATTCCCAGCTTCACCGCAGCGCCAGATGGCCCGCCGATCACCCATTTCGTCTGCTGCAGCGTCTCCAAAATGTGCAACTTCTCCACCTCGTGCAGCTTTTCCGGGCGCCCAGACGCCGCAGCCGCCTCGCCATTCTGGCTCTGCAGTTCAGCCAACGATAGCCGCAGCACCGACCCCGGCGAAAGAATCACTGCCCGCTCGATAATGTTCTGCAATTCGCGAATATTCCCCGGCCAATGATATTCGCGCAGTGCCTGCATCATCTCGTCGGGCACCCTGGCGATTTTCTTGCTCATCAAGCTCGCATATTTCTCGACGAAGTGTTCTACCAGCAGCCCGATGTCCTCTCGGCGCCCCCGCAATGGCGGCAATGGCAAAGGAAATATATTCAAGCGGTAGAAAAGGTCTCTGCGAAACTGATTGTCCACGATCATTTGCGCCAAATCACGGCTGGTCGCCGCCACCAGTCGCACTTCCACGCGTGTAGTCTTTGTGCTCCCCAGCCTCTCGAATTCCTGTTCCTGTAGCACACGCAGCAGTTTCGGCTGGAGTTCCAGCGGGATATCGCCCACTTCGTCCAAAAATAGCGTTCCCTTATGTGCCAGTTCGAAGCGGCCCACTTTCTGTGCGATGGCCCCGGTGAACGCGCCGCGCTCATGCCCGAATAATTCGCTCTCGAGCAATCCCAGCGGTATCGCCGCGCAATTCACTTTCACGAACGGCTGTTCTTTTCGCGAGCTCAAATTATGAATCGCTCGCGCGACCAACTCTTTTCCGGTGCCGGTCTCGCCCAAAATCAAGACGGTCGAGTTCGTCGGGGCCACGGTCTCCACTTGCCTCAGCACAGCCTTTAACGCCGCGCTCTCCCCCACAATCTCCTCGAAGTCGTGCTCTGTGCGCAGCTGCTCTTTCAGGTAGCGGCCTTCCTCGGCGAGCCGGGCCCGTGATTCCATCACCTTCGCGTAATCCAACGCGTTTTCCACTGCGATAGCCACCTGGCTCGCAATTTGCTCGAGGAAGTGTATGTCTTCCTGCGTGAACGCCTCGTCCCGCAGCCTGCCGAGATTCAAGCTCCCAATCGCCCGATTGCGTGTAATCAAAGGCAAAAAGCACAATCTGGTAAGACCCTCGCTCGCCGCAATCTGTGCAATCGGTGATTTGCGCCAACCGGGAGAACCGCTATCGAGCGTTACCGGCCTCATCGTCAAATAAGCCTTCGCTGAAGACGCGCCATCGAACGGCACCTGCATTTGCTCATGCAGCAGGCCCTTGCCCTCCGGAAAATCGAGCGCGTACACTCTCATGGTTTCTTCTTTGTCCGGGTCGGGCAAAGACAATCCTGCGTACTCGCACTCCATCACGCGGCGGATTCCTGAGGAGATCGCGCGAAACAGTTCGCGCAGATCCAGGCTGGAAACCATCCGATTGTTGAGATCCAGCAGAAGCTGCAAGCGGTCCCGATCGCGCGCCAATTGATGGTGCAAAGACTGCGCTTCTTCGAAATTCAGCGCATTATCAACCGCCACAGCCAGTTGTGCAGCTACCAGTCTCGGGAATTCCAGATCTTCCAATGTGAACGTGCCGGGCTCTTCCGAGCCGAAGTTCATCGTCCCCAGCCGGCGATGTGCGGACGTGAGTGGCAAGCTGCAAAATGATCGCACGTCCTGCGCGCGCAGCAATTTCATGATGCGCGGGAAACGTTCGTCGGTGCACGTGTCCTCGATGATGAATGGCTGTTGCGTGCTCCAGGCCGTCGCGGAAGGCGATTCGTCCATGCTAAATTCGTCGCCGGCGCGAACCGCGGTCGCCGCAGTCGTCTCCAGCACGTGCATGCGCATCACGTTCCGCGCCGGGTCATACAGCACCAGCGACAGAAAATGAAAATTCAGCAATCCCTTGAGGCGTTCAGAAAGATCGTGAAATAGCTCGGAAAGATTCTGGTGGGAAACTATGGACTTCGAAACTTCGAGCAGCATGGCATATTGCTGGAGCGTCGTTTCCGCACTCCGCCGCGGCACCGTTATCGGCTGCATCCGCGTCGCTTGTTCCATCAGCTCGCCGCCCTCGATATAACCATCAGATGGGACTTGCTTTACGAAGATTCACAATCCTACTCGTTCGTAACCCTCCCATACTCTGACGCATACAGGTGCCCGCAAGTTTCACAATTTCCCATTCAAAATGCTTCGCGCTCAGATAAACACGATGGATGTCAACCTCCGAGAAGAGCGCGAGCGAGACACCTAGCGCGATCCCGTGACGGTATACCGACAATTGGCGAAAGACCGTCGTAACCCAGCGAGAAAGCTTGCACGAACTTAACCGTCATCAGCGCCGCGCCGTGGAATTTAAATCGCTCCCGCTGAGTCTCTTAGCTCGTCCCGTCACCCTCGCCCCTACAGCTTTGGAATGCGACGTGCCATACTACCGGTCGCACAACGGCTATTGGCGCCCCATCAGTTCTTCGGTGCGGTTCTTTCTGGGTATCTAGGGAGTTCTTCGATGTGGATTGTTCGGCTGGCGTTACGCCGGCCCTATACTTTTGTGGTTGCCGCCATACTCCTGCTTATCCTCGGCCCCGTGTCCATTCTGCGCACGCCCACTGACATTTTTCCCAATATCGACATTCCGGTCGTCAGCGTTCTATGGAACTACACCGGTCTTTCCCCGGAGGAAATGGGCAACCGCATCGTCTACCAGTACGAGCGGGTGCTGACCACCACTGTAAACGACATCGAGCACATCGAATCGCAATCGCTCAACGGGATCGGCGTTGTCAAAATCTTCTTTCACCCTGGCGTTAACATCGGCAATGCCGTTGCGCAGGTCACTGCGGTTTCACAGACACTCTTGCGCCAACTCCCGCCAGGCACTACGCCTCCGCTCGTCATTCAATACAACGCCTCGAGCGTTCCCATCATTCAACTCGCGCTTTCCGGCCAGGGCCTTTCCGAGCAACAGTTGGGCGATCTCGGGCTGAATTTCATTCGCACCGGTCTGGTTACCGTCCCTGGTGCCGCCATCCCCTATCCATACGGCGGCAAGCAGCGGCAGATTCAGGTTGACCTCAATACTGGCGCGTTGCAATCCAAGGGACTCTCGCCCCTGGACGTGGTCAACGCCATTAACCTCCAGAACCTGATTCTTCCCGCCGGCACCGCCAAAATCGGCACTTTCGAATACGAAGTAGATATGAACGGCGCGCCGTTAACAGTTTCGGAATTGAACGATCTTCCGATCAAACAGTCCGGCACCTCCACGATCTATATCCACGACGTCGCCAATGTCCGCGACGGCTTTCCTCCGCAAACAAACATCGTCCGCGTCAATGGCCAGCGCTCCTCGCTTATGGTGGTGTTGAAGGCCGGTGACGCCTCTACACTGGACATCATTTCCGGCGTGAAGGCCTTGTTGCCCACGATTGCCGCGGGTCTGCCGCCCGCGCTGAGAATTACGCCGCTTTCTGACCAGTCCATCTTCGTGAAAGCATCGATTGTTGGTGTGGTCCGCGAAGCGATCATCGCTGCTTGCCTGACGGGATTCATGATTCTGGTTTTCCTGGGCAGTTGGCGCAGCACCCTGATCATCGCGGTCTCGATTCCGCTCTCCATCCTCACCTCGCTGATCGTGCTGAGCGCGCTCGGCGAGACGATCAACATCATGACTCTCGGCGGTCTCGCTTTAGCCGTCGGCATTCTGGTGGACGACGCCACCGTCGAGATCGAAAACATCAATCGCAACATTGACCAGGGTAAGGAAATCGTTCAGGCCATCTTGGATGGCGCTTCCCAGATTGCTGTGCCGGCGTTGGTTTCCACCCTCTCGATTTGCATCGTGTTTGTGCCGATGTTCTTCCTCACCGGCGTCGCTAGGTACCTTTTTGTTCCGCTCGCCGAAGCAGTCTCGTTCGCCATGCTCGCCTCTTATCTGCTTTCCAGGACGCTCGTTCCCACCATGGCCAAATATTTGCTTCAGGTGCGGACGGAAGAGGTTCCAGGGCAAACGGCGAAGTCTTCGAACCCGTTTGTGCGTATGCAGCAGGCGTTTGAACACCATTTCGAGCGGCTTCGCGACCGTTATCATGGACTGCTCGAGCGCTGCATTCACCACCGTGTATTGTTCGCTGTCTGCTTTTTGGCTGCTTGCGTGCTTTCGTTTGCTCTCCTGCCGCTGCTCGGCCAGGATTTTTTCCCCAGCGTGGATAGCGGAGAGTTCAAGCTGCATATGCGCGCGCCCACCGGCACTCGCATTGAGGAAACCGCCGCACTCTGCGACCGTGTCGAAACGGTCATTCGTCAGCAGATTCCGCAGTCTGAACTGGTCAGCCTGATTGACAATATCGGACTTCCCTACAGCAGCATCAACCTTTCTTACAGCAATTCCGCGCCAATCGGGCCTGGAGATGCCGATATTCTCGCGGAACTTTCAAGAGACCATCATCCTACCGAGAAGTATGTCCACGATCTACGCATCAGGCTGGCTCACGATTTTCCAGGCGTCACTTTTTACTTTTTGCCCGCGGATATCGTGAGTCAAATTCTGAATTTCGGTCTTCCGGCGCCTATTGACATTCAAGTCCTCGGAAGAAATCTTGCCGCCGATAGGATATTTGCCGACAACCTGCTGAACCGGCTGAAATATGTGCCAGGAACCGTGGATATGCGCATTCAGCAGGAGTTCGATCAGCCGAAACTGCACATTGACGTGGATCGCACCAAGGCCCAACAGATAGGATATTCCGCTCGCGACGTTGCGCAGAGTCTGCTCATTTCGCTGAGCGGCAGCTTCCAGACCACGCCGACGTTTTGGCTCGATCCCCGGACCGGTGTCAGCTACAACATCGCCGCTCAAACGCCGCAATACCGCGTGGACACCTTGCAGGATTTGGAAAATATACCGGTCACCGGCCCGGGTACGCGTCAATCCGAAATTATGGCGACAGTCGCTTCTTTCAGCCGCGGCACGGAGATGGGCGTGGTCTCGCACTACGACATCCAGCCGGTCATTGATATTTTCGGAGCGGTGGAAGGCCGCGACCTGGGCGGTCTCTCTCGCGAGATCACTCCCATCATCAATCAGAGCAAGAAGGATCTTCCCACCGGTTCCCGCATTGTGATTCGTGGCCAGATTCTCACCATGGCCTCCTCATTTTCCGGGCTACTGTGGGGGCTCGCATTTTCCATCGTCCTGGTCTACTTGCTTATCGTCGTGAATTTTCAATCGTGGCTTGACCCTTTTATCATTCTCATGGCTTTGCCTGGCGCGCTGGCGGGAATTGTCTGGTTTCTGTTTATCACGCATACCACTGTGAGCGTGCCGGCCTTGACCGGCGCCATCATGTGCATGGGCGTGGCCACCGCCAATAGCATTCTAGTGGTTAGCTTCTCGAAAGAAAGGTTGGGGGAAGGGAAGACGGCTGCCGAGGCCGCTTCGGAAGCCGGGTTCACCCGATTTCGCCCTGTTCTCATGACCGCTCTCGCCATGATCATCGGCATGCTACCGATGTCTCTGGGCTTGGGCGAAGGCGGCGAGCAGAATGCGCCGCTGGGCCGCGCGGTCATCGGCGGCCTGCTGTTTGCCACCGTGGCCACGCTGTTTTTCGTTCCGGTGACCTTTAGCATCGTCCATGGCATCCGCGAGAGGAAAGAAACCGAAGCGAGTTGAAACGCGAGGTGCCTCAGCCGCATCATTAACTACGCCGCAAGAGCCCAAGACAGTGCCTCAAGAGGATGAAGATGACAGAGTTGGTTGGTGAAAAACCCGGGCAGGCGGATCGTGACCGCCCCACGTCAAACACACCGAAATCAAGTCACGGAGCGCTCATCGCGATTATCGCGCTGCTGGTCATCGTCGCGATTGTAGTCGCCGGTGTCGTTCCACGCCTGCGCGCTAAGGCCGCCCTCAAGGTCGAAACCGACAATTTGGCGGTCCCCTCGGTCGAAGTGCTTCAACCGAAGCGTGGCTCGCCTCAGCAGGAACTCGTTTTGCCGGGCAATATGCAGGCTTTCATAGATGCTCCGATTTACGCTCGCACCAACGGCTATCTGCAGTCCTGGTACTTCGACATCGGCGCGCACGTGCGCAAGGGCCAGTTGCTCGCGGTCATTGACACGCCTGAAGTTGACCAGCAGCTGGAACAGGCTCGTGCGGATCTGAATACCGCCCAGGCAAACCTGCGCCTTTCCGAAATCACGAACGATCGATATGAAGGTCTGAAGAACACCGATTCCGTTTCCCAACAGGATGTGGACAACGCGCACGGTGACTACGCGGCCAAAAAAGCGACGGTGGACTCGGCAGCATACAACGTCAGGCGCCTCGAGGACTTGCAATCGTTCACGAAAATCTATGCGCCGTTCGATGGCGTCGTCACCGCGCGCAATACCGATATAGGTCAATTGATTGATTCCGGCTCGGCCACTCCGGCCAAGGAGCTTTTCCACATGGCTGCCATTCGCACGTTGCGCGTGTTCATTAACGTGCCGCAGCCGTATTCACCCGCGGCGAAGCCCGGCATTTCCGCCGATCTCACTCTTGCGCAGTTTCCCGGCCGAAAGTTTCAGGGAAAACTCGTGCGCACCGCCAACGCGATTGATCTTGCTTCTCGCACGCTGCTAGTCGAAGTGGACGTTGACAATCCCACGGGCGAACTTCTCCCCGGCGCTTTCACCGAAGTGCACCTGAAGATTCCCTCGGATATTCCGACCTTTATTCTTCCGGTCACCTCTCTGATTTTCCGGGCGCAGGGTTTACAGGTCGCGGTCGTCGAGAGCAACCAGGCGAAACTCAAGACGATCGCGCTGGGCCGCGATTTCGGCTCCGAAGTGGAAGTTGTCTCCGGCCTTACCGGCCAGGAATCCGTAATCATCAGTCCTCCGGATTCAATCATTGATGGCGAGCACGTGAAGATCGCTCAGCCAAATTCCCAAGGAGGCTCTGGCAGTGGAACCCCTGCACGCTAGTGCGCGCTGCGCAACCCCCAGCCGTCTTTCGTTGGCGGCGATCTTTGGCGCAGTTATTTTGTGCTTCGCAGGCTGCACCGTTGGCCCGAATTACGTTCGCCCCACCGCCGAAGTTCCCACTGCTTATAAGGAGCTCCCTTCTGACTGGAAGCAGGCGCAGCCCAGTGATGCGATTACCAAAGGGAAGTGGTGGGAGATTTATCAAGACGCGCAGTTGAGTTCTCTCGAAGAGCAGATCGATGTCTCCAACCAGACCCTGAAAGCCGAGCAAGAACAATTCGCCGAAGCGCGCGCCGCTCTCAAGATTACCCGCTCGCAGTTGTTCCCTAATGTCACCGGAAGCTTTGCCGCCTCGCGCACCGATCAGTCGCAAAACAAGCCGCTCTTCAACCGCACGATTGAAAAAAAGGACTACAACGATTTCGTTTTACCCATTGATGTTTCCTACGAGGCTGACCTCTGGGGCCGCGTGCGTCGTACCGTCGAAGCCAGCCGTTCGGAAGCCCAGGCCACCGCCGCCGATCTGGCCAACGTCAGTTTGAGCCTCCATGCCGAGCTTGCTTCCGATTATTTCCAGTTGCGCGGTCTGGACGCGCAGAAACAACTTCTCGATTCCACCGTTCAATCCTACGAAAAGGCTCTCGACTTGACCGAAAGCCGCTATCACGGCGGCCTGGCTTCGGCTGTGGACGTCGCGCAGGCGCAGACCATTCTCGAAACCACCCGCGCCGAATCGGTTGACGTCGAGGTGCAAAGAGCCGCCTTCGAGCACGCCATTGCGGTTCTGATCGGCAAGCCTGCGGCGCAATTCAGTCTTCCGCCGACGCCTCTCAACGCGCCGCCGCCGCTCGTCCCTGCGGGATTGCCCTCCGATTTGCTCGAACGTCGCCCTGATATTTCCGCCGCCGAGCGCCGCGTGCAAGAACAGAACGCCCAGATTGGAGTAGCCAAGGCGGCCTACTACCCCTTGGTGACCCTCGGTGCTTCTGGAGGCTTTGAAAGCGCAGTTGCCGGGACGCTGCTTCAGGGGCCCAGCGCTTTCTGGATGCTTGGCGGTCAGGCCGCGGAGACTCTGTTCGACGCCGGCCGCCGCCGCGGCGTCTCCGACCAAGCCAAATCCGCGTGGAATCAGTCGGTGGACAATTATCGCCAGACCGTGCTCACCGCGTTTCAGGAAGTCGAAGACAATCTCGCCGCGCTGCGCATCCTGCAAAACGAAGCCGATACCCAAGCCGGCGCCGTCGCCGCCGCCCAACATTCTCTCTCGCTCTCCATCACTCGCTACAAGGGCGGCGTCACCAACTATCTCGAAGTCACTACCGCGCAAAGCGCCGCGCTCTCCGATGAAGTCACCGCCGTAAACATCCTGACGCGCCGCATGGCCGCCAGCGTCCTGCTAATCAAAGCCATAGGCGGCGGCTGGAACGTCTCCCAAATCCCTCACGTCTGATCCGAGGCAGCGTCGCGAGCCACGCTGCGTAGCGCCATCGCTGACCGCCACAAAGCGATCCCGTTGCCGCAACAGGAAGACCGGCGCAAAACAATATGGAGTGCGGCGGCGTGCCGCCGCTTTTCCGGCGCGAAGCTCGCTGCGCGTGCAGTAGGCCCAACTCCGGCACAAAGCTCGTATTTTCGCGGACCCGGCGATGTCTCTCTTCCGTTTGCTGCGACACCGCCGCAACGCAAACCTGTTCCGCCGTGCGAGCCCAACCGATTCCGCAAAATCACTGCTGCCGCGCGGCCGCCGAATGCGCCTCCAAATATTGCCGTACAAATGCCCCAAACGCCTTCTCCAATTTCAACGTCACCGGCCCCGGCGCAGAAGCGATTTTGTGTCCGTTAATCTCACCCACTCCCAGCATGCTGCGGTTCGTCGACGAAATGAAAACCTCATCCGCCGCGTACAAATCCTCAGGCCGCAGCGTTCGCTCCTCCACCGGAACGCCCACCGAAGCCCCAATTTCGAGCAGCACACTGCGTGTAATCCCTTGCAAACATCCCGCCGTCACAGGAGGCGTCGAGACGCGCCCGTGCTTCACACAAAAAATATTCGCGGCGGTACATTCCGCCACTTCGCCGCGCTCGTTAAGCAGCACCACTTCATCGAACCCGGCTTGCTGCGCTTCGTAGTAATTCCAGACGTTATCCAGCCACGAAAGCACTTTCACGCCGGCCAAGGGAGAAGCCGCATAGCGTCCATGCTCGCGCAGTCCCAGCCGCGCCGGTTCGCGATACGACGGAAGATCGGCCGAGCACAAAATTAAATCCACGCGCGGAAATTTTTCGTCGCTGCGCCAGAAGCCAACCTGGTTGTACACCATGTACACCCGCGCCGCTCCTTCGCTCACTTTGTTCGCGCGCAAAAGCTCCTGCAATTGCCCGCGCACCACGCTCTCCTCGAATGGAAACGGGCAATGCGTGCGCTCCGCGTCGCGCTCCAGGCGCTTCCAGTGCCGTTCAAACGCAAATGGAATGCCCTCGTAAATCCGCGCAGTGGTAAAAAGCCCCCAGCCGTTCAACAAGCCCGCCTGTCCCGGCGAAAGCCTCACCTCTTCAATCGGCTGCACGCGGTCATTGTGAAAAACAAAACGATGAATCATGCCGCCTCCCTGCAAGCGCCCACATGTGCAAAACATTCTAACGCAGAAGCAGAAGTTGTTGCGGCCCAGGAGCAAAAGCCCGCTCACCCTCGCTAGTCTTTGGCCGATTGATTGCTATTCAACTCTATTGACACCGAAGAGTTCTACGCCTAAATTGTTGCTGTACTCATAGGAGGGATGATATGCGAAGTCTCGCTAAGTCCTGCCTTATAGCCATCTTAATTGCATCGATCATCCATATCCCGGCCTTCGCAGCGGACGAGAAACCTCTCGGCTTGATCACTCAAGCGCTGAATGCTCATTTGGGCGATGCGACTGTCGCGATCGGCACCACGGTGTACCCCGGCGATACAATCGCCACAGACGTAGGCGGCACGGCGCGCCTGAAAATCGGCGGCGGCCAGGTTTATCTCCTCTCTTCGAGTTCTGCCACCCTCTCGCAAAGTTCCAATGCGGTGCATGCCGTCGTCGCGCGCGGCACGGTGGGCTTTTCGTCCAACGGTACGGACCAACTTGCGCTGGAAATCCCAGAAGGGATTTTGCGCGCCGCGGACGGTGTGCCGTCCTACGGGCAAGTCACAATCGTCAGTCCTCTGGAAGTAGTAATTTCCGCCTATCGCGGCACCCTGGTTCTGGATAATGACGGCGAGCTACACACGATTCCTGAAGGCAAGTCCTACCGCGTAACCATGGACTACGAGCCTGCCGCCGCTGAGCCACAAGGACCGGCAGGCGCGCCGACCGGCAAGGTAAGCTATCCTAGGCACCGCCACCTCGCCTTCGATTTGATTGCGCTGGGAGTTGCCGCCGGAGCCGGCTTCGCTCTCTGGTACCACCTCAGCGAGAGCCCCTCTCACCCTTAGAGCGACGCACCCTTCGTGCCTTGATGTTGTGCGGCGGCTTTCAGTGCGTCATCGACGAAGCGGCACGGCTCAATGGTGCAAGATCGCCCGTTCCACCAGTTTCGCGGTTCCGCCCTAGCCTCCTCTGCCAGCCTGTGATAAAGATGTGCGTTCTAGCTCGCGCCACCAGCGCACTTAAATCTCGGAGCACACTTGAGCCGCCGCAAGCCGAAAGGTTCCGTCGTCACCCTGCGCGACGTAGCGCAGGAAAGTGGCGTCTCTCCCGCCACCGTCTCTATCGTCCTCAATAATGCACCGCTCGCGCGCTATATCCCGCCCTCCACCAAGGACCGCATCGAACGCGCTGCCAAGAAACTTGCCTATCGCCCCAAAGTCGTCTCTCGTTTTCTCAGTGCCAAGCGTAATCGCACCGTGGGGGTCATGGTCTTCGACATTACCGACCCGTTTTGCACGCTGATTCTCCGCGGCATCGAAAATTCCCTGTACCAGGCTTCCTATCTCCCGATTCTCACCGACGTCCATAATCAGCGCGGCCGCTTCGAGCGCTATCTCGAAATGCTTCTCGCGCGTCCCGTCGAAGCCCTGGTTTTCGTCGCCAACTGGCTCTTCGTGGATATTGATATTCTCGCCGACCTCGAAAAGCGCAATATCCCCGCCGTCATGATCGGCCGCGAACTCCGTTCGGGCGCCATCAGTTCCGTCATGGTTGATAACGAAGCCGGCGCGCACCTCGCTCTCGAACACCTTTACTCGCTAGGCCACCGCAAAATCGCTTTTATCCGCGGCCCCAAAATGCTCGTGGATAGCTCTCCGCGCTGGCGCGGCGTCCGCTCTTTCGCGCGCTCCATGGGCCTGGAGATAGATCCCACACTCGTAGTCGATTTGCCCGATTCACTCGACCCCAATTCCAGTTTTGATGGCGGTTTCAAACTCACCGAAGAGCTGCTAAAGCATAAAAAGCGTTTCACGGCCATCATGGCCTTTGACGACATGACCGCCTTCGGCGCCATTCGCGGCTTGGCCCGCGCCGGAATGAAAGTCCCGGAGGATTGCTCCGTAATCGGCTTTGACGACGTTATTCCAGCCGGCCTTTCGGTGCCTTCGCTCACCACCGTTCGCCAGCCCATGGAAGCTCTGGGAACCGCAGCCGTCGGAATGATCATGGAGGGCATCAACGCCGCCATCGAAGAGCGCGAATCGGTAGCCGTGCACCGGCAGCTGGCCCCAGAACTGGTAGTGCGCGAATCTACCCGCGCCGTCTCCTGGGCCTAGGGCGCCTCGCGCCTCGCGACGGTAGGGGCACGGCATGCCGTGCCCGTTTTGACTTGACTTAGCAAAACGGCAAGGAATAATACGAACGTTTAATAAAGTTTAATAAACTGCCGTCATTATCCAAACGGCTCCGTGTCAGCATCCGTTTGCCTGGCATTCGCCGTCCCGGGAGGCTGTTCGTGCGCCTGCATAGCAAACTCGGCAACCATTTCAACATCTCGCTCGATTCAATCTTCTCCGCCGCAATCCTCGTGCTCTCGCTGTGCGCGCTGGCACCTTCCCCTCTCGCCGCGAATCCAGCCCCGGACGCGGCCGAAACGATCTTCCTGCAATCCGGCTGGCGCTTGCAATCCTCCTGTCAGTTTTCTGCCACGGGTGAACAAATCTCGACAGCGGGCTTCAAAACAGACGGCTGGCATTCCACCGAAGTTCCCTCCACCGTAGTAGCCGCTCTCGTAGCGGACAAGACCTACCCCGACCCCTATTACGCAATGAATCTGCGCGATATTCCCGGCACCACCTATCCCATCGGCAAGAATTTTTCACTGCTGCCCATGCCCAACGACAGCCCCTTCCGCTGCTCCTGGTGGTATCGCACCGAATTCAAGCTGCCGGAAAATTTCCACGATCGTCGTGTATGGCTGCATTTCGGCGGCATCAATAATCGAGCCAATATCTGGCTCAACGGCCGCCAGATCGCCGCCGCAAAAAACGTCGCCGGCGCCTATCGCACCTACGAATACGACATCACGCCCTTCATCCAGCGCGGTCAAACCAACACGCTCGCTGTCGAAACCATCGCGCAAACAGAAAAAGATCTCGGCATCAACTGGGTGGACTGGAACCCCGCGCCTCCCGATAAAGACATGGGCCTTTGGCGTCCCGTGTATCTGCAGGCCAGCGGCCCAGTAGCCATTCGCTACCCCCAAGTGATGACGCATTTCCCCACCAACTCTCTCGACCAAGCGAATCTCGCCGTCGAAGCCGAACTGCACAATGCCACCGACGCAGCCGTCACCGGAGTTCTGGAAGGCAAGTTTGATGACGTGAATTTCCGCCAGACGACCACTCTAGAGCCGCACGAAACCAAAACCGTCAGCTTTCTCTCCGATAAATTCCCACAGTTGCAGATTAAAAATCCCAAGTTGTGGTGGCCTTACCAAATGGGCCCGCAAGATCTTCACGAACTCTCCATCCATTTCACCGTCGGCAACGAGCAGTCTGACGCGCAAACCGTCAAATTCGGCATCCGTGAAATCACTTCCGAGCTGAATTCCAATGGCGCGCGCCAGTTCTACATCAACGGCCGCAAAATTCTCATTCGCGGCGGCGGATGGTCCCCGGACATGCTTCTCCGCCAGGACCTCGACCGCCTGCAAAACGAATTCCGCTACGTCCGCGACATGAACCTCAATACCATCCGCCTCGAAGGCAAAATGGAAACCGAGGAATTTTACAATCTCGCCGACGAACAGGGCGTTCTGATCATGGCCGGCTGGTGCTGCTGCGATCATTGGGAGCAGTGGAAACATTGGCAACCGGGCGATCTTGAAATCGCCACCGCGTCACTACGCTCTCAGATTATGCGCATGCGCAGTCATCCCAGCATGCTCGTTTGGCTCAATGGCAGCGATAATCCGCCGCCCGCCAACGTCGAATCCGCCTACATCAAAGTGCTGAAAGAATCCGATTGGCCCAATCCTTACATTTCTTCCGCTTCCGCCACTCCCACATCGGTCACCGGGCAATCCGGCGTGAAGATGACCGGCCCCTACGATTACGTTCCTCCCGATTACTGGCTGACCAGTAACAAGTATGGCGGCGCATTCGGTTTCAACACCGAAACTAGTCCGGGCCCTGCCGTTCCGTTGCAAAGCTGCCTCAAGAATTTCATTCCTGCCGATCACATGTGGCCGCAGGACATCTACTGGAACTATCACGCCGGTTCCGAGGGCTTCAAAGATCTCAGCCACTTCAATGGCGCCATGAACGCAATTTATGGCCCCGCGAAGGATCTCGACACCTACGAACTGAAATCACAAACCATGGCCTACGAAGGCGAGCGTGCCATGTTCGAGGCCTACTCGCGCAACAAGTACCAAACCACCGGCATCATTCAGTGGATGCTCAATAACGCCTGGCCTTCCACCATCTGGCACCTCTTCGACTTTTACTTGCAGCCCGCCGGCGGCTATTTCGGCACAAAAAAGGCCTGCGAGCCTCTCCACGTGCAATATTCCTACGACGATAACAGCATCGCCGTCGTCAATAGCCGCTACGAAAGAGTTTCCGGCCTCATCGTCACCGCCAAACTTTACGACGTGTCGCTGCAGCAGCGCTTCGCAACGCAAGTTCAGACGGACGTGGATGCCGACGGCGTCCGCAAAGTTCTCACGCTGCCCGCGGGCTCCTTCAATCCCGTTTCTCCGGCCTACTTTGTCGCCCTCGAGCTGCAATCCAGCGACGGCAAAATCGTCAGCCGCAATTTCTATTGGCTTTCCTCAAAGCCGAACACATACGAATGGGCGAAGACTTCGTATCGCTTCACTCCTGTGTCTTCCTACGAAGACCTCACAGCCCTCCAAACGCTTCCTGAAGCGAACGTCGAATCCACCGGCAGCCTCCTACCCGGCCCCGATGGCCCAGTCGCGCACGTGCTACTCAAAAACACGAGCGACCACCTCGCATTCCAAATTCGTCTCGGAATTCGCAAGTCGGGCCAAACAGGTGAAATTCTTCCGGTATTCTGGGACGATAATTACATCGAACTAATGCCGGGCGAATCCCGCGAGCTAACCGCCCGCTATTTGCCCTCCACTCCCGTTTTCGGTGGTGTTGAATTGAGCGTTTCCGGATGGAATATCGCGCCTGCGACGGTTCCTTTGAAAGAGGGAAGAGGTTTGCCACCCACTTCCACCGGAGGCGGCCGTTAATGTCCGATCAGCAGACAACTCCGTCGAGCCCTCCGCGTGCGTTTGCGAACCACATGCTCAGCGAGATCTACGAGCAGCCTCATGCCATTCGTGAAACCATCCGCCAGAACGTGCATGGCGACGTCATTTTCCCCGATTCGTTGCGGCCCATCGAAAAAGCCCTTTTTGACTTCAAGAAAATAATCATCGCCGCCAGTGGCTCCAGCCGCAACGCCGGCCTCGCCGGCGAAATTATGATCGAAGACCTTGCGGGAGTCGCAGTAGACGTCGAGTACGCCAGCGAATATTGTTACCGCTCCACGCATTCAGACACCAACCCGATCGTAGTCGTAATCACGCAGTCCGGCGAAACCGCCGATACCACCGCCGCGCAGCGCGAAGCCCTCAATCGCGGCGCCAAAACCGTCGCCATCTCCAACGTCGCCGATTCCACCATCTCCCGCGAAGCCAGCGCCAAACTTCAGACCTGCGCCGGCGTCGAGCAAGCTGTCCCGGCCACTAAGAGTTTCACCGCCCAGCTCACCATTCTCTATCTGTTCTCGTTGTTCCTCGCCAGGCAGCGCGGACGCATCACTTCCGAAGTCACGCGCGCGCACTTGAATGCGCTCGCCGAGGTCCCCAAAGCTATCGAGAAGTCCCTCGCCACGTGGGATGCTCAGGCTGCCGCCTGCGCCGGCGCATTCCAGCATTCCAAAGCTTTCCTGTTCCTGGGTCGCGGTGTCCATTACGCTCTCGCCCGCGAAGGCGCGCTCAAGCTCAAGGAAATTTCCTACGTCCAGGCCGAAGGACTTCCGGTCGGCGAATTGCGTCACGGCCCAAACGCTCTAGTGGATGACAAGCTTCCAATAATCGTGCTGGCCACGCGCGACGCCTCCGATCCCGATTCCGTCTTGCGCTACCAAAAAACGCTACTGGTCCTCGAATACATCAAAAGCCGCGGCGGAAAATCCATCGTCATCGCCTCCGAAGGCGATCGGGAAATCCTCCCTCTGGCCGATCGTTCCATATTCGTCCCGACGGCTCCGGAGTTGCTCCTGCCGATTCTCGAGGTCGTCCCGCTCCAGTTGTTCGCCTACCACTTCGCCATCCTGAACGGCTGTGACGTGGACCGCCCCAGAAATCTAGTCAAGGCTGTCGTCACCGAATGAGTTCAACCCAAACCGCGCAAGCCCCGGTAAAGCTCAGCCGCGTCCTCGGCCTGTGGGACCTCATCATCATCGGCATCGTCATCATTCAACCCATCGCGCCAATGGGCATCTACGGCGTCATCAGCAACGACGCTCGCGGCCACGTCGTCACTACCCTTTTGATCGCCATGGTCGCCATGCTTTTCACCGCGGTCAGCTACGGCAAAATGGCCCGCGCGTATCCCTCGGCCGGCTCTGCGTACACCTACGTTGGCCAGGAACTCAACCCCGCCCTCGGTTACATCACCGGCTGGGCCATCGTGATGGATTACATCCTCAACCCGCTCATCTGCACCATCATCTGCAGTCAGCTCACGCAGAATATTCTTCCGTTCCTGCCCTATTGGACGCTCGTGTTTTTCTACGCCGGCGCGTTCACTCTTCTCAATATCCGCGGCATCAAGACGTCCGCCCGCATCAATGACGTTATGGCGGCCGGAATGAGCATCGTCGTTGTCATCTTCTTCGCCTTCGTCATTCACTTTCTCTGGAGCATGCACGAATACGGCCCCGGTTTTTTCACGCACCCCTTCTACAATCCCGCCACATTCAGCTTTAAGAGCGTCTTTCACGGCACATCGGTCGCCGTCCTCACCTACATCGGCTTTGACGCGATCTCCACGTTTTCTGAAGAAGTCGAAAATCCCCGCCGCAATATCATGCTCGCCACGGTTCTCGTCTGCCTCATCACCGGCGTGCTTGCTTCACTCGAGGTCTACGCCGCGCAACTCGTCTGGCGCGATCAGCCCTTTCCAACCGATAAAATTACTTCGGCGTTTCCTCTCGTCGCGCAGACCGCCGGCGGTTACTTTCTCTTCCAGCTCATCAATTTCACGATTCTGGTCGCCAACATTGGCTCGGGCATGGGTTCGCAACTCGGCGCCGCGCGTTTGCTCTACGGCATGGGCCGCAGCGACGGGATTCCCAAAAAGTTTTTCGGTGCCGTGGACCCCAAGAGTCATGTTCCGCGCAATAACGTCATCTTCGTCGGCGTTATTGCGCTAGTCGGCTCCTTCGTCATCACTTACGACCAGGGCGCGGACCTTCTGAACTTCGGCGCCCTTCTTGCGTTCATGGGCGTCAATATCGCCGCGCTGGTCCGCTACTATTTCCGTGCGGAGAAGAAAAACATCCTCAACTTGATTTCGCCTCTCCTCGGTTTCTTGATTTGCGCCTTTATCTGGCGCCACCTCAGCGGCCCCGCTCTCCGATTAGGCGCCATCTGGATGGTCATCGGCATCGCGTACGGCGCAGTGAAGACCAAAGGCTTCCAGGCCAACTTGGTCAATTTCGATATACCCGCCGACGACGCATAAGCCTTCTCGGCAAAATCTTCCCAGTTTCCTCGTCGAACCCAGTCGTTCCTCAATTTCGCGGCTATCCTTTTTCGCCACTAAACCTTTCTGCCAGAACGGACGATTGTCTCGATAAGGGACCGCGGCGCTCACGCCCGCTGCCCCCAGCACTCGAAAGCCTGTCCGAGACAAGAGTCATCGAGCACTCAGTTTCAAATCAGGGCACCGCTGCCACCATCATGGATCCAGTAGCTCTCACAGTTCTCCTGATCATCGCGGACGCCGCCGACGAAGCCGATATTCGCCAAAAGCTTGCGGACGCCCGCAAAGCGCGATTCGACGTCTTCGTGGTTCCGACGTTCGCCGTGGCGCTCAAGCAGATCGCAAGCAAGTCCTTTGATATTTTCCTCGCGGATCTCGCGGTTCCTGATTGCGACGGAATGCGCGGCTTGCAAAACATCATCGCGGCCGCCAAAGACGCTCCGGTCGTCACCATCAGCAGCATTCATGACGAGACACAAGCACTGGAAGCCGTGCGCGCCGGCGCCGACGATTACACTGTGAAGAATCGGATGAATGCTTCCGCCTTCGAGCGCGTCCTCCTGTACGCGGTCGAGCGTCACGCAGCACGCCGCCGCACCACTTTGCAGTTCGCCGTCTCCCGCGCTCTGGCGGAATCCCAATCAGTGGTCGAAGCCTCGGACGGAATTCTCCGTGTCCTTTGCGAATCCCTAAAATTCGATCTTGGAGAGATCTGGCAGGTTGACTCCTCGGGCCAACGCCTCTTTCACTCCCATTCCTGGTCCGTGTCGTCGCGCAAGTTTCTGCAGTTTCAAGCGCTCAGCCAGACTCTGCAATTCCGTTGTGGCGAAGGTCTTCCCGGACGCGTTTGGGAAATCCATGCTCCAGAGTGGATTGAGGACGTTACCGAAAGCAGTTCTTTCACTCGCGTCGGCGCTGCAATTTCCGCCGGGCTTCGTTGCGGATTTGCTGTTCCACTTGGTTTATTTCAGAAAAGCTTCGGGGTCATAGCATTCTTCAGCCAGGATAGGAAAGCGCCCGACGAAGAGTTGATCAGGTTTCTGATGAGCATCGCGAATCAGATGGGGCAGTTCATGGCCCGCAAGTTCGCCGAAGAGGAACATCAAAGAATCGGCAAAGAGCTGGCTCTGATTCTGGATTCCACTTCGGAAGGCATCTACGGTGTGAATCTGGCGGGCTCGATCACTTTCATCAACCAGTCCGCGGCCCGCATATTCGGTTGCAGCCGCGAAGACGTCATCGGCAAGGATTCTCACGCCTTATTTCACCACACGCGCCCGGATGGTTCTCCATTCCCGGCATCCGAATGTCCCATCGCTCGAGCTTTGAATTCGGGCCGGAGCTATCGCACCGATCTCGAATTCTTTTGGAAAATCGACGGATCCCATGTTGCCGTCAGTTATTCCGCTATTCCCGTTCTTGAAGATGCTCGCGTCACCGGCGCCGTGGTGAGCTTCGAAGACATCTCTGAAAAGCGGCAGATGGAAGTTGAGTTGCGCCACGCGCAAAAATTAGAAGCGGTAGGCGGGTTGGCAGCCGGCATTGCCCACGAAATCAATACGCCCATCCAATTCATCGGCGATAACACCCGGTTTCTGCAGAATTCCTTTGCCGATAGCATCGAGATGATTCTCAAGTACGAGGAAATCAGCGAGCAAATCGCCAAAGGCTACCCGCGACCCGCAACCTTGCAGGAACTCCACGCCATCCGCCAAAGAATCGAATGGGACTTCCTCAGAACGGAAGTTCCCAAGGCTTTCGATCAGATGCTGGACGGCATTAATCGCGTCGCCACCATCGTGCGCGCCATGAAAGAATTTTCGCATGTGGACCGCAGCTCCGAAAAAGTTCCGGCCGACATAAACAAGGCCATCGAAAGCACGTTGATCGTGGCGCGCAACGAGGTCAAGTACGTCGCGGATGTGGAGACCGGCCTCGGCGCGCTCCCGCCGGTCACCTGTCATCTGGGCGATCTGAACCAGGTCTTTCTCAATTTGTTCGTCAATGCCGCCCATGCGATCGGCGACGTCGTTAAAGGCACTGGTGAAAAAGGCCGCATCACCGTCCGTACCTGGCAGGAAGGCGATCACGTCGTGGTTTCCGTTGCCGACACCGGCACCGGAATCCCAGAACGCGTTCGCGGCAATATATTTGATCCGTTTTTCACGACCAAGGAAGTGGGGAAGGGCACGGGCCAGGGATTGGCTCTGGCACGAGCGATTGTCGTCGAAAAACATGGCGGAACTCTTTCTTTCGAAACGGAAATGGGCAAAGGCACTACGTTCTTTGTTCGTCTGCCAATGAATGGCGTGCCTGCCCCTCGAGAGGCGGTGGCCACGTGAAACGAATTCTATTTGTGGACGATGAAATGAAGATTTTGGAAGGTCTGCAGCGGATGCTCCGCCCGCAACGCCAGATCTGGGAAATGGCCTTTGCTCCAGGTGGTCAGGCGGCGCTCGGAATGCTGGACGCCGCTCCTTTCGACGTCATTATCTCGGACATGCGCATGCCCGGAATGGACGGTGCAACCTTGCTCAAAACTGTCCGCGAGAAATATCCCAGCGTCTTGCGCATCATTCTCTCCGGCTACTCAGATATGGAGGCGGCCTTCAACGCCGTGCCGGTAGCCCACCAATTTCTGCTGAAGCCCTGCGACCAGGACACTCTGCGCAATGCCATAGACCGCGCCACCAGTCTTAGCGACGTCCTCAACAGCAAAATGCTGGCTAATCTGGTCGGCTCCATCCAGCAATTGCCTTCGCTCCCGCAAATGTGTCTGGAACTGCAGCAAACTCTCGCCGATCCTGATTCCTCTTCGCGCCAGGTCGCCCAGATCGTCGAACGCGACACGGCCATGTCCGCCAAGATTCTGCAGCTCGTAAACTCCGCATTTTTCGGTTTTGTCCGCAACGTCAGCGATATTCAGACCGCCATCAATTATCTGGGAATTTCCACCTTGCAAAATCTCGTCCTATCCGCCGAAGTTTTTCGCGTGTTTCATCCCGCTCAATCGATTCCGGGATTTTCGCTCGAAGCCCATCAGTCCCACTCGCAGTTGACCGCGCGGATTGCCAAAGGCCTTTCGGGCAACGTCGCTATGGCCTCTGCCGTGCCCATCGCGGGCCTGCTTCATGACGTCGGCAAACTGGTTCTCGCCGAAGCCATGCCCGGACACTTAGCCGCCGCATTGAAGCGCGCTAGTGAGGAGCGCCGTCCCCTTTACGAAATCGAAGAGGAAATGACGGGTATCTCACACGCCGAGGTGGGAGCCTATCTACTCAGTATGTGGGGGCTCCCCTACGTAATCATCGAAGCTGTCGCGCATCATCACCATCCCGAACGCGTGCCCCACGATAAATTGGATGTGTTGGCTTGCATCTATTTCGCCAATTGGCTCGCCAACGACCATGAAGCCCGTAACTCCGACACCGTCTGCGTTCCGAACCCACCCCCGAATCCCGATATCGTCGCGAAATTGGACGTGGAGGAAAAATTGCCGGAGTGGCTGGCTTCGGCCGATGCCGCCGCGCTGGAATTGGCTGGAGTCTGCGATGACAAACGCTGAGCGCCCTCGCATCCTCTGCGTCGACGACGAACAGAACGTCCTCGACGGCCTCACGCGCACGCTGCGCAGCCACTACACCATCCAGACCGCGAACGACGGCAAGCTGGCGTTGGACATGCTTAAGTCCGACGAGCCCTTTGCCGTGGTGATGTCCGATCAGCGCATGCCGCAAATGGATGGTGTAGAGCTACTTGCTCACGTCCGCGCTGTCGCACCACTTACCGTGCGCGTTCTGCTCACCGGCCAGGCAGATATCGAATCCGCCATTGCCGCCGTCAATGAAGGCAACATCTTCCGATTTCTCACCAAGCCCTGCGCCACCGACGCACTCATCAAAGCTCTCGACGCCTCCATAGAACAATATCGCCTCATAACCTCTGAAAAAGTGTTGCTGGAGGAAACCCTGCGCGGCAGCATCAAGGCCCTGGTGGACATTCTTTCCATTGCTAATCCCATCGCCTTCGGGCGCGCTACTCGGGTCCGTCAGAGCGTGGATCAGCTCATGGCGCACTTCAAGATTCGTGAGCGGTGGCCCGTCGAAGTTGCCGCCATGCTCTCCCAAATCGGCTGCGTCACTCTTCCTCCCGCAACCTTGGATAAGCTATACCGGGGAGTCAACCTCGACGAGTCCGAGCAGGAAATGGTGAACCGCATGCCCGGAGTGACCGAAAAATGCCTTTCCCACATCCCTCGCATTGACGCCGTTCGCGAGATCCTGCATCAGCACAACCGCAATTTCGCCGAAGCCAAGCAAAGATCAGACGCCGCTATTGATGAGGAAATTCCCTGGGGCGCTCGCGCGCTCAAAATTGCCCTCGATTTTGATTCGCTGGACGGAGGCGACGCCCACTCGGATCATCCCTTTGCCATCATGCGCGGTCGCAAGGGATGGTACGATCCCGTGATTCTCGAAGCTTTCGCCGGGATGCGCGGAAGTGGGCAGGACAAACTTCAAATGTTGGAACTTTCCGTTCGCGAGGTCGCGGTCGGCATGGTCTTCGGCGAAGACCTGAAATCGTCCAAGGGCCTGCTTCTAATCGCGCGTGGCCAGGAAGTCACGCCCACGCTGCTCGAACGCATGCGTAATTTCTCTCCCGAACTCGCCATTCGCGAACCCGTGCGCATGATCCTGCAAAGTTCGGCCAGCGCTCAACCTGCACTGACCGCCGCCCGCTAGCAGCGCTTTAATCAGACGGGCTTGCAGTTTCGGAAAAAAACGGAAGAGCGCAGCGTCAGAGTCTGTGTGAGAACACAGGACTCTTTGTAGGCCGGTAGCTTTAGCTACGGCATAAACGCAGCAAAATCAGAGCGGCTTCAGCCGCTGAATTACGGTTCTTACTGTTCTCACGCCGGCTCTTCAGCCCCGCCCTAAACGCCACCACTATGCCCAACCACTTGAGCGGTTGGCCGAATCCCTAAGCTCGCTCGAACACTCGCTGCGCCTCTACTAATCCGGTTCTTGCGTCACGATATGCACATCCACCGCCGGAGCGTCGCGCAAAAACCGGTTGATTCCGTTCAAGTACCGCAGCTTTTTCCATCCTTCCGTCGCCGTTCGCCCAAATATCACCTGCGTGATGTGTTTCTCGCGTACAAATTGTGCGGCCGCCTCCGCCACATGATCGCCTTTCAATCGCACTGGCTTCGCTCCCAAATTTTCCGCGAATTGCAAATTCGCTTCCAGCAACTTCTCCTCTTCGGGATCACTCTCATGATCCAAATCCACATGTAGCGCGTACAGCTCCGCATCCATACGCCGCGCCATCCGCGCAGCGCGGGCCACCAGGTACTGCGCCTTTGGGTTTGCGCTGATGCACACCGCCAGTCGCTCGCGCACTCCCCAGGCCTCCTGGATATCCTTTTCCACCATGTACGATTCCAGGCTGCGATCCACTTGCTCCGCCACTTGGCGCAACGCCAGTTCGCGCAGCGCAATCAAATTTCCCCGGCGGAAAAAATTCTTCAGCGCCTGCTCGATCTTCTCTTTCCCGTAGACGTCTCCGCGCCTCATGCGGTTCTGCAACGCCTCCGGCGTCAAGTCCACCATCACTGTCTCGTCGGACACCTGCAGCACCCAATCCGGCACCGTTTCCCGCACCGGCACGCCCGTAATCGCGCGCACCGTGGGTGCGATGCTCTCGATGTGCTGGATGTTTACCGTCGAGATCACGTCAATCTTTGCATCCAGAATTTCCAGTACGTCCTCATATCTTTTGCGATTCTTGCTCCCCGGAATATTCGTGTGCGCCAATTCATCCACCAGCGCCACGCGCGGCTGTCGTGCCAAAATCGCTTCCAGGTCCATTTCCGCGAAGAGCGTTCCTTTGTAATCAATCATGCGCCGCGGGATCGTTTCCAGTTGCGACGAAAGCTCCGCGATGCCTTTTCTTCCATGCGTTTCCACCACGCCGATCACCACGTCTTCGCCGCGGCTATGCCTCCGGATCGCCTCGCTCAACATGCTGAACGTCTTGCCCACTCCGGGTGCGTAACCCAGAAATAGTTTTAGCGCTCCCTTGGTCTTTTCGGATGGCTTGGACGCGGCTAGCCACTGTTCCGGGGTCTTTGGCATGCGGGTATTCTCTTCTACGGTCCCTTGGAAAGCTACGTTAGAATGTGTCAGTGCGCGAACCTCTTCTCCCACGCTTCCTGCGATTCGCGGCCGCTCTTGCGATAGTTTTCGGGATTTCGTTTTTTTATCGGCGCATCTTACCCGTCAATCCCACAACGGTTGCGCTTACTTTTCTGCTCGCCATTCTAGCCGTTTCCACCGTATGGGGCATCGCCGTTTCCGTGTTTATGTCCATCGTGGCCATGCTCGCCTTCAACTTTTACTTCTTGCCGCCGGTCGGAACTTTTACGGTCGCCGATCCTCAGAATTGGGTCGCGCTCTTCGCCTTTCTCGTCGTTTCTGTACTCGCGAGCCACCTTTCCACTCGCGCTCGTCAGCAAGCCAAAGACGCCGCGCAGCGCCGGCGCGAAATCGAAAAGCTCTACGCCTTCAGCCAGGGCCTTCTCGAATCCGGCAATGTGATTCAGCTCCTCAATCGCATCCCGTCGCAGATTGTGGACATCTTCGAAGTTGGCGCCGCCGCGCTGCTTCTCGCCGAAAAGCAGAAAATCTACCGCTCCGGCCCGGTGATCCCGAAACTCGATCTCGAAACTCTCAAGGCCATGGTCATTCGCGAAGAGCCGCTGGTGGACGAAGCCAATAGCCTCTGCTTCGTCCCCGTGCGCCTCGGCGTTCGCCCCATTGGCAGCCTGGGAGTCTCGGGTTCGACGCTTTCGCGCCAGACCCTCGAAGCTGTCGGCACGTTGATCGCGGTCGCCATCGAGCGCGCTCGCGCCATCGAGCAGCTCGGGCTCACCGAAGCGGCACGCGAGGGCGAACGTCTCCGCACCGCGCTCCTCGATTCCGTTACGCACGCATTGCGCACTCCGCTCACTTCCATCAAAGCTTCGGTAACGAACTTGCTCTCGAACGCCAGCGTCACGAATCAGCAGCGCCAGGAGCTTCTCACCATCATCAATGAGGAAACCGACCGCCTGAACCGCCTCGTCGGCGAAGCCGGAGAAATGGCCCGCCTCGATGCCGGTGAAGTCGAGCTCCGCCTCGAATCCCATCCGATTGAAGACGTCATCAACGCAGCCCTCACCCAGTGCAAGCTCGCTCTCGGCGATCGCGTCGTGCGCGTGCAGGTGTCTCCCGGCCTTCCGCACGTGAACGTGGACCTCGTCCGTGCGCGCGAAGCTCTGATCCATCTCCTCGAGAACGCCAACCAATATTCACCCGCGGACAAGCCCATCACCATCACCGCCGAAGCCGCTTCCGATTTCATCGTCACCAGCGTTGCTGACCGCGGTGCCGGCATTGACGACCTCGAACAAAACCTCATTTTCGAGAAATTCTATCGCGGCAAGGATCAGCGCTACCTCGTGCAAGGAACCGGCATGGGCCTGCCCATTGCCAAAGCCATTATCGAAGCCCACGGTGGCACCATGAGCCTCACCAGCCAGCGCGGCCAGGGCTCCGTCTTTTCCTTCACCTTGCCGGTGGACCGTGGCCGTTCTGGAGACTGATGAACGCCGCCACCATTCTCGTCGTGGATGACGAACCGCAGATCCGCCGCGTCATGCTCACCACTCTTGCCTCGCAGGGCTATAGCGTCATCGAAGCCCGCAGCGGGGAAGAGGCCCTCGAAAAAATTCGCGGTGAACGCCCCGACCTGATTCTTCTCGATGTGAATCTGCCGGGAATTTCCGGCCTCGAAACCTGCCGCGAAATCCGCAGCTCCAGCGACGCGCCCATCATCATGCTCACGGTCCGCAATTCGGAGCGCGACAAAGTGCAAGCCCTCGATGCGGGCGCCGACGATTACGTCGTCAAACCCTTCGGCGTCGAGGAACTCATGGCTCGCATCCGTGCCGCGCTGCGCCGCACAGGCCCCGGAGAATCAACGCCAGCATTCGTCTCCGACGATCTGAAAATAGATTTCGACAAACGCAATGTCCTGGTCAAAGGCCGCCCAGTCCGTCTCACTCCCAAGGAATTCGAACTCCTGCGTCAGTTAGTCGCAAATGCAGGTAAAGCTCAAGCCCACCGCCGCCTGCTGCAAGCTGTCTGGGGGCCCGACTATGGGGAAGAAACCGAATATCTGCGCGTCTTCATCAACCAACTGCGAAAAAAAATCGAGCTCGACCCAAGCCACCCGCGCTATATCCACACCGAACCCTGGATCGGCTACCGCTTCGACCCACCCACCAATCCCAAGTCCCGCGCCACGCGCCAAGAAAAGTAAACCCGTTACGGCGCCGACGCATGTCGTATCAACTCTCCCTGTAAATCCGCTTTGTAAGGGCGGGTCTCAGACCCGCCCCTGCGCGCCGCGGCGCGTCCGCCGCGTTCGTGGCTGCCTCTTGTTGCTATCCCTCACCCGGTGACGCCTGCTGCCGCCAGGGATCTCTCGCAGTGATCGCACAATCACCGCGTTTGCATCGGGTGCATCGCATCCAACTCCAAATTCAATTCCAGCACGTTCACGCGCGCCTCACCCAGGAAACCCCACTCGCGCCCGCTCGTGTGCCGGGCCACCACCGCGCGAACATCCCCCTCGCTCATTCCGCGTTCACGCGCGACTCGCGCCACCTGAAACTCCGCCCCAGCCGGCGTGATATCCGGATCGAGCCCCGACCCCGAACTTGTAACGAGATCAACTGGAATCGCCGCGCCAGGACTTTCCGCGCGCAAGCGCTGCACGTCGCCATTCACCCGCGTAATCAAAGCGGAATTCGTGGGACCCAGATTCGACGCCCCGCCACTCGCGGCGTCCGGATCGTAACCAGCAGGTCCCGCCTCAGACGGTCGCGAATGAAAATAGCCCGCCGACGAAAAGGGCTGTCCGATCAACGACGATCCCAGCAGCTTCCCATGTACCTGAATTATTTCGCCGTTCGCCTGCCTCGGGAAAAGCCACTGCGCGAGCGCGGTAACCGCCAGAGGATACCCAATTCCCAGTAACACAGTCGTCGCCAGCGTCATCCATATGGAAATCAGAAAATTTCGCTTCATAAATGTCCTTACGCCAGCCCGATGTGCGTGATCACCACGTCAATCAACTTGATCCCGATGAACGGCGCAATGATCCCGCCCAACCCGTACACCAGCAAATTCCGCCGCAGCAATGCTTCGGCCCCCAAAGGCCGGTATTTCACTCCCCGCAAAGCCAGCGGCACCAGCGCAATAATAATCAGCGCGTTGAAAATCACCGCCGAGAGAATCGCGGACTGCGGCGTCCGCAGTGCCATCACGTTCAGCACGCCCAACTGCGGAAAAGCCGCCGCGAACATCGCGGGAATTATCGCGAAATATTTCGCCACGTCGTTCGCCACCGAAAACGTGGTCAACGCCCCGCGCGTAATCAATAGCTGCTTGCCAATCTCCACCACTTCAATCAATTTCGTGGGATTCGAATCCAAATCCACCATGTTTCCGGCTTCTTTCGCCGCCTGCGTTCCCGCGTTCATCGCCAGACCCACGTCCGCTTGCGCCAAAGCCGGCGCATCGTTCGTCCCGTCGCCGGTCATCGCCACCAATTTTCCTTTGGCCTGTTCGCGGCGAATCAAAGCCAGCTTGTCTTCCGGCCGCGCCTCCGCCAGAAAATCGTCCACGCCTGCTTCGCGCGCAATCGCCGCGGCGGTAAGCGGATTGTCACCCGTAATCATCACCGTGCGAATTCCCATCACGCGCAAATGTTCAAACCTTTCGCGCATCCCGCCTTTCACGATGTCTTTCAGGTGCACCACGCCCAGCGCCCGGCCGTCTTCCGCCACCAGCAGCGGTGTCCCGCCCGAATTCGAAATTCGCTCCACCGCATCCATCGTTTCCGGCGGCACCGTCCCGCCCGAATCCTTAATGCTCTTGACGATCGCATCCCGGGCGCCCTTGCGTATCCTTCGTCCATCCAAATCCACGCCAGACATCCGCGTGACCGCCGAAAACGGAATAAATGTCGCCGCGATAGACCCCAATTCTCTCGCGCGCAACCCGTACTTATCTTTTGCCAATACCACAATCGAACGCCCTTCCGGCGTTTCATCCGCCAGTGACGCCAGTTGCGCGGCATCCGCCAGTTCGGCGTCGCTCACTCCGGGTGCCGGAATAAATTCGGTCGCAAAACGATTTCCCAGCGTGATCGTCCCAGTCTTGTCCAGCAGCAGCGTATCCACGTCGCCCGCCGCTTCCACCGCGCGCCCGGACATCGCCAGCACATTCTTCTGCAGCACGCGATCCATCCCCGCAATGCCGATCGCCGAAAGCAATCCGCCAATCGTGGTCGGAATCAGGCACACCAGCAGCGCCACCAGCACAAACACCGATTGCGGCGCTCCCGAATAAATCGCCATCGGCTGTAGCGTAACCACCGCCAGCAGAAAAATAATCGTCAGCCCCGCCAGCAGTATGTTCAACGCAATCTCGTTCGGCGTTTTCTGCCGTAGCGCGCCCTCCACCAGCTTGATCATGCGGTCCAGAAACGTCTCACCCGGATTCGACGTGATTCGCACCTTGATCTCATCGGACAGCACTCGCGTCCCGCCCGTCACCGCCGAGCGATCGCCACCGCACTCCCGTATCACCGGTGCAGATTCGCCCGTAATCGCGGATTCGTCCACGGAGGCGACCCCCTCGATCACTTCGCCGTCCCCAGGAATGAATTCTGTCGCGCTCACAATCACCGCATCGCCCATCCGCAATTTCGATCCCGGAACGGATTCGATCGTTCCATCCGGTTTCAATCGCCGCGCAATCGTTTCCGCGCGGGCCTTGCGTAAGGTTTCCGCCTGCGCCTTCCCGCGCCCTTCCGCCATCGCTTCCGCGAAATTCGCAAAAAGCACCGTGAACCACAGCCACAATGTGATCTGCAGCGAAAATACGAATCCCGGCGTGTGTTGCACTACGCCTCGCACCAAATCCGCCGACGTCAGCACCGCGCCCACTTCCACCACGAACATAACCGGGTTTTTCGTCAGCGTCCGCGGATTCAGCTTCACGAACGACTCCCACACAGCGGGCACAACGATCTCTTTCCCCCAGCGCGATTGCTCTCGCGTGCTTGCCTTGGCAGTCATATGCGCCTAAAACACCTTTCCTGCATGCATCAGCAGATGCTCCAGAATCGGCCCCAAACTTAACGCCGGAAAAAACGTGAGCGCGCTCACGATCAGCACCACGGAGACCAGCAGTGCGCTGAACAACGGCGTCGTCACCGGAAACGTTCCTGCCGACTCCGGCACGTATTTCTTTCGCGCCAAACTTCCCGAAATCGCCAGAATCGGAATCACCGCGAAAAAGCGCCCGAAAAGTGTCGCCAGTCCAATCGTTGTGTTGTACCAGGGCGTATTCGCATTGAACCCCGCGAACGCAGACCCGTTATTTCCCGTGCCGGACGTGTACGCATACAAAATCTGCGAAAGCCCATGCGGCCCTGGATTCGTGATGGACGCCGTCCCAAAGCTCTTTGCCGCCACCGAAATCGCCGTGAACACCAGAATCACCAGGGGAAAAATCAGCACAGAAAGCATCGCCATCTTCACGTCGTACGCTTCGATTTTCTTGCCCAGATATTCCGGCGTCCGGCCTACCATCAAACCCGCGATGAACACGGACAAAATCACGAACACAATCATTCCGTAGAGTCCCGACCCGACGCCGCCAAACACCACTTCGCCTAACATGATGTTGATGAGTGGAATCATTCCGCCCAATGGCGTGAACGAATCGTGCATCGAATTTACCGCGCCGCAGCTCGCGTCCGTCGTCACCGTCGCGTACAGCGCCGAATTCGCAATTCCGAATCGCACTTCCTTGCCTTCCATGTTTCCGCCCGGCTGCAGCGAGCTCGCAGCCTGGTCCGCTCCGTGCAGAAGCGGATTACCTCGCGCCTCCGCCGCGTACGCTGCGGTCACTCCTGCCAGGAACAGGAAAGCCATCGCGCCCCACACTGCCCAGCCGTGCCGCTGCGAACCCGTCATCCGCCCCAGCGTGTACGTCAATCCCGAAGGAATCGCAAAAATCAAAATGAGCTGCAGAAAATTGCTCAGCGGTGTCGGATTCTCATAAGGATGCGCGCTGTTCGCATTGAAAAATCCCCCGCCATTCGTGCCGAAAATCTTGATCGCCTCCTGCGACGCAACGGGGCCTTGCGGAATCTTCTGCTCCCTCACCACCTGCGTAGTGGTTTTGCCGTCGCCACCGGTCACTTGCACGGTTTGCGGGTCCACCATCTGCGTCGTCGTGTAGGGTCTCAAATTCTGGATCACGCCTTGCGACACAAAAATCATCGAAACAAGCAGGCAAACCGGCAGCAGGACCCACAGAATGGTTCGCGTCAAGTCCACCCAGAAATTCCCGATGGTGTCCTGCTCGCGTCGCGCGATTCCGCGTATCACCGCGATCGCCAGCGCGATTCCCACCGCTGCCGACATAAAATTGTGATATGCGAGCCCCACCATCTGCGTGAAGTAACTCATCGTCACTTCCGGCACGTACGCTTGCCAGTTAGTATTGGTCGTAAAGGAAGCTGCGGTGTTGAAGGCCAGGTCCGTCGGCACTGCCGCCAGATTCTCTGGATTCCACGGCAACAATTGCTGCACGCGTTGCATCGCGTACAGCAGCGCCATCGAGACTCCGCTGAAGAGCAGCATCGCCATGGCATATTCCGTCCAACGCATCTCCCGCCTCTCGTCCACGCCGGTCAGCTTGTAAAGCAGCCGCTCCAAAGGACGCAGCAAGGGATCCAGAAATGTTTTCTCGTGGGAAAACACGCGGGTCATGAAGACGCCCATCGGCTTCGCCACCGCGAATATCACCAGCAAAAACAGCAGAATTTGCAGCCAGCCATTGGCCGTCATCGTCAGAACCTCTCCGGCCACAGCAATGCCGCAACCAGGTAGCCCAAAATCAAGACGCATACCACCAGAAGAAATATATTACCGAGCATTCAGCTCCACTCCTTACTTCAATCGGTCGCAACTACGTACATATCCCAAGGCCAACAAGAAGAACCCGATCGTCACCGCCGATAACACAATGTCGCCCATCACCTGAACTCCCCACACAAAGTCCGGGCAGATTGTCTCCGTGCACTCCGCCTTTACTCTGTGTTAAAGCCTTTGCCTCTAGCTCTCATCACAAGCAAAATCATCCCGCGAAGCAGTCTTTCTCTGCGTCCTCTGCGTCTCTGCGGTAAATCCGTTGCTATTGGGTTCTCCTCGAATCTGGTTGCTGCACTCAGAATTTAACCAGAATAGACATGTCAATAAACGACTCGTCTCTCCGAAGATCCGGGAACCACACGCTGGAACCCTGCGACGGGCCGGTGCAAAAAGTCGTCGCGGGACCCAGGGACGTCTCTCCAGAGGAAACGCCGTTATTGCAAATGTAATCCGTCGGTGTTCCGGTGTTGCCTCCCGGAGGCGTAAGGCCGCCACGGCCCGTCCAATACGGCACATTCGCGTGACGATAGTCATACTCCCAGCGGAACGTGATGTATTGCTTCGGCATGTAGTCAAACGTGACCGACGAATCCCAGGCCTTGAAAGGATCTCCCGGATTCTCCGTAAAGTAGGGAGAATTTGTAGCTGCCGTAACCGCGCTCTCGCCGTTGATCGGAGGCAGCAGCACCAGGTATCGTCCCGGGTTATTGATTTTCCCGCCGCCCAAAGTCAGACCGAACATGTCGTGATGGAACCAGAAGCGGTTGTAGAGCATAAAACCCAGAAAACTCTGCTTGGGTCCGCCCTTGTGGTCGCCATAGCAACTCACGCCGCCGCCGTACTCGCAACCTGCGTCTGCGGTCAGCGAGAACGCCATCTTGTCGAGCGTCAAGTCGGGCTTGTCGTAATACTTGACCTCCACACTGTTGTCCGTGTGGATGCGCCGGCGCGTGGGGATGAACAGATCATCGCGGCCGAGGCCATAGTTATTAGAGATTACGTTGATCCAAGGTTTCGGGGTCCACTTGATCTGGCCTCCGAAGCCTGGCCGATGATTGGCCGAGGCATAGGATTGCCATCCATTGATGAACCACGGCTCAATCTTCAAGTGCGCCGTGGGGAAAATCTGGACTCGCACGCCCTCGAAGAACCATGGCGTGTTCGACGACACAAACGACGGCTGATACGCCCAATTGTCGAAGTTGTAGTAACTGAACAATCCGATGTACGAGAGAAAGATACCCGCATCCACGTTCACGCCGTGCAGCTTGTCGAAGTGATAGCCCCCATACGCCTCTGACAAGTAGCGGTAGGCAGAAACGAGATCCCACTGCCCGTGGCCCGGGCTCGGATCATTCCGCGGCGTTGTCGCGGAATACATGCCGAACTGCGTCATCAGCCTCGCGCGAACATTATCGTAGTGGAAGTCGCCGCCGATGCCGAGTTGCGTCAGTTGTACTTCTTGCGAACGGAAGAGCTCGCTCGATCCGCCGATAGAGTGGTCTGTCGGATGGTTAAAGTCGTACACGTACACCGTGTCAGCGCGGATTTCCGGCGTAAAGAACTTCGAATCCCAGAAGATTTCCTTCGTCCGCGGATTGCCGTTCAGCCAGGTCCAATCCGCATCCGAAAAGGGCTCCACTTTGGCAACCTTGGCCTCGGTGGAAGCGATCGCATGCGGCGCCGTCACGTTTGTCGCCGTTGCGGCGGAGGTCGAGGTCGCCGGAACGGACACGCTTGCTGCCGAGGAGGAGAAGGTATCTGCTGGCGCGACCGGGTTTGCTGCCGCAACTGGAGCCAACGGCACCGTCGCCTTCGCGCTCGCCGCAGCCGAGTCGGGATGCCCCTGTTCCTTGGAAGCTTTGAGTTCCGCTTCCAATTCATCAATCCGCTTTCTCATCGCATCTAGCTGTTTCGCAATCGCAGGCGGTATCTGCTGATCCCCATCATCGCCTTGTTGCTTTGGCGGGTCGCTGGTGCTTTGCGCAAAACAAGGCGCCGCCCCCAGCGAAAGAACTAAAACCGCAAGCGCGTATCGGAACACGAGATGAAAAGCCAGTTTGCTCATGACGCACCCCTCTTCGTGCTGCTGCCGTTCGAATCCTTGTGCGGCGCAGCTTTCGCGTTTCTCTGCTTGCCCGGTTCTACTAATGGCCGAACGATTTGTCCAGAGGCCGCCATTGGAAATCCCGCGAGGCTTTCGTCACCACGCCTCGGATGTTTCTCGTCGCGCCGGAATTGCACCAGCACGTACACAAAGAACCCGCAGACTCCGCAAATAAATGCTACGGCCAGAATTGCTGCCACAGCCTTCTGTCCTTCGGCACACGAACACGCCAGAAGATTCAGCTGATAGGCTAATATCCGCGCATCAGGAGGGCATAAGCGGGATATAAAGATTTAATAAGGCCGGAGCGAGTCTCGCCGGTCGCCAACACCGCAAATCGCCACTGCAGTCAGCAACATGACGACCGGATCGATCGGATGCCGGTATCGCAACGATGCATGCGTCAGGTAATAAACGATGGGAAACGCGATCGGAAACGCCGCCAGTAAGAACGCATACGGACTACGTCTCAAGAACAAAACCACGATCCCGCACAGCGCGCCGACCGCCGCCAGAAAATTACTCACCAGGGCCACTCGCGCCATAAGCGAATCGCTGTCGCGAAATCCTTCCACCGGGTTTTCCATCCCGGTCCACGTCGCCACAAAGCGCCTCGCGAACAAGATCACTTCCAGTCTCGGGTGACTACGAATGAACCGAATCGCCTGCTTCCACTTGTCTTGCATGAAAGCAGTCTCGCCCATGTGAATGTAATTGTGAATCTCCGCGCGTTCGGGGTTCGCAGGCGGCACAATCTGGGACTGCGGGTCGAAGTTTTCGTTGTTTCCAAGCCATAACTCGAACGCGAAATTCGACCGCAGTGGAATAAATCTGTGAAACACCAAATAATTTCGCACGGTCCACGGCACGCAGCACAAAATCGTAATCGCGACAGCCAGCGCCGGTCCACCCCATCGCAGAAGGCCGCGGGACTGGGGCTCGCCGTCTGACCGCGAGGGATACACGAGCCATCCAATCAAGAATGGCAACATCAGTCCCAGCGACGGATTCGTCATCAGCGCAAATCCCCACAACAGCCCATACCCGCACCACCGGCGCCAGGAGCGCAAGCCTGTCGCATTCGATCCAGCGCAGTCAGGATCGGGGCTGTCCGGGTGGCCGACGTCGCCATCCGTCAGCCGCAACATCGCCCACAGAATCGTCGCCATCAGCAGCGCGGAAAGCGACGTGTCCCATATCCATTCGAACGGAATAATCCACGCGTTGGGGAAAACAGCCCAAAGCCACGCAGCCAGACTCGCGACTCCCAATCCTCCCACACGTCTCCCGATGTAAAAGATCGGAATGCACGTCGCTACCGAACACAAGATGTTCAGCAGCACCATTGCGTAAAACGCGCGCGGCGTATGAATCCCGAAAAGGTGATAGGCTCCGGCCACCATATACGGGTAAACCGGTGTGAGCCACGCGGTCGGCCCGGTGTCCTGCCAGTAAGGCGAACCAAATCCCTGGCCCAGCGCAATCGAGAACGCGATGTTCCCGGTTTCGTTCAGGAACGGCACGAGCCCCACCAGATCCCGTGGAATCTGGCGCTCCTGATCCCATGCGAATCCCAGCCGGAGTCCCAGCGCGACGATCACAATCAAAGGCAGCCACGTTGCAATCCTGTAGAATCGCCGCTTCATGTATTCGCGTTACGCTCCCTGTCGCTCAGACGCACGCCAGTGTAATCCGGATGCTCGTGTCGCGTTGCCGGCTCGTTGCAAGAATGCTCGGCTCCAGGGAATCTGCGCCTTTTCATAAACTGAGTGCATCTCATAAGTAGTCGGCGCGCGGGAAAATCACAAGGCCCCAAAGTTCAATTTTTGAAATGAAGTTAGAATGAATTGAGATAGGTATGGCTGACCAACACAGAGTCGTGATCATCGGCGGGGGATTCGGCGGGCTCACCGCCGCGCAAAAATTAAAGAGCGCGCCGGTGGAAGTAACTTTGGTGGACCGCCACAACTACCACCTCTTCCAGCCGCTACTCTATCAAGTCGCCACCGGCTCGCTTTCCCCCGCGAATGTGGCCGGGCCGTTGCGCCAGGTACTGCACAAACAAAAGAACACCAAAGTGCTGCTCGGCGAAGCCGTTCACATTGACGCAGCGAAGCGCCGCGTCATTCTGAGTGATGGTTTTCTCGATTACGACACGCTCATCGTTGCTACCGGCGCAATGCACCAGTATTTCGGCCACGACGAATGGGCGGAGTTCGCGCCCGGGTTGAAGAATATTGACGACGCCACCGCGATGCGCCGCCGCATCCTGCTCGCCTTCGAAGCAGCCGAGCGCGAACAAAATCCCGAAAAGCTGCGGGCCTGGATGACGTTCGTCATCGTCGGCGCTGGTCCCACCGGCGCGGAACTGGCCGGCGCGCTCGGCGAAATCGCGCACGACACTTTGGTGCACGATTTCCGCGATATTGATCCCACGCAGACGCGCATCATTCTGGTCGAAGGAGCCGACCGCCCGTTGCCGAGCTACCCGCCCAAGCTTTCCGAAGCCGCGCGCAAAATGCTTACGCGCCTGGGTGTCACGGTGCGCACCGGCGCCATGGTCACGGACGTTTGTGCCGACAGCGTCACGATCCGCGAAGGCGATCATACCGAAAGCATTCCTACACGGACGATTCTCTGGGCCGCGGGCGTACTCGCATCGCCGCTCGGACGCATCCTCTCCCAAGAAGCGGGCGCCACGCTCGATCGCGTAGGGCGTGTGGTCGTCGAGCCGGATATGAGCATCGCCGCGCACCCCGAAATTTTCGTGATCGGCGACCTGGCGAATTTCAGCCATCAAAGCGGGAACCCGCTCCCCGGCGTCGCGCAGCCGGCGATTCAGCAGGGAAGCTACGTCGCTAAACTCATCCGCGCGCGCCTGGCCGGCAAGAAACTTCGGCCATTTCACTATTTTGATAAAGGAAATCTCGCGACGATCGGCCGCGGCGCCGCGGTGGCCGATTTGAACTGGCTGCGGCTTTCCGGCTGGCCCGCTTGGCTGATCTGGGTGTTCATCCATCTTCTTTACATCGTCCAATTCCAAAATCGCCTGCTGGTGATGCTGCAGTGGGCGTGGCTGTACCTCACCTTTGACCGTTCGGCGCGGCTGATCACCGGCAAAAATCCGTTGCCACTGGATTTGTGAAGTAGCGCGCTTCTCAAGGCCGCCGAAATGGATGCGGCGTTTCCGCTCCGTGGGAGCGAAAAGCAGATCCCTCGCTGCGCTCGGGATGACAACTACATTCATTTGAGCCGGGAGTGTCATGCTGCCAGATGGGCTGACGCTCGCAGTTTTCCGGCTCGCACGGCTTTCACCAGCGCCTGATGATCGCGCTCAGTCTGGTCCGCGTACTCCATCGCGAATTTCTGCACGGCTTTATCGAACGCGCCACTCTTGCCGAGATAGCCGGCGATGCGAGCCGCGTCTCCCGTCCGTGCGTGTGCCCGCGCCAGGGCCCACCCGCACAACTCCACATATTCCATCAGCTCGTCCTTGTTCAATTTGCCCACGTCAATGCGCATCTTCATATCCCGCAGTTGCCGGAAATAAAAATCGTGGCCGTCATCGGAGCGCGTCCAACCGAGAAACACATCGCTCGCCGCCTGCAGCATGCGCTGTCCGGTGACCACGCGCTCTCCATGATTCTGATAACGGCTCTTCCCCGCATACGCCTCCAGCACCGAAGGCAACGCTTCCTTGAACTGCAAAAACAGGGCGTCGTTTTCTCCGGCCATCAGCAGCGCCACCGCGCAACGTGTTCCAACGCTGCCCACGCCCACCACTTTTCGCGCGATATCCACGATCTGATAACGGTCCAGGATCACGCGTCGCTCGTCCGGCAAAGTCTGCCGGTAGCGGTGAAACATCGCGCGCACGTGTTCATCAATTTTCGCGTAGTCGCGCGGGTGGTACACGAGCGGGGGACGGTCCACGATGCGCCGGCGGCCGCGCACCACCTCGGTCATCTTGGGAAAAATGTGCTCCGCGGTTTGCAACTTCGCGGACTTCTCGACCTGCCGCCAATATTTCTTCTCCTCCGGAGTTTTCGCGTGCTTGATGAAAATTTCCGCGTCCAGGTGCGAGTACCAGGTGTTGAGCGCCGTCATGCGCGCGTATTCGCGCATGTGCGTGCGATAGGAAACCACGGTTGCGAGCGTCGCGTCGCCGCAAATCCGGTCGCGCGCTCCGGTTTGCCGTCCAGCGAGAACGACGCTAGCCGCGAGGCGCTTCACGTCCCACTCCCACGGCGCCGGGAGCGTTTCATCGAAATCATTGATGTCGAAAACCAGGCGCCGCTCAGGCGAACCGTACCCGCCGAAATTCAGCAGGTGGCAATCGCCGCAAGCCTGCACGCGCAATCCTGCGTTCGGAGTTCCCGCCAGGTCTGCCGCCATCACTGAAGCGGCCCCACGAAAGAACGCGAACGGCGACTGAATCATTCTTCCGTAGCGGATCGGCAGCAATTCCGGCAGCCGGCCATGGTCTGATGCTTTCAGCGTCGCCACCGGGTCCGGACGGTCCGCGGCCGCCTTCCACTTTGCATGCGCGCCGCGCGGCACCCGTTCGCGCAAGGCCTTGCCCTCCGCCATGCGCTCCTGCGCCGAGGGACCCAGCGAAGCGTGGCGCGTATCGGCGATGCTGCGCACCTTGGTCCGGGATTGCTCTGCTTTATCCGCCGCCGAATCTTTCATGATTGATTCCTTGTAAAGAATTCTTGTCCAGTCGTCGCGAGGGCGCATGAACCTTTGTGGCAAATCGAAATCGTGGCTTCAGGGGCTAAAGCCCCTTGTGCGCCGCGGTCCTTTCGGCGGGACCGAAATCCCGCCCTTCCTGGTGCGGGCGTAGTGAATTGCGGCGTCCTGAATTGTGCCGCTGCGCGCGGGGCAAGTTTAACCGAAGATAGCTGTGAATATCGGGAGTGTGGGAGTTTGTACCGGTTAGAAAATGTTTTCTCGTTTGGCTTCAATGGGTTGGGTGTTTTCTGAATGAAGGTGTGTTCCGGATAGAAAGCTGAAGGCAAAGTCGAAGTCCAAGGCGCCCACTTAAAGGTGGCCGCTACAAGGTCAAAAGCAAGTGCAACCGCTAGAAACTGTCGTCGGCGGTTTGTATCGAGTAGTTTTGGAGATTGGCGTTTGTTTTCAGCGAGATACGTTATTTTGTGTTCTTGCAAAAGCGTCAATTTGTATCGAGTAGTGTTCGCCTTGTCTTCGCCCTCTAGGCTCCATTTCGCCACGCCTGCCTTCTCCATGTTCCGTCCTCGGTGAGGCTCAAGACTGCCCCGACTTACGTTAGCACATTTGCGGGCTGATTACTATTCGGGGAACTACGTAGGCGGATAATGGAGTAGGCGACGGCCGAAAAGAGGTCCTTCACTGCGTTCGGGATGACGGCGATCGGCAACGGCGAAGGCGTGACGTTTGTTGTGCCGCAATAGACCCAGCACCCACACACCGGGGGCAGGCCGCGGGTGGCGCTGAAGCGAAGAGAGATCCTTCGCTGCGCTCAGGATGACGACGGGGGGCGACGGCAACGGCAACGGCGTTACGCGGTGCCGCAAGAGCGATCTCTTCAGGGGCGTAAAGCCCCTGACATTGTGGCGCGATTATGTCGGAGCTAAAGCTCCGACCCTCTAAGACCGTCGTCTACCTGCGCGCAATCAGAAGCAACACTTGCAAGGTAGACTTGCAAGGTGGGCTGTCTATCTGGTATGCTGTGGTTAAGATGCTTACTAAAAATGACGAACATGCGGCTACGGAACTGGCGCTGGCGTTTGGAATGCTGGTGCGGCGTTTGCGTTCTACCGTGCCGGCGGAATCGCATGAATTTTCGTGGGCGCAGCTGAGCGTGATGCGGCGGCTTGATAACGACGGGCCTGCTACTACCGCGGATTTGGCGCGGGCGGAGGGCGTGAAGCCGCAGTCCATGGGCGCGATCATTGCGGCGCTGGAAGAGAAGGGGATTGTGGAGCGCAAGCCGCATCCGACCGACGGGCGGCAAATGAATATCGCGCTGACGGCGAAAGGCGCGAGCGTGCGCAAAGACGCACGCAGTGCGAAGCGCGTGTGGCTGGTCGAGGCGATTGCCAAGCTCGACGCCAAGGAACAAAAAAGCCTGCCCGCCGTCACCGAATTGATCAAACGCCTGGCGGAATTGTGAGCGAGCACGCGACCACTACGCAAACGCAGGAGCAATCGTTCCTGGGATCCATATCGCACGCCTGGCGCGCACTGCGGCATCGCAATTTCAAACTTTTTTTCGCCGGCCAGAGCGTTTCGCTGATCGGCACGTGGATGACGCGGCTGGCGACTAGCTGGCTGGTCTATCGGCTCACACATTCGGCGCTGCTGCTGGGCATCGTCAGCTTTGCGGGGCAGATTTGCGCATTTTTGCTGGCGCCGATTGCGGGCGTGTGGGTCGAACGACTGAACCGCCGCAAGCTGCTGGTGTGGACGCAAGCGGCCGCGGCGGCACAGTCATTGGCGTTGGCGGCGCTCACGCTCGCGCACGTTATCACTCTGTGGGAAATTATCGCGCTCGCCGCTTTCCAAGGATTGATCAACGCGTTTGACATGCCGGGGCGGCAATCTTTTCTGGTGCAGATGGTGGAGGATCGCAACGATCTGAGCAACGCGATCGCGATTAATTCCTCGATGGCGAATGGCACGCGGCTGATCGGTCCGGCGATTGCGGGCGTGGTGATCGCGGCGTTCGGCGAAGGCTGGTGTTTCCTGATTGACGGCGTCAGCTACTTCGCGGTGATCGCTTCGCTGCTGATGATGCGCATCAAGCCGATGGATATTCGCCTGCGCGCGAGCAGCATGCTCGAACAAATGCGCGAAGGTTGGGATTACGTGCGCACCTTTCGACCGATCCGCTCGATCCTGCTGCTTTTTGTGCTGATCAGCCTGATGGGCTACCCCTACATCGTTCTGCTGCCGATTTTTGCGGGGCATGTGCTGCGCGGCGGCGCGGCGACGCTCGGCTGGCTGACGGGCGCTTCGGGGATTGGCGCGCTGACTTCGGCGATTTCTCTGGCCGTGCGCAAGTCGATGGCCGGGCTGACGCGCATGCTGCAAATCGCGGCGGCGGTGCTGGGCGGCGCGCTGATTTGTTTCGGATTTTCGCACACGTTGTGGCTGTCGCTGGTGCTGATGGTTTTTGCGGGATTTGGAATGATTCAGAGCGCGTCGGTGAGCAATACGATCGTTCAGGCGCTGGTGGCGGAAGATAAACGCGCGCGCGTGATGGGTTATTACACTATGGCGTTTTTCGGCGGAGCTCCATTCGGCAGCTTGCTGGCAGGCGCGCTGGCTCATCGGATCGGTGCTCCGTATACGGTGATGATTTTGGGTGTGTTCTGTGTCGCTGGATCGCTGTGGTTCACGCTCGAGCGTCCGAAGATTCGCGCAATGATGCGGCCAATCTATCAGGAGAAGGGTTTGGTGCCCGTGCGGAGCACGCCGACACCACTCGTTTAGCTGGCAGGAAAATCAAAGGGAAGCCAAAGGACAAATATGCCGGTCACAAAACTTGATACGAATGCTGCCTTGATCGTGATTGATCTGCAAAAAGGAGTTGTCGGTATGCCGGTCGCGCATCCGATTGGCGAAATCATCGGCCGGACCGCGCAACTCGCGCGGACTTTTCGTGAACGAGGTCTGCCGGTGGTGCTGGTGAACGTGACGGACTTGGCGCCGGGGCGCACCGACGCGGCCAAGTTCAATCTCGCTTCGTTTCCGCCTAATTGGACCGAGCTTGTGCCGGAGTTGCAGCAGCAGGCGAGCGATCATATCGTCACCAAGAAGCGCGTGGGTGCGTTCATCGGCACAGGGCTTGATGATTACTTGCGGGAGCGCGGCGTGACGCAAGTCTTCCTGACTGGCGTCGCAACGACCGCCGGAGTGGAATCAACGGCGCGGAGCGCGTATGACCACGGCTATAACGTGGTGCTGGTCACGGATGCGATGACGGATCGGGACGTTGACACGCACCGGCACAGCGTGGAGAAGATTTTTCCGCGCATCGGCGAGACGGACACGACGGAAAACGTGCTGAAGTTTTTGCGGGAGGCACAAGCTCGGTAGGTTGGAGGTATAATGCAGCCATGGACATCCGACTCCGCCCTGAAATCGAGGAATTGATCAAGCAGGACGTGCAACGCGGTGCATACCAGACGGTGGATGAGTTCGTCGAGCATGCCGTCTCGATGCTGCACGAACAGGAAGCGTGGCTGGCCGAGAATCGCGCCGAGATCAGAACGAAGATTGCGGAAGGACATGCCGAGGCGCAACGCGGCGAATTGATCGCTGCCGACGACGTGCTCGCCAGTTTCGAAGAGCACAAGCTTGCTTGGCTCGCTGAACACCGCAGGGGATGAGAACGTGGGAGTTCACTCCGCGCGCCAAGCACGACCTCTTTGAAATCTGGGACTACATAGCGAAGGACAATCCCCAAGCTGGGGACCGCGTTGCGCAAGCTATTGTTCTAGCTTGCGACCTGCTTTCCAACTCTCCTCTGGCCGGTAAAGTGCGTGAGGATTTGGCGCCGTTGCCTCTCCGATTTTGGCTGGTGCATCCTTACGTCAACTACTGCGTCGTCTATAATCCGGAATCGAAGCCACTGCAAATCATCCGAATCATTCATGGTGCGCGAGATCTGCCGTCCAGCCTGCGGTAGAGACAATCTGGGTCCAATCTCCGGTCGCGTTTGAAACTCCACAATTTTTACGGTCTCCAATGCTCGCCCTGTATTGCTAGAATTGCGCCACAGCCTTCGAAGGAGAACGCGTGAAGGGCATCCAACGATGGATTCTGAGTGTGCTGGCGCTGCTGTTGGTGGCGGCGCTCGGGGCGATATTGTATACGCGCGACTGGGCGGACTCGCCGCGGCGGTTACATGCGGACCAAGCGCGCTCCACGCACAAAGCGCAGCAGATTGTGGACACCAGCGCGCTACAAACGGCGCAGCAGCTTGCTCCTTTGGCGGTGACACGCTGGGAACAGGAATACGCACAGGACGCTTTGCGGCTGGCCGATCGTTCCGTGGATCTGGCCTTTGCTGCCGGGCTGGATGATGCCAAGGAGAATCCAGCGCCGCTTACGGCGGAAACACGCCCGCTCGCTGAACGCGTGAAGGAAGCCGATGCGCGGTGGAGGGCGGACCAGGACCGCGTGGCGGATTTGACGGCGGCGCTTGAAAAAGCGCGCCCCAGCGCAAAGGACGCCATACAGGATCAACTTGATCTGGCCAACGCGCAGACGGGTCTGGATCAGGATGAAATGGATAACGCAGATGAGGATTTGACGCGAGCAGGCGGCGACAAGCTGGCGCTGGTGCAAGATCAGCTGGACCAGCACGAGGCTGCCGAAGGGCATGCGGGGAAGAATGGTCCGCCGGCGGCAGCTCCAAGCACGACGAATCAGGCGTCTCCGGAAGCTTCCAAGGCGAGAAACCTGGTGGCGCAAGTGGAAGCGATTTTTTCGCTGGGCACCAAAGAAAGTCTTCTGGCGCAAGCGCGGCAGAACGCGCTGGATCGCGTGGCGAGGCTTTCCAGCGACCGGGAAGCTCTTGTAAAGGCATTGGCCGAAGAGAAATCGCAGAAGAAAATCGTGAAGAGGCGGCGAAATGCGGCAGGGGCGGCGCAGGCACCCCGGGCTCCGGCCGGCGCGCCAGTAGATTCGACGCCGAATTCGCGGGCGGTTCCTTTCGCAAACGCCGAAGTGAATGCGAATTCTCCGTCCGGGCCGGTGGATGTGAACGGCGCGCCCATTTCGCAATTGGATTTCGTGAAGCATTTGGGCGCGGACCAGAAGGCGGTGGCGTCGTACGACAAGCGCATCGAAGCCGAGCAATCGCTAGCCGCGACTTACGGCAACTGGCTGGCGCTGGTCACCGCGCGAAGGCATGTCTTTCTGCACGGCATGTTCTACTCGATCCTCTGGATACTGCTGATCGCGCTATTCATTTTTCTGGCGAATTCGTGGGTGCAGCGACTATTTGCGGAACTCGAGATGGATCGCCGGCGATTGCTGACGATGCGGGCGATCGCGATGTTCGCGCTGCAAGCGGCGGGGATTGTGCTGATTTTGCTGGTGATTATCGGCGTGCCCAGCAATTTCGCGACGATCGCGGCTTTGGCTACCGCGGGCATCACGGTGGCGATGAAGGACTTCATCGTTGGGTTTTTTGGCTGGTTCGTGCTGATGGGTGAGAATGGAATACGTCCGGGCGACTGGGTGGAGATCAACGGAGTGGGCGGCGAAGTGCTGGAAGTCGGCTTGCTGCACACGGTGATTCTGGAAACGGGTAGCTGGTCCGATGCCGGGCATCCAACCGGGCGCAAGGTTACGTTCGTCAATAGCTTCGCGATTGAAGGGCATTACTTTAATTTTTCCACGTCGGGGCAGTGGTTGTGGGATGAGATCCAAGTGCAGGTACCGGCGGAGAAGAACGCGTACGCGGTCGCCGAGCAAATTGAAAAGCTGGCCGCGGATGAAACGCAAGCCAACGTGCAACTGGCGGAGCACGAATGGGAGCGCGTGACTCCGAGTTATGCGAAGAAATCGTTTTCGGCAGCTCCGGCGTTGAGCGTGAGGCCGGCGGGGTCGGGAGTAGAGGTGCGCGTGCGTTACATTACTCGAGCGAACGAGCGGCACGAAGTGCGGGGACGGCTGTATCGCGGAGTTCTCGATCTGCTGCACGATGAAAAAATTCCGGAAAACGCAGCGGCAAAGCCTTCCACCTAGCCTCCACCCGATTCAGAACGGATTTGAAGGCATACCCGCGGCGGAGCCTGGCTTGTTGTATCCAATGCAAGCGGCGGCGCTCGTGCTTCATGTCCTCAGAGGGCGGCGAAAACGTGATAGCTGATCAGGCCGAGTAGCGCGCCGATGGCCGAACCGGCGAGCACGTCGCTGAGGAAATGCATTCCGAGGATGATGCGCGACGAAGCGATCAGGAAAGCGACGGCCAGCAGAACGCCTGTCAGGTCCGGGTAGAACATTCCGATCGAAATCGCAATTCCGAATGCGGTGATCGAATGTCCTGAAGGAAACGAATATTTATCAGGCGGCAGAATGGAGGCCCAGCAGTGCGGCTCCACTTCGCAAGGGCGCTTGCGTTTGCTGGTTCGTTTTAGCGCTCGGAAAAGAAAAATTCCAGCTGCCGCAGCGGAAGCAGCGGCGCCGATGGCGAGAAAGCGGTGCGCGCCGCCGAAGAAAAACAGGATCAGGCCGAGCGAGTACCACAGCCAGCCGTCGCCCATGCGCGTCATCAAAATCATCAGGATGCGAAACCACCGCGGAGCGCGCCAGCGGTGCACGCGCCGCATCAAGCGATGATCGTTCGATTGAATCTGGTTCCAAACGCCTCGTGCGACCGTCATACCCACTCCTCTGCCGCGGATTGCGGCACCGAGATCCAGCGGGGATGTTTGCGGGCTTCGGGCTCGCCAAGAACGCGCGACGCCCAAACGCGGGCGAACGCGTGCTCGTCGCGATAATTCCAGAAAGTGACTGCCGGGATCAGGACCGCGAGCGGCGAGAGCAGCGTGGTCCAGGATTTCTCGCGCATCATTTCGTAGGCGATGATGAAAACGTCGCGGGTCAATTTCGAAAAGCTGCCGGATTCGCCGGCGACGCGGCCGAGGCCAGCGCGGAGTCCGTCGAAGAATTCTTCTTTATCACGCGCGCCGGGGACTTCCGTGTACGCCGTGCCCGCGGAGGGCAGCGCGTGCGCGTCGCTGCCGCCGATACCGATTTTGCCCCAGTGCTTGGCGAGCTGCGCGGCTTGTTGATTGGCTTGCTCGAGCATGTGGCTATTGCGAATTTCCACGGCCGGAAAATATTCCTGGAACCAGACGAAGTCTTCGAGTTCGCGGCGTCCGGTGACGCTGGAAAAAACGTGATTGATGCTGAAGAAGAGGCGGCGTTCGGTGAGATACATCAGCAGCGCGACGAGATCGTTGCGCCGCTGTTGGAGTTGCACGTGCTGGCGCTCGCTGACGTCGTAAACGCCGATGTGCACTTCGGTGCCGGTCGGCATTTTGCAAGTGAGTTCTTCGCTCACGAAAAAATCGGGATGCTGGCGCAGTTGCTCGGCGCCTTCGATGGAATCGTGATCGGTGAGCGTGAAAAGATTCATGCCGCGGCGCTGCAGGAGGGCGTAAACTTTTTGCGGATCGCTATAACTTTCGCGGCAAATCTTTCGGACAATAGGAGTCGTACATGGTCCGGAGAAGTACGAGTGAACATGCAGGTCGCATTTCACGTAAGCAAAAATAATCGACGCAGGTTACAAGCGTATGACACGCGCGCTAAATTTCTGAAAATGCAGATATTTAACTCTTTCGACACATTCACGGTGTTTTAACATAGTTGTAGCGGTCTGAAACTTTCTCAATGCGAGACTCCGCCCGCATGCAACGAATCGAGTTTTGTTTTTTCGATGCTGGCGGCGGCCACCGTGCGGCCGCAACTGCGCTGGAAATGTCCATCAAGGCGCAGGAACGTTCGTGGGATGTTCGTCTTACGAACCTACAGGAACTCCTTGATGAGCTGGATATCCTCAAGAAATATGCGGGGATACGCATCGAGGATTATTACAACTGGATGCTGCGCAGTGGCTGGACCTTGGGCAGCGTGCAGCTGATGAAGGTGCTGCAGTTCGCGATCTGGTCGTATCATTCTGCGACGGTACGGATGCTGGAGCGGCATTGGAAGGAAACGCAGCCGGACATGGTTGTGTCATTCGTGCCGCACTTCAACCGCGCGCTTTGTGAAAGTTTCAATCACGTATATCCAGGACGGCCATTCGTTACAGCACTCACCGACATCGCCGATTACCCGCCGCATTTTTGGATCGAGCGCCAACGACAATTTCTGGTATGCGGTTCGGACCGTGCGGTGGCGCAAGCGCGCGAGCATGGACACGCGGACGATCATATATTTCGCGCTTCGGGAATGATTTTGCATCCGCGTTTTTACGAGCCGCCGATCGCAGATCCCGTCGCGGAGCGCGTGCGTTTGGGGCTGCGTCCGGATTTGCCGACTGCGATTGTGTTGTTCGGCGGATTTGGTTCGAAAGTGATGCTGGATATCGCGGAGCGATTGGACGCATCGCAGCTGGAACTGCAATTGATTTTTATTTGTGGCAGGAATGAAAAGCTGGCGAATGCTTTGCGCGAGAGGCCATCGCGTTTGCCGCGATTTGTGGAAGGGTTCACGACCAAGGTAAATACGTACATGCAGCTGGCGGATTTTTTCATCGGCAAGCCGGGGCCGGGGAGCGTTAGCGAGGCTTTGGCTATGCGGCTACCGGTGATTGTCGAATGCAATGCGTGGACCTTGCCGCAGGAACGCTACAACGCCGTGTGGGTGGTCGAGAAAGAGGTTGGGATCGTGCTGCACAGCTTTCGCGAGATCGTCAGCGCGGTGGAGACGATGATTGCACCTGGAACTTTGCAGCGGTTCCATGCGCATGCGGCGGGTTTGAAGAATCAGGCCGTTTTCGAAATTCCGGGGATGTTCGAGGAAATTCTGGAGCGCTCCGCGAACGCTTCAGCGGCGCCAAACGGCGCAGCACTGGTTGACCGGTCGGCTTGAGGTGCTCAGACAACTCCGCGCGCACTGGTCACCAGGGAGCTTCAGGGGCTTAAAGCCCCTTATCCACTTCAGCCTAATGTCGCGGCTAAAGCCGCGACCCACAAGGATTTATTTTAGCTAAAGCTGCGGTCTACAAAGATATTCGCGCGGGATGCGAAACCGATTCTCAAGCTTCGAGCGGCGGTAAAACTTGTGCTCTTCGCAAATCGCTAATCGGCCAGCTTTTTCTGCAGCGTTGCGAAATCTTTCTGGAATGAGTCCCACTGCGCGAGGATTTCGTTCAGCTGCTTGCTGGCTTCGTCGAATGCGGTTTGCGATGTGACCGTGGGGGCGCTGTCCGCGCTTCCTACTGACACTGCCAGCACACCGAGCGAACCATTCGCGCCGATCAGGCCGCCGGGAGTTTCGGGCCACTCCGCCTGGGGGTTGCCTTGAATCGTCTCGGCGCGTTTATCCAGTTCATTGAGTGTCTGCAGCAGCGTTTTCGCGCCGGGTTTGGTGCGGTGACTCGTCTGTAGCGCCTTCAATTGTTCGCGAATTTTCGCGATGGCCTGAGCGGTTTCGGTGGCTTTCGTCAGGGCTGCGTCAACTTTCTGCTCGAGCGCAAGCTGGCGCGTCAGATCTTCACGCGAGACTTTCACGCGCGGGTCCATCTCGACCTTCACCGTGCTCTTGTAGCTTTGGCCGCCAACCTTCAGCTCTACGTCATAGTCACCGGGCAGCACCAGCGCGCCTTCGGGCAGCAGAATTGTGCCGCTGCCGATGATCGCGCTCATATCGTATTCGTGGCGCATTGACGCCGGTGGGGCATAACGCAAATCCCATACGAACCGGTGCATGCCCGCGGAATTTGGCAGTGGCGTGAATTTTGGCAGCCAGTATTTTTGGACCTCGGGCGCTTCGCCAACCTCCGGCGGTTTATCGGCGCTGGAATAGCGGCGGACAAGATTGCCTTGCTGGTCGTGGATTTCGAGAATCACTTCGCTTGTCGCCGCCGATTTCAAGAAGTAGTCGAAAATCGCGCCGGCCGGAGGATTTTGGCCAACGGGAGTTTCCAGGGGCAGCGGCGTATCGTGATTTTCGCTGCGACGGATGCGAATGGCGGGCGCGGGATGGAACAAATGCGCGTCCTGTGAGGGAATCGTGGCGGTCCACTCGCGGAGAGGCGCGATATCATCCAGAATCCAGAACGAACGTCCATGCGTCGCGACGACCAGATCATCGCCATGAATCACGAGATCGCGAATCGAGCTGGACGGTAAATTATTTTGGAGCGGCTGCCAATGATCGCCGTCATCGAACGAAACGTAAACGCCTAATTCCGTTCCCGCGAAAAGCAGCCCCTTGCGCTTGGGATCTTCCCGCACCGCGTGCACGTAGCCGCCTGCCGGCAAATTTGCGACGATCTTTTGCCATGTTTTGCCCGCATCGTGCGTGCGATAGATATAAGGATTCAAATCGTCCACCTGATGGCGATCCACGGCGGCGTAGGCGGTCGCGGCGTCGTGCGGAGAAGCCTCGATCAGGCTGATCTGACTCCACTCGGCGACGTCCGGCGGCGTCACGTTCGACCAATGCGCGCCATCATCGAGCGTCAGCTGAATCAGGCCATTGTCCGTTCCCGCCCAGATTTCGCCGGCGCGCAGCGGAGAGGCCGCGATCGTGTACACCACTCCACCCGGGTCTTCTTTTTTTGTCGCGCCACTCGAAGCGGCAGCCGGTGCGGCTACTGCGTTCTTCAGGGTCAAATCCGGGCTGATCGTTTGCCAGCTCTGCCCTCGGTCGCTTGAACGCAGCACGAACTGTGCGCCAAGGTACAAAACGTGCGGATTTTGCGGCGAGTCCACCAGCGGAGAAGTCCATGTGAACCGCAGCTTTTCATTGTTGTAGTGAATCGCCGCCGGAGAAATATCGAACGATTGCCCCGTGATCCAATTGAAGCGGCGCACCACGCCAAACGGCCCGCCGCCGTAGACGGTATCTGGATCCGCGCGGTCCGCGACGATGTAGCCGCTCTCTTCGCCGCCCACCGGCGACCAATCGCGAAATGTGATCTGGCCGAAATCGCTGCGGCTGCTGACGCTGGCTGTGCCGCTATCCTGCTGCGAGCCGTAAACGCGATACGGAAAGCGATCGTCGGTGATGACGTGATAAAACTGCGCGGTGGGCTGGTTGTACCAGGAGGTCCAGGTGCCGGCGCCGTCCACGCTAATGGCCGCACCTTGATCGCTGCCGAGAATCATGCGTTGCGGGTCATCCGGCGCGATCCACAGAGAATGATAATCATCGCCACCCGGCGCGGCTTTGATGGGTTCGAAATGCTCGCCGCCGTCGGTCGAACGGTAAATCGCCGTATCCATGACGTAAACGACATCCGGATTGTGCGGGTCCGCGGTGATGCCGCCGAAATACCAGCCGCGTTGCCAGACGCGGCGATCGGCGGAAACGCGCCGCCAGTTTTCGCCGGCGTCGTCGGAGCGATAAATGCCGCCGTCGCGCGCGTCCACGACGGCGTAAATGCGCTTGCCGTTTTGTCCGGGCGGGATGGCGATTCCGATACGGCCCAGGCCTTCGCTGGGAAATCCGTGACCGGTAATCTGGTTCCACGTTCTGCCGGAGTCTGTGGATTTGTATAAGCCGCTGCCGGGGCCGTTCGTCGGTGCGTAAACGCTCCAGGGCGGCCGGCGGGTTTGCCACAGAGCCGCATAGACTACGCTGGTATTCGCCGCGTCCCAGCACAGATCTATCGCGCCGGTGTCGTCATTTTTCGAAAGAACTTTTGTCCAGGTGGAGCCGCCATCGGTGGAGCGATAAACGCCGCGTTCCGCGTTGGGTCCAAACGCGTGGCCGAGTGCGGCCGCTATCACGATATTGGGATCGTGCGGGTCCACCAGGATGCGTCCGATATTTTGCGAGTCGCGCAAGCCGATGTTGCGCCAAGTGGCGCCGCCGTCGGTGGATTTGTAGACGCCGTCACCGTAGGAAATGTCCGAGCGCATGTCCGACTCGCCGGTGCCGACGTAGATTATCTGCGGGTTTGAGGGCGCGACGGCGATGGCTCCGATGGAAGCGATCGGCTCAGCGTCGAAAATCGGGTCCCAGGTACGGCCGCCATTGACCGTCTTCCACACGCCGCCGCCTACAGCGCCAAGCAGATATTCGTTGGCGTTGCCGGGAACTCCGGTGACGGGAACGACGCGCCCGCCGCGAAATGGACCGATCATGCGCCAGCGCATTTCGGGAAAAGAAGGCGCCGGTGGCTGTTGGGAGAAAGAAAGTGGAGTGGTGATAAGTGAAAAAAGGAGAATGCAAATCACTTGGATAATGGCGCGGGCCACAAAGGTATCTCCGTCCGGGTAGGGATCTCAGTTATTTTCAGATTTTAATCCGGCTGCGCAGTATACACCATCGGCTTAGGACAGATATGCAGGCGAACAAGCGTCAGATTGAACTTCGCGTGGACAGAATTAGTGCTTGCGGAGCAATCTGATCTAATACGCACCGCAATAGTATCCGCCGAGGAGGCCGGACGGGGGGACGCAGTACCCGCTCGGCGATTTTTTATCATGATGCGGAGCAAGAGGAAGAAGCGCACTTCAAAGGCGGTGCTGGAGACGGACCACGTCTTCAAGCGGCCGATCGTGACCGAGATTATCCGCGCTGGAGAGTTTTATCGCGCGGAGGACCACCACCAGCAGTATTTCGAGAAGCAGGGAATTCGGTCGTGCCATTTTTAGCGGGCGTGCAGAGTGCACGGCGCGATGGCGTATAGCGCGTGATGTTGGCGAATGCACAGCTGGCGGCCCAAAGGCCGCCGCTACAAAACTCCTTGCTAATGAATCATCCAGCCGCTCACGCCTATGATGATTCCGGCTACCGACAGCACGATGCCGAATAGCCAGAAAAGCTTCTTGCGCGTCAGCAGGGTGATGGACGAAATCACCAGCGCGGCCTCCAGCAGCACTTCCGCCAGATCGAAACGATCCGCGCGGGCTTCTTCGATTTTCACCTCGGCTTCGGCCTTCTTGGCTTCCGCCTCGATTTCTTTCAGCTCGTCGGTATAGCGCGCGACTTCCTTGGCGTACTTCTGCTTGATGGCGTCCGCCTGTTGCGAATTTTGCAGCGAGAAGATGGAGAGCTCGTCGAGGAAAAGCTCGTAGTTGCGGCGGCGAATTTCTTTGGCCTGGTAATACGCCCACTGGTCCGCCGAGCGCGTCTGCAAAATAATTTCCTCGGTGTGCGCGCGGTGGCCCAGCAATGTGACGGCGGCCACGAGCACCGCCAGCACGGCCATCGTCACGGTAACGGGCGCGAGGCTGTGTTCGTGCTCGCCGCTTTCGGCACGTTCTTGCAATTCGCTGATTTCATCAGGCATTTTTCTCCCTCACGAGTTAGTGCTGAACGGTCGCGGGCCAGCTTTCGTGCGCAAGAGGATAGCAGAAGAGATGCGAGAGTTACAGTTACGGAACGATCGAAGAGGCGCTGCGGGAACTGACGCGTCTGCATCAAACGCGTACTTCAGCGGCTGAAGCCGCCCTTACCTTGCTGAGCCTAGGCCGCAGCTGAAGCTGCGGCCTACAAACACTCTGACGTGCACTGGCCGAGGGCTCAATCTTGTAGAATTGGAGACGGCATTTATTTCGAGGAGGCATACATTCATGAGCGATCTTGCGAGCAAGACCTGCGTGCCGTGCAAGGGCGGAGTTCCGCCGCTGGCCGGAAAAGAACTGGAGAATCTGGCGAAGCAAGTGCCGCAATGGAAGGTGGTGGGCGGGAATTACCTTGTGCGTACGTTTACTTTTCCTGATTTTCGCGAGGCGCTCGCGTTCGTCAATAAGGTGGGCGCGATCGCGGAAGAGCAAGGGCATCACCCGGACATTTTGCTGGCGTGGGGGAAGGCGGAAATTACCACGTGGACGCACAAGATCAACGGTTTGACTGAGAGCGATTTTATTCTGGCGGCGAAGATAGACAAGATTTGACGGTTGCGCCGGGCGACTGTGCTTGCTTGGGTCTTACGTCGAAGTGAGATCCTTCGCTGCGCTCAGGATGACGTTCCACCCCCTCACTAAGTCGTAGGGTGGCGTTCCGAGGGCGAAGGTGGCCCGAGGAACCTGCTGTTTCTTAGCGCTTGCCCGAAAAGCAGATCCCTCGCTCCGCTCGGGATGACAATCGCGCGTTATTCACGAATGGTGCCTAGTCGCACTACATCGGCGTCGCAGCGAGTAAAAGTTATCTGAGCCGGCGCTGCTGGCTTGCTTTAGGGCTCGTCGTCGCCCGCGTCGTTTGATTCGGGTTCGAGCGGCTTATCCACATTAATCGTCGGGAGCTTGACGCGTAGCAGTTGATCGTTCAGCGACGGAATGGCGTGGGCTCGTATGTCGTCCCACGTGGCGACCACAGCCGCCAGCGCTTTCTGGCGATCGGCAAAAGCGTCTTGCGCGGTTTGGGTGGGTGCGGCGTCCGCGCCATCCACCACGTCGAGCAAGTGGCTGAATTGTCCGTTCAATTGCGCGAAGCTGTCCTGGCTCGAACTAGGCCCAAACCGCTGGGCTTTTCCCTCGAGCGCCGCAGCCTTTTGATCGAGCGCGGAAATCGCATCCGCAACGTCGCCTTTGGGAGCCTGCCTCCCCACATCTCTTAATTGCGCGCGCAGGGCGCGAACCATTCCCAGGTCGTTGTAAGTCGTATTCATCGCATCGCAAATCCGCGAACCGAGGGTGAATTGCTGCATCAATTCGTCGGCGGGCGTGCTCACGCGAGGATCCATCTTCACTACGAGGGGCTGCCTATAGCTCTGCCCACCGACGTCGAGCTTCACGGTGTAATTCCCGGGCAGCACGGCGGGGCCGAGCGGGTAGCGCGGCGTGTCGTGGACGATCGCGGAAATCGGATATTGGTGATGCACGGAGCCCGGCGGCTGAATCCGCAAGTCCCACACAAAACGATGCGAGCCTTCCGCCGCGGAAAGAATTTGCGGCGGACGTATCCAGTAAAGCGGCACGTTCAATTCTTTACCGAGCTGCTCCATGGTGACGTCCGGCTTGTCCGCGCTGGAATAGCTGCGCAACACTTTCCCGCCGCCGTCAATAATCTGCAGCGTCACCGGCCCCGCCGCGGCGGATTGCAAGTAATAGTCAAATATCGCGCCATCGGGTGGATTTTTTCCCGCAGGCTCTTCCGGCGGCAGCGGCGTATCGGTATTCACATTGCGGCGCACGCGATACGCGAGTCCGGGCTTGAAAAGGAAGGCACTGGTGGCAGCGACTTGCTCGCTGATTTGCCGGAGCGGAGTGATGTCGTCCAAAATCCAGAACGAGCGGCCGTGGGTGCCGACGACGAGGTCGTCTCCGTGAATCACCAGGTCGCGCATCGAACTCGCCGGCAAATTCAATTGCAGCGATTGCCACGAATCGCCGTCGTTGAACGAAACGTAGACCGCGTTCTCCGTGCCGGCGAAAAGCAGGCCCTGGCGCACGGGATCTTCGCGCACGACGTTTACTGGCGCGTCGTCCGGCAAGCCATTCGTGATTTTCTGCCAGGTCTGCCCGCCGTCGTGCGTGCGATAGATGTAAGGGTGCAAATCGTCCAGGCGAAAACGATTCACCGCCGCGTACACCGTGTTCTGATCGAAATGCGAAGCGTCCAGCTGCGCCACTTTGCTCCACGGAGTCAGTTCCGTGGGCGTTTTGTCGCGCCAGTTTTGCCCGGCGTCGCGCGTGATCCAGATCAAACCGTCGTCGGTGCCGGCCCAAATCAAATTCGCATCGAGCGGCGAAGGTGCGAGCGAGTAAATTACGCCGCGATGTTTGCCTTTGGCGGGATCGTCCGCCGCCAGGTCGCCCAGGTTCGGCGGGACGCCGGGGTCTTCGCGCGTCAGATCGGGGCTGACGATTTGCCAGGTGTGCCCCGCGTCGTTGGTCATGAACAGGACATTCGAGCCGAGATACAGGGTGTGCGGCGCGGCGGGCGAAAAAATCAGCGGCGTGGTGCGATTGAAGCGATATTTTCCGGTGCGCAAAATCAGGGGTGAGACGTCCTGCGTTTGCCCGGTGATCATGTCAAACCGCGTGACCTTGCCGCCGTAAATCAAGTTGGGATGCAACGGATCGGGCGCGACGTAACCATATTCTTCCGTGCCCACCGGGTGCCAATCGCGAAACGTAATTTCGCCCCAGTCGCTGCGGCTGGCCGTTCCCGCCGAGCCGCTTTCCTGCTGCCCGCCGTAAACCCAGTAGGGAAATTGATTGTCGGTGATCACGTGATAGAACTGCGCGGTTGGCTGGTTGTACCAGGAACTCCAGGTGGCGCCGCCGTTCAGGCTGATCGTCGCGCCCTGGTCGCTCGCGAGCAAAATGATCTGCGGATTTTCCGGATTGATCCAGACCGTGTGGTAATCATCGCCGCCCGGCGCGCCTTTAATCGCGGTGAACGTGACGCCGCCGTCCGTCGAGCGGTAGGTGGAAGTGTTGCAGATGTAAATTTCGTCATGGTTGTCGGGAGCGACGCGCACCCAGGCGAAATCGAAGCCGCGTCCCCAGATGCGCTCTTCGTGATTGACGCGTTGCCAGCTTTCGCCCGCATCGTCCGAGCGATAGAGGCCGCCGACTTCCGGCTGCGCGTCCACGAGCGCGTAGAGACGGTTCGGATCGTTCGGCGCGACGCCGATTCCGATGCGGCCAAGGCCTTGCTCATTCGTCGGCAAGCCCTTGGTGAGCGGCTTCCAGGTGTCGCCGCCATCAGTGGATTTGAAAAGCCCGCCGGTGTGGCCTTCGAGTGGGCCGCCGGTGGTCCAGGGCGGGCGCCGCGAATTCCACAAATCGGTGTAGAGGATTTGCGGGTTCGTGGGATCGAACGCCAGATCTGTCGCGCCGGTATTTTCGTCTTTGAATAGGACCTTTTCCCAGGTTTGCCCGCCGTCCGTCGAACGAAAAACTCCGCGCTCGGCGTTCGGTCCGTACGGATGTCCCAGCACCGCGACGAAAACGCGATTGGGATCGTGCGGGTCAATCAGAATGTTCGTAATTTGCTGGCCGTCGCGCAGTCCCAAGTGCGTCCACGTGTTTCCGCCGTCGGTGGATCGGTAAATTCCATCGCCGGTGGAAAGATCGGGGCGGCGCAGACCTTCGCCGCTGCCCACGTAGATAACGTCGGGATTTGAAGGGGCGACGGCCAGCGCGCCGATCGAACCGGTGGGCTCTTTATCGAAGATGGGAATCCAAGTGCGTCCGGCGTCCGTGCTCTTCCACACGCCGCCGTTATTCACGCCGATGTAAAAAAGATTCGGCTTGCCGAGAACGCCGGTGGCTGCGACGGTGCGGCCGCCGCGGAAGGGGCCGATGCAGCGCCATTGCAGATCTTGGTATAGCCGCGGATTGAATTGGGGCTCGGTCGTGGTCGCGGTCGTTGGAGCCGGCGGCGCATTTTGCGCAGGTGCGGCCGGGCTGGTTATCGCGACGAAAATGATGACTGAAGTAAGTGCGGCAACGCGCTGGCAAAATGGCATTTACGGCCCTCCCCAGGACCAAAAACTATACTACTCGGAAGAGGCGTTCATGCAGTGAAAGAAAAGGGAAGACAAAAAGGCAAGAGGCAGGAGGTGAAGGCAAAAAGATCCAAAAGAGAAAGGCCAAAAGAGAAGAGAGATCCCTCACTTCGTTCGGGATGACAGTGCTTTGTGGTTTGCTGGATGGAGCGTGATGTGCCGTAGCAACAATCGCCGTCCCGCAGCTTCGTTCGGGATGACTGCTTTTGTGGTTTGCTGGATGGAGCGTGATGTGCCGTAGCAACAATCGCCGTCCCGCAGCTTCGTTCGGGTTGACAGCGCTTTTGTGATTTGCGGGATGGGGTGTGGTGTGCTGCAGCAACAATCGGCGTCCCGGGGCGTCGTTCGGGATGACATGCTTTTGTGTTTTGTGGGATAGAGCGTGATGTGCCGTCGCAACAATCGGCGTCCGGAAGCGTCGTCCACGATGACATGCTTTTGTGTTTTTGTGATTTGCCGATGGAGCGCGATGTGCTGTGGCAGCGATGACGGTCTAAGGACCGCCGCTACAAAGTTGAGCCGGGGTGCAATAAATTACAGGCATTTCCACTACACGTCCACTACAACGTTAATTCCTACGTAGCATTGCGAGCCTTGTTCGTTGACGGTTTTTCTCCGAGCGCCTACGTTGAATTCGTACCCTCTCGGAGGATCCTTTGCGACTGATTGCGCGCACTTGCCTGGCCGTGGTGTTGGTAATTGGCCTGCTGGACATCCCTGGATTTGCGGCCAATGAGAAGCCGTTGGGCTTGGTGCTGCAGGCACAGGAAGCGCGCGTGGACGACGCCAAACTGGCCGTCGGCACGACGGTCTATCCGGGCGATACCGTCGAGACCGACACGGGCGGTACGCTGCGCCTGAGGTTTGGCGCGAACCAGCTTTATCTATTGGCATCGAGCGCCGCAACCTTGGCGCAAAATTCCGCGATTGTGCATGCAGTGGTGGATCATGGCACGGTGGGATTTTCATCGAACGGCGCGGATAAAATTGAACTGGAAATTCCCGAGGGAATTTTGCGCGCGGCCGATGGCGTGCCGTCGTATGGACAAGTGACGATCACCAGTCCATTGGAGGTTGTGATTTCGGCGTATCGCGGCACCCTCGTGCTCGATAATGAAGGTGAACTGCATATGATTCCCGCCGGAAAATCCTATCGCGTGACGATGGATTTGGAACCGGCTGCGGTTGCGCCGACGGCCGAGCCTGCGGCTCAGGAGACGCAATCCGATAACGGGCAAGTCGTTCAGCCGCGCAAGCGCCGGCGGAAGAAATTGGCTTTCTATTTGATATTCACCGGAGCGCTCGCGGGTGCTAGTTACGCTCTTTGGGACGAACTGGCCGAGAGCCCCTCGAAGCCAAATCACTGAGACCTGGCCGGCGAATCCAGTGTGATTCTGCATTTGTAGCGGCGTACTTTCGTGCGCCATCGGAGTTGCCGCAGCAACGATGGCGGTCTGAAGACCGCCGCTACAAGACCCCTCATTGGCTAATTCTTGAATCAGGATTTTTTCTTTCGTTTTGGTGGCGCGGCCTTGCGCTTTGCGGGCTTTGGTTTTGCGGATTTTGTGTTGCCCCTGGCGACATCACCCGTGGGCGCGGGCTTCGTGCGTTGCGCTGCCAGCGCGGCCAGTAACGCTGCGCCGTTCGGCGAGCCAAGTCCTGTGCAGGGATCCCATCCCGGACCCGCGGAGTAGCTGCCGTTGTTGCCCGTCGTGATGTCGTGCAGAGTGCTTTCCACGCTCGCGGCATAGAGCGCCGGATTTAGATAACCCACGCTCGTTCCGAGCGATTGATTGATGCGCGCGAGCAGACCGGCCCATAGCGGCGCGACGGCACTGGTGCCGCCGATCACGGTTTGATCTCCATCAACCAGAACGTTGTAACCGCTTTCCGGATCGGCGTCGCCGGCGACGTCCGGGACTCCTCGCCCGACGAATCCATTTGGGGCCTTCGGCACGTTTGCTGATTGCTGAAAAGTTGGCAGCGCAAAAACCTTGCTGATGCCTCCACCCGTGGCGCCTTCGCCCGCGGACAATTCGTTCCACGCTTGTTCGCTGGAAATCGAGCCGCCGGAAATCGCGAGGCGCGTGCCGCCGCAACCGAGTACGAAAGGACTGGACGCAGGAAAATCAACCGTGGGCGTGCCGCTCGTAGTGCCGTCGGTCGAGCCATCATCGCCGGAAGCTGCCAGCACGGTGACTCCGATCGTCGAGGCGTCTTCGCAAGCGGAACTGAACGCGTTGAGCGCCTGTTGCGTCCAGGAACTTTCCGGGCCGCCCCAGCTGATGGAAACGACCGAGGGTTTCAGAGTCGTATCGTGAACGGCGGTGGTGAGCGCGTCGAGAAAACCCTGATCGGTGTTGGGAGCAAAATACATCGCGATTTGCGCGCCGGGCGCAACCGCTCCGGCTACTTCTATATCGAGTTCCACCTCGCCATCGGGTCCGCTGGCGCTGCCGGTTGGAGAATTTGTGCCGCCATCCACGCCGACTGCCGTCACTTTGGGCGCGGTGATGCCGAGGTTCTTGAAATATGTGGCGAGATCGGCTGCGCGATAGCCTCCGCCTAATTCCACGATGCCGATCGTTTGTCCCGTGCCATCGGTGTTGGTAGGGAAATTGTAGGCTTGCGCGACCTGCAGCGCGGTGAAGGAACTCGCAGCGGCTTGAGCGCTTACGGCATTCGGATTATTTTTCCGGATGCGAAAATGCGCCTTGGCTTGCGGGCGATTGTCGAGGCCAAATACGCCTTCGATGATCCCGTCCAGGTTCGCCGGAATCTGAATCGTACCGGTGCGCATGCGGCAAGAGCCGCCGGGATGCTGATAGCGGTTCAGTTCCACGCCGAAGGCTTGAGTGAACGCCTGGACTGTGCCGCTGAGGATCACAGTACGCCGCGCGGCGCTTTCTTCGACGACTTTCAAACCATATTGGGCGGCGAACGCGCCGATCTTTTTGATGTCGCTCGCGCTCGCGCCATGAGCTGCGGCGAATTGCGCGCGGGTTAAGCGCTGGCGCTGCGCGGGCGGAACTTTTTTCAGCGGTGCGGCGCGCCGCAGAAACACTGTCACCTGGATTTGCGCATTGGGATCCGCCGGCCCCACCTTGCTGGCTCCGGGCATGATAGCGCGTTCGCTACCCGGCAATACGACGCGTTTTTCTTTTGTCGGCATGGATTCCTCCTGGCCATCGCTTGCGGGCGGATGCCGCGCGGCGCCTGTGATTGAATGGTTTTCCGGGCTGGGTTGCGATGGCGCGCTTTCGCGCGACGATTCACGCGAAGCCGATTGTGAGCTTCCGCAATCGAGAGACGCCACGGCCATAAAAGTATAAACTCGTGTTGGATTGGATTGCCACTGCGTGCTTTGAATCTGCAGAGCCTGCCCGAAGTGGATTCGCTCGCGTCGCCAGGATTGCGTTTTCATGATTAAGCGGCTGTTTTTACATTACATCGCGGAAGAAGCGCGCCCCATGGTTCGTTTGGCGCTGCCGCTGGTCCTCGCCGAGTTGGGTTGGATGACCATGGCCATCGTGGACACCATGATGGTGGGACGCCAGGGCGATAGCGCCGTCGCGATTGGAGCCGTCAGCCTGGGCAGCATTCTTTTTAACTCCGCCGCGATTTTCGGGACTGGGTTGATGCTCGGCCTCGATACGCTGGTTTCGCATTCCTACGGGGCGGGCGACGTGGAAGATTGCCACCGCTCGCTGGTCAACGGCGTGTATCTGAGTTTGGGGATTACGCCGGTGCTGATGGGCGTGATCTGGCTGTTTGAGCCGCTCTTGCGATCGCTCGATATTCAGGCGTCGGTTTTGCAGCAGGCGATTCCGTATTTGCGCGCGCTTAATTGGGGCACGCTGCCGCTGCTGCTTTATTTCGTTTTTCGCCGCTACTTGCAGGGCATGAACATGGCGAGGCCTGTGATGTTTGCGCTGGTGTCGGCGAACCTCGTGAATCTTGCCGGCAACTGGGCTTTGATTTATGGCCATCTTGGTTTTCACGCGATGGGCACGGTGGGCTCGGGCTGGTCCACGTGTTTTGCGCGCACGTATATGATGGCCGTGCTGCTCGCTTACGCGCTGTATTACGACCATCGCAATCAGACTGGTTTGCGGAATGCCGCGCGCTTGCCAAATTTTCCGCGCGTCTGGCGGCTCGTTTATCTGGGGCTGCCCGCCGCGACGCAATTTGGGATGGAAGTTGGGGTCTTCGCGGTGGCGACGGCGTTGATTGGGAAACTCGGGGCAGTGCCTTTAGCGAGCCATCAAGTCGCGCTCAATACCGTGAGCCTGACTTATATGGTGCCGCTGGGCATTAGCGCCGCGGCCGCTGTGCGCGTAGGCCAGGCGCTGGGCCGCCGTGACGCGCACGCCGCTAGCCGCGCGGGTTGGACTGCGCTGCTGCTGGGGACGAGTTTCATGGGGTGCATGGCGATCGCCCTCTTCCTGATTCCGGGCGAGATCGTGCGCGTTTACACGCCGGACGCTGAATTGATTCCTGCGGCCAGCGCGTTGCTTTTCGTCGCGGCATTTTTTCAACTTTTCGACGGAATGCAAACGGTTGCCACCGGGGCTTTGCGCGGCGCGGGTGATACGCGCACTCCGATGTTGTGCCATTTATTTTTCTACTGGTTCATCGGACTGCCGCTGGGCGCGTATCTTTGTTTCCGCGTGGGCTGGGGCGCGCCCGGAATGTGGGCGGGGCTGTCCGTTGCGTTGATTTTGATCGGCAGCGCGCTGCTTTATTTCTGGAGGCGCAAGGAACGGTCATTCGCAGCTGGGTATTTGCCGACCCTTGAGATCGCAACGGCAACACTGATTAACACAGATGAACACAAATAAAGACCGAAAGCTTTAGAGACAAAGAACGGGCTAAAGACCAACAACAGCCGAAAGATTACGGAGGCACATTCTGCGGCTTACGGCGAGCGCCTGCGTTACAATCTTTTGAAGCGCATCCACCAGGTGGCTTTACCTGGTAATCGAATGACTACCATGCCGAACGCTTTCATGGCTCGTGCTATCGCGCTGTCGCTGGAGAACGTCCAGCAGCGCGCGGGCGGTCCGTTTGCCGCGGTGGTGGTGAAAGACGGCAAAATCGTCGCGGAAGGCGCGAACGAGGTGACCGCGACGAACGATCCCACCGCGCACGCTGAGGTCGTCGCGATCCGCGCAGCCTGCCGCAAGCTGAACAGTTTCGACTTGCAGGGCTGCGAGATTTACACCAGCTGCGAACCGTGCCCGATGTGCCTCGGCGCGATTTACTGGGCGCGTCCCACGCGCGTTTATTACGCGAATTCCGCGGCGGACGCGGCGCGCGCCGGCTTCGACGACGCTTTGATCTATCAGGAAATCGCCCGCCCGCATCCTGAGCGACGGATTCCCATGATCCAACTCATGCACGATGGCGCGCCCGCCGCATTTCGCGCCTGGCAGGAGAAAGAGGATAAAATCCGCTATTAAGGCGGCTTCCTTTGGAAACGCGCAGTATCGGAAAATCGGTGCCTCGCAAAGAAGGGCGCGAAAAAGTCACCGGGTGTGCGCGCTACGTTGACGACCTCGTTCTTCCCGGCATGCTCCACGGCGTCACGGTGCGCAGTCCCGCGCCGCGCGGCCGGATTCGGGAGATTCGTTTCGAGGGCGATATTCCCTGGAACGAATTTACGATCGTCACCGCGCAGGATGTATGCGGCAAAAATTGCATCGCGCTGCTGATTGAAGACCAGCCCTGCCTTGCCGACCGCTTCGTCAATCACTGCGAAGAAGCGGTGGTCCTGCTCGCCCACCACGATAAATATTTGCTCGAAGAGGCGCGCCGCAATGTGCGTATCGAAATCGAGCCGCTGCCGGCGATTTTTTCGATCGGCGATTCTCTCTCGCGCAAGGAAATCATCTGGGGCAGCGACAATATTTTCAAAACCTTTCGCGTGGAAAAAGGCGACATAGACAAAGCTTGGGCCGCGGCCGATATCATCGTCGCGGGGGAATACGCAACCGGAGCCCAGGAACAGCTCTACATCGAGCCGCAGGGCGTGATCGCGCAGGTGAACGACGCGGATGGTGTTACCGTGTGGGGTTCGCTGCAGTGTCCTTACTACGTGCATAAAGCGCTGGTGACTTTGTTCGGCTTGCCCAAGGATCGCGTGCGCGTGATTCAGACGGAAACCGGAGGCGGTTTCGGCGGCAAGGAAGAATATCCTTCGATGATCGCGGCGCACGCCGCGCTCCTCGCGCAGAAATCCGGGCGGCCGGTAAAAATAATTTACGACCGCGCCGAAGACATGGTTGCGACCACGAAGCGCCATCCTTCGAAAACGCGCCATCGCACGGCTGTGACGCGCGAAGGCAAGCTCCTGGCGATGGAGATTGACTTCACGATTGACGGCGGTGCGTACGAAACTCTTTCGCCTGTAGTCCTCTCGCGCGGGACGATTCACGCCGCCGGCCCGTATCAGTGTCCGAACGTGCGCATTCGCAGCCGCGCGGTCGCCACCAACGCTCCGCCGCACGGAGCGTTTCGCGGATTCGGCGCGCCGCAAAGCGTCTTTGCGCTGGAGCGGCACCTCGACCGCGTCGCCGCCGCAGTCGGCCTCGCTCCCGACGAATTGCGGCGCCGCAATTTCGTTCGGCGGGGCGATACGCTGGCCGTCAGCCAAATCGTGAAAGAAAAGGTGGACATGAACGGGCTGCTCGATCGTGCCTTTGCATTGAGCGATTACCACGCCAAGCGTAAGCGTTTCTCGGAACAGAACGCCGACTCGCACGGACGCAACGCGATTAAGAAAGGCATCGGCTTCGCTTCGTTTTTGCATGGTGCGGGTTTCACCGGCTCCGGCGAAGAATATTTGGCATCGGAAGTGGCAATGGAAGCGCTGCGCGACGGCAACGTGCACGTCCTCGCAGGCAGCACGGAAATGGGCCAGGGCACGAACACGATTTTTTCGCAGATCGCCGCCGATGCGCTGGGGCTCGATTGCGATCAAATCAAAATTATTCAGCCGGACACCGCGCACGTTCCCAATAGCGGGCCTACGGTTGCATCGCGTACCGCGATGATCGTCGGCAAGCTCGTCGAATCAGCCGCGCTGGCCCTGAAGAAAACGCTGGTCGATTGCGGCGCTCTCGAACTGAAGCCCGGCGGTAGCGATGGCGCGGGCTACAGCGCTGCGGATTTCGCGCAAGCGTGCGGCAAATATATTGACGCTCACGGCCCGCTCAAATCTTTCATCAAGTATCAGCATCCGACCGACCTGCACTGGGACGACGAGCACTATCGCGGCGACGCCTACGGCGCCTATGCGTGGGCTGTTTACGTCGCTGAAGTTTCCGTGGACACGCGCACCGCGGAAGTTCGCGTAGAAGATTTCGTTGCTGTACAGGAAGTGGGCAAGGTAATCAATCCGGCTCTGGCCGCGGGACAAATCGAAGGCGGCGTTGCCCAAGGTATAGGTTTCGCGCTCTACGAAAATGTGGTGTGGCAGCAAGGCCGGATGGTCAACGCGCAGATGACCAATTACGTGATGCCCACTTCCATTGACCTGCCGCCTATTCGAGTTTTCTTCGAAGAAATTCCCTATGAACGCGGGCCGGCCGGCGCGAAGGGCATCGGCGAATTGCCGCTCGATGGCACGGCTCCCGCGATTGCAAACGCTATTGCACACGCCACGGGCGTAGACGTCCGCAAGATTCCCGTCACTCCCGAAACTCTGCTCGAGTTGCTCGCCGCGCTGCCGCGCAAAACACCCGTGAAGATTCCGGAAGGCGCGCATGTCTGACGCGCCGCGCAAACTTTCTGTCAGGTGCGAAGTGAACGGCGAGCCAGTGACGTTTGATGCGTACCCCATGGCGCGCCTCCTCGACGTGCTGCGCGAAGAATTGAAACTCACCGGAACAAAAGAAGGCTGCGGCGAAGGCGAATGCGGCGCGTGCGCGGTGGAAATGGATGGCGCGCTGGTGAATAGCTGCCTGATACCGGCGCTGCAAGCGCAAGCCGCAAAAATACGGACGATCGAAGGGATCGCTGACGCGGGCGTTGGCACGCTGCACACCGTGCAGCAGGCGTTCCTTACTTACGGCGGCGCGCAATGCGGCATTTGCACCCCTGGAATGATTCTAGCGGCAGTAAATCTTCTGGCGCGCAACCCGCGGCCCAATGGCGCGCAGATTCGCGAAGGGCTCGCCGGCAATCTTTGCCGCTGCACGGGCTACATGAAGATTTTCGAGTCGGTGATCGAAGCGGTTCGACAATCTGGCTTAGTGGAAATGCAATCGGGGACCCGCGCGTGAGGGCGTTTCTCCCTGGCTATCACATGGAGACGCCGCGCGACTTTGCCGCCGCTCTTGACCGTATGGCGAAGGAGCACGGCGTTTGGAAGCCGTTCGCCGGCGGCACGGACCTGATGGTCTTGCTGGAAGCGGGAAAGCTGCCGCACAAAAAGTTTCTGAACATCTGGAATTTGCCGGAATTGCGCGGCATTACAGCAATCGCGGATCACGTGGAGCTGGGCGCCCTTACGACGTACACGGAAGTTCGCCGCCACGAAATTCTCGCGCGCGAATTTCCGTTGCTGTGCCGGGCCGCCGCCGAAACTGGAAGCATCGCCACCCAGAATCGCGGCACGCTGGGCGGCAACATCGCGAACGCTTCGCCCGCCGCGGATTCGCCGCCCGCGCTGCTTGTTTACGACGCGGAAGTTGAAATTGTTTCCGCGATCGGGGCGCGCTGGGTTCCTTACCATGGCTTTCATTCGGGCTATAAAGAAATGGATCTGCAGCCGTCCGAACTGATTCGCCGAATTCGTTTGCCGCGGAACAAGAACGCTTGGAAGCAATACTTCAGAAAAGTGGGCACGCGGCGCGCGCAGGCTATTTCGAAAATATGTTTCGCGGGCGCCGCGCGTGTGGAGGCAGGCAAAATCGCCGATGTGCGAATCGTCGTCGGCAGCGTGGCGCCCACGGTGCTTCGCGCGACGCGCGCCGAAGAAGTACTGCGCAGCCGTCAGCCGGATGCTGAAATCATTAAAGCCGCGCAAGACGCGCTGGCCCATGAAATCGCGCCGATTGACGATATTCGCTCCACGTCACGCTATCGCCGCAGCGTCGCGCGGAATTTACTCGCGGAATTCATCGAAAGCCTGGCGGGCTGAGCGCTCATGACGAATTCTTCGGATTCTCACGCCAATTCATCGCCTAAACCCGGCGCATCGGACGATCTGATCGTGCGCGGAAAGCGCGTGATCACAGCCGAAGGTGAACGAGCGGCAGCGATCCACATCCGCAACGGCGTGATCACTGCGCTCACCGAGTTCAACGATGTCTCCACTGGAATCGCAATCCAAGAAGCGGGTGACCTCGTCGTGATGCCGGGCATTGTGGACACGCACGTGCACATCAATGAGCCTGGCCGCACCGAGTGGGAAGGTTTTTCCAGCGCCACGCGCGCCGCGGCCGCTGGCGGCGTGACCACTTTGATCGAAATGCCACTCAACAGCATTCCGGCGACGACATTGGCTGGGGCTTTCCGCGAAAAGTTGGCGGCCGCGGCGGGAAAGCTTTGGGTGGACACGGGATTGTGGGGAGGCGTGGTCCCCGGAAATATCGCGGAACTGCGGCCGCTGTGGGAAGCAGGCGTCTTCGGCTTCAAATGTTTTCTCGTACCGAGCGGCGTCCCGGAATTTGAGCGCGTAACGAAAGAACATCTGCGCGGCGCGTTGCCGGAGCTCGCCGCTCTCGGTGCGCCTCTGCTCGCGCACGCGGAGATGCCGGAGCCGATCGAAAGAGCGGAGGCAAATCTTTCGAGGAACGCATCGCCGCGCCGCTATGGCACCTGGCTCGCATCCCGGCCGCGCGACGCGGAAAACGAAGCGATCGCGCTGCTGCTGCGGCTGAGCCGCGAATTCGACGCGCGAATTCACATCGTGCACTTGTCATCGTCCGATGCGCTTCCCGTGCTGCAACACGCGCGCAACGAAGGCGCCAAGGTCAGCGTCGAAACGTGTCCGCATTATTTGACGTTCGCCGTCGAAGAGATTGCGGATGGCGCGACGGAATTCAAATGCGCGCCGCCGATTCGCGAGCGCGAGAATCGCGAAAAATTGTGGGAAGGGCTGGCCAACGGCACGATTGATTTCATCGCGACCGATCATTCTCCCTGCCCACCCGCGCTGAAGCTGCCCGACGAAGGCGATTTCCTGCGTGCGTGGGGAGGCATCGCGTCCTTGCAACTCAGTCTGCCTGCCGTCTGGACGGAGGCAAGCTCGCGCGGCTATGCTGTCACGCAGATTCCGCGGTGGTTGTGCGCGGGACCGGCGCGGCTCGCAGGATTGGAGCGCAGGAAGGGGTCCATCACGCCCGGTTGCGATGCCGATTTGGTGGTCTGGAATCCGGACGAGAAATTTCGCGTGGATCCGGCGCAATTGCTGCACCGGCACAAAATCACGCCGTATGCGGGACGCGAACTTAAGGGAGTGGTCAGCAGCACGTTCCTGCGCGGACGCAAAGTGTTCGAACGCGGGGAATTTTCCGCGAGCCCCATCGGCCATGTGTTGCTGCGAGGCGCGGTATGAATGAGTTTACTCAATTCGTTGATCTGGCGGCCGAGCGGCTTGGCGGGCGCGTGATTGCGGCTAACGACGAATTTTTTGGCCCCAAAGAAAGCTTGGTGAAGCAGTCCAAGCCGATTTTTGTGGAGAAGTTCACGGACCGCGGACATTGGATGGACGGCTGGGAAACGCGCCGCCGTCGCACGCCGGGCTGCGATTGGTGCATCGTTCGGCTGGGTTTGCCGGGAGTTTTGCGCGGAGTAGTGGTGGACACCAGTTTTTTCACGGGAAATTATCCAGCGCGATTTTCGCTGGAAGGCTGCGAACTGCGCGGCGCGGCGGCCAGCAAGGACGAAGTGAAAAAACTTCAGGCCGGCACCGCGAAATGGATCGAGCTGCTTACGGAGACCGAGCTGAAAGGGGATTCGCAAAATCCTTTCGCGATCGCGCATTCCGGGCGCTTCACGCACATCCGATTGAAAATTTATCCCGATGGCGGCGTTGCGCGGTTGCGTCTTTATGGAGAAGTTGTGCCGGACGCGGTTGGAATCACGAAAGGTGAGTTCGATTTGGCCGCGGTCGCAAATGGCGGCCGTCCCGTGGCCTCCAGCGACCAGTTCTACAGCGCACCATTGAACCTGCTGATGCCGGGACGCTCCAAGGTGATGAGCGACGGCTGGGAGACGCGTCGCCGTCGCGGCCCCGGCCACGATTGGGTGATCGTCAGATTGGGAATCGCCGGCACAATTCATCGCATAGAAATTGACACCGCGCACTTCAAAGGAAATTTTCCGGATAGTTGTTCGGCGGAAACCTGCAACGCGGAAGGCAGCAAGGCCGAAATCTCGCACCTGACGTCTGCATCCGCTGCTGGCTGGCAGCAGCTTCTCTCGCGGACTCCGCTAAAGGCGAACCATCGCCATATTTTCCAGAAGCAGTTGCACGACGTGGGCGAGGCCACTCACGTGCGGCTGAATATTTTTCCGGATGGCGGCGTGAGCCGGTTCCGCGTCTTTGGCCGCGCGGCGCAGGCCGCCGACCGCCTCACGGGAATCGAGCGATTGAACCAGATGGCGCGCGCGCAGGCGGCTAAGACGCTGCAAGATTGCTGCGGCTCGAAAAAATGGGTCGAGCAAGTGCTCGCCCGTCGGCCGTTCAGCGACGCGACTGGTCTCTTCGATGCTTCGGGCGATGCTTGGGAGAATCTCAAACGCAAAGACTGGCTCGCGGCATTCCGCGCGCATCCCGCCATCGGCGGAAAGCAAGCCGCGGCGAAACAGAGCGCCATAGCGCGCAACTGGTCCACTGGCGAGCAATCCGTGGCGCAGAAAGCTTCGCCGGACACGTTGGCCGTTCTCGCGGCGGCGACTCAGGCATACCAGACAACGTTTGGCCACGTCTTCCTGATTTGCGCCGCTGGAAAATCCGGCGACGAAATTCTCAAATCGCTGAAAGAGCGACTTGCGAACGATCCGGACGTGGAATTGCGTATCGCCGCGGACGAGCAGAAAAAAATCACGCGGCTGCGTTTGGAGAAGCTTCTCGGCGTATGAGCCAAATTACGACGCACGTGCTTGATACTTCGCTCGGCCGTCCCGCTGCGGGCGTGCAAGTCACGCTGGAAATACAGAAGGGAACCGGATGGAAGGAAATCAGCCGCGGCGCCACGGACGCCGAGGGCCGCCTGCGCCATCTTCTTGAGCCGGGCGCGCTCGTCGCGGGCATCTACCGCCTCACCTTTGAAACGCAGCCGTATTTTCAGGAGCGCAAGATTCGCTGCCTGTATCCGCAAATCACCATCGCCTTCGAAGTTCACGACAAGAAGGAGCACTACCACATTCCTCTGCTGCTGAGCCCTTATGGGTATTCCACATATCGCGGGAGCTAAGGGATGACCATCAAGCTCGCGGAAAATAATTACGGAAAATCGCGCATTCGGCTGCTGCGCGTGGTTCGCCAGGATGGCCGCGACGATATTCGCGAATTGACGCTCGCGATATCTTTCGAGGGCGATTTCGAATCCGCGCACACCAAGGGCGACAACTCGAAAATCCTCCCCACCGACACGATGAAGAACACGGTTTACGTCCTCGCGCGGCAATATCCGGTGGAAGCCGTCGAGGATTTTTGTCTGCATCTCATCGAGCATTTCCTGACGTACAATCCGCAAGTTTCGCGGGTCGGCATCGAAGCGGAGGAAAATATCTGGAATCGCATCGTGATCGGCGGCAAGGCGCAAGCATCCGCATTTCAGCGCGGCGGCGAGGATAAGCGCACGGGCACGCTCAGTGGCACGCGCGCGGGCGCCATTATTCGCGCCGGCATCGCGGACTTGATCGTGCTGAAGACTACAAAATCCGCGTTCGACAAATTTCTGCGTGATCCCTACACCACGCTGAAAGAAGACCGCAACCGGATACTCTCCACCTCGATCCACGCCGATTGGCTTTATGAAAGCGGCGAAATCGAATTCAGCCAGCACTGGCATGGCATCCGTCAGGCGATCCTCGAAACCTTTGCCGAGCACGATAGCGAATCGCTGCAACACACGCTCTATGCCATGGGCGAAGTGGTGCTGAATAATTTCGAGCGCGTCCGCGAAATCCGTCTTTCGCTGCCGAACAAGCATTTCAATCTCGTGAACCTTTCTCCCTTCGGCATGGATAACCCCGCTGAGGTATTTCTTCCCACCGACGAGCCGCACGGTTTGATCGAAGCCACGCTGCGCCGAGACTAGCGGTTACGACTCGCCGCACGGATCGTTTGCAGCCTCGCATCACGGCACAATTCCAGGGTTGTTCGAATTTCGCGGACGCGATACATTTATTTAATTGCGGAACGAAGCCCATCCCACAGGTCCGATTGCCCATTGGCAACCCGGCACGTGCGGTCCGCGTCAAAAAAAGCTCGCTATTTCGATTTCCCTTGGTTGGCTGGGAGCCTGAACGCGCCTTTATGCACGATAAGATTTTGATTGTGGATGACGAAGCCGCCGCGCGCACCGCGCTGGGCCTGCTTTTGCGGCGGGAAGGTTTCGACGTGCGCGAAGCGAGCGACGGCCGCACCGCGATCGCCGAATGCGCCTCGTTTCGTCCCGATCTGATTCTGCTGGATATTCTGATGCCGGGCATGGACGGCTTCGAAGTTTGCCGCCACATCAAAGCGACGCCCGAAACGCGCCTCACTCCAGTGGTGCTGATCACCGGCCTTTCCGCCACCGAAGACCGCATCATGGGGATCAATGCCGGCGCCGACGATTTTCTCAGCAAGCCGATTGACTTGAACGAACTGATTGCGCGCACGCGGTCGCTGCTGCGCTTGAAGCAATACACCGACGAGCTGGAAAACGCCGAAGCGGTGCTGCTGAGCCTGGCGTACAGCATCGAGGCGCGCGACCCTTACACGCACGGGCACTGCGAGCGGCTCGCGGAAATGTCCGCGCGCATGGGCGAGGTTCTGGGCGTGCCGGAAGAACACATCAAGGCGCTACGGCGGGCGGGAATCGTGCACGACATCGGCAAAGTTGTGGTGCCGGATTCGATCCTGCTGAAGCCTGGGCCACTGACGACGGAAGAAGTCACGGTGATGAAAAAGCATCCCGTGGTTGGCGAGCGCATCTGCGCACCCTTAAAAACTTTTCGGCTGGTGCTGCCGATCATTCGACACCATCACGAAAAACACGATGGCAGCGGGTATCCGGATGGTTTGCACGGCGACGAAATCCCGCTCACCGCGCGCATCCTGCAAATTTCCGACGTTTACGACGCGCTCACCACCGACCGGCCGTACAAAGTGGCTTTCTCTCCGCAAGTGGCGCTCGATCTGATGGAAGAAGAAGCCGGACGCGGGTGGTGGGATCCGGAGCTTTTTGAAGCTTTCCGGGAAATGATGCGCGAGCAGCAGGACGAACTTGCGCCGGAAAATTTTCGCAAAACCGTGAATTAAATTAGGGTTGGCGCGCTTGCAAGATTGATATGGAGTGCGGGGACGCCTCTCCCTTCTCTTAGGCGAGGCATGCCTCGCCTGTCTTGGTCGCGCCACGTCATACACCGCAAAAGCGGCGGCTCGCCGCCGCACTCCACGAGGTTGCGCCGCTGGCCAATCCTGCATCACGCGATGAGAGTGCCGCTAGAAATGAAAGGCAGGCGTCATGTTCGCGGCGCGATGCGGTCTTCGCCTGAATAAATCACGAATCTTCGGCCGCGAAGGAATCCGATCAGCGTGAGGCGCAGTTCGCGGGCGAGTTGCACTGCCAGGCTTGACGGCGCAGAAACCGACGCCACTACCGGCAGCCCTGCCACGATCGCTTTCTGCACGATTTCGAATCCACCGCGGCCGCTGACCAGCAGCACGCAGTCGGCGATCGGCACGTGATTTTCCAGGAGCGCCCAGCCAATCACTTTGTCCACGGCGTTGTGGCGGCCAATGTCCTCGCGCAGCACCAGCAATTCGCCGCGCGTACCGAATAAGGCCGCCGCGTGCAGCCCTCCAGTGCGTTCAAACACGTCTTGCGCGGAACGCAGCTTTTCGGGCAAACCCACAAGAATTTCCGCATCCAGCCGGAAATTTGGATTTGGCGCCGCCAGCGAGCGAGAACGGATGGCGTCAATGGAAGCCTTGCCGCAGATGCCACAACTGGAAGCAGCGAAGAAGTGGCGGCGCATTTTTTCCATATCTGGCGCGGCGTCGGGCGAGATTTGCGCCTGCACCACGTTCCGGTTCTTTGCGCCGGTCTGCGCAGCGCTCGGCGCCAAATTCTGCGAGCCATTCTCCGGTGACGCAAATTCCAGCGCCATAAGCTGGGTGCGCGTTTGTATCAATCCCTCAGTGAAGAGAAATCCCGCGGCGAGTTCCAAATCGTGGCCCGGTGTGCGCATGGTGACGCTCAGCGGTTCATCGCCCACGCGTATTTCCAGCGGCTCTTCCGCTGCAAGATAGTCGTCCTTGCGGCGCAATTCGCCGTCGTCCCATTCGGATACCTGTGTAAGACCCACGCTGCGAGCTTTGCGCGCCACGGCGAAGCCTCCCGCGCTTCCATTATGCTCGACCAGCGCATTTTCGGAAATGGATGCTCCTGGGGCGCAGCAGTCCCAGCTCAGTCGCCGCCGGGTCGCGGCGCGCCCGCCGCGCAAAAAAAAAATGGCCCGAACCGGGTGCACCGGTTCGGGCCAGGTGGAGTGCGTCACAGAAGATTCAGCGGCGAATCTTCGTGAGTTACTTCTGGTTCTGTCGAAGGATCGCACCAGTGGACGGATCCAGGATCAACTTCGGCGCGCGCTGATTATCGTCGAAGTCGAACATTCCGTTCAGCCTTCCGGCCTTCTCGTCCGCGGAGCCGTCGCCAATCCGTCCGAGATCCCAGTTATCCTCGATGAAGCGCAGGATGGACGACTGGTCGGTCTGGCGATGATCCACGTAGTTCTGCTTGGCGTAGGGCGAGATGACGATCAACGGCTGGCGCGGACCGTAGCCACAGCGGCCCGGCAGGTTGTCGGAAGCGGTGAGGCCGCAAGCACCCGGCGCCGTCAGCGTGTCGTCGGAAACGTTCGATTGATTAATGATCGTGCCCATGGAGTGGTCGTACCAGCCGTCGGAATCGTCGTAGGCGATCACGATGGCGGTGTCTTTCCAATCCGGGCTGTTCTCGATCGCGTTGATCATCGTGACCAGGAAGGTCTGCTCGTCAATCGGATCCGAATAGCCCGGGTGGCCGTCCTGAATGCCTTTGGCCTTCAGGAAGGTAACTGCGGGCAAACGCCCTTCGCCCAGCGCGGTCCAGAAATCCAGCAGATCGTACTGGTGGTTCGTGCCGTCCTGCGACGTTCCAATCAAGCTCGCCTTGCTGGGCCTGATGTGGTAGGCATTCGCGGTGGACTGGAAATATTGGAACGGCTCGTGGTGTGGGATGTAATCGTTGTACGGTCCCGCCAGCCCGGTGCTTTCCGCGGCGCAAACCGGCAGCGGTGTGCCACCTTTCGGATTGGAAATGTAGGAAGTAGGGCGGAATCCGCCTTGGAACCAGCCCCAGGTGATGCCCTTTTCGTTCAGCAAATCTCCCACATTCTTGCCCGAAGTGACCGAGATGAGTGTGGTGTGCTGCACTCCGAGAAGTGGCGTCGTTGCGTTGCATACGTCGTAAAGAGGCCGCGGATCGCCGATCGCCGCGCCGGTGGTTTGGCCGCCCGCGATATCCCCTGCGGGATTGCCGGGCGTCGTGCCATCCGCATCGAACGGAGACATTGTGACGGTGGTCGTCTTGCCCGCTATCAGGTTCAGCGCGCCGACCGTGGAAGGTCCGAACATCGTGCTGTAGGAGTTATCGCTCATCGCGTAGTGTTGCGCGTAATTCCAGATCGCGGTCACCGTGTTGCCGTCGAAGAAGCCCATTACTACTCCAGTGCCTTTGCCATAGTCAAAGCATCCGGGGCCGCCCGATCCGGTGTTTTCCGGAAACTTGTCGAGCAATCCGTGGTTATAGGCGGATTGCTCTTCCGTGTATCCGTGGCCCTGGTCGCAAGTGACCGAGTGTGCGGGATCCATGCGGAACGGCTGCGTCGAGTTTGGGTTTTGATCCAGAAGTCCGGCGGCCAGCAGATTGTTTACGCGCGGCGTATCGTCCTTGGCATGAAATGGAGTTTCGCGCGGAGGATTGGTGGCGTGAGGATACGTCCCGAAATAATGGTCGAACGAAATGTTTTCATCGAAGATGACGACGACGTGCTTGATCGGCGTGGTGGTTTCTTCGGCTCCGTGCTGCGCCTTCGTGCTGATCGGCAGGGCGGCCAAGCCTACGGCCATGAAGCCCGCGGCGAACCAGCCAAGTTTCTTGTGAATCATGTAAGCTCCTTTGGAGAAGTGCTGGTGATTGATTTCGTGCGGCTTGCTGGTTTGCTGCAGACGCACACCGTCGAATTCAGGTGACGTACAGGAACCAAACGCGCGCCGGTAATTGATACGCGACGCTTGTTATCATTCGATGACAAATCCGTTAAAACTGAAGCTTCCAGATTCGCTGTAGAATATCGCTACAGCCGCTCGCTACGGTTTCGCTGCCGCGGGCGCCACACGGATGGTTCCCATCATCCCGCCGTCTTCGTGTTCCAGAATGTGGCAGTGATACACGAATGTTCCCACGATCTCCGGGTCACGAAAATCCATCCGCAGCTTTACGCTGGGGAACTGCTGGCTCTTGCCGTCCCAGTACGGCACGTTGATCGTGTCGCGCAGATAGGGTTCTTCAATTGGTACGCCGTTCCAATCCTCCAACACGAAGTGCAATTGGTGAATGTGAAACGCGTGAAGCTCCTGCGTGCGATTCTCGATGATCCAGTCTTCCACGGTTCCTTGTTGCACGGTGATGTCCGGCGCACTCGCATTCGGATCAAATGGCTCGGCCGTATGTCCATCCTCGGTAATGCCATAGACGATCGGGCTTTTGGGGTCGGAAGGGTCTTGGGGTTTCTCCCAAAAATACAAGGTACGTTGCCGTATGGGATTCACGCTGCCCAGCCACGGAAGATGCGGTTGGATTGCGGGCTGGGTTGCGGCGGAGAGCTTGGTTTGCGGCTCCGGCGCGTCGGGCGACGTGACGATCGCTGCGAGCGGACGCGTGGGGTCGTTCTCTCCGTCGCGCCCGGTGTCCACTTTGCGGGTGACGAAGCTTGCGGCGGTTCCCGCTGGCGGGCCGTTCAGAACGAATTCCGCGCGAGCGGCCGGCGGCAGCGAGATGTGGCTTTCCCACAACACTTGGTGGGAATCCGATCCGTTGGCGGCAATGGGGACTCCATCCAGCGCTACGACCCCGAGAAATTGCGGGGCGTTGGCGAAAAGTACCTGCAAATCCAAGTAGGTGTCGGCGGAGGCGTTCAGCACTCGCCACAATTGCCTCTCTGATGGCTTCATTCTGATTACGGCTGGCTCGTATTTTGGGAATGCGACAGTTACTTGATTTATTGAAAGATCGCGCGCGGGCATGCCGCCGTCTTTTCCCGCGTTCAGGATGTCTCCTTCCGCGTCCTTCAGCACGATCGGCGGCGGCATTGAGCCGGTCTGTATCGGTTGCGCATTAGGATTCACCAGCGGCTGATCGCGCACGACGAAAACGCGTTCCGGCAAGCCCGCGAGCTTTGCATTTACGCGCTCGATTCCCTCGATAATCAGCGCGCCCGAAGCGCCGCCCAGAATTTTCGATTCGGCAAAGCCGTGAATATGCGGGTGATACCAGTACAGGCCGGGAGGCTGATCGGCAGGAATGCGCACGCGATATTCGAAGGGAGGGTCGAAGGGATCAATCGCGGTCTTTAGCACGTCGTCCTGATGGCAGACCGGGGGAATCGCCATTCCGTGGAAGTGAAGATTCGTGGCCACTGCGGACATCTCGCCCCGCGCACACGGGTTGGTGCTTGAACTGGCGTCGCTGTGGGTGTGTTGGCGTGACTTTAGCTGGTCCGCATCTTCCGTCAGATCGTTCTTCAGGTGCAGAACCAGCAGATCGCCCGGACGCAATCGCAGGTTTGGCGACTGGCTGCCGTCGGCGGCGATGTAGCAGTAACGCGTTTGGCCGTCCGGCGCCACGTCGTTGCGCATCGTCAGATCAACTTGGAGAACGCCATTCTCGCTGTGCAGGTCTTCCGGCTCGGGCACGGCGCTGCGGGGTGCGGGACGCGAACACCATTCGACAGTTGGCTTCTGCGCGCGCGTGAGTGGGCTGCAGCAGAGCAACACGCCGATTCCGAAAATCGCCGCGAGTATTCGGCGCATCGGGTGTCGGGAATGCGCAAGGGTGTTCAGAAATCTATGATGTGGCAAACGGAAAGGCAGAGGCAAGCGCTCCCATCTCTGTGGCGAAGAGTCAATCGTATCGGCCATGCCAACCATCTTTGTGAATCCCGTGCGAACATTCGTTTACAGTTTGTGGTAGGCGCTCAGTCAGCTGGGCTGAAGGGTCCTGACAGCCAGCGATTGGCGCGCGAACTTTGGCTGGGAAGATGAAGGCAAATTGATGATGAGCCAGATTTTACGGACGGGTCGTCCTATCAATGAAGATTTCGTTGAGCGAGGGTTCGAGCAGCTCGAAACGAGTGATGCGCGTGCCGGCAAGCACCGCGGCTTTAAGGATTTCCTGCGGGTCGGCGCCGGGTTTCAGTTTGGCCTCGACACCGGTGACGAGCCGAGTGACTTCGCCCACCGCGGGGTGGCTGAGAAAGGAATCGCTGCCGGTGAATTCGACGTGCAGCGTGTTCTTGCCGTAGGACTGCTTGATGGCGCGCAGCTCGCCGTCGAGAACGTTGCGGCCTTTGTTGATCAGGCAGATCGAATCACAGAGGCGCTCGACCTGCTCCATGCGGTGCGTGGAAAGGACGATCGTCGAGCCCTGGTCGCGCATGCTCAGCATGATTTCCTGGATGGTGGCGGCGTTGACGGGATCGAGGCCGGAGAAAGGCTCATCGAGTATCACGACGGGCGGGCGATGAATCACCGAAGTGATGAACTGCACCTTTTGCTGCATTCCTTTCGAGAGGTCCACGAGTTTTTTGTCGGACCAATCGGTGAGGCCGAGACGTTCGAGCCATTCGTCAGCGCGTTTTCCGGATTCAGCTTCGGTAAGGCCGTGCAGCGCGGCGAGAAAAATGATGATCTCGCGGACCTTCATGCGTGGATAGAGGCCGCGCTCTTCGGGTAGGTAACCGATCTTGTCGCGCGTTGCGTCCGTGACCGGCTCGCCCATGACTTGGATGGAGCCTTCGTCGGGCACCAGGATATTCATGATCATGCGGATGGTGGTGGTCTTGCCGGCGCCGTTGGGCCCGAGCAGGCCTAGAATTGCACCGGAACGGACGTTCAGGCTGACGGCGTTGACGGCCGTGACCGAGTCGTAGGATTTCGTGACGTTTTCGAGCGCGATGGCGTCCATAGGTTCGAGTGGCGGTCGTTAATCTCTACGTTCAGAGAACGGACAATATATCAGAGGTTCCCCAAGAAACACCGCGTCAGAACCTCGAAGGTGACACCCGTGAAGGAGAGCGGCCTCCGGCGCGCGATTGCACGTCGGCCGTTGTGTTCGTTGACTTGATTTCGAACGCCACCTAAGATGAGCACGCAATGGCAGATCCTCAATCGCTTCTCGGGCAGACCATTTCGCATTACCGTATCGTTGAAAAGCTTGGCGGCGGAGGCATGGGTGTCGTCTACAAAGCTGAGGACACGAGGTTGCACCGTGCCGTCAGCCTGAAATTCCTGCCCAGCGAAATGTCCCGCGACCCCGCCGCGCTCGAGCGCTTCCGCCGGGAAGCGCAAGCGGCTTCCGCGCTCAACCATCCGAACATCTGCACGATTTACGACATCGGCGAGCAGGACGGGCGTGAATTCATCGCGATGGAATTTCTGGAGGGCCAGACGCTGCGCCAGCGGATTGCCGGCACGCCGCAGCCGCTCGAACAAATCGTGGAGCTGGGAATTGAAATTGCGGATGCATTGGACGCGGCGCATGCGAAGGGAATCGTTCACCGGGACATCAAGCCAGCGAATATTTTTGTAACGGATCGCGGGCACGGCAAGATTCTCGATTTTGGGTTGGCGAAGCGCGAATCCGCCGTAGCAGGTGTTGGTGTTTCGGCGCTGCCAACCGCGGCCACGGAGGAATTCTTAACCAGTCCCGGCAGCGCGGTAGGCACGGTCGCTTACATGTCGCCGGAACAAGTGCGAGGCATGCCGCTGGATGCACGCACGGACCTCTTTTCGTTCGGTGTGGTGCTGTATGAGATGGCCACCGGCGCTCTGCCATTTCGCGGGGATACGTCCGGAGTGATATTCGACGCCATACTGAATCGCGAGCCGGTTGCTCCGGTTCGCTTGAATCCGGATTTGTCCGCGAAGCTGGAAGAAATTATCAATCGTGCGCTGGAGAAAGACCGTAATCTGCGCTACCAGCACGCATCGGACCTGCGGGCGGAATTGCAGAGGCTGAAGCGCGACAGCAGCTCGGGCCGTTCGCATACAGTGCCTGCAGTACAAGAGAAGCAAACGGAACCGGAATCCCAGGCTGCGATTTCGTCAGCAACACCTACGCACACCGGGCGACGAGCCTTTGTTTATGCAGCTGTTGCAATATTCGTGCTGGCGGCGCTGGGCGGAGCGTTTTTCTTGTTTCGCTCGCAGCGCAGCGGTCCTCCGACAAGTAAAGATTGGCAGCAGCTCACTTTTTTCACGGATTCAGCCGTCTACCCCGCTCTCTCGCCGGATGGCCGCATGCTGGCCTTCATCCGCGGAAGCAGCTCCTTCCTGGGGCCGGGACAAATCTATGTGAAGTTTCTGCCGGACGGCCAGCCGGTCCAGCTCACGCATGATTCGTCGGTAAAGTTAGCCCCGACCTTCTCTCCTGACGGCTCGAACATCGCGTACAGCACGGTGGAACCTTGGGACGTGATAGAAGTACCGGTTCTCGGCGGCGAATCGCGCACGCTTCTGCCGAATGCTTCGTCTCTCACTTGGATCGAAGGCGGCAAGAGGCTGTTGTTTTCCGAGATTAAAGAGGGACTGCACATGGTCCTGGTTACCACGGACCAAGGCCGCGGAGAAAGTCGCGACGTTTACGTTCCTCCCGGCCAGCGCAGCATGATCCATCATTCCTATCTCTCGCCCGACGGCAAGTGGGTGCTGGTCGTTGAAATGGATAGTCGCGGCGAGTTGCTACCGTGCCGCGTTGTTCCGTTTGACGCCGGTGGCGAGATGCGCGTCGTCGGTCCTGCGGCGGGTAGTTGCATTGCCGGCGCGTGGTCGCCTGACGGCGAATGGATGTACCTCACCGCGCAGAAGGACGGCCAAAATCACATCTGGCGGCAGCGCTTCCCGGATGGCGAGCCTCAGCAATTGACTTTCGGGCCGACTTCTCAGGAGGGCATCGCGCTCGCGCCTGACGGCAAGTCGCTGATTACTGCCGTCGGATCGCAGGACAGCACCGTTTGGTTCCACGATAAGGACGGCGATCACCAAGTTTCGTCGGAAGGTTTTGCGCTGAGTCCCACTTTCTCATCCGATGGAAAGGATCTCTATTACCTCGTGGGGAACGGTCAAACGGCCGGTTTCGAACTTCAGGTGAAGGATTTGGCTGGCGGAAATGCCGAAAGCGTTCTGCCCGGTTATTTCATGCAGGACTACTCAGTTTCCAAGGATGGCAAGCAAGTCGTGTTCGCGGCGAACGATGCGAGCGGGCATTCCAGTCTGTGGGTCGCGCCGACGAATCGCCGCACGTCGCCGGTGCGCATCTCGCCGGCCTCGGCGATCGAGGATTCCCCGTCCTTCCTGCCCAATGGCGATATCGCTTTTCGCGCGATCGAGGGCGACGCGAATTTTCTCTATCGTATGAAGGCGAATGGCGCCGACCGCCAAAAGATTTCTCCGCGGCGGGTGCTGGATGCGTTCGCGATGTCGCCGGACGGCCGCTGGTTTGTCGCTGCCGCGCCTGCGACGGATCAGGATCACGCGGCACAGGTGGTAGCATTTGCCGCGGATGGGAGCACGGCAGTGACGCTGTGCGAGACGTATTGCTCGCTCACCTGGGACACTTCCGGAAAATTCGTGTATATGTCGTTTCCACTGATGAAAGAGGGCAGCTATTTGCTGCCTGTGTTACATGACACAGGCCTACCGAAATTGCCACGGGCCGGAATCGTAGTGAAGGACGATTTGAAAAATGCCACAACGCTCGCCGAGATTCCCCAGGTCGTGGACTCTGCGGTAAGCCCAACCCTCTACGCCTTCACTCGCCAGAGTACGCGCCGGAACCTTTACCGCATCCCGTTGCAATAATTCGTCCATCGGACGCACTGAGCCGTTGTGTCCGTTGACTTGGCTGAAGGCGCGACCTAATATGTGCTGCGCATGCCCGCCAACGACCCGCTGCTTGAACAAACATTTTCGCATTATCGCATTGTGGAGCGCCTCGGCGGCGGAGGCATGGGCGTCGTCTACAAGGCTGAGGACACTCGGCTGCACCGTTTTGTTGCGCTGAAATTCCTGCCCGACAACGTGGCGAGGGATCCCCAGGCGCTGGCGCGTTTTCAGCGCGAGGCGCAGGCCGCGTCTGCGCTGAACCATCCCAACATCTGCACGATTCACGATATCGGCGAAGCGGACGGGAAAGCATTCATTGCGATGGAATTTTTGGACGGCAAGACGCTGAAACATGTGATCGCGGGGCCGTCGATGGAACTGGATAGCCTGCTAGATCTGGCGATTCAGCTGGCGGACGCGCTCGACGCCGCGCACAGCGAAGGCATCGTGCACCGCGACATCAAGCCCGCGAACATTTTTGTTACGAAGCGCGGCCACGTGAAAATCCTCGACTTCGGGCTCGCGAAAGTGGCGAATTCGAAAGTCGCGAGCCGCAGCGGCAACTCCATGCTCACCGTCGGCGTGGACACGGCGCAACTCACCAGCCCGGGCACTTCGATGGGGACGGTGGCGTACATGTCTCCGGAGCAAGTGCTGGGGAAAGATTTGGATGCGCGGTCGGATTTATTTTCGTTTGGAGACGTGCTGTACGAAATGGGAACGGGCGCGTTGCCGTTTCAAGGCGAAAGCTCGGGCGCGATTTTCGACGCGATCCTGCACAAGAATCCGGTGGCGCCGGTGCGGCTGAATAACAGCCTGCCGGTCGAATTCGAGCAGGTCATCACGAAAGCCATGGAGAAAGACCGCGACCTGCGGTATCAGAGCGCCGCGGAAATGCGGGCGGATTTGAAACGGCTCAAGCGCGATACGAGTTCGGGGCGAGTGAGTTCGGCGAGTGGCTCGATCGCTTCGGCGCATGAATCGGGGGCGAGTACGGCGGTTCCGGCCTCTGGCGCCGTCGCGATTGGTGCGAGCGCGCCATCCGGCTCTACTGCAACGCGTGCAGTGGCACCGAAGCGCAACCTCACGATACTAATCTTGGTGGCGGCAATCGTGTTGTTGGCCGGGTTGGGCTTCGCTGGATACAAAATTCTGAACCGCGGCCATTCGCTGAATCTGCAAAACATGCAGATCACCAAGCTGACGGATAGCGGCCAGGCCACGGGCGTCGCGATTTCGCCCGATGGGCGTTACATCGTTTACGTGCTGCGGGACGGCGAGCAGCAAAGTCTGTGGGTGCGCAACGTAGCGACCAAGAGCGACGTGCAGGTGCTGGCGCCGGACGTCGTGGCGTTCGCGGGGCTCAGCTTTTCGCCCGACGGCAATTACGTCTACTTTGTGCGTTCGGACAAGAGCACCGTAAATTTCCGCTACCTCTACGTGATGCCGGTGCTCGGCGGCACTCCGCGCCAGCTGATCCGCGACATTGACAGCCCACTGAGTTTTTCGCCAGACGGCAAGCAGTTCGTTTACATGCGCGGAGTGCCGGAGCGCAATAGCGTGGAATTGCGCGTGGCGAATGCGGACGGAAGCAGCGATCACTTGCTGGTGGACGTGCCGGACTGGCCGACTTTCATGTACGGGGCCGCGTGGTCACCGGACGGAAAGACGATTCTGGCGCCGGGGTTGGAGGCGGGCAAAGAAACGAAGTGGGCTCTGAGCGCCGTCAATGTGGCCGATGCAAGCGTCAAGGACTTTTCTTTCGGTAACGAGATGGTCGGAAGGCCGGCGTGGCTGCCCGACGGCAATTCCTTTCTGCTTTCGGTCGGGTTAGTGCCGGAGAATCGCGCGCAATTGTTCCAAGTTTCCTTTCCCGGCGGGGAGAGAACGCGCTTTTCCAACGACCTCTCGGATTACCGCCAGACGCTGGAAATGACCCAGGACGGGAAGATGCTGGTCGCCCTGGAAAGCACGGTGAGTTCGCATATTTGGATCTTGCCGGAGGGAAAGACGGCGGAAGCAAAGCAAATTACCTCCGGGGAAACTCCCGATGACGGTATTGCGCCCGGTCCTGGAGGCAAGCTGCTGGTACGCAGCCGCGGCAGCGACCTGTCGTTGATGAATGCGGATGGCACCCAGCGAGAGCTGGTGCATCCCGGGCTGCTCAACTACATCTCCAGGTCCAGTTGCGGCGACCGCTACCTGGTATTCGACTCTTACGAAGACAATCACCTGCGGCTCATGAGGACCGATGCGGACGGAGCGAATTACACAAAACTGAGCGACGACGTGGTTAATTCCGAATGTTCCCCGGATGGCAAGTGGGTGCTCTTTGCTGCGCAGAACGCAGCATACCGGATGCCCATTGAGGCAGGTACGCCGGCGGTGGTGTTCAAGTCTCCGCAGGGGGTCCAAGGATCAATTTCGCCCGATGGAAAATGGATTGCGTGTGCATACCAAGAGTTGAGTCCGACACCGGCAGCCAAGATCGCAGTGGTTCCGGCGGAGGGGGGCGCACCGACTGCGACCTTTGTGCGTCCGATCGGTGCGCGAGGCTTACATTGGTCTCCCGATGGCAAGGGCGTGCAATATCTTTTGACGCGGCGAGGCGCGACGAACGTCTGGGAACAGCCGCTCGCGGGCGGAGCGCCGCATCCGGTGACAGATTTTACTTCAGGGCATATCTTCGATTTTGCGTGGTCGCGCGATGGGAAGGAATTGCTGCTGGCCAAGGGCGAAGAGACCAGCGATGTGGTGTTGATCAGCAACTTCCGATAGTTCGCCGGCGATTTTCCTGTGTGACCATAGCCGAGCCGCGCGAGCCTAATCAATGCGGCGAACGGCTGGGGCTTCTTTGTGTCCGGGAGTGCGCGCGCCGTGATTGTGCAGGATTGCGGCGGCGCGGTTGGCGATCGGCTCGCTCGGGGCTCGCACGATCATCACGGCGGCGCCCTGCTTGACGTGGGTGGCGTAATATTCCTGGTCGCCGATGTAGTTCGGTTGCTCGCCGGAAAGATCGCGCACTTCGGGTTTGGCGAGAGCGCCACCGGCGCCGAATAAGCGCGCGAGGCGGCTGTGATGCGCTTCGTGAGGTTTGGTGGAAGGTTCGTCGGGCGTGTCCGCGGTGCGCGCGTCTTCGTCCACATCGCTGATTACTTCCACTTGTTCGCCGACGATTCCGGCGAGTTCCAGATCCTGCACCGCTTCTTCCGCGTCCCGGTAGCTATCCAGAATTCCGACGACGACGTATTGCATGGCGCGCCCCCTCCCTGAAATAAGATGCACTTAGTCTAGACTAATTTGCGGTGAGTTTTGCCGGCCGCAGCAATCTTTGAAAGGGAGGCGCGCATGAAACTGGTCGACGCACCGATTGCACAGGAAGGATTTTACGTCACACATTTCTTCACCGTGAAGGATCAGGAAAATCGAAGGATTTCTACGTGCGCATTGCAGGCGCTTCGAGCAGTACGCTTCGTGAGTCGCGAGGCCGAATTCCACAGGGTGCATTGGAAAAGCGCCAATCAGAGGAGTAGGATGGGTGATTCTGTCTTGCCGTACGGAAAGCTGGTAATTATCTAGTGGCACAAACGATTGCATTACCCCCGGGTGGTTCGACGAAACGTATTGGAATGGAGACGTGGATGAACCGCGTCCTGGAAATGGCGGAGGCCGTCCAAGAAGGCTGGAAAGCGAAAGACGTGCACGATCTGCGCGTGGCCCTGCGACGCTGCCGGACGATGGCCGACACTTTGAGCGAAGTGAATCCGGACCGCGGTTGGCGAAAGCTGAAGAAGGATAGCCGCAAGTTGTTTCACGCGCTGGGGGAACTGCGGGATACACAGGTGGAGCAGGAATGGCTGAAAAAAATTTCGGCTGGGGATGATCCGGTGCGAAAGCACCTGCTGAAGACGCTGGAGCAGGCCGAGACCAAGCAGCGGAAAGAAGCCGAGAAGGCGCTCGAGGACTTCGACCGCAAGAACTGGCGGAAATGGTCGCAGAAGCTGGTCGATAAGGCGCAATTCTTTCCGTCGGAGAGCGTAGTGTTTCAGCGCCTGGCTCTGACGCGATTAAACGAGGCGGAGGACCTCTATCAGCGCGCGCGCAAGGGACGCAGCCGAATTGCGTGGCACCGGCTGCGGATCGGGCTGAAGGGGTTTCGTTACACGCTGGAAAATTTCATGCCGCAGCGCTATGAGCCCTGGAGCAAGAATTTGAAGCGCATCCAGGATTTGCTGGGCGAAGTGCACGATATGGACGTGTTGCGCAGCGAAATCCGGCGGCAGCGCGCGAAATTGCCGGAGGCGCTGGTGCTGCAGTGGTATCAGAAAATCGAGGAAGCGCGAAAGACGCGGCTGGACGAATTCCGCTCATTAATCGGCGGCAACGGAAGCGCAGCCACCAACGGCTCTGCCAGCCATTCGGGCAAAGCGGGCGGCCAATCGGCAAATCACAACAAGGAATCGCTCTGGCAGGTGTGGCGCGCCGGGTTCCAAAACATTCACATCGTGCAATCTTCCGAGCCCACCGAATCGCTGCGGCTTCAATCCGCTAGCTGACGCAGCATCCGCGGCGTCAGAATCCACCGCAGTTCCCACTTTCCGTGCGCGGCCGTATATTCGAGGCACGCGACTCCCGCTTTTTTCAGCGTGGTGAATACGCCGCGAGAACCGGCGATGTGCGCGATGGTCAAATCAAGTTGCGGCGCGTGGCCGAAGCACATCACTTCCTTGGCGCGCACGCGAATCACTTCCTTGATTATCTCGGCGGGATTGCCGGCGGGCTTCAGGGCGTCGTGCGTGCGGATTTTCGCGAGAGCGAAGCCGAGGGTTTCGGCAAAGATTTCAGCGGTTTGCGCCGCGCGCACGTAAGGACTGGTGATGAGCACGTCCGGCTTGACGTGCAGCGCCTGCAGGCCGAGCGCGGCGGCGCGCGTTTTCTGTACGCCCTTGGCGGTAAGTGGACGCTCCGGTTCCGCGGGAGCTTGTGGATCGTCGCGATTCACGGCGATCCCGTGACGCACAAGGTAAAGGATCATACCTCTAGGCTACCTTTTCTTTGCCCTGAGCGCGCCTGAATTCTGGTTTGAGGTGAAATTCGCGTTCAAAGAGGGTGGATTTGCGTTCGAGGCCCATGAGGTCGAGGCGGGTACCGTCCGTCGCGCGGATTATGAAAATGGCTTTGTGTCCGGAAATTTGGACGTCCACGCCGGCGATGCGCTGGGCATGCTCGGATTCGAGTTTTTCGGCGATGCGCAGCAGGCTGGTGAGCAGGCGGGCGTGGCGGCGACGTTCGCTATCGAGGGCCGCGTAGGAGGCATGCTCGAGTTCCGGCTCGGATTTTGAATTGTGGTAACGCACGACGGCGGCAACCATATCGCGGCGCCAGCCACGCAGGCCGGGAATTTCGCCGTTGCGAATTAGATATTCGCCGTGGCGGTGATGCGATTTCCGCGAGACGAAATGGCCGACGTCGTGGAGTAGCGCGGCAATTTCGAGGACCAGGCGCAAGTCCGCTCCCATTTCATGGATGGGCCGTAACTGATCGAAAAGAGAAAGCGCCAAGCGCCCGACCTGTTCAGCGTGCTGCGGATTGTAATCCAGGCGGCGCGCGAACCAACGGGCGCTGGCGAGAAGTTCCGAGGCGCGGCCTTTTTCTTCCTCGGAAGTGATGCGCACGGAATATTGTTCGGCGACGAGGTCGAGCAGAATGCCTTCGCGGACGCCGACGCCGGGAACGAGCATGGTGCGCAGGTCGAGCCATTTGGCGATGGTATTGAAAATAATCGCGGCGATGCCGATCACTTCGGCGCGGTCTTTGCGGAGGCGGAAGACTCGCATGCGTCCGGGAATATCGAGCGACAACATGCGCCAGGTCTGATCGCGAAGCAGCCGCGTATTGATGGTGGGGATGCGCTCGATCGGAGGGCCCTGCGCGATTCGCACCAACGCTTCGGCGTTTCCGCCGCAGGCGACTGCGAGCGATCGGCTGAGCCGCGGCGGGGAAGGCATCGCGCTGCGCAGCAGGGAAAGAATGTGGTGGCGCAGGCGGTTGGCGTTGTCTTCGTCAATCGCGCCTTCGATGGAATAGGTTTCCATCAAGCGAATGGTGCCGAGAGGCAAGCCGATGCGGTGTTCCAGGATGCCGCGCTGATAAAAATTCAGTTCCAGGCTGCCACCGCCGAGATCGAAAATCAGGCGCGGCTGCACGCGGTCGCCGAGAGCCCATTCCACGGCGGAGCAAACCAGGCGCGCTTCTTCCTCGCCGCTGATGACTTCCAGTTCTATGCCCGCCTTTCGGCGGATGCGCTCCATCAGTCGGCGGTAATTGCGGGCTTCGCGCGCGGCAGCGGTGGCCACGGCGCGGTATGCGCCGACGTTGTATTGATCCATGCGATCGCGGAAATGGCGGAAAGCGCGGGCGGCGCGAGCAATCGTGGCGCCGGTGATGACGCGCCGAGTGAAGGCGTTGTGGCCCAGGCGCACGGCGGCGCGTTCGTTATCGAGTATTTCGATGTTCTTGGGAGAAGTAGCGCGAGCTATGACGAGACGGATGGCGTTGGAGCCAGCGTCAATGGCGGCCAGTTGAACGGGAGCGGCCACTCGTTATCGCCAGAGGTGCGACAAAGCGTGCGAAGGCCGGTAGTGCGTGCTCCGGATGCCCAGATGCAAGGCGATGCGTTTGCGCAACACCCTGTTCACCTCGGAGACGCTGCTTTCGCCGTCCGTTTCGATGAAACCGTGGCGCTTGGAAAGATATTCGAATTCGCGCTTGATCATGGACTGGTAACGAATGAAGGACTGGAACAAATCATTCGAGAGCGACATATCGCGGCCGGATTCCCAGTAACTGATGGTCTGCGATTTTTTGAATTCGCGATCGAAGGCGACTTCGGGGCGCACGTTGAGCCAGAAGGTGAGGTCCGGACGCAAAGCAGTCTCGTAAATCCCGTGGAGATAATCGCGGCCAATGCCGCGGACGGCAGAGCGCGCAATTAGAGTGAAGATGTAGCGGTCGGCGAGGACGATCAGGCCGGAACGCAGCGCGGGAAGAATGCGGCGCTCGAGTTGATCGAAGAAATCGGTGCTGTACATTAGCGAAAGGGTCATGCGCGTGACGGCGTTTTCGGCGAGCAGGCCGTCAATATCTTCGCCGACGAGATAGGAGCGGCGCAGGCCCATCGTCTGCACGGCGAAGCCTTCGGATTCGAGCCATTCGGTGAGCAGCGAGATTTGGGTGGAGCGGCCGGAGCCGTCGGTGCCTTCGATGACGACGAGCGTGCCGCTGAGCTCTTCGGGCTTCACTCCCGGCAGAGGAGTGCCATAAAAGCGCGAAGGCAGTTCCGCCGCCGCGGCTTTCTTTTTCTTGTGCGGGCGGCCGTTCGAGCCGTCGGCTTTCGGCGGATTTTTCGTGGCGCGGGTCATTTCTTCTTGGGCGCGAATTGCTGCAGCGAGATGCGTTCGCCGACAATCTGACGCATGAGTTTTTGGAGTTTATTGACGCGCACGGTGCCGTCCATCAATACGAAACGATCGTTTTCGATCATCTCGTCGTAATTGTTGAGGATGCGTTCCTGGAAGATGCGGAAACTTTCAGCGCGGTCGAGCGAGATTCCCAGGTCCATGCCGGCTTCATAATATTTCAGCTTGGGGCGGCCGGCGACGATGCGGTTGACGGCGACGTCGAGGGGGGCGCGGAAATAGAACGTAATGTCTGGAGTGGGCGCGAAGCTGTAAAGGTTGCGCAGCCAGTGCGGCGAACAGCCGCGGGCGCTATCGCGCGCAAAAGCGGTATAGATGTAACGGTCCGCGAGGACCAGATAGCCGCCGTGGAGCAGGGGCATGATCTGGCGTTCGCAGCGATCCGCGAAATCGGCGGCGTGCAGCAACGAAAACGTGGTGGGAGTGAGCAGGCGGCGCTGCTTGCCGCGGCGCGTGGCGGACTTCACCAACGGCGAGGAATTCCATTCGGTGAAATGGATGCGATAGCCGCCGATTTCCAGCCAGCGTTTCAGAAGGTAGAGCTGCGTACTTTTGCCGGACCCGTCAATTCCTTCGACTACTACCAGTGCGCCGGGATATTGGCGTTTGAGGGCCGGCTCTTTGATGGGGAGCGGCTCAATTGTGGTTGCGGCAGGAATTTCTGACGTAAGTATCGCCATTCGTGTGGAACCCGCTGACAGCCCCCAATCATAACGCGGAACTAGAAGCTCAAATGTGAAAAAAGTGTTACAACCGGAGATTGGTGGCGCGGGTTTTCGGTCCGCTCGGTAACCTGTGCCGCACGAGGTATGGTGTACTGGGCTGATGGCCACGAATTTCACGAAGGAATTGATGGTGAAGCCGGGGAAAAAGGTGAAGCTCGGGAAGTTTGACCCGGACGAGACTTTGGGCTGGGACAAGAACCACGCGATGAAGGTCAGTCTGGATAAGGCGATCAAGACGCTTGATCACTTGCAGTACCTGCTTTACGCCGACCACAAACATGCGTTGCTGATTGTTTTTCAGGGGCGAGATGCGGCCGGGAAAGACGGCACGATCCGGCACGTGATGTCCGGAGTGAATCCGCAAGGCTGCTCGGTCACATCTTTTAAAACGCCATCGCCTGAAGAGACCGCGCACGATTATTTGTGGCGTGTGCACCGCGCGGTGCCAGAGCATGGCAATTTGGGGATTTTCAACCGGTCGCATTACGAGGATGTGCTGATCGTGCGCGTCCATAACCTGGTACCGAGGGCGGTATGGTCGGAGCGCTACAAGCAGATCAATCAATTCGAGGAGTATTTGGCCGACAATAATGTGAAGATCCTTAAATTTTTTCTGCACATCAGCAAGAAGGAACAGGAGAAGCGATTGATGGAGCGGGTGGACGATCCCGAGAAGCGCTGGAAAATTTCCGAAGCCGATTTCAACGAGAGGAAATTCTGGACCGATTACACGGAGGCGTACGAGGATGCGCTCGAGCGCTGCAGCACAAAAGTTGCGCCATGGTTCGTGATTCCTGCCAATAAGAAGTGGTTTCGCAATCTCGCGGTTTCGCACATCATCGTGGAGACGCTGGAGGAGATGAAGCTGAAATTTCCGGCGCCGACGATTGACCTTAAAAAGTTGAAGCAGAAGTAGGTGCGCGATTGTGCGAGCGGGATTTCTGCTAGAATCGCTCGTCTTTGGGCGCGAGCGCGGGAATTGTAGGAAAAGCAGATCCCTCGCTGCGCTCGGGATGACAAATCATGCCTATTAGCGGTTGATAGTCGGCGGTCACCCGGCGGCCAATGACGGACAAAGCGGTATTCCCACGAAGTTTTCTGAAGAGCTATCCGCAAGCGGTGCGCGCGGAAGGGTGCTTCATTTATACGGCGGACGGCCGCCGGTACCTCGATGCTTCCGGCGGCGCGGCGGTGGTGACCATCGGACACGGCGTGGAAGAAATTTCGCGCGCGATGGCGGAGCAGGCGTCGCGGCTGGCCTACGTTCATTCCTCGCAATTTCAAACTGCCATCGCGGAAAAACTGGCCGCGCGGATTCTGGCGCTCGCGCCGCGCGATATGCGCAAGGATGGTCGCGTCTATTTCACTTCCGGCGGTTCCGAGGCGACCGAGACGGCGCTGAAGCTGGCGCGGCAATATTGGATCGAGCGGGGCGAGAAAAAGCGCCATCGCGTGCTTTCGCGGCAGCAGAGTTATCACGGCAGCACGCTGGGAGCGCTTTCGGTTTCTGGTAACGCGCGGAGGCGCGAACCCTTCGCGCCGATGCTGAAGGAGTGGGGGCATATCCCGCCGTGCTATTGCTACCGCTGCCCGTTCGGGTTGCGCTATCCGGAATGCAACGTGGATTGCGCGGATGAATTGGATCGCGTGCTGGAGCGCGACGGGTCGAAGGACGTCGCTGCGTTTATCTTCGAGCCGGTTTCAGGAGCGACGCTTGGCGCGGTGGCTCCTCCTGAAGCTTACGTGCAGCGCATCGCTGAAATTTGCCACCGGCACGGGATTTTATTGATCGCCGATGAAGTGATGACCGGAATGGGCCGCACCGGCAAGCCCTTTGCGATCGAACACTGGGGCGTGACGCCGGACATGATCCTGGTGGGGAAAGGAATTGCGAGTGGCTACGCGCCTCTCGGTGCGGTGATCGCGGCGGGTCACGTGGTGGAAGCGATTTCGCGCGGTTCCGGCGCGTTTTTGCACGGATTCACGTACAACGCGCACCCTGTGGCCGCGGCGGCAGGGAACGCCGTGCTGGATTACATCGAGCGCGAGAAACTTTTCGAGCGAGTGCCCGTGGTTGGCGCAGAGGTGCGCGAAGCGCTCGAACCGTTGAAGAGATTTTCGGTGATTGGAGATATTCGCGGGATGGGCCTGCTCTTCGGCATTGAATTCGTGAGCGACGCGAAGACGCGCGCGCCATTCCCGGCGGACGCGCGTGTGGCGTCGCGGATTCAGGAGGACGTCTTTGAGGCGGGCGTGATGACCTACCCGATTCAGGGTTGCGTGGACGGAGTGCGCGGGGATCACATTCTGCTGGCACCGCCTTTCACAATTACGACGGGGATGATTCATATTTTGGTGAGCGCGCTGGAACGCGCGATCGGGGAGCTGGAGAGAACTCATCTAGCGGGGACGGGAGGCACTTCTGCGTCGTTCTGATGGGGGCTTTCCACAGAGGCGCGACGACCTGGAGCGTGTTGATAGGCCGTACGTTTTTTCGCGCGCTGCGATAATCGTGCTTTTCGCCGCGACCGCGCTGGCATTGGCGTTGGCCGCCGCGGACGTTGCAAAAATGCCGGGTTTTTCGCCTCAGGGCGCCGCGGCGGAAAACGCTACGGAGCATGCGTTTCGCGATTCGATATCCACCGATGACATCATGAAATTCCACCGTTATCTGACGGCGGAGCCGCACCCGGCGGGTTCGGCGCGCAATAACGATCTGGCGAAATGGATGGCGGACCGGTGGCGCGCGCAGGGTCTGGAAGATGTGACCATCCACGAATACGACGTGCTGAATTCTTCTCCGCGCGAAATCTCGCTGGAAATGATTAAGCCGAAACACTTCCGCGCGAGCCTGCGCGAAGATGCTTACGGCGTGGACCCGGACACAAGCAATCCGAAAGTGGATGGAGCGTACCTGGGTTATTCCGCATCCGGCGAGGTGACCGCGCCGGTGGTGTACGCGCACAGCGGCAATCCCGAGGATTACGATTATTTGCGCCAGCGGGGAATTGATGTCCGCGGGAAAATCGTGTTGGTGCGTTATTCGCTGCCTTATAGCTATCGTGGGTTCAAGGCGCTGACAGCGGAGCGCCTGGGCGCGGCGGCGATTCTGATTTATTCCGATCCGGCGGAAGATGGTTACACGAAGGGCGCGGTGTATCCGGACGGTCCGTGGGGGCCGGAGAGCCACATCCAGCGAGGCGCGATCACTTACGATTTTCTGGAGCCGGGCGATCCGCTCACGCCAGGATATGCGTCGGTGCCCGGCGCGCCGCGAATTCCGATCGCGCAGGCCAAGACGCTGCCGAAAATTATGGGCGTGCCGCTCTCGTGGCGCGACGCGAAACCGCTGCTGGAAAAAATGGATGGTCCGGCAGCGCCAGCGGCGTGGCAGGGCGGGTTGCCGATCAAATACAGGATCGGCGGCGGGCGCGTGGTGGTGCATTTGAAGGTGGATATGGATACGCGCGTTCAGCCGTATTACGTGACGGAAGCGCGGATTCGCGGCAGCGAAGCTCCGGACGAATGGGTGATTCTTGGCAATCATCGCGACGCGTGGGTTTATGGCGCGGTGGACCCGTCGAGCGGCACCGCCGCGATGCTGGAGATGACGCGCGGGCTCGGCAAATTGTTGCAGAACGGAATTCGTCCGAAGCGCACGCTGGTTTTTTGCAGCTGGGATGGGGAGGAGTACGCACTGACGGGCTCGACGGAATGGGGCGAGCAGTACGCGGACGAATTGAAGAAAAAGGCAGTGGCGTATTTGAACGTGGACGAGGCGACGTCCGGCAAGGATTTTCAGGGCGACGCGGTGGGCTCCCTCGCGCCGCTGCTGGTGGAGGTGAGCCGCGCGCTGCCGGCTCCTTCGGGCGGGACTCTCTACGACGAGTGGAAAGTTTCGCGGCAGGCGCAACTGGGGCAAAAACAGGCAGTGGCGGATTTCGATTTGGCGAATACGCGGATCGGGAGCGGTTCGGACCATACGGTGTTTCTGAATTATCTGGGAATTCCGGTGATGGGCTTGACGTTCGTCGGGCCTTATGGCGTTTATCATTCGCTCTATGATGATTTTTTCTGGATGAACCATTTCGGCGATCCGGAGTATCGCTATCACCGGCTGATGTCGCAATTGTGGGGTGTGCTGGCGCTGCGCCTGGCGAACGCGGAAATTCTGCCGTTTGATTTCGAGAGCTATGGACAGAATATCCGGCAATTCGTGGTGGATTTGAATCTGGCGAACCGCGTGAATGGACATATAGACCTTGGCGCGCTGCAACAACACGTGGCCGATTTCGAAGCAGCCGGCCGCGAACTCAATGCCGCGGCGGCGCGTGCGATTGCCAGCGGGCGTTTGGATGCGTTGCAGGCCGCGCAAGTGAATCAGGAATTGATGGAAGTTGAGCGAAACTGGTGCAATCCGGAGGGAATGGCGGGGCGGCCGTGGTTCAAGCATTCGTTGTATGCGACGCGCTACACGTACGCGCATCTGGAGTTGCCGGGATTGACGGAAGCCGCCGAGGCCGGGAATTGGCCGGTGCTAGAGCAGCAGACGACAATCCTGGAAGGCGAGCTGGAGAAAAACACAGCGCTGTTGCAACAGATCAAGAGCGAATTGAATTCCATTTCGGGGGCGAGTAAGCCATGAAGCGTTGTGCAATCGTATTTCTTGCCGCACTTTCGTCGGTAGCGGTCGCTACCGTGGCACGCGCGCAGACCGAGCCACGCGCGCGAGATCTGGGCGTGCCGTTTGAGGGAACGCCGGGGCCGCTGGATGCGATTACCGACGTGAAAGGCGTTGAGGTTGGTTATCGCACGCTGATCTCCGGCGAGGGCAAGCTGGTGGTGGGAAAGGGGCCGGTGCGTACGGGCGTCACTGCAGTCTTCCCGCGCGGGAAAGAGGGACTGGATCCTGTTTTTGCGGGGTGGTTCACCGAAAACGGCAATGGAGAGATGACCGGAACGACGTGGGTACAGGAATCAGGATTTCTCTATGGCCCGGTGATGATCACAAACACGCACAGCGTGGGAGTGGTGCGCGATGCGGTGATTGCGTGGCAATTGAAGTACGGCACGTCGCTGCCGCTGGAAGATTGGTGGTCGCTGCCGGTGGTGGCGGAAACGTGGGACGGTTATTTGAACGACATCAACGGATTTCACGTGACGGCTGCGGACGCCGACGCGGCCATGCAGGACGCACACGGCGGAGCGATCGCGGAGGGCAACGTCGGCGGCGGCACCGGAATGATTTGCTTTGAGTTCAAAGGCGGGACGGGCACCGCCTCGCGAAAATTGCCTGATAAACTGGGTGGTTACACCGTGGGAGTGCTGGTGCAATGCAATTTCGGCACGCGGCATCTCTTGCGGGTCGCGGGCGCTCCGGTGGGATACGAAATCGCCGGGAAGAAGATATGGGGCGACGATACGGGTTCGATCATCGTGGTCGTAGCCACGGACGCGCCGTTGCTGCCCAGCCAGATGCAGCGGATCGCGAAGCGAGTGACGTTGGGATTGGGACGGCTAGGCAGTATTTCGGGGGACGGCTCGGGCGACATCTTCATCGCGTTTTCCACCGCGAATCCTGGCGCGGGGACGGAGCTGAAAAAAGTGGTGACGGTGCAGATGTTGCCGAACGACCGCATGGATGCGCTTTTCGAGGCCACGGTGCAGGCTACCGAGGAGGCGGTGGTGAATGCGCTGGTGGCAGCAAGGACGATGACGGGCGCGGACGGGCACAGAGTGGAAGCGTTGCCGCACGACCGTTTGCGCGAAGTCTTGAAGAAATACAATCGTCTGGCGGAAAAACAATAACCAGTCGCTGGGGAGCGACATCTAAACTGGAGGGAGAACTTTCATATGAGAGGTTTTCTGATTGGATTCATATTCGCAGTGATCGTTGTCATCGGCGGTACCTACTATCTATTGAAGCAGGGGTACGTGGATTTCAGCGCCGACCACGAACCCTCGCATAGCGAGATACACCTGGCGATGGCGGCGGTGGACGCGTCCACGGATCGCAACGCGCCGCAGACGAAAAATCCACTCACGGCGAATGAAGAGACTCTGGTGGCGGGCGCTCATTTGTACATGGACCACTGCGCCGGCTGCCACGGATTGCCGTCGAATCCGGACAGCCAGTTCGGGAGATCGTTTAATCCGCCAGTGCCGCAATTTTTCAAGGAAGCGCCGGATATGCCGGAGAACCAGAATTTTTACATCATCCATCACGGCGTTCGCTGGAGCGGGATGCCCGCGTGGGGCAGCACGTTGAACGACATGCAAACCTGGCAGCTGGTGACTTTTCTCAGCAACACTGAGAAGCTTCCACCGGCGGCGTCGAAGGAGTTAGAGCCGCCCGCGACTACGACTGTGACGCCGGCGCCTGCGCCCGCTGCGACGAAGCGCTGAGCGGGAAAGCGGATTTGCGGCGGAAAAACAGAGAGCCGTGGGACGCGCAGTCCTGCTAGAATTTGATTATCGGCGAAGATTCGGATACGGTTTAAGTTTGCGCGCAGCGGAATGTGAAAGCTGCGGCGCGGCGCTAGCGCGTCCGGCGCTGAATTTGGCAAGCGTTCAACCAACGGAGGGTACGTTCGATGTCTGATGCAGTTGCCGAGAAGGTGATCAGCACGCTGGCGTCTGTGAAGCGCATCTCGGCGGACAAGATCACCCTGGAAACGAACCTGCAGGACCTGGGCATCGATTCGCTGGACGTATTTACGCTGCTATTCGAACTGGAAAATGCATTCAAGATTTCGATACCGGACGACGACGTGCGCTCCCTGCGCACGGTGAATGACGTGGTGGACGGCATCAAGAAACTGCTGGCCGCCGCGCCGCCCGATTCTTCGCTGGGTTCAGCTACTCCCGCGGATTGACGAATGGCGCCGCGCCGAGTGGCTGTTACCGGGCTGGGAATCATCTCTCCGCTGGGATTGAACCTCCAGGAGTGCTGGATCTCGCTTAGCAAAGGGCTTTCCGGAATCGGGCCTATCAAGACCGTGGACTGCTCCGCATTGCGCTTCCAGAATGGCGCGGAGGTGCGCGGGTACGATCCGCTAAAGCATTTCGAAGGCGGCAAGGACAATTACATCGACCGCTTTGCGCAATTTTCGCTGGTGGCGGCGCGCGAGGCGTTGCGCAATGCGGGAATCGAGCTGACGCCGGAACTGCGCGAGAATTCGGCCATCGTGTGCGGCTCGGCGGTGGGCGGACAGGCAACGATCGAATCGGGGTTCGAGGATTTGTGGGTTCAGGGGCGCGGGCGCGTGCACCCTTTGACGATTCCGAAGACGATGGCGAATGCCGGAGCGAGCCACATCGCCATGGACATGGGGCTGAGCGGGCCAACGTACACGGTTTCGACGGCGTGTTCTTCGGCGAATCATGCGATCGGGCAGGCGTTTCGCCTGGTGCGCGATGGGCAAGCCGATCTGGCGATGACGGGCGGCAGCGAAGCGATGTTTACCATCGGAATGTTGAAGGCTTGGGAAGCGATGCGCGTGGTGGCGCCGGATACGTGCCGTCCTTTCAGCAAGGATCGGCGCGGGCTGATCCTCGGTGAAGGCGGCGCGATGATGGTGCTGGAACCGATGGAAGCCGCGAAAGCCCGCGGCGCTAAGATTTACGGAGAGATCTGCGGATTCGGCATGACAGCGGACGCGCATCATTTGACGCAGCCGACTGTGCAGGGGCCGGCGCGCGCGATGCGTGGAGCGTTGCGCGAAGCGGACCTCGCGCCGGAAGAAATCGGCTACATCAACGCGCACGGCACCGGGACGCCGGGAAACGATCCGGTGGAAAGCAGCGCAATCCGCGAGGTTTTTGGCGCGCATGCGGACAAGATCGGCGTGAGTTCGACTAAATCGCTGCACGGGCACGCGCTGGGCGCGGCTGGGGCGTTGGAAGCCGTCGCTACCGTGCTGGCGCTGTACCACGGGATCTTGCCGCCGACCGCGAATTACAACGAACGCGATCCGGAGTGCGACCTCGACTATATTCCGAATCAGCCACGGGCTTTGCACGTAGGCGCGGCGTTATCGAATTCGTTTGCGTTTGGCGGGTTGAACGCCGTGATTGCTTTCCGCGCTGTGCCCCATTAATTTTTTCTTCTGCCACATTCACGAACCCGTTGTAGCGGTGTCCCCTGCGGCATTGTCACCGAGTGATGCAAGGTTGGTCGGTGGCGTGAAACGTGTGCCGCCGCTTTCTCTTAGGCGAGGCGCGCCTCGCCTGCCTTGATCGCGCCAAGTCATACGCGGGGAAAGCGGCGGCGCGCCGCCGCACTCCATATGGTTGGTTGCAGGTGCGGACTGGGAGCACGTTGCGTTACACTCGCCCGGCGAGACGAAGGCAAAAATCCGGAGGGCGACTCCATGGCGAATATGGGCTTGCGGCAGCAGCACGATATTGACGTTTCCGAAAAAGTTTTTGCGAATGCGCCGAACATGCTGATGCTCTGCCTGACGGCCATCGGACTGATTAAGATCTACACGCGGTTTGAAAAAGTGACGACGCTCGCGGACAATTTTCTTTCGATCGTGTCGCTGGGGTTCTTGGTCGCGACGATTTTGTCGTACATGGCGTTGCGGTCGGAGAGTCCCTCGCGACGCGTGAAGCTGGCGCGAGTCGCGGACTTGTTGTTTCTGTGGGCGCTGGGATGCGTCGGCGCGGTGGCGGTGTTCGTGACGTTTAGTCTAGCGGGTTAGCGGCCGAAGCTAGAGTAGGCCGCGAAAGAGCGGCAGAATCGCGCCCCAGGCGCCGGCGTTGGGCGTCCAGCCGCGGGTGAGTTCGTCTGCGAGCGTCAGGGAGACCAGGATCGCGAGGAAGAAGAAGCCTGCAACGATGACGATTTTAGTGAGGCCGCTGCTGTATTTCACGTGCATGAAGAAGAGGATGACTAGGAGCGCTTTCGCCACAGCGATCGCCAGCGCGACCACGGTGTTCCATTGCGCGCCCAGATCCTTATAGGCCACCGCAGTCGTAAGCGCGGTGAGGCAGAGCAACGCGACGAATATCGCGATGTAAGTTTTCACCGGCACGATGTGCTCGGACATTAGTGGCCTCCCCCGATGACGTAGCGCCCGCCGATCAGGTACAGCAGCGGAAACAGGAAGATCCATACAATATCCACGAAGTGCCAGTACAGCCCGGTGACTTCCAGCGGCGCGTAGTATTCGGAGTTGAAGCGGTTGCGCCCGGCCATGAACATCAAGACGATTAAAATTCCGCAGCCGATGATCATGTGCATGGCGTGCAAACCGGTCATGAAAAAGTAGAACAGGAAAAACATCGGCACGTGCGCCCCAGCCGCGCCCCATTCCGGGCGAATGATGAAGCCGAAGCCCGGGATCAGATGCTCGGCATAGTCGGCACGCCACTCGAAATTGAATTTCAAGAAGAGGAAGAGGACGCCCAGGACGAGGGTGAGGACCAAGAACATGATCTGCTGGCTCTTCTTCTTGCCGGACTGCGCCGCGTGGATCGCGAGGGCCATGGTCAAGCTGCTGGCGATCAGGACCGCGGTATTGCTGGCGCCGAAATCGACTTTCAGCAAGCGGCTGCCGATTTCGAATGAGTGCAAGTAGAGCGAGCGGTAGATGATGTAGGTGGCGAAGAGGCCGCCGAAAAACATGATTTCGGTGACCAGGAACACCCACATGCCGAGGCTGCCGGCCTCGCGCTGCTGCTCCATGTCTTCAAACTGATGCGCGAACCCTTCGGGGTGCGCGCCATGTGCGGCCATATCAGCCACGATGCGCTCCAGTGGTGCCGGCGTAGTCGTAAGCGTCTTCGGTGACGATGGGAATCTCTTCGAAATTTTCCGTGGGCGGCGGCGAAGGAGTTTGCCATTCCAAGCCTTTCGCGCCCCAGGGATTCGGTCCGGCCACCGGTCCGTAACGGATGGACCAAATCAAATAGATGAGCGGAATCAGGTAGCCGATGCCGAGAATGGAAGCGCCGGCGGAAGACATCACATTCAGAACCTGGAATTCGCCGGGATAGACCGCATAGCGCCGCGGCATGCCCAGGTATCCCAGCACGAATTGCGGGAAAAAGGTCAGGTTGAAACCGACGAAGATGACCAAGGCGGCAAAGCGCGCCCAGCCGTCGGGATATAAGCGCCCGGTAATTTTCGGCCACCAGAAATGGATGCCGCCGAGATACGCCATCACGGCGCCGCCGACCATAATGTAGTGAAAATGCGCGACGATGAAATAAGTGCCGTTGAGGTGTACGTCGGTCGCTAGCGACGCGAGGAACAATCCTGTGAGGCCGCCCATGGTGAAGAGGCCGATAAAGCCGAGGGCATACAGCATGGGCGCGTCGTAGGAAATTGAGCCTTTATAGAGTGTCGCGGTCCAATTGAAAACTTTCACAGCAGAGGGAATGGCGACCAGGAAACTAAGCACCGAGAAAATCAATCCTGCGTAGATGGACTGGCCGGTGACGAACATGTGATGTCCCCAGACCAGGAAGCTGATGATCGCGATAGCCAGGCTGGAGAAGGCTACGAAGCTGTAGCCGAAAATGCGCTTGCGCGAGAAGCAGGTAATCAGCTCGCTCATCACGCCCATGCCGGGAAGAATCATGATGTACACGGCGGGGTGCGAGTAAAACCAGAAAAGGTGCTGGAACAGGATGGGATCGCCGCCGATGGCCGGGTCGAAGATGCCGATGTGCAGCAGGCGTTCGAGGCCCAGCAGAAACAAGGTGATGGCGATCACGGGCGTGCCGAGAATGAAGATGATGCTGGTGGCGTACATGGCCCAGATGAAGAGGGGCAAGCGGAACCAAGTCAGCCCCGGCGCGCGCATCTTGTGGATAGTGACAACGAAATTCAATCCGGTAAGGATCGAAGAGAATCCGGTGATGAAGACGCCCAGTGCCGTGGGAATCACGCTGGTGTGCGAAAAGCTGCTGCTATAGGGTGTGTAGAACGTCCAGCCGGTATCCACGCCGCCGGAAATGATGGCGTACAAGGTGAAGCCCGCGCCGATGATGTAAATGTACCAGCTGAGAAGATTGAGGCGAGGGAAGGCCAGATCGCGCGCGCCGATCATCATGGGGACAAGGAAGTTCCCCAGCGTGGCGGGAATCGAAGGCACCAGGAAGAAAAACACCATGATGATGCCGTGCATGGTGAAGAGCTTGTTGTAGGTTTCCGGGGCGACCAGCGCGCCCTGCGGCTCGATGAGGTGCAAGCGCATGAGCACGGCGAAAAAGCCGCCGACAAAAAACATCAGAGTGATCGAGCCAAGGTACAGCAGCGCGATGCGCTTGTGGTCCGTGGTAAGGAGCCAGGACTTCACGCCGTAATTCGCGTTCAGGTAATTAACGCGCGATCCGGCCGGAACGTCGTGGCCGGGAGGTTCCGCAATGGCCGTGGTGCTCATTTCGCGTTGGTCTTCCTTTCTTCCGGGCCGAGGGATTTCACGTAGGCGATCAGCTGCAACACCTGCTCCTCGTTGATCTGCCCCTGGAAGGTGGGCATGATCGGCGGATAATTGGGCAACAAGATGGAATTGGGATTCACGATCGCCTGGCGGATGAGGGTTTCATCCACCACTTTGGTGTCGCCGCTGCGCAGTTTTTGTGGCTTGCCGTAGAGCCCGACGAGCGAGGGGCCGCGGCCGGTGCCCTCCGCAACGTGGCAAGTGACGCAGCCGAGCTGAGTGAAGAGCCGCTCGCCGGTTTGCGCCATGGATTCGTTTTTCGAGCCGCCGGTGAGCCACGCAGCGTAGTCCGGGGCGGACATCACGTACACCCAGCCAATCATTTCGGCATGGTCCGCGCCGCAGTACTGCCCGCAGAAAATGTGGTACGTGCCGATTTTGGTGGCCTGGAACCACAGCGAGGTGTAACGGCCCGGAACGGCGTCTTTCTTCACACGGAAGGCGGGAATGTAGAAATCGTGGATCACGTCGTCGGACGTCAAGGTGATGCTTATGGGGACGTTTACCGGCACGTGCAGCTCGTTGATTTCACGCACGCCTTCGGGATGCTGGATGTGCCACATCCACTGCTTGCCGACGACAAATATTTCGGTGGCGGCTTCGGGCGGCCGGGAATTTTCGAAGTAGAGGCTCGAGGCCCAGACAAAAATGAAGATCGTGATCACCGTGGGGATAATGGTCCAGGTAAGTTCCAGGCCCAGATGTTCTTTGGTGTCCTCGGGGATTTCGTCCGGCGAGCGGCGACGGTACTTGATCATGAAAAAGAAAATGGTGGAGAAAATGAGAATGGTGAAAAACAGCGTGACCACCGTGAGAAAGAAATAGAGGTGATCCACGCCCTCGGCGATGGAGGAAGCAGCCGTGGGCTTGAGCGGAATCAGCGCGGCCACGGCGGCCAGGGACTGCAGACTCGATGGAATCAGACCGGTCATAATCTCTCTAAATGAGCCTTTCGCGAACCAGCGGGCTTGCGCGCCGCCTCCGCGTTCATGCCTTTCGTTGCGGCAGCGCGTAATGCTCGCCGCGGAACAAAACCAGCACCAGCGCGCCCAGAATCAACAAGGTAATCGCGCCGCCCGCCTGGATGACGTGCGAAATCAACAGCCCGTATTTCCCGGTATGCGGGTCATAGTGGTAGCAAAACAGCAAAATCGCATCCACCGGCGAGCCGATTTTTCCTTCGGACGCTTCATCGAGGCCGAGGCGCAAATCGCGCGAAGGGAACTGGATGCCGTAGAGATAGCGCGAAATTTTTCCTTCGGGCGTCAGAATCATGATGGCACTGGCGTGCGCGAATTGTTTGGTATCGGGATCGTAGGCGTAGCGAAAGCCGACTGCATTCGCGAGTTGCTTGATCTGCGGTTCATCGCCAGTGAGGAAATGCCATCCCTGGGTGGCGCCGGGCCGGCCGTACATCCCGGTGTACATCTCCTGTTTCACTTCGGCGAGCACGTGGCCTTCGCTCGGATCAATGCTGACGGTGACCACGTTGAATTGTTTGCCGATGTCCAACGGCAGTTCTTTCAGCCCCGATTCGACGCCATTCAAAATCTGAGTGCAGAGCATCGGGCAGTTGTAATAGACCAGCGTGAGGATCACGGGCTTCTGCCCGAAATATTGGCTGAGCTGCACGGTCTGGCCGTGTTCGTCGCGGAAGGTGAGATTCAGCGGCACGGACTGATTGAGCTTCTGATCAATGCCGACTTGCTTCAGCAGGTCGGGGCGCACGCCGACGCTTTGCATGGGGTCGGATGCGAGCTGCGCGGCGGCACTGGAAGCGAGCGCGAGCATCGCGAACGCCACGGCGAGAGCCGCGAGCACTTTATTTCGGAAACCGGATTTGCCGGACACGAACACTTCCTTTACGCCCCCTGAAATACCGAACCGCTCGAAACCCAAGGCCGCACTACAATCGCAGCAAACCGCGAGCCCAGAAGCAAGCCGCTAATGCTTAACTTCCTCGCTCATCTCATGCTCCGAATCGCGCTCGGTTACAAATCCGCACGGGCCTTGCGCGTCCATCACCTTTGGCACAAATGGCGCCGGATTGCTCACGCCCGCCGGAATTTCGCCGGACGCGCGGGCCGTCAGCCCCTGTTGCATTATCAAGTCCATGGCGCGATCTACTGGGATGCGCACGACTCCATTGTGCTGATCTTCCCAGCCGTAGCTATTCAGAGTGGCCAATTGCTGCGCGCAGTAAGCGTGCAGATCGGCGCGCGGCTCCACTTGCAGGCGCGGTTGCGGCGGCAGCACGCGCGCGTTTTCAAAAGGCGAAGCCGGGCGGCCTAGACTCTGCACCTTGCCGTAAAAACTAAACAGCCACTTCATCGCGACGAAAACGATGATCAAGACAATCGCCAGGGTGACCGCCCACTTTGACAAGCTCTTGGGGCTGGCGTCGCTGTGTTCGTAGCCCTCGTTGGGCGCGCCGTGCGGGTCGTGCTCAGGCCCGTGTTTAGTCTCCATGCTCATGCTGGAGCTCTCCTTCAAAGCGCGGGTCGTGCAGCGGCAGCAACGGCATCTTGTTCACTTCCCGGAAATACAGGCTCACCCAAATGAAGCCGATGCCGGCGATAAACACGACATCGAGCAGCAACGAGCCGAAATGCGGGTGATCCTTTTCGTAGGCTGGGACGACGAGCCAGTAGACGTCCACCATGCTGAGCACCAGCATCATGCCCGCGACTGTGGACAGGCGCTCAACGCGCCGTTTGATGTTGCGCTGCAAGAGCAACAAGAAGGGCAACGCGAAGTGGAGAACGATCAGAATCACCGCGACGACGGCCCAGCCGCCGAAAGCGCGCGTCATGTACCAGGGAATTTCGTCTTTGATGTTGCCAGACCAGATGATCAGGAATTGCGAGAACGAAAGATAGGCCCACAACATCGTGAACGCCAGCATCAAGTTGCCCAGATCGTTGTACTGCCCGGGAGTGACGGCTTTGAACGCGGGATCGTCCGACATCCGGCGCAGCACGAAAATAATGAAGGACATCGCGGTGAGCGCGCCGACGATCATGAAAATCATTCCGTAAATGGTGGAAAACCATTGCGGCTCGAGCGACATGACCCAGTCAATCATCGAGAAGGAGACCACGATGCCCCAGAGAATCAGGCCCGGGCCGCTGAAGGCTTCCAGCTTTTTGGCGAGCGACGGGTCGCCGGTGCGGTCCTGCTCGCGCGACCATTTATTCAGGAAATAAGAGAGTGTGAACAAAATCAGGAAATAAATCACGACGCGCACAACGAAAAATTGAGGCGTCAGATAGGCCAGCTTGAAGCGGAAATTCGGATCGCCCGCCATTTCTCCGTAGGAGGTGGTCCAGGGATAGAGCAGCTTCATCCCCAGCAAGATAGGGATGAAGAGAATGGCCATGAAGCCGAAGGTACGCGTACCGGCTTCCAGCAGCCGACGGATGGGATAGCCCCACCAGCCGCCGGTAAGGTGATGCATCATCAAAATCGCCGTGCAACCAAGCGGAATCATCAGCCAGTAGATATAGCCGACGAGGTACGCATGCAGAGCGGCGCGCACGATTTGGTCGAACAAGCTCATTGCGATTGTCCTGGAGTTTGAGATTGCGGCTCCGTCAGTTTCTGGCGCTGCTCAGCCGGAACGTCCTGCAGCGTGGCGTGCTGGCTCAATTGCAGCACGCGGATGTACGCGGCGATGCGCCAGCGGTCTTCGGGATCAATACGCGACGCGTAGCTGTACATCGAGCCGAAGCCGTTGGTCATCACGTCGAAGAAATGCCCGACGGGCGCCTCACGGAGACGGTCAATATGATACGAGGGCGGCGGCGGAAAACCGCGCATGACGATCACGCCGCGGCCGCTTCCGGTGTAATCGTGGCACGGCGTGCAATAAATGTTGTAGCGCTGGCGGCCGCGTTCGAGATCTTCATGCGTGATGGGGAAGGGAAAGCGGTTGGATTCGACGCCGTTCTCCTTGCCGGTGTAAAGCAATTCATCCAGGCGCAGATGGCCGCGCGCCACGGTGCCGGGGACGGGTTGCCGCTCGGAGCGTCCATCATCGAAGAAAGTGGTCGGGTCGTAGGGCAAATATTTCGGCTGGATGTGCATATCCATGCGGCACCCGGAGAACAACATGGCCGTGGCGGCCAGTAACGCGACACCAGAAAACCGCGCGAGCGCGCTGCGGCGGACTGCGAATTGTGAATTAGACTTCAACTTCAAACACTCCGTGTGGATGCAAACTTTCCAAGAAGGTCTTCGTTCCCGCGAGATCGAATTTCTTGTCGCGTTTTTTCACCACCAGGAAAAAGCGATCCTTCGAAGCCAGCGCAAAGCGCGCCACATTGAAAACCGGGTGATAGGGCGTGGGCAGCCCGTTCATCGCCAGCAAGCCGAAGACGGCCGCGAGCGCGGCGCCCAGCACGGTGAGTTCGAAAGTTATCGGGATGAACGCGGGCCAGCTATTGTGCGGCTTGCCGCCGATGTTCAGCGGGTAACTGATCACGTTGGCGTACCACTGCATGAAGAAGCCGGTAAGTCCACCGAGCAATCCGCCGATGAAGACGACTACGGGAAGAACCGTGCCGTGAAAGCCGATGGCTTCGGCCAAGCCTTCGATCGGCAGCGGCGAAAACGCGTCGATGCTCTTGTAGCCCGCGTCGTGGGTGCGTTGCGCGGCGGCGAGAAGCTCTTCGGGCGTCTCGAATTCAGCCAGCAATCCGTAAATAGGCTTGCGTTTCATCGCGCTACTCGTGAATCTCCGGATTCGGGTTGCGCACGCGCGCGAGATACGTGGTGCGTGGGCGCGTATTCAAATCGTCGAGCAAACTGTAATTCCGCGTTTGCGCTTTCAGCTTTGCGACGCGGCTATTCGGGTCGTTGATATTGCCGAAGACCAGCGCATTCGCGGGGCAGACGGCCTGGCAGGCAGTGACGATTTCGCCGTCCTGCACGCTGCGGTTTTCTTCCTCGGACGTGATTTTCGCGGCATTGATGCGCTGCACGCAGTAAGTGCATTTCTCCATCACGCCGCGGCTGCGCACGGTGACGTTGGGATTGCGCATGCCGAAAAGGCTCGGCGTGGTGTAGTCGGAAAAAAGCAGGAAATTGAAGCGCCGCACTTTGTACGGGCAATTATTCGAGCAATAGCGCGTGCCCACGCAGCGGTTGTAAACCATTTCGTTCAAGCCCTCGGGGCTGTGCACCGTGGCGCCAACCGGGCAGACCACTTCACAAGGCGCATTTTCGCAGTGCATGCACAGGACCGGCTCGTAGTAGGTTTCGGGAGCGTCAATGTCGCCGCGGAAATATGTGTCTATGCGGATCCAGTGCATCGCGCGGCCCTTCATCACCTGTTCCTTGCCGACGACCGGAATATTATTTTCCGCCTGGCAGGCGACCACGCAGGCATTGCAGCCGACGCACTTATTCAGATCCACGGACATGCCCCAGGCGTAGCCTTCATATTTGTAGCCGGGATAGAGCGACAGTCCCTTGGTGGCTTCTTCGCGCGGGTCCTGGGCAAAATTGGGATTCTGGCGGTATTCGTCGAGCGTGGCGATGCGCACGATGTCGCGGCGCCCTTCTTCGACAGCTTCTTTCTCGACCGGCGGGTGGCCGTCCTGGTCAATGACGTACTGGTGCTGGAAGACGGCGAAATAATATTTGTCGCCGGTCTTTTGGATTTTCAGGCCCGTTGCGATCCAGGGCGTCGCGGAAGTACGAATGAAATTGGCGTTGAAACCGGGGCCGGTGCCGACGTGACCGGAGCGGCGGCGCCCGTAGCCGAGGTGCAGCGTGATGGAATCGTCGGCGTGGCCGGGAACGATAAACACGCCTGCTTTCGTTTCGCGTCCGCCGATTTGCAGTGACACGTAATCGCCGGTTTCGAGGCCCAGGCGCTGCGCGGTGGCCGTGCTGACCATCGCGGCGTTGTCCCAGGTAAGGCGCGTATTGGGCTTGGGCAATTCCTGCAGCCAGCCGCTATTGGCGAAGCGGCCGTCGAACGTGGTCGGATCAGGCTTGAAAACGATTTCGAGGCCTTCCGATGCGCTCGGAGCCTGGTTCGAAATCGCCGCATGCGATTGATTCAGTCCAGTCGCAGACGGCAATGCCGTGCCGGCCATCAGCCCGTCATGCAGCGAGCGTTCCCAGAACGCTTCGAAGGCTTTGTCTTTTTCGGGGCGCTGGCCTGCCCAGTAGTCGCGAATGATGTCGTGCGCGGGCTTGCCGGAATCCTTGGTGAGAAGCGCAATAATTTCGTACGGCGAATGGCCGTCGTAGAGCGGCTGGATGAGCGGCTGAATCACGCCGATGGTGCCGTCGAAAGCGCGCGCGTCTCCCCACATTTCCAGGAAATGCGCGGCGGGGATGTGCCAGTGGCAGAGTTCGGCGGTTTCGTCGTAGTACAGGCCGGAGTGAACGCGGGTTGCGACTTTCAAAAGCGCAGGTCCGAAGTCAAAATCGGCCGGCGCGTCGTAAACAGGATTGCCGTCACCCAGCATGAAGAGCAGCTGCACTTTGCCGGCGTTGATGTCGTTGACGAGGTCGCGCAGTGATTCGAGTTCGTTCACCGGATTCGCTTCGATTGGCTCGGTGAAATAAACAGTCTTGTCTACGTTGCCGAGCGCCTCATTCATGGCAAACGCCAAAGCGTGCACGGCAGGCGGCTGTTCTTCGCCTGCGATCACCAGCGACTTGCCGCGATGTGCGGCGAGATCTTTCGCTACTGCGCGAGTCCAGTCTGCGGGAATCTTGCTGGCGCCTGTGCTACCGGCGCTCGCATTCGGCACTGAAACGGCGGCGGCAAGCTGGTGCGCAAACGTCTCCACATCGGAAGCGCGTATGGCCTTGCGATGGTCGGCGATCGCGCCGGTGCTGGTGGTCATGCTTTCGACCACGTACAGGCGATTCAGCGTGGAGGAAGGACCTTCAATCGCGCGGCGGGCGGCAAAGTCGTGCGCGTAGCGGACATGGCCCGGGCCGGACGAAATGAAATCGGCGTCGAGCGAGACGACTACGTCAGCTTGGTCGAAGCGATAGACGGGATTCATGGGCTTGCCGAAAACCTGGCGCGTAGCTTCACGCACGTTGTCGCGGCCGCACTGCTCGTATTGATGCCATTTAGCCTGCGGAAATTGCGCGAGCACGGAACGAATCTGCGCGGCGAGACTTGGCGACGTGACTGTGTCCGTGAGAATGCGCAGCCCTGCGCCGCCTTCGACGAGTTGCGATTTCACGTTGCCCATCGCGGTGACGAATGCGCCCCAATCGCTGATACGGCCTTCGTGCTCGATCGTTTGCGAGCGATCCGGATCGTAAAGACCCAGCGTGGCCGCTTGCGCGAAGACGTCTGTGCCGCCGAGGCTGCCAGGATGCTCGGAATTGCCTTCGATCTTGGTGGGCCGGCCCATATGGCTTTCGACGAGAAGTCCGGCGGCGACTCCCGCGAGCGGCATGGAGGTCGCGTAAAAGAGCGGCTTGCCCGCCACGATTTCCTCAGGCGCCTTCACGTACGGAACAATTTTCTGAGTGGGCAGTTTGGTGCAAGCGCTCAAGCCGGCGAGCGCCGCGGAGGCCGCGGCGAGCTTCAGCACGTCGCGACGATTGATTCCTTGCGGATCCTTCGCCGGATCGTGCGGAAATTCATTTTCCAGGAACTCGCGGTATTCCTTGGTTTCCGCCAATTGCTCGAGGCTCTGCCAGAAACGCTTGCCATTTTCCTGCGCGAGTTTTGCGCGGATGGCCGCGAGGTCTACGGAAGTCGGAAGATTCGGATTGGATTCAGAGCTCATTGTTTTGTTCAGTTCGCTTTCACCGGTGACAGGTCCAACAGCTGGTCAAACTTTGAATTTTGTATTCCTTCACGAGACGCCGGCCCAGTTCGAGTTGGTCTGGCGGCGTCACGTAACCCGGATCGAAAACTTTCTCCTTCGGCCGCACGTACTTTTCGGGATTGCGATGGCAGTCCAGGCACCATTCCATGTACAGCGTATTGGCCTTCCACATCAAAGGCATTTCGGCCACCTGGCCATGGCAGGTAGTGCAGCCGATGCCTTTGCTCACGTGAATGCTGTGATCGAAGTAAACGAATTCGGGCAGCGCATTCACGCGCGTCCAGGAAATTGATTTGTCGTCGCGGTAACTCGCGCGCACCGGCTCGAGCATCGGCGCGTTGGTCCAAATCTGCGAATGGCAAGTCATGCACGTCTGCGTCGGCGGAATGCCCGCGAAGGATGATTTTTCCACGGTCGTGTGGCAATAGCGGCAATCAATTCCCAATTCGCCGGCGTGGTGTTTGTGGCTGAAAGGCACGGGCTGCTCGCGAGCTTCATTCACGCGCGTATAGAACGGCGACAATTCGATGCGGTACAGCACCGCGCCGAGGATGGCGATGATGAACACGGCGCCGTAAATACTCAGCCGCGAAATGGTGTTCGTGCTGTGATGAAAAATTTGCGGCATCGAACTGTGCGCCCGCTCCTATTTCTTGGGATTCTCTTCGCTCGTTTCCTCCACCAGCGACCTCATTTCATAAATCGAGATCACCGGCAGGAAGCGGATGAAGAGGAACAGCAACGTCAAGAACAAACCAATGGTGCCGACGAACGTGGCCCAATCCCACCGCGTGGGGTAATACATGCCCCACGATGACGGCAGGAAATCGCGATGCAGGCTGATCACCACGATCACAAAACGCTCCAGCCACATGCCGACGTTGACGATCAGTGAAATCACGAACAGCGTTCCCACGCTGTTGCGTACTTTGCGCGACCACATGCACTGCGGGATCACGATGTTGCAGGCAATCAGCAGCCAGTAAAAGAATGCGTAGGGACCGGTCATGCGGTTGATGATCGCGAAGCGGTCGAAATGATTGCCGCTGTAGAAAGCCATGAAGGTTTCCATCATATAGCCGTAGGCGACGATCAGCCCGGTGGCGAGCATCACCTTGGCCATGTTGCCCAGATGGCGCATGGTGATGAAATCTTCCAGTTTGTAGAATTTGCGAATGGGAATCGCCAAAGTCATCACCATCGCAAAACCCGAATAGATCGCGCCGGCCACGAAGTACGGCGGAAAAATAGTGGTGTGCCAGCCGGCAAGTTGCGCGACGGAAAAGTCGAAGCTCACCACGGTGTGCACGGAAACGACCAGCGGCGTAGCTAAACCAGCCAGCAAAATTGAAGCGGTCTCGTAGCGCGACCAGTGCACCGCCGAGCCGCGCCAGCCCATCGCCAGCATTCCGTAGATGATTTGCGCGGGGCGGTTCTTGGCGCGATCGCGCAGCGTGGCCAGATCGGGAATCAAGCCCACAAACCAGAACAGCAGGGAAACCGTGGCGTACGTGGAGACCGCGAAGACGTCCCACACCAGAGGGCTGCGAAATTGCGGCCACAGCCACATCGGATTCGGCAACGGCATCAGCCAGTAGAAGAGCCATGGGCGGCCCATATGCAGCAGGGGGAACATGCCGGCGCAAGCGACGGCAAAAAGCGTCATCGCTTCCGCGAAGCGGTTGATCGAAGTGCGCCACTGCTGCCGCAACAACAATAAGATGGCGGAGATGAGCGTCCCGGCGTGGCCAATGCCGATCCACCAGACGAAGTTGACGATCGCGAAGCCCCAACCGATGGGGATGTTGATGCCCCAGATGCCGACGCCCTTCACCAGCAGGTACGTCAGGGTCACCATCAAAAGCATCAGAAGGCAGAACGAGATGGCGAAGCCGAAGATCCAGCCCTTGGAAGTGCCGCGACCGAGCACTATCGAGCTAATCTTGTCTGTTACGGATCCAAGCGTGTGCCCCGGCTCAATGATCGGATGAGCCGAAGTTGGTTGGACTGGACTTTCAGCGCCCTCAGAATCCACGCAGTAACCCCAGGAAAATAGTAATAGATGCTTGCGAGCCTAAAGAAGGGGCATAAAAAATGCGAAACTGCCGGTTGCTCGACCCCGCGAAATCGGCCAGTTACGGTGCAGCGTTTCTATGGATTGCAAACTTGCAATTAATTGCTATTACCATGCGTCGCATAGCGACACATCCACATCGGTGCATCTACGAAATTACGCCGCTAGGATAAAACCTCAGACGCTAGGACGCAAGGTCAAACGGAAAAAAATCTGTGGGCACGAAGAAAAAGTGGGAAGGGGAAAATATCACCGCCCGACGAATTATTAGAAAATTTTAGTCCGACGGATCGGTAGAGACGCGCGCTGCTTCGTTGGAGCAGTAATTGCAGGCTCGTGTATTCAACCATATACTGCTCTCTTCGTACTTCCTCCACAGGTCTGGGCGTTTCTGCGCAAACGAGGCAGCACTATATGTTCGAGCGCTACACAGAGAAAGCTCGCCGAGTGATTTTTTACGCGCGCTATGAGGCGAGCCAGTACGGAAGTCCCTACATCGAGAGCGAACATATCTTGCTCGGACTCTTGCGAGAAGACGGCGCGACGGTGCTGCGCTTCTTGCGACCCGTTTGCACCGCGGCTGAGATCCGCGTCCAAATCGAGAGCCAGATTTCTGTGCGCGAACGCATCTCAACTTCGGTGGAGGTGCCGCTCACACAGGAAAGCAAACAGATACTCAATCGCGCGAAGGAAGAAGCCGATCTCCTGGGCGATCGGCACATTGAAACGCAACATCTGCTGCTGGGGATATTGGCTACGGAAAGTTCGTTCGCGGCGCGACTCTTATTGGAAAGGGGCGCGAAGCTCCAAGCGGTTCGAGAGCAGCTGGCGAAGGACGCGGGATCCGCCAAAGAAGTAAGAACGGCAGCACAGTACGAGGAAGTAAGAGTTTCGCGGCGGCTGGAAGAAGCAGCGACGATTTTGGAACATTTTCTCGCGGCGCTCAAGTCCAACAATTCCGAGGAGCTGGCTTCTTTCTTCGCGCAGAATGCACAGTTTGTGGATTTCACCGGAAGGCGCTGGAATGGGCGCGACGAGATTACGAAGCAATTTGAAAGCCTGTTGGCTCCGTACGCCAAGAAAAACGTCGCCTGTCGTGTGGAGGGCACGCACGCAGGGCCTTCCGAAACTGTGGTAGCGAATGCGACGTGGGAGAACGTGACCGTTTCAGGACAATCGCCGAGGGCGATGCACCGAATGACATTTGTTCTGGCTTCTGAGGGCGACGAGTGGGCAATCTATCTGCTGCTGGTCACTCCACTCATCGCCCCGTCAGAATTCCGGAAATGACGAGCCATCAAGTTTGAGCTGCGGCCTCTTGTAATCTTGAGTTTCAGACGGCTCGATGCTGCAAAGGGCTCGCAAATTGGTTTGATCGTTCGGTGCTGCCCTTCCACGCCCTCGCTTGTGCGATGCAAATCACGTGGAAAATCATAAAAAGCGGCACGAAAAACGTCGGTATGAGGCTGAACGGTAGGACGGTCATCCCGGCCATGGAAGGGCCATGCGGGTCAATCAAGCCCGCGGTAACGCCCAGGCTCACCGCGGTCACTAAATCAAGAATTCCCAGCAGTTGCCACGCGATAAATATATTGCGGCGCTGCGGATTGGCCAGCTGCCACGCCGCAAAAAACGCCGTCATTCCGATCAGCATGTCGCCGTATCCCGCAGGGAAAGCAAAAATTGCCGGTAGCGCATTGCGAGCTTCCAGCAGCAGGAACGTGAACCCGATGATTCTCCCGGCTTGCGCGCCGGTCAGAATTCTGGGATTCAGCGACAATGCGAACTTCCGAAAGCTCTCGGACGCCGCAAACCACAGCGAAAACACGATGAGCGGCACCGTCGCCGCAATCGCCACGGCAATTCCGATGCGATTCCCGTTGTTTTCGAAGAGATGCGCCGCTGAAGCGAACAGCGCGAACAAAAACCAAACGACGATAAGCCCGATGGTCAACTTTCCGTAGTTCTTCATAGCGATCCTCCTTGTGTTGTGGCAATGCTTGCGACTTGACGTGTAAGCTCTAGAAAATTATTCCAGTCTCGATCTCCCAATTGACTTCGCAGGCGCGACTGAACCTTTTCCCACACCGGCTCAACGCGCCGGAGTTGCGATTTTCCAGCGGGCGCGAGACACACCCAGCGCTCGCGCCGGTCTTCCCCGCGGCGACAGGCAATCCACCCGTGCCGTTTCATGATCGCCAGCGTGCGAGTGAGGCTGGTGCTATCCATCGCCAGGATTTCTCCCAGCTTGCCTTGCGGCAGATCACCGGCGCGGGTAAGCACTTGCAGGATGGTGAGCTGGGTGGCGCGTATGCCGAGCGGGCGGATGGCCGTCTCGTAGAGCTGCGTAAGAGCGCGCGAGGCGCGGCGGAAATTGGCGCACAGGCAGGGCAGGTTCGGTAGCGTTGGCTCGCTCATACCAGAACAGATGCATATACATCTATTCTGGTTGCAAACAATTTTCGCAGCGCGCGACCCACGCCGGGGCAGGAATCCGCTGCGGAACCACCGCAGTTATTCGAGTGGGAAGTTAGTCCTTCCGGCAAAGCAGGGTCAGGTAAGGATCAATCACAATGTGCGCGGGACGAAAGCGCGAGACGAAGCGGAAGTGTGTTTCAGCGCCGGTGGTCACTACGACGCCCAGGCGCTGCGGCTTGCCGCCCGTTTGCGACGCGTAAAGGGGCACCGGCGCGGTGAAGACGTCTTCGACTCCGTCCTGTTCGAGGTTTCCGGAGACGATAAATTCCTTGCCGCGCGCTTTGGATTCGAATTTTACGGAATAGTGCGGCATGCTCGTGCCGCGGACCCATTGTTCGAAGAACCAATCCATTTTGCGATTGCCGTCGAGGTCCATCGCGGGAGTCATGTGCTGTTCGACGGCGCGCTGGAAATCTTCCGTCGAGAGCGGCTTAAAGCGGTACTCGCTCAGGACCGCGCGCAGAAATTCGCGGTAGCGCGCGTCGGGATCCTTGCTCGCCGGGTCGCGCAGCATTTCGTGAAGCATGTGCATCACCCAGGCGCCTTTGCCGTAGATCAGCGTGTCGTACGCGTCTGGAACTTTCGCGGAAGTGAGTCGCGGGCCTAACACGAGCGGCCCAACGTCTTCGATGGAATGATCCGAGCCGGGAATTTTGGCGGAGAGTTCGTCGCGGTAATGGTTCAGCCATTTGGTGAGCAAGTGCTCGCTGGGCTTTTTGCTGTCGGCGTAGAGCAGCGACAAATAATCGGCCATGCCTTCCTCGATCCACATGTCGCGATAGGTCGCTGCGCCAGCGACGTTGCCCCACCATTGATGCGCCGTTTCGTGGCACGGCATCAAGTCCCGCGCGGCGCTGCGCGCCCAGGCGTTCAATCCCGCAACTTCGGCGGTATCGGGCGGCAGAAACGCGAGTGTGGAGAGATACACGAGTTCGGGCCAGCCTTGCCCGAAAGAGCCGGGAATTTGCGTCACGTCCAGATGATTGAAGGGAAAATCGCCGTTCAATTTTTCGAGGAAACGAATGGAATCCATGACTTCCGTGCTCACTTGCTTGAGCGCAGCGGAAGGACTGGGCGGAGCCGGGGCCGGAGGAATTTGTTGCACGATTTGGCCGGGACGGCTTTGGTCGAAGATGGCGCTGGGCGTTGGCTGGTTGGCGGTATTCACCCGCAAACGCGCGAGAATTGCGTCCTCCAGTTGCTGGTTGGCAAACACCTGCACCGGCGGCTGGCCTGCCGCTGCCTGCGTCTTGTATTCGCTGAGATTGAAGCCGGCGTTGGCGAAAGGAACTTCCGAGCGCCAGCGGCCGGATTTCGTATCAGCGCCATCCTGCGCATCGCTTTCCGTACCGGTTGCCACCAACGTCAAACGCTTGGGCCAGTGGAACGTGAGATCGAACTGGGCAAAGTGCGTGCCGTCGGTGTGCGCGTACCAGGTGCCGCGCTCTCCAACGAAATTCACGCCGTTCCCTGCGTCGGCGATCACGTTTCCGTGATAGACGATGTCCAGATGAAAATCTTGCGCGGCGGCAGGGGCAGTGGGCAGCACGACGAGGATCGAATCGTTGCCGCGGCGCGCCACGTTGCGCCGGCTGAGTTCTTCATTTTGAAAGTATGGCAAGGTTTGGCCATCGTCACCGCGAATATCGCTGATAGTGAGGTTGCGCGAAAGCTCCAGCGGGACGACGCGTTCGCCAGCGCGCAGCGTGTTCAGATGCAGCGTGGTTTTACCCGTGAGCGAGAGATCGTCACCTATAGTTGAATCCACTCGATAATCCAGCGGCGCGAACGGTTCGGGAGAAACCTTGCGAGAGTCCTCCGTAGGGAAATGAGCCCAAACGTCATACACCGGGGCGCCGTTATTCATGCGAACCTGCCCGATCAGCACTTGTTCGGCGCGGCGCTGATCCACCGACACCTCAAATGGTCCGGCGGAATCGCCATCAACCAGCGTATAGAAATATGGCAACGGGCTCGTCGAAAGCAGATCGGTCATTACGCGTAAAGATTGCGAAGGCCCTAGCGCCGCGACTTCGGGCTCCCAGCGTTGCGCAAACGCCGGATCGGCGGCGGATTCGTCGTTGCCCTGTTGCAACTGCCGCTCGATTTCCGCGGCAGTGTCGTCGGTGAACCGGATATACGCGGCGGAAAAGCCCATGTCGAGAATCGGCACGCCCAGGAACTGCGCAAGCGAGCGGCGTTCGCCGCGTTCGTGCGGGGTTGCGATCACGTGGCCGCGCCCGGCGAAGACGAGTCCCGTAACGCGGCCTCCCAGCGGCTGCAGAAACGCGAGTTTGCCTTCCGAGAAAGTAAAATTGATCACATCGCGTCGCAAATTCAAATCGTGGACGGAGTACACGCGGCTTCCGTCCGGGCGCAGCGCGATGAGCGCCTGGTAGAGAGCGAGCGGGTCATTGGGAATTGGCTGCGCAGCGGCGGCGGGAGAGACTGTTGTGGTGGCCGAGGGCGCCGACGCGGGCGGCTGATTCTGTGGCGGCTGCATCGCTCTTGCCGCGTGCGAGGGGCTGAGAATTTCCGCGCACACCAGGACCAGGAGAAGGCTGGGCGAAAGCCGCAAAAATTTCAGCATGACACCGACTGTACCGCTTAGGGCATCGCGCAGCAAGGAGTGTGCGCGCCGCAGTGTGCGTGCTTGATAAAATTCATGTGTGCGTTCTGTAGCGCTCATCGCCTCGCTGGTGCTGCTGGCCGTGTTTTTCGCGGCAGCGGATACGATTGTGCTGAAGAACGGCCGCCGGATTGTGGCTTCGAACGTCACCGAAGATCACGACCACGTCAGCTACGACACTCCCGCCGGACAGATGTCTATTCCGAAATCCATCGTCGCCAGGATTGACCGCGACGGCTTTGGCTATTCCTCCGCCGCGAAGGCGTCATCCGAACCGCCGGTGTCCGCCCCGCAGATCACCCCCGTCATTGGGTATGATGACGTGGCGAGGCTAGTCGTTCACGACGATGCGATAGATTTCACGTACCTGGCGCAACTCGAAGTGAACGCGCGCTCGGGCGGCGCAACCGCGATTGACAAGGTGGCGGCGGGGCATTACGCCGCGGCGCAATTCCTGGTCGCTAAGGGTGACACGAATTCCGCGATTGATCATTACCGCGAGGCGTTGAGCTTCGCCCCGGACAATTTGGGCTTGCTGCTGAACCTCGCGGTTCTCTACTTGCGCCAAAGCCAGTTCACCGCGGCGATGGACCCGCTGGAACACGCGCGCGGTGTCGCGCCGAATTCCCCGGACGTCGCCAAGCTGATGGGCTGGGCTTACTACGGCGCGAACAAAATGGATCAGGCTGTGGCGGAGTGGCAGCGCGCGGAAAGGCTGCGTCCAGACGCCGAAGTAGAGCGCGCGCTGGACAAAGCCGAACGGGACAAAGCCGAGGAAGAAAGCTACCGCGAAGGCGAGACTGCGCACTTTGTCCTGAAATATAACGGCAGCGCGACTCCGGATTTGGCGCGCGATATCCTGCACGTTCTGGAAGATGATTTTCGTGACCTCGAATCGGAGCTGGATTTCACTCCGCCCGAGCCGATCGGCGTGATTCTGTACACCGAGCAGGGCTTTGCGGATATTACTCGTGCGCCGAACTGGGTGGGCGCGTTGAATGACGGACGCATGCGCATCCCGGTGCAGGGGCTGACCAGCGTGACGCCGGAACTGGCGCACGTGCTGAAGCATGAGCTGACGCACAGCTTCATCGGGCAGAAAACGCACAATCGCGCGCCGACGTGGTTGCAAGAGGGAGTCGCTCAATATATGGAAGGGCGCCGCACCATCGGTTCCGCGGGCGAGTTGCTGAATGCGGGGAGCCATGGCGCGTTGCCGGCACTCGGCAGCCTGGAAGGATCGTGGATGGGATTATCGGGCGGCTCGGCCGCGCTTGCGTACGCCTGGTCGCTCGCGGTAGTCGAATCCATCATTCAGACCGGAAGCATCGCCGACATCAGCCGCCTGATGGACGCGATCAACACCTCTCCCGACACCGAGCAAGCCCTGCGCGACACGCTGCACGACGACTATTCAGATTTGCAACAACAGGCGATCGTGTTCCTACAGCACAAAGATGTGCGCTGACTCGCTGATCTATTCTTAATTCTGTGAAATCCGCTCGAAATCGCTTTTGTAGGGGCGGTCTTTAGACCGCCATCGGTGTCGCGGCAACACCGATAGCGCACTGAAGTGCGCAGTTACAACACCTTCTTACAACGTCGCGAGGAGCCCTGCGATCACCGCAGCGCGTTCAGGCAACGAGCGAATCAACACATGTTCGCGGGGGCTATGCGCGCCATCGCCCACCGCGCCTAGTCCATCAAGCGTCGGCACACCCAGCGCGGCAGTAAAATTGCCGTCCGAGCCTCCGCCTGTAGATGCCTCACCGAGCGACAAACCCATTTCGCGCATCAGCGATTCAGCGTGGCTGAATAATTTGCGGACGGCCGCACTGCGTTCGAGCGGCGGGCGATCGCCGGTACGTCGCAATTCGACGCGCGCGCCTTTGAGAATGGGCCGCACATCACGCAGTTTCTTGCTGAGCCGCGCCGCGTCCGCCAAACGCGCATAACGGATATCCACGGACGCCTGCGCATGTTCCGGCACCACGTTGGTAAGCGTCCCGCCGCTCACGACGGTGGTTTGTACAGTGATGCCGCGGCGTGGATCGTTCAGGCGCATCAAGCGTTCGATTTGCAGCGCCAATTCGTGCACCGCGTTGACGCCTTTTTCAGGATCAATCCCGGCATGCGCCGAACGTCCGGTAACGACAATTTCAGCGCCGCCAACGCCTTTGCGCTGCGTTTTCAAGCGCCCATCGGCTCCGAACGCCGGCTCCAGCACCAGCACCGCATCGCTCTTGCGTGCTTCCTGCTCGATCGCCCGCCGCGAGCTCTCGCTGCCAATCTCTTCATCGGACGTCCACAGAAAGACGAAGCGCTTCGCAGTCGCGATGCCCGTGGCGCGCAAAGCATCAACGGCAAAGAGCGCCAGCACCAAGCCGCCTTTCATGTCAAAGGTTCCAGGGCCCCAAGCCCGTCCACCCGAAACGCGAAACGGCATCTTTGCAAGCGCGCCAAGCGGATACACAGTATCCAAGTGGCCGAGAACCATGATTTGTCCAGCGGGTTTCCCCTTGCCGAGCCAAATTTCAGCGCGCACATGATTCCCGCGCTTCGCCTGTCGCAGAATCCGCAAGTTCGCGCCCCGCCGTTTCCATTCGCGCGCCATAAGGTGCCCGCAACGGTCCACGGCAGCCTTATCGTGGCTAGGCGATTCGCAACGCACAAGTTCGCCAAGCAGTTTCACTATAGCGCTTTGTCGTCTGCGCAACTCGCGCAGGAGTTCCTTCATCGTCGCGTTCCTCGAAGTCATCTCGATTCCAGGGATTTCATGGGATGAATAAAAACGGCTGTGCATCCTTGATAAAGGCGTTGCAACCCTCGTCCCATGGAAACTTTGCCGTTTTATCCGGCCAGAAGCACTGCATCGTCGGAAATGGATCATTCTCGTAGAACCACAGTGCATATCCGAGATAGTCTCGGTAGTGGGTCCGTTCCACGGTCCGAAACGCGCATTTGTACGGAGCGTTCAAAATATCCTCATAGTCCTCGTTGGTTTGGTAGCGCTTTCCAGTTTTGACTTGCTGTCCAATTTCATTGATCACGTTGATGCAAGCATTTAGCTTCAGACCGAGAACGATCACCTCGGGATGGCCGAACGAATGGAACAAGCCAATTGAAAATGCCCATTCTGGTCCCGTTTCGTCCTTTGCCGCGAAAACGCCGGTGACATGCCATCCGGGTTCCCGGATATCGGCTAGGACCTTGACGTCGGGAGCTGACAGCCCAATGTTGTCATCAAGGCTACGAGTCATAGAGCGTCATACTTTATCAGAACTATACCCTTCGCAGGCCGTAAGGGGTCTCGACGTCGGACCTCTACGCGTTACCGCGCGTCTGGTCAGTGCGCGAGTCGCAAACCATCTAAGCCCGCCGCGACGGCGATTCCCACCTGCTCGCGTTTCGTATAGAATTGTCTGATTGCGCATCGGTGTGATTGTGCACCGATGGCGGCTAATATCGGTGGGTGGGTGCGGTCATCCGCGCTGGGCGCGAAAAACTAACGGCCCAGACGGGCGCGACTCAATTCACAAGCGGCGCATACAGCGCACGCAACTTCCACATTGCAACCGATCGAAACGCAAGCAAAGGCTAATAGACGATGATCCTCGACAGCATCGGGATCCAGAAGATCCTGCCACATCGCTACCCGTTCCTTCTGGTGGACGCCATCGAAGAAATGGAACCAAAGAAGCGCATTGTGGGAATCAAGAACGTCACCATCAACGAATATTTCTTCCAAGGACATTTTCCCGGCAAGCCTGTCATGCCCGGAGTGTTGATTATCGAATCCATGGCGCAAATCGGGGGGCTTCTGCTGCTGCAGGAAGTGGAAGATCGCGACCACAAAGTGATGTACATGGCCGCGATTGATGGCGCGCGTTTCCGGCGGCCAGTGGTGCCGGGCGATCAATTGCGTGTGGAAGTGAATGTGATCACGTTTCGCGGACCGTTTTGCAAAGTGCAAGGCCATGCGCGCGTGAACGGCGAACTGGCCGCCGAAGCCACACTAATGTGCGCGATGGTGGACGTGGGACCGGACGGCACTCCGGCGGTGTCCACGAATACTTCCGCGCGAGTACCGGTGAAGAAGCTCGATGAGTGAAATTGATCCGCGGGCAATTGTTTCTTCCACCGCGAAGCTCGGCAAGAACGTAAAAATCGGCGCCTTTGCAGTGGTCGGCGACGAAGTTGAATTGGGCGACGGTTGCGTGCTCGAGCATCACGGCGTTGTCCACGGCCCGGCGCGGCTGGGACGCGAGAACCACGTTTACTCATTCGCCGTGGTGGGCGGCGATCCGCAGGATTTGACGTATAAGGGAGAGCGAGTGTCCCTCGAAGCGGGCGACCGCAACGAGTTCCACGAGTTCTCCACCGTCAATCGCGGCACGGTGAAGGGCGGCGGCACCACGCGGCTTGGGAGCAATAACCTGATCATGTCCTACGCGCACATCGGGCACGACTGCCAGATCGGCGATTCCACGATCTTTGTGAATGGCGCGACTCTGGCCGGGCATGTGACGGTAGAGGACAACGCTCAAATCGGCGCGTTCTGCCCGGTGCATCAATTCTGCCGCATCGGCAAATATTCCTACGTTGCCGCGCATACGGTGATCACGCAGGATGTGCCGCCGTTTTCGAAGATCGTTGCCCCGCGCGGCACGCGCTGCCTGGGGGTGAATCGCGTGGGACTGGAGCGCCAGGGGTTTTCCTCCGAGCGAATTCAATCCATCGAAAAAGCCTACCGCCTGCTGCTGCGCTCAAAATTGAACACTTCGCAGGCCGTGGAAAAAATGCGTGGAACCCTCGCGGACTCTCAGGACGTCATAACACTAGTAAAGTTCATCGAGTCGGCCTCGTCCGACCGCGGTCTGACGAAATAGGGTGATGGTGTCAGCGCAATCCAGCAACACACAAAATCTGGTCCATTCGGATTGGGGTTTGATTGCCGGCAACGGCGATTTCCCGTTTCTAGTGTTGGAAGGAGCGCGCAGCCGCGGCATCGAGATGGCCGTGATCGCGATTCGCGAGGAAGCTTCGCAAGGCCTGGAGCGCGTGGCAAAACGATTGCACTGGGTGAGCCTGGGAGAACTCAGCAAGACGATTGATCTGCTGCATCAGGAAGGCGTGAAGCGCGCGGTGATGGCCGGCCAGGTGAAGCACAATAAAATTTTCAGCGCGATCCGACCCGATTGGCGCTTGGCGAAATTGCTGCTGTCATTGCCGGCCAAGAACACGGATTCGCTGATTGGCGCGGTGGCGCGCGTCCTGGAAGACGAAGGCATCGAACTGGTGGATTCGACGAAATTTCTGGGAACGCTCTTGCCCGCCGCGGGAGTGCTGACTCGCCGCGCGCCGGACGAATCGGAAGCGCAGGATATCGCGTACGGGATGCAGGTGGCGCGGCAGATCGCGGGCATGGACCTGGGACAGATGGTGGTGGTGCGCGATCGCGCATGCGTCGCGATTGAGGCCATGGAAGGAACGGATGAGACCATCGAGCGCGCCGCGCGCATTACGGGCGGCCAGCGGCTGGTGGTGGTGAAAGTCAGCAAGCCGCAGCAAGACATGCGTTTTGATGTGCCGGTGATTGGCTTGGCCACGATCGAAGTGATGAAACGCTCGAACGCAACAGCGCTGGCGATTGATGCGCGGCGCACGCTGCTCTTCGATCGTGATGAAATGATCCGCGCGGCGGACGAAGCAGGCATCGCGATTCAGGCATTTGCGCCGGAAAACGCCGGCAACACGGGCATCAGCGGCGAAGCGCAAAGAGCCGCGTCTAAAAGGAAATCGTGAACGAGAAGCCAATACGCGTGGCAGTGGTGGGCGTTGGCGAATTTGGCCGCAATCACGTGCGGGTGTGGGCGGAAATGGAAGGCGTGGAATTGGTGGGGGTGGTGGACACCAATGCCTCGCGCGCCGCGCAAGTCGCGGCGGAATTCACCACACGGGTGCTCCGCGATATTGACGCGCTGAAAATCGAAAAAATAGATGCGGTCAGCATCGCCGTACCCACGAAGGAGCATGCCTCGCTCGCGTGCCGCTTGCTCGATTGGGGCCTGGATGTGCTGGTCGAGAAGCCGATGGCGTCTTCAGTCGGGGAAGCGAATGGTCTAATCGCTTCCGCACAACGCGCGAATCGCATTCTGCAGGTGGGGCATCTGGAGCGATTCAATCCTGCCGTCACCGCCGTGAAGAAGATCGTCGCGAACCCCATGTTTTTTGAGGTGCATCGCCTCGGAGTGTTCACGCCGCGCAGCCTGGATATTGACGTGGTGTATGACATCATGATCCACGATCTGGACATTCTGCTCTCACTGGTGGATTCGCCGGTGACGGACCTGAAGGCCGTGGGCATTCCGGTGATCACCGACAAAGTGGACATCGCACACGCGCGCCTCGAATTCGCCACCGGTGCCGTGGCGAATCTCACTGCCAGCCGCGTTTCCACCGAACGCGTGCGCAAGATGCGTTTTTTCCAGGCCCACGAATACGTCTCGATCGATTTCACGCGCCAGGATTTATTGCGCGTGCGCGTGGACCAGGGCGCGGGGGAGCCAAATGGTCAGCCGCCAAATCTTCCGCAGATCAATTTTGAAAAAGTTCCCACAGTTCCCGAAGAGCCGTTGCGGGCAGAATTGCGCGCGTTCGTGCATGCCGTGCGCACGCGCCGGCCTCCCCGCGTGGATGGCGCCGCGGGCCGCGCCGCGCTGGAATTGGCCGATCGCGTAATGGCAGGCATCCAGGAACATGCCCGCCGCGTCAAACTGGATGCTCTCAGTCCCCAGGAAGCGAAATGATCCCCCGGACACTTGTGCCCACGGACGTGCGCCCGCTCGAGAACGGCGAGGCCAGGAAGCCGCCGCGCCGGCTGACGACGTACATGGACGACCGCACCGTGGTGCCTTCGGACTTGTCCGAGGCGCCGCCGCTTACCGGCAAAACCACTATCCCCGAACATCTGCCGCTGGGCGTGCTGGTGGATCGCACGCTGGTTCCGCGCGGCATGGCCGCCAAGCCCTTCGAAAATATTGAGCCGTGGGGCGAGCATGTTCCGATTGCGATTTTGGATTCGCGCGTGGTGGTGCCGGCGTTCGTCGAAAGGCCCGAGCAGAAGGAAATTGATAAGTTCGACCAGCCGCCGGAAATGACGGCGCAGCTGCGCGAAGTGGTGGAGCCGGACGTTTTCTTGACCGGCGAAGCCAATCTTCTCGTCGAGGGTGAAGACAAGCGCGACGCCAAGGAAAACGCCATCACCCGCGCCGCCTCGGTAGCGGCGCACATCGCCTTCATTGTTTTCCTGGTGTTCCTGCCGAAAATATTTCCGCCGCACGTGCCGACGCAAAGCGAGATCGAGCTGGCCAGCAAGGAATTGGGCGTCGTTTACCTGCCGCCGGATGCCGGGGAGGTTTCCCGCCGGCCATCGCCGCCTCCCGGGCCCGTGGTGAAGATCAGCCCGAAAGTCTTGAATAAAGTGGCGCCGCCGCGGCCGGAAGAGCACGCCATCGAAGCGCCGCCCGCGCGGAATCCGGAGCGGCCGCCTACGGATTTGCCTGCAGCCCCGACGCCGCAGCCCAATCGGACCCCGCCTCGGCCCACGGCTGCCACGCCGCCTGTGGACTCCGCACCGTCGCCATCGCGTCTTCTGCCCGCAGCGCCTCAGCCAATTCCGGGCCACTTGAATCTCGGATTGTCGAGTGCTTCGCCGGGCAAAGAAATGCAAGACCAATTGCAGGATGCGGTCAAGCACGCCGGCAGCGGGACATACACCATGCCCAGCGGGGGCGGCGGTGACGGCGGTGGTCACGGCGGACGCGGAGGAGGGCAGGTTGGCAACGGTGCCGTCGATATCCTAACGCCGACTGACGGCGTCGATTTCAATAGTTACATCGCCCGCCTGGTAGCTAGAGTTAGACAAAACTGGTACGCGGTCATGCCTGAATCGGCTTATCTGGGTGATAAAGGTATCGTGGCCATCACCTTCCGCATCAATCACGACGGCACGTTTCCCGCGGAAAATTTCAACCTGGAGAGAACATCGGGGAAAGATCCTCTGGATACTGCGGCGATGGCTGCGATCCGCACGACGAATCCCTTTGATCCTCTGCCTCCGCAGTTCAAGCGGCCCTACATCGAACTGCGATTCATATTCTTCTATAATCTTCCCGTCAATACCTCGCAGTAATTTCGCAAATGAAAGTGAGCCGTACACAGGTCGTGGGAGCCCTTCTGCTGGCCGCCTTGGTGTTATTCGTTTTGCTGCTGCGTTACTGGAAATTTTCCGGATGACGGCGCTGCCGCGGCTCGTGGTGATTTTGGGTCCTACCGCCGCGGGCAAATCCGCGCTGGGGATTTCGCTGGCGGAACGGCTCGACGGCGAAATCCTGGTATGCGATTCCACGCAAGTCTATCGACGCTTCGATATCGGCACCGCAAAGGTTCCCATTGCTGAGCAGCGCGGCATTCCGCATCACCTCGTTGATCTGGTCGAGCCAATTGAAGTTTTCACTGCGGGGGAATATCGCCGTCGGGCATTGGAGGTTCTGGACGGCTTGCGCCGGCGCGAGAAGGCTCCGGTTCTGACGGCGGGCACTGGACTTTACCTGCGCGCGCTGCTGGAAGGCCTGGCCGAAGCGCCGCTGCGCTCGGAAGAATTGCGCGAGCGATTGCGAGCAGCTGTGGAAGAGCGCGGGCCGGACTATCTCCATCGCCTGCTGGTGCGTTTGGATCCCGAAGCGGCGGCGCGGATCGGCGCGCGCGACACTCAGAAAATAATTCGTGCGATCGAAATGCGCCTCGTGACCGGAAAGACCGTGGGCGAAATCCATCGCAGCGGCCGCGAGCCCCTCACGGGATACGAAGTGATCAAGATCGGTCTGGCACCAGACCGCGCGGCGCTTTACCAGCGCATTCACGAACGCATCGAGGCCATGATTCGCGCGGGCTGGATCGACGAAGTGCGCCAGCTAATGGCGGATGGCGTTCCCGCGGATGCGAAGCCCTTTCAATTCATCGGGTATGCAGAATGGCGAGAGCATTTGGCGGGACGCCTCGGCAAAGAAGAAGCCGTCGCGCGAATCCAGCAGGCCACGCGCAATTTTGCAAAGCGCCAAATCACCTGGTTCCGCAAAGAGTCCGCGGTGCAGTGGCTCGAAGGATTCGGCGACGACCCGAAAATATTTTCAGCGGCGCTCATGAAAATTCCGTCATAATCAATTGCGTACCTTGACGCGGTGCAGTCAGTCGAGTATTGTGCCGCGGCACGCAGACAACTACAGGCGACCCCCATGGCCAGCGCAACTGCACTGAAATCTTCTCCACTGCAACCGGACGATTGGGTCCGGGCCGCGTTTGCGCGCCTCTCCACCGAAGGGATCGAGTCGGTGCGCATCGAACTGCTCGCCCGCGACCTGGGCGTCAGCAAAGGCAGCTTCTACTGGCACTTTCAGGACCGCGAGGAATTGCTCGCCAAGATGCTCGAGCGCTGGGAAGGCGATGAAACCGAATGGCTGGGCGCGACGGTGGTCACCCCGCGGGCCGCGGCGCGCTGGGCGCAATTTATCGAACATTGTGCCGATCCCGCGCGGGCGCGCCTGGAAGCAGCTCTGCGCGCTTGGGCGCGGCGCGATGAACGCATCGCTTCGCGCGTCTCGGCCATCGAGAAGAAACGCGCGAAGCATATCGCGAGCGTGCTCCACGATATTGGATTCACTCCGGAACTCGCCGAATCGTGGGCGGAAATCGCGCTGCTCGTGTATCTAGGCTGGCTGGATCGCGCGACCCGCGACCTGGAATTTCAAGTGAGTGGACGCAGCCTCAGCGAATCTCTCTCCGACCTGATTTTGGCCGCTTCCGATCGTTCCGCGCCCGCAACGCGCTAGCGGGTTGCGTTGACACTGTACGAACTGCGAAGAGAAATCCCTCCCTTCGGCCGGGATGACAAGCGATCCCGGGGCAGCTCGGACGCGTGTGGTTTACACGAGAACGTCAGATTCCGGCGTACCAGGCATAGCCGGCTTCCGGAGACGCCGAGCCCAAACCCTTGCCGAACTTTTTCATGCTGTCCGTGACCGTCAAGTGGGTGATGAATTTCACGTTCTTGTACCCAAGCTGCCGCGGCACCCGCATCCGCAGCGGTCCGCCGTTCCCGACAGGAAGTTCATCGCCATTCATCCCGTAGGTCAGAAAAGTCTGCGGATGCAAGGCGTCGGCCATATCCATGCTGTCCCACCAATCGGGCTGAATCGAAAGATAGACAACGTACTTGGCCTGCGGCTGCACACCTACAAGATCCAAAACGTGCGAGAGCGGCACCCCGTTCCACTCGGCGACATACGACCAGCCCTCCTCGCACACCACTTCCGTGATCTGGCTGCGCGAAGGATAGCTTTTAATTTGCTCAATCGAAAACGATCCGGGCCGGTCCACCATTCCGTCCACGGTGAGCCGCCAGTCCGCGAATCTTCCCGCCTGAAGGCGCTTGAACTCATCGCCCAGGGGCGCCAGTTCGTTCGCGAGTGGACGCTTTGAAATCTGGCTGCGCGAAAATTCGCGCGCGAGCGAATGCCGCGTCAGCAGCCGCTGTGAAGCATACGTCAGCGTTTCGCCGATGCCGAAGATTCCGCCGTGATCGGGCGGCACCAGTCCATATTTTTCCGCAAGTTGCGCGGCCACGCCCAGGCCCGCGAATCCCGCAGCCGCGGCCACTCCGCCGATAATCAATTTCCTGCGCGAGAGGTCGGTCATGTGCGCTCCATACGCGAGCCGGCGCGTCCCGTGATCATCGCGCCCATGCGGCTCTTGAATCCAGCAAGAAAAATCATCACCACGTGGGCCAGCAGAAAAATTACGAGAGCCAGCGAGACGAAAAAGTGAATCGTGCGCGCTGATTGCCGGCCGCCCAACGAAGTGACCGCCGCTGGAAACGCCGAGTCAAACGCGGGAGACAGCGCCAGCCCCGTCCAGATGACGAGCGGAAATAGAACGAAGATCACGAAGAGATAGCTGAGCCGCTGCAGCGTGTTGTACGACCGCGCTTCCGCCTCGCTCGGCCGCTTGAAGCGTAAATGATTTACGATTTCGCTCGAGAGCGCGCGCCAAGAAAGATCGCCGCGACCCGGACTCAAGTTTTTCCAAAAATGCCCGGTGAAAAATCCGTAGATCGCATACAGCAAACCGGTCAACACCATCGCCCAGGCAGCTTCGAAGTGAAGATACCGGCTCCAGCCGTTCTGGTCCGGCATCACGTATCCGTAGCCGGTCTGCACTAATGCTCTCGATGAAGGAATCGGCAGTTGAAACAGCGGCGTCGTCAACACATTGCCGGTTTCGCCCCAATAAAAGCGCGGGTGTGAAATCACAATCTCCATTCCGGTGACCAGCAGCGCAAGAAAACACAGCGTGGTGATCCAGTGAGTGACGCGCACAACAGCAGAGTGCCGCGAAGTAGCAGTCGTGCCCGTCACGGCCGGAGCAGAACTTGGGACGCTGGCTTCGAGCGGCGTCTGCGCCGACCCCATCGTCGCCATAATGCGCGCCTCCTGTTGGCTCTCCGACCGACTCTCGCGGAATTGAGTGCCATATTACCACGCGACAGGGACGAAATCGGAATCGCACCGCGGCAATTTTGCGCGCGATTCGCGCGCGAATCGCGTTCAGAGTATAATGGCCGAAGGAATGGATAGGCGCCTCCTCACGTTGCCAGGGACCAGCCTCAATCGAGCCGTATGAAGACTCCTCAATCTTTGGACAATCGCGAAAGTGTGCTGCTCGTAGGCGTCGGCCTGAAAAAGGCGATGCGCGGCTACGCGGGCGATCCTGCGGCTGTGGGCCGCGATTCGCTGCAGGAGCTCGAAGAGCTTGCGGAAAGCGCCGGCGCGAAAATTGCCGGCAGTGTGATGCAGGTGCGCGAAGCTTTGGACCCCGCCACGCTGGTAGGCCGTGGCAAGCTCGATGAAATTCGCGCCGAGGCGGAAGCGCGGCACGTGCCTCTGGTGATCGTGGACCACAACCTCACTCCCGTGCAGCTGCGCAACATGGAGAAGGGCATCGGCACGCGCGTGATTGACCGCACCCAGTTGATTCTCGATATTTTTGCGTGCCACGCGCGCACACGCGAGGGCCAGTTGCAAGTGGAACTCGCGCAATTGAATTACCTGCTGCCGCGGCTTACCGGTCGCGGTGAAGAGCTTTCGCGCCTCGGTGGCGGTATCGGCACTCGCGGTCCTGGCGAGCAGAAACTCGAAACGGACCGGCGGCGCATTCGCGATCGCGTCAGCAAGATCAAGCAAGCGATTGAAACAGTGCGTCGCCAGCGCACCACCCGCCGCCGCGCGCGGCAAGCAGTCCCGCTCGGAATGATTGCGCTGGTGGGTTACACCAACGCAGGAAAATCCACGCTTTTCAATGCGCTCACGCATTCAGACGTGCTCACCTCCTCGAAAATGTTCGCGACGCTCGATCCAACGGTTCGCGCCGTGCGTTTGCCCTCACGCCGCCGCGCGCTGCTTTCGGACACGGTAGGATTTTTGCGCGATCTGCCGCCGGATTTGATTGCAGCTTTTCGAGCGACGCTGGAAGAAGTGCAGGAAGCCGCGCTGATCGTGCAGGTGTGCGACATCTCGAATCCACATCACGCCGAGCAGGATGCCGATGTGATGAAAGTTCTCGCCGATCTCGGCGTGCAAGATCGCCCGCGCCTGCAAGTTTTCAACAAGACCGACCGTCTCTCCGAGGAAGAATTAGCAGCGCTGCTGAAAGCCAACGGCCGAAACGGGAACAAGATTTTTACTTCCGCGGTCGCCGGCGCGGGCCTGGAAGAATTGCTCGCGCGCATGGACGCCGCTCTTCCCGTGGATCCTCTCGTGCGGCTTGATTTGAGCATCCCGATTTCCGACGGCCGGCATCTTTCTCTCGTCCACGCGTGCGGACGCGTGTTGCACTCGGAAGTGCTTGATGGCCATATGCATCTGGAAGCCGAGCTGCCCGAATCGCTGGCACGACGCTTGGAAGATTTCATCATGCCATCCGCAAGCGTCTCTGCCTTGAGTGCCGCTGCGAAGTCCCTAAAGCCGTAAATTCAACCCTCTGAGTTGCGGATATTGGGGATATACAGCGGCGTTCTTTTGGCCTCAATTCCGCTAAATCTGTCAGAAACAACGAGACTTGAGTGGGCAATTCTGTGGAAATCGTTGTGGAAAAGAACTCCCTCAATGACGGTAAAAAACGCAAGCAAAATTGCGATTTTGGGGCTACAGGGTTTTCGGTACGTCTGTAAGTGACAGTAAATAATGTGTTTGCCGCAACATTGGGGCCTTCGGTCCACCTCTCTTCGCTACAGCTGGGCATTGTTACAGTCCGATGGAATTTGCACAGTTCCGCAGCACTGCGCTGGCTAAGCGTTACTAGCATAGGGATTTGCCTTTTAAGATAACCACGATGAATCGTCCTTAGGTGCAGCTATAAAACGCGAATTCCGGTACCGTTGACTCGCCCGGATTGCGGGACTATAGTGGCTTGAACCTTCGGACAGCGCGCCAGCCCGCGAGCCGGGGGAATTTTCCCGGGAAATCCATGAATCTGCCGAACAGTTTGACGACCTTGCGGATCTTTTTCGTTCCGCTGCTCGTGGTCGTCCTTCTCACTCGCCAGCCCAACTTCAATTTTCTCGGATTACCCATTCATTTCGAAGTGTGGGGCGTGCTGATTCTGCTGGTGGCTGCCGCCACGGACGTGATGGACGGCTACCTGGCCCGCTCGCGCAAAGAAATCACCACACTGGGAATCCTGCTGGACCCCATCGCCGATAAACTTTTGATTTCTGCCGCTTTCATTTCGCTGGTGGAAATGGGATTGATGCAGGCCTGGATGGTCGTGATCATCATCGGTCGGGAATTCATGGTGATGGGCTTGCGCGAAATCGCTTCGGTCGAGGGATTGATTATTCCCGCATCGCCGCTGGGCAAAATGAAAATGATTCTCCAAGTCATGGCGGGCTGCGCGGTAATTCTGACGGCCGATCATCCGGCCCTGAAACTTGTGGGCACGGTGCTGCTGTGGCTGGTGGTGATCAGCGCGGTAGCGTCGGCGGGCCATTACTTCCAGATGTTTTGGACGCAGATTAATTTCCGCGTGCAGCAGCGGCGCCGTGGAATGCTGATGGTGAAGCCGGAAGAAAAACCGCAGGATGTCCCCACTCGCTGAGCGCGAGAAGCAGCTGTTGCTGGAGCTAGCCCGGCGAGCTTTGATTGCCGGCGTTGAAAAGCGGGAACCCCTTCGAGACTTTCCTGACGATAATATTTTGCAGCAGCCCGGCGGCGCGTTTGTCACCTTGCACCGGCGCGGGCGTTTGCGTGGCTGCGTCGGACAACTGCCGGCTACGGACGCGCTGGTCGAAGTGGTAGCCCACTGCGCCAAAGCCGCGGCTCTCGAGGATCCTCGTTTTAATCCGGTGCCTCCCGAAGAACTCGCGGAAATCGAGATCGAACTTTCTATTTTGTCGCCGCTGCAGGACGTAACCCTCGAAAAAATCGAAGCAGGGAAGCACGGTTTGGTCGTGACCCGGGGATGGCGTCGCGGCGTGCTATTGCCGCAGGTCGCAACGGAATTCAAATGGCAAGCCGCGCGGTTCCTGGAAGAGACGTGCGTGAAGGCAGGGCTGGAACCGGAAGCCTGGAAGGATCCGCACACGCGCGTCCAGGCTTTTACTGCCGAAGTTTTCAGCGAGGTAGCGCTTCACACGCGCGCGAAACCGCTGCACTGAAACGCCGAGCCTCCAGCCGCTGCGACCTACTCGATCTCGACGTAATCTCCTACGTAGAATTCCCGCAGGCTGAAAGTCGTTAGCACCGTCGCGGAATTCGAGCCCGTGCGAAGAACGATTCCCTCGCCGATCACTTCACGCGGCGTGTTGTCCCAGGTATATTTCGTCGGGACGCTGCCAAATCCATATACCCTGCCCACTTTCGATTCCGTATCGGCGTCGAATGCATACCGCGAGGTCTGATAGGCCGTTTCGTGTTGCGTGCCGGTGTAGCGGAAAATTCGGAAGTAATCGCCCACCCGCACGCCCTGCTCGCTGCCCAGATTCACGAAAAAGATGTCGTTGGTTCCCAGCTGGACCTGGAACGCCTTTCCGATCATCACCATCGCGGTGGCTTTCCCGCTAAATGGCGCGAACCGGTCGAAATTTGCTTCGGATTTCAGCGGAGGAGCCTGGCGCTCCTTGAACGGGAGGACGATGTCTCCCCGTTGCACGTAATTGCACGAATTTTCCACCTGCGCAATCGAAGTATTGGGCTGCGCCACCACCACTCTCACGCGACCTTCGTCTTCCCACCATGTTCCCAGCTTGCGAATAATCTGGGTCTGCCACTTGGACCAGTCGATTTCCGTGGGGTCCTCGACAGACCGAACCACGGAGAATTCGTCGCCCACCTTCACACCCTGGCTGGCGCCTTTGTTCAGGTAAACGTAGTCGCCTTCGTCAAAGGTGATCTTGTAATTGGAGCCTTCGCCCGTGATCACGTAGCTATCGCGCGGAATGGACTCGTTGGTGATGGTCCCAGTGCAATACAAGTCGGCTTGAGTCGGGGCGCCCGGCGCCGTTTGCGCCGATGTCGCGATCCCCGAAAGGCTCAAAATCAGTCCGGCAAGGACAATTTTCCCACGCATAAAGCATGCTCCTTTGAAAATCGTGCGCCGCGGAAGAGGCGCTCCCCATAATCCTGACAATGTCCCGACTGTAATAGACGTACTGGAACCCGTCAACACAATGGTCGGAACCGCTTTACACTTTGTGCACCGGGTGGCACAAGCCCTGTATCACCTGTACTATAGGACAGGATGCGGCTCGATTCGCTTGCGCGGACACTTTCGATCGGTCTTCGTGCGTTTGGTTGCCGGACGCTGGACGTATGATCGGCGCGGACAAGATTTGCGCGCTGGTTGCTGCCGCAGACGCCCGGACGATGTGGACGCAGGTCCGCCGCGCGCTGGACGTCTCCCGAACCATCGAACTGCGGCTCGATTGGCTCTCGGACGACGCTGAAATCGCGAGATTTCTTGCACGGCTGCGCGCCAGCCGGGCTGCGCACGCCGCGCGGGCGACATTTATCGCCACTTGCCGGCGGCGCGAGGCGGGCGGCAGGTTCGCGGGAACGATCGCGAAGCAGCTCGTTCACCTTGCCGAAGCTATCAGTGCAGGCTGCGCCTGGTACGACCTCGAAATTGAGTCTTCTTCAAAGTGCCCGAAGGAATTGCTGGATGTGCTGCTGGGCGAGGGACGTCAGATCGCTTCCGCGCATTTTTTTCAGCGCACACCCAGGAACTTTGGGCGCGTGGTGGCTGATCTGGCGCGTGAGCGTCCCGCGGTCATCAAAGTTGCGGCGCAATGCGAGTCGTTGCGCGCGGGCATGGACGTACTGCGCCTGGCGCGCGGAAGAAAGAATGTAATTGCCATACCCATGGGCGAGATTGCGCTTCCCGCGCGGGTTTTGGCCCTGCGCGAAGGCAGCGCGCTGGCATACGCGCCGGTGGAAAACGCAACCGCTCCCGGCCAAGCGGCGCTCGACGCCATGAAGCATCTTTACCGCGCCGACGCGCTAAGGCGAAAGACGCGCGTATACGGCGTCATCGGCGACCCGATTGGACATTCACTTTCGCCAGTTCTGCAGAACGCCGGCTTCCAGGCGCTCAAGATGGACGCGGTTTTTCTCCCGTTCCTCGTGCGCGAGCTACGCGATTTTCTGGGAGCAATCAAGCCGCTGGGAATCTCCGGCTTCAGCGTCACGATTCCACACAAGCAAACCATTTTGCGGCATCTCGACGATTGCGATCCGATGGCTGCGGCGATTGGCGCGGTGAACACGGTAGTCGTGCGCGGCGGCGGAAAGCTCTACGGCTACAACACGGATTACGTCGGTGTGCTGCGCGCGCTTGAGCGCCGCATTCCCCTGCGCGGCAGCCGCGCGTTGATTTTTGGTGCGGGAGGCGCGGCGCGGGCTGTAGCGTTTGCGCTCGCGGAATCGGGCGCGTCGGTGTGCATTTGTGCGCGCCGTATGGCGCAGGCCAAGGGTTTGGCGCGCGCGGTCGAGGGTGAAGCGGTGGAGCGCCGGCGCCTGCGCTGTGAATTCTTCGATGCGATCATCAACGCAACGCCGGTGGGAATGTATCCGCACCCCGCAAGTTCGCCGCTGAACGCTTCGGAACTGAATTGCCGCCTCGTCTTCGATTTGATCTACCGCCCGCGCACCACCAAGCTCTTGCAGCTCGCGGCACGTCGCGGCATTGAGACGGTTTCCGGCGTCGAAATGTTTGTGGCGCAGGGAACAGCCCAATGGGAAATTTGGACGGGCGAACGCGCGCCGGAAGCGGCCATGCGCCGCGCGGTCTTGCGTGCTTTGCGCAACGAAGAGAAAATGGCTGCGCGATGATTCAGCCCGATTTTAAGACGTTTTCGAAGCTTGCGCGCCAGGGCAACCTCGTCCCGGTGTACGAGACTTTCACGGCTGACTTGCTGACGCCGGTCGGCGCGCATCTGCGCCTCGCGCACAACGCAAAATATTCGTTCCTGCTGGAGAGCGTCGAGGGCGGCGAGAATATCGCGCGCTACACTTTCGCCGGAGCGAATCCTGAAGAAATATTTCGCTGCCGCGGACGCGAGTGCAGCCTCGAAACCGGCGGCAAGCGCGAGAATTTCACAGCCGATCCCATCGCCTATCTGCGGAAACTCACCAAGCGCTATCACCCGGTACGTGTCCCCGGCCTGCCACCGTTGATCGGTGGCGCAATCGGTTACTTCGCCTATGACATGGTACGCCTGATCGAAAAGATTCCAGCGAGCGGCCGCGACGAACTGAATCTCGATGACTCGGTGATGATGTTTTATTTGGGACTCGTCGCGTTCGATCACGTGCGGCACCGCGTTTGGGTGATTCGCAACGTTTTTACGGACGCCAAAGGAAGCCTGCGCCAGAAATACAATGCTGCCGTACGCGAAATTCGGCGCACGCGCCGCAAACTGGAAAGCCCGTTGCCGCGCCAACGCCGCGCCCGGCTTCGCCGTCCGTTGCGCATCAAATCGAATTTCACGAAGGCACGCTACGTGGCCGCCGTGCGCAAAGCAAAGAGTTACATCCGCGCTGGCGACATTTTTCAGGTCGTTCCCAGCCAGCGCTTTTCCGCGCAGACCAACGCCGATCCCTTCGAAATTTATCGCGCGCTGCGAGTGGTGAACCCGTCACCATATCTATGCTTTTTGAAGATAGACAACGTCTCGGTGGTCGCCAGCTCTCCCGAGATGCTCGTGAAAGTGCAAGGACGCAACGCGCACTATCGCCCGATCGCTGGAACCGTGCCGCGCGGCCGCAACGAAGCGGAAGACCGCGCGCTCGAAGCAAAGCTGCTCGCCGATCCCAAAGAGCGCGCCGAACACATCATGCTCGTGGACCTTGGACGCAATGACCTGGGACGTGTGTGCGAGTACGGCTCGGTGGCGGTCGAACGCCTGATGTTCGTCGAGCGCTATTCCCACGTGATGCACCTGGTGTCGAGCCTGCGCGGTCAGTTGCGTCCAGATGTGGATTGTTTTGACGCGCTCATGGCATGCTTCCCGGCCGGAACTCTTTCCGGCGCGCCCAAAGTTCGCGCGATGCAAATTATTGACGAACTCGAACCCACCCGCCGCGGCATCTACGCCGGCGCGATCCTCTACATGGATTTTTCAGGCAATCTCGATTCGTGTATTGCGCTCCGCACCCTGGTGGCCAAGGGCGGCCGCGCCTACATTCAAGCGGGCGGCGGAGTGGTGGCGGATTCAGTGCCGGAGCGCGAATATCAGGAAACGGTCAACAAAGCTCGCGCGCTATTCACAGCGCTAGAAATCGCCCATCGCGGCGAAGGCGGCAGCCGCGCTGAATGAGTTCTGTGGGACAGTGTCGCTCGGGTCGAAGGCGCTATGTGTCGCATCTGAGCTAAACTTGAAGCGCTGGAGGAAGGTTTTGTCGTCATCCTGAGCGCAGCGAAGGATCTCTCTTTCTTTTTGCTTTGGCTGGTCGCGTCCAAATGATCCTACTCCTCGACAACTACGACTCCTTCACCTACAACCTGGCGCAGTACCTCGGCCAAATGGGCCAGCAACTGGAAGTCCGCCGCAACGACCAAATCACGCTAGATGAAATCGAAAAGCTGCGCCCGGAACGCATCGTGGTCTCCCCCGGCCCGTGCACGCCGAAAGAAGCCGGCATCAGCGTTCCGCTGATCCAGCATTTCGCGGGCAAGATTCCGATTCTCGGCGTATGCCTCGGCCATCAGGCGATCGGTGCCGCTTTCGGCGGCCGCGTGATTCGCGCCCCAAAACTCATGCATGGCAAAACCAGCGAAATCCTTCACGACGGCCGCACGATTTTTCACGGCTTACCGAAACCGTTTATCGCCACGCGCTACCATTCGCTGATCGTCGAGCGCAAATCGCTGCCGCGCGACCTCGAAATTTCCGCCGAGACCGAAGACCACACCATCATGGGCCTGCGCCATCGCAAACTCCGCGTAGAAGGCGTGCAATTCCATCCGGAATCAGTCCTCACGGGCGCCGGTTTCGAGCTGCTGAAAAATTTCCTGAGTATCTAGCGTCATGCGGATCGCAACAATCGCGTTTTTGATTCTCGTCTTCCCGTATCTCTTCACGCCACAGCCCTCAACAGAGTCCGCTGTGCAAGCGAACAACGCTGTCGAAACAGCTGCGGCGCGAACGTATCTCGGTTTCGACGCCAATGATTATCCCGGTGATGCGGCGCTGCCGGTGCTGCGAAAAACATTCTCGTTCGCAGGCTACTGGCTGAATGTGCCGCCCGGCGCGAAGACAAATTCTTGGACGGGCCACCGCGCCGCACTGCTCAAGAACGGTTTTGGCTTCCTGATGTTATTCAATGGCCGAACCGAGAGCCAGCTTCAACCGCCGGTTGTTCCAGCACGGCTCGGCTCAACTGATGCAGAACTCGCCGTCCAGACGGCACGCCGCGAAGGATTCCCCGCGCACACGATAATCTTTTTGGACCAGGAAGAAGGCGGCAGAATGTTGCCCGTGCAGATTGACTACCTCTATTCCTGGATCCAGCGCGTTAATTCATCCGAATTCAGCGCGGGAATTTACTGCTCGGGAATGAAAGCGAAGGAAGCGAAAGGCCAGTTCATCATCACCGCGGACGACATTCACGAACGCACCGAGGCCAAATCATTCTTCGTTTACAACGACGCCTGCCCGCCGTCGCCCGGCTGCGCATACTTGAAAAATCCTCCCTCGCCATCGGCAAGCGGCATCGCCTACGCATCCGTCTGGCAATTCGCGCAATCGCCCCGGCGGCGCGAATTCACCAAAAGTTGCAGCACGATGTACAACCGCGATGGGAATTGCTACCCGCCCGCCGCCGCAGGAGCCGCGACCGCGAATCCGGCAGCAACGCTTCTCGATCTCGATTCGGCCACGTCGCCCGACCCGTCGAACGCACGGCCCTAACTGTAAAATTCAGTTCGCGGACTGCCCGTGCCCCGCTTCCGATTGCGAAAATGCTACAAGCGCGTCGAGTTTCGCTCGCGCCGCTCCCGAATCAATGGATTCCTGCGCAAGCCGTACGCCATCCAGAAAATCCGTGGCGCGTCCGGCAGCCACGAGTGCCGCCGCCGAATTCGCGAGCACGATATCGCGATGCGGTCCGTGTTCGTACTGCGCCGCAGCGCTTCCCGGAACTTTGTGCCTCAGAACTTTGTGAATGATCCCCGCATTGTGCCGCGCGTCGCCGCCGCGAATCGCTTCCAGCGGCGCGCGCCGCAGACCAAAATCTTCGGGCACCACGACAAAGCTGCGCACAGCGCCGTCACGCAGCTCCGCCACCGACGTTTCGCCGCTGATCGAAATTTCATCCAGGCCATCAGCCCCGTGCACCACAAACGCGCGCGATACGCCCAGTTCGCCCAGCGCCCGTGCCACCAATTCCGTAAGTTCGCCATCGTACACGCCAACCACTTGCGCCGAAGCCCCCGCCGGATTCGTCAGCGGCCCGAGCAGATTGAAAACCGTGCGCATACGCAACTCACGCCGCGCCTGCGTCGCGTGTCGAGTCGCGGAGTGCATCGCCGGCGCATACAAAAATCCGATGCCGATCTGCTCGATGGCTTGCGCGACGCGTTCCGGCGCTAGTTCCACTTTCACGCCGAGCGCTTCCAGCACGTCTGCCGAGCCGCAACGCGAGCTGGTCGAGCGATTCCCGTGCTTCGCCACCCGCACGCCCGCTCCCGCCACCACAAAAGCTGCCGCAGTGGACACGTTGAAAGTGCCGCAACCATCGCCGCCGGTGCCGCACGTATCCACAATCACGTCATCCGGTCGCTGGCTGCCCGGCGGAAAAATCGGCACCGCATGTCGCCGCATCGCCTTCGCAAATCCAACGACTTCATCCACCGTTTCGCCCTTGAAACGCAACGCCGCAAGGAACACGGCGATTCTCACGTCATCCGCATTACCGGAAAGAATGTCCTCCATCGCCGCTTCCGCATCTTTCCGCGATAAATCTTCTCCTCGCGCCACCGTCATCGAGGCCATCACCAGTCCTGCGCAGAATTTCGGATGGCCGAACTCGTACCCCTCAGCGCGTCCTGCCCGAGAGGCTTCCGTCGTCGGCCCATGCTCTCTTTTGGATTCGTCCACGGCCGCCCGCTCCTCCGTGGTCATGCCTTTCATCGAAAGAGCCGTCCACAGCGCAGCCATTTGACTGGGCGTCACCTGCCCGGAATAAAACTCTTCCATCACGGCGCAGGTTTCCAGCCGCGAAAGGTCTTCGCCCCTGATCACCTTGTCGAGAGCCTCATGAATCATGGTCGCTGAGCATGCCTTTGCAATTTCGCGGGTTCACGTGGAAGCGCGCGGCGCCTGCGGCTTCGGCCGCCGCAGCAATTCGCCGCCGCAATTCGGGCAAATTTGCTTCATTTGCGCCGAGCAGCCGGCGCAAAACGTGCATTCGTACGAGCAAACGTACGCATCGCCATCCATGTCCAGCGCGCGGCCGCACTTTTCGCAGGCCGCTCTCATTTCGAGTGACATGCCGCTCCTTGCCCGTGTTGCGTCTTCCAAGTAAACTAGATCGCTTGATTCAATCGCAAATTTTAACACTATTATTCAAGGCGACCTTCAGGAAGCCGACGGAGCCAGCATGAAGATCCATGAATACCAGGCCAAAGCCATCCTTGCGAAATTTGGAGTTCCAGTGCCGCGCGGCGAAGTTGTTGTGAAAAAAGACGAGGCTCGCGCAGTAGCGGAGCGCCTGGGCACAAGAGTCGTGGTGGTGAAAGCGCAAATTCACGCCGGAGGCCGCGGCAAAGGCGGCGGCGTGAAGCTCGCGAAATCTCCCGATGAAGCTGCCGCATTCGCCGGCCAAATCATGGGCATGACGCTCGTCACTCCGCAAACGGGCGAAGAAGGCCGCATCGTGCGGCGCCTGCTGATCGAAGAGGGCCTGGACATCAAGCGCGAACTCTACCTCGGCGTGCTCGTGGATCGCACTGTGGGCGCGCCGATTTTCATGGCCAGCGCCGCGGGCGGCATGGAGATCGAAGAAGTTGCAAAAGACCGGCCCGAAGCGATTCTGCGCGAAGTGATTGATCCGGCGACGGGTTTTCAGCCCTATCAAGCGCGCAAGCTCGCGTTCGGATTGGGCCTCACGCCCGAACAGGTAAACGTCGCAGTGCCATTTTTTCAGTCGCTCTATCGCGCGTTCGTCGAGACGGACGCTTCGATGCTGGAAATCAATCCGTGCGTCGTCACCGGCGATGGCAAACTCGTCGCGCTCGATGCCAAAGTTACGTTCGACGACAACGCGCTGTACCGGCATCCCGAATTCAAGGATCTGCGCGATCTCGACGAAGAAACGCCGCTCGAAGTGGAAGCCTCGAAATTCAAATTGAACTACATCAAGCTCGATGGCGACATCGCCTGCATGGTGAATGGTGCCGGCCTCGCCATGGCTACGATGGACATCATCAAGCTCAGCGGCGGCAGCCCGGCGAATTTTCTGGATGTGGGCGGAGGCGCGTCGGAAGAGCAAGTAAAGAATGCGTTTCGCATTTTGCTCAGCGATCCGAACGTCAAAGCGGTCTTCGTGAATATTTTTGGCGGCATTCTGCGCTGCGATGTCCTAGCCAGCGGCGTAGTAAACGCTGCAAAAGAGCTCAGGTTCAAAATTCCCGTGGTCGTGCGCATGGAAGGCACGAACGTCAAGCAAGGAAAGGAAATCTTGCAAAACTCCGGACTGAATTTTGCAGTAGCAAATGGAATGAAGGACGGAGCGGAGAAGGCAGTAGCCTTGGCCGGAGGCGCGCGATGAGCGTCTTGGTTGATAAGAGCACGCGTCTGATCGTGCAGGGGATCACCGGTCGTGAAGGTGGTTTTCACGCGCAGCAGATGTTGGACTACGGCACGAAAGTCGTTGCCGGTGTCACCCCAGGCAAGGGCGGAACGAAACACCTCGGCGTGCCGGTTTTCAATACCGTCGCGGAAGCGGAGAAGGCGACCAAGGCGAACGCTTCCGTGATTTTTGTCCCGCCGCCGTTCGCAGCAGACGCCATTTTAGAGGCTTTCGATGCGGAGTTGCCGCTCGTGATTTGCATCACCGAAGGCGTGCCCACTCTCGACATGGTTCGCGTCGCCGCCGCGCTGAAAAATTCCAAGTCGCGATTGATCGGCCCGAATTGCCCCGGCATCATCTCGCCGGGAAAATGCAAAATCGGAATTATGCCCGGTTCGATTCACAAACAGGGCCACGTGGGAGTCGTCAGCCGCAGCGGTACACTCACTTACGAAGCGGTTGATCAACTCACGCATCTCGGCATCGGCCAATCCACCTGCATCGGAATCGGCGGCGATCCGATCATCGGCACCAGCTTTCTGGATGCCATCAAGCTCTTCAACGAAGATCGCGATACGCGCGCAATCGTAATGATCGGTGAAATTGGCGGCAACGCCGAAGAAGTCGCAGCCGAATACATCAAGAAACACGTAAAGAAGCCGGTGGTCGGATTCATCGCCGGGCAAACCGCTCCCCCGGGACGCCGCATGGGCCATGCCGGCGCGATTATCAGCGGAGGCCAAGGCACCGCGGCGGAAAAATACAAAGCAATGCGCGCCGCGGGAATTCGCACGGTGCAAAGTCCCGCGGAGATCGGCCACACCATGGCCGCGGCGTTAGGAAAATCGAAATCGGCTAAGAAGAAAAGCACTCCGACAAAATCGAAGAAACCGGCGAAGAAAAGAAAGTAGCAACAAGCGCGACCGGATAAGGCGCGCCCATTTTGAAACTTGGGAGCTGAACCAGATGGCTGTTGAAAGAACATTGGCAATTGTGAAGCCGGATGCCGTGGGCCGTGGTTTAACCGCAGACATCATCAGTCGCATCCACGCTGCGAAATTTCAAATTGTCGCGATCAAGTCGCTGCGACTGACGAAGCAACAGGCCGAAGGATTCTACGCGGTGCATCGCGCGCGTCCGTTTTTCGGCGAACTGACAGAATTCATGAGCACCGGCAAAGCCGTCGTGATGGTGCTCGAAGCGGAAAACGCCATTGCCAAATGGCGCGACACCATGGGCGCGACGGATCCCGCCAAAGCTGCTCCCGGCACGATTCGCAGAGAGCTAGGCGAAAGCATCCAGTACAACTGCACGCACGGTTCGGACGCTCCAGATACCGCCGCGTTCGAAATCGCCTATTTTTTCGCCGGCGCGGAGTTGGTCTAGCGAGTTTTTCCCATGCGTCCAGTTCTTATTTTTTAAGGCGTGGGCACTTCGGAGTCAGCGTTGTAACGCAAGAATCTTTGTAGGCCGCAGCTTTCGGTACGGCGTAAGCGTATCAGGATGAGCGCGGCTTCACAGCTTTCGGCAAGACGGAAGCGCAGGGCTTCAGCCCCGCCGTAAGCTACGCCCTCTTCTCCCGGGGGCTTTAGCCCCTGAAGCCAGGATTTTGACTTTTTTCGCAAACCGTTCAGCCCTGAAAGTGTCAATTCGCAGTTGTCACCTCATGTCGCCCGCCCTTACCAGATCTCCGTAGGCAGACCTTCGACGGAAGAAAAGTGCCGGTCCAGAGTGATTAGCGTCATTCCATGACGTACTGCCGTGGCGGCGATCCAAATGTCGTTCTGTGGGATAGGCTTGCCCATTGCTCGGAGGGAGGACTGGATGCGTCCATACTGGTCCGCTATTTCTAAGTCCCAGTTCACAATCGGAATCTCAGCACAGACCCGCCGAATTTCCGCAAGATTGAAGGCGTGCCGCGACGACTGGTGTGCCCCCGCATAGAGTTCTCCCACACTGATAAAGCTGAGAAAACATCGGAAGTCGTGGCCCATGTGCCAGCGCAGGCTCGCGTCGCGTGCCAGCAGTTTGATCAGAGCGTTGGTATCGATCAGGAACTCACCACTCATTGGCGTCCACGCGTCCGCAGCAATCATCGATCGCCCGGATCATCTCGTCGGCGTCCTCGCGGCTGATTCGCCCCATCAGTTTCATAAGCGTTTCCGGCGTCGCTCCCCCGGACTTTGCACCGGCATCTTCGGGCTTCTCTCGCCTGTCATATTCGGTTTCGTACCAGTGAAGTAATGGGTGATACTTTTCAGGTAAGTCTTCGCGTTGAGGCGTCGCGTTTCCCTTTGCGCGCAGGGGATGATACTTGTCTTCCGACCGAAACAGCCTCCTACGGCCGTTACCCGTACGGGTCAACATTCGGTGTTTAGCCGGACTTGGCGGGTTGGAAGCCACACAATGGGTCGAAATATGCTGTGACATCCCGGGCCGCCTTGCACCCTCTGCATACTCGCGCTGCGCGCGCTGCTGAATCTCTTGTTTGGAAAAATCCGCTCGCTCGGGATGCTCCCGGTGTAACAGTGCGGTGGCGACCCAAACTTGGTCGGCGATTGTGAGATGGATGAGAACCTCTGCCTTCATAGTGCAGCCCTCCTCCGCTTCGTAACAAAGCCTAGTCATTTTTCGTCGAAATGTCAAATTACAATGTCATGTATGTCATTTATGACATTCACATAGGGCTTCTGTCGGTGAAGTCCGGGTCATCCACGGCGCGAACACGAACCTTCGGCGGTACAATGTCGGTGGTTATGGGTCCCCTACATGAACTCGGCAAACCCCTCTTGGTTTTTGGGATTGTGCTGGCCTGCGCGGGGGCTTTTTTGTTGATCGGCGGTAAGATGCCGTTACGCCTCGGGCGTCTGCCCGGAGATATTGCCCACCAGGGACGCAATGGCAGCTTTTATTTTCCTATTGTGACGTGCCTCCTGCTCAGCGTCGGGTTGACGTTGCTATTTTGGATTGTGAATCTGTTCCGCCGCTGAACCTATGAGCCAAGCCTCGCTTTTCAATCTGATGCCCGAACGCCGCACCTGGAAAGTCAGCGAGCTGACGGCGCATATCCGCGAGATGCTGGAATCCGCGCTGCCGGATGTGTGGGTCGAGGGCGAAGTTTCCAATTGCCACGCTGCGCAGTCCGGGCACTGCTATTTTACTCTGAAGGACGCCAAGGCGCAGATTCGCTGCGTCTGTTTTCGCGACCAGATGCGCGGCCTGAAATTCAAACCGGAAGACGGATTGCACATCTCGGTGCGGGGCGCGCTGAGCGTCTACGACGCGCGCGGCGAATATCAGATTTATGTGACGAACATCGAGCCGGTCGGCCTGGGCGCGCTGCAACTAGCGTTCGAGCAACTGAAGAAAAAGTTGCACGCGGAAGGATTGTTCGATCAGGCACGCAAAAAGCCGCTGCCGGTGCTGCCGCGCTGCATCGGAGTGGTGACGTCGCCGACCGGCGCTGCCATTCGCGACATTTTGCGCGTGCTGAGGCGCAGGTTTCCCAACGCGCAGGTTAGCGTGTATCCCGCGAAAGTGCAGGGCACGGGCGCCGCGGCGGAGATCGTCCAGGGGTTGCAGTATTTCAATCGCGCGCAGAGTGTGGACGTGCTGATTCTCGCGCGTGGCGGCGGCTCGCTTGAAGATCTTTGGGCGTTCAACGAGGAAGTTCTGGCGCGCGCGATTTTCGCCTCGGAGATTCCGGTGATTACCGGCGTGGGGCACGAAACCGATTTCACCATCGCGGATTTTGTGGCCGATTTGCGCGCGCCCACGCCTTCGGCCGCGGCCGAAATCGTGGTGAAGTCGCGCGAGGAGTTCGAGCGGCACATCGCGGAGCACCAACGTCACCTGATTCAGCAAATGCGCTATCGCTTTTCGCAGTGGCGCCATCGCGTGCGCGATTTGCAAACGCACCGCGGATTCCGGGAACTCGAGCGCGTGCTGCGCGCCCGCCGGCAGCAGCTGGACGAAATGTCCAACTCGCTAGCCATCGGCTTGCGCCTGCGCCTCGCGATGGCGCGGCAACGCATCACGGAAGCGAACGCGCACGTCGCGTCGTTCGATCTGCGCGCCCGCGCAACGGTCTTGCGCCGCCACATTGCACAGCAGCGCGGCTCGCTGAGCGCCGCGCTCGATCGGGTGGTGGCGCGGAAACATCGCCACTTGAACGTGGTGCAGATGCGTTTTGCGACGCTCGATCTGCGCGCTCGCGTTGGCGCGCTGCGCCGCCGCTGGGAACGCGATACTGCTGAGCTGCAAGTGAAGCTCGATCGCGCGTTGATCGCCAAACGCCGCAAGCTGGAAGCTGCGTTCACGCGTCTCGAAGAACGCAGCCCCTTCCGCATCCTCGAACGCGGCTACGCCATCGCCTATGACGCCTCAGGAAAAGTTCTCCGCTCGCCCGATCAGGTCGCGCTCGGCGACGACATTTCCGTGCGCGTCGCCCAAGGCGAACTCGGCGCCACCGTCCGCCGCAAAACTAAATCGTAGCACTGACGTCCCGCTGGTTTTTGCGTTTTTTGCCGTCCGTCGTCGCAAAAGTTTTACGCGCTCACGCTCAATTTTCTCGAGTACCTGTTCGTAAGGAATGGGCGTTTCGCGCGAAGCCATCGCCGCGTCATACGCGCGAATGGACGCGACTTCTTCACTCGTCCGAATCGTTTTTTTCAGTGGTGGCATTCGACTATTCCTCGTCGACGCTTCCACCGGCGACCTTTAGCACCGCGAGGAATGCTTCCTGGGGTATATCCACGCGGCCGACGCGTTTCATGCGCTTTTTGCCTTCTTTTTGTTTTTCCAGCAGCTTGCGTTTGCGCGAGATGTCGCCCCCGTAGCACTTGGCGATGACGTTCTTGCGTATCGCGCTGATGGTTTCGCGCGCGATCACGCGGCTGCCGATGGCAGCCTGCACGGCAATCTCGAACATCTGCCGCGGAATTAGTTTACGCAGGCGCGTGACCAGTTCGCGGCCACGTTCGTACGATTGGTCGCGATGGCAGATGACAGTCAGCGCGTCCACCGGCTCGCCGCCCACCAGCACATCCAGCTTCACCAGGTCCGATTCGCGGTAGCCTGACAAATGATAGTCCAGCGAAGCATAGCCCCTCGAAACGCTCTTCAGCCGGTCGTAAAAATCCAGAACGATTTCGTTCAGCGGCATTTCGTAGGTCAGCATGATGCGCGTCGGCGAAAGGTATTCGAACTTCTTCTGAATGCCGCGCTTTTCCTCGCACAATTGCAGCACGCCGCCGACGGACTCCTCCGAAGTGATGATCATCGCCGTCAAAATGGGTTCTTCGATCTTCTGAATGGAAGCGGGTGGGGGAAATTTCGTGGGGTTATCGACTTCCATCACTTCGTTGGCGGTGGTGGTGATGCGGTATTGCACGCTCGGCGCGGTGGTAATCAGGCCGATATTGAATTCGCGCTCCAGGCGCTCCTGCACGATCTCCATGTGCAGCAGTCCCAGAAAACCGCAGCGAAATCCAAATCCCAGCGCGACGGAATTTTCCGGCTCGTAGAAGAAAGCGGCATCGTTGAGCTGCAATTTGCCCAGCGCGTCGCGCAGCATTTCATAATCGCTGGCGTTCACCGGAAACAGTCCGGCGAACACCATCGGCTTGATGGCTTCGAAGCCGGGGAGCGGCGGGGCGGGGTGGCCGTCTTCGACGACGGTATCTCCGACGCGTGCATCGGCCACGCGCTTGATATTGGCGATGATGAAGCCGACGTCGCCGGCGGAAAGCTCGTCCAGCACGACGGGCTTGGGCGTCAGCACGCCGAGATTTTCCACTTCGTACGTCTCGTTGCTCGACGTGAGGCGAATTTTCATGTGCGGCGCGATGCGGCCTTCCATCACGCGCACCAGCACGACCGCGCCGCGGTACGAATCGAACCACGAATCGAAAATCAGCGCGCGCAGAGGCGCGTCGGCCGAGCCCTTGGGCGGAGGCACCAGCCGCACGATGGCTTCGAGAACTTCGTCCACGCCCAGGCCGCTTTTCGCGCTGATGGGCAGCGCTTCATCGGCGGGAATCGCCAGGACGTTTTCGATTTGTTCCTTGGCGAAATCCACGCGGGCTGCGGGCAAGTCAATTTTATTGATGACCGGAATGATGGTGAGATTGTGGCGCGAGGCGAGAAAAGCGTTGGCGACGGTTTGCGCTTCGACGCCCTGGCTCGCGTCCACCACCAGGAGCGCGCCTTCGCACGCGGAAAGCGCGCGGGAAACTTCGTAGGAAAAGTCCACGTGGCCGGGTGTGTCAATAAGATTGAGGCGGTATTCGTGGCCGTCGCGCGCGGTGTAATGCAGGCGGATGCTCTTGGCCTTGATGGTGATGCCGCGCTCGCGTTCCAGGTCCATGGAATCGAGCACCTGCGAATGCATCTCGCGCTGGGTGAGCGCCCCGGTAAGCTCCAGCAGGCGGTCGGCCAGCGTGGATTTGCCGTGGTCAATGTGCGCGATGATGCAAAAATTGCGGATGTACTGGGGATCCATGGCTCTTTGTGTGTGGGGGCGGTGCCCTGTCGAGTTTGCCACACAAAGACGGAAAATCGAAATTGGAAAGGGGAAGAGCGGGGCCGGGACGCGTCAATTGTGCGGCGCAGGAAGTGCATTTTTGTGACGATTAGAACGGCTGAATTGTGCGTTTTTGTTGGGTTTTTGATGATTTCTAATCGCACGGCGTGACGATTAGAACCGTCGTGATTCGTGATTTGTGAATCGTGATTCGTGACGCTTGGCGCGCGATATGCGATGTACTTCGCACCGAGAAGAGTTTCTGTTTGTATCGAATAAGAATTGACGCGATCGTTTGTTTTGAACGAGTTACGCGAATTATTGTTCGGGAGAAAGCGTCCATTTGTATCGAGTAATGACGCGTGATTCGTGATTTGTGACTTGTGATTCGTGATTCTGGAAGTGGCTGGTCCTGCATGGAGCGCGGGATGCAGAGTGCGCATTTGTTTGCGATTGATTTGGGGTGCGGGTGTTTGTTTTGTGTGAGATACGCGGGATTCTAATCGGCGTGGCTTGCGATTGATTTTGCGCGGCGATCGACGGTCAGTGACGATTGGAGCGGGGATGTAACATTGTAGTTCGGATGTTACACGGGGATTTGGGGCGGCCAGTTGGTGAGCGGCGCGACAACTGGGGGGCGCGGGGCGGTTTTTGGGTGGAGTTTTCCCTGGGGGTGGGAGTGGTTTGCCTGTTGCCGTTGTGGCGGAGTGCATGTGGCGTCCTTAGTGGGCTGGTAGAGTGGCCCGGGTCTATGTTATCACATTTACTGTATGATTACCAGTCCAAAAATGGAAATAGGTGGGGCTGCGTGACGGCGGGCGCGGCTAAGCGAAAGGCTCGGGCGCGTGGGGCGAACGGGATCGTTGTGCGCCGAACCGGGGGCCGGAACCGTACGGTCTGACGTATTGCCACGCACCCTCGCCTGCGGCCTTCGGCCGCGAACCCGCGAGAGTGCGGCACCCCCAAAAACCTAAAAGCGGTCGGTTGCCTGCGCTAGAAGGGTCGGCCACCCCCCAGTACCCCGCCACCCTTCTTCGGCTGTTCCTGACTCTGTTGGGTCTGCTGCTGGGAAGTATTTTGCGCCGAATCAGATATCGTCCAACTTGCGTTTTAGCTCCGCAATTGGCCAGTTTCCATCTAGAGCGTTCGCGATAAGGTTCAGCTGCTCCTTTCCCTGTTGCACCTGATGGCGGTCAGGTTTAACCCGAATTAGAAATAGGTTTCTTTGGTGGAAATTGCCCCAGTAGTGGATTGCAGATTCGTACGCAAGACTAGCTACAGGCTCGCGAACCGGATCAACAAGGCTCTTAAACTGTGCCCAGAAATCTTTCTCGGGAACCGTTTGCGTAGCAGCGGCCCGAAGCAAGGTGGCAAGTTTCTTTTGGATATCTAGCTCCATAGTCTCACCATGGCCAGTGTTTTATATTCACGAGATTGCTGCCCGGCCCCGACGGGATGCCCGGCTTCTTGATCGTGATGTCGATGTGCGGGCGAACGGCCCCACCGGCTTCGGGTATGCCGTGAACGTCCAGCCCAATCCTGCTTCCTGTGGTTGGAGTATTCAGAATGTTGACGCCGCCGCCTCCAGCGTTTGGATACGACTGCGGCCTGACGTTTTCAGCCGCGTATGCAATGGCTGCCACTGTTCCGACAACCTGACCGAACGCTCTTGGATCACCATTGGCTGCGGCCTTCGCGGTGTCCACAGCTCCATTGGCAATAGCCTTGGCCGTGTCGACTGGATGTTCTACTGCATTGGCGATACCCTCTACGGTTTGGATCGGATGCTCGACTGCGTTTACGATGGGAGTTACAGTTGCGTCCGCAACTCCCTTCACTTCACCGACTAGGAAGTTCGCTGAAGCATTGACCTGCCAGGAAAGAGACCACCCACTATTTTGCGCCTGAGCGGATTCTTGCGCGTCTTTTTTGATTTGTGCAGAGCAAGCTGCCGAACCTGCATCGGAACAGGCGCCCAGGTGCGAATTACTCTCCTCATAAGTGGCGTGGCCACCAAGGTCGGCGAAGGTTTCTGGGTTGTCGCTGACCATGGCATAGAGGTTCAGGGTTTGGGGATTCGTCAGGTTGGCGTAGGGGACTGGAGCGGGAACGGCGGACCAGTCGGCAGAGAGAAAGCGGCCGTAGGCGGAGGAGTAGTAACGGGCGTCATAGTCGTCGTTTCCGGTTTCAGCATCGCGTTCCTTGCCGGTGAATTTGTAATTCTGGGGACAAGAGTTGGTGAATTGGTGCTCGCCGCCGAAGGGATAGAAGTCGGCGTCATAGCAGAGAGCACCAGCGCTGGTGCCGAGAGCGCGAGAACTGCCCAGCATGTCTTCAGCATAGTAGTAGATGGCGTTGGTGCTCGCGACGCGGTGGGCGATGCGCTTGCCGCCGAAGTAGATGTATTCGTCGGTGATGTTGCCGACGGCGTCGGACTCGTCGAGGATTTGGGTGCCGACGCCGAACCAGTAGAGCTTGCCGTTGGATTTCTGAACACGATCGCCGTCGCCGTCGTAGGTGTAGTTCACACCTCCACCCGTTTTCATTTCGCTCTCGGCGTTCCAGGCGTAAGTGGAGGTCACGTCGGAAGTTTCATTTCCCGCGGCGTCAAAATTGAAGCCGGTCGTCGCGATCCGATTATTTGTTCCGACGGAAATCGTTTGCGCGGGCGCGGTGCCCGTGGCGGTGACGGTGGTCAGATTGGCCCATTGATCATACGTGAAAGCCTGCGACCAGCAGTTCGAGCCGCATGGCGCTGGGGTCTGAGCGGTGACGACGCGGTTGACCTGATCGTAGGTAAAGGACTGCGAGCGGGTGGTGTCACGTCGATTTGCGATTCCAACTACGTTGCCGTTGTCAGCTGCGCCCAGGCTGAAGTTGTACTGCATGTCCAGCATCGTTCCGGTCGCCTGCGCCGCAGTGCACTGTGAGCCAATCGGGAGAGGGGAATTGGGAGTGGCCGTAGTGTAGAGCCAGCAAGGTTGAAGCCGGGAGTTGTAGATGACAGTCGTGTTGTACGCCGAACCATAACTGACTGCCGCCGGACTGCCAGCAGGATTGTAGTCGCCATTTGAAGCGTAGGTAATGCCGTTGGCTACGTCCGATGCGGTGGTCGGCTCCGAGACGGCGTTGACGGCATAGGTGATTTTGCGCCCGCTCGGGTACGTGAGGGTTGCGAGCGAGCCGTCGAAATTGTAGGTGTAACTGGTGGTTTTTGTGATCGCGTTCGTGGTGCGCTGCTCGCCCGCTTCGCGTCCCACCTTGTCGTACGACCACATTTCGGACCCGCCTGAGTCAACCATGCTGGTGCGGTGTCCGACATTGTAGCAGGGAGTGATGACCACACAGGTCGCCTGGTCGTACGTGTATGTGACGGTGGGATCACCGTTCGAATAGGTACGGGTCTGCAGCCGGTTCAAAGCTTCGTAGCCGTACGTGATCGTGACGCCACGAGCATCCTGCTTTGTCCAAACGTTGCTATCCGCGTCGTAGGTGTAGGAGACAACTCCGGCCTCGGGATTGGTCGAGGTGGTGAGACGCTTGAGCGAATCGTAAACGAACGTACGGGAATGAGAGCCGCCCTGAACGACTCCGAGGAGATCGTCGAGCGTGTCGTACGAATAGGCGGTTGCCCAAATCGGCTCGCCGGTACCGGGACAGACCGATACTGTCGCGGACGTTGAGTTCGGCTCGTCCACTTCGATCAAACGGCCGAGCCCATCGGTTGTGCTTCGGCGCCAGTGGCCGGCCTCATCAGTGACCATCGTGGTTGGGCCGCAGTATTGCGTCTGCACATTGTCGGAGGTTGCCGAGCCGTCCGGAGGAATCGTGAGAATAGTGCGGGCGAGCCCGTCGTATTGATAGGACGTGACGCCGTAGCTGGAGTCTGACGTGGTGCGGTAGGGATTGGTAACAGTTGCGAGGCGGCCGTCGGCATCGTAGGCGGTATCTGCGTAATCCGTTCCCTGCGGATCGGATGAGATTTCCTTGTGAATTTCGCGGCCCAGGCCATCGAACACGCTTGTGGCGACCGAATTCTGAGATGACGTGATTTTCCTGGTAAGAGTGGCGCTTACCGGGAAAGTCGATTCCTGGCGAGTAACTGTATCGAGGCCACCGTCGGGATAGGCTGCGGTGGCGATTCGCCATAGAGTGTCGTACGTGTAGTTGGTGGGCTGACCATTTGGATCAGTAGTGGTCATCAGCAGGCCTGTGTTGAAATCATATAGCCACGCACCCTTTGCGAGCTGCGGCAAAGGGATGCGGCGCCCTAAAACTTAAAGGCGGTGCTTGACCGCGCTACTAGGGGCGGCCACCCGCCGAAACTGCAAATGCTGAAGGGTCGGGTGAGGGAGCGAGCACAGTGAACTCGGGGCCGGTGCGGTAGAGTCTGACGTATTGCCACGCACCCTCGCCTGCGGACCTTCGGCCGCGAACCCGCGAGAGTGCGGCACCCCCAGAAAATCTAAAGGCGGTCGGTTGCTTGCGCTGAAAGGTCGGCCACCCGCCAGTTCCGCGCGGCCTTTCTTGGTGAACAGCTTTTTCTTGCGGCGGAGTCCTTCGGTCAGGGCCAGCGCGTGTAGTTGGTTGCCCAACATGGTGCGCAGGCGCACCAGCTTGTGACGATGCCAGAGCAACTGCCGCAGGTCGCGTTCCGCCGGGGAGGGAACCCAGATGCGCGGAAAGCGTTTCGCGAGCAATAGATCGAGAATGAGCAAAGCGTCGCGTTTGTCGGTCTTCTGCTTGCGCACTTCGCTGGCGCGAATCTTGGCCGAGTCTCCGATCCAAAGTTCGTGACCCAGTTCCGCAAGCAAACGCTCGAACTAGAGAATCGGACCAGTGGCTTCGATCCCTACGCGTACCGGTCCTGACAAGCCTCGGTAGAAAGCCTCCGCTTCGCCGTTCGGGTGGTCCAACCGCCGCTCGGTCAGCTCCCCGTAGTCTCTTCCAGCATCGCAATCTGTTGGTAGCGCGTGTGAAAATCACATCCTATAATCATCATCGCTCGGCTCCTTTCTTCCGAGCCTTGGTCGTTAGCGCAACCAAGTTTACTCGGAGGAAGGAGCCGACAACGTCATCCAATCAGCCCCTCATTTTTCACCTCTTTTTCGCTGAGGATCAGTATACGATTCGCAACTGATGGATGTGTTTATAGAAGACAAGTTTTTTACTGGAATCGTAAACCTAGGTTGCTTCTCAATCTGCTTGATAGCCGACGCTAGGTGCTCCTGCGTCCATATACCACCAAGTGGCGGATTCTCAAAGGAGACGCCGCTCAGCTCACTCTTCGACAAAACGAAACTGGCGTTGTTCTGGACGTTGAACTTCTGGTGGCCGTTGTTCTCGCTTAAGAAGACAGCGAAAACCAATCCGTTCGAACGAGCGGGAGTCGCATAGTTGACGACGTAAACAACCTTGTCGTTAGGATAAGATTCCTCGTCAAGAAAATACCCAAACGTCAGCTTCGTTGCATTCGAGGATGGCAGAAACTTCTTCGCCTCAAGACACTGAGCGGCACGAAGCAATAGCTGTGGCGGCTGCTCCTGCGGACCAGCGGTTGCCGCCAAACAAATTAGTAGCGTTATTCCTAGAGCGATTTTTCTCATAATAGGCGTCCTCCCGATCTTCATGGTCAGTGGCCCGGATCGTTGTAGATGTATATGTAGGTTTGTTCACGGCTGGTACTATCTCTGAATGGCCCAAAGTGAGCGTACACGGTCTCACGCCCTGCCTTGCCTTTAAGATGATTGCCCGCAGCGCGACTGTGTAGTTTTGAAGGGGGCGTATGACTGGTTCCGAACTGTGTGCGGCCTTGGACTGGATCAGCGCCACCGTTAGCCCTATTCGTATAGGCATCCCTCATGGTCTGGGCATCTTGAGTTGTTGCGGTACCAGTGGACGGAGCTAGCCTGTGGTGTCGAGGGTTTCCCAAACTGTCCCACTCACGTTCCCCAACTCATGGACCGACTGGTCGGCAAGTTGAAGAGAATGGCCCCCAAGATTCGTTCCGTAAACGGCACCGAGGATGCTCATTCCTAAATTCGGAAGGGGCACAACCTGAACGCCGTTTCCGACCCGCCCCCAGGAGTAGGTGCACTGGTTTCCAGGCGGATGACAGAACTGATCAACCTCTGGCGTTGGATTGTCATAACGGAGGACGAAGCCCATCGGCAATTTTCCGCCGCGTTGCGGATACGAAACGACGGGCGCGTGGAAGTCGATCTTTCCGTTCGTGAGATTCACGACGTCAATGTCCCCGCCGTGGTAAGAGCCGTAGGGCTTGAGGCCTTGTTCCGTGATGAGATTGTTCTGTGCGGCCGCGAAGGAGACGGGAAACAGAACGAGAACGGCTGCGAGAAACAATCGCTTCATGTGCGAGAGCCTCCGGGTGCGAAGACGCGCCCTGTATATAGATTGCATTTAAGAAACTGTCAAGTAATCAGCCGAATTAATCTTTAGCGCCGTGCGATTGTATTTTTCTCTTGATCCCATCGGCGAGAGTGCGGCACCCCAAGTTCCAGCCCAACGGCAAACTCAAAACCCAATCAACTTCACCGTCAACTGCCGCAGAGGTATCATCCATCCGTCAAGAAGGCGACAGGCAACGCGAGACTTGCTGTGCAAAAGGGTGCGCCAGCCGCCGGAATGGCTCTAGACCTAACCCCGAGGCCGAAGGGAGTAGGGCTTAACGTTGTGCCACGCACCCTTTGCGAGCTGCGGCAAAGGGATGCGGCGCCCTAAAACTTAAAGGCGGTGCTTGACCACGCTACGAGGGTCGGCCGCCCGCCTTTGTGGCGCTGGATCGGCCGGATCGCTTCGTGATTGCGCTCTTTGGCAAGCGCGGAACAGCTTGGACGCCCGCCCAGAGCGTTGCGATCGTTTGCTCGACTACTAGAGTCTGGTCAGGCAAGTCCGGCACGACCCCTTGGATGACCATTAGTGTGGCGAGGCCAAAGATCGCGTACCACCAAGTGTGGGCTACCACTATGTCATTCCTGCTTGGCAATCCTTCATCCCTGGCGACATCGAAAAAGAGCTGCACGAAACGTCCGAACAACGGCGCGCCGATGTCGTTGATGTATTGTCCAGCGCGGATGCCGTTGCGGTTCTCCGGCCCGAAGAAGACGTTACGGAACTGCTGTGGATGGGCAGTGCAGAATTGAATCAAGCCGCGTGAAGTCGCAAAAAGACGGTCTTTCGGTACAGGATGTTCAGCGGCAATCGCGTCGAAGTTCTGAATCAGCAGCCCGATCGTCTCGCGGCTCAACTCGGCAAGGATGTGCCATTTGTCGGGGAAATGCTGATAAATCACGGCGTGCGTATAGCCGATCTCTTTAGCGATGGCGCGAAGCGTGACGGCTTCGTAGCCGCGATCGGCAAACATTTTGCTGGCAGCCGCAAGGATTTCGCCCCGCAACCTCAGCTTGCGCTCTACCCGGCGACTGGGTGATGTGGAAGTCACTTCGATAGTTTAGCCCCTTTTGACGATTTTTGCGACCAATTGTTGACTTATAACCACTGGTTAGGCCCAAACCCATGTTGTGCATTGGATATATGCAACCAATGAATATTTTGCAACCACTGGTTACTACAGGCATCCAATCGTCAGGTTGCTCATTTGGATGGGCGGCCAAATACGAGGCAAACGGAGGATGCGATGAAAGTTCTAGTGATTGGAGCAGCAGGCAAGAGCGGAGAAGCGCTGGTAAATGAGGCGCTGGCGGCCGGACATAAGGTGACGGCTTTCGTGCGCGGTGCCGCGCAGTACAAGAAGGCGAACGTCAGAGTTGTCGCGGGCGACGTGCTGGACGCGGCCGCGGTTGACGTTGCGGTCGCCGGGCAGGATGCGGTGATCGACGCGCTGGGCGGCAAGACGCCGTGGAAAGTGACGACGATGGAAACGAGCGCAGCACACAATATTGTGGACGCGATGCGGCGCAATGGCGTGCGGCGATTGCTGAAGATTTCGGTGGTTGGTGCGGGCGAGAGCGTCAAGAACGCCGGCTTTTTCAACGAGCACCTGCTGATGCGGACGTTTCTGCGAGGTCTGCTGGTGGACAAGGCGGGCATGGAGGCCGAGATCGAAGGCAGCAACTTGGAGTGGACGCTCGTGCGACCGCCGATGTTGACCAACGGCGAGAAGACCGGCGTTACCAGGGTGTTGAGCACGCAGGGCGGCGAGAAGGCGCACAAGATCGGGCGGGCCGATCTGGCAGCCTTCATGGTGCAGCAACTGGAAAGCAGCCGGTATGTGCGTCAGGCCGTGACAGTGACGACCACATAGCAAGGCCTTCGCGCCGTGCCCCTACGGTCCTTGGCGATTTGAACGCCTGGGCAAGTTAGGGCGCAGTCCTTCGATTCGGCACTGTCATGGAGGATCGCGAGAAAAAATGGAAGGAGACTACCGTGGCGGACATTGCCAATCGCAGAGTTTTGCGGGTCGCGCCGGATTGCGACGCGATGGAAGCGTTGCGTTTGTTGTTGAGCGAGCGGGAGCAGCCGATGCTGCTGGTGACTTCGGCGGGCGAGAAGTTGGAAGGCATTGTGACGAAGACGGATATTTTGGAAGCGCTGAAGTTGCGCGACGAAGAAGAGACCCGGGGGAGCTGGTTGGCCGCGTGAACCGCGAAATGCTAGCTACGATTGTGTAAGTGCAGTGGAAGGCGCTTAGGGCTTTGCGGGCGTTGGCTGCCAGAGTTCAATCTTATTGCCATCCAGATCGTAGATCCAGGCGAAGCGACCGTAGGATTCATCCATTCGTTTGGGGTCGATCTTTACTCCCTCTTGTTTTAAGCGGTCGAGCAGAGCATCCAGATCGTCCACGATGTAATTGATCATGAACTGTGCGTGGCCGGGACCGAAATAGTCCGTGGAGGCGGGGAAAATCGTCCAAACTGTAACGTGTTCCTTTTTCGGGTCGTCGTGTTCGCGCCACGGAAGCATGGCGCCTCCGCCTTTGTCAGCGAGTCCAAGATGCTTCGAATACCATTCGCGCATCTGATCGCGATCAGCGGATTTGAAGAAGACACCGCCGATTCCAATGATGCGCCCGCGCTGCTCCATTGCGGCAGGCGGCTGCGACTTTTGAGGTTGCGGAGATTGCGCTTCCTGCCCACCTTTTGCGCACAGCGAGATTAGCAACAGCGAGGTGAGCGCAATTGTGCTCCAGGGTGGTGCTTGCATGCGCGGACTATACAACAAGTTTCGAGCGAATGGAGGGGTGGTTTCGAACTGAGTCGGCGTCAAAGGCGGGCACGGCATGCCGTGCCCCTACGAAAGCGTGCCCTGCGCGCACGGTATCTGGCGCGGGCGGGCGGTTAGCGTTCGAGGATGTCTTTGTAGGCGTTGAGGGCTACTTTTTTTGGTTGGCGGTCGATGATGAAGTCCACTCGTTTGGTGTTGTTGCCTGCTATGCCTACCTGGCCCAGGCGGATCATGCCGGCGCCGAAATCGGCGAAGACGGGCACGAACATGGCGAAATTGTTGTCGACTTCGCTTTGGGTGATGGCGCAACGGATGCGGAACTTGCCGCCATCGGCGGCCTGGATCTCGTAGTTGAATTGATAGCGGGGCACCTGAGTGCCGTAGACCCACTCGTTGAAAAACCAATCGAGGCGGCCATTCTGCTGGATATCCAGCGTGTGGGGCATGTGCTTTTCGGCGATGTGCTTGAAGGATTCGGTGGAGGCGGGAGAATCGCGATAGGTTTGCATGTAGTCGTGCATCATGTCTATGAACTGCTGTTCGTGCTCTTTGTCGGGGGCGCGATCGTCGTACATGAGCGAGCGGAGCATGAGCAGGACGTAGGCGCCTTTGGAGTAGGTGACGCCCTGATAGGCTTGCGCGGAGCGCGGAGAAATGAGGCGCAGGCCGAGCCATAGCGGGCCGGCATCGTTGGGCGAAACGCCGAAATTATTTTTTTCGAGGATGCGCACGCGCTGGCGTTCCCAGAAATCCAGATAGTCCTTCTGCCATTTCGGGCCCACGGCCTGCTGCAGGAAAAGTCCCGCGGCAAATTCCGCGAATCCTTCCGACAGCCACAGATCGTGATAAGACGCCCAGCCAACGCCGTGGCCGAACCACTGGTGGGCGACTTCGTGCGGCGTGACTTCCTGGACGAAGCCGGTGAATTTCGTGTCAATGCGGCCGAAGAGCATCCAGCGCTGGGTGGAATCAATGTAAGCGGAGATCGGCAAGTACACCAGGTTGGGCCAGGATTGGCCGAAATTGAAATTGGGCTGCTCGGTGACGTCAATGTTGTCGTACGGCGCTTTGCCGAAATAAAAAGTGCAAAGCTGCATCTGCGCGCGAGTCTGATCGAGCGCGTATTTGGACATGGCGAGCGGCGACATGCTGCCCAAGAAGGCGCTCTCGCGGTAGGGGCGCAGGCTGTCCGGCAATTCAGTCAAATAATATGCGGAAAGATCGTAGTGGGTGATGGTGTCTGGAAGCGCGATCCTGGTGTAATGGCCGTAATTGAAGCCAGCGACCGCTACAGGAATCGAAGTGACCCAGTGAGAGACGGCGAAGCCGGCCTCGGTGGATTGTCCTTGAAGTTTGCCAACGCTGATGACGACGTTGGAAGGAGGAACTTTGAAGGTCAGGTCGTAGAGCGCTTTTTCGCCGAAGCCATTGAGATTCGGATACCAGGATTCACGGGCGCTGACGTAGTAGCTGCCGTCGCCGGCATCGGCGAGAACTTTATCGCCAACATATTCGACGGAGATGGAATGTTCCGCGCTCATGGCTGCGGGCGCGTCGAGGATGGCGTAGAACGAGCCGTCTTCCTTGCGGCTTTCCTGAATGAAATGGAGATCCTGGCCGGATTGATCGGTGACACGCGTGACGCGGAGAGTGGGCAACAGGCCGAATTTCATGACGCGTTCGCCAGGGATGAGCGGTTCGAAGGTGATGGTGGCGCGGCCGTAGAGATGATCGTTCTTGGCGATCACGGTTTCGATGTTGTAACGCTTGGTGGCGAAGAGGCGGCGGTCCTCGCGGGAATTGGCAGTGCCGGCGAGCAGTTCGGTTTTCAAGTGCTGGGAATACCAGACGCCGTCGTCGAGATTTCCGCCATTGCAATTGATGAGTGCGACTTCTTCGGGAGATTCCATTTGCGGGAGGGCGCCGACGCGGTTGCGCATGAAAAAGCGCAGGTCCTGATGCGGCGAGCCATGCATGTAGGCGTTCAAAAACGGGGGATGTTTCGCCGGATTGTAAACGGCGGCGAGGACGTCGGCGTCCACGTTGTCGATCGTTTCGCCCTGGAGAATACTCTGCGTGAAGCCTTCGGGAATTTCGCGGCGCTGACGGATTTTATTTTTCCAATGTTGAAGGGCGGCCACGACTTCGGGCGGAGTTGGCGTCTGCGCGAGAAACGCCGCGGCAAACTGCGGGTATTCGCTGCCGCTGAAGCGGAAGACGACTTCGGTGAAATCTTCCTCGACGACGGGGCTGCCGGTGCGGCGAAGTAGTTCGTGGGTGTTGATCGCGTCGAGAGGCTTTAGCGTGAAATGTCCTTGGCCGACAAAGACGGCGCCGGTTACGAACCGATTGACCGGCTCGAGGATGGTGATGGTGCCGGATTTCAGTACGAAGGTGCCGACGTCCACGGCGAGCGTGAAATTTTCACAGTGATAGGATTCGGCGAGACCGATATCGCGTAGCTGGCGGTAGACGGCGTCTGAGTTTGCGAAGCCAGTGCCTTTTTCGGTGACGTTTACTTGGGCTTTTTGCGGGGCGATGGTGAGGACGAGGGGAAGGTCGGCGGAGCCCTTCAAATCTACGGTCGTGGTGAGATCGGCGAAGCCGTCTTTGGTGGCGCGAACGGAATATTTGCCGGGAGTCAGGTTGGGCGCGGCGAATTTTCCGGAGTCGTCGGAGGCGAGGACTAGAGGTTGCGCGAGATTGCCGCCGGTGATTTCGATGCGCGCGCCGACGACTACCGCGCCGGAGGGATCTTTTATGGTGCCGGTGATGGTGTCGGCCGAGAGGTTGGCGGCAGAGACCAGGCATAGGAGCACGAGAATTGAGATGCGGAATGCTACTGGGCGCGTGCGGCGTTGCGGTGGATTCACGTTCGCGTGGCGATGGAGCTTGTTGGGCGAGGGTTGCGGTTTGTCAGGTTGGCTCATGGGCTCCCCTGAGAGAATTCGCGATGACGCTTCGCGGTCGCGCTTGCGACGGCTGGGTTAAGCTCCGGCGTTGCTTGCAGGGAAGTCCCGGATGATGCGTGGTTAGTTGTAGCGGAACGTGGCGCGGGATGCAACTGCGGTGTTGCGGGTGATTGCACAATCGGTTTAGGTGCGAGGTGGTAACGCGAGCGCCCGTAGATGCGAGACTGAAACCGTGCTAGGGGGCAACAGATCGTCGTAGCGGGCGAAATTAGCGCCGGCGTATCGAGCGGCGAGGCGGGCCGCGATCCTGCCGATTGTCGGATTTACGACTAGAAGTCACTTGATAACTGGTGCGGCTGCTTACAGGCAGTCATGGATTGAATGACGGAGGGGGATATCGTAGGCTGTAGCCGGTTTTGGGTGCTTGGTTAAGGTTGCGAGCACGGACCATCGTCTTGGCGATGGAATCGGGGCTGGCGTGGAGTTATGCGCGGCTCTCGCGTGGAGGCACTCGAACGATGATCGCGGCGTCTCAGAAAGAGGTACCTCACTGGCTGGATCCTCTGAATTGAACACTTTGTTCCAGACCGCAGCGCCACCGAAGTCGCGGCTGCCGAAGCTGATCGGCTACGGGCTGGCGATCATCTGCCTTTTCTGGGTGCTGCACGATTTCCACATCGTGCAAGCGATGAAGGAACTGGCGAAGGTGGATTGGAAATGGGTGCTCGTCGGAATGGGGTTCGATGTATTGAGTTACGTGGTGCAAGCGGTGCGCTGGAAGTGGCTGCTGAGCCCGTTCGGCAAAGTGAAATTGACGCACGCGATTCGCGCGGTGTTCGCGGGACTTTTTGCGAATTTGATTTTTCCGCTGCGGCCAGGAGAGTTGTTGCGCAGTTATCTGATATCGGATTCCGAGGAGATTTCCATCGGCCGCGTGCTGGGATCGGTAGGCGTGGAGCGGCTGGTGGATTTGGTGATTGCGACGGCGTCGCTGGCAGTGGCTTCGCTGTTGGTGGATTTGCGGCCGCCATTCCGGAAGGTGGCGGACACGCTGGGAATCGCGACGCTGGTGCTGCTGGCAATCGTGGTGATTGTGATTTACGTGCTGGAAGTGAAGCTGGCGCAGAAGCCGGATTTTGGCACGGGGCAGCGCCGGCTGCCGGGACGGTTGATGGGAGCGCTTCTGGGCTTGCACGCGATGGGCACCGCGCCGAGTTTTTATTCGTCGGTGATGGCGTCGCTGGCGCTGCCATTTTGCCAGGTGCTGGGGCTGTGGGCGATGATGCAGGCGTACGGATTGCATCTGCCGTTCAAAGCGGCGATCGTCGTGTTGCTGGTGATCAATCTGGGCGTCTCGCTGCCGAATGCTCCGGCGAACGTGGGGGCTTACCAGTTTTTCTGCGTGCTGGGGCTGAGCGTTTTCGAGGTGGACAAGACGACCGCGACGAGCTTTTCGTTCTTCGCATTTTTGGCGCTGACCGTGCCGTTCATTTTTTTGGGATTTGCGGGGCTGGTGCGGAGCGGATTGTCGTTGAAATCGATGCGCGAGAAGGTGAAGGGTTTGCCGAACGAAGTACGGGCTTGAATCCTGCCATTTTTCCTCTGTCTATCGCCCAAATGAGCACGCGAGGTTGATTTCGTTTTGAGGGCGGCTTCGCGTCCGGTATATAGTGGTTATTCGACCCGCGCGGAAAATCGGGGCTCGTGACGGTGTGTTCACGAGACTCGCGGGCGGACTTCCCCAGCAAGCCCGCAATTCCCGATAGACGCCCGGACTCCCATGGCCCAGGACATAACCAAGCATCTCGAACGGGCGCGCAAAAGCCTGGAGAAGAATAAACTCCGCGAAGCGATTGCGGAATACCAGGCGGTGTACGAAGAGGCGCCGGCGAATCAGGAAGCGCTGCAGGCGCTGGCGGACATCTATACGCGGTTGAACGAGCCCTCGCAGGCCGCGGAATATTACGGGATACAGTTCGACCGGTTGGTGGAGATCGGCGACGGCGCCAAGGCCTCCGCAGTTTTCGTTCGATTTCTCCGCAATTATCCGCAGCCCTCCGACCGCTTGATGCGTTACGCGACTTTACTGCAGAAACAAAACCGCACTTCGGAAGCCATCGAACAATTCGGAATTGCCGCAGAGCTTTACGGCAAAGAGCAGCGTGACATCGACGCCTTGGCGTGCTTCGAGAGTATGGCGCTGCTGGATCCGGAAAATCCGCAGCGGCATATCGTGCTGGGCGAACACGCGGAGCGGCTGCGCCTCGCGGAGCTGGCGACGCGGAGTTATTTGCGCGCGGGGCAATTGACGCTGGCGGTGGGCGCGCTGGATGAGGCGCTGGAATATTTCGGGCGCGCGAACCATCTTTCTCCGCAGGATCGCGCGGGCGCGCTGCTTTTTGCGGACGCGAAATTGCGCAAGGGCGACGCCGAGGGCGCCGTGATATTGCTCGATCCGCTTGCGGCCAACGAAGCGGATCCCGCGTTTCTGGCGCTTTTCGGCGAAGGATTACTGCGCACGGGGCGACTGGACCGGGCGCGGGAAGTTTTCGAGGCGTACTACAAGCAGAGGCCGGAGAGCTTCACGAAATTGTTCGAGCTGGCCGGGGCATACTTGCGCGCGGGGCAGGATGAGAAGGGCGTGGCTGTGCTGGTCCAAACGAAAACCACGATGCGGAGTTTGCGCAAAGACGTGGAGTTCGCGGCAAACGTGGACCGGCTGGCCGCGACGTATCCCGCTTCACTGTCGCTGGCGCAAATGGTGGCGAAGCTGTACGACGAGCTGAATCGCGAAACGAAATATTTCGAAGCGCTGATGAGGCTTTTTGACCTCTACCTGGACGCGGGGCGCGTGCGGGAAGCGTGCGATTCGCTGGACCGTTTGGTGGATATTGATCCGTACGACTACCGGAATCACGAGCGGATTTCGAAGCTGGAAGGCAAGGCCGATCCCGTGTTCTTGCAAAATATTCTGGCGCGCGCGGCCAAGGCGGCGACCGTTTCGACGCGGACGGATGGATTTACGGGCGCGGGGCGGGAACCATCGCAAAGCCCCGGATCCGTGCCAGAGGAATTGCGCGCGCAACAGGCGCTGGAAGACCTGGTGGTGCAAGTCGAAATTTTCTTGCAGTATTCGCTGCAGAGCAAGGCCGTGGAACGGCTCGAGCGTATCGCGGAGCTTTTTCCCGGCGAGGAAGGAAAAAACGAGAGGTTGCGCGCGCTCTACGAACGCGCGAATTGGTTTCCGAAAGGTACGGCGCGCAAGGCGGCGCCGAAACCGGCTGCTCCCGCGGTGATGGAAGCGCCGCCTCCGCCTCCTGCTGCGCCACCGCAGACGTCGGCGCAGCAACTGGAGAATTATGGAACGCCGCCGGGGCCGACGGCCGCGGAAACGCATCGCGACCTTGCGGCGATCGCGGAAATCAACCGGTTGATGTACCGGCAGCCGACACCGCGCGAAGTGTTGGGCACCACGGCGGCGGAAATCGGAAAACATCTGCAGACCAGCCGATGCCTGGTGGCCGTTGGCGCGCCGGGTGAAGGAGTGCCGGCGACGGCGGAATATTTCGCGCCGGGGATGACGGGAGTTGGCGCGGGAAAAATTTCAACGATTGCGAGCCTGGTGGCCAAGGTGGCGCCGGATGCGTTGGGTGGAGTGGAATTGCAGGCGGCCACATTGCCGGCGTTGCGCGATTTGGGACTGGAATCGGCGCTGGGCGTGATGCTGACGGACAAGGAAACGCAGGCGCCTTCCGGAGCGCTTTTGATTGGAGATGTGAGAGCGCGGAGATGGAAGCCGAACGAGAGTTTCTTTTTGCAGGCGGTGGGCGACCAGTTGGTGCTTTCGGTGAACCACACGCGGCTGCGGTCGTTGGTGCGGTCACTGGCAGTGGCGGATGAAAAAACCGGATTGCTGAGCCGCGGAGCTTATATTGATTGTTTGCTGGTGGAATCGAATCGCGCGCGGGCGCAAAACACGCCGATTTCATTGATTGTGCTGCACGTGGATCGCGGCGGAGATCTGCTGCGGCAGCACGGCGACGCGGCGCTGGATCATTACATCGAACAATTGGCGCGGGGACTTTCGTCGGCAATCCGGCAGACTGATGTGGCGGTGAAATATACGGCGTGGTCGCTTGTATTCATATTGCCGGACACATCGCTGGAAAATGCGCGGGCGCTGGCGGAGAAATTGCGGAATACGGCGGCTTCGGTGCGGCCTTCGTGGGGAACGGCGGATTTGACGATCAGCGCGGTGGTGGCGGAGGCTTCTTCGCGGCCGGGCGACGAGACGGAAGATCGCGTTACCGAGTGGATCAATCGCGCGGATGCGGGGTTGGAAGATGCGCGGCAGCGCGGCGGTGATACTTTGGTGGCGCTGGGCACGCCTTAGCGAGACCTTCGAAGGCGCTTCCATTTTTTAATGTTCCAAGCGCTGATGTTGAGGCTTTCTTGTCCCGACGGAGACTGCGGAAGAGGAACTTCAGCGGCTAAAGCCGTTGCGAATCGGACGATTGAATGTCGTGGCTGAAGCCACCACCCACAAAGATTCTTGAGTTGTGACAGCCGAATTGAAGTTCCGACCCTTGGGACAGTTCGGGTACCATACCAGTGGTAAAATCCGGAATCTTATTACAGGGAAATTATGGCTTACGATAATTTGCTGTTTGAAGTGAAGGATCAGATTGCGCGGCTGACGTTGAACCGGCCGCAGGTATTGAACGCGCTAAATTCGAAAACGCTGGATGAATTGGGCGATTGCCTGGCGGCGGTGCGCGGGGACGACGCGGTTCGCGTTCTGATTGTGACCGGCGCGGGAGAGAAGGCGTTTATCGCTGGGGCGGATATCAATGAGCTGTCGCAGCAGACGCCGGTGAGCGGCAGGGAATTCACTTTGCACTCGCAGGAAATCATTCACCGATTGGAGACGCTGGGAAAGCCGTCGATTGCGGCGATCAATGGATTCGCGCTGGGCGGCGGATGCGAATTGGCATTGGCGTGCACCATGCGGATTGCCAACCGTAACGCGAAGCTGGGGCAGCCGGAAGTGAAACTGGGACTTATTCCGGGGATGGGCGGAACGCAGCGGCTGCCGCGGCTGTGCGGCAAAGGCGTGGCGCAGGAATTGATTTTGACCGGCGACATGATCACGGCGGAAGAGGCGCTGCGGATTGGACTGGTGAACCGAGTGGTGGAGCCCGCGGATTTGCTGGCGACGGCGGAGACGATCGCGAAGAAAATTATAGCGAATGCGCCGCTGGCGGTGCGTTACGCGATGGAGGCTGTGGAGCGCGGAATGGAAATGCCGCAGGAGGAAGGATTGTATCTGGAGGCGACGTTATTTGGGTTGTGCTGCACGACGCAGGATATGCACGAAGGGACGCGCGCGTTTATCGAGAAGCGGCCCGCGAAGTTCGAGGGGCGTTGAGGGATGGCCGAAAAATTGAAGCCGGCGAGCGCGCGCGGGGAATTGAATGCGGCGGGATTGCGATTTGGGATTGCGGTGAGCCAGTTCAATAGTTTTATCACGGAGCGGCTGCTGGCGGGAGCGCTCGACGGATTGGCGCAGTGCGGAGCGGACGAGAAACAGATCGAGGTCGTGCGCGTGCCGGGTTCGTTTGAGTTGCCAATTACCGCGAAAAAAATGGCTGCGACCGGGCGGTTCGATTCCATTATTTGCATCGGATGCATTTTGCGCGGCGAGACTTCGCACTATGACGTGGTGGTGTCCGAGACGGCCCGCGGAATTCAATTGGCGCAACTGGATACGGGCGTGCCGCTGATATTTTGCGTGCTCACTTGCGACACCTTGGAGCAGGCGATTGATCGCGCGGGATTGAAATCAGGAAATAAAGGCTACGAAGCGGGATTGGGAGCGGTGGAGATGGGGAGTTTGGTGCGCAAAATCGGGAGAAATTCCGCCGCTGGTGCTGCTGTTGCCGCGAAGAGCGGCCGGGCGCGGCGCCGTTAGAATGACGCTTCGCCACAAATCACGCGAGTTTGCCTTACAGATGCTTTTCGAGTGGGACATGACGCGGCGGAAGCCTGCTTCGGTGGAGCAGCACTTCTGGAAACAGGCGCGCGCGGCGGATTCGACGCGGAAATTCGCGAATCAATTGTTTGAGGGCGCGGTGGCGGAGACGGAAGCTAGCGACAAGCTGGTGGAAAAGCTTGCGGAGAATTGGCGATTGGAGCGGCTGGCGGTGGTGGATCGCAGCATTTTGCGTTTGGCGATTTATGAATTGAGGTTTGGGACGGCGCCGGCGAAGGTGGCGATTGATGAGGCGTTGGAGTTGGCGAAGAAATTTTCGTCGGCGGAATCGCCGGCGTTTTTGAATGGGATTTTGGACGCGGCGTGGAAGAGTATTGAGGCGTAGGTCGGTTTGAATCGCGTGTTATGCGGGTTGGCGTCGATTATTTAGTCGCGTCCTAGTTCGAGTGTTCTTTCTCGTTCGATGTCGCGGTTAGTTTGTCTTCCGCAAAGCGGCGGCGCGCCGCCGCACTCCATATTGAGCTTGCCTCGTTCGGAATATTGCGGCTGCGCAGGCGGCCGGCGTGTCGATCGGCGGGCACGGCATGCCGTGCCCCTAAGATCGCGTGGCGGCGATGAGGCGCTGATTCACGCGCGTCGCATTTCGATCCGCCTGTGGTGCCGAGGAATCTGGATGGAACTTCAGCGGCTGAAGCCGTCCTGAATTTGCAGGTTTCATGTCGTGGCTAAAGCCACGACCCACAAAGATTAGGCTTCGATGTGGCCTTCGAAGATGCGGACTGCTGAGCCGCTTACTTTGGGGGTTAGTTTGCCGCGCTCTTCTGTTATTTCCACTTGAATTTCGCTGGGGCGGCCCATTTCGACGCCTTGGGTGATCACCAGGGTTTCCGTCGGCTTCATCTGGCCGTGATGGACTAGGTATGCGCCGAGCGAGCCGCCGGCGGAGCCTGTGGCGGGATCTTCGATTATTCCCCAGGGGACCATGCCGCGGGCGTAGGCGCGTCCGTGTGCGGCGAGCGCGAAGCAATAGGCCATGGTGCCGTGCGGCGAGGTCAGGTGCGCGAGCGCGCGCATGTTCATTTGGATTTTCGGCAGCACGGCGCGGCTTTTGAGCGGAACCATGAGATTTGAAATTCCGGTGGACGTGAATTCGACCGGAAGCGAGGGCGCGAGATCGCTGGGTTTCAGACCCAGCGCCGCGGCGAGCGCGGCGCGAGTGAAAGCGGCGCGGGTGAAGCGCGCGGGTTTTTGCGTCATGGTGACGCGCACGGGGCGCCCATTGTGAAACGTGAATTCGACGGGAAGGATTCCGGCGCCGGTTTGCTGCAGGATGTGCACGCTGCCTTCGGATGCAGGGACGACGCCTAATTCGGCGAGCAGAAACCAGGTGCCGATGACGGGATGTCCGGCGAGGGGGAGTTCGCGCGTGGTGGTGAAGATGCGCAGGCGAGCGAGCGCGCGATTATTCGTGGGGCGCTGGATGAAAACGGTCTCCGATAAATTCATTTCGCGCGCGATCGATTGCATTTTCGCGGTGGAGAGGCCGTCGCCATCGGTGACTACCGCGAGCGGATTTCCGGCGAAGGGCTTGGTGGTGAAAACGTCGAGCGTGTAGAGGCGCCGCTGCATATTTTCTGCCTTCTGGCCCGCATGGTACCGGGCGGAGATTTGCTTGCGTGATGATTGTTGCGGGCCCGGTTTTCTTGATGCGTTACAAGCGTTCCAGTTCGACGACGGTGCGTTCGTTGTGTACGTCGCCGGTGTTGAGAGTTGTTTTGGGTTCGACGAGCAGCATGTGGACTTCTTCGTCGGCGACGGGAAGATGCTCGACGCCTTTGGGGACGATGATGAATTCGCCGGGCTGCACGATGACTTCGCGGTCGCGGAATTTCATGCGCAGGCGGCCTTTGACGATGAAGAAGAGTTCGTCTTCGTTGTCGTGATGATGCCAGTGGAATTCACCTTGGATCTTTACGGCTTTTACGTAGGTGTCGTTGAGTTCGCCGATGATGCGGGGGTTCCAGTGGTCGTTTATTTTGGTGAACTTTTCGTTCAGGTTGATGGCTTCCATTGTGGTGCTCCTCGCCGCGTGGTGAGCGCGCTGGACGACGCAAAAAGCAGATCCCTCGCTACGCTCGGGATGACAACGTCTGCGAAAATAGCTTCAAACCTGCCACGCTAGAGAGCGCGCACCAGCCTGGATACTTCTTTCAGGACGCGGCTGGTTGTTTCCGGATGCGTTGTCTCGGAATAGATTCTTAACATGGGCTCAGTGCCGGAGGCGCGGACCATGGCCCAGCCGATTTCGCCTAGATAGATTTTAATGCCGTCGAGATTTTCGCGGCGCGTGACCGGCCAGTCGAGGAAGCGGCTTAGCTTGGGATCCGCGAAATATTCGAGCGCTTTTTCTTTCTGGCCGTTTTTCAGCGAGAGATCCACGCGGTTGTAATGATGTTCGCCGAATTCGGCGTGGAGCATGGCGACGAGTTCGCCGAGAGATTTGCGGTGCCAAGCCATCACTTCGGCGAGGAGCAGCGCGTTGACGCTGGCGTCGCGCTCGGGGAGGTGGAGTTTGGTGCCGATGCCGCCGCTTTCTTCGCCGCCTAGCAGGATGTCGCTTTCGAGCATGCGGTCGCAGACGTATTTGAAGCCGACCGGGGTTTCCCAGACTTTACGGCCGAATTTTGCGCCGATTTTGTCGATGAGCTTAGTGGTGGAGAAAGTTTTTACCACTTCGCCGGGAAGTTTGCGCGTGCCGGCCAGATGCCAGAGCAGGATCGAAAAAATCTGGTGCGGCGTGACGAAGGTGCCGTCGCGATCAATCGCTCCGATGCGGTCGGCGTCGCCATCGAGGGCGAAGCCCGCATCGAATTTGCCTTTCACTACTGCCTCGCGGAGGGCGGCGACGTGCGGCTCGATGGGTTCGGGATTCACGCCGCCGAAAAGAGGATCGCGCGTGCCGCGGATTTCTTCGCAGGCGATTTCGTTGCGGCGGAAGAGATCGCGGAGCAGGCCGCGTCCTGAGCCGTGCATCGGATCAATGGCGAAGCGAAATTTGGCGGCGCGCAGGCGGTCCCAGTCCACCAATTTGTTGAGCGCTTCTAGGTACGGGGCGCGGACGTCTAGCGAATGAATGAGATTTGGTTGCGGCGGAAGGGCGGGCGCGTTGTCGCGAAGGATTTTTGCGAGTTCGGATTCGATCTGGGCGACGATGGCGGGCGAAGCGGAGCTGCCGTAGCTGGCTTTATATTTCACGCCATTCCATTGATAGGGATTGTGGCTGGCGGTGATTTGAATTCCGCCGGCGGCACCGCGGAGTTTCACGAGCAGCGAGAGCGCGGGCGTGGGAGCGGCGTCGGCTGCTAGCCAGACGGGAATGCCGGCGGCGGAGACGGTTTCGGCGGCGGTGCGCGCGAAACGATCGGAGCCGAAGCGGGTGTCGTAACCGACGAGAAGGCCGGCGCCGGGTTTTTCAGCGCGGACGGCGTAACGGGAGATTGCCTGGACCACCTTGCGGACGTTTTCGAAGGTGAAATCCTCGGCGATGATGGCGCGCCAGCCGTCGGTGCCGAAAGCGATTTTGTTCACGGTGAAAGTATAAGGGATGAATTTTGTGGTGGGAAGGCTCGTTGTGCGGTGAGCGGGAGTTTGGGTCGCGCCAAATTGGTGGGTGGGATTACGGCAAGTGAAAAGATTTAACACAGAGGACAGAGATAAGGCTTGAGGACACGGAGAGAGCGCGAGCTGCGGTAAGCGCCGAGAAGACAAACTGTCGCCGCTGGCGTTATACCAGGTTTTTAAGTTTTTGCTGTTCCAGGTATTTCACGATTTTGCCTACGTCTTGGGAACGATCGCGGGGGCAGATTAGGATGGCGTCGTTGGTTTCGACTACTACCAGGTTGTTGACGCCGATGGCGGCTACGAATTTTTTCGGGCTCCAGAAATAGTTGCCGGTGGCGTCGAGGGCGAAATGGGGAGTGGCGGAAACGTTGGCGCCGGGCTGCGCGGCTAGCAATTCGAAGACGGCTTGCCACGAGCCGATGTCGCTCCAGCCAACTTTTGCGGGGAGCACGAAGACGCTTGGGGTGCGCGCGTCGTGCGTGGCCGGTTCCATGATGGCGAAGTCCACGGAAATATTTTCGAGCTTGGGATAGATGCGGCGGAGTGTTGTGTTGTACTTGCGCGTGCCGATGGTTTTCGCGAGGTCCGCTAGCGCCGCGTGGGTGGCCGGAAGAAAGCGGCGCAAATTTTCGAGGAAGGTGGAGGCGCGCCAGAAAAACATTCCGGCGTTCCAGTAAAACCTTCCGGCGGAAAGATAGCGGCGCGCGAGGGGCAGCGCGGGTTTTTCAGTGAAGCGGCGAACCGAGTAGGAGGTGAGGCCACTGGGCTTTGCGTGGCTTGCGGCTCCCGCTTCGATATAGCCGTAACCGGTTTCGGCGCGCGTGGGCGGAATGCCGAGGACGACGAGATTTCCGGGCGCGCGGGCGAGATCGAGCGCGGCGCGAACGAGGCGGCGATATTGGGCGACGTCCGCGACGTAGCTGTCGGATGGGAGGACGGCCATCAGCGCGTCGCCGTGATCGTGGACGAGGTGAATCGCGGCGAGGCCAATCGCTGCGGCGGTGTTGCGGCCGACGGGTTCGGCGAGAATGTGCGACGCGGGAATGCCGCGAAGTTCACGGCGGACGGCCTGGGCCTGTTCGACGTTGGTGACTGCCCAGAAATTGCGCGGCGTGAAAAGGGGTGCGAGGCGTGAGACGGTCTGACGCAGCATGGTTTCGTCGCCAGTGATATTCAGAAGCTGCTTGGGGGTGCGCGTGCGGCTGCGGGGCCAGAAGCGCGTGCCGCGTCCGCCGGCTAGAAGTACGGCGCAGGCGGGAATTTTCTCCCGAGTTGATTTCACGGATGCGTTTGCCGATGCGGTCATGGATATACCAGGCGCGACCAGGCAGATTCACTGACGCCTTGATCGGCAAGCTTGCGCGCGAGTTCGTCAATGTGCGTAGGGACGTAGGTGCGCAGGAGCGTGGTGGGCGCGGCGGGATTTAATTGATAGGCGCCGAGAGCGGCGGGGACGAGCCACGTTTGGGCCGGAGCGTATTCCACGGATTCGTTGCCCCAGTGGATGGAGCCATGGCCTTCGAGGAAAATCAGGAGATCGAAGTGCTCGGGCGAGGTGGTGGAGGCGATGCGTTCGGCGAATTCCCATTTTTCGGTGGCGAAATAGCGGCAGGCGACGAAGTAGGTTTCGGTGACGGCGCCGCGCGAGATGCGCACGGGATCAATTTTACCGCCGCTTTGCTCGCCGAACTGAATTACCTGCAGCGCTTTTTCGATATGCAAGTCGCGTGGCTGGCCTTGCGCGTCGCGGCGATTGTAATCGTAGACGCGATAGGTGATGTCCGAGTGCTGCTGGATTTCGCAGAGGACGAGGCCGCCGCCGATGGTGTGCGCCGTGCCGGCAGGAACGAAGATAGCATCGCCCGAGCGCATCGGAACGTGTTCAAGCAGGTCCTCGGCGGTGCCGTCCACGATCGCGCGCTTGAATTTTTCAGCGGTGACGCCGGGCTTGAGGCCGACGAGGACTTCCGCGCCCTCGCGCGCGCGAAGGGCATACCACATTTCCGTCTTGCCGCGGCCGCCGGAGGCCGATTCGTGGCGCGCGGCGAAGTCGTCACCGGGATGGACTTGGACCGAGAGTTTTTGTTCGGCAAAAATAAATTTTACGAGCAACGGGAAATCATTTGCGAGATCTGCTTGCGTTCCGGCCCACTGCGGCGGCAGCTTGGGCCACACTTGGCCCAATTTTTCGCCTGCAAACGGCCCGGAGGCGAAGCGGCATTCGTTGCCCGTCGTCCAGGCTTCGCCCAGAGGCTCGGTCAAATTCGATTTCTCTGGAAAAAGCGGCGCGAGAGAAAGCGCGCCCCAAGGGCGCGGACTAAATATGGCTTCGAGGCGCGCGGGACACAGGTTCACGTCAGTCGCAGTCACTTTGCCTGGCCGAAGAAGCGCGCGAGGCGGCGCAGTCCTTCGTCTATTCGCTCCATGGAAGTGGCGTAGGAAAGGCGCAAATGCCCGGGCGCGCCGAAGGCTTCGCCGGGCGTTACGGCAACGTGCTCGCGTTCGAGAAGCTGCTTGGCGACGGCGGTCGTGTCCGGCATTTGCGGATTGAAATGAGCGGCGACATTCGGGAACACGTAAAACGCGCCGAGCGGCGGCGCGCAGTTGACTCCGGGAATCGCGCGCAGGCCGGTGAGGATGCGTTCGCGGCGGCGGGCGTATTCCGCGAGCATTGCGGCGACGGAATCCATCGAGCCGCGCATGGCTGCGATCCCCGCGTATTGAATGATCGAAGTGGGATTCGAAGTGGACTGGCTTTGCAGCTTGGCGATGGCGTCCACGAGCGGTTTGGGCGCGAGGATGTAGCCGAGGCGCAAACCGGTCATGGCGAACGTCTTCGAAAATGAGCCGGCGATGATCAGGCGATGCTTGGGGCCGGGGACGCTGGCGACGGAGAAGGGCTTGGCGTCCTTGTAGACGAAGTGCGAATAACATTCGTCGGAGAGCAGCCAGATATTGCGGCGGTTGCAAAGATCCTGCAAGCGCGCGAATTCGTTGGGAGGAATCACCGCGCCCGTGGGATTGTTGGGAGAATTGGCGATGACGATTTTCGTTTTTGGCGTGATGGCCTGTTCCACTTGGGAGGCGCGCAAGATGAAGAAATCGTCGGCGCGCGTGGGGGCGAAGACGGGCGTTCCGCCGGCGTATTTCACCATGTCCGGGTAGCTGACCCAGTAGGGAGCGCCGATTATTACTTCATCGCCGGAATTGATGAGCGAGCAGACAGCGTTGAAGATGGCGTGCTTGCCGCCGACGTTCACGACGCACTCGGAAGGCTGGTAAGAGGATTCGAGATTCTGCGCGTGCCAATCGCAGATCGCCTGGCGCAGGGCCGCGATGCCGGCGACGGGAGTGTACTTGGTGCGATTTTCTTCTAGCGCCTGGACGACTGCGCGCTTGATGTGATCGGGCGTGGGGAAATCGGGTTCGCCGGGGCCGAAGTCGGCAACGTCTATACCTTGGGCTTTGAGCTTTTCAGCTTCTTGCAGCACGACCATCGTGGGCGAGACGTTGATGCGATTGACGCGGTCGGCGAGTTGGAAGGTCTCTTCCATTTTTTTCTCGGCGGCTAGTTCCATGGTGCTCCTTCAAGTTTCTCTGGACGGAATGAATAGATTACGGAAAAACGGTCGAATTGTCATGCCGAGGAATCTGCATTTTTTTTCGGCGTTACAGCGAAAAGCAGATCCCTCGGCCGCCATGGCGGCCTCGGGATGACATTCGCTTCCCTTTTTCAGCAAACAAGACGGCGCGGCGGAGGGCCATCGCCACTATTTGAATTTTACACTGAGACGCTCTTGGACGATGGGTGGAACGAATTCTTTTGTGGGGCCGCCCAGGCGCGCGAGTTCCTTGACCAGGCGCGAGCTTAGATAGCTGTACTGCTCGGCGGGCAGCATGAAAACGGTTTCGACGTCGGGCTCGATTTTGCGGTTCATCATGGCCATTTGCAGTTCGTATTCGTAATCGGAGACGGCGCGAATGCCGCGGACGATCACGTTGGCGTTTTTGGCGCGGGCGTAATCCATCAGCAGGCCATCGAAGACGTCAATTTCGACGTTGGTCCATTTGAAGGTGGCGGTTTCGAGCATCTCGACGCGCTCTTTTTCGGTGAAGAGAGGATCTTTTTCCATGTTGTGAGCGACGGCGACGATGAGCTTGTCAAAAATATTGGAGGCGCGAGTGATCAGGTCCAGATGGCCGTTGGTGACCGGATCGAATGAGCCGGGATAGATGGCAGTGACGCGTCTGGCGCTAGTGGAATCCATGCGATTGGCGATTCTAACCTAGAAGATGGATTGCAGCCGCGAGAAAAAATCGGGCGGGGGCCGTGGAGCCGTTGGATGGGGCCCGGACGCCGCTCGGGGGTGGATTTTCGCCGTTGGATGTGGCGGTCTTGACCAAGTGGACTAAAATGGTCGTGTTTTAAGATGTTGGGGGGATTGGAGTTGGGAGCTTGAGATCGCTTGACAATTTGTGGTGTGGGCGGCTAGAATCTAAGTGCGACTGATTTAGTCGTACATAACTCTAATGATGAAGCTATCTAAGAAGGCTGATTACGGTTTGATTGCGCTGAAGCATTTGGCGATGCACGGCGGTCGCGGAGCTTGCAGCGCGGGGGACATCGCGGAGCTGTATAAGATGTCTACGCCGTTGATGGCGAAAGTGCTGCAGAAATTGGCGAAGGGTGGGTTGGTGGCGGCTCGGCATGGATCGAGCGGCGGCTACACCTTGGCCCGGGATGCTTCGTTGATTACGGCTTTGGATGTGATTCGGGCGATTGACGGGCCTTTGTTCATTACGTCGTGCGTGACTTCGCGCGGGGCTTGCGATGTGACTACTACTTGTTCGATTCGGGAGCCTTTACGGCGGGTGAATGACTCGATTTTGGCGGTTTTGGGGAATGTGACGATTTCGCAGATGACGGATGAGGCGCCGCCTGTGTCGGAGATGGTGGAGTTGCGGGTCTGAGGCCAAGGCGAAAGATTTAACACAGAGGGCACAGAGGAAGCCTGAGGGCGCGGAGAGTTTGAGGCGAAAGGCAAGTCTACCGCAGAGACGCAGAGGGCGCAGAGAAAGGCAACGGCAGGATTCGTCGGCTTCGGTTTGGGGCGAGATTTTGAGCTGCAGCGCCACTTTATTTGGGTTTGGGCATCTAAATTGAACGGGGTTGAGGAGATATAGAATGGCAATCAAGCTTCCGATTTACTTTGATAATCACGCTACTACGCCGGTGGATCCGCGCGTGGTTGAGGCAATGCTGCCCTATTTTACCGAGAAGTATGGGAATGCCGCGAGCCGCAACCATGAATATGGGTGGAAGGCAGAAGAGGCCGTGGAGAACGCGCGGGGGCAGATCGCGAAGCTGATCAATGCCACTCCGAAAGAGATTGTGTTTACCAGCGGGGCCACGGAATCGACGAACCTGGCGATCAAGGGCGTCGCTGAAATGTACCGCGAGAAGGGCAACCACATCATCACGCAGGTGACCGAGCACAAGGCGACGCTCGATACTTGCAAGCGCCTGGAGAAATACGGCTACGAAGTGACGTATTTGCCGGTGGCGAAAGACGGGCGCGTGGATTTGGAAGAATTGCGCAAGGCCATCACGCCGAAGACGATTCTGATTTCGATCATGTATGCCAACAACGAAATCGGCGTGGTGCAGCCGATCGCGGAGATTGGCAAGATCGCCAAGGAAAAAGGCGTCTTCTTCCACGTGGATGGCGTGCAGGCCATCGGGAAAATTCCGGTGGACGTGCAGAAAGACGGCATCGACATGCTTTCGATATCGGCGCACAAGATTTATGGGCCGAAGGGCGTGGGCGCGTTATACGTGCGCCGCAAGAATCCGCGCGTGCAGCTCGCTGCGATTATTGATGGCGGCGGGCACGAACGCGGGATGCGTTCCGGAACGTTGAACGTGCCGGGGATCGTGGGGCTGGGCAAGGCTTGCGAACTCTGTCAGCAGGAAATGGCGGCGGAGAGCGAGCGGCTGCGGCGGCTGCGCGAGCGGTTGCGGGAATCGATCATGTCGCGGCTGGACGAGACGTTTATTAATGGCTCGATGGTGCATCGCCTGCCGCACAACATCAACATCAGCTTCGCGTACGTCGAAGGCGAATCGCTGCTGATGGGGATCAACGATATTGCGGTGTCCAGCGGGTCGGCCTGCACTTCGGCGACGCTGGAACCGAGTTACGTGCTGAAGGCTTTGGGCGTGGGCGAGGATCTGGCGCATACGTCCATTCGATTCGGGCTGGGCCGGTTCAACACGGAAGAGGAAGTGGATTACGTGGCAAACCGCGTGGTGGAGACGGTGCAGAGACTGCGCGAACTTTCGCCGCTGTATGAAATGGCGAAAGAGGGAGTGGACGTGAGCAAAATGAAATGGCAGGTGGCATCGGAATAGAAAGAAAAATCCAACGTCGAGGAGGGTAGCGTGACCTACGAAGGCACCATCGGCGTACATCGAACGTTCAGCGGCAGAGAAACCGTGTTTGATGTGTTTTTTGCACCCAATGTGGATGGAGCGGCGTGCAATTCGCGGCGTTTTCGGGAGATCGGGGAGCTGGCGGATTTTCTGGAGTTTCTCCGGCTACGCGAGGAAGTGGTAGCCCGAACGCTGGAAGAACTTTGCAAGGGACGATCGGCTTCGATCGCGCCCGTCACATTAACCGATGAAGTAATTTCTGGGGAAGGGCTGGATAGCACCGTAACCATGAAGAGGAGAATCAACTAATGGCTTATAGCGACAAGGTGATCGAACATTACAACAATCCGCGGAACGTCGGCTCGCTGGACAAGGCCGATCCGAACGTGGGCACGGGACTGGTGGGCGCACCGGAATGCGGCGACGTGATGAAGCTGCAAATGAAGGTGAATCCGGAGACTCGCGTGATCGAAGAGGCCAAGTTCAAGACGTTTGGCTGCGGTTCGGCGATTGCGAGCTCTTCGCTGGCCACCGAATGGGTGAAGGGCAAGACGGTGGAAGAGGCGCTGGCGATCAAGAACACGGACATCGTCCGCGAACTGGCGCTGCCGCCGGTGAAGATCCACTGTTCGGTTTTGGCGGAGGATGCGATCAAGGCTGCTTTGGGTGATTGGAAGAAGAAGCAAGGCGAGCCTTCGGCTGCTCCGGCTGAGACTGCGAACGCGCATAACTAAAGTAAGGCGCCGGATTGCTTCAGGGGCTAAAGCCCCTGGTTTTTCGGCGTTTGACGGCGGGGCTGAAGCCCCGCCCTTCCGGGCGCGGATGTTTTGGGGATAACGGCAGTGGCTAGTGATTAGTGGCTAGTGGCTGGCGAAGTGGGTGGCTGCGCTCATTCGTTTGTTACAGGAGTGGTTTTCGGAATGATTCACGTATCGGAAAAGGCCGCGGAGAAAATCCGCGAATTGTTACAGAAGGAAGGCGTACCGGCGGAGTCCGGCGGACTGCGCGTGGGTGTGCAGGGTGGCGGATGCTCGGGGCTGAGTTATGCGATGCGCCTGGATACGGAAGCGCGCAATCGCGACAAGGTGTTTGAGGAAAACGGCGCACGCATTTTTGTGGATCCCAAGAGCTATCTGTATTTGCACGACACGACGCTCGATTATCACGAAGACTTGATGAAGCAGGGCTTCGTCTTCCAGAACCCTCAGGCGACGCGAAGTTGCGGGTGCGGAAGCTCGTTCACTGCCTAAGGCCGTGCGCGGGGCAGCGCGCCGGCTGGATTAGGTCCACACGGATTTTCTGAAACCCAGTCAAACGTCGCGACGGTCGAGGTATCGCTGGAATTATCCGTGGCGGCGTTTGCGGGAGAAGGAACACGCATGAGCATTTCACAACCCCAGAAAAAACGCGCGGAGGGAGTGCCGGTCGCCAGCTGTTGGAACTGCAAGGGCGCTGTGAGCGGCGCGCATTTCTGCGCGGCTTGCGGAAAAATTCAGCCGCTGCCCGGCGGCTGGGATTATTTCCGGTTTTTTGGATTGCCGCAGAAATTGACGATTGATCCGGCGGAGCTGGAAGGGCAATTCCACATTTTGAGCTGGAAATTGCATCCGGATAATTTTGTGCGGGCGGGGGAGTTTGAGCGGAACCTGTCGCTCGAGCGTTCTTCGGAATTGAATGATGCTTACCGGACTTTGCGCGAGCCGATTTCGCGCGTGGAATATTTGCTGGAGCATTTGGGCGTGCGCAAAGAGGGGACTACCAAGCAGCAGGCGCCGCCGGAATTGCTGGAGGAAGTGTTTGAGTTGAATGAGTCGCTGGATGAATTGCGCGAGGCGCGGGCTGGCGGCGGAGATGTGGCGGGTTTGCGGGGGCGTTTGGATGCTGCGGCGGTGAATTTTCAGGAGAAGCTCGAGGAAGTGGATGCGGAGCTGTTTGTCATTGGGCGCGAATGGGATGCGGCTGTGGATTCGTATGCCGACGATTCACGACGCGGCGCGCTGCTCGCGCGGATGAATGAGGTTTTGAATCGCCGGAGTTACATCCGGAATTTGGTGGCTGGGGTGCAGAAGGAATTGGCGGAAGCGTAGCGGCGGCGAAAGGCAGGTCCCTGCCTGCGGCAGGCAGGCCTCGCTGCGCTCCCTTCGCAACGGCACTCAGGGCAAGCGGGATGACATGTTCTTTTAGATTGTGCGGAGAGAGAAATGGGACGCGTAGTTGGAATTGATTTGGGGACGACGTTCAGCCTGATTGCGCATATGGATGCGCAGACGGGGGCGCCGAAGTGCATTCCGGGACCTGGTGGTTCGACGCTTTGTCCTTCGGTGGTGAGCGTTGATAGCGATGGGAAGATTATTGTGGGCGATGCGGCGCGGCAGCGTTTGCTGACGCAGCCTGAACGCACGATTTATTCAGTGAAGCGATTGATGGGCCGGGGAGTGGCGGACGTACAGAGCGAATTGAAGATTTTTCCTTTCCGGATTGATCCGGATGGCGACAATGTAATTCGCGTGCGCCTGGGCGAGCGGACATTCACGCCGCCGGAAATTTCCGCGTACATCCTGCGCGAATTGAAATCGTGGGCCGAAAAATATTTTGGCGAACCGGTGGACCGCGCGGTGATCACCGTGCCGGCGTATTTCAACGACGCACAGCGGCAGGCGACGAAGGATGCGGGGCGGCTCGCGGGACTGGAAGTTTTGCGGTTGGTGAACGAGCCGACGGCGGCGGCGCTCGCGTATGGATTGCACAAGCAGAAACGCGGGCATGTGGCGGTTTACGATTTCGGCGGCGGGACGTTTGACATTTCGATTTTGAAATTGATCAGCACGACGGAAGGCGACATTTACCAGGTGCTTTCGACCAACGGCGACACGCATCTGGGCGGCGATGATATTGATAACGCGTTGCTGGACTTGGCGCGGCGTGAAATTCAAGTGAAATTCGGCGTGGAGCTCGATGCGCGCGGCGAAGCGATTCAGACGCTGCGCAAGAGCCTGATTCGCGCGAAGCACGAGCTTTCCACAGCCGATAAGACGGCGATTCACTTTCCATTGGACGGCCGGGGAATGTACGTGCGCGAGATCCGTCGCGCGGAATTCGACGAGTTGATTCGGCCGATCGTGGCGCGGACCATGACGCCGGTGAAATTGGCGATGGCTGATGCGAAGCTTGCGGTGAAGCAGATTGATGAGGTCGTACTGGTGGGCGGTTCGACTCGCGTTCCGCTGGTGCGCAAGACCGTCGGCGATTATTTCGAGCGCGCGCCGCACTGCGAACTGGACCCGGACGAAGTGGTCGCGCTGGGCGCGGCGGTGCAGGCGGACATTCTCGAGACCGGCGTGAAAACGATGCTGCTGCTGGACGTGACGCCGCTTTCGCTCGGCATCGAAACGATGGGTGGGGTGGTGGCAAAAATTATTCCGCGCAATTCGACGATTCCGGCGAGCGCGCAGGAGCTTTTTACCACGGGTGTCGAAAATCAGACCGCGATTGACGTGCACGTGCTGCAGGGCGAGCGCGAGTTGGCGAAAGATTGCCGATCGCTCGCGCGGTTTCAGTTGAAGACTCCGCCGGGGCCGGCGGGACTGGCGCGCATCGAAGTGAAATTTTTGATTGATGCGAACGGGATACTGCAAGTGGCAGCGCGGGATATGCGCACGGGCGAGCAGCATACCGTGGAAGTGCAGCCCAGCTACGGGATTTCGGATACGGACATCGAACGGATGTTGGAAGAATCCATCGAGTATGCCGAGCAGGATTTCGCGGATCGCCAGTTGATTGAAGCACGTACGGAGGCGGAGACGATTCTGGCGGCGACGGTGAAGGCGCTGGCCGAATCGCGCGCGCAGGAGATTGCGGCGGAAGAGCGCAAGGCAATTATGGAGTCAGATGCGAAGTTGCGTTTGGCGATCTTGGGGACGGATTACAAGTTGATTCGCAGCCAGATTGATGAGTTGAACAAGGCGACGGAACATCTGGCGGAAGTTTTGATGAATGGGGCTCTGCAGACGGCGTTTGAGGGGAAGCGGCTCGACGACGTGTAGGCGCGAGGCGACGTACGCTTCTGAAAAAGCAGATCCCTCGCTGCGCTCGGGATGACAACACGCATTACGTGGTGGAAGATTCATGGCGCGAGGAATGGCGCGGCCAGAGGAGTGAGAAGGAATGGGCGGTAAGAATCCTTATATTGAAGAGACAAAGTTCACGCCCGCGACGAAGAAGTATAAGGTCACGTTTGTGAAAGATGGGCAGCCGGTGGAAATTGACCCGGACAAGGTGCCTTACGGGCACGATGGATTGCCGGGCAGCCTTCTGGATATTTCGCAGGGCTTTCATAAGGGGCTGGATCATGCGTGCGGCGGAGTGTGCGCGTGTTCGACGTGCCACGTGATCGTGTACGAGGGTCTGGATTCGTGCAATGAAGCGACAGACGCGGAGCTGGATCAATTGGATGAGGCGCCGGGGGTGACGCCGAAGTCGCGGCTGGGTTGCCAGTGCGTACCGGATGGGACGAAGGATATTGTGGTGGAGATTCCGGAGTGGAATAAGAATTACGCAAAGGAAGCGGAGCACTGAGCTGCGCGTGGAAGGATTGCGCGCTGTCGTACGAACCCGAAGAGAGATCCCTCGCTGCGCTCGGGATGACAAACGCGTTGCTTCTTTGCTCTATGCTGGGTGGAATTTGAGCGCTCGGTATGACAACGCACGGAGGCGGAATGGCGAATACGTTTGATTGGGATAGCCCCGAAGAGATTGGCATTGAGCTGGCGGAAACGCATCCTGGCGTGGATCCCTTGACCGTGCGGTTTACGGATTTGCTGAAGTATGTGACGGCGCTTCCTGGATTTGTGGGCGACCCGAAGCTTTCAAATGAGGGGAAGCTCGAAGCGATCCAGATGGCCTGGCACGAGGAATTTCTGGATAACCAGGGTTAGCCGCAGCCCTTTCACGCGACCGCCTGAAGTCCAAATTGATTCTCGAATCTGTTTTTTACTGGCCGCATCCAATCCGCCTATTCGAACGGCTTGCTCTATCCTAATCGGCGACACCTAAAATTGTCAGTTGAGGAGCGTGCGCGATGGAAACGGATCTGCGGTATCCCGTCGGGAAATTTCATCGTCCTGGAGCGCTTACGGACGAGCAGCGGGCGGAATATATTGCGGTGATCGAAGAGACGCCGGCGAAGGTGCGCGCGGCGGTGAAAGGTTTGAACGAGCAGCAGCTGGATGAGCCCTATCGTCCGGGAGGGTGGACGGTGCGGCAAGTGGTACATCACGTCCCGGACAGCCACATGAACGCGTACGTGCGTTTCAGGCTTGGGTTGACGGAAGACGAGCCGATGATCAAGCCGTACGCGGAAGCGAAGTGGGCGGAGCTGGCGGACGCGAAGTCGTCGGCGATAGAGCCTTCGCTGGCGCTGCTGGAAAATTTACACAAGCGCTGGGTGCTGTTGCTGCGTTCGCTGGGCCCGGCGGAATGGGCGCGGAAGTTTCGGCATCCGGAATGGGAGAAGCCGATGTCGCTCGATGAGCAATTGGCGCTGTATGCGTGGCATGGACGGCATCACGTAGCGCACATTACGGCGTTGCGCGAGCGCGAGCATTGGGCGTGAGAGCAGCGGGAATAGAAAATCGAAAAGAGAAAATGGAAATGAGAGTTGGCCGCGACATTCGTTGCTGCTAGCGCGATTACGCGGCAGGCCTATTTTCGGTTTTCTCTTTTCTAATTTCTTGATCCTGGTCGCCGTTTTCTTTCAGTTTTCCGGCATTATGTCTGATAATCTAGGTACGTTCCTGCAGTACTTCCTCTGCGGCGCTATGGTGCAACGGTTAGCACGCGGCCCTTTCAAGGCTGAAATACGGGTTCGATTCCCGTTAGCGCTACCAAACTTCTAATCGCGTAACCGCTAGAGCTGCGCCCTTCACTCTTCATGGCCTAATTGGTCGTCGCCCTCGAGACAAATCTCAGCGAGAGCAGTAGGCTCGACTTGCCTACAGTTTTTCCCGGGCTTTCGTGACGCTGAAACAATGAGAGAATTGTGCTGACCTTAGCGGAGGCAGGCATGATCAAAGACCTCATCACCCGCTGGCCCGTAGTAAAGCAAATCCTAAATCGCGCGGACGGAACGGGTGTGGAAGCGATGACCGAACTAACGCTCCACATGCGCCCTAAGAACGATGACGCCGAAGTGGCCCACTCCGTTTGTCCGTACTGCGCGGTGGGCTGCGGACAGCTTGTATTTCACAAGGGCAACAAGCTCATTTCGATCGAAGGCAATCCTGCGTCGCCACTCTCCCGAGGGCGGCTCTGCCCCAAAGGTTCGGACAGCTTCGAACTGACCACGCACTCCAAGCGGCTCAAGAAAATCAAATATCGCCGGCCAAAGTCCACGCATTGGGAAGATCTGGATCTTGAGACAGCGATGGACATGATCGCGGACCGCCTGTGGGAAAGCCGGAACAAGAATTTTGTCGAGCAACAGGACGGCCAGAGCCTGATGCAGAACAAGACCGTCGCGCATTTGGGCGGTGCGACGCTCGACAACGAAGAAAATTACCTTATTAAAAAAGTGTTCACCGGCGGCCTCGGCATGGTGTGCATCAGCAATCAGGCCAGAATATGACACAGCTCGACGGTGCCCGGTCTGGGCACCACGTTTGGAAGGGGCGGGGCAACGACGGCACCGAGCGACCTGGTGAACTCGGACGTGATCCTTATTATGGGATCGAACATGGCCGAGAACCATCCGGTCGGGTTCCAGTGGGTGATGGAAGCCAAGGAGAAAAAGGGCGCGCACGTGATTCACGTGGACCCGCGTTTCAGCCGCACGTCCGCCGTCGCGAATACCTGGGTTCCTCTGCGCGCCGGCTCCGATATTTTGTTTCTCGGCGGCCTGATCAATTACATTCTGCAAAATGAATTGGATTTCCGCGAATACGTGGTCCATTACACAAATGCGTCGGTGATTATTCCGGAGTCGTTCAAGGATACCGAAGAACTCGGTGGAATCTTTTCGGGTTGGGATCCAGAGAAGAAGCAGTACGACACGACGTCATGGCTCTATCAAGGAGTCGAAGACGTTAGCCATTCCAGCCATAAAAACCCAAATGAACACTCCGCCGGCCACTCGATGCACGGCGTTGACTCCAGCACGGACCTGAGCACATACGAACAGGATTTGACCCTGCAGCATCCGCGTTGCGTGTATCAGATCATGAAGCGGCATTTCGCGCGCTACACGCCGGAAATGGTGGAGCGCTACTGCGGCGTTTCCAAGGAAGCGTTTCTCAATGTTGCGAGCCTGTATTGCGGCGCATCGGGTCCCGAGAAGACCGCGGCCATTTGTTACGCGCTGGGATGGACGCAACATTCCAGCGGCGTGCAAATGATCCGTTGCGCGGCGATGCTCCAACTGCTTTTGGGGAACATGGGACGTCCGGGCGGTGGCATCGTGGCGTTGCGCGGGCACGCTTCTATTCAGGGTTCCACGGATATACCTACGCTCTTCGATTCGTTGCCGGGATATTTGAGCATGCCGAAGTTCGGGCCTTCGTCGAAGGATCTCGCCAGCTACATCAAAGCGAACAAGCCCCGCACCGGCTTCTGGAATAACTTCGACAAATACATCGTGAGCCTGCTCAAGGCCTATTACGGCGACGCGGCCACGAAGGAAAACGATTTCGGATTCAACTGGCTACCCCGCATCACGGGCGATCATTCGCATCAAGCCTACTGGCTGGACATGCTCGACGGAAAAATGGAGGGACTCGTCGTGATCGGCCAAAATCCGGCCGTCGCTGGACCGAACTCCGGCATGGAGCGGCGCGGACTTGGGAAGCTGAAGTGGCTGGTGGTCCGCGAAATGGTGGAAACGGAGACGGCATCGTTCTGGTATGCCTCGCCCGAGGTCGAGCGCGGCGAACTGCGCACCGAAGACATCGAGACGGAAGTATTTCTGATGCCCGGCGCCGGCCACGTGGAAAAAGAAGGCACGTTTACCAACACACAGCGCCTGCTGCAGTGGCGCGAGAAAGCGGTGGATCCTCCCGGCGACGCGCGCAGCGAAAACTGGTTTATGTACCACTTGTGGCGCCGAGTGGTGGAAAAGGCGAAGGCTGATCCGAGTCCACGCAACGCAGGCCTTCTGGCGTTGACCATGAACTACACGCTCGAAGGGGACCATCGCGAACCATCGTCGCCGGAGATTCTGCAGGAGATCAACGGCTGGACGGTCGCGGATCGCAAACTCCTTTCTGGATTCGCCGAACTGAAGGCCGACGGTTCCACCGTGTGCGGCTGCTGGATTTATTCCGGCGTATTTCCTTCCGAAGGCCGCAACCGCGCAAATGAACGCGAGCCAAAAGATGAATACGGTCACGGGTGGGGATGGGCGTGGCCGGCGGATCGCCGCGTCATCTACAACCGAGCTTCCGCGCGGCCGGACGGCGCGCCGTGGAGCGAGCGTAAGAAACTGGTCTGGTGGGACGAGGCCGCGAAAAAATGGACGGGCAAAGACGTTCCCGATTTCACCGCGACGAAACCGCCAAATTACGTTCCGCCGTCCGGAGCTGAAGGGGATGCCGCGCTTGCGGGCGACAAACCTTACATCTTGCACGCCGACGGTTTCGGTTGGCTCTGGGTTCCGGTTGGATTAAACGACGGTCCGCTCCCCACACACTATGAGCCGCTCGAGTCGCCTGTCTCGAATCCGATGTATCCGCAGCGTCAGGCAAATCCGGTGGGGCTCAATCGAGCGCGTCCGGGAAACGAGTACGCCACTTCTCCCGACGCGCGATTCCCCTACGTTCTCACGACGTACCGGCTCACTGAGCATCACACGGCTGGCGGAATGTCGCGGACGCTTTCGCACTTGGCGGAGCTGCAGCCCGAACTTTTCTGCGAAATTTCTCTGGAACTGGCGCGGGAATTGAAAATCGAACACGGCGAGTGGGTGACGCTGGTGACAGCACGCGGCGCCATTGAAGCGCACGCACTCTCGACATCGCGAATTCAACCGCTGAAGATTGGCGACAAGCTCGTTCACCAAATCGGCCTGCCGTTCCACTGGGGCTACAACGGCCTGGTGAAAGGCGACATGGGCAACGACTTGGTCGCCATTTCCGAAGAGCCAAACGTCAGGATCATGGAGACCAAGGGCCTGCTCTGCAACCTGCTGGCTGGTAGACGCGCGAACAACTTGGCGAGGCTGAAGGAATATCACTCCATCGCCGAAGGCAAAACCGCATGACAAATCCTTTGACAAATCCAGGGACGTATCCCGTTCCGTACCACGTGACGAAAGCCGCATTCCTGACCGACGCGACCATCTGCATCGGCTGCAAGGCCTGTGAAGTTGCGTGCAAGGAGTGGAACGAAGTCCCCGACGACGGAATGATCTGGACTGGCTTCTCGTACGACAACACGCAAGCGCTCGGCGCATCCACATGGCGCCACGTGATGTTCCTCGAACAGCCCGCCGTTGCGGGTCCACAGCAAGTGGCTATGGAGGATCCGTTCCGCTGGATTTTCTTGTCGGACGTTTGCAAACACTGCGGGAATGCGGGATGCCTGGAAGCGTGCCCGACCGGCGCGATCGTCCGGACCGATGTCGGGTCTGTGCTGGTGCAGTCCGACGTTTGTAATGGCTGCGGGTATTGCGTTGTGTCGTGCCCATTCGGCGTGGTTGATAAGCGCCATCCGGATGGCCGTGCGTTCAAATGCACGTTTTGCCACGACCGGCAGAGTGCGGGGATGATTCCTGCGTGTGCGAAGGCTTGTCCAACGCAGTCAATTCGCTTCGGAGAGCTCGAGGAGCTCCGCGAGGCAGGGGTGGCGCGCGTGATAGAGCTGCAAAGCCGGGGCTATGCAGATGCGCAGGTGTACGATCCGCTGGAAACAAGTGTCGGTGGAACTCATGCGATGTTCGTGATCCTGGGACAGCCGGAAGCGTACAATTTGCCGCCGGCGCCGGAAGTTCCGACCATTTATTTGAAGAGCGCCTGGACGTCCGCGCTGATTTCCGCGTTGGTGCTCGCAGCGGTCGTGTGTGCGGCGTTTCTGTTGTGAAGTCTCCGAGTTAACCCACGGGATTGCGAATTCAAGGGATCTGATATGGCTGCAACTGACAATCCGAGCAACCCGAGCCGGCGCCCGAGTCGACCGAAGGCATCCGAAGAGCGTCTGGATGCTATTCGCAACGAGGCCAGCGCGACAGGCAAGGTCGTCACCGGCGCGGGCCGGGCTCACGCGAATGCTCCGATTCCGGGGGCGGAAGACTATTACAACCTGCCGGTCCTGAAGCCACCCACTTGGACCTGGGAAGTCCCGCTCTATTTTTTTGTTGGCGGCATTGCGGGCATGTCGGCGTTGATCGCCTTTGTCGGCCATCTTTTTCACGCCGATCCGCGGATGGTGCGCGTTGCGCTGTGGATCGCGCTCGTGGGCGCCGGTCTGTGTCCCGCGCTGCTGATTTCCGACCTCGGCAGGCCGCTGCGCTTCCTCAACATGCTGCGCGTTTTCAAATGGCGCTCGGCTATGTCCATGGGTTCCTGGATCCTCTCTGGGTTTGGCGGGTGTGCCTTTTTCGCGCTGGCCACGAACGAACTCATTCTGTACGGAATTCAGAGCCCATTCCTTCCCCCATTGCGATGGATCGGCGAGTTTGCCGGCGCGCTGACGGGGCTGCTGCTCGCGAGCTATACGGGCGTGCTGATTGGCGCGACCGCCATCCCTGTGTGGCACGAGAACCGGCGGCTGCTCCCGGGGCACTTTCTCACTTCCGGCCTTGGTGGTTCGTCAGCGATTCTGGAATTATTTGGGTTCCTTGTGCCCGCGACGCAGATATTGGGATTCGCGGCGGCTAGTATTGAAACTCTGATTGGAATTATCCTGGAATTGCGCCACGGCCGCGTGTACGCACCACTTCATGACGGAAAATCTGGCTGGACGATGCGTGTTGCCGGTACACTGGAAGGGCCGATCGCGCTTCTCGTGCGGATTCTTTGGCATGGTTCGGCGAACGGCCGGTATGCCGCAGCAGCGTGCTTCCTGGTCGGCGCTCTGTGCAGCCGCTACGCATGGATATGGGCTGGACGCGCGTCGGCACACGATCCGCAGGCGCTGTTTCAACTTCAGCGCAAGTCTTAGTTGGAATTTGTTTCAGGTACTTGTTGAGGCGTCCAGCGGAATGCAGTAAACATGACTATGGGCCCGAATACCTCAGCGTCGCCGCCGCCGTCGCGAATTCTCGATCGAAAACTTGGTTATCTCGTACTGCGCTTCACTCTCGGCTTGAGCATTTTCATGCATGGATTGACGCGTTTGCCGCATTTGCAGGAATTTGCGGATGGGTTGGTGAAGATGTTCGCCGATACGCCGCTGCCCGCGATGCTCGTGCGGCCGTTTGGGCTCGGATTGGTTTTTGTGGAGACTACCGTCGGGTTGCTTGTGCTGTTGGGATTGTGGACGCAGGAGGCGTTGCTGGTCGGTTCAGCGACGATGGCCGCGCTGGTGTTTGGCACGGCGCTGCGTTCTGACTGGAATATCGTCGCGATCCAACTTCTATATGCGGTGATTTATGCCGTGTTGTTGGCTGCGCGCGAATACAATGCGTATTCGGTTGATGCGCTGATGCGGCGTTGAATTTTTTGCTCTGCGATCTTCCGCGAAGCTGCGGCAGTGGGTCAGTTCCCCGGTTAGCGTTAATCAGGCCCTGAGATAAATCCGACTACCTCGAAGCCAGCTCCTGCATCAATCCTTCCCGGGCCGCCGCCACCTTCGCGCGTGTCGCATTGCACTTCACGGGACCCACTATCATCAGCTGCACCACCATGCTCAGCTTGCGCTCCCTCGATTCCATATCCTCAAGCACCGCCTTCGCCTTCTCCGGCGGCTCGCGTAACGCCCCCTTCGCCGCCAGCATGAACTCGCTATACTTCGCCACATCCTCCTGCGTCGGCGGCACTCCTTTTGGCACCGGCATCCCCATGCGTTTGAAATAGGCGCGCGCGTCGTCGCCCTTTTCCAGCTTCCGCAACGACTCTTCCCCCATCGCCATTTCCACTCCCCACGCCACGCCCCAATCGAACCCGTCTTCCGGCATCGCCTTCACCGCCGCGTACAACTCCTCTCTTTCCGGCTCCGCCAGTTTTCCCGGACCGGCATATTTCGCCGCTCCTTCCAGCGTGTCCAGCAGCAGCCCGCTTCCCAACAGCGCAAAAATCACGGGACCGCCCCGTCCCACATCCTGCGCAAAACGAATCCCCGCGAGCCATGTCTCCACGGCCGCTCTGCGGTCTCCCTTTGCCAGCTCTCGTACCCCCTGCGCCGTGTTCAATTCCTCCAATCCGCGCATCCGCATCAGCATCTCGACGGAGTTGAGCTGCCCGACTTGGTAGTCGAGCCCCCAGTTGCACTCCGGCAGCTTCGTGCCCCGCTGCATCGTTTCAATCGCGTCCGTATACGCGTCCACCACCGGCCCGTACTTCGCCTCATCCCACCCTTCGCCCATGACCACGGCCGACAGTATCTTCTGCTTGGCTTCATCACCGATAGGGTTGTCCCGCATCTGAACTAGCGCCGCCCAATACCGCAGCGCCGCGTTGTTCGATTCCGGCAAGTACTTCGCCTGCGCTCGCGCTCCGCCAGCGCTCGCCAGAACCGCCAGAATTGTCGAAAGTAAATGGCGTTTCATTGGAATTAAGATCTGAACTATTGTAGGCCGAGAAGCAAAAAAGCCAATCCAAGACGCTACCTACGGGTAACTGTTACGATAATCTCCATATTACTAGGCATGAAACCAGTTGCTGTCTAACTCCTGATGAGTCGCGTCATCGAAAACTGACCCACTACCGGACCTGCTCGCGACTTCAAGGATTCGGCAAATTCAAGTAAGCTATATACGAACATACGGCGGACTTCGGCGCGAAGGTGTGCGCGCACTGAAAGCGCGCGCGGTGCACAAAGGAGAATTACGGTGGCGAACTTGATGAGGACTTCGAACCCGGCGTTGAACCCCAAAGCGTTTCAGGGGGAAGGCGTGGCCGTGGGCGAGGCGATGACGTTGAAGGGCACGGTCAACAAGACCGGATTTTTGTTGATCTGTGTGATGGCCACGGCGATCTGGACGTGGAATATTTTCATGGAATCGCAGAATCCTGCATCGGTGATGGGGCTCGCGGCGATTGGCGGAATCGGCGGATTTATTGTCGCGCTGGTGACGATTTTCAAGAAGACTTGGGCGCCGGTAACGGCTCCGATTTACGCGCTGCTCGAGGGATTGGTGTTGGGCGGCGTGTCGGCGATGTTCGAAATGCGTTACCACGGGATTGCGATTCAGGCGGTGAGCCTGACGTTTGGCACGCTGGTGGTGCTGTTGCTGGCGTATCGCTCCGGGCTGATTCCGGTGACGCAGAAATTTAAAATCGGAGTGGTGGCCGCGACGGGCGGGATCGCGCTCTTTTATATCGTGTCCATGGTGCTGGGATTTTTCGGCGTGCATTTCGCGGTGATCAACGGCAGCGGACCGATCGGGATCGCCTTCAGCGCGTTTGTGGTGGTGATTGCGGCGTTGAACCTGGTGCTGGATTTTGATTTCATCGAAAACGCGGTGAGCGCTGGAGTGCCGAAATACATGGAGTGGTACGCGGCGTTCGGGCTGATGGTGACGCTGATCTGGCTGTATTTCGAGATTCTGCGCTTGCTAAGCAAGTTGCGCGAACGCAACTGATGGCGGGTGCGCTTCCGCTGACCGGACGTTTTCAGCGCGCGCTGGTGTATGCGGCGCGCGTGCATGCACAGCAATTCCGCAAGGGAACTACACGTCCTTATATCGGGCACCTGCTAGGCGTGACGTCCATCGTGCTGACGCACGGGGGCGATGAAGATGAAGCCATCGCCGCGCTCCTGCACGACGCGGCGGAAGACCAAGGCGGCAGGCCGCGACTGCGCGAGATCCGGCGGAAATTCGGCGGGCGAGTAGCGCGCATCGTGGAAGGCTGCACGGATTCGGACGTCGAGCCAAAACCTCCCTGGCTGGAACGCAAGATGGAATACCTAAGGCATTTGCGGCGCGCGGATTCGTCCGTGCGTTTGGTTTCGGCGGCGGATAAGTTGTACAACGCGCGCGAGACGCTGGAGGATTTGCGGACGCATCGAGACGCGCTGTGGAAACGATTCAAGGGCGGGAAGCAGGGAACTTTGTGGTATTACCGCGAAGTGGGAAAGATTTTGCGGCGCAAAGGGCCGAAGGAACTCGCCGCGGAATTGGAGCGCGTGGTGCGGGAACTCACGCGCGCTGCGAAGGCGCGGTCGAGGCGATAAGGCATCGTCGCGCGGTGCTCTTCAGTGGCATTGGCTGTTCTGCGAGGCTTAGCTTCCGTTAATCCCCGAGGTTGTGCCCACTTTCAGCCGCGGTAGCCCGCCGCCAAATCGGTAACGTTATTACCCCGCCCAGCTGAATCTGAAAGCCGACATTTTTTGTAAATCGCTCTAAATCGCTCAATTGCCATGGATTAGAGGCCGACCGCCCGTGGCCTGCCAAGTGCATTACATGTGCAGGAATACGAGGCTCGCCCGCCTTGCAAGGGCGATTCGAGGTGTAAGCGTGAAAGAGCTGGAAGTAAGGAATGGCGCAGGACGCCGCCGCGAGAACCGCGAACACGGATTCTCGATGGTCGAGTTGTGCGTGGTAATCACGTTGATTTTGGTGATATCGGCGATTGCGATCACTTCGCTGAAGCCCGCAGTGCAAGACGCGAATTGCGACACAGCGATGCGGCAGGTGATTTCCCAATTGCGGCAAGCGCGCGAGTACGCAATCACCAACCGGCGATACGTGCAGATTACATTCCCGGTGGTCTTGGGCCAGCCCGAGATCGTCATGACTCAACGAAATGACTTGACGGCTGGAGCGGGCGGGCTGAACCCGGTCCTGAGCACGATTCCGATTCACAATCCGGAAAGCTTTCTTGTTTTTCCGGCCTTGGGAGACACGCCGGACGGTAATGGAAATACGGCAGCAATCGTATTCGAAGGCATCAATGGCGGCCCAATAGGCGGGATGCTGTTTCAAAGCGACGGCGAGCTCGTGGACGGCGCAACATTTCAACCCATCAATGGATCGGTATTCCTGGGCCTTGCAGGGCAGACCCCGACAGCACGAGCGATTACGGTGCTGGGCGGCACGGGACGCGTACACGCCTGGAAGATCTCGGGAACCACCTGGATGCAGTTCTGAAGGAGATTGGGACAATGCGGGAAGCGAAAAAGGTGCGCAAGGCGGCGGGATTCACGCTGATGGAAACCATGGTCGCGCTGGTGATCCTCGGCGTGGGAGTGCTGGGATTGGCGGCGATGCTGGCCAGCTCCATCGCCATCATGCATGGCTCGCAAGACGATTTCATCGCCCAGCAGAAGGCGGAAGAAGCCGCGGAAGCGATCTATACCGCGAAATACACGAACAACGCGACATTCGCGCAGCTTTCGAATAACACGCCTACGAATCCCGCCGGACTCTTCTCCGTTGGACCGACGCCGCTGCTCCAGCCGGGACCGGACGGGCTGGTGGGGACGGTCGCGGATGCGGGACAGCCTCCGGAGTTCATCGTCTATCCGGGTCCGGACAACAAATTGGGTACCGCAGACGACATACAAGTTGGCTTGGGAAACTTCACGCGAACCATCGCGATTTCTCCCGTGGCGGGCTACACCAACAGCTTGAACCAGGTAGTGATCACGGTGAACTACAACACGGGCCGTTTCCAACGCTCGTACACGTTGACGACGTACGTTTCGGCAAACAACTAGAGCGGCGAGGAGCCAGGCATGAAGCGGCAAAAAGGATTTTCACTGATTGAGCTGCTGGTTTCGATGGCGATTGTCGTGGGCGTAGTATCCACCGCCATCGGCGCGCTGATGCAAGCCGAGCACGCGACGCAGTTGGTGGGTTACGAAGCAAACATGCAAGAGGGTCTTCGCGCCGGCCTCCATTTCCTGGTGCGTGACCTGACGCAAGCGGGCGAAGGAATTCCGCAGGGTGGCATCGAGCTGCCGTACAGCGTGACGTCGAACATCAAGCGGCCCGGGACCGCCACGATATTTCCCAATACTTACATCAAGATGCCCGCCATCACGCCCGGCTATCAACTGGGACAATTTGCGACATCGATCAATCCGACGAACAATGCGGTGTTGACGGGAGTGCGCACCGACATCATCAACATTCTATACGCCGACAATATTCTTCAGGACGCGGCGGGGAACTATCTCTACAGCTATCCAATCATCCAGGCCGCGCCATCGGCTCCCGTTTGTGCAGGGGCCATCGATCCCACCGGCGCGTTCGTGACGCTAGCCGCCAACTGTTTCACCATGCCGGGGGCGACGAACCCGATTACCACGGGCAACCTGATCATGTTCCACAACCAGAATGGCACGGCGCTTGAGTATGTCACCAGCGTCGCAGGACCAAGGATCAATTTTGCTGGGGGCGATCCCGCGGGGCTGAACCAAACTGGAGATGCGCTTGGAACGGTAGCGGCACTGGCGACCACGCCGGGAAATTTCCCGCCGACGACGGTTACGCGGGTGTGGTTGGTTACTTACTACGTTAGCGTTACGAATCCACTGGACCCGCAACTGATACGGCAGGTGAATTATCCGGGCTATCCGGCAGCCGCGCCCGTGAATCCGCCACAGACCATCGCGGATGATATCGAGAATCTGGGATTCAGCTACGACATCACCAGCTCGACCGATTTGGCGGGCACCTACACCAACGGTCCCGGGAACGCTCAGCAGCCGATTCTGCCGGACACGCCCGATCAGATTCGCGCGGTGAACGTGTTTCTGGCGGGCCGGTCCGAGCAAATCTACAAGGCAGAGAATACGCCGACATTCTTGCGCAATAACTTGACCACGCAGGTGAGCATTCGCAGCCTTTCGTTCAGGAACCAATTCACTACGGCTTCCCAGTCAACGGCTCCATAGGCAGTCGTGAATCGGAGAAGAATTTGGATATGAGATTTTCAAGGAGATGCGCCGTGAGTACGCAAAGAGAAAAGGGTGTCGCGCTGATAACCTCTCTGCTGGTTTTGATTTTGATATCCGCGATCATCGTCGGCATGAGCTGGATGGTGCTGACGGATCAGCGTCTAGGTGGAAACAACCAGAGCCGCGAGATCGCGTTTTATGGCGCAGAAGCGGGCATGGAAAAACTGACGACCGACGTGGCCAATACGTACGCCACCGCCGGTGCGCTCACAGCCGCTAACATCACGACCATCACGAGCGCTCCCCCGACCGGTGTCCCGGGAGTCACATTCGTGGATCCGGCGGGTATTTCGACGTATCAGATTACACCGACCGTTCCGGTTTCGAACAACGCCACGATCCTGCCGCCTAGCCCCTATGCGGGCATGCAGGGTTTGATCACGCCCTTTACCCTGACGGTGGCCGCGCAGAACGCGGTGACGGGCGCGGAAGTGAAGCTGACGAGACAAGTGCAGGCTGTTTCTATTCCTGTATTTCAGTTCGGCATCTATTCGGACTCCGATCTGTCGTTCTTCAACGGCCCTTCGTTTGGCTTTGGCGGGCGCACGCACACAAACGGGAATCTGTGGCTCGCTCCGAATGATGGACCTCTTTTCATGGGCGATAAAGTAACGGTGGTAGGTCAGGTGATCCGTACGAACCTGGAAAATGGTTTTGCGGGAACTTCCGGAAGCACCTACGGCGGAAACGTTTCCATCGCGCTCTCTCCCGATCCTACGATGGCCAACGAACCTGGGTCCGCGCCCTACACGAACTCCTCGTGGCGCGAGCTTGCGTTCACCGAAGGCAGCGTGACGGGCACCAGCGTCTACGGAAACATCAGCACGAGTCTGAACAATCCCACTTGGACTGGAACGGTTGTGCCGGCTTACAAGGGCCAACTGCAGAACGGCGTGCCGGTTTTGAGTCTGACCTCGACCGCGCTGAGTGGAATTACAACGCCGATTTCGCTGATTCGCCGCCCTGTGCCTGGCGAACTCTTGGCGGCGCCGGCCACATTCAGCCAGATTCTATTTTCCCAGGCGACACTCCGAATCCTGATTGACGACTATCCGACTACGACGACTGTGCCGGGCTCTGCGGGTGCTTGCCATGCCGCCGACATGATGAGCCTCGACACCGTAACCAACGGAACGGATCCTACGGATCTGGCCACGCTCGGGGTGAGTCCGACTTCGCCCCTCGGGCTGACTGCACTGCCCGGATGGTACACCGGCACTTATCCGCTTCCGGTATCCGGAGCCAATGCTACCTACACTCCGGTCTACACCACGAGCCAGCCAGGATATTGGCTTAAGAATGGATATCCGATCATTACCGGGTGCATCAAAATTGAGTACCAAACGTTGCCGGGCGGTGCCTGGGTTGACTATACGCACCAGATTCTAAACAAGGGTTTGACGGGCCGGAACATCAATCCGACCTACAACGCGGCGGTCCTATCTCCGAATCTACCGGCTCTTCCGACTGCGGAGGTTGCGGCGCAAGGCCCGAGCGGCGGCGGAGTGGGTACGGTCGGTTGCGCCGATCCGAGCGCGGGAGCGATTATTCGCTTTGCTCGTGTGCGAGATAATCCAATCTCCGGGACAGCAGGCGCTCCGTGCGGGAATATAACGGCCGCAAGCCCAGCTACCGATTTCTGGCCGAATGTCCTGTTCGACACGCGCGAAGGAATCAATCGCGCCAGCAGCGCCACGGCGCCGGTTACAGCGCAAGGCGTGATGAATTATGTGGAGCTGGACGCGAAGAACCTGGTGAACTGGTTCGTTGCAAACCAGGGTGGGCTGGGGCTCAACAACAACACCGGCTTCACGATTTATTTCTCGGACCGTCGGGGGGAACAAAAAGACCCCAACGCCGCGACCACGAGAACCGGTTCCTACGGCTTTAACGATTTCGTGAATCCTAGCGACACAACCAACGGCTGCCCGAACAACGTGCTGGATTCTGGAGAAGACCTTGAAGGAGACGGAGTCTTTCGTACCTATGGAGGGACCGAAGTAGCTCCGGTGACTAATCCTTCAGCCTACATACTGACGACTGCGAACATTGCCAATCTGACGCCAAAGAACACCCTAATGTGGCCCGGCACGAACCCCGCAGCTGGAAACTTGACCGGCGTCACGTACAAGGTTGGGACGCCGACGGTGACCTACTCCGGCGGACTCTTCGCGAACTCGATCTGCACCGCGCCCAACGCGAACCGGCCGGATGTTACCTACGGCAACGCGCAGGAAGCGCGGGAAAATCCTCCCGTGTTCTTCCGCCGCGCGCTGAAAATCGTGGACGGCGCTGCGTTGACGATCGGCACCTCCTGCAGCGGAACGGACGGACTGACGATCGTTGCGGAAAACCCCGTATACATCCAGGGAGATTACAATGCCCCGGTGGATGATGGAACGTGGGGCGGCGTGAGCGTGGCGGCAGCAATCGAAGGCGACGCCGTGACGTTCTTATCCAACAACTGGAATGACGTGAATTCGTTTGCGTTTCCATACAACGTAAACAACCGGGCGGCGAAGCCGACGGCATACCGAGCCGCCATCATCTCCGGCAAGGGAATTCCGTTCCCACAGGCCGGTATGGCCTGCGGCGGATGCACCGACTTCGGGACAGACGGCGGCGTTCATAATTTCCTTCGCTTCCTCGAGAACTGGGGCGTTATTTGCCACTACCGCGGCTCGATGGTGAGCTTCTATTTCAACCGGCAGGCAGTGGGGACGTACAAGGGAGCCGGCGTTTACGGTCCGCCCAGCCCTCGTGACTACACCTTTGACACCAACTTTTCGCTGGCGCCAGCTTGCCTGCCTCCGCGAACTCCATCGTTGCGGTCGGTGAATACGATCGGGTTCTCGCAGGAGATTCTGCCGACCCAGTAGAACTTTCACTACCCCCGCAAGAGGCTTGGCGGCTCCCGAGGTTTGGGAGCCGCTTTTCTTTTGGGCTGGCATTTTTTCGGTGAATCGCCGCGATGCGTTGTTCTGGGTTGGATCATTGCGTCGCGGGGAGGATGCGGACGTTGAAATTTGTGTTTACCGTGGGCGTTTGGCACGTGAGTGTGGTGGTTGCGGAGCAGAGGTTGGCTAGCGCTTCGCTGAAATCGCTGGGTTGGGCTAGGCCTACCAGCGGCTCGGCGTAGAGATTGTAGGTGTGGCCTACGGGCAGGCGCTCGATGTCGAACGAGCCATCGAAATGTGTGGGCGGATTTGCGGGATTGCAGCTCCAGCCGGCTAGCGTACCGGCGATCACGCTGCCGGTGTCCGCGTCTACGGCGACAACGTGCGCGCCCACGATGCCGGTGACCGAGGCGCCTGTGGACGGCGAGGGGAAGATGGCGAGCGCGAAGGGGTTGGCGGGGACGATGCGGCCGCGAATCGCGCCGACGTTGAGAGTGTCGTTGGGGTCGGGATATTGCGCGCGGATGCCGGTGCGGTCGTCGTCGGCGAGTGGAGCGTCCGGGACCGTGAAGATGGGGCGGTCGCCGAGAAATTGCCCGGGAGGCGGCGCGAAGGGAAACATCATGGCGCGGATCACGGCGGAATGATCCAGGCCGAGCCAGTGGCCGAGCTCGTGGGTTAAAAGGGATTCCAAATCGTAGGCGCCTTGGCCTTGGGGAGTGGAGAGCGCGCCGGGTGTGGCGAAGGTGGCTTGGCCATCGTTGCGAAAGAGAGTGTCGGCGTCGAGGATTTGTCCTGCGAACGCGGCGGGAACGGAGGAACCGACCGTGGCGCCGGGAGCGTTGGCCGTGATGGTGCGCGTGAAGGCCAGCACGCCGCTGGTGAACCCGATACTGGATTGGTTGAAGCAGATGGTGTTGAGGCCGTCGACGTTGTTCTCGGCGTCGTCAGTGCAGGACTTCGCGGCGGAGACTTGGGCGATTGGCGCCAGCAGGCCGGGATAGTTGTTCGAATTGAAGGTGGTGCCGGTGACGCTGGCCCATACCGCGAAGGAATCGGAAATTGTCTGCTGGATTTCGGCGATTTGCGCGGGGGAATTTTGCTGCGCGACGGTGAGGATGGTCGGCGAGAGCAGCGTGGGGAGCGCGGTGCTCCAGCGGCGATTGAGCGGCGAGCTGAGCGAGAGATTCCAGCGGTTGGGTTGTGGGCATCCGCCGGATTGCGGGATCGTGGAGTCAACCGCGTAGGGAAGCGACGCCGCTTGCGAAATTGCTGAAAACGAAAATAGAAGGATCACGAGCGTGGCGCAGGCTTGCTTCATTTTTTTTCACCTGTCGTCGAGGCGAGAGCGGATTTCACTTGAGCGCTGAAGGCTTCGACGGAAAGATTGCGGACGGCTGCGGATTCGAAGCGATGCGTCGCCGGATTGAAGGCGTCGAACGATGCGGTGTCTTGTACGGCGATTTCCTCGCCCGTGCGCGGATCGCGGCGAATGCGAAATGTTCCTTGCACCCAGCTGACGATGGAGAAGTCGCCGCGTGAGGTGGGCTCGAGGAACAAGACCACTTCTTCGCCGGGGTGGAAGCGCGGAACTCCGGAGACAGTGGAAGTGAGGTCGCCCACCGAACCGCCCAGGAGCCGCACCGTTATTTGTGCTGCCGCACCGGGCGGCGCGCCCTTCCAGGTTTCTTCGATGGCGAAAGTCGTGAAGGTCCAGATTTCGCCGGCGTCCCAGGCCGTGGAATTTGCGAGGCAACGGGCGCGGACGATGAGCGGGGCGGTTTGGGCCATTTTCGCTAGCGACATGCGCTCGAGCGTCGTGGCTTGGCACGGCGTGGCGATGAGCAGCGCTGTGGCACATACAACTGCGATCGCGGCTGCCGCGAGTCTGGCCGCCGCTGCTGTGAATCGCGCTGGTTTGTGTGTTTGCATCTCATTTCACCTCGAGCATTCCGGTGGCCGTCCCGCGGTCGTTGTTCAGAGTGGTGATGAAGAGCGTGCGGACGCCGGGAAGAGTTGTGTTGCTGAGCTGCAGGTCGAGCTCGATCGTATTGGGAAAAAGTCCGTTGATGGCGGAGGCGGTGACGGGGAGATCGCTGCCCGCGGGCGCTCCGCCTGCGCCGCTGAACGAATACGTGAATGTGGGATCGAGCCCATTGCCGTGGATGCACAGGCTGACGGTGGAAGTGCCGGAAGCAGGCCGCGTGATCGTGAGCGGCGAGCCTTGAATGCCGCAATTATTGCCGCCGGTGAGGAGGCCGATGGTGTCCACGTTGATGGGAGCGGAGGCGGCCGCGGTGGTTGGCTCAGGAACGGTGACGATGATCGAGGTGGCTGATGGCTGCGCGCTGGAGAGCGCGAGCGCGGCGACCGATGAATCGAATGGAATGATGACGAATGGAACCGGGTTTGAGAGTGCGCCATTCGGGCCGGGATTTTGTACTTGCACGGTGAGCGTTGCGGCGGATTGCACGTCCGATGGATTCAGAGCGGTGGCGCACGCAGAAGTGGTGGGGCAGGTGGTGCCGCGCGGCGTGCCATTGAGCAGGATGGTGGAAGCGGCGCTGCCGCTGCCGGCGACGAAATTCAAGCCGTGCACGGCGAGCGGAAAGCTTTCGACGGCTCCGGAGAAGACACTGGATGGCAGGAGCTGATCGATGACGACGCCGCTGGTGATGGCAATTGCGGCCGTGGCGGATTTAGTCGGGTCCGCTTGGCTTGTGGCGATCACCGAGACGGCGTTCGGCGACGGGGCTGCTGCGGGCGCTGTGTATAGGCCTGCGACGCTGATGGTGCCGCACGCTGCGCCGGCGCAGCCTTGGCCCGCGACGCCGCTTTGTACCGTCCAGCTGACATTTCTGTTTGCAGAGCCTGTGACCGACGCGAAGAACTGTTGCGTGGAAGGTGCGCCGCTGGATGGGGAAACGAAGGCATAGTTCGGAGAGATGGTGACGGCGACGGGGCCCGTTATGCTCGTGACCGAAATTGCAGCAGATGCGCTCTTCGACGGATCGGCGTGGCTGATGGCGGTTACGGCGACGGGGTTCGGCGCAGGCGCAGTGGCTGGCGCAAGGTAATCGATGCTGGCGGAGCTGGGAGCTGCTGGCGGTTGGCAGGGATTGGACGCGTGCTGGCAGATTTGGCCTGCCGCGGCGTTTCCATTGGCGATTCCGTTTACCGTCCAGGTGACCGTTGTGTCCGACGTGTTTGCGACACTCGGAGTGAGGGTGACTCGCTGACTCGTAGCGACGGATGCAGATGGCGGAGCGACGCTCACCATAACACTGCTTACGATTGTGACGGTTGCGGATGCAACGAGCGCGCCTGCGGTGGCATGGATGATCGAGGGATTCGTGACCGGGAGATCGGCGGGAGCCGTGTAGGCCGCTGTTGTGGCGTTGGCAACGGTGATGGTGCCGTTTGCGGAATTGCCGCCGGGAATTCCGTTCACGTCCCAGACGATCGTGGCGCTATTGGCGGCGCAGAAAGATGCGGTGAAGGTTTGCGTTTGCGCCAGCGCCAGGTTGGTGGATGGAGGCGAGATCAAGATCGGATTCGCGCATGTGATTGTTACCGTTGCGCTGGCTGATTTCGTGGGGTCCGCTGTGCTGGTGGCCGTGACCGTCACTGAAGCAGGGGACGGAAGCGAGCTGGGCGCTGTGTAGACTGCGCTGCCGGCGTTGTTCGCAATGATCGTGCCGACGGTGGCGTTGCCGCCCGCGATGCCGTTGACGCTCCAGGTGACGCCGGACGAAGTCGCGCCGGAAACGGTGACGGTGAGGACTTGCGCGCCTCCTGTTGGCACATTTGCGGTAGGCGGCGCGACGGCTACGACGATGTTGGTCTGCGATTGCGATAAAGTTACCGTCGCGGAGCCGCTGGCTTGCGCGTCGGCCTGACTGACCGCGGTGACGGTGACGTTCGTGGGATTGGGCAACGCTGCTGGCGCGGTGTAAAGACCCGAGGCCGACACCGTGCCCGAAGTTGAGTTTCCTCCGGCGATGCCGTTTACGTTCCAGGAGACTGCGTTGTTCGAGGAGCCTGTTACCGTGGCTTGAAATTGTTGCGATTGGCCTAGCGCTACGTTCGCGGTTGGCGGTTGAACCGTGACGGTTACGTTGTGATTCGGCGGAGTGCCAGCGTAACCGCATCCTCCAAGCAGAAAGGCCGAGAAAAGATATGTCCTCGCGCTTGTAAGCACGTTGCGGCGTCGCATGGCGCGCTGCGCGAGGATGTGGCGCGCGGTTGGCGAAAGTGTGGTGCGCGTATTTCCGAGCGCGAGGGTGTTCTTCATGGCCGCTGGGCATGAGGGCACGCGCTGTGCCATAGCGGAGCAGGATTGCGCGCAGCGCTGCGGTCGCGAGAAGCGCGAGAGCTTCCGCAAAATCTTTCAGCAACGACAGTGAGAGCAAGGAGTTACGAGTGCTGTGAGATTTGGCGCGACGGCCGCGACGCAGAAAGAGCGAGCGGCGTTGAAAAGATGAATACTGTCGAGTCCCGCAATGGCACACGAATGCGGCTGGTGAATCCAAATCGGAACGCACACTGCGCGGATCATGGCCCACCTTGCAAGGCTCTGCGGTCGCGACGCCGAGATTGACACCAGCGCAGACCGGTCGAATAATGCGCCCATGGCTAAGCCCGAGACCGTGCGGCGAATCAAGAGCTATTCGGCAGCGAGCGGTTACGTTTATCAATATCAATTTCAGGATGCGCACCCGGCGCAGCGCGATGCGGCGCACGGAAACGAATTCGTTTACTTCGTCTCGGCGGACCGTAAGACGATGTTCCCCATACGGATTTTCGTGCCGCAGGCGGTGCTGGAAAAGTGGACGAAGCAAACCGGCCGCGCGTTGACCGGTACCGAAGAGTACGCCATCGCGAAAATGCGTTTGTTTCAAGCGCTGGATGAAATCGAGGACTTTGCGACCGCGCGTCCGGAGCTCACTGTGGACGATTCGAACATACAAGCGCTCATTGATCGCCTGGATCTATAGTTAGCGTGGAGTTATCGGGCCACGTGTGCGGATTCTGGCGCATGGCTGCGACAGCGCAGTTCTATGGATTCGCCAGAATGGCTTGCAGCGCGGATTGCAGGTTTTGGTGGCGGAACTTGTAGCCGCTGGCGAGTAACTTTTCGGGTTGGACGCGTTGGCTCGCCAGCAGCAGCCCGTCGGCCATTTGGCCTAGGGCCAGGCGCAGCGCGATTGCTGGCGCGGGAAAAATCGCGGGGCGATGCAGGACGCCGGCTAGCACTTTTGTGAACTCTGCGTTCTGCACGGGCTCGGGCGCAACGAGGTTCACCGGGCCTTGCATTTTTTCATCTGCGATTGCCGCGCGCAGGATCTGTATCACATCTTCCAGCGCGATCCAGGACATCCATTGTTTGCCGCTGCCCAGCCGTCCGCCGACTCCGAGTTTGAATGGCGTCAACATGCGCGGCAGCGCGCCGCCTTGCGTGGCTAATACCACGCCGAAGCGGGCCATCACCGTGCGAATGCCTTGGGTTGCGGCGCGGGCGGCTTCGCCTTCCCACGCGCGGCAGACAAGCGAGAGGAAATCGTTGCCATAACCGCTCGATTCCGTGAGCAATTCATCGCCGCGGCTGCCGTAGTAGCCGATCGCCGAGGCACAAACAAAAACGCGCGGTGGCTGCTTCAGACGCTCAAGCGAATCCACCAGGACGCGCGTGGAATCCACGCGGCTGCTGCGAAGTTCTTTTTTGCGGTTCTCCGTCCAGCGTCCACCGGAAATACTCGCTCCGCTCAAATGGACGATGGCGTCGAAACCTTCGAGGGCGGGGACGTCCACGGTGGCTCGGGAAGGATCCCAACTCACGTCACCGGGAGCCGGCGTGCGGCCTGGACGCGCGAAATGAAAAACGGAGTGGCCATCGGCGCGTAGCGATTTGGTGAGCGCTGATCCGACCAGACCCGAACCTCCCGAAATCAGCACTTTCATCAGACTCCCTCGCGAGCCGGTTACATCGGGCTGCATTGCGCAACTACCGTACGGTGCAAGATAGAGCACGTCAAGGTCCGTCGCCGCATCGCGAGCCTCCGAGATGCAGCGGACGCTGCGGTGTTATAGAATTTGCAGTTTCGCAGCGAGGTGAGAATGACTTATGCGATGGGTCGGACCGGCGCGACGCTAGTGGTGGTGGCAGGATTGCTTTTTGCGTCGGCCATTTCGGTTGGCGCGCAAGAAGATCACGGGATTACCGGCTTTGCAGCCGCGCATATGCAAGCGGAGCAGGAGCGCGAGCAAAAGCTGCGCGCGATTCCGGATGCGGCGCATGCCGAAAGCAACCTGCGGCGTATCACCAGTGAGCCGCACTTGGCTGGCACGGAAGCGAGCCATCGCCTGGCCGAATGGCTGCGCGATCAGTACCGCAGCTTTGGCTTCGACGCGGACATTGTAAGTTATAGCGTGTGGCTTCCCCAGGCGCGCGAAGTGAAACTCGAACTCACGGCGCCAAAGCCGGTTGCGTTGGCTACGCCCGAGCAGCCCTATCCGATTGATCAGGATACGTACAACAAGAATGTGGTGATGGCGTACAACGCCTACGCGCCTTCGGCGGATATCACCGCGCCGGTGATCTACGTGAATTACGGGACGCAGGAAGACTATCGGGCGCTCGAGGCGATGGGCATCAGCGTCGAAGGAAAAATCGCGATCGCGCGGTATGGCCGGTGCTATCGCGGAATCAAGACGAAGCTTGCGGAGGAGCACAAGGCTCTGGGACTCATCCTCTATTCCGATCCGCAAGACGACGGATACTTTCAGGGAGATATGTTTCCGCGCGGGCCGTGGCGACCCATGAGCGGCATTCAGCGCGGCTCGGTGCAATACACGGAAATTTATCCCGGTGATCCTTTGACGCCGGGAGTGGCTGCGACGCCGGACGCGAAGCGCCTGTCGCCTGCTGATGCGAAAAGCCTGCCGCACATTCCTACGATGCCGATCAACGCGCAAGACGCGTCGGTGATTCTGGGCAATCTCGACGGTCCGCATGTTCCGCGCGGCTGGCAGGGAGCGCTGCCGTTTACGTATCACGTTGGGCCAGGTGGTGCGGTGGCGCATATGAAACTGGTGATGGATTATCAGCAGCGTCCTGTTTACGACGTGATCGCGAAGCTGCGGGGGACGGACGATGGCGAGTGGGTGGTGCTGGGCAATCATCACGACGCGTGGGTTTATGGCGCGGTGGACCCGGGAAGTGGCACCGCGACGATGCTCGAAACAGCACGCGCATTGGGCACGCTGGCGCGAAGCGGCTGGAAGCCGCGTCGCACGATTGTGATGTGCGAATGGGACGGCGAAGAGCCGGGATTGATTGGCTCAACGGAGTGGGTGGAGGCGAATCGCGCGGAGCTGCAGGCCAAAGCGGTGGTGTATATCAACACCGACGTCGGAGTCGCGGGGCCGAATTTTACGGCGTCCGCAACGCCTTCTCTGGATGACGTGATTCGCGATGCCGCGCGCTCCGTGCCGGGACCGAACGGCACGGGGACTGTGTATGACGCATGGCTCGAACATGCCAAGCGCGGAGAAAAGCAATTGAGTGGCATCGCCCGCACGCAGGCGACGCTAGAAAATCCCGGGCAAGCTCCGGTGGATGCCTTGGGCGCGGGCTCGGATTTTTGTCCGTTTCTCGACTTCGCCGGAATTCCGTCGCTGGATACCGGATTTGTGGGTGACTACGGCGTTTACCATTCCCTCTATGATGATTTCTTCTGGATGAAATCGTTCGGCGACCCGACGTTTCAGTATCACGCGACTTTGGCAAAGGTGCTGGGCACGATGGCAATGCGGCTGGACGAAGCGGACGTGTTGCCGTTTGATTACGCGGCGTACGCCGCGACGATTGCGCGCGTCACGAACGACCTGGTTTCGCGCGCCAGCCAGCTGGGAATGCAAAGCGCGTCGCTGCAAAGCATTTCGGACGCGTCCGGGCGTTTGACGGCTTCCGCGACGCGCGCATCGCACGCGCTGCAACACATGGACATTGCGATGTTCGACGCCGCGAAGCAGAACCAGATCAACCATGAGCTGGCGTCGGTGGAGCAGGCACTGCTCGAGCCGGAAGGCCTGGTTGGCCGGCCGTGGTACAAGCACACGATCTATGCGCCGGGAAGTTACGCGGGATACGCGGCGGAGGTGTTGCCCGGCGTGAATGAAGCGCTGGACCGCGATGACGCGGTCGTGTTCCAGCAGGAAGGGGCTTCGCTGGCGGCGGCTTTGCTGCGTGCGTCCGCGCGGCTCGATGAAATTACGAAGCTCGCGGAATCGAAGTAATCGCATGGATATTGGCCCCGGAACGAGTTTCGCGTTTGTGTGCGCGGGCGCGGTAGAATGAAGAATATGCGTGTGCGCGTGCTTTTTTTTGGCCAACTGAAAGAGATTGTGGGGCTTGCGCAGGAGGATGCCGAGCTTTCCGAGGGCGCCCGCGTGGAAGACCTCTTCGAGCGGTACGGGCGACGCTTTCCGAAGCTTGCGGAGTTTCGGCCTTCGGTGGCGGCCTCGCTGAACCAGGAATATGCGGAATGGCGCGCGCCACTTGCGGCCGGGGATGAAGTGGCGTTTTTGCCGCCGGTAAGCGGAGGCCAGCAGGCGGCGGTAGCCGAGGATATTTTTCTGCTGGTGCGCGAAGCGATTCGGCCGCGCGAACTGGTCGAAAGCCTGAAGGCGCCGGAAGATGGCGCGGTCGTCGTCTTCGACGGATTTGTGCGCAACAACTTCAAGGGCCGCCAGACGCTTTATTTGGAATATGAAGCCTACGAGCCGATGGCCTACGCGAAAATGCGTGCGATTGGCGCTGAAATTCGCGAGAAATTTTCAGTCCGCCGGATCGCGATTGTGCACCGGCTGGGCCGCTTGGAGATTGGCGAGACGAGCGTCCTGATCGCGGTCAGTTCGGCGCATAGGGCGGCTGCGTTTGACGCCTGCCGCTACGCCATAGACACCCTGAAGCGCACTGTGCCCATCTGGAAGAAGGAATTCTTCGCCGGCGGCGCCGTGTGGGCCGAAGGCGAATCGTTGCCCCAGAAAGCCATTTCCGGCTTGGATGAATCTACTTCCTAGATGAAACAAGCCATCTTTACGCTTTGCGCCGTCATGCTGGCTGGCATGGCTGGGTTAGCCGAGACCGCGGCAGCCCACCGGCCGCAGCAGGACAAGCAAAGGCAAAAAGGGACGATCCGCGTCCAGACGGATTTGGTGAGTATATTGGCGAGCGTTACGGACGCCAAAGGCGAGCCGGTGATTGGGCTGGCGCAGAGCGCGTTTCAGGTATTCGAAGAGGGAGTCGAGCAGACAATTGTGCGCTTCGAGCCGCAAACGAATCGTCCGCTCGATCTGGCGTTGATGGTGGATACCAGCGGGTCGGCGGCGATCGAGTTGAAGATCGAGCGCGACGCCGCCGCGCATTTTGTGGACGAGGTGGTGCGGCCCGGCGACCGGCTGGCGGTATTTTCGTTTACCAGCGACGTGATCCAGCTGAGCAATTTTTCTGACGATACGAGAGTGCTGGAGGCCGCGGTCCGTCGCGTGGACCTCGGCGCGGACATGGGGACTTCGCTTTACGATGCGGTGGTGCTGGGTTCGCAGTCGGTGCGGCGGCAGGGAGCAGACCGGCGCCGCGCGGTGGTGATCATCACCGACGCGGGCGAAACCACCAGCGTTTCGAAATTCGATGACGCGCGGCGAGCAGCGATCGCTTCGGATACGCTGCTGTACACGGTGGTGGTGCGGCCGATGAAATCGGACGGCGGCTGGAATACGGCGGGCGAGCACGCCATCGAGACGATCACGGACAGCACGGGCGGCGCGATGTACTATCCAACGGACCTCAACGAACTGACCGCAATATTCGATCGCATCAACCGGGAACTGCGCACGCAGTACTTGCTGGGCTACTATCCCAATCCCACGCCGCCAGCGGGGAGTTCGCGGCATGTGGCGGTGAAGGTGAATACGGGAGACAATGTGCGATCTCGCACGGAATATATGACCGCCGGAGTGGCGCGATAACCGCATGAGCAAATTTCTCGAAGTGGCGCTGGCAGCAGCGCGCGAGGCCGGGGCGGTGCTGCTGAACGAGCATAGCCGGCCGCAGAAAATTTCGTACAAGGGCGAAGTGGATTTGGTGACGGAGACGGACAAGCGCTCCGAGGCGATTGTGGTGGGGCGGTTGCGCCGCGAGTTTCCCGATCACCGGATTGTGGCGGAAGAGGGCTCGGGCGGCGCGGCGGGTGCTTCGCGCTACGAATGGCACGTGGACCCGCTGGACGGGACCACGAATTTTGCGCACGGTTATCCGTGTTTTGCCGTTTCGATTGCGTTGTTGGAGGATGGGCAGCCGCTGGTGGGAGTTGTGTTCAATCCCGTTAGCGATGAACTTTTTTCGGCGGCGCGGGGGGAAGGCGCTTTCCGGAATCAGAAGCCGATTCATGTTTCGAAGATGGAGAAGCTGGCTACTTCATTGGTTTCCACTGGGTTTCCCACCCACAATCGGGCCGCTAACTTGAATATTCACTACTATTGGCAACTTACTTTGCGCTCGCATGGCGTGCGGCGCGATGGGTCGGCGGCGCTGGATTTGTGTTCGGTGGCATGCGGCAGGTTCGATGCCTTCTGGGAATTTGGTTTGAATTCGTGGGATACGGCGGCGGGAATTTTGATGATCACCGAGGCTGGCGGGAAAGTCACCGATTTGCGCGGCGGCGCCTATCGTCCTGGTGGGCCGGATTTGTTGGTCAGCAACGGGCTTATTCATGGCGAGATGCAGGCGATGATGGCGGAAGTAGCTACGAGCGCTAGCAAGTTCTAGTGCTGAAATTCAGCGATGCCACACGCATAGCCCCTCCTTTGAAACTAGCGCTTGTATCGTTTGTCAGCTTGGTCGCTGCGCTACCCCTCAATGAAAATCTTCTAACTTTGCTTGACGCGGAATGATTGACGCCTGCGCAGCGCGATGCTAGCGTGGCGCATCCTTTTAGATGCGCGCCGTTGACATTATTCGCAAGAAACGCGATGCCGCGGAGCTTTCCCGCGAAGAAATCGAATTCCTCATTTCCGGCACGACGCACGAACACATTCCGGACTACCAGATTGCCGCGTTTCTGATGGCTGTGGTGTGGCGCGGTATGACGCGCGCGGAGCTTACGGCATTGACCGAAGCGATGCTGCATTCGGGCTCGGTGCTGGATTGGTCCGCATTGCCCGCCGCGAAAGTGGATAAGCATTCGACGGGCGGCGTCGGCGATAAAACTTCGCTGGTGATTGCGCCGATCGTGGCGGCTGCGGGTTTGTATGTGCCGATGATCAGCGGGCGCGGCCTGGGCCACACCGGCGGGACGCTCGATAAGCTGGAATCCATTCCCGGCTTCAACGTGAATTTGCGGCTGGATGAGTTTCGCCGCGTGTTGGAAACATGCCGGTGCGCGCTGATCGGGCAGACGCCGGAAATCGCGCCGGCCGACAAGAAGCTCTACGCGTTGCGCGACGTGACGGCGACGGTCGAGAGCCCCTACCTGATTACCGGTTCCATCATGAGCAAGAAAATGGCCGAGGGCATTGATGCGCTGGTGCTGGATGTGAAGACCGGCGACGGCGCGTTCATGAAGAAGCAGGAGGATGCCGAACATCTTGCCGAGTTGATGGTGGAAACCGGCACGCGCATGGGCAAAAAAGTGGTCGCGCTGATCACCGATATGGAGCAGCCGCTCGGGCGCAAGGTCGGAAACGCGCTGGAAGTGGAAGAGTGTGTCGAAATTTTGGATGGAAAAGGTCCGGACGACCTGCGGGAATTGTGCCTGGAGCTTTCGGCGTGGATGTTGCGGTTGGGTGGCAGCGTAAAGTCGGTCGCGGCGGGGCGCGCGCTCGCGGCGGAAATGATTGCTTCGGGGCGCGCGCGTGATACATTCCGCGAGGTCGTTCGCTTGCAGGGGGGCGACGCGCGGATCGTGGACGATCCGGGCCTATTACCGCGCGCGCGGCACACGGCGCGAGTGGACGCGCCGCGCGCGGGATACGTCACCGCGATTCACTGCGAACACGTAGGCGTCGCGAGCATGTTGCTCGGCGGGGGCCGAGAGAAAAAAGAAGATTCTGTGGACCCGAGCGTGGGCCTGGTGCTCGAAAAGAAGATCGGCGACGCGGTAAAGGCCGGCGAAAATCTTTGCACCGTGCACTACAACCTGGATTCGCGGCTGGTTCACGCGATGAGATTGCTTTCGGAAAGCTTTGAAATTGGAGAGCACGCGCCGCCCGCTGCGCCGCTGGTGCGGAAGATTATCGGTGCCGAAGAAATGGCTTAATGCTGGTTGTCGTTAAAGGAGGCTCCTTCGCATGCATCGCCTGGTAGGCGTCCTGGGAATGATGACGATGATGGCGCTTGCGTATCTTTTTTCGACGAATCGCCGCGCGATTCGCGGGAAGACGGTGGCGTGGGGGCTGGGGCTACAGATCGTTTTCGCGTTCTTGGTGATGCGTTGGGAATTCGGCCGTCTGCTTTTTCAGGAAGCGGGCGCGGGGGTGAATTGGGTTCTGGATTTCGCGTTCAAGGGTTCGGAGTTTGTGTTCGGCGACCTGGGCAAAAAAGGTTCGCCGATGGGTTTCTACCTGGCGTTTCAGGTTCTGCCGACAATTATTTTTATCGCCGCTGTGTTTGCGCTGCTCTACTACCTGGGAGTGATGCAATTCATCATCAAGCAAGCCGCGAAAGTGATGACGGGGTTGATGGGAGCAAGCGGCGCGGAGTCGTTGAACGTAGCCGCGAGTATTTTCATGGGGCAGACGGAAGCACCGCTGACGATTCGGCCGTTTCTGCCGGAAGTGACGCAGTCGGAATTGATGACGATCATGACCAGCGGCATGGCGCATGTTTCCGGCGGGATTATGGCGGCGTACATCGCTTACGGCATCGAGGCTAAACATTTGCTGGCGGCCGTGATCATGACCGCGCCGGGAACGATTTTGCTTTCGAAGATGCTGGTACCGGAGACGGAAGTGCCGGTGACTTCGGGCAGGGTCGAGATGGCTCCGCTCGAGCGCGATACGAATGCGTTGGGCGCGATTTCACGCGGCACGATTGACGGTTTGAATCTGGCGGTGAACGTGGGCGCGATGCTGATTACTTTCATCGCGTTGATTTACCTTGTGGATGGCGTGTTCGGCTTGGTCCATAACGGACTGGCGCACCTGGGCATTGGCTGGTTTCCCTCGAGCGTCGAGCAGATTTTCGGCTGGCTTTTTTCGCCGATTGCTTGGGTGATCGGCATTCCCTGGCACGATTGTCACACCATCGGAAATCTTTTAGGTTTGCGCATGGTGACGAATGAGTTGGTTGCGTTCCAGCGATTGGGGCCGATGAAGGATGCGTTGGATCCGCGGTCGTTTACGATTGCGACGTTTGCGCTGTGCGGCTTCGCGAATTTCAGCTCGATTGGAATTCAGATCGGCGGGATTGGCGCGCTGGCGCCGAATAAGAAAGCCGATTTGGCGCGGTTGGGGATACGCGCGATGGCGGCGGGAACTATGGCGAATCTTATGTCGGCTTCCATTGTGGGGATCATGTTGCGATGAGCGCTGCTCGCTCGAAGTCTTCCGTCGTCGCGAAATCCGGCTTTCGCGATCCTGAATATGCACGGGCTGAACGCGCCGCGAAATTTATTCTGGCGAAGACGAAGCTGCGGCCGAAGATTGCCTTGGTGCTCGGTTCGGGGTTGGGCGCGTTTGCCGACGAGTTGACCGACGCGACGCGCATCCCGTATGAAAAGATTCCGGGATTTCCGCGTTCGACGGCCATTGGACACGCGGGGAGGCTGGTGATCGGCAAAGCTGGCGCCGTGGTTGTGGCGGCGATGCAGGGGCGCGTCCATTTTTACGAGGGCTACACGCCACAGCAAGTCGTGTTTCCGATGCGCGTTTTTGGGCGCATGGGCATTCGCTCGGCGATTCTGACCAATGCGGCTGGCGGCATCAATTTGGATTTCAAGCAGGGCGCGCTGGTGGTGATTCGCGACCACATCAATTTGCAGGGCATCAATCCGCTGATCGGGCCGAATGATGATCGTTTTGGGCTGCGCTTTCCGGATATGACCACGGCGTATTGGAAGCCGTATCGCGAGGCTGCGCTGGCGGAAGCGAAACGCTTGGGGATTGAAGTTTCGGAAGGCGTGTATGCCGCGCTTTCCGGGCCGAGCTACGAAACGCCCGCGGAAATTCGTTATTTGCGTACGATTGGAGCCGATTTAGTGGGCATGTCCACGGTGCCGGAAGTGATTGTGGCGCGACACATCGGGATCCGTGTGCTGGGGATTTCGTGCGTGACAAATATGGCGGCGGGAATTCTGGATCAGCCGATCAATCAAATGGAAGTGTTGGAAACCGGTGAACGCGTGAAGGGGCAATTCATCGCGTTGCTGCGCGCGGTGTTGCCGCGCATGGCCAGCGACAAAGACTAAAGAAAGCGAAGGTTGACGTGAGCGAATACGATGCATTGATTACGGCCGCAAGGCAGGCGCGCGAAAACGCCTATGCGCCTTTTTCGAATTTTCGCGTGGGCGCGGCGGTGCGGGCGAAATCTGGGCGCATCCACACCGGTTGTAATGTGGAAAATGCCACCTTGGGCCTCACGTGTTGCGCAGAGCGCGTAGCCATTTTCAAGGCTGTCTCCGAAGGTGAGCGCGGGTTCGATGCGATTGCGGTGGTCACCGACGTGGATCGCTTGACGCCGCCGTGCGGGGCTTGCCGGCAGATCATCTGGGAATTTTGTGGGGATGTTCCGGTGATTCTGGCGAACCTCAAGGGCAAAGTGGAGGAAGAGACCACGGAAAAGTTGCTGGCGCGGCCGTTTGATTCTTCTTTTTTGTAGAATTTTAAAAATCACCACAGATGAACACAGATAAACACAGATAAAGTCAAAAAATCGAAAGTGGAAAGAGAAAAGCGCGATGAGCGAGGCGCGGGCGGCTTGGACGCGTTTTTGGCGCGATCGTTTCGCTACGGAAGTGGTCTCGCGCGATGCACTTCGCTTGAAAGAGGGACTGTGAACTTGAAACGCGAAATCTTGCGAGCGCGAACTGCGTCGGTTGGAATTTCCATTCTTTGGTTTCATCTGTGTTTATCTGTGTTCATCTGTGGTGCCGTTTGCTTCGTGGTGGCGACCTCGGCGCGCGCGAAAGAGAAAGCTGATCTGCTGGTTACCGGCGGCACTGTGGTGACGATGGATGCGCAGCGTCGCGTGATCGAAGATGGGGCTGTGGCTGTTGTCGGCGATTCGATTGCGGCCGTTGGCACGAGCGCTGATCTGGCAGCTCGGTATGAGGCGGCGAAAACGGTTGATGCGCACGGCGCGATTGTAATGCCGGGATTGATCAATGGGCACGCGCATGCCGCGATGAGCCTTTTTCGCGGGATTGCGGATGACTTGTCGCTCGAGGATTGGCTGCACAAATATATTTTCCCGGCCGAAGCGCGCAACGTTACCGAGGATTTTGTGGCGTGGGGAACGCGTCTGGGGATTTTGGAAATGCTGCGCGGCGGCATCACTACTTACGCGGACATGTATTACTTCGAAGATGCCGTTGCTCGCGTCACCAAGGAAGCGGGGATGCGCGGAGTGCTGGGCGAGACGATCATTGATTTTCCCGCGCCGGACAACAAATCAGTGCCGCAAGCTCTGGAGTACACGCAAAAATATCTCGATCATTGGAAAGGCGATACGCTGATCGTTGCGGCGGTGGCGCCGCACTCGATGTACACGTGTTCGGAGAAGACGTTGCAGGATGCGGCGACTCTCGCGCGTCGGAATCACTCACCAATTTTGATTCACATCGCCGAGGCGCCGTTCGAGTTGGAGCAAAGTCGCAACAAGTACGGGCTGACGCCGGTGGCGTATCTCGCGCGCGCCGGCGTGCTGGGGCCGGACGTCGTTGGCGCGCACTGCATTTGGGTGGATCACGCGGATATCGACACGCTCACGCATTTTGGCGTGGGTTGCATTCACAATCCGTCGAGCAATATGAAAACAGCGGCCGGCGTGATGCCCGTGGTTGAAATGCTCGCGGCGGGCGAAGCGATTGGGCTCGCTACCGACGGCGCGGCCAGCAACAACGATCTGGACCTCTTCGAGGAAATGGATCTTGCCGCGAAGCTGCAGAAGGTCGCCAGGATGGATTCGCGCGCGCTGCCGGCGGAGCAGGTGGTCGAGATGGCGACGATTACGGGTGCTCGCGCGCTGCACCTCGAGAAACAAATTGGATCGCTGGAGGCGGGGAAGAAAGCCGATCTGATCCTGGTGGACACTACCGCGCCGCACGCGACGCCGATGTACAACGTCTATTCGCAATTGGTGTATGCATTGAAAGCGAGCGACGTGAAGACCGTCGTCATCGGCGGAAAAATCGTGATGCAGGACCGCCAGATGCTGACGCTGAACGAGAAAGAGATTCTGGCGAAGGCTCAAGACTACAAGAAGCAGATTGCCACATCGCTGGTAAATCCCGCCGCGAATTAATTCTCAGCTAAGCCCTGCGCACGAAACCGCTGACCCGAGCTCTAGCTCGGCCGGGCGGCGTTGCGTTGGCGGACCAGTTTTTGCGCTGAGCTGCGCAGCGTCTCTGGAATGTTTTTGTTGGTGCTGAGCTGTTTCAAATCTCCCGGCGTCAGTCGCGGCAGGAGATGCAGCGTCACGTCCAGCGGAGCTTTGGGATTTTTGGTGAGGTTTCTGGCGACCACGTAGCTTTTCATGAAGACGCGATTATTGGCGATCAGGCGCAGCACTTCTTGCGAAACGTTGGCCATGGCGGCGAAATTTTCGACCTCGAGGTCGGTGAGGCGCGGAGACTGCAGCACGCCGCGCTGTACGATCTTGTTGGGGTCGCGGATCAAAAACATGCGCTCTTCGCGTCCGCCTTTCACGGCGAGCTGTATGCGTTGAACGATATTCATCTGGGACATTCTTTGCAGCAGGGTTTTTCGTTTCTTGACGTCCGGCTCGGCCTCTACCGCGGCTTCTTCGATTTCGCTCTCTTTAAGCACCGCGTTGGTTTCAAATTCCGCGAGAAGCTCTTTTTGTTCCGGCGTGGCGGCTTCCGAATAGGCCAGCGCCGAACTGAGCGGCGGATAGGAAGTGAGCCGGTCGAGATTGTCGAGCAAAATCTGAATTCCGGCGCTGGTCAGTTGCGTCGAGACGCGCGTGACAAACTCGGCTGGGCAAGACGCATTGGCGGCCAGCGCGTCGGCCACTTGCGGCCGCTCGCCCAGATTATCGGCGCAAAATTCGAAGAAGCGCGGGTCGGCATCCGGATGAGCGAGCACGGCGAGGAATGATTCCATCGGTTGGTTCAAAATCGCGGAGTGCGCTCGCTCCGCAATGGTCGGATCGGAATCGGACGCCAGTATCGCGAGTAGTTCGGTGCGGTCCTCGCGCGCCAGTGGAGTGGCTGCGGAGCAAGCGGCCATTTTTTGTTCCGGCCTGGCGCGGCCGGAACGTATCGCGTCGCGAAGTTCGGCGCTAATGAGAGGCTCCGTTTGCGGGGGAACTCGCGGGCACTTGCGAGCCCGAAACAACGGATAAGTCCGAGCTCGCCGGCTGCGGCGTTGCGGAATTCGGTCCGGCAATGGTCACGGGCGCCGCGGAGGAAGCGCGCGCGGGCGCTGAATATGCGGGATCGCCGGAATGTTTATGCAAGCGCGCCGCGATCTTTGGACCGAGGTAGTGAATCGCGGCCCAGCCCGCGGCGACGATCAAAATTGCCAAAATCACCAGCACAGAAACCCGCGCCCACAAGCGGTCCGGCTGATCGGGTGGGTCCGCCACCACGCCGGGATCGGGACGCCCTCTGGTTTGCAACGCGTATTCGGCCACCAGGCTGTCTTCATCGAGGCCCAAATAGCGGGCGACCGAGCGAATGAAGCCGCGATTGAACACGCCGCCGGGCAATTGCTCCCATTGTTCGTTTTCGAGTGCTTCGAGGAAGCGCGGCGCAATGCGTGTGGCGACGGAAATTTCTTCCAATGAGACGCCCCGCATTTCCCGCTCGCGCTTGAGTTGTTCGCCGAAAGGTGTCGAAGACATCCGCAGGAACCCGCAACCACAGAAAATATAGGCGTCGGTGAAGAGTGTGTCAATGCTGGGCCGCCAGGCAAGCGAAAGTGGGCCTGTTGGCGTTACGTCAATCGCGCCGCGAAGTCCATTGCGGAGCGGCGAAAACGTTCCCTATAATGACGAGGTTGACTAAAGAAACCCCAGGTTCGACAGAGAGTATCCCCGTGGACACCAGGCGGAGAGCTACGGACGGAAGACCGTTCGACGGCGTCGAACGCCGCAGAACCCCGGGTGTGGAACCAGACATCGTCACTCCGGAGTCTTCGAACGAAGTAACCGTGTTCCATGAGCTGGGCAAGGCGCTCACATCGTCGCTGCAACTTGATCAGGTGCTGCGCACGATCATGGAAAAGATCAACGAAGTGCTGCGGCCGGATACATGGTCGTTGCTCCTGATGGATATGGACAAGCAGGAGCTTTACTTCCAGATTGCGACGGGGAAGGGCGCCGAATCGCTGAAGGACGTGCGGATCAAGGTGGGCCAAGGATTGGCGGGATGGGTGGCGGAGACGGGTGAAGCCGTGGTGGTGCCGGACACCAGCAAGGATTCGCGTTTCTTCGGGCAAGTGGACGCGAAGACGAAGATGGAGACGCGCTCGATTGTCGCCGTGCCGGTGCGTTTCCGCGAACAGTGCCTCGGCGTAATTGAGCTGATTAATAGCATCGGCCCGGAAGGCTTTAGCGCGCGCGATCTGGCGCTGCTCGAAGCGCTGGCGGATTACGCGGCGATAGCCATCGAGAACGCGCGGCACGTGCAGCGAATCCACGAACTGACGATCACCGACGATTGCACTAGCTTGTATAACGCGCGGCACCTGAATTTCATGCTGGATACGGAAATTTACCGTTCGCACCGCTACGCTTTCGAATTTTCTTTGATTTTCATCGACCTGGATCATTTCAAGAGCGTCAACGACACGCACGGGCACTTGATGGGTTCGAAGCTGCTCGCGGAAATTGGGCAAGCCATCAAGGACAAGTGCCGCTTGATTGACCTGGCGTTCCGCTACGGCGGAGACGAGTTCGTGGTGCTCTTGCCGCAAACTTCCAAAGACAATGCGTTGGGTGTGGCGCGGCGCCTGCACAAACTGATTCGCGAAGCTGTCTGGCTGCAGGAATCCGGAATCAACGCGCATGTAACAGCCAGCGTCGGTGTGGCTGCGTATCCCAGCGATTCGCGGACCAAGGCGGAGTTGCTGCATCTCGCCGATGAGGCGATGTACCTGGTGAAAAACACCACGCGCGATAGCGTCGCCGCTTCCGGCGTGGGCATGCTTTCGCAACACAAGTAAGCGGCTACTGCCTTTCCTCGCTTGCCTCGCGCACTTATCCCGCACGCCAGATTGCTAAGCGGGAAACCTCTCACCTATACTCGGATTCTAAGTTCAGTATAGCCTCGTCGCCGTTAGGGAGAGATTCCTCTGCGCAATCAGGAAGCTGCGCGCTACGCACGCTGGGCCGCTTGGACTGCGGGCTCGATCGCGCTGATTGTCGCGGGGGTTTACGCCCAGCGCGCCATACGCGAAGCGCGGGCGCGCAGCGAGGTCAAGGCGCTGGTGCCCGCGACGGTCCAGCAGCAGTCCAACGAATTCTCATTTTCGAAAGTGGAGCAGGACCGCACACTTTTCACCGTGCGAGCTTCGCGGGCCACGCAATATAAGGACGAAAATCGCGCATTGCTGCAGGACGTCTGGATCACGATTTACGGCCGCGACGGAAAGCGCAACGACAATATCCATACCAGCGAGTGCAACTACGAGCCCAAGTCTGGAAACGTGGTTTGCCAGGGCGCCGTGCAGATTGATCTTGCGAGCGCGGATCCTGCGCAAGGCCAAGCAAGCGAGAAACAGCTGCAGGTGACTACGCGCAATTTATCGTTCAATCGCGACACGGGCGAAGCGACCACGGCGGAGCCTGTCCAATTTCAATTTGCCGGCGGGCAGGGCCACGCTGTGGGAGTGAGCTACAGTTCGCAGAAAGAAATTGTGCGGCTGAATCATGACGTGGAATTGAACATGCCGCCATCGCCCCGGACCGGCGGCCTGCCGGTGACGGCGACGGGAAGCAGCCTGGAAATCCGTCGAAATGAACGTGTCGTCGAGCTGGACGCTCCGGCGGTAGTGCGGCAAGGCGGACGCGAGCTTTCTGCCGACAAAATTTCGATCGAGCTGGACGAGCAATTCCACGGGCAGCACGCTGTCGCGGAAGGGCATCCCGCGATTCGTTCCACCGACGCGAAAGGCGAATTCTCGGCGACCGCGGACCAATTTGAAGCGACGCTTGACCCGGCTGGATGGGTCGAGACGATTGTGGCCAACGGAAACGTGCAAGGAATGCATCATGCGGCGGACCGCGCCGATCACTTTTCAATGGCCCACGCAATATTCGCGATGGAGCCGCAGCATAATGTGGTCAAAACGATGACAGCGACTGGCGCTGTAGCGCTCGATTCGCAGCAAGGGCCGGGTTCGCGAAGCCTGAAGACGGAATCCCTGCTGGTAAAGTTTGCGCCCGGGAAGGATCCCAATCAGACGCGGATAGAAAGCGCCGAAACCGCGGCACCGGGAACGATCACGACGAAAACCGGCAACGACACGACGGAGCTGAGTGCCAAGAAATTCGTGACGCAATTCAGCGAGGAAGGCCGCCTCGACGAGCTCGTCGGGCACTCGGGCGTTGCAATTCGCAGGCAGATCGGCAGCGCGCCACCGCAAGTGGTTCGCGCTGCGGAGTTGGTCGCAAAATTTTCACCGGATGGGGAATGGCGGACGCTCGATGAGAGCGGCGACGTACGCTTCGAGCAAGGGGACCGCCGGGCCTCCGCCGAGCGCGCCAATATCGTTCGCGCCACGGACACGATCAAACTCGACGGTTCACCGGTAATTTCGGACGCGATGAGCCGAACGACGGCGGCGAAGATGACGATCAATCAAAAGTCGGGGGAAATCCACGCGGGAGGCGGAGTCGTTTCCACTTACCTGGGCAACGGAAGCGCGAGCGCGGTGAATCTGGGATCGGGGCCGGGGCATATTTCAGCCGATACGCTTAGCGGTTCGACGACATCAGGAGACGTAACGTATTCCGGGCACGTGCGGTTGTGGCAAGGCGAGTCGGTGCTGCAGTCGAATCAGATCGAAATCTGGCGCGACGATAAAAAATTGCAGGCGCGAGAAAATGTGGTTGCCGTCTTTCCGCAAGCTTCCACGCCGATCAAAACTTTCGGTGAGCCTAATGCCAAGGCCACAACAGCGCCGACCGGACCTACGTTGTGGACGATTCACGCTCCGCTGCTCACTTATTGGGGCGATGCCGGAAAAGCGCACCTGGAGGGAGGCGTTACTGCTGATTCGCAGCAAGGGTCCATGCAATCCAGTACTCTGGATGTATTCCTGGAGGCTTCGACGTCCAAATCGTCTGTCGGTGCCGGCCCGCAAGTGGCTTCCAGTCAACCGGATACGCGCAAAACCGCCGCATCCCAAGCCGCGTCGGCAACGGGCGCCATGGCGGGGCAGCAGCTTCAGCGAGCGCTCGCGCTGGGCGGGGTAACGGTACGGCAGGGCGACCGTATTGGCACTGCGGAGCAGGCGGAATATACCGCGTCGGATGGAAAATTCGTGCTTTCCGGCGGACATCCGACGATTATTGATGCAGCCAGCGACGCAACCACGGGCCATTCGTTGACCTTCTTTGTAGCGAATGATACGATTTTGATTGATTCCCAAGAAGGTTCGCGCACGCTGACCAAGCACCGGGTTGAGAAATGAACCGGCATGTTGAAACTCCAGGCCGCCGATCTAAGCAAGTCTTATCGCGGACGTAAGGTTGTCGATAAAATCAGTCTGGAGATTCAGCAGGGCGAAGTGGTTGGGTTGCTCGGGCCGAACGGCGCAGGAAAGACTACGACGTTCTACATCCTGGTAGGCCTCGCTCGTCCGGATTATGGGCGCGTTTTATTGGACGGCGAGGACATAACCGACCTACCCATGTACCTCCGGGCCCGCAGCGGCATCAGCTACCTACCCCAAGAGCCTTCTGTATTTCGGAAACTGACAGTGGAAGAGAACTTGCTTGCGGTTCTCGAGACGCTGCCGTTGACGTCCGAGCAGCGGCGCGACCGCGTGGAAGAATTACTGGCACAGATGGGGCTGGAAGGGGTGCGTTACAGCCGGGCGTACGTGCTCTCCGGCGGGGAGCGGCGCAGGCTGGAAATAGCGCGCTCCTTGGTGCTTTCGCCCTCGTTTGTGCTGTTGGATGAGCCATTTGCGGGGATTGACCCGCTGACGGTGGTGGACATCCAGAAAATCATTGCGGATTTGAGCGCCGCGGGAATTGGAGTGCTGGTGACCGATCACAACGTGCGCGATACCCTGGCCGTAACCAATCGCGCCTACATTATCAGCGAAGGCAAAATCCTCTTCGCCGGGACGCCGAGTGACCTATCAACCAACGCCGAGGTTCGCCGCATCTATCTGGGAGAAGGATTCCGGTTAAACTGAAGATATGAACTGGCTCGCACCCAAACTGCATCTCCGCGTCGCGCAAAAGCAGATTCTGACGCCGGGACTCGTCCAGATGGTCAGCGTGCTGGCGCTGAACCGCCTGGAGCTGCGGGAGATGATCAATCAGGAGATCATGGCGAACCCGGTTCTGGATGAAGCAGCCGAAGGCGACGCGGCGGCGCAAGACAGCTATACCGACGAAGCGTTTCTCAAGAAGGAAACCGAGAAAGTTCCCGAGAAGCCTGAACCCAATCCCTTCGATGAATTCGATTTCGGCTCGTTCTTTTCGCAATATCTCGATGCGGGCGCCGAGCGCTCCGCCGGCAGTGAACGCGAAGACATCGAGCGGCCTTCCTTCGACAAGTTCCTCTCTTCCGCGCAAAATCTTGCGGACCACCTGACGTGGCAACTCAGCGTCAGCATCTGCACCGAAACGGTGCGAAAAATCGCCGACGGTATCATCGGCAATCTCGACGAAAACGGATACCTCACCGCTACGCTGGACGAACTGGCCGCGTCCGGCAACTACACGATGGACGATGTGGAAGAAGCCGTGGCCATGGTGCAGGAATTCGATCCTCCTGGCGTGGGCGCCCGCGATTTGCAGGAATGCTTGCTGCTGCAGCTGAAGCTGATTGATCCGCAAAATACTTTGGCGCAGCAGATCATCGCCGAGCATTTGAAGCTGCTGCAGAATAATCAACTGAAAGAAGTGGCGCGCGCGCTGAATCGTCCGGTGGAACTCGTAAAGCGCGCCGTGGACGTAATCAAGCAGCTGGATCCCAAGCCGGGGCTGCGTTACAACCACACGGAACCGCGGCTGGTCGAACCGGATGTGCAGTTCCGTAAAGTTGACGGCGAGTGGCAGGCGCTGATGAATGAAGACGACTTGCCGCAGCTGCGCCTGAATCCGATGTACCGGCGCCTGCTGGCGCGCGATGCGGCCGATCGCGATGTGCGCAATTACGTGAAAGAGCGCTTCACCGCCGCGATCCAGCTGATGAAAAATATCGAGCAGCGCAAGCACACGATTCAGCGCGTCTGCCAATCCATTCTGCGGCGGCAAGGCGATTTTCTGGATTATGGCGCGGATCATCTGAAGCCGATGATGATCAAGGAAGTGGCGGAGGAGGTAGGCGTGCATCCTTCCACCGTCAGCCGCGCCGTGGCGAATAAATACGTGCACACACCGCAGGGTGTTCTGGAGCTGCGTTATTTCTTCAGCGAATCGGTGAACGGGCCCCAAGGCAGCGAGATGTCTCTGCTTTCGCTGAAGCGCCGTGTGAAGAAAATGATCGAGGACGAAGACACCGCGCACCCGCTCACCGACGAGCAGATTACCAAGCGCCTCAGCGAAGAAGGCATTCAAGTGACGCGCCGCACCGTCGCGAAATACCGCGAGGATTTGCGCATCCCCAGCACGCACCGCCGACGAGTGAAGGGTTAACAGCCCGCCGTGCCGCGCCGCCCGCCCAGAAATAGAAATCGCGACGCACGCCAGTTGGTTCTTCTCACCGGCCTTTCCGGCTCCGGAAAAGGTTCCGTCCTGAACACGTTCGAAGACCTCGGATTTTATTGCATAGACAATTTGCCGGTCGGGTTGATTCCGAAGTTCAGCGAACTTTACGTAGAAGGCGTGGGCGAGGTGGAGCGCGCGGCGCTGCTGGTGGACGCCCGCGAAGGCGAACAAATCGAAAAGCTTCCGGGCATTTACCGCAAGCTCGCCGCCGAACATCCGGCCACGCTGGTATTCGTCGAAGCGAGCGACGAAGCGCTGTTGAGGCGGTTCAGCGAAACGCGGCGTCCGCATCCTCTTAGCCAGAATGGCTCCGTCGCTGAAGGCATTCGTTTGGAACGCCGGCGCATGGCGCCCATCCGGCGTCTCGCGGACGTCGTCATTGACACCACCAAGTTCAACGTTCACGAGCTTCGGCAATTTATCATTGACCGGTTTCAGAATCCGGGACGCCGGCCGCTGCTGGTTTCTGTGGTCAGCTTCGGATTTCGCTACGGCATTCCGGCGGATGCGGACCTGGTGTTCGACGTGCGGTTCTTGCCGAATCCGCATTTCATTCCGCGCTTGCGGCCGTTCAGCGGCAAAGACCAGCGCGTGGTTCGCTATATCCGCTCGTTCCCGCAAACCGGAGAATTTTTGCGCAGGATCGAAAGCCTGTTGCTCTATCTGATTCCGCACTATATTCGCGAGGGCAAGAGCTATCTGACGGTTGCGTTGGGATGCACTGGGGGGCGCCATCGCTCGGTGGCGCTGGCGGAAGTGATTCGGCGCGACCTGAAGCACAAGAACTATTCGGCGAAGGTCGTGCATCGCGATATCGAAAAATCGGTGTCTTGAAATGGGGCGGCCGCTCGGGCGGCTTTGAGGACTGGCAAGTTGGATCCTGAAATAAAACAAGAAGCTGACACCATGACGCAAGGCGAAGAGCTTCGCCGTCTTATGCGCTATCTTGCTCCGCACAGCCCTGCGCTGGCCGTGGGAGTCTTGCTGATGGCGGGCATGGGCGTAGCGGAAGGGCTGGTGGCGTTTGCCATCAAGCCTGCGATTGACGTGGTGCTGAATCCGCAGTCGTCGCTGCAAAAATTGGTGCTCTTCCAGGTACCCGGCACCGACCGCATCGTGTACATGAACGATTTTGTCCCTGCGCGCGTGCATCACGTGTGGTCGGTGTTTGCACTCGCGCTGCTTTTTATCTTTTTGTTCCAGGCGTTCGCGGAATATTTTGGCGCCACGTTGATTCAGTACGTGGGCCTCGCGGGCATCACGGACCTCCGCAATCGCGTGTATGCCAAGGTCGTGCAGCAGCCTGTTGGATTTTTCCACGATAATCCGGTGGGCCGCGTCATGTCCGCCGTCATCAGCGATATCGAACAGGTGCGCAGCGCGTTCTCCGATTACCTAGCTGATTTTTTCCGGCAAATTTTCAGCTTGGTCATATTTGTGGTGGTGCTCCTGGTCGTTGACTGGCGGATGGCTGTTGGAGCTGCCGTGCTCGTGCCGCTGGTGGTTTGGCCCGTTGGCAAATTGACGCGCCGCATTCGCCGCTCGACGGAGAAGAGCCGCTCGCGGCTGGCCGATCTCAGCCAAATATTGCAGGAAACAATCAGCGGAAACCGCGTGGTGAAAGCCTTCGGAATGGAAGGCTTCGAAATCCGCAAATTCGGCGAGGCCGCGCGGAATCTGCTGCGCGAGAACATGCGCTGGATTCGCGCGATGGCCGCCACGGGGCCGGTGATGGACGTGCTGGGGGCCGTGGTGGTGTCCATGATTCTTTTCTTTGCGCGCGGCGAAATCAAAGCGGACCGCATGACCATTGGCTCGTTTGGCGCATTCACTTTCGCGCTTTTCAAAGCGTACGAGCCGATCAAGCGACTGGGCGGGATATACCAGCTTTTTGTTCAGGCTTTGGGAACCTCCGCTCAGGTTTTCAGGTTTCTCGATTTGCCGGAGGAAAAACTGGATGCGCCGGACGCCAAGGTGCTGCCGCGTTTTTCGAATGGCGTGGAGTTCGATGACGCGACTTTCGTATACGACGATGGCGAATCCGCGACCTTGAAAAATATCAGCCTGAAGGTGCCGGCGGGAGCCGTAGTCGCAATCGTCGGCTCAAGCGGCGCAGGAAAGACTACCCTCGTGAATCTACTGCCGCGCTTTTACGCCGCCACCTCCGGCATGGTCCGCATTGACGGGCACGATGTGCGGGATCTGACGTTACGCTCGCTGCGCGAGCAGATGGCGATCGTGACGCAGGAAACCATCTTGTTCAACGATACGATCTGGAACAACCTCTGCTATGGCCAACCGAATATGCCGAATGACAAAGTAGTGGCGGCGGCGAAGGCGGCGATGGCCCACGATTTCATCACGCAAATGCCGAAGGGCTATCAGACCTTGATTGGCGATCGCGGCCAGCGGCTTTCCGGCGGGCAGCGGCAGCGCCTGGCGATTGCGCGCGCGTTATTGAAAGACGCGCCCATTTTAATTCTCGATGAAGCCACGTCCGAGCTCGACTCCGAATCCGAAATGCTGGTGCAAAGCGCCCTAAACAATTTGATGACCGGCCGCACGGTTTTTGTGATTGCGCACCGCCTCTCCACAATTCGACGCGCCGACTTGATTGCGGTGCTGGAAGCAGGCACAATTCGCGAGCGCGGTACTCACGAAGAGTTACTGGAGCGCCGCGGCTTGTACGCCCGTTTATACAATATGCAGTTTCAGGATGCGGAGCCCGCGTCACGTACGGCCGGGCCCGCTTAAACGCATGTCCAGCACAAGCTCAAAATCCATCGCCGAGAATCCTGCCAAGCCGCGTGCCGCTAGCTTGAAGTCCATGACCGGCTACGCGCAAGCGCGTGCCGTGGAGAATGGCTGGAGCTTGCGCGTCACTATACGCGCGGTGAATCACCGCTTCCTCGATTTGCATTTGCGCATTCCGGAAGGATTCGAGCCGCTCGAGCCGCGGATTCGCCAGCTTTTGCGCGAGCGCGTGCGCCGCGGCCATTTGGATGTGACTTTATATTACGAGCTGGCTGGGCCCGCGGCGGTAGGCGTGAACCACGATGTCGCGGCGGCGTATCTGAAAGCGGTCAATTCGTTGCGCAAGGAATTCGGCATCGGCACCGAGCCGGATCTCGCCTCGATCTTGCGCTTGCCGGGAGTGATTGGTCCGCCGGCGGCTTCGCTCGAAGAAGAACTTGAGCGCCTGGAAAAAGTGGTGATGAACTGCCTGAACGAAGCGCTGGTGAAGCTCGATGCGATGCGCGAAGAAGAGGCCGGCCATCTTCGCGAGGAAATGTCCGCGCGTTTGCGCGGCATTGCCGCGCTCGCAGCGAAGGTGGATGTGTTGGCGGAAAACGCGCGTCCCGCGTTTGCGCGACGCTTGCAGGTGCGTTTGCAGGAGCTGCTCGGCGAAGCGCAGCTCGATCCCACGCGCCTCGCGCAGGAAGCTTCCATCGCCGCCGAGCGCAGCGATGTGACCGAGGAACTAGCGCGGCTGCGCAGTCACGTGCAACAATTCGAATCGCTGCTGGTGGGCGCGGCGGATGTGGGCAAGAAACTCGATTTCCTGCTGCAGGAAATGCAGCGCGAATCGAATACGCTGCTTTCGAAATCGCCGGGTAACGACGGAGAAGGTCTGGAAATCACGCGCCTGGGCCTGGAAATCAAATCCGAGATCGAGAAATTGCGGGAACAGGTGCAGAACATCGAATGAGCCAAGCGGAGCCGTTGGTGCTGATCGTCTCCGGCCCTTCGGGTTCCGGGAAATCCACACTCGTGGAAAAGATTCTGGAGGTCCCCGGCACGCTGCTATCTGTTTCGTGCACTACGCGGGCGCCGCGCGGGACGGAGAGCGACGGCAAGTGGTACAATTTTGTTTCCGAGGCCGAATTCCAGCAGATGGTCGAGCGCGGCGAATTCCTGGAATATGCGCAGGTGTTCGGCAAGAATTGGTACGGTACGCCGCGGAAATGGCTGGAAGCGGCGCAGGTGCTGAAAAAAGATTTGGTCCTGGAAATTGACGTCCAGGGCGCTTTACAGGCAAAGCAGAAACTTCCGGGCGCGGTAGCGGTGTTTGTGCTGCCGCCTTCGCGCGCGGAACTGGAACGCCGGATCCGGGCACGGGGGCAGGATTCGGAGGATGAGATTCACCGGCGGCTGGAACGCGCGCGGCAGGAAATGCTGAACTACAGCAGCTACGATTTTGCGGTGATCAATGACGACGTGGAACGCGCGGGCAGGGAAGTGCAGGCCATCGCTGTGGGTTCGCGTTGCCGGGTGGCGCGTAATGAAGAACGAATTCGCGAAATTCTGAAGTCTTTTGGAGGCTGATCTTCACATGGCCGTTCTCAAGGATGCACCAGAAAGCCAGTTTGCCTATGTGGTGGTGGTCGCGCGGCGCGCGCGGCAATTATTAATCGGGGGGCGGCCCATGGTGGATAATCCCCGCTCGCGCAAGACCACGCGCATCGCCGAAGAAGAGTTGCAGAAGGGCCTGCTGGAATACGACGCGCCGCATCTAAACGAGGATGCCGAAGACAAGGAAGAGAAGCGGCGTAAGTCCTAGGCCCGCGGTGATGCAATGAAAATAGCGCTGGGTGTGACCGGTGGAGTGGCTGCTTACAAGGCCGCGGAACTGGTGCGCCGCCTGCAGCAGGAAAAATTGGACGTGCAGGTGGTGATGACGCGCGCCGCGCAGGAATTCATCACTCCGCTCACCTTTGCAGCGCTTACGGGGCAGAAAGTCATTACCGATCTTTTCAGCGCTGCCGGTGCTGCGCCCGCGAATGTGGAAAGCGCCATCGAACACATCGCCGTGGCGCAGCGCATTGACCTCTTGGTTGTTGCTCCCGCCACTGCCGATATTCTGGGTAAATTTGCGCACGGAATCGCCGAGGATTTTCTTTCCACACTTTATCTCGCCACCAAGGCGCCTGTGGTGGTGGCGCCGGCCATGAACGTGAACATGTGGGACCATCCTGCGACGCAGGAAAATCTCGCGGCTGTGCGCGCGCGCGGCGTCCACGTCGTCGATCCCGATGAAGGCTATTTGGCATGCGGCATGACGGGCGCGGGCCGCTTGGCCGCGACTGAAACCATCGCCTGGAAAGTTTGCGAAGTGCTGGGCTTGCGCCACGATTTTGCGGGCCAGACGGTTTTGGTAAGCGCGGGACCCACTTGCGAGGATATTGACCCGGTGCGGTTTCTCACCAATCGCTCGTCCGGCAAGATGGGTTACGCGCTCGCAGAAGCGGCGCAGCGCCGCGGGGCGCATGTGGTTCTGGTGAGCGGCCCGACGGAGCTGAAAATTCCGGAAGGCGTGGATTGGGTTCCGGTGCGCGCCACCGAGCAGATGCATCGGACGGTGCTGGAACGCGCGCGCGAAGCCAATGTCGCGATCATGGCGGCGGCCGTTTCCGATTATCGTCCCGCTGCGGCGCAGGATTCGAAAATCAAGCGTGGCTCAGGCGGATTCACGCTGGAGCTCGAACCGACGCCGGACATTCTCGCCGAGCTTGGCCGCGAAAAAGGCAATCGCGTGCTGGTCGGATTTGCGGCGGAGACGAACAGCGTCGCCGAAAACGCTCGCGGGAAGCTGGCGCGCAAAGGCGCGGACATGATTGTGGCGAACGACGTGACGCAGGAGGGCGCCGGCTTCGATACCGACACGAATATCGTCACACTGTATTCGCGCGACGGGCGCGAAGTTCCTTTGCCGAAGATGAGCAAGCTCGACGTCGCCAATCGCATCCTCGATCAAGTGCTGGAAATTCAGAAACAATCCAAGTAAGTTCTCAAGCGGAGGATTCCATGGATCCGGCTAAGCGTGCAAGTGTGGGCACTCGCGTGGAAGAGCAAGTGAAGGATTGGCTGCGCTACGGCGAGGAGCTCGGTCTTGCGCCGTTTTATCGCGATCGCGCGCCCTTGCGCGAACAGCAAACGCCCGAGGGTGTATCTATCGAAGCTGAAGCTGCTGAAGCGGCTCCGGCCGCCGCTGCCGCGGCATCGGCGCGCAAGAGCACGCCCGCTGTGAAGCCCGTCGCTGCACCTGCGGCGGCGCCATCCGTCGTGGCTCCCACTTCGTTGCCTTCACTTTTCGAATCCATCGATCGCATCGCGAACGACACGCTGCCGCGCATCCGCGAAGACATCGGCGATTGCACACGCTGCAAACTCCACAAGGCACGCACCAACATCGTCTATGGCGTAGGGAATCCCAAGGCCGAGCTCGTGTTCGTTGGCGAAGGCCCCGGCCACGATGAAGACATCAAGGGCGAGCCGTTCGTCGGCCGCGCTGGCAAATTATTGACGCAGATGATCGAAGCGATGAATTTGCGCCGCGAAGACGTTTACATCGCGAACGTGGTGAAATGCCGCCCGCCGGAAAATCGTCTGCCGGAAAAAGATGAGATCGCGACTTGTTCGCCGTATTTGCTGCGGCAGCTCGACGTGATCAAACCGAAAGTGGTCTGCGCGTTGGGAAGTTGCGCGGCGCAAACGCTGCTGCAAACCACGCAGGGCATTTCGAAATTCCGCGGCGAGTGGTTTGACTTTCGCGGAGCGAAATTGATTGCCACCTATCATCCCGCATATCTGCTGCGCAATCCTCCCGCGAAAAGCGAAGTGTGGAAAGATCTGCAAAAAGTGATGGCGCTTCTCGGCCTGCAGCCCAGGAAACGTTAGCGTTTCCGCGCCATGAACGTTTCGCTCGCCATCCTCCTGGGATTGACCGGCGCCTTCTCCTGGGGCGCGGCGGATTTTGCGGCGCGCTTTGCTTCGCGGCGCGTGGGAGCCTACCGCACGCTTTTCTTCATGCAATTTTTCGGTTTCCTCGCGCTGAGCGTTTATCTGAAATGGACGATCGGTTTTTCGGGCGTCGCGCCCGGCTGGCGTCCTTGGGTGATGGCTATTGCCGCAGGCATTTTGAACATGGTCGGTTCGCTCGCGCTTTATCATTCGTTCGAGATAGGCACGATGAGCATCGTCGGTCCGGTTTCGTCGAGTTATCCCGCGCTCACCGTGGCGCTCTCGCTGCTGAGCGGCGAACGCATTCACGCACTGCGCGCAGCGGGGTTGGCGGTCACGCTGGTAGGAGTGATTCTCGCGGCCACATCGTTTGCGCCGCAAGCCAAGAGCGCGGCGGCGACGGCAGTGGCGCCAGCGGGTTCGGCGACCGCCGCCGGCGGAGAAACTGCGCACGCACATTTATCCAAGGGCGTGGGCTGGGCAATTTTCGCGGCACTGGCATTCGGCGTGATGTTCTGGTTCCTCGGCTTTTACGTGGTGCCGTTGGTGGGCAGCGCTGTGTCAGTCTGGGTGATGCGGTTGACCGCGTTGGTATCGCTGGCGGTGGTGGCTGCTCCCGTTGGACAGTCCATTCGGCTGCCACGCGGGGGTGTGTGGTGGCTGCTGCTCGCCGTCGGCGTGCTGGATACGGCGGCGTTTGTCGCGAACAACGCGGGGCTGAGCACGGGGCAGGTCTCCGTCGTCAGCGTGCTCGCGTCGCTCTATGGCGCAGTTACCGTGTTGCTCTCGTGGATTTTTCTGCGCGAGCGGCTGGAGCGCAGCCAGTGGCTCGGCATCGTCCTGATTTTTGCAGGCGTCGTGATGGTTAGTATTTAAGGTATCGGATTCCAATTTCGGAGCGACCCGTAAGAAGGCCAGCAATGCGGCTCACAAAAATTGAGAAGCAAGGTTTTGCGATCCTGCCCGGCGTACTCATGCCGGACGAAATAGCGCGGCTGGATCAACGTCTCACTCGCAATCCGTTACCGAGGAGCCGCGCTGGAATGCGGCACGCGCTCAGGCATCCCGACGGGTGCGCCGTCGCGAGCGATTCACGGCTGTTGGATATTGCGCGAGAAATTCTCGCGTGCGATCCCTTTCCGTTCAGGGCCACGCTATTTGATAAGTCGCCCGTTTCCAATTGGCTTGTAGTCTGGCATCAAGACACAGCACTGCCGTTGCGGGAGCGCCGCGATATTTCCGAGTGGGGACCGTGGTCCGTGAAGGACGGAGTGATTTACGCGCACGCTCCAGCGCATGCGCTTTCGACGATCGTTGCGCTGCGTTTGCATCTTGACGATTCCTCTTCGGAGAATGGCCCGCTGCGCGTTCTCCCGCGAACGCACGTGATGGGAGTGCTGGATGACAGCGCGCTCCATCGGGTGAGCACTCAGATTGCGCCCGTAGATTGCCTGGTTGCCCGCGGAGGAGTGCTCGCGATGAGGCCGTTGATTGTTCACGCCTCATCCAAATCGCGTTCCGAAGTACCGAGGCGCGTGCTGCACATCGAATACGCCGCTTCGGCCAAACTTGCCGAGGGCCTCGAACTCGCGGCCAGTTGACGCGCAGCGGATTAGATGACTGCTGCACGCTGTTACACTATCTTTCGGAATCCATGACTCAACGTTACCTGGAAGTCGCGCTGCCTGTGCCGCTGCGCTCGGCGTTTACTTATGCCGTGCCGGATTCGTTCAACGGCGAAGATCTGGTGGGACGCCGCGTGCTGGTGCCCTTTCGCAATCGGCCCATGGTTGGAGTCGGACTCGCCCTTGCGCAACAAGCCCCCGAAACGAAGCGCATCAAGGAAATTGCCGAGCTGCTCGATCCCTTGCCCGCGCTGCCGCCGAAACTGATCGAGCTGGGCCACTGGATCAGCCGCTACTATCTTGCGCCCATCGGCGAGACGTTTCGCGCAATGCTTCCTCCGGAAATCGAGCTGCGCCACGATCGTGAATATTGGCTTACCGACGCCGGACGCGCGTACTTACAAGCTCTCTCCGCCGAAAAAGAAATCACGGACGTAGAAAAAGGCGAGCTGGACTTTTTGCGGGCATTCGATCTGGACGCGCCGGGCGCGAAGGATCATCCTGCGCGTTCCGCGCGCGTCCGCCGCATGCCGGGCGGTGAGGCGGCGGCAGAAAAATTTGTGCGTCGGGGTTATCTGGCCGCACGCGAAGTCGCGCGCCGGCGCAAGACTCGCGTCCAGAAGATTGTGGCGTGGCGGACTGACGCTCCGGACCGGCCCGTCGGCGAGCCCGAAAAACGGGTTCGCGAAGTTCTGACGGACACTCTAGGACCGCTTCCGCTCGAAGTGCTGCTCGAAAAAGCGAGCGTCACAGCGCTCGTCATCAAACGGCTCGAAAGCGCCGGCATGCTGCTCACGTGGGAAGAGCCGCTTATCCCCGGCGAAGACGCGTGGGAAACGGACTTCACGCCGCCGGCGAATGTACTGAATGCCGAGCAAAAACAAGTTCTTGGAGAAATCTGGCGCTGGATCGTGGTGGGCAAATTCGAAGCAGCGCTTTTGCACGGGGTGACCGGCAGCGGAAAGACGGAAGTTTATATGGGCGCGATCGAAGCGACGCTATCTCGCGGGAAGAATGCGATCGTCCTGGTGCCGGAAATCGCACTGACGCTGTGGCTGGGGCGACTGGTGCGCGCGCGCTTCGGCGCGACGGTTGCGACCCTTCATAGCGGTTTGCCGGATGTCGAGCGCGCGCGTGAGTGGTGGCGCGTGCGGCGCGGAGAAGCGCGCGTCGTGGTGGGCACGCGCTCGGCGGTTTTCGCGCCGCTGGAAAATCTCGGCCTGCTGATCGTGGATGAGGAGCAGGAGTCGAGCTACAAGCAGGAGGAAACGCCGCGCTATCACGGTCGCGATACGGCGGTTTATCGCGCGCGGCTGGAGGGAGCCGTCACGCTGCTGGGTTCCGCGACGCCGTCGCTCGAGACGTATCACAACGCTCGCGGCGGAAAATATCAATTGCTGGAGCTGACGGCGCGCGTGGCGAATCGGCCGCTCGCGGAGGTACGGGTGGTAGATCTGCGCGAAGAATTTCGCCGCGCGCATAAGGCCGCGCCCGTTTCCGAATCGCTGCGCGCAGCCATCGCCCTGCGGCTCGAAGAAAAAACGCAGGCGATGGTGCTGATCAATCGTCGCGGGTATTCGTGGTCCAGCTTGTGCCGCAGCTGCGGCGCTTTCGTGCAATGCGAGAATTGCAGCATTGCGCTGACGTATCACAAAAGCCGCCAGCGCCTGGAATGCCACTACTGCGGATATTCGATTCGCCCGCCGAAGGAGTGTCCGAAATGCCACGCCGAGTATATGTACTTCGTCGGAGATGGCGCCGAGCGCGTGGAAGAATATTTACGCGAGCATTTTCCCAACGCGCGCATTGCGCGGCTGGACCGCGACACGGTGCGCACCAAGCGCGAATACCAACAAGTGTTGGGCGCGTTTGCGGGCGGGGAATTGGACGTCTTGGTGGGCACGCAGATGGTCGCGAAAGGCCATGACTTTCAGCGCGTCACCCTCGTTGGCGTGGTGGCTGCGGATCTGGCGCTCGGCCTACCGGATTTTCGAGCGGCCGAACGTACTTTCCAGTTGCTCACGCAAGTCGCTGGCCGCGCGGGACGCGGAGATCTTTCCGGCGAAGTCCTGGTGGAAACGCATTACCCCGAGCATTACGCCATCCAACTCGCGGCGAAGCAGGATTACGTTTCGTTCTACGAGAAGGAAGCGCATTTCCGGCGCATGCTGCATTACCCGCCGTTCACCGCGCTCGCCAGCATTCTGGTGCGCGACCGCAAAATCGAAAACGCGATTCGCTGGTCGCGCGCCCTCGCGGCCTATTTCGCGCCCTTCGAAGAGCGCGGAGTAAAGGTTCTGGGTCCCGCTGCGGCGCCACTCGCGCGCCTGCGCCAGGAATATCGCTACCAATTCCTGCTGAAGTCACCGCAACGTTCGGCGCTTTCGCAAGCTCTCAGTGGCGCCCTCGATTTTTGTGCGAAGAAGGAGATTCCGGAGACGAGCATCATTGTGGACGTGGATCCCGCGAGTTTGTTTTAGCTTAGTAGGCTGGTAGCCGTTGAAGCCGAGCGGCAAATCACCACGGATTATTCGTAGGCATAAGCGTGAGACACAGTAGGAACATAATCAGCGCAAACACGGCGAGCAATTTCCGCGAAGCGTCGAGCGGCTGCCAGCGATCGTACAAAGGCGGATGCCGCAGCCGCAGCGCCAGCACCAACAGGACGATTCCCCAGAACGCCCAGCCGTACCAGTAACGCACTCCCAGAGCCACCAGACCCAGCGCAACGGCCAGCGAGATGCGCTGATGACGCTCCGGCGTCAAGCTGTAGATGATGTGCCCGCCGTCGAGTTGCCACACTGGAAGCAAATTCAGCGCGGTGGCCAGCAACCCGAACCACGCAGCGCGCGCCACCGGATGCAGCAGCAGGGAATAGGGATCCGCGCCGGGATGAAAAATCGCAGCGAAAAACCGCATCAGCGGCGGGACCCCAAACGTGATTCCTGACGAATCCTGCGCTCCGGGAACAATTTTCGAGACGGCAATTCCGTACGCAAGCAGCGGCACGGCCACGATGAAACCTAGAATCGGTCCGGCGATGCCGATATCGAAAAGCGCCCGGCGCGTGGTGATCGGTGAGCGGATTCTGATCACCGCGCCAAACGTGCCGAAAAGAAATGGCGAGGGCAAAAAAAACGGGTAGCTGCAATCAATCCCGTAATACTTGCATGCGAGAAAATGCCCCATTTCGTGCGCCATCAAGAATCCCAGCAGCGTCGCGGCAAAGGGCATGCCGAGCAAAAGCATGCTTGGATGCTGAAACAGCAGCAGAGGCAACGTCAGAAGACTTTCGTCGGCCACAGCCTGCGCCGAGTCGTTGGCGTAAGCGATGCTGAACACCGCTCCCGCAGCCAGGGTCATCGCCAGAGTCAGGATGAATAAAACTAGCGCGGGCCAATACGGGGGACGGCGAGCCGTCACTCGGGGCGGCGGCAGGTCAATGACCTCGGCGAAACGCCGGTCGAGCACTTCCAGTGGAAAGTGGCCATCGCCATCGCCGTTGCCGGAGCCATTACGCATGAAGTTTGGATGCGCGGCGCGAAAGCCCGGGCTCCGCGCCCTTCGCAGCGGCGAAGAGCGCCATCCCGATCAGGACTTTGGAGTTGGAGCAGCTGCGGGCAGCGCCTGCAATTCCTTGCCGGGCTTGAAGCGGACAGCCTTGCCGGGCGGGATGCTAACCTGTTGTCCGGTGCGAGGGTTGCGGCCGATGCCGGTCTTGCGAGGCTTTACGTTGAATACGCCGAAGCGCCGGAGTTCGATGCGTTCACCGCGGCCCAGCGCGTTTTTCATCGCCTCGAAGACGGTTTCGACTGCCTGTTCGGCTTTCGTGCGCGTAATATTCGTTTTCTGTACGATGGCATTTACGATGTCGAGCTTGATCACACGTGCCTCCACTGACCGGAAACCTATGCTAGACAGGGGTTTGCAGGTTGTCAAGGGCCGTGCGGTGTATTACACTGCCCGGCTTCCATTGCGCGCGTGGCCCGGTCGTGGCGTGCTTGAGCGTAGCATTGGGCGAGCAACTAGCAGAGAGAAGACGAGCGGTATGAACGGGAGGAACTGATGTCGGTGAAGTCTGACAAGTGGATTAGCAAGATGGCGCGCGAGCATCGCATGATCGAACCCTTTGAAGACCGCCAGGTGCGCGAAGGCGTTATCAGCTACGGCGTCTCGTCCTACGGTTACGACATGCGCGTAGCGGACGAGTTCCGCATTTTCACTAACGTGAATTCTTCGATCGTGGATCCCAAGCACTTCGACCCGAAATCGTTCGTCGAATTCAAGGGCGACATCTGCATCGTGCCGCCCAATTCATTCGCTCTGGGCCGCTCGGTGGAATATTTCCGGATCCCGCGGAGTTGCCTGACGATCTGCGTCGGCAAATCCACTTACGCGCGCTGCGGGATTATCGTGAACGTCACGCCCTTCGAGCCCGAATGGGAAGGCTTCGTGACGCTCGAGATCAGCAACACCACGCCGCTCCCGGCGCGCATCTATGCGAACGAAGGGCTCTGCCAAGTGATCTTCTTCGAATCCGACGAGCAGTGTGAAATTTCGTACAAAGATAAGAAGGGCAAATACCAATCACAGCAGGGAATTGTTCTGCCGAAGATTTAGCTGGGGCAGCATCGACCAGTTACATACTTTTGCGTAAGACGACGCGAAAGTCATTCCGAGGGCGAATTAGGCCCGAGGAATCTGCTTTTCTTAGATTGGAGCAACAAAGCAGATCCCTCGCTGCGCTCGGGATGACTTCAACTTCGTTCTGCTGTAAAGGTTTTGCCTAGCGCGCCTTCGGCCTTAGGATTTCCCGCCGACAATCGGCGTAACCTTTCCCCACTTTCCTGTGAAGACGAACGAATCGAGCGGCTTGCGTTGGCGCGGAGCTACTTCGCGTTCTCGCAGTTGATCGGGCAGATTCTGCGGGTCACCCGGATAGCCGATCGCAATGCCCGCAACCGGCTCGTAGCCTTCTGGAATTTCAAAGAGCTGGCGCGCCTTATCAGGGAGAATCCCGGCCATTTGGTGCACGGCCAGACCGAACGCGTGCGCCTGCAAAGCCAAATTCGCTGCCGCTTGCCCCACATCGTGCAAAGCGTGACGGTTAGGCTCACCGTTGTGATCGAATTTAAGCTTGGCCACACTCAACGCCAGCACCGGCGCCCCTTTGGCCCAGCCCTGATTGAATTCAACGAACGAGTCGAGGACCTTCTTGTAATTCGCGGCATCGTCCTTGGTCGCCACAATGAAATACCACGGCTGGCCGTTATACGATGACGCGGCCCAGCGCGCAGCCTCGAACAGAGCGCGCAATTTTTCGGGTTCGACGGGACGGTCCTCGAATGCGCGTGGGCTCCAGCGCTCGCTGATCAAGGGGTGAATCGGAACACTCGTTTCGGCGGTCTTCTTCAGTACACTCATGATTTCTCCTTTAGTGGCCCGCTATGAATTGTCGTGCTGCTGCAAAACTCGAGATGCAACCCGAGCGCGAAGCTGTTTCTGGACCGCACCCGCCGTTAGTGATGCTGCGATTGCATTAATTCTTCTTCGCCAGCGCGGCATCCGCCGAATAACCTCCCGCCCCGTTCACCGCGAACACCAGCAACCCACCCATAATCGCGGCGTTCTTTAGGAAGTTAACCATCTGCATCTGCTGCGCCGCGCCTTGCACCGCCCAGAAATTGTGAAAATAGAAGGTCACGGGTATCAGGTACAGGAAGAGCACCCACGCTGCAATGCGCGTTTTGAAGCCGGCGAGAACAGCCAGACCCATGGCGAGTTCCACGGCAGCCGCAAGCGCAATTGCCACCTTGGGCACCGGCAAATGTACCGCGGCCGCGTATCCCACCATCTGCGAGTAAGCCGCCACTTTGAACACTCCGCTGATCAGAAATATCACGCTAAGCAAAATGCGGCCCGAAAGGGTGATGAGGCTGTCCGAAGATGTCATTCGATCGTCTCCTTTTGAGTTCGATTTATGCGAGGTCAAACAGCAGGACCTCGGATGCTTCTTTGGCCTTTACCTGAATTTCGTTTTCCTTGGAAATCGCCGCGCCGTCGCCGGCCTTCAACTCCTCGCCATTGATGGTGACGCCGCCCCGTGCCACCTGCACCCATGCGTGCCGATCCGCTTTCAAGTCGAGCTTGGCCTGGTCGCCCTTGTCCAGGCGCGCGATATAAAGATTCGCGTCCTGGTGAATCGTCACTGGCGCCTCCGGCCCCGCAACATGCAAGAATTTCCCGCGCAAGTCCTTATCCGGGAAGGCGAGTTGCTCGTATTCCGGTTTGCGGTTCTTGCGGTCCGGCATAATCCAGATCTGCAGAAGGTGCGTCGGATCCTTCGGCGAAGGATTGAATTCGCTGTGCAGGATGCCGGAGCCGGCGGTCATGTGTTGCAATTCGCCGGGACGGATTACGGCTCCCGTTCCCATGCTGTCGCGATGTTCCAGAGCGCCCTCGAGAATCCATGTGAGTATTTCCATGTCCCGGTGTGGATGCATTCCAAAGCCCTGGCCCGGCGCAACGGTGTCCTCATTCAACACGCGCAAAGAGCGGAATTGCGTGTGCTCGGGGTCATAATATTGGTCGAACGAAAATGTGAAGCGCGTGTCCAGCCAGTTCAGCGTGTTGTGTCCGCGTTCTTCACTTGGTCGGATGCGAATCATCGTGGATCTCCTTGTTGAGCCTTTCGGCGCATAGTTCCTCGGCGCCGCGTCCCAGTTTGCGTGCGATGCGGCGCAATTCCTCTTGCTCCTCCGCAGTCAGTTCACTCATCACCCGCGCGATCGCCTTGGCGTGCTCCGGAAAAATCCGGCTAATCAGCCGTCTTCCTTTGGGCGTCAGATGAATTTGAACCAAGCGGCGATCTTTTTCCGAGCGCACCCGCTTCACCCATCCCTGCTTTTGCAGGTTGTCCACAACCAGCGTCATATTTCCGCCGCTGCGCAGAAGTTTCTCGGCGAGCGTGTGCTGGCACATCGGGCCCAGGTGCAGCAAAGCCTCCAGCACCGCAAATTGACCCGTCGTCACGCCCTCGGACTCCAGATGTACGGTGAGCTTCGAAACCACCGAGTCCGACGCTCGCACGAGGTTGATGTACGCATTGAGCGCGCGCACGATTCCTTCGCAGCCTTCGAAATGGGTGGGCATCGGATATTTACTTTAAGCTCAAATAATTTGAACTCGAAGGATTCGATGCGGCAGGCTTCGGGAGGATTCGGGCAGGCTGCGGGGATCTCAGGGCTTTTGCGTCGGCCGCATAAGTACTTCACTCATAAAGCTTTGCGGCGCCTGGGTAACGATCATCTCGACGGCGCGGGCTATGTCGTCTGCTTGCAATAGCTTACTGGCATCCTTGCCGGCGTGCGGCGAAAAGTCGGTAGCCACCGATCCAGGACAGATCGCGCTTACCCGAATGCCGTACTGCCGCAAGTCCTCCGCCATGCATCCCGTCAGGCCCAGCAGCCCCCACTTCGAGGCGCAGTAAATGCCGCCTCCGCGGAAGGTGTTCTTGCCGGCCAGGGAGGCGATGTTGATGATATGCCCGCCGCGCTGCTCGATCATCGTGGGAGCGACGGCTTTGCTCATCAGGAACACGGATTTTAAATTGGTGTCTAATACCGAGTCCCAGTTGTGCTCGGTGGCCTCGTGCGTGAGGCCAAAGTAGCCGATTCCAGCGTTATTCACGAGGATTTCGATGGGACCGAGGTTCTTAGCGGTTAGGGAAACAAAGGTCGTGATCTGGTCCGCGCAAGTGACATCCACCGGAGCCGCGAAGACCGCGGGCGCAGCCTTACGCAAATCATTTGCGGCGGCCTCCAGCTTTTGCGGGTCGCGCGCGCAAATGCTGAGCTTCGCGCCCATGTTCGCCAGGCGCTGCGCGATCGCCAGGCCGATGCCACGGCTCGCGCCCGTGACGATTGCCGCTTTCCCTTCGAGGGCTTTTGAATTGGACATTTGCGAAACTCCCGCGAGGCGACAAATTTGTTCCAGCCGTCATCTTATCATTCAGGTGCCAACATCCACGGAGCGCGTCCAAACCAAGATTCTCTCGGGCAGGCCGAATTCACCTTGCACGCATGGGTCGGTTTCCCTATAATCCCGTGGATTTCCTTTACTCCGTTATTCTGCAGGGTTTGTGGTCCCAGGGCATGACCGCCAATCCATTGTTAAACTAGTTCAGGAGGCAGCGAACAGATGATGCGAAAGTGCTATCTCATAAGGGGATTCTTACTACTCGCGCTCTTACAGTTTGGTTTGCAGTCGCCGCCGGCCTCCGCGCGGCCTCAGCAGCAGGAGGCGAAGCCTACTTATACGATTCCGGAGTACAACGCTTTCCAAGCGGCGCGCGCGGAAACCAATCCGCAAAATCGCATCAAGCTGCTCGATGATTTTGTCGCCAAGTTCCCGAATTCCACGTTGATGACCTACGTGAATCAGCTCTACCTCAGCACCTATAACGAACTGAAGGACTATCCGAAAGTTATCGAGACGGCTGACAAAATGATCGCCATGGGCGATAAGGTGGACGCGGCTACGCGGCTGCAAGCTTTGCAGACGCGGGTGCAGGCGTTTCTCTCTACCTTCGATCCGAAGGCAGCGAATGCGCACGACCAACTCACCAAGGAACGCGACTCGGCGAGAGAAGGCGCGGATCTGCTGACGAAATATCCCAAACCCGCGAATTCAACCATGACCGATGCGCAGTTTGCGGACCAGAAGAAGCCGGGCTTGGCTTTCTTCTACGCCTCGGCAGGTTTCGCTGATTTGCAGCTCAAAGATTTTCCCGCCGCAGTGGACGATTTCAAGAAAGCGCTTACGAATAACCCGAATGACGCAGTCAGCTATTACCGCTTAGGCTTGGCTTACCTGGGAATGAACCCGCCGCAATCAATTGATGGCTTCTGGTCCCTCGCGCGAGCGATCAACCTGAAAGTTCCGGACGCGGACAAGATCAAAGATTATCTGCGCAAGGCAATCCTGGCTTACGAGCAACCCGGATGCGATAGCGCCGTGGATGCGCAGGTCAACGAATTGCTGACGCTTGCCGGAACCACGGGCGATCGTCCGGCGACCTACACAATTCCCAGCGCCACGGACCTGCAAAAGATCGCGCAGGGCAGCACGATTCTGACGGTGATGAACGATCTAAGCGCGGGCGGCGACAAAGCCAAAATGACTTGGCTGGCCATCTGCAACGCGCAGTTCCCCGGTGTGGTCGGCAAAATCATCGAGGTCAAACAGGGCGAGGGTTTTGTGGACTTCATGGTATTCACTGGCGCGAGCGAAGATGAAGTGGACAAGGCCACCACAGCCAACATGGACGTGAAGGTCTGGATCACAGCTCCGCCGCCAGGAACGCCCGGCGCGGCCCAGGACACGCCGCAACCGGATGTCGCTCGTCTCCAAAAAGATGACGGAATTCGCTTCTCCGGAGCGATCGTCAGCTACGATCCGAATCCGTTCTTGCTGCATTGGGACCAGGTGAAGGTGGATCCAGCGGCGATTCCGGAAAAGGCCGAGACGGGAAAGCATCACAAGGTTCCGCCAAAGCAGTAATCGCGATCGAAGCTGCGGAAAATTACGGCCGGTCCAGAAATGGGCCGGCCTTTTTTTCGTTGCGCAGAAGCAATTGGAGTTTGTGCCGCGGTTGGCAGTCAGCGGACAAGGCAGCTTTGGACATCACCGCTTTAGGGTTCCAGCAACAAGCGGAGTGGGTGTCGTCCCGAGGGGAGCGAGGCCTGCCTGCCGCAGGCCGGGATCTGCTTTTCGCTCGGAGGTCAGATACGTTCTAGCCGCGTCTATTGCGGACGTGGTCCAGCTTGTACTCATCCACTTTGCGGCTCAATGTGTTGCGGTGTATTCCGAGGGCCTTGGCGGCGCGGGATTGATTGCCGTCCAATCGTTCCAAAACGCGCTTGATGAATTTCTTCTCGAACTCCGTGACGGCTTCTTCCAGCAGGATTCCGCGCTCGACCATCATGCCGACCAGAGATTCCAATTGATCTTTCACTCTTGCACGCTCCGCACGGAATGATGGGCCGGAGAATGGGGCCTGTACATGTCGAGTGCTCGCTGACCCACAGGCGGGCTTGGCTCACCCGCGGGCGTCTCCTGGGCTAGTCGAGTGCGTGGCCTGTAACGCGTTGATAGGCGTCCCGGTATTTATTCTGCGTGGCCGTCACCACATCAGCTGGCAGCGCGGGAGCCGGAGGCTGCTTGTTCCATCCGATCTTTTCCAGATAATCGCGCACGTACTGCTTATCGAAAGACGGCTGGGCACGGCCCGCAACGTATTGATCGGCCGGCCAAAACCGCGAGGAATCGGGCGTCAGCGCCTCGTCAATCCAGATCAGTTCGTTGCCGATCAGCCCGAATTCAAACTTCGTATCGGCGATGATGATGCCGCGGGCGGCAGCGTGTTCGGACGCGCGCTGATAAATCGTCAAGCTGACGTCGCGCAATTTCTCCGCGAGTGGCCGGCCTACGCGCGCCACGGTTTCGTCGAAAGAAATGTTTTCATCGTGCCCGGTGGTGGCTTTGGTGGACGGCGTGAAAATCGGTTCCGGCAGCTTATCGGACTCGCGCAATCCCGCGGGCAGCGGGATGCCGCAAATCGCGCCCGTCTTTTGATAATCCTTCCACCCGGAACCAGAAATGTATCCGCGCACAACGCACTCAATTGCCGCGGGTTCCGTCTTGCGCACCAACATGGCGCGGCCGTTCAGCGAAGCGGCGTATTGCGCCAGTTCGCCGCTGAAATCTTTTGCCGCAATTACGTGATTGGGGATGATGCCGGCGAGCTTGTCAAACCAGAACAGAGAAATCTGCGTGAGGACTTTGCCCTTATCGGGAATCGGCGTCGGAAGCACGACGTCGAATGCCGAAAGGCGGTCCGTCGCCACGATGAGCAATTGGTCGCCCAATTCGTAGATATCGCGCACTTTGCCGCGTCCCCGAAGCTTGAGCCCGGGAAAATTCGTTTCTGATATCACTGGGGTCATTTGCGGAGATGCCAAGGGTTTTTACCTCGTTGCCAAGAGGCGGTATTCTAGCGCAGCGAGTTGAGTTGTCAACCGTTAAGAAAGCGCCACACGGAAATTTTTCACAGGCGTGAATGCTGCGAAAAAATCTTGCTTACGAACTTGCTCCGTTACGCGGCGTTTGAAGCAGCTTTCGGCGCGGCCATGGCGGCGGTTTCTTCCCATTTTACCGAGACGAGTTTCGAGACGCCAGGCTCTTGCATCGTGACGCCGTAGAGCACCGAGCCCATCTCCATCGTCTTGCGATTGTGGGTGACTACGATGAATTGCGTTTGCCCGCACATGTCCGCGAGCATTTTGTTGAAGCGCCCGACGTTCGCTTCATCGAGCGGCGCATCCACTTCATCCAGGATGCAGAAGGGGCTCGGCTGATATTTGAAGACGGCAATCAGCAGCGCCAGAGCCGTCAGCGCTTTTTCGCCGCCTGAAAGCAGCAGGATATTTTGCAGGCGCTTGCCCGGGGGCTGCGCGACGATGTCAATGCCGGCTTCGCCCGAGCTGTCCGGCTCGCCCAGCCGCATCTCGCCGTGACCGCCGCCGAAAAGCGATTGGAAGGCGATGGCGAAGTGCGCGTTGATGAAATTGAAAGCTTCCTCGAATTTCTGGCGCGAAACCTGATCGAGTTCGGTGATCGTAAGCTGCGTATTCTGGATCGAGGTCACCAGATCATCGCGCTCGCGCCGCAGGAACGTGTCGCGCTCCTCGCATTCCTTGAATTCCTCGAGCGCCATCATGTTCACCGGACCCATGGCTTCGACGCGCGCCTTCATTTCGTTGTAGTTCGTTTCAGCGGAGATCAGATCCTCGCCCAGCAGCAGTTGCGCTTGCTGTGCCATCAATTCTTCCGGCTGCGCGTTCAATTCCGCCACGCATGTCTGCCGCAGGTAATCGCGGTCCGCGTCGTTGCGCGCTTTCTCAATCTGCCGCTGGTTGCGCTCGGCGCGGAGCTCATCGAGCGATTGCCGCTTGCCGCGCACGGTTTCATCCAGTTGCGTTGCGCGCGTCCGGGCCTGTTCCCATTCCGCTTCGAGCGCTGCTTTCAACTCGTCGAGGCGCCACTTTTCTTTGCGCAGCTCTTCGACCTGCAAGCTTAGCTGCTCGCAGGAAGTTTCCAGCTCGGACTTTTCCAACCGCATCATTTCTTGCTGTTGGCTCAGCGCAGCTACGCGCTCGCCGGCCTGCGCCATTTCTTCGGTCAGGCGCTCTTGGGCCGATTCCGCGGTGGTCAGGCGCTCGGACATGGTCGCCAATTCTTCGCGCCGCGCCGCGGCCTGCTCTTGCAACGTTTGCAGGTCCTGCCGCATGCGCATCAGCTGTTCGGTCACTTGCGAGCTTTCGGTTTCTGTTGCTTCGCGCGCTTGCGAAGCTTCCGCGTGTTTGCGACGAGCTTCCGACGCGCGGCTGCGCGCAGATTCCGCGTCAGCGCGCAAGCGCGCAATCTCTTCGCGCTCGGCGGCGAACTGCTGCTCGATGCGCCGCAGCTCGCTATGCGCCTGATCGCGCTGATGCGTGGCTGTCACCAGCGATTTTTCGGCTTCCATCTGCCGCGCGATGGCGGAAGCAACTTGCGCTTCGCCGTCGGAGATCGCGAGTTCGAGACGAGTCATTTCTGCTTGCTGTTCGTTGACCGTCTGCTCCAGGCGCAGCGCTTCTGCTTCGTGCTGGCGCAATTCACGCTTCAGCGCGAGCGGCCCTGCTTCGCCGGCACGTCCGCCAGAAACCATGCGTCCGTGATAGCAGGTGCCTTCCGGCGTCAAAAAATAACTGTGCGGATTTTCGTTCGCCATCTGCTCGGCGAGCGCGGCGGATTCCACCACGTAAGCCGTGCGCAACTTCGTCAGGAAATGCTTCGCAGCAGGACCGAGCGGTTCGCGGAAATCCACCAGGCGATCGAGCCTGCCGAGCACGCCCGCAGGCATCGGCAGAGAAGCGTCCGCTTCCGGCGACGGCAGGTTCAATTTATTGAGCGAGTCCACGAAAAACGTGGCGCGGCCGCCCATCTCGTCGCGCAGCAGCGAAATCCCCGCGCGCGCATGATCGAAGGACTCCACCACCACGTATTCCAGCTCGTCACGCAGGAATTGCTCGATCGCGCCTTCATATTTTTCTTGCACTTCGGCATAATCCGCGAGCAGTCCAACCGCGTGGAATCCGCTCGCCGCGGTTTCCGAATTCGCCTCGCGCGCCACGTTGAAAAGCTTTTGCACCGCGTCGGCGGTATAGGCGCGCTCACTCAGAATCTGCTCGATGGAAGCCCGCCGCGCACGCTCCGCGGAAAGCCCTTCGCGCAACCGTTCGAGCTGCTGGCTGGTTTCCTGTTGGCTGTGCCGCAATTCAATAAGCCGTGCCTGTGCATTGCGCACCGCCGCGCCCAATTCCTGCGCGCTGGCCTCCGACTGCGCGAAAGTTTGCTCGGCCGCCGCGACTTTCTCATTCAACGCGCCGCATTCCGTTTCGATCGCCTGCATCGCCGCCGCGCGCTGCTCTTCCGCCGCCGTATGCCGCGCCGCCGCTTCCTCCGCCTGCAAAGATTCCGCGAGTTCGCGCGCGGCTTCCTCGACCAGCCGCCCGGCGAGTTGCCGCAATTCTTCCATGCGCGCTTCCATCTGGATTTGTTCCGCGGCAGTCGTTGAAGATCGCTCTGTCGTTTCGCGCAGCAGCGTTTCGAGGCTGCTGGTTTGCTCGCGCAGGGTAGTGACGGCCTCGCGATGCGCTGCCATCCGCGAACTCAGATCGCTCACCTGCCGCTCCGCTACCTCCGTTTCCACGGCCAGCCGCATCGCGCGCGATTCGATCTGCGCCGTTTGCTCGCGATTAAAAGTAATCCGGTTTTCCGCGCGATCGAGCTCCAGCACGGTCTGTCCCAGCAAATTCTGGATTTGCCGCAACTCGCCGTCGAGCTCGTAGCTGCGATTGCTCAGGCGTTCCTGCTCGCTTTCCAGTTCATGCACGGAACTCGCTTCGCGCGCCTCCGCGGTATCCATATCGCGCAATAGGTTTTCGAGACGCGCAGCCTCGATGTCGAGATGCTCAGCCTTGCTCGCCAGCACGCTTCGCAGCAGTTCGCGCATCTGTTCGCGCAGCTCCGCATACCGCCGCGCCTTGGACGCCTGACGCTTCAGCGAAGCCAGCTGCTTTTCCACTTCCACGAGAATGTCGTGTACGCGCGACAAATTGACTTTGGACGCTTCGAGCTTCGCTTCCGCCAGGCGCCGCTTGGTCTTGTACATGGTGATCCCGGCGGCCTCTTCAATGATTGCCCGGCGATCCATCGGCTTCGAATTCAAAATCTGTCCGATGCGGCCCTGTTCGATGATGGCGTAGCTATCGGGACCAAGTCCCATGCCCATGAAGAGCTCTTGCACGTCTCGCAGACGCGCCACGCGGCCGTTGATGAGGTATTCGCTCTGGCCTGAACGGTACAGGCGGCGGCCCACCACAACTTCTCCCGGTTTCAAAGCAATCGCCGGTTTTTCAGCGCCGCGTTTTTTCCACGGCTTGCCTTTCTCAGCCTCAGCGGGTTCCGCAGCAGCGTTCGCTTCAGGCGCAATTTCATCCGCAACCAGTTCAACAAAACCGTCCACCACTTTTGTTTCGGGTTCTGGCGGATTCTCCACGATCATCGGGCCAGCCGATTCGACCGCCGCGGCACTTTCTTCCGGCGCGTCCATCACCTGGGCCACGGCGTTCGCCAAGTCCGGATCCACCAGGGTCAGTGTAACTTCCGACAAACCCATCGGCGGCCGCTTCGCCGTGCCGTTGAAAATGCAATCGGACATGCGTTCGGCGCGCAGCATTTTGTGGCTCTGCTCGCCCAGCACCCAGGAGATCGCGTCCACCACGTTTGACTTGCCGCAGCCGTTGGGACCCACAATGCAGGTGATCCCCGTGCCGCTGAAGGTGATAGGCGTCTTTTCGCAAAAAGACTTAAATCCCAACAACTCGACTTTACGCAGTTTCAGCACCAGTTTCCTCGCACAGTTCGCTCCCTCGGCTTCGCAGCCTGAAGAAGCTTCAATTTATCGATCTTTCGACGGAGGTATTTCGAGACAAAAACACTGGAGGGTCGACTCAATGGCCCTTCCGCCTGGCGCTGACCGGGACGGCGGTTACGGGAATAAAAAGTAGCATGGCGTGGCAGCCGTGTAAAGCGAGCATTTGTTCTATATGCACATTCTGTAGCGGCGGCGGGCCGTCATAGCCCACGCGGCAGTACTCTGCTTCCGCGAGCGCCAAATCCCTCCGCAGTGGCTATCGTATCCGTAGTCTCCCTTAGTTACAGTTCCACTAACTGATTCTTGCAGATTGACTTAACATCCCCCGCAGCCTAGGATGGCGCGAGGTGGAGGCATATTTGCAGCAGGACGCTACCCAGAGCTCCGGCAGCATTTTGTCCGCGATTGCCATCTTGGCCCTGATCCTCTTCCTTTCACTGGAAGGATTGCGCCCTCCTGCGCCTGAGCCCCTCAACGCCAGCCCTACGGAATTCTCCGCCGAGCGGGCCCGGGCGATCTTGTACCGCCTGGTAGGCGACGGCATTCCGCATCCCACCGGCAGCCCGCAAAACGACGTGGTGCGCGGCCGGGTAATGGACGAATTCACCAAGCTCGGTTACCAGCCCGCAGTGCAGCAAGGCTTCGCCTGCGACGAGTATGGCGGTTGCGCCACCGTGAACAACGTCGTCGCGCGCCTCGATGGTAGTGAACCCGACACAGCCGTATTATTGGCCGCGCATTACGACTCGGTGGCCGCCGGTCCCGGTGCCTTCGATGATGGCGCGGGAGCTGCTGCGGTTCTCGAATGCGCCCGCGCGCTCAAATCCCTGCCCCAGCCGAAGCATTCGATTATTTTTCTCGTGGACGATGGCGAAGAAGCCGGCCTGCTCGGTGCGCGAGTTTTCGTCAGCCAGCATCCGTGGGCCAAGGAAGTTCGCGCGGCGGTGAATGTCGACAGCCGCGGCACGAAGGGCCCCAGCCTGATGTTTGAAACGGGCGACGCGAACGAGTGGGCGCTGCGCGCCTATGCGTCGCGCGCCAGGCGTCCCGCCACCAGTTCGATCTTTTACGAAGCGTACAAGCGAATTCCCAACGATACGGATTTCACCGTCTTCAAAGCCGCGGGATATCAGGGCGTAAACTTCGCCAATATCGGTGGCGTGGTGCACTACCACACGCCGCTCGATAATTTCGCGAACGCGGATACTTCCACGCTTCAGCATCAGGGACAAAACGCCCTCAGTTCGCTTGAGGCCTTCGCCAACCAAGACATCTCCAATCCGCCGCGCAGCTCAGCCGTTTACTTCGACGTCTTTGGCCGTTGGGTTTTTTGGTGGCCAGCACTGTGGACACTGAAGATCGCTCTTTTGTTCGCGCTTCTACTGTTCCTGGAAATCGCCTGGATGATTTACAAGAAGCGCCTGAGCGGTCTGGAATTTCTCTGGGGCTTGATCGCGTGGTTCGTTGCCATGTTGGCCGTCGGAGTTCTGGCACTTGCGCTCAGCTTCCTTCTTCGTCATACCAGCGCGACCGCAAGCTCCTGGGTGGCGCATCCGATTCCGGGGCAAATTTCTTTTTGGTCGTTGGCAATTGTGGGCGTTACTTTGCTTTCGATCCAATTCGCCGGCCGCGCCGGCTTTCTGGGGCTTTGGGCGGGAGTGTGGACTTGGTGGGCTGTGTTTGGGATCGCGATCGCTTCGCGCTATGCGGCCGTCGGCTACATCTTGCAGGCTGCTACCTGCGCGGCGGCCTTCGCGGGACTACTACTCGTGTTCCGCCCGCAAAGTTCGTCGCGCGTCGCGACATTAGCGGCAGTCGTCCCTCTCGCGCTGGGCGCGACGCTCGGATTCGTGCCGGCATTGCTGCTCTATCAAAGCTTTGGTAACCCGGCGCTGCCCGGAATTGCGCTGCTGGTTGGGCTGCTGTGCACTCCGATTGCTCCACTATGCGCCGATCGCAGTCGCCCGCGTGGACTTCCCGTCGTCGCACTGCCCGCCCTCGCCGCTGCCGCCACGGTGATCGCCGCATTCGCGGCCATTGTTGCCCCCGTTTTTTCGGCGAAATCGCCCGAGCATGTGAATCTCGAATACGTTCAGGAAGCCGACTCCGGCCGATCGCAATGGGTGGTGTATCCGGCTTCGGGCCGGTTGCCCGAGTCGCTCGGCCTGGCCACAAATTTTCGCCGTCAGGAAACCGGTCCGTATCCGTGGATCGCCGAACCCTCGTTCGTAGTCAGCGCGCCGCACCTCGATCTGCCTCCGCCCACGTTTACGATCCTGGAGCTTTCTGCGGCAGCAGGAAAGCGCATGTACCGAGCGTTGCTTCGTTCCGAGCGTGGCGCTCCCGAAGCCCTGGTGTTGTTCCCGCCGGATTCTGGGATTGAGTCGGTCACCGCGCAGAATGAGCCGGTGCAACCCGAATCAGAAAAAATCCGCCGGGAGGTCAACGGCTGGTATGTATTTGATTTTTCCGCGATGTCTGCGAAGGGAGTTGAACTGGGTTTCACGCTTCCCGCGGGCAAGGCCGTGGAAGTGTATGCGTTGGATGCGACCTACTCGCTTCCGCTCGAGGGTCTTTTCTTGCTGAAGGCTCGTCCGCTTACCGCCGTGCCGTACGGCAGCGGCGACCGCACGATCATCAGCCGCCGCGTGGAATTGCTTCCCTGATTGGTGCGCAGATCCGTTTCGACCGCTGCTACTTCTTCACCCCGGCAATCATCAGCTTGCCGTGCGCATCTTCGTCGAGTTGAATCACATTCGCATCTTTCGACTTGCTTCTGCGCTCTTGCTCCTGGCGCGCGGCCTCGGCAACTGTTTGCGGCCGCAGCGTTGCCTGCAGTTTCGCCTCCGCCAGCACGTCCTGATAAGTTGTAAAAGTTGACGGTACGAATTCGCCGGGGTTCTTCGAGTTTCTGTTCACGACGAGATCCGAAGCGGCGGGAGCGCTCCCGGAACTCGTAGATGAGATCACATTCGTATTCAAGGTAGTCGAGTGATTGATCGAACTGCCGCCCGTGTTGATCGAGCCGCCAAGAAGCTGCGCGTGGGCCGTACCCGCGAAAATCAAAACGATCGCCGAAAGAATTACGATCCTCATGAGCATTCCCATTGCTGCCACGCTTCCGAATCCCGGCGACGTGCCCTCAGTCCTGTCTGTAGACTAACTGAGCACATTCTTTTGAAAATGGTACTTTTGGCCTATGGGTACTACACGGGCTTTTTGCGTCCGTGAATGGTACCCCGCCCGGGACTTAGGCAAGATAGGCTTGGAACTCATTGCCGTCGTTGGCTTTTCGTCAGCGGCCTTGAACGGGGCCGTTTGCCGCCAGCCAGCGCCTCAGCTACAATCACCGTTTTGGATTGCAGCGCAAATGCCAGACATACGTTTGCACAACACGTTGACGAATCGCCTGGAGCCTCTCCAACCGCTCCACAAGGGCGAAGTCCGCATCTATACCTGCGGCCCTACAGTCTACGATTACGCCCACATCGGGAACTTTCGCACGTTTGTGTTTCAGGACATCCTCCGCCGTTTCCTTCATTCCCGTGGCCTTTCCGTCCTGCAAGTGATGAACCTGACGGACGTGGACGACCGCATCATTCAGAACGCGGCCGCCGGCAACGAATCCATCCGCGATTACACCGAAAAATACATTCAGGCGTTTCTCGACGATATGAAGGCGCTGAACCTCGAGGTGCCCGAGGAAATCGTGCGCGCCACCGATCACATCGAAGATATGGTTGATCTGATTGTGCGCCTGCAGGAGAAGGGCATTACCTACGCAAGCGAAGGTTCGGTTTACTATCGCATCTCGAAATTTCCGTCGTACGGCAAGCTCTCAAAAATAGATCTGACAGGAATGAAATCCGGCGCTCGCGTGGATAACGACCGCTACGAAAAGGACGATGCCCGCGATTTCGCTCTATGGAAAGCTCCCAAGCCCGGCGAACATTTTTGGGAAACGCGCATCGGTCCGGGCCGACCGGGCTGGCACATCGAATGTTCCGCAATGGCGATGAAATATCTGGGCGAGACGCTGGACATCCACACCGGCGGCATTGATTTAGCCTTTCCGCATCACGAAAACGAAATTGCCGAAAGTGAGGCAGCCACCGGGCGTCCTTTCGCCAATCTCTGGCTGCACGCCGAGCACCTGATCATTGACGGCGAGAAAATGTCGAAGTCGCTCGGGAACTTCTTCACCTTGCGCGACCTTTTTGCCAAAGGCGCAAAGCCTTCGTCCATCCGTTATTTGCTGCTCTCGGTCCCGTATCGCCGCCAGCTCAATTTCACCGCGGACAGCCTGAAACAAGCAGAAAATTCCGTCGAACGGCTCCGCAATTTCGTCGCGCGCCTGAAGAACGAACAATTCTCCGGCGGCACGAATCCGAAAATGGAAGAACGCGCGCGCCAGGCCCTGGCCGATTTTGACGCCGGCCTCGCGGATGACCTGAATACCGCCGTCGCGCTGGCCTCGATCTTCGATCTGGTGCGCGACGTGAACACCGCCATGGACCGCGGGGAATTCCTGCAGCAGGACGCGCCGCCCATGGTCGCCGCGATGGAAAAATTCGACGCGATCCTGGCCGTACTCAACGATGACGACGAAGAAAAGCTGCGTCTACTCGGCTTCGGCGGCGCAAAACCGCGTCTGACCGCGGACGAGGTCGAAGCTCTGATCGCCGAACGCAACGCCGCGAAAAAACGCCGCGACTTCAAACGCTCCGACGAAATCCGGCAGAAGCTCGCGGATTCTGGTATCATTGTTGAAGATACGCGTGACGGCAGTGTCCGTTGGAAATACAAATGACCATTTCCGCAAAACACGATCTCTCGCTGCACAGCCAGCCCTCCCACGAGCGCCCGAACCTCTACGGCGTTGACTAAGTAAGCTCCTCCAACTTTGCGTTTTCAGCATGCACCCGGCGGAAACCAGTGTGCGCGCTGAGCCCAAATTTTATTTCTGGAGGAAGCTATGCAAGCCGTAGACACAAAGATTGACAAGAAAACTGATAAGAAAGTGGACGTTCGATCTGCCGCGAAGTTGCCGCATCTCGTCACCGCGCTCCCTGGACCGCAAGCCAAAGCTCTCGTCGCCAGGGACCACGCGGTTCTTTCGCCTTCTTACACGCGCGATTATCCGCTGGTTGCAAAGACCGGCCGCGGCGCCATGGTGGAAGACGTGGACGGCAACATTTTCCTCGACTTCGCCGCAGGCATCGCCGTCGTTTCCACCGGCCATTGCCATCCCGACGTTGTCGCCGCTATTCAGAAACAGGCCGCCGAACTGATTCACATGTCCGGCACGGATTTTTACTATCCGAACCTGGTGCTGCTCGCGGAAAGGCTCGCCGCGCTGGCTCCCGGCAAGGAAGCCAAGCGCGTTTATTTCGGCAATTCGGGCGCGGAAGCTACCGAAGCGGCCATCAAGCTCGCGCGCTATCACACCAAGCGCGACAAGCTCATCGCCTTCTACGGCAGCTTCCATGGACGCACGATGGGCGCGTTGTCCTTGACCGCGAGCAAGGCGGTGCAGCGCAAACATTTCGGTCCGCTGCTTGCCGGCGTTTTTCACGCGCATTATCCCAACAGCTATCGCGGTACGTTCGGCAATAATCCCGCGAACGCCGCCGCCGATGCGCTCGCGTACATCGAAAACGAACTCTTCAAGCGCATCGTGGATCCCGAAGACGTCGCCGGCATTATCGTCGAGCCGGTTCAGGGCGAAGGCGGCTACCTCGCGGCACCGGCGGAGTTTTTGCAGGGTCTGCAAACTCTTTGCCGCAAGCACGGCATCATGCTTATCGCCGACGAAGTCCAATCCGGCATGGGCCGCACCGGCAAGTGGTGGGCGTCTGAGCACGCGGGCATCGAACCGGATATCATTTGCTCCGCCAAAGGCATCGCCTCCGGCATGCCGCTCAGCGCGATCATCACGCGCGCGAGCGTCATGAATTGGACGCCGGGCGCGCACGCCTCCACGTTCGGCGGCAATCCGGTGGCCATCGCCGCTTCGCTCGCTACGCTTGATTTGCTCGAGGGCGGGTACATCGCGAACGCAGCGCGGATGGGCGAATTGATTTTCTCGCTCACCGCCGATTGGCGCGAACGCCACAAGATCGTCGGCGAAGTACGCGGCAAGGGCCTGATGATCGGGATCGAACTGGTGCGCGATCAGAAAACCAAGGAAAAGGCTCCGGACCTGCGCAATCGCATCGTCGAAATGGCGTTCCACAAGGGTTTGCTGATTCTCGGAGCAGGAGAAAACTCGCTCCGTCTCGCTCCGCCGCTGATGATTGACGAAGAGCAAGCCCGCTTCGCCATCAGCACGCTCGACGCGTGCCTCAGCGAAGTCGAACGCTCGCTGTAATCGCCGCCGCAAATTCGGTTTGGCAGTTGTAGCGGCGTCCGCCGCGGCGGACGCCATCGATGTCGCCGCGCGAACGATGGCGGTCGAAAGACCGCCGCTACAAAACCTTTTATCTTCGCAAATAGCACAGGCTCGCAACCGCAGGCCTGTGCTATTTTCTTTGGCGCATACAACGATTCGCGCGCTCGAATTTTGCGAATCGTGTTTTGAAGAAATTCACGCAGGAGGCGCTTTGCCCCGTATTTTGGACGTAGGCTGCGGTCCCACAAAATATCCCGGCTCGGTCGGCCTGGATATGAACGCTGCAACCGCCGCCGACGTAATCTGCCATCTCGACCGCGGCGGCCTCCCTTTTCGCGATAATTCCTTCGACCATCTGCGCGCCGAACACGTCATCGAACACGTCGCGGACGTCATCGCCACCATGGAAGAATTTCATCGCGTCACGAAGCCCGGCGGCACTATTTTTATCGCCACGCCGCACTACACCGACTTCAGCTCTTTCTGCGATCCCACTCATCGCTGGCACTTGAATACCGGCTCGTTCCGTTATTTTTATCCTGGCGGGACGCACGGCCGCGATATGTGGTACACCAAAGTAAGAATGCGGCAGCAGAAACTGGACGTGAAGCTCCTGAAGCTCTGGCGTGCAATGGGTTTCCAATTCCTGGTGAATCGGAGCCGCCTCTTTCGCCAGTTCTGGGAGCACTATCTGAGTTTTGTGATTCGCGGCAAGCTGATGGAATTCACGTTAGAGGTCATCAAGTAAATCGCAATCATGTTCGCGCGACTAATTTTCTCCATCGTTGATTTTGGCGCCCGCAAAGGGCTCAGCGCGCCGCCAGCTCCAGGCGTGGCATCGGACGGCGCGCTATCCGCGAAGCTGCGCGCCCGCCAGACCGGCGTTCGGGGCGAGACTTACGCGTATTGGTATCTGCGTCGCCACGGCTACACGCTGATCGCGCGTAATTTCACGACCCACGGAATCAAAGGCGAGATTGATATGGTCGGCTACGACGGCTCCGTGCTGGCTTTCGTCGAAGTGAAAACGCGGACCATACCCGAAGCTACTGCGATAACTTCATCGCAAACGCTCCAGCGCACTCCCGAAGACGCCGTAAACTGGGAAAAGCGCCGCAACCTTTCGCGCATGGCGCGGCAATTTCTGCGTGCTCGTCACATTGAAAGCTCCGAATGTCGTTTCGACGTCCTGGCGATCGAAACGCGCCCAGGCGCCAAGCCCGTGGTGCGCCTGAACAAAGGCGCGTTCAGCCCCGAGCGCAACTGAATCCCGCACGGCGCCGCCAGCGTGTGAAAAAGTCAGCACCCGGGCCCATTCCCGCGTTTCACCAATCCGTCATCGTAGTAGAATGAACCAGCGAAAAACGCGAAATTGCGTGTTTCAGTGCCCTAATATAGGGCAGTTCCACGGGCCAAGGAGGAAACGTTTGCCGGAACTTCGCAAGGATCCCATTACGGGCCGCTGGGTCATCATTTCGAGCGATCGCAGCAAGCGACCCATGGATTTCGTCCGCGAAAGCGTGCAGATCAAAGGCTCGCCGAACTGTCCCTTCTGCCCCGGCAACGAAGGTAAGACGCCGCCGGAAATTCTCGCTTACGGCCGCAATGGCAGCGGCAAGGACACGCCCGGCTGGACCGTCCGCGTCGTCCCCAACAAGTTTCCGGCGCTGGGCATTGAAGGCGGCCTCGATCGCGAAGGCGAAGGCCTGTTCGACCGCATGAACGGCATCGGCGCGCACGAAGTGATTATCGAAACTCCCGATCACAAGAACACGCTCGCCACCATTAACGAAAAGGGCGTCGAGGAAGTTTTCTGGGCCTATCGCGATCGCATGCTGGACCTGAAAAACGACCGCCGCTTCCGTTACATCCTGCTTTTCAAAAATCACGGGGAGCCGGCGGGCGCCTCGCTCGAGCATACTCACTCGCAATTGATCGCTCTGCCGATCGTTCCCAAGCGCGTCCGCGAGGAAGTGGACAGTGCCAAGCGCTACTATGACGAAAAAGAACGCTGCATTTTTTGCGACATGATCCGCCAGGAAATCGAGACGAAATCGCGCATGATCCTGGAAAATGAGCATTTCATTGCGCTGGCTCCGTACGCGCCGCGCTTCCCGTTTGAAACGTGGATCCTCCCGCGCCAGCACAGTTCGGCGTTCGAAAATATGCCCGCGCCGTGGTACGCAAGCCTTGCGCGCGTGCTTCGAGATTTTCTGGGACGCCTCGATTCCGCGCTAGCCTTTCCTTCATACAATTACGTGATCCACACCTCGCCCATCGGCGAGGAAATCAACGACCACTATCATTGGCACATCGAAATGATGCCCAAGCTGACGAAAGTTGCGGGCTTCGAGTGGGGAACCGGCTTTTACATCAATCCCACGCCGCCCGAAGAAGCAGCGCGTTTTCTGCGCGAGGCGAAGTAGCCCAGCGGCCTGTCACTACGCCTTTAAATACCAAGGGACATTGACCAGAATAATCCTCTGATTGCCCTTCAGCAGCAGCAACGCCTTCAGCAATTCCGACCTGTTGTTCTCCAGAAAATAGTGCCACCAATGGCTTTCGATCATTTCCGGAATCACCACCGCAATTCGGCGGCCCGGATGTTCCTGTTGCACCTTCAGCACGTGATCCACGATCGGCGTAATAACGAAACGGTATGGCGATTCCAGTAAGATCAACTTCACGTCCGCAAATCCTGCCGCTTTTGCCGGACCTTCCACGAGCTCAGCCCACTTTTCTTTCAGTTCGTTGTCTTCTCCCTCGGCGCACACGTGAACCGCCTGCACGTCTGGAGAAATCGTCAGCGCCACCTGCAGCCCTTTCTGCGTCAGGTGTCCCCATTGCTGGACGGGCATAATCACGAACGGTGGCCGCAGGCCGCCCAATTCCAGCGGGTGCGGGCACTCCAATTCTCTTCGCACGCGCTCGAAGTACCGGTGCACCGCCATCATCAGCACCAACAGCGCTGGAATCAGCAGCGCCGTCATCCACGCGCCGTCAATGAATTTCGCTACCAGCACCACCAGCACGGTAACTCCGGTGGCAAACGCTCCCAGCCCGTTCACCAACATGTATCTTCGGAAGCGCGGGCCTTTCACGCGGCGCCAGTGCGCCACCATCCCAGCTTGCGAAAGCGTGAAGGCCAGGAACGCTCCCACCGCGTAGAGCGGAATCAACCGGTTGGTCACGCCGCCGAAAAACGTCAGCAGCATTGCCGCGAGAATCGCCAGCACATAGACGCCTTGCGAATACACCAGGCGCCTACCGCGCAATCGGAAAGCGTCCGGCAGATAACCGTTCAGCGCGATGGCCCGGCACAGCCGTGGAAAATCCGCGAAAGCCGTATTCGCGGATAAGCACAGCACCACCAGCACGGATCCTATCGTGATGTAGTAAAAAGGCCCGCGCCCGGCCACCGCGGCGACGATCATCGAAAGCACGCTTTGATAGCCCGCCTGTCCCGGATCGGTTGCGGCGATGTGATACGCGCGAACCAGATACGCAATCCCGCCCAGCATCAGAATCAAGAGCGCAATAATCGCGGTCAACGTGCGCTGCGCCGTTTGCACTTTGGGCTCACGAAATGCGCGCACGCCGTTGCTCACGGCCTCCACTCCGGTCATGGCCGTGCAGCCGCTCGAAAATGATTGCAGCAGGATCCAAGCGCCCGCAGCCGCCATCACTGGATGCGCGGCAGCGGCCGGCGGCGGCATTTGCACCGCAACGGGATGCCCTCCGGCGAGCACCGACTTGAACACGCCCCATCCGATCGTCGCCAGCAATCCGCCAATGAAAATGTACGTCGGCACCATGAAGAAAATTCCAGCCTGCCGCATTCCCCGCAAGTTAATCACAGTGATGAGCACCAAAATCAGCAAGCACAGCAGCAGGGTATGCGGTAGCAATTGAGGCCAGGCTGAAACCAGCGCGCCTACTCCGGCTGAAATTCCCACCGCAACGGTCAGGATGTAGTCAATCATCAGCGCCGCGGCAGCCAGCAGCCCTGCAAACGTGCCCAGGTTTTCCGAAGCGACAGTGTAGGAGCCGCCTCCCCCCGGATATGCGGCAATCGTTTGCCGGTAAGAAAAATAAACAATCGTCAACAGCACGATGATGCTGACGCTAATGGGAACGATGTAGGCGATTCCGGCTGCGCCCAGCGCAATCAGCAACGTGAGCGCTGCTTCAGGACCGTAGGCCGCGGAACTGAGCGCATCGAGGCCGAATATCGGTATTCCGGTCCCGGTTCCCAGTTCTTCAGCGCGTTCGTCCCAGGTAGGCAACGGCTTGCCGAACAAGATGTCCCGAATCGTCATAGGTCGTGCATTTCCTCATTCGGCAGCGGAGCATGCGAGCGTCGGCCCAGGCCCAGGCAATGGGCGGACAGCTTAGTTCGTCCCCGTTTCAAAAGAAATGGAAAATTATTCGCGCGTCAGTACAGCGATTCCTACAGGCCGGTTGATGGGAATCAAGTATGGATTAAGGGCGCGGTTAGGAGCTATCCTCCGGATTTTCGTCGGCAAAAGGAAAAAATCATGGCAGCCAATGAAACCAAGAAATGCGCGCATCCAGTCTGTACCTGTCAGGTCACTTCAGAGGAGTATTGCAGCCCGCAGTGCGAAGCGATGGAAGAAACCGCGGACGTGGATTGCAAATGCCCTCACTCGGTTTGCAAGGGCAGAACGGAATACGCAGCCCACGCATGATCATCGAAGAGGTCCGGCGCAGGCGCAGCTCCAGCATGGAATAACCCTGCGCTTTGGCTGGAGTCGATCGCCTAGCTCGCCCGCCGGTAGAATCGTCCGTCGCAATCTTCGCAGCGAAAGGGCCGCAGCAACACCGCACGAAACACCAGGTCAATCACTCCGTGTCGGTGGGAACGGTGTACGTACTTGCTGCCACAGCGAGGGCAGAGCTTAGGAACGCGCGCGACCTGAGGAGCTGCTGAAATCAGTTCTTTCATAGCTGGGACCTGCAGTTTTAATCAGGCCATTCGGTGAATGGCGTGACCCAAGACCAACAGGACGACGGATCGGATTCAGACCCGGCGCGTCCGCACACCAACCATGCGGACACGTGGGCGAGACTATATGTCGCGGTAAATACCTACAGCCATACAGTGAATACTGTAGTCCCAATTCTAAGTTGCTGTACGGTGAGCGGTCACACGTCTAGCGTCACTATCTCGCGTCCCTCTAACCACATGCGGGGATGGGCTATTTGACGACGAGCGTCAGGAAGTTCGGCATCGTTTGGGTCTGTCCGTTGAATGTGGTCGTTAATGTGAGGCTGTAAGTCCCCGGTGGCGTTGCGCCGTTCGGGCCTTTCGCGAGGCCTCCGCAAGCCGCGCTGCCCAGCGCGACGAGCATCAGGACCGCAAACGTCAGCGCCACGCGCCGGTTTCGTTGCATCGCCCAAGCAGTCCCGCCTAGCGCGAGCGACAACAGTAGCAGCGCGATCCCGCCCGTCGGCCAAGTACGCGGCATGCTCGGCGCGAATCCCGTATTCGTCGCGCCCTGGCAATACGTCTGAATCCCAAATGCCACTTCGATCGGTTTTCCCGTCAGCACAATCGAGCTGGGAATCACATTGCACGTAATCGTCGGCGACGACGGCGTGCAACCCAACTGCACCGTGCCAGTCACTCCTGGAGCTCCGGTAATTTGCAATCCGAAAAATGCTGTGCCGCCAGGCGTAGCCGTGCCGGTAGTCGAACCTCCGGGCGGAATCGTAATGATCACCGGCGAATTGTTTCCAGTGCCATTCAGCGAAACCAGTTGCGGGCTGGTAGTGGCGTTGTCCGTGATGCTCAAAGTAGCGCCAAGCTCTCCAGTGGCGGTGGGCGTGAACGTCACTCCGATCGTGCAACTGGCATTCGCCGCCAAAGTTCCCGTGGGATTGCAAGCGTTCGCGCCGCCCGCAAGCGCAAAGCTGCTGCTGTTCTCGCCGGTAATCGAGAAGCTCGTGAAATTAACAGGCCCGGTTCCGGTGTTCGTCACCGTCACATTTTGCGCCGGGCTAGTCGAGCCGATCGTCTGTGAAGCAAACGTCAGCGACGTGGGAGACACTGTCACAGTCGCCGGTCCGTTCATCCCGGTGCCCGTCAGCGTCACTGTCTGCGGACTGCCCGTCGCATTGTCGGTGAAAGTAATCGCCCCGGTGCGCGTGCCCGCCGCCGTAGGCTTGAACGCGATCTGGAAAGTGCAAGGTGGAGAATCCGTCGAGAGAGTGGGGCACTGCGCCGTAGTAGCGCCCGAAAAATCTCCGGTGGTTGCGATGCTCGTGAAAGTGACGTTCACGTCACCGACATTCGCAACCGTCACGGTCTGTGTCGCGCTGGTAGTCCCCACAAGTTGACTCTCGAAGGTCAACGAAGTTGGCGCAATCAGAATCGTGCCGAGCGGAGCCGTGCCAGTCCCGCTCAAAGCCACGGTCTGCGGACTTCCCGTCGCACTATCCGACACATTTAAAGTAGCCGTCCGCGTCCCGGCCGCCTGAGGCGTGAACAACACATTAATCGTGCAGCTGGAACCAGCTGCCAGCGTGCCGGTTGGGCTGCACATGCCCGGCATATTCGGCAAAGGCACGCTAAAATCTGCCGCATTCGTGCCCGTCACAGTGAATCCAGAAAAAGTCACAGCAGCCGTGCCGTTGTTCGAGACGGTCACACTGCGCGGCGCGCTCGTGGTCAGCACCGTCTGCGAAGTAAATGTCAAACTCGGTGGCGCCACCGTCACCCCCGACGCTACCTGCGCCGGAATTGACTGCGCCACAATCACGTGCGGGTGCGCCGAAGGCGCCGGATCCGAAGCCGGTCCGTTCGTGTCCATGAAAACGGTCTCGTACGGCGAAACCATATATCCGGAAGAGTCGCCCTGCGTGGAACTCGTCAACGTGATATGTCCGGATGAGTTCACCGCGTACGTGAAGCTTCCCAGCGCTTGATCGAAGAAAAGATCGCCGCCGTTGTGCGATTCGTCGTCCACCGGACTAAAGCTGTTTGAGGCGCCAATGTTGGCAATACCGGAGAATTCTGATGATGCGCCGCCGACCGCCTCTTGCTGTCCGAAAAACAAATTGGTGTTCGCGAACGGCGTCGCAGAAAATGGCGCGCCGGTTTGACGCTGGATGGGTCCGAATTCGACGGGACTGTCCGTCGCCATCACAAAGCCAGTGTCCGGTTGCGTCAGGTAGAAGATTAGATTGGTCCCACCCGGGCTCATCGTTCCGCGCCCGTTCGCCGCGATAGACAATGCCCCGGTCTGCACTCTGCCGATCGTCACGGTGCCTTGATCGTTCGTGTCCAACGTAATGTTCACAGTCGGCGACGCGCCCGGCGTCACCGTCAGCACGCCGATGTTTGTGGACGTCGCGGACGGCCCGGAAGACCCGACGAGACTGAATACGTCTGGCCCGGCCAGCGAAGCATTCGAAAACGATCCGGGGCTGGGCTGCTTCACCGCCGTACCCACCAGCAGGACATTGCTGTCGCGCGCGTCGAGCGTCATGTAAACCGCTTCATTCGCGTTGACTTGGTATACCGCGGTGAGGGATGGTGTGGTATTCACCGTCAGTGCAAGAGAACTGCGGCCATTGCTATCTGGTGTTGTGTAGGTCCCAGTGATCGTGGAGATGATTCCCGCGTGGCCGTCGTTGTTCGAATCAGCGCTGCCGGATGTGACGGTATTTGCATTATTCAGCGTAGTCAGGCCAAGTTCCGAGACGCGGGTCCCTTGCGGACCCTGCCCGGTGCTCGCGTAAATATACGTTCCGGCGAATGCATCGTTGTTGAAAGCAGTTGGGTCTTGCAGCTGCAGAGTTCCGGCGTAGAGATCGCCCGCACCGGTATCATCAATGAAAGAAGTTATGTACGCGCTGGCGGCCACCCCATTCAGAATCTTGCCCACCGAGATAGCGAATATGCCGGGGGCTTGCCCTTCAGGCGTGATGCTCATCTCGCCGCGGTTATCGGACCCAATCGCATACGACCCCGTCGCGGAAACGCCAGACTCGATTCCGGCGGTCCCGGTGGAATTAACGTCCAGCTCGCCGCTGGTGATATTGCCGGTGCCATCAAACGTTAGGCTCCCGACGAGCGCTTCTTCCGCTCCCGTCACTTCGTTGAAACCGCGCAGGATCATCGCGTACTGACCCTTGAGCAATCCAGGCTGCGTGTTCGCCGGCATCGCTGCGATCGTCAACGAAACAGTCGCGTTTCCGGTCAGCGGCGTCGGAGTCGTCGAATCGGTCACGGTCACGTTGAACGTGAATGTCCCGGCGTTCTGTGGAGCGTTGTTGAACACGTGCCCGGGAGCCGCGTTGCCGACGCCAGTCGTGTCAAGCGTAAATCCGGTGGGAAGTCCGGTTGCGGCAAATGTGTAAGGCGGAATGCCGCCAGTAACTTGAATGTCCGCGCCATACGGCACCGTGACGGCGCCCGCAGGCAGCGTCGTCGAACTAAACGAAATCCCGCCGCTCGCCGCCGTTACCGTAATGCTGAATGTGCCCTGCGCGGAGTTTTGCGTCGGACTCATCGAGTCCGTCACCTTCACCACGAAACTATAGGGCCCTGCGGTGGTCGGCGTTCCGCTGATGGTCCCCGTCGGCCCCACGGAAAGTCCCGGAGGCAAGGTTCCACTAACATACGACCATGTATAAGGAGGCGTCCCGCCGGTGGCCGCGAGCGTCGTGGAATATGCGGCGCCAACCGTCGCCCCCGAAAGCGGCGAAGTCGTGGTGATTTGCAGCGGCGCGATGCCGGATCCACCCTGCAGCGTGATCGTATGCGGCGTACCCGTTGCGCTGTCGATGACTTCCAGTGTGGCCGTCCGCAAGCCTGTCGTGATGGGTGTAAATACCACGCCAATTACGCAAACGGCTTGCGCGTTTAACACCCCGTTGAAGGAGCAGGGCGTGTTCCCAGGACCGGTGAGGCTGACCTGAAAGTCGTCAAAATCGCTGCCGGGAATTTGGGGGATAGTGATGCCGCTGATTGTGTCGGCGTTGGGCCCCGTGTTGTTCAGGTAAGCGTACTCGATGGCACTGGACTGCCCCACGGAGATCGCCGGGAAGATGAGCGGATTTGGCAACAAGCTCACGGTGGTAGCGGGAATTCCGGTTCCACTCAAGCCGACAGTCTGCGGCGCGCCGGTCGCGCCGCTGTTTATCGTGAGCGTGGCGAAAAATGGTCCTACCGCGGTCGGCGCGAACGTCACGGTCACGTCGCAGGTTCCGCCTGCCGGTATCGAACCGCTGCAGGTGTTGGCAGCAGCGAATGCCCCCGGATTGGTGCCGCTCAGCGGCGTCGTAAACGTCAAAGCGGTATTCCCGATGTTCTGCAAGAACAGAAATTGCTGGTTACTGGTCGTGCCCACAGTTTGCCGCCCGAATGCGACGTTGGTGCGCGAGATCGGCGCAAGGGTCGCTGTCGCGTTCAGACCTGTACCGAAGAAATAGAGGGTCTGCGGCGAAGTGCCGGTGTCGCTGTCGCTCACGGATAGCTCACCTTCGGCAAAACCGGCCGAAACGGCGGTGAACGTGATGCCGATCGTGCAGCTTGCACCAGGAGCTAATCCCGCTCCAATTGGACATGTGGTTCCAGAGATGGCAAAGCTCCCCGCCGGGAAGGAGAACGGTATCGTCGGGTTTATGGCCGTCAACGCCACCGTACTGGAGTTGTTCGTCAGCGTCGCCATCATAGGGGCGCTGGTGGTGTTTACGACTGTGTTTGGAAATTGCAGGGACGGCGCACTCAGGACCGCGATCTGCGGCGTGCCGGTGCCGGTAAGCATCACGTTTACCGGATTCGTGGTGAGGTTTCCCGTTATCTGCAAAGTCGCCGTCCGCGTGCCGATGTCGGTGGGTCTGAACATCACAGCAATCGTGCAACTGGTTCCGGGAGCGAGCGGAGTGCCAAACTCGCAAGTTCCGTCGCCGCTGACCGAAAAGTCGAAGGAATCCGCGCCGGCGGTCCCGGTGCTAAAGGTCGCTGGATTTGTGCCGGTGGAGTTGACCGTCAAAAATTGTTCCGCACTCGTGCTGCCCACTTCTTGACTGCCGAATGTCAGGCTGGTCGGATTCACGGTAATCGTGCCAGGGGGTGGCCCTGTCGTCGCCCCCCCGGTCCCGCTCAACGTAAAGGTTTGCGTGCCGCTGGCTTCGGTCACCGTCACCGTCGCGGTCTCCGTGCCGGTGGATGCAGGCGTAAACGTCACCGTGAATGTGCAAACCACCGTTGGCGGAACAGTAGCTCCGCAAGTGCTGAAATCGCTGAAATCCGCGGCGTCGGGGCCGCTCAATGTAATGCTGCTGATGTCGAGTGCGGTCGTGCCGTTCGCAAGCGTCACCACTTCCGTGCTCGATGTCCCGGTCTGCACGGTCCCAAAATTCAAAGCCGCAGGAAACACCTGCGGACCAGCAGGCGTCGCTGGCGCAATCTTGGCGACGAAGGCATTGGCCTCGAGGGATTTCAACTGCGACTGAAATGCGCTCGCGGTCGGAAAATCGAGCGAGCTGGTCAATCCGGCGACGTAGATGTTCGCGTCTGGATCTAGGGCAATTCCTGTACCTTCGTCGACCGCGCCACTGGCGCTGCCGCCGAGGTAAGTGGAGAAAATGTAATCGGAACCGTCCCCCTTGAATTCGGTCACGAACGCCGCCTGTGAAGAACCGTTCAGCGTGGCCTGCAGAGGGAGTCTCGTCGGGAAATCGCGGTCGTACGTCAGGCCCGTGATGTAGATGTTGCCAGAAGTATCGAGCGCGATGGCACTTGCATCGGCGCCGCCGCTTCCTCCAAAGAACGTCGAAAAGTCCAATGTTCCGCCGCCGGCTGCGATCTTGGACACAAAAACATTGAGCGCGCCGTTGCTAGCGGGACCCTGCAGAGTGTTTTTAACCGGAAAGTCCGACGATAACGCATAGCCTGTCACGTATGCATTTCCGGCGGTGTCTACGGCGATGCCGCGCGCTGTGTCATTCACGCTTCCGCCCAGAAACGTGCCGTAAATCTCGGACGGTCCAACGGGACCCGCGGTTGGGACACTAAGTTCCGCGACGAATGCGGTGCCCCCGTTCGTGGCGTGGTTTGTCGCTTGAAAGGCATTCTTTGTCGGAAACACGGTCGAATTTGTGACGCCCGCGATGTAAACGTTTGGAGGATTGCTTCCGTCGAGAGCGATCGCGCTGGCGAAGTCCTCGACGTTGCCTCCAAAGTAGGTTGAGAAGAGCAGCGACGACCCGGTTCCGCTAACCGCGGCCAGCTTACACACGAAAGCGTTGGCCGAGCCCGCCAGCGAAGACTGAATGGCGTTCAGAGTGGGGAAAGCCGTAGATCCGGTTTGCCCCGCGATGTAAATATTCTTGCTTCCGTCCACAGCGATGGCTGCGGCCGTGTCGAAGGTTCCCCCACAAAGGTAGGTCGAGAATGTGAGAGTGCCTGTGGGTGAGAAAGACGAGACGAAAGGGCAGGACCCTCCAACAAAAGCGTTTTGATTCGGCAACGGAAGGTACAACGGAAAATCACTGGACCTCGCCGAGCCTGCCACATAAGTACCACCTGCGGAATCGACCGCGATCCCCATGCCATCGTCTGAGCTATTCCCGCCCAAATATGTCGAGAACACCAGCGAGGTGCCGCTCGCGGCAAACTTCGTGACGAATGCGTTCTGCACACCCGCGCCGCCGAGAGTGGTTTGCGCGGCGCTCTGTACTGGGAAATCTACAGAGGTCGTAAACCCCGTAACGTACGCTTCACCCGCGGAATCCACAGCGATAGCATTTCCCAAATCGCCGTTGCTGCCTCCAAGGTACGTCGAAAAGCTCAGCGTTGGATCGATGATGACTTTCTGGCCGCGATCGTACGGAGCGAGCGTGATGCCCACTTCGTTCGCCGCCAGCAGCTTGTATCCGCTGCGAATCTCCCGGCGCACGCCGTGAACGATTTGGTACGCAACGGGCTGCTGCAATTTCACGCTGCCTGCTTCGAGCGACACAATCAAATCGCCCGCCGCCGCGATCTGCAGTTCTTGCGCGCCGTCCACGTGCATGCGAATCTCGCCGGGGTCAGCTCCCGGCGCGACGATGAAGTCCGATTCGAGCTGTCCTTGATTGCCGTAATAAGCCACATCAATGCCCGGATACGCGTTGCGATAAATTACTTTTCCGTAGTTCGGTATTCCGGTGCGCCATTTCGTGGGATCGTTGCCGATGTAGTAGTTCGAGATTCCCGGCAAACGGTCGGCGCCCGAAATTTGACCCTGCTCCTTCGCTCCCGCCAGATCGAATTCCAGCACGGACTGTGAATAATTGCGGGGGGCCTTCGGATCGGCAATCGTTTGCGAATCTTTCTGCGAAGGAATCACGCGGCGCAGCGCCAGCACTTCGCGCGTCGGCGTCAAAAACAGCGTGTAGCCTTTTCCGCGCGCCAGGTATTTCACGCGAGAGTCGGTTTGCCCGCGGTTCTCCTCAAAACTAAGCGGCACGTTTCCGTAACCGCTACTCGCGTGCGGCCCAGGTGCTGAAGCTGATGCTACGTGGTGGCGCGCTGTAGCGGCGGCTTTGGTCGCCGTGCGTTGTGCGGCGCCGCTGCTCGTGGATTTTGGCGCTTGCGCCGCTACGCCGAAGGTGCTGGCTAGGATTAAGATTGCTAGGCTGGCGATCCGTCGCATCTTGATACTCCTGAATGGTTTGAACTCGTCAGCGCCGATCGTTCGTCGGCCTACACATCACCGCAAGATTCCAAATCCCGCATCGATTGCGAACGTGCCAAAAAGGTGCAAAAATTTGCGCACTTTCGCCAACCATTGCGCAGTTAGACCGTCGTTTGTTGTGCCAGCGCCCTCAGATGAGTCCTTGGCGTGGTAATCAGCAAACCAGCGGCCAGACGTGCGCAGGTCGCCTTCGGCGGCGTCCACGACCGCAGATCGCCCATACTCTTTCTGCACCAAAAATTGCGATTGATTAGAAGGGGGCCGAAATCCACCGCGAAATGCGCAAATTCTGAACCGCGAGGCGGGGGAAGTCAAGCGTGAAGGCACGCCGACTCGCATAGGCGGCCTGCGGCGAAATTCGCGCCATTCCGCGGCTCAATCTCGGCGAATATGGCCGCCGTTTGCCGCAACAATTTCGCTTTTGTTTCAGCAGGATGAACGAAAAATGATGGGCCATCCGCAAAACGCGCGCACGGGAGATAATATCCCTGCATGATTATTCTGGTGATGGGCGTAACCGGGGCGGGGAAGACCACGGTCGGCAAACTTCTCGCCGAACGATTGGACTGGGAATTTCTAGATGCCGATGATTTTCATCCCCCCGCAAACATCGAAAAAATGAAGCGCGGGATTTCTCTCACCGACGCCGACCGCGAGCCCTGGCTCGCCGCGATCCACGCAGCGCTGCTGGAGTGCGCCGCGAAAAATCAGGATGCCGTGCTCGCTTGCTCGGCGCTGAAGCAGATTTATCGCGAGAAGCTCTCCCAAGGAATAGACCTGCGCATCTGCTATCTTAAAGGTAGCTTCGAGGAGATCAGCCAGCGCCTCGAACATCGCAGCGGGCACTTCGCCGGCGAAGGAATTCTAGCGGGGCAGTTCGCGGACCTCGAAGAGCCGAAGGATGCCGTGATCCTGAGCGCCACGGCAACGCCCGAGGAAAATGTACGCGAAGCGCTCCGCAGACTGAATCTCAAAGCGGTCCGGTGAAAATAGTTCGCGGCGTTTCGGCGATTTTCTAAGAATCTCGAACATAGACGATGCCACTCTATTGCGCACAAGGCGGCCCGGATCGCGAGCTTTCCGCTAGCGAACTAAAAGAATTCTTGTTCGCCGCACTCGAAAAGTTAGGTCCGCGCAAGAATGTCCTGGCTGTCCCTCCGGATTACACGCGTCTCTCCTCGCGCGCCGGTGAGCTGACTCGCCACGCCTGGGAATATTTCGGCGAAAATCTGCGCGCAGTGCTCCCGGCTGTGGGTACGCACCACGCCATGTCATCCGAGCAGATCGCCGCAATGTTCAGCGAAGTTCCACGCGAAATTTTCCATGACCACAAGTGGCGCGAAGACATCGAAACGATAGGCACAGTTCCCGCCAAGTTTATTTGCGAGCAATCCGAAGGAAAGCTGGATTACGAATGGCCCGCGCAGGTGAATCGCCTCATCACCCGCGGCGGTTTCGATCTGATTCTCTCGATCGGCCAAGTGGTCCCGCACGAAGTGGCCGGCATGGCCAACTACAATAAAAATATCCTGGTCGGCACCGGCGGCCCAGACAGCATCAATCGCAGCCACTACCTGGGCGCCGTCTACGGCATGGAACGAATCATGGGACGCGCCGACAATCCCGTGCGCCGCGTGCTGAACTACGCCGCTTCTCACTTTCTGAATCAATTGCCGATCGTTTACGTCCTCACGGTCGTGGGACGCAATGCTTCCGGGGCGACGGTAACTCGCGGCCTTTTCATCGGCGACGATATTGAGTGCTTCCATGCAGCGTCCGAATTGAGCTTGCGCGTGAACTTCACGATGATGCCCGAACCAATCAAAAAAGCCGTCGTCTATCTCAATCCCGGCGAATATCACAGCACCTGGCTCGGCAACAAAGCGATTTACCGCACGCGCATGGCTATGGCAGACGGCGGCGAACTACTCATCCTCGCTCCAGGCGTGCGCACCTTCGGCGAAGATCCCCGCATTGATGAATTAATCCGCAAATACGGCTATCACGGCACTACGGCGACTCTAGCGATGGTGAAAAACGATCCGGACCTCGCCGCCGATCTAAGCGCGGCTGCGCACTTGATCCACGGTTCATCCGAAGGCCGTTTCCGAATCGTGTGGTCTCCCGGACATTTGACGCGCGAAGATATACAAGACGTCGGCTTCGGCTATGCTGACCTCAACCATATGTTGAAACGCTACGTTCCCGCGAGGCTGAAGCAAGGCTGGAATCACGCGGACGGCGAAGATTTTTATTTCATCGAAAATCCCGGCCTCGGACTCTGGGCGTCCCAAGACCGGTTTTAGGTTACCGCCGGCCAGCGCCGCTTCTCGCCCTCAACTCATCAGCAGCCGCCGGCGGCGCAGTAGACCCCCGCACCACAAATTCCGGCTCGATCGCGATCTCCGGCACGTATTTCGATCGTCCTTCGATGCGGTCCAGCAAAGTGCGCGCCGCGATCTCCCCCATCTTTTGCAGTGGCTGCCGCACGGTGGTGAGTGGAGGACTGATGAACGCCACGCTTTGAATATCGTCGAAGCCCACCACCGACACATCCTGCGGCACGCGCAGCCCGGCTTCCTGAAGCGCGAAGATCGAACCGATCGCCGAAATGTCGTTGTACGCAAACAAGGCCGTGAAGGGCTGCTTGCGCGCGAGCAGTTGCTTCGCAAATGGATAGCCCAGGTTCGGAGTAGGATCATCTCCCTCGAGTTGCACGATCAATTCGGACCGCATGCAAATCCCCAATTGCCCGGCTACTTCACAGATTGCGTTCCAGCGATCCTCGGAGTCCACGCTCGCCGTCGAGCCTTTCATGAACGCGATCTTCTGATGCCCCTGTTCCACCAGGTGCTTCAGCGCCAGCGATGCGGCACGGTGGTGATCCAGCACGATATTCGTCACGCGATTGATATTGCGGTGTCCGGCCACCGCCACGGTCGGCAGCGCCGGCTCTTCCGTTAGGAACGTATCCACAGTGATGAAACCTTCCACGCCGCGCTGCCGCAGCATCTGCGAATACGTCGAAAGCAATCTCTTATCGTGCCGGTGCGCGACGGTAAGAAAGAAAAAATTCTGCTCGCGTAAATAACGCTCGATCCCGCTGATCACCAGGGAACCGTACGCGTCGCCGATCTCTTCGAGGATCACTCCGATCGTGTAGGTGCGCTTCACCCGCAATGTGCGCGCGAAAAAATTCGGCCGGTAGTTGAGCTCGCGCGCCGCGGCCAGAATGCGATTTTTGGTTTTTTGCGGAACGGAACGCGAAGCCGAGGAATTATTGAGCACCGCGGACACGGTGCTGGCCGTCAGCCCCACGCGCTCCGCCACGGACCGCAAAGTCACGGCACTCTTGTCGGCGCGCTGGGTTCGCGTTGTAGAAGCTTTCATTTGTAAATCTCGTTACTGAGCGTGCCGATGCAGTTGCCGCTGCGGCTGATTTGCCCCGCGTATGGGCCGGGATTGTATCCCAGAGCAGGCGTCAGAATACAAGGATTTCCAGAATCTGCAATTTCCCTTTAAGAATAACGTTATTTTTAGCTTGACAAAGATTCGGCAAGGGAGCTAAATGTGCGCCAGCAAGGGGTGGTGTTGTAAAACTGGCCGCAAAGCCAGTAGAACAACGATATTCTTAGCAACTGCCAAATGGGGTGCGATTGCCGGTAAAGTGCGCTTTTGCGTAACGCCTGGGTTCCCTTGGATTCTGGCCATTCAGTCGCGGTCTGCCTCTGCCAGGGCCGCGCAGCGCGAAAGCCGTTTAGCATCATAGGATTACCGGACATTCGTGGCTTGAGGTTTCGTCTGGAAAAGACGTCTACATAACTCGGAAAAAACCCATCTCGGATGATGGGCTCGACATTTTAGCTTGGGAGGAACTCCATGAAGAGTTTCGTTCGCTGGTCACTCGCCATCTGTCTGTTACTCGTCATCTCCACTCCGGCATTTCCCCAAAGTAGAAACACCGGTGAAATCCGCGGCACCGTCACGGACACGTCAGGTGCCGTCGTGGCAGGCGCCACCGTCACCATCAGTAATATTGATACGGGCGAGACGAAAGATTTCACTTCGAACAAAGACGGAATCTACGACACCGTTTCTACGCCCGCCGGCAACTACAACATCACCGTCACCGCCAAGGGCTTCAAGAAGTTTGTGCGCGGACCGTTTACCCTGAACGTAAACGTCATAACCGAAGACGCGGCTCTGGAAGTAGGCGCGATTTCGGAAACGGTTACGGTGGAAGCCAATGGCGTGCCGCTACTTGAAACCGAAACTGGCTACCAGGGCAAAATATTTGAAAAGGAAACCATACAGAACTTGCCGCAGATAGGCGCTGGAATCACCGGTAACGACTGGGCCAATTTCAACGTTCTGCTCCCGGGAGCCGCCGGCTCTTCTACAGCACCTGGCTCGGAGGGCAGCGGCTCTTACAATGCTGGAGATGCGATCTCGATCAACGGCAACTTGCCCAATTATGCCAACTATCTGCAAGACGGAGGCGTAGTTCAATTGCCCGTCAGCAACAATGTGGACAACACGTTGTTCGAATCCATATCTGAGGTCCAGGTCACCACGTCCTCGTTCTCTGCGGAGTATGGGATCGGCGGCGCTGTATTCAACCAGATCACCAAGAGCGGAACCAACAGCTTTCACGGATCTGCGTACGAATACTGGCAAAACACTGCGCTCAATGCGGCACCCTATTTCGGAATTCCGAATAGTAGCGGTGGCGTCACCCCTCAAAAGGCGGGCTATTTGCGGTACGACGAATACGGCGGCTCGGTCGGCGGACCGATTATTAAGAATAAGTTCTTCTTCTTCTTTAACGTTGATAAAATTTATACCAACGGTGCGGCAAGCGCCAGCCTGGGCTCGACCCCGACATTAGCCGAAGTAGGCATGGGGACGGCTCATCCGGGCGCCTTCGATTTTAGCGCGGCGGGTCTCCCGACCCTCTACGACCCAACGAGTTGTTCGACGCCCGGTTGTACGCGAACGTCCTTCGCCGCGGAGAATACTGGGTCGCTCGCTGGCGTGAACGCGATTCCTGGCAATCGTATCGATTCCGTAGCGTCAAAAATTCTGGGTTTCTATCCGGCGCCTAACGCCGGTGCCGCGGGCGCCCTTAACAATAATTTCTCTACCATTCTTCCAACTCCCAACCCCAACCTCAGATACTTTGGGCGCCTCGACTACGATATTTCCGAGAAGAACCGCCTGAGTTTCTCAATCAGTCAGAAAAACAACCCCGGAGTCAACAAGTACGGGCCATTCCCGTGCCCAATCAACTGCTTCTCCGGCGACATCGACGGTTACAACGCCCAGGTTACGGAAACGTGGACGATCACCCCGACGTTGGTGAACGAATTCCGCATGGCTTACACCAAGCAGGGTAACTGGTTCGTGCCGGACACCATCGGGTTCGACGCCGCCTCCACATTGGGGCTGCAATATTCGAAGGCAGATGTCTTCCCCCAAATAAACATCGGTGGAGCCGGCCTGTGTTGTTCGCAATTGGCCCCCGGTACGAACGCCATATACATCGAGAACCTGTACGACCCGTCCGACACCTTGACTCTCGTGAAGGGGCGTCACATCCTTCACTTCGGCGTCGAAGTGCTGATGGGCCAAGGTAACACCACGCCGTGGGGCAACCTCACGTCGGGCAATTTCACCTTCACTGGCAACTACACTGCGCAAAATGGCGTCACCCCGGGCACGACAGGAGCCGGCCTTGCCGATTTCATTCTCGGCGATGTGCAAAGCTGGGCCGCGACCAATGAAGGTGTCTCATACGCTCGGCTAAAGAGCCCCCAGCTCTTCGTTCAAGATGACTTCAAGATTAAACCGAACTTCACGTTGAATCTCGGCTTACGCTACGTCGCGACAACCGGGTTCACCGAAATCAACAACAGCCTCGGCGGGTTCGATCCGGATATTCCGCTTGTGTGCAGCGTTGATGTGAACGGCACTCCTTGTGGATCCTTGAACGGGCAATTGGGTTCTCTCTGGTTCGCTCCGCAAGATGGCCGAACCTCCTTACAGAAGCCGATTTATAATATTTTCCTGCCGCGCATCGGTTTTGCCTGGTCTTTCATGCACGACACAGTTCTCCGAGGCGGCTTCGGAATGTACTCGTATAACTTCAGTCAGGACGACTACGGCAACGGTATCGGCTTTGGAGCCCTCAATACGAGCACGGGCAATGCCTCCGACGTGAATCACGGAACCGGTCCCAGTCCGCTAATCTCCTTGTCGTCGTCCGAAGCAACGGCCAACTCGGTTCTAAACTACGTTCAAGGTTCGCCGAACGCTAAGAACGTTTCTCAATACCTGAATGTCACTTCCCCGTCGAACCAGACCTACGTCCCGTACAGGGTCCCAGTCGGTCGAATTAATGAATGGCAGGTGAGCCTCGAACACCAGTTTGCGCGCGATTTTATGGCGTCCGTTTCTTATGTGGGCAGCCACGGATCGAATCTGCAATTCGCGACTGATGTTAATCAGATAACCAGCGCGGCCGGGATCGCCGCAAGTTCGGCCAATCTTGGAGCCGTTCAGGCCGATCGTCCCTTTCCGGCTTGGGGCACCCTTAGTGGCTACAACTACAACGCCATATCGAATTACAACTCGCTGCAACTACAGATCACCAAGCGCTACCGCAGCGGCTTGCTTTTCAGCTTCAATTACGTCTGGTCCCATTTCTTGGACGACCAGGACTCCGGCGGATGGGGCAGCCGCGGCGGAACCCAGTATTGGCAAATTGGCAACGATCCTTCCGCGAACTACGGGAATTCGAACTTCGACATTCCCAACGCGTTCAAGGGATACGCTTCTTACGAGTTGCCTTTCGGCGAGGGCAAGCAGTTCCTCAGCGACAAGGGAACGATCGTGAACGAAATCGTCGGCGGATGGAGAATTGCCGGAACGTTCGTCAAGCAGAGCGGAGTTCCGTTCACGGTCGTCGCCAACACGAACGCAAATTCCACAATCACTGGCTGCAACGTCGGCGGCACGGCAACCGGAGGCGACGTCAATAACGGCTGTAACTGGTATCTCAATGTTGTAGGCAAGCCAGGCTCGGGCAATTGCACCGACACCGCCGACGGCGGGAACGGCGGCTCGGGACCGGCTGGAAAGTTAAACTGCTGGTTTAACACCAGCGCCTTTACTACTCCGCCTGCGCCGACAAAGGCAGACCCTACAGAACTGTTCGAATTCGGCAACGAGGGTAGAAACTCGCTGAGAGGGCCTGGCCTCACGGTGATGAACCTGTCCCTGGCGAAAGGCTTCAGCTTTACGGAACGCGTGAAGCTGGAATTGCGCGCCGATTTCGTGAACGCTCTCAATCATCCGAGCTTCAACATCCCAGGTCAGCAACTCGGAGCGAGCAATTTCGGCCAGATAAACAATGCAACCCTGGGCAACGGTGTCTCCGTCGCCCCTCGTAGCGGTCAGCTCAGCGCGCGCATTAGTTTCTAACCAGACGGCCCATCAGTGAGAGGGGACGGTCCTCACCCCACCGTCCTCTCTTCTGCCTGCCGGTCCAACGCGATTCGGATTCACCACTCGTCCGCCGTACAATCGTGACATGTGGACAAAAAAGCTCGTGCTCTCGCTGTGGACGGTTTTGTTCGTCGCGCTGTCGCCATGCTTCTCCCAGTCGTCGCCCACGCGCCAGCAGCAGATTGCATCGCACGCGCGCCAGGCTGCGGAGTATTTGAAGGAAGGCAAGCCCGATCTGGCAGTGCCCGAGTTTCGCGCGATTGTCGCCCTCGATCCGGAGAATGTAGACGCGCGCGGCAATCTCGGCGTCCTGCTCTATTTCCAGGGCGCATATTCAGACGCGATTCCGGAGCTACGAGCCGCGCTGAAGCTCCGGCCCACGCTCTGGAAGATTCAAGCTCTGCTGGGCATCGCTGAAAAACGCACGGGCGACGTTGCCGCCGCTCGCGACGATCTGGAAAAAGCGTTTCCCAATGTGCAGGACGAAAAGGTCCGAATAGACACGGGCATGGAACTGATCGAAATTTATTCCGGAACGGGTGATTTGGATAAGGCCGCGGCCACCGTCAACGTCCTGCGCAAGCTCGCCCCCACGAATGAGGCCGTTCTCTACACCGCCTACCGCGTTTACTCCGACCTCACCGCCGATTCTCTGCTCAGCTTGTCCGTTGTCGCGCCCAATTCCGCGCGCTTCCATCAGGCCCTCGCGCACGAACTCGCCAAGCGCGGCAAGACCGACGAGGCCATCCAGAATTATCGCGAAGCGTTAAAGCTCGATCCGCAGCTCCCCGGCATCCATTTCGAACTGGCCGAAATGCTCAGCACGCAGGGGACTCCTGATAGCCTCGCCGAAGCCGAACGCGAATACAGAGCGGCGCTCGAGGCGAATCCCGGTGACGAGCAGTCCGAATGCCGCCTCGGCGATATCGCCCTGCGCCGCAACGATGTGAAAGAAGCCTACGACCGCTACTCGAAAGCCGTTCAGCTACAACCCGGCGACCCGGACGCCAACATCGGCCTCGCCAAAGTTCTAATGACCATGGACCAGCCGCAAAAAGCCATGCCCCTGCTCGAACACGCCGTCCAACTCGATCCCACTAGCGCCGCGGCCCACTTCCGCTTGAGCGCCGTCTACCGCCAGCTCGGGCGTCCCGACGATGCCAAGCACGAACTGGACGAATACCAAAAATACAAAAGGATGAAAGAGAAGCTGGAAGAAATTTACCGCGAGATGCGCCCGGATCAGATCGAAGAAGAAAGCAACAGCACCAGCCCTCCGAAACAATAGTCACGTCGGGACAGGCCTTTGATTTTGTAGTGGTGGCCTGTAGGCCGCCATCTTTGACTCAGAACGGCTTTAATCTGCGCGGTTCAAAGAATATCGCCATGATAAAAACGCTTATCTTCACCGCCGCGCTGTTGTCGTCAACGTTCACGCTCAGCGCCCAAACTTCCTATTACCCGTCCCGCCTCGACGATCCCAAAGCCATCTACCTCACGCCCGAAAATTTCCAAGTGAAAGCCGACGGCATCGCCGACGATTCCGCCGCCCTCCAGCAGGCCATCAACAAAGTTCAAGAAACCACGAACCAGGGAATCCTCTTCATCCCGGCCGGCCGCTACCGCCTCACCACCACAATCTACGTCTGGCCCGGAATCCGCTTGATCGGTTACGGCGCCGCGCGTCCCACGTTCGTACTCGGCGCAAACACAAAAGGTTTTCAGCAAGGTCCGACCTACATGATATTTTTCACCGGCAAGCGGCCGCAGGGCGACACTCCGCCACCCGACGCCAACCCCGGCACGTTCTATTCCGCCATCAGCAATATTGATATCGAAATCCAGGATGGCAATCCCGGTGCCGTCGGTGTCCGCGCGCACTACGCCCAGCACTGTTTCCTAGCGCACATGGATTTCCGCATCGGTTCCGGCCTCGCCGGAATCAAGGATGGCGGCAATGTCGCGCAAGACGTCCATTTCCACGGCGGCCAATACGGCATATGGACGCGCAAGCCTTCTCCCGGCTGGCAATTGACCATCATTGACTCCACCTTCGAAGGCCAGCGCGAGGCCGCCATCCGCGAGCACGAAGCCGGCCTCACTCTCATCCGTCCGCAATTCAAGAATGTCCCCACCGCGGTTTCGATTGACCCGCACTATTCCGACGAGCTCTGGATCAAAGACGCCAGAATGGAAAATGTCTCCGGTCCCGCCGTAATCATCAGCAACGAGTACAACGCGCATAACGAAATCAATATGGAAAACGTTGTCTGCAGCCACGTTCCAGTCTTCGCACACTATCGCGAGAGCGGAAAAAGCGTCGCGTCGCCGGCGGAAATGTACGCGGTGAAGACTTTCTCGCACGGCCTGCACTACGACGACCTCGGAGCTACCGGCGCAATTCACGACGTTTACGAAACCGCTCCACTCAGCGCGTTGCCATCGCCAGTGCAGTCAGACATCCTGCCGCTCCCGCCGATGGACACCTGGGTCAACATCCGCACGCTCGGCGCGCGTGGCGACGGCATCGCCGACGACACCGACGCCCTCCGGAAAGCCATCTCCGAGCACCGAACAATTTATTTTCCGTCCGGCCAATATCGCGTCACGGACACGATCACATTAAAGCCGGACACGGTCCTCATCGGCCTGCAACCAAGCGTCACCAGAATCATCCTCGCCGACGGCACTCCGGCGTTTCAAGGCGTCGGCAGCCCTAAGCCGCTGCTCGAAACTCCCAAGGACGGAACGAATATCGTCACCGGCATCGGCCTCTACACCAACGGCATCAATCCGCGCGCCGTCGCCGCGAAATGGATGGCCGGCACAAATTCCATGATGAACGACGTGCGGTTTCTCGGCGGCCACGGCACAGTAGACCCCAACGACACAGCCGCGGAAGCTTCGAACAATTGGAAGCTGATTTACAACAACACGCACACGGCCGATCCCGATAGCAAGCGCCGCTGGGACGGCCAATATCCCAGCCTGTGGATCACCAATGGCGGTGGCGGCACGTTCGTCGGCCTGTGGACGCCCAGCACGTTCGCGCAAGCCGGTTTATACATCTCCGATACGTCTACTCCGGGACGCGTTTACGAACTCTCCAGCGAGCATCATGTCCGCAATGAAGTCGTGCTGCAAAACGCCTCCAACTGGCAAATCTACGCGCTGCAAACGGAAGAAGAGCGTGGCGAAGGCGGTTTCGCGCTGCCCCTGGACATCCGCGATTCCAGCAACATCACCATCGCGAACCTGCACATGTACCGGGTCGTCAGCATGTACCAGCCTTTTCCATACGCGATCAAAGTCACGAATTCGAAAAACATAAATTTTCGCAACGTCCATTGCTACAGCGACAGCAAAGCGTCTTTCGACAACGTGCTCCACGACGAAACCCACAATTTCGATCTGCGTCAGCGCGAACTCGCCTGGCTCACAATTTCCGGCAACGCGCCGCAGCTCCAGCCGCCGCAAACCTCCGCGGTTCTCGCCGACGGCGCGCAAGTCGAAAAACTCAGCAGCGGCTTCTTCAATATCTCCGGCGGCGCCGTAGATAGCTCCGGCAATCTCTACTTCGTGGACGCGCACAAGCAATCGATCTACCGTTGGTCCACCGCCACGCATCAATTGTCTGTGGTTCGCGATAATCCTCTCGACCCCGTGCAACTCTTCTTCGATAAATCCGGCGACCTGATGGTGATTTCTTACGCAGGCGACGGCACGGTTTACAGCTTCAAGCCGGATGTGCAGGACGACGACGTCACCCTGGTAAAAGCTCAGCCCGCTGCGTCGCATCCTGGAATGACGCCCATCCTCCCCGTCGGTGTTTGGCGAAATGAAAACGATTTTCTCGAAGCCGGCCCGCAGAAGAAGCCCTACCAATACATTTCGCCTGACGGCACTACGTTCCTCCCCGCGGGAAATGATTTCGTAAGCGGTGAACTGTACTACGGCACAAAACTGAACGACCTGCTGCGCGCTTTCGGGATGGGCGCCGCCGTCGAAGGCCAGCCCTTCTACGTTTCCAACGAATCCGAAGAAAAAACTTACGTCGTCAAGATCGCGGATGACGGCACGATCACCGATCCGAAGCTCTTCGTCGAACAGGGCGGCGAAAGCCTGGCGACGGACGATCACGGCAACGTCTACATCGCGGCCGGCCAGGTGTACGTTTACAACCCAGCGGGAAATCTGATCGCGACAATTGACGTCCCGGAGCGCCCTTCGCAAATACTATTCGCCGGCGCGGACCACAGCACCCTGTTCATTCTCGCGCGCAGCTCTCTATACGCTGTCCACACGCGCTTTCGAGGTCGTTAATACGAACTGGCAGAAACTGGCAGCGCAAAGAAAATTGTGGTTTAACGGCTGTTGATGAAGTTTGAGTCCTGTGGCTCTTGTTGAGAGTGCACGAGGCTTTGTGGGTCGTGGCTTGGAGATCTCGCGGAAGAAAAGAGCGACGCGCGTGTCATCCCGAGCGCAGCGAGGGATCTGCTTTTCGCTGAAACGCCTAGGATAGAGCGGACCGCTCGAGCCAAAGCCCGCCGTCGGAATAACGATCGCAAGAACGCGGGGCTTCAGCCCTGAAGTTCCTGCGGGTCGATTTTTCAGCAATTAGCCAAAGGAGATAACGGTGACAAAGCCGCCCACACGACGCGATTTTCTAGGAATTTCATCAATAGCCCTGGCCGCAGGAATCGCTCCAACCACTCTAGTCGCATTACCAGCCAAAGCGCCCGGCAATACCGGCGCCACTCCCGCCGCTGGCTCGGAAATCTCCGTCTGGGTAACCTCCAGCGAAGACCGCTTCGCCACCGCTCCGCATGTCACCTGGGGATCCGCGCGGGGAACCAGCAGCGCGAATGAAATCATTCTGAATCCCAGCACAAAGTTCCAGGAAATATTGGGCTTCGGCGGTGCGTTCACGGACGCCACTTGCTACATGTTCAACCAACTCGCGGCTCCAGCGCGCGAGCAACTATTCCACGAGCTGTTTCATCCGTCCGAGATGGGTCTCAACGTTCACCGCACCTGCATCGGCTCGAGCGACTACTCCACGAAAGTTTATAGCTTCGATGACGGCGACGCCGACCCCCAACTCACACGCTTCTCCATTGAGCACGACCGCCAGTACATCCTTCCCATCCTGCGCCAGGCACGCCAGGTAAATCCCGATCTCTTCCTCTTTTCCTCTCCGTGGAGTCCTCCGGGCTGGATGAAATTAAATAACTCGATGCTCGGCGGTTGTATGCGCAATTCCTACTTTGACGTTTACGCGCAATACGTCCTGAAATTTCTGCAGGGCTACGCTGCCGAAGGCGTTCCCATCCAGGCGGTCACATCGCAGAACGAAGTGGACACGGATCAGGATGGCCACATGCCCGCCTGCAGTTGGCCGCAGGAGTATGAAATTCATTTTGTGAGCAGCCATCTGGGACCTCTCCTGGAAAGTAGCGGCACGCCGACAAAAATCTGGATCCTGGACCACAATTACAATTTGTGGGGACGCGTCGTGTGCTCGCTCGAGGACGAAAAACTACGCCGGTATTGCAACTCAGTGGCCTGGCACGGCTATGTCGGTACTCCCGATATGATGACCAGGGTTCAAGACGCTTATCCGGAAGTGCAGATGCATTGGACCGAAGGCGGGCCGGACATTTCCGATCCCCACTATTCGAACGATTGGTGCAAGTGGGGCGGCACTTTCGCGGATATCCTGCGCAATTGGTGCCGCTCGATCACCGCATGGAACCTGGCGCTTGATGAGAAAGGCCGCCCCAACGTTGGCCCTTTCCCCTGCGGTGGCGTCGTAACCATCAATTCGCAAACCAAGGAAATCTCGAAGAGCGGACAATACTGGGCGTTCGCACATTATTCCCGCCTGATCCGCCGTGGCGCGCGCCGCTTCGATTCGCAAAGCGCTTCCGCGGACGTACAGCACGTGGCAGTGGAAAATCCAGACGGAGGACAGGTCCTCATAGTCACAAATCCCGGCGCAGCCCGCACAATCGATCTGCGTCTCGCGGGAATGTCAGCCTCGGTGCCACTAAAAGCTGATTCGCTGACAACTCTGGTTTGGAAGTAACCGCGAGTCGGTTCGTAACGCCGGCTCGCCCTGAGAGCCTGCCTAACAGGTCCGAAGGGCGTCTTGGCACCTCTGCGAATTAGACTTTGTAGCGGCGGCCTTCAGGCCGGCGGCTTTGATCTGCGCTTCCACAGCTTCCTGTGCAAGGGAAGGGCGGGACTTCAGTCCCGCCGCAAGGGCATTAGAATGCGTCGGGCTTTAGCCCCTGAAGCACGCTTTTCAATCTTGGCGAGAGGCTTGGGACCTAACTCTTAGTAAGCTTAAGTCATCGGGAAAACGAATCGCAATCGAGGCCAACCAGAAATGCCTCCAGTCGCAAAAATAATCTGCTTCGCCACTCTAATAATGTTCGCGCTCGCCATCCGTCCGAGCGCGGTAGCAGCACAAAACGAAGTAAAAACCGAAAGCGGCACCGTCGCCGGCACTCTCAATACCGACCACACTGTTCGCATGTTCAAAGGCATCCCCTTCGCCGCACCGCCGGCCGGCGCCCTCCGCTGGAAGCCTCCACAGCCTCCACTGAACTGGCAGGGAATCCGCCCCGCCGACAAATTCGGCGCGCCCTGTCTGCAGACCGACGTATTCGGCGACATCTACTTCCGCGACAGTCAACCCAGCGAAGATTGCCTGAACCTCACCATCTGGATTCCCGCGCATCCCGCGCAAGCGAAGCTTCCTGTCATCGTCTGGTTCTACGGTGGCGGTTTCATTGCCGGCAGCAATTCCGAGCCCCGCTATGACGGCGAGAATCTCGCCAAAAAAGGCGTCATCATCGTCAGCCCCAATTATCGCCTCGGCATCTTCGGATTTTTCTCGCACCCGGAGCTGGCCAAGGAATCCGAGCGCCACGCCTCCGGCAATTACGGACTGCTGGATCAAGTCGCTGCGCTGCACTGGGTGCTCCGCAATATCTCTGCATTTGGCGGAGACCCGCACAACATCACCATTGCCGGGGAATCCGCCGGCTCACTTTCAGTCAGCGCATTGATGGCTTCGCCGCTTTCCGAAGATCTATTTCAAAAAGCCATCGGCGAAAGTGGCGCTTTCTTTCCCAGCAGACCGACCGGCGGCATGCAGCTGAAGCCGGCCGCCGAAACCGAAAAATTCGGAGCGAAATTCGCCGAGTCGCTCGGGGCAAACTCTCTGGCGGAATTGCGCGCCAAACCAGCGAATGACTTGCTGCAAGCTGCAGCGCGGCACGACAAGGGCCGCGACTTTCATCCCAACGTTGACGGCTACTTCCTGACCACTGATGTACGCAAAATTTACGAGCAAGGTGCGCAGAGCCACATTCCACTTCTAGCTGGCTGGAATGCGGACGAAAACAAAATGTCCGTCCTCCTCGCTCCGCAAAAACCCACGGCGAAAAGTTTTGCGGAAAAAGCCCAAGCCCGCTTCGGCGACGACGCACCGGAGTTTCTGAAGCTATACCCGGCCGCCACCGACCAGGAAGCCTTGCTTTCGGCCGAAGCTTTAGCGGGTGACGACTTCATCGCCTTCTCCACCTGGAAATGGATGGACATGCAAACCAAAACCGGCGACGCGTCCGTGTATCAATACCGCTTCGATCAGATTCCGGCAGTGAAGCCCGGCAAGATGATCGGACCGCTTCCGGCCAGCGAAGCAGGCGCGAGGCACGCCGGCGAAATCGAATATGTTTTCGAGACGCTGAAGTCGGAGGAAGGAGTGCCGTGGACCGCGGCCGACTTCAAAGTCTCCGAAGAGATGGCAAGCTATTGGACGAATTTCGCTAAGACCGGCAATCCCAATGGCGACGAATTGCCGAAATGGCCGCCATACGCAAGCCAGGACGGCTACCAAGTGATGCATCTGACAGGCGAAGGCCAGGGCAGCCACTCCGCGAAAGATGGCCTCCAGCGCTCTCGCTATGAATTTCTCGATGCGCATTCTGACAAATAAGCCGCAGCACACACGTCAGGCCATGCCATTGTAGTCTGAGTCAAAAAGGAAGCGGGTGTCATCCCGAGCGTAGCGAGGGCTCTGCTTTTCGTTTACAGTTCGCGCAGATTCCTTCGGGCAAATTCTCGTGGAAATGACGATTCGATCTCCCTCGCCAACTGTTAGCCTGCGGAGGCGTCGAATTCCCCCTTCCGGGCCTTCCGCCGTAAACCATATCGTTCCCGCCAAGCCCATTTTTCTTTTGACGGAATCGCTTTTCGCATCTCTAATACACATCGAGCCGTCACCGGCTCATCATCCACAATCAGCCAGAGCGGGGAGGCACCAGTGAGAAAATCGCGCCGATTGAAGCGCGCATGTTGCATGCCGCTGTTGATCGCACTCGCGCTGCTCCTAGTCCATGGAGACAGCTCAGCGGCCACCGCGCCCGGCCAAGCCGCACCTCCCGCGCAATCCACCACGCCCCCTCAGCAACTCACTCCCGAAACCCAAACCTGGCTGCGCTCCACCATTCAAACAGGAAATCTCGCGGACCTGCGCTGGCCTGACTTCAGCGATTACGCCAAGCTCGTCCAGGAATTCTACGAATCGTATGGCAACGCGCTTCCGTGGGTTCGGGGCATGCAGCCCACTCCGCAAGCCCAGCAAATCATCGCGGTGCTCTTTCAATCCGATCAAAAGGGATTGAACGCCGAAGATTACGACGCGTCTCGTTGGGCCGATCGCCTCGCGAAACTCCGTCCCGCCGCGCCGCAGCCTTCCGAAGCGGATGCGGCGCGATTCGACGTCGCTCTCACCGTCTGCATCATGCGCTACATCTCGGACCTGCACATCGGCAAGGTCAATCCCAAGCATTTCGAATTTGGCTTCGATATCCAGGCCAAGAAATACGATTTGCCGCAATTTCTGAAAGAAGATGTCGTGGACGCTTCCAATGTCGCGAACATCCTCGTGCAAGTCGAACCGCCTTATCCCGGCTACCGCCGCACCATCCAAGCTTTAGATACCTACCTCGCTCTCGCCAAGAAATATGACGGCAAACCGCTTCCCGCCGTCGCGAAAACGGTCGCGCCCGGTGATTCTTACGCCGGCGTGCCTCAATTGGCCGTCTTGCTGCGACTACTCGGAGACTTGCCGGAGAACGCGAACGTGCCGACGGACAGCATCGTCTATCAAGGGCCGCTGGTAGACGCCGTCAGAAGCTTTCAGAATCGCCACGGCCGCACTCCCGACGGGCGCATCGGCACGCAAACTGTCGCCGATCTCAACGTCCCGCTAGCCAGCCGCGTCCGTCAAATGCAATTGACTCTCGAACGCTGGCGCTGGCTGCCACTCTCGTACAACGCCGCTCCGATCGTGGTGAACATTCCCGAATTCCGCCTGCGCGCCTACGACGAAAGTTTCCGTATCGGGCTCACGATGAATGTCGTAGTGGGCAAGGCCTTTGACCATGGCACGCCCGTATTTGAAGACAGGATGGCCTACGTCGTCTTCCGCCCCTATTGGAACGTCCCGTACTCCATCGCGAAATCCGAAATGTTTTTGAAAATCGCTCGCGATCCAAATTATCTGACGACAAGGGGTTTTGAAGTGGTGAACAGCCGTCAGGAGCCCGTCACCGCGGGCCCGGTGACGACCGACGTTCTCGAGCAGCTCCGCGCCGGCAAGCTTTTCGTTCGACAACTGCCCGGCCCGAAGAACTCGCTGGGCCTGGTGAAATTCATCTTCCCGAACGACTACAACGTCTACATGCACGATTCGCCCGAGCAGCAATTATTCTCGCGCTCGCGCCGCGATTTCAGCCACGGCTGCATTCGCCTGGAACGTCCGGCCGATCTCGCCGTTTGGGTCCTGCGCAACAATCCCGGTTGGAGCGCGGAAAAGGTCCGCGCGGCGATGGCCGGCGGCACCAACAACCAGCAAGTGAATCTGACGCGCCCGGTGCCGGTCCTGATCGTCTATGCGACGGTAATCGTGACGCTTGATGGAGCAGTCCACTTCTACGACGACATCTACGGCCACGACGCCGCCCTCGAAAAAGTCTTGGATAAGGGTTACCCGTACCCCGGCTAGAACCAGTAGCGCCGGCGTCTCGCCGGCTCTTGGAATTTGATTTTTTCGGCGAGGTCGGCCGCGCAGGACGCCACCTCCGAAGCGGGTTCGTAGAGGCGCTGCGCCAGCCTTTGAGTAGGTTTTTGTAGCGGCGCACTTCAAGGCGCCATCCATGGGGGGCGACAAACGACGAAGGGTCAAACTGAAGAAAGTTACGGCTTCTAATCCCCGCTCATCAAATCAGCAGGGCACTCAAAGCACCACTGGCGCACCCGCCCAGTATCCACGTGGATGAAATCAGAATGAGGATAATACCCGACGCCGCCACGTCGCAGCGCCACAGCCGTTGCGCGCAATTTCAACGTATTGATCCCAGGCATCCGCAGGTCAATCGCCTCTGCCTGTATATGCAAGCTATGTTTCGCGACGCCCGTAGTGTGTGCGCGCAGAGATTCATTGGTCGTAGGGGTGCGGTACCCGCAAACAATCTCTATCTCGCCGCCCGGATGCCCCACCGCAGCCGTAAGGTCGGAAAGAATGTCGTACAAATGTGGATCGAAATGCCGCACGTCGCCCGTCACATGGTCGCGCAAAAAATAATCCAGCTTCGCTAAAGCCGCCGGAAGGTACTCGTTGCCGCGCCGGTAAACAATATCAATCCGCTCGGCAGTATGCGTGTTGTAAAGCACCAAACGATGTTCCAAGCCCTGCCGTCCCACAGTCGGCGTCGCCGCAACAGACACGTCGCGCGATTGCGCAGACCCCGCACCAACCGACTGAGCAGTGGCAGCGGCTTGCGTCTGCGCCAATGCCGCGCCAGGCGCAAACAACATCAACGCCGCGCAAGCAGTGACAAGACTTCGCGATATCGTTTTCAAGCTACGCATACGATTCATCCGCTAAAATGTTAGCACAACCTACGTTTCCGTCGAAATCGAGGGCAGCCAAGCAGTCACGAAGCTTCTGGTGGCTGCTGAGACCAAAGCGGTTAGCGTCCCTTGACAACACGTATAATACGTGCTACACGTATTATACGTGAATGGCGAGGGTTCGATGCGACACTCAAAGTCCAATGCAAAACAAAACCTGACAGTTAGTCTTGCCCCCGAAACAATCCAGAAAGCTAAGATCGTCGCCGCCAGACGCTCCACCTCCATCAGTGGCCTCGTGGCAACGCAAATCGAAATCCTGGTGGGCGAAGAGGAGGCCTACGAACGCGCGGAACGGCAGGCGTTGCACTTGCTCGATCAGGGCTTTCACCTCGGCGGAATAATTCGAGCGAGCCGCGACGAACTCCATGAGCGCTAAGACGTTCGTGGATACGAATGTCCTGATTTACGCGCACGACGTAGATGCCCCGGCGAAGCATCAAATTGCCCACGCCCTTCTCCGCGAACTTTGGAGTGAACGAACAGGCGTTCTGAGCCTGCAAGTCCTCCAGGAGTTCTACGTCAACGTCACGCGAAAGATTGCTACTCCACTTTCAAAAAAGTCGGCGCGCCTTATCGTCGACAGCTATGCGATCTGGTGCACTGAGACCACTCCGGCGGAGTTGTCTTCCGCATTTCGTATCGAGGACGAATCTCAGATCGGTTTCTGGGACGCGCTGATTGTGGCGGCTGCCGCGAGAAGCGGCGCGAGCCGAATTCTCTCCGAAGACTTCAACCCGGGCCAGCGAATCAACGGAATCCTTATTGAAAATCCCTTCGCCGGCGTCCGCTGAATCGCCGGACGAGCAGGGAACTCCTCTCACCGCTGCGGCGCTACGCCGAAAAGCTTGCAGTGGGCAAGTCAGGGAGTCTTTCAGAGCCTCGCGCCATGTCCTCGAGCATTCGATGAAGTTCTTCCACGGTCATCGAGCCTCGAGACGAGGACCTGCCGGTGAGGGCTCGGCTGAGCAATTGCTCGGCTGCCTTTTCCAGGGGTAGGCCCTTCGTCCGCGCCTCGGCGATCAGGCGGGCTTCGGTTTCGGGGCTAAGCTCGATCCGAATCGTCATCGGAATGACCTCCAAGAAACAGGTTAAACGCATTCGCGCCCAAACGCCACCCCTCTGGGGTGGTTGCGTTCGATGCATCGCTTCATTTATGACCCACGGTATAATGACCGAGGTTGCACAGGGATGGGCTATGAAGAAAATGACGGCAGGATTCTTTAAGACCAATTGCCTGGCCGTAATGGACGAGGTCCAGGCCAAGCGCGAAGCCGTCGTGATCACCAAGCACGGTAAGCCTGTCGCGAAACTCGTTCCAGCGAACGCCGAACCAGACGAGATCTACAATTTCCTTGCAGGCAAGGGCAAAGTCAAAGGAGACGTCGTTGCACCCGCCATCTCGCCACAAGAATGGGACGATGCGCGGTGATTTTCGCGGATGTGTGACGAATCACGCCCTCGCCCTCATTCTAAAGCGCCTGGTGTCTGAAAGAGGGGCCGCTCTGCATGTTCATGCGTTTTGCTGGCGGCGAAAAATACCTTGAGGGAAGCTCTACGACTGCTTCTCGACGCTATCAATACTCATAAACCATTTCCAATTCAAGTGCGTCTCGCAACGAGCGCGATCTAATTTCGTGAAACTTCGCGCCGTCTGTCCAAATGATACCGAAAAGGACCTGTTCGGGCTTTCCCGCAGTTAGTAAGACTCGAGCTCGCGTCCCTATGGCTTTTCCCGCATCGTCGAGTTTTGCGCCGCGCTCGAGGACTTTACCTGCTCGATTGACTTCCTTTTCAAACGCGTCTTTAGCACCTGAGTCGTCGTCAAAATCCCAATACAGTACTCGTAGGGTGACCCCGTCGGAAGCCCTAAAATTGGTGAAGCCCAAACGTAGTCCGTCTGCTGTTTCTATTTCGCCCATATTGCCTTCGGTGAATTCGACCTTCCTTCGGACGTCCTGTTTTTGCGATTTTGAGTGAGCTTCCGGCGAAACCGAGGATTGTAATCGCCCGCACGTGACCCAACTTGGTGGTACAGCGACGAACAAAACCGCTGAAGCGGTCAGTACCAATGACATTTTGAAATAAGACATTGTGACCCCATTGTCCGTACTATCGAACAGCTACCAGTGCGGTCTGCGAACAGCCACGATCATCCGAGTGCACCTGCTACGCGTTCACCGCGGGCCCGCCGCCTTTTGATTGATTGTAACAATTCCGCAGCGCGGCACCCTGCTCCATCCTTTTGGGCGGGTGGCCGGTCCTCTAAAACTGTCACGCGTGTTCACTTGCATCTAGGGTAGGCCGCTGAAATTGAAGTTCGGGGTGCCGCATCCCTTTGCGTTCTTTCGCAAAGGGTGCGTGGCTTGCATGATGCTCCGCAGCGAAAGAAGTGGCGCGCCCTAAGCGACGATCTTAGAACTCTTTCATGGGGAACTGTTGTGTCCGGACTGCCACACTCAGCAGTCTAGCTCCCTGCCTAGGATCAGCGGCCAGCATCCGCGTCGAAGCGTCGCCCAGCCACCCGCCCCCTTCGTCATCTCGGTGGGATAAACCCAAGGACGACTGCGCCAAGAACAGCCAAGAAGAGCAGACCATATTGACCGTAGTGGCCGGCTCGTGGTATTGCAAAAACAACGTAAGCGGCTAATGCGATCCAGAGAATCGGCCCGTACAGCCACAAGTTCCTTGCTCCCGTTCTCACAGACCAGAATGCCACTGGCGTTATCGCAATCGCAACTATCGTGCTACCAATCAGAGCAACCGGAACGACAGCCGGTAGCAAAAGAGTTCTCAGCGAGTGATTTTCTGAAGCGGCAACAGCAAAGAGCAGTCCTAAAGTCACGGAGTATGCCCAACTCATGACCGCCGCGATTAGGATTCTGTTCCACACGTTCATGATTTCTCCGCCGTCCGGGTCATTGAGTCTTAGTGGGCAAACAGGCACTTCCGCTCGCAACCGATCAGGGTCGACCACGGAGTGTTCGACCAGCCAGCGGCGTCGTAGGCGGGTGGCCGATCCTCCAAGGCTTGCTGCGCGTCTTCAATTGGCTTTTGAGCCGTTGGAGTTGAAGTTCGGGGTGCCGCATCCCTTTGCGTTTTTTCGCAAAGGGTGCGCGGCTTGCATGATGCGCCGCGAGGTAAGAAGTGGCGCGCCCGGAGAGGTTCGAACTCCCGACCTTGTGCTCCGGAGGCACACGCTCTATCCATCTGAGCTACGGGCGCGCAGGTTGCATGCCGCGGAATTCCCCGGACTGCTTGCGATATGGCGATTCTGGCTCGCTATCGTGATCCGTTCAGCAAGCGACAGTGCGTTCATTTTACCTTGCTTCCAGAACTCTGGCAAAAAGCAATCCCGGAAATTGAGACGCTTGCCGGCGCAATTGAGCAGCAGTAGCCGATCAGTTTCCCCGCGCCAGATTCCTCACCTGTTTGGCGAGCTTCTCGATCTGCTCCGCCTTTTGCATCATCGGCAACGACAGCACGTTGGCCGAATCCGTCTTCTCCACTTCCTTCTTCAGGTCGCTCGCCAAGTCATATAACTTCTCCACGTCGTCGTGAATCTGATGATTATTCGCCTTCAGGATCTTCCCCTCATCAATCTTGGGTCCATTATCCGGAAAGGGGTCGTTCGGATTGTGCGGCATGGGCAAAGGATTTTGCGGGCTCTGCTGGCCCTGCGTTTGCGCGAACGTGCGAATACCCAGCAGCGCGAGCGGCGTTCCCAGCGCCCAGCCCATCACCTGCATCATAAATGTTCGTTTTTTCAGATCCATGGTGCATGCTCCCATTCGCGGTTCGCGGCCAAGCCCTCCGCTTCCACAGCGCTTGCCACCACACCCTCGGTGGTATAATTCCGCTCGCTTTATCTTATGACTGATTCCTTCTCACGGTGGCTGGAAATTGTAGGAAAGGCTGGGCTCCGCCTCGGCGTCATCCTTATTTTCGCCCTGTTCCTCGCGCGCCTGCTCAAGGCTTTCACTGCTCGTCTGATACAAATCTCCAAAGCCCAATCGCGCGCCGGACAAATGCGCGAGCAACAAACCCGCACGATGGCGGGCCTGCTCTACAGCGTCGGCACCACCATCATCGCCATCGTAGCGATTCTGATGGGCTTCGAGGTGCTGAATTTTGACATCGCCCCCGCACTCGCCACCGCTGGTCTGGCCAGCGTCGCGATCGCTTTCGGCGCGCAAAGCCTGCTGAAAGACGTCATCAACGGCTTCTTCATCGTCTTCGAAGACCAATACGTCGTCGGCGATCTGATCCAGGTAAACTCCGAAATTGGCCGCGTCGAACATCTCACGCTGCGCCGCACAGTGGTTCGCAATCCCGCCGGCGCAATGGTCACCATTCCCAATAGCCTCGTGGGACAAGTTGCCAACCTCAGCCGCGATTGGTCGCAGGCTTTTGTGGACGTTACCGTCCCCGCCGATGAAATGGTAGGCCGCGCACTCGCCACCCTCGAAAAAATCGCGGGTGAATTCCGCGGCGATGCAGATTGGTCCGCGGCCATCGTTGATGGCCCGCGTGTCCTTGGCGTTGAATCCATTTCGCTGGACGGCACCGTCATTCGCCTGCAGGTCCGCACGATCCTGAATCGCAAAGAGGACGTCGCGCGCGAACTTCGCCGCAGGATCAAGATGGGCTTCGAAGAGTCCCGCATCCCGCTCAGCCACACGCACAAAGTTACGCTGCAAGGTGAATTGCCTCAGCAGCCCGCCGAAACCGAATAACTTCGGCCAATCACCCGGCCCGCCCGGGAGGGAGCTCATGGGAGAAGTCACGCACGAGCAAGTGAACCTGATGCTTCGCCTCTACGACATCCGCCGCGAGCCGCGCTTGCGGGAAGCGCGCGACTGGTTCATTCGCGAATTCACGCCAACCTCGGGCGAAGATGTGCAGAGACTCGCGCCCAGCAATTCGCAAGAAAATGCATTCATGCGCATGGTCCTGGGCTACTGGGATATGGTCGCGAACATCGTCAATCGCGGCTTGATAGACGAGGAATTCTTCTTCGAAAACACCAACGAACAGTGGGTCGCCTGGGAACGAGCGAAACCGGCGGTTCTCGCCTGGCGCGAGAGCCTCCATAATCCCACCCTGTTCGGTTCACTCGAAGAACACTGCAAGCGCCTCGACGCCTGGCGCGAAAAGCGCGCGCCCGGAAGTTCTCAGACCATGCGCCGGATGTTGACACAGCCGCCGCAACCCGCGCAAAAGGCATAATTCTCAGGACGTTATCACCTCGCCAACATACAACGCCTCAGTTGCAAATGTGTCCCACTTCGCCGGAATTTTGCTAGGCGTCGCCTCGGACTTGTGATAATTTTCTGCCCGATCCCGCAAGCCTCATCCAAAGGAATTTAGCAATTTAGCGTCCTGGAGAACTTCGGCCTGTGGCGAACTGCCGCCGGAGCGACCGGGGAGGGTAGATGCCAATGAACTCTCGCCATCCGTTTTTCTCTGTGCTGGCAATTCTGATCTGCCTTTCTCTGGTGATTCCAATGGACGTCGCGGCGCAAGCAACCCAGCCGCAGCACGCCGGCAAGATCACTGCGGTGTTGCCCATCGTCAACTTGATTCGCGGCCCCCAACAGAGCCCCGCTTCGACTTCCGAGGAAGTTTTCTGGGGCGATGTACTCAATACGGGACATCTCGCCCGCGCGCGTGTCGCGCTCGATGACGGCTCGGTCCTCAGCGTCGGATCGGACACCAACCTCGCTATCACCCAGCATGACGCCACTAACCAGCAAACCGATCTCGATCTGAACTATGGCCGCGTTCGCGCGCGCGCTGCGGCGCTCGTGAAGCCCAATGCGCACTTTCGCGTTCGCACTCCCGTGGGCGTCGCCGGCGTCGTCGGCACGGAGATCGCCGTCATCTTCGATCCCAGCGTTGGCACGATGCAGGTGGTCTGTCTGGAAGGAACTTGCCAGATCTGCGACCTTGCCGGAAATTGCGTCACTCTAAAAGGTGGCCAGCAATCATCCGTGCACAGCAATCAGGCGCCTTCGCAGCCTTCCCCAGCTACGCCGATGAACCTCACCGACGTCACAACTTCCACGAATGCCACTGGAGTGACGGGGCTCGGCGGCGGTATTGGTACGGCGGGAGTCGCTGCCGTCGGCATAGGCGCTGCTGTTGCGGCAACGGTCGCCACGATCGTGGTGCGCTCCGTGAGCAAGACTCCCACGTGTCCCGCCACAGCAGCGCAGGCGGCGCACGTAGTCCCCGAAGCCAGCTGCGCAGCCCGCAGCAAAGCCGCCACAGGCAAAGCCCCCGGCCAACGCCCCTAAACTCTAATTTCCGATTGCGTTTGCGCTAGCCGCTGAAGGCTTTAGTGCGTCTGCATCGTGAGAGAACGGATAGACGCCAGGCGCTCGTCCATGTCCGCGGCCTCTTTCGTGTGTCCCAGAGTCCGCAGGGTCTGCGCTTCCTTGTCGAGCGTCCCAGCAAGTTGCGGGCTGTTCGGTCCGAATTGTTTTTCGAGTACCGTGATCAACTGACGCTCGCAAGGCTCCAGTTTTTCGGGCTTGCCCCACTTGTCGTACATCGAGCAAACACTCGCCAGCGGTATCAGCAATCCAACTCCATCGTGGCCGTACAACGATTCGTCAATATTCAAGGCCCGCAGCAGATACGGCTCCGCTTTCGCGTAATCCTGTTGCACCGTATAAACCACCGCGGCATTCACGAGGCTGGAGGCTACCCGGTCGTTGCCTTCACCAAAAACTTTTTCGTTCACGTCCACCGCGCGGAAGAAAAATTTCTCCGCGCTGGCGTAATCGTGTTGCCTCAGCGCGTTGCGTCCCAGGGATTGCAGCGGCGCCGCGAGGTTCGCGGACTGCGGTCCGTAGATCTCCTGCGCGACTTTTAGTTCGCGCTCGAAAGCTGCTTCGGCTGCGGCCGGATCATGCGCCATGGACCCATTACCCACATTGTCGAGCGCCGTCACCAGGCGCCCATCGTGCGGCTGCATTTTATCCGCAAGCTCCACCGCCTTTTTGTAGTCCTGCAGCGCTACATCGAAATGCCGCTGCGTGAGTTCACGCATGCCCGCCTGCATGGCGGCATCGACCTGTTCCGAAAGGCCCGGCGCGGCTTCGGCGGCACGCACCGTGGCTTCCAGTTTCGCGGCTTCCGAGGCTTTGCCTGCAGCCTTCAACGCGGCGATATGCTCCTTCAATCGCGCCTGCGCTTTCTCGTATTCGGTTTCCGGAACGGGGTCGTCCGAGCGGATCACTTTCGTTCGCAGATCAATGCTCGCATCCAGCAAAGCGGCCTTGTGGTACTGCTCAATCGCCGCCGCCCAATCTCCTTTCTTTTCGAGCGCCGCGGCCAATTTCACTTCGATTATTGGGTCGGAGGGCTTCAGCGCCACCGTCTCTTTGAATTCGCTGATAGCCCCGTCAATATTTCCCGAAGCTTCCAAGGCTTGCGCGTACAAATCATGTACCATCGGTTCGCTGGGCGCGAGTTCCTCGCTCTGCTGCAGTTCGCTGAGCGCGGAAGGGTAGTCTTTCTTCTCCAGCAGCAGCACCCGTCCCGCTCCGTAATGCGCGCCATAAGAGTTGTTGTCGAGTCCTTCCGCGCGGCGGAATTCCACAAGCGCCTCATCGTATTTCTTTTCGGTGGAGAATACTTCGCCGAGGCCCACGTGTGGCGCTGCGTCGGAAGGATCCAACTGCGACGCCAGCGTATACTCGGTCTCGGCGCCTTTCAGGTCCCAGGTTTGGTAAAGCGCCGATGCCAAACAGCGGTGGCACATTTGGGCGCCGGGATAAAGCTTTTCCAAGGCGCGGAATTCGATCACCGCTTCTGCCGCGAAGCCATGGTTCAAAAGGCCGGCGGCCAAATTCTGCCTCGCATCGTAGCGTGTGGGAGCCAGGCGGATTGCCTCGCGATACTCGCGAAGGCTCGATTGGAAATCGCCGATATGGTCGAACGCCAATCCCAGATTGTAGTGCGCCTGCACGTCGCTGGGATCAAGCGCCAGGTCCTTCTGGTATTGCTCGATGCTCCCGCGCCAGTCGCCCTTGTCCGACAGCATGATCGCCATGTCCAGATGCGCCGAGGCATAATCGGGCTTAAGACGTAGGGCCTCGTCATACTCGAGCTGCGCGGCGTCGAATTTTCGCATCGTCGCCAGCGCCAACCCCGCGTTCTTGTGCGCCTCCGCATTATCGGGCGTCAATGCCAGCGCCGCTTTCGCCTCCCGCAGCCCGTCCTCCTGCTGGTCCAGACGGTAGTAGACAAAGCTCAGTTTCGTGTGCGCTTCGGGGAAAGTCGGATCTTGTTGCAGTACCTCGTTCAGCACGGCCGCCGCTTCCGGCCAGCGCTCTTCCTTGCGCAGCAGTTGCCCCATCACGAATCCGGCCTCGGGACTCGCGGAACCCGCCGCAAGCACTGCGTTCAATTCCTTGGCTGCATCGGGATAGTTCTTGTCCTGCATCAATTTCCCGGCGTTCGCAATGTGCTCGAGCACGTCCTGGTTCGCCGCTACCTTCGCACCGGCCGCCACCACGACCTTCGCCGAATCCAGCGCGGTCAAAATTGTCGCGTCAGCGCCTGCTTTCGACATTTCCGCGCGGTAGGAAGCGTCCACGTGAAAGTTCAAGCCCCGCTCACGGATTCCCGTGACAATGTTCTCGGGCAGTGCGGCCCCTGCCACCAAAGCCAGCAGTTCGCTTTGGCTGAGCGGTCCTCGCGGTTCCGCTGCGCGCGCGCCACAAGAGCAAACGGAAAGACACAAGGTGAGTACAATCAAAGACACACTAAGCTTCGTCATCGGAGCCCCCAAAGATAATACCGATGATTGCTTTTACCTTTTAGCTACTAAAACTTCACTGGTACGAAGGTACTAACGCAGCAGGGATGTTGCCAAAGAAGAACGCATGCATGCCAGCGCCGTGGATCTGCCTTTGTAGTGGCGTCCGCCGCGGCGGACGCCACCGGTGTTAAGGCAACCTCCGATGGGTTCCCGCAGCTCCGCGCGGGACGCAATCTCGCTGAAACTTACTCTCGCGGAGCATCCGCAGGCGCGTAGATCAGCACGCTGCGCCCGGGAACTCCCGAAGGGAGCCTCCGCAATGTATAGTAAAAAGGCCGCGGCCCTTTCTTCACCGTGGACGCCTCCAACCAGTAATACCCGTCCTCGAAACGAACGGTGCGCGGCGGAATCCACTCATGTTTGCGGTGCGAAGCGCGAATTTCCATCAGTTCCACGTCGCCATCATTGCGGAAGTGCAGTTCATCGGTTTCCGGGACGCCGCGCACCTTCAACATCGCCTCGCGCAGCGCGTCCAAAAATGAACGCGCGTTGCCCGTCGTGCCCTCGACTTCCGGAACGCTCAGTCCACTCCGCGGGCGAAATGGGCGCACCAATATAAAGTCGAGCACGCCGAGCGGAAGAATTCCCAGGCTCTCCTCACTGAACGCCGCCGCTAAAAAACGAATCATTCCTTCCAGAATCAGGTAACCCAGCAGCAAGGTCAGCGGATGCGTCATCCACACCGTCAGCGCTACAGCTCCGATTTCCTGCACCGTCACGTTCGGCCCGAGTTTTCCATCCAGCGCTCTCGATACCGCCGTATCTACCCACGTGGACATCGCATACATGTACCAATATCCCAGCGCCACAAGCGCAGCCAACGATTCGCCGAGTCCGCTGATGGCGCCAGCTCGTCCCCACGGCTGATTGTTCGCAATTGGCAGCGAGTCGCGCCACGGCCGTGGCAAGAGCGCCAGAATCGGTCCAATGAGGTAATTCCACATGAGAGGGACAACCCGAATCGTAACCAGTCCCGGCGCTCACCAGAACATGATTTTACGTATGACGTTGTGAATCGGTAATGGTGCGGAGACAGATTAGCTGCGGTCGCAGAGTTGAGTGCCGGCGTTCGCGCCGCGGCGGACCCCATCGGTGTAGTGGCACGTACCGATGGCCCTCTAAACGACCAGCAGAAAAGCAACCGCGTTGTCATTCCGAGGGCGATTTTGGCCCGAGGAATCTGCTTTTCTCCTCAGACTCTCGTGAAAATCGGATCACCTATTCGAGCACCTGGTCCAGCAATTGCCCCACAGCCCGTTGCGCTTCAAGAATGGAACTTCGGTGATCCATAATCCCAGCCAGATCGGTATTCGCAAACGCAATCCTGCCAAACGGCGCAGCTCGCAATACCTCGCTGGGCCCTGGCTTGCCGTCTTTCCCAAAGAAAAATCCCGGCTGCGGATTCAAATACGCGTGGCCCCAGCGATTCAAAATGATTCCGGCAATGTCCCGTCGCGCGTCGAATCCAGCCCGCGCAAACATATCTGTGAATTGCTGCCGGATTTGCCGTTCGTATTCGCGGAACGGAGTCGCGAGCAATTCTCCGCGGCCGCGAGATCCCTGATCTGCGACCGGCATGCCTGGATACGAGAAAAGAATTTTCAGATTCAGCACGACCGGTGAATCGGGCCCAATCCCCGGCGAATCCGCGCCCACGAGCGCCGTCCTGCGCACCTCGGTGTAATTTCCGATTTCATCAAACCACCTGCATCCGCTGATCCCCATCTTGTAAAGGAATCGCCAGTTTCGCAGCGCGACGTTCGCCATCATGCAGGGAGACCGGTAGAACTGCCCGTACGCGTCGCGTTGCGCGGCGGGAAGATCGCGCACAATGTGTTTCGTAGTCCAGCAGCCGCCAGCCATCACCGCCGTGCGCGCCTTCACTCGATACAATTGCTTCCCCTGCGAATAAATGATCGAAACGAACTCCGCTTTCGCCGGATCGCCATCGTGCTGCACCCAAACCGCTGTGGCGCCAAGCCGGACATGCGCCGCGGCTCCGGGCCGATCGAGCGCTGCAAAATTCACGCGCCCGTTGCAAACTTCGTCCACGTTATCCGCGCCAGAGATCGCATCGGAAATCAGCGCCTTCATCATCAGCCGCGCAATGTCGCCGTTGCCGCGCGGGAACATTTGATCGCCATCTTCGGTATCGAGTGGATGCAACATATCCGCCGCATAATCGGCGTACGCCGACAAAACGTCCGGCCCCAGCCCCGATCCGCCTCCCTCGACGGGTGAAAGAAACGTGCGGATCGTTTCGCGACTGATGCCGTAAAGCCGCATCATGTGCTCTTCGAGGGTGATTTGATCCAGCTGCCGCGAAATATCGTCGCCATAATACTGCGGCCGTTTTTCCGGCACCAACGGCCCGCGTCGCCACTGCAACAATTCCGCCCGCGCAGTCTCCGAAATCGGCGCTCCCTGCAATTTCTTGCCCCACGGATCAATCAACCACACGCCCGAGCCGCCGCGATCAAATTTCGCGCCAAAATAAAATCCATAAGTTGCAGGCTCGCTGCCCACCATGTCATAAGGAGTCTTGCTTAGCGGAATCTCCGGCGAAGGTCCAGCCCACGACTGATATTGCAACTTGGGCGCCTTCAATCCGATCGAATCGTAAAAGCGCGCAATAAAGCTATGCGGATACTGCACGAAATAAACCGCCGAGCCTTGATGCGCTAGCAACCGGTGCCCGTCCACCAGAAATTCGTTGCCCTTGGCTTCACCGCCAAAAATCGGATGATTATCGAGCACCAGGCACGTGCGCCCCGCGCCGGCCTGGCGCAAAAAGAAAAGCGCAGCCGCGAGACCGCTGATTCCGCCACCCACCACGACGCAATCGTAGGTTTCGCGCGTGTCTATCGCCGCCGCCGGAATCTTTTCAAACTCACCGTCGCGAATGCGATGGCCCGCCTGCACGATTTCATAAGTATTCCCATTCGACCGGCTGTAGTCGCCCACGCCTCCGTAGCCGGTCCAATCATCCTCGGGGAGCAACTGCAAGGGAGACGCGGACGTCATCAGCAATCCGCCCGAAGCGAGAAGCCCAGCGTTCAGAAAATCGCGCCGGGAAATCGCCTGATCCATTCCCAACAATTTGTCTTGCGGCTGGTATGCGTCCGGCTTGGTCTCGTCAGTCATGCAAACGTCGGCAGGCTACTCCAGGCAAAGAAAACCGCAGGCGGGATTCAAATTGGAGGCGCGGGTGGGAATCGAACCAAGCCTCGTCGTTGACGAGGTGTAAGTTATTGAAAATGCGAAACGCCACATACGACACAACCTTTCGAAACCCTAAAGTGAGGTACATAGAAGGTACACGAAACCAACGCAGGTTGCATTCGAGCGGGATCGGGCGAGCGCTCTCGAACGTGAAGCAAATCGAGTAGTGCCCGAATGGCCGACCAACTCCAGGCATCGGATGCGCCGAAGCCGAAGGCGCCGGCTGAGCGCTGCCAGGAATAGCGAAGGATTGGCCGGGTTTCAAAGAAAGCGCGCTAGCCAAAGAACCAGCCGTAAATGTCAAAGCTCTCTTCCGCGTAGCCGACGCCGGCGATCCCGTCGCCAAGCAAATTCAAGCGCGCTGCCTCAACGTCTGGGCCGCCACCGCCGTCGGCATCATTCACGCCTTCGATCCCGACGTAGTAATTTTCGGTGGTGGCGTCCTCAAAGCGCCGACCTCATAATCCCCTTCATCCATTCTCACGTGAACCAGCACACCTGGTCCCCCTGGCGCAAAGCCCAAATCCGCCCAGCAGCCCTAGGCAATAACGCCGGCCTGCTACGCGCCGTCCCCCTCCTAACCACCAACTGACACTCCCCGCGTCCCACACCCATCGCCTGTCTTTCGCCCTGTACGTATTTTAACTTGACACGCGTACGTACTCATACTATGTACTCTCGCACTACGTACCTCGGAGTTCAAATGCGCCGATCGCTGATCGTTGGCCTACTTCTCTTTGCCGTTTCATTCGGACCAGCTGCCCACGCCCAAGTTACCAGCCCACCTGACATCACCAACAAGCCCATTCCCGGTGTGGGCCACGACTATATTCACATGCTATCGGAGACCGTGAATCCCGCCGACGGGACCGTGAACCTCAAAATCGATCTGGCAGTCCCCCCTGGGCGTAGTATCTCCCTACCGTTCGCCATAACTTACAATTCGGGCTCCGAATACTACGTTTCATCCTATCAACCGGGATACTTGGGGACCTTTTTACTGCAATCGCCTTCGTACGGCGGATGGGGCAATTCGTTGCCGTTCGTAAGCTTCGCCGCCAGCGCTATTCAGTATCCGAGTGGACCGCCAGGTTCCCCCACAGGAACCTGCTATTTCTCCGTAGGGTACTCGTTTCACGATAGTTCGGGCGCGGCCCACAGTCTCGACATGTCCGCCATGGGCCCGCCCCCCTCAACCTACGCCAATTGTACGGACATGGGCGGCAAAATCCCCTCATTTTTTCCGGTCAACTACGGCAGCGATAATCAGGCGTACGGCGTGTTCACCGGACTCTGTACCAATCCGCAGCAATCGGTGCCGTATTCCTGCACGCCCTACGGCCAGCCGCCGCTGGAGGTCTTTGACGCGGCAGGCGCAGTCTACTCTTTCCCAGCATCGTACGTCGTGTATCAAAACGGTTCAGGACCTGAGGCAATCACGTGGCCCACATCGATCGAAGATCGTAATGGGAACATCATTCGCATAAATAGCGGGGGCAACCAAGTAACGGACACGGCTGATCGTTCGTTGGTATCTCTCACGTATCCGGGCGGTTCCACAGTCAATCCGACAGGCATTTCTGCTGGCGGCTTGGCCTATACTCTGGGCTACGCGAATTATCCCTCGACTTTCAGCGCTCCCGGACCTGCGGAACAGCTGCCACCGCTCGGCGAGTCCACTATACCCTCGGGATTAACCTGTGGTTTTCAGGGCACAAACGGCGGTTCGCTCAGCCTTTTGCACACGATAACCTTGCCCAACAATAAGACCTACACGTTCTCTTACGATTCAACGTATGGGCTGCTCAACGAAATCATCTATCCCGATGGTGGCTGGGTGAAATACACGTGGGAAATGAGCCCTGTCTATACTCAGAGTGCAGTCTACTCGGGCCTCGAGCAGAGTGGCTATTTGCTTCAAAACGGCTGCGTCTACTTATACAAAACGCCCGTCGTCCAAACACGTCAGGTCAGCTTCGACGGTAGCACAGTTGCTCTCACTCAGACATTTACGTACAACGCGTCGTGGAATACTAACGAAGGCTTGACCAACCAGTGGCTCACGAAGTCCACGACCGTGCAAACGACCGACGCCGTAACTGGACTTACCTCTCAAACGATCTACAACTACTCGCCTGTCGCGATTCCGCCGCCGTCCGGATTTGGTGGTGGTGGAGAAATCGCCAGCCAGGTGCCGGTTGAACAGGAGGTTCAGGAGTACAACTGGGGCAACATCACCACTCCGATTCGGCAGGACGTGAAGCAGTGGTTTGATCAATTTAATCTACAGAGTGACACGACCACGATCGACAACACCTCCACCTCGGAAGTGAGCTACACGTACGGCTTTGGTGGAGCTGTCACTCAGAAGCAGGAATACGATTTTGGTTCAGGTGCGCCTGGCACGTTGCTGCGGACGACCGTGAACAATTATCAGACGTTCCCGGGCGATCCGCTGCTGCCCATTCAGGTCCAGACGTCGCCTTCGAACTTGCTCACTTCCCCGTGCCAGACGATCGTTTACAACGGCGCGGTCTCCCCGTCCAATCGCGTCGCGGAAACCGATTATCTGTACGACGGCGGCACCGCCACGTGCGGAACTGCGGGTACACCTTCGGTCACAGGAGTCAGCGGTCTCCCCAGCGGTACGCACGACGAAACCTACTACGGCCCGTCGACGACCACGCCCGCTCCGCGCGGCAACGTCACCAGCGTCACCAAGCAATGCTTCCCAAGCTGCCCTAACCCCGCCTCGACCTACACCTACACCTACGACGAGACTGGTCAAGTCCTGACGGCAAAGGACCCGTGTGGTAACGCAGCGTGCGCGGACATGACCGGCACGAACCACACTACTACCTATGCCTACACTGATAGTTACTCGTCCTGCGGCGGTGCAGCGCCGCCTTCGGGCAACACCAATGCCTTCCTGACGGCCGTTACCAATCCTCTCGGCCAAATCACCAAATACTGTTACGGCTACACGGACGGCCAGCTTCGCGGCAGAACGGACGAGAACACTCAAACAACAACGTACTCATATAGTGACAGCCTGGACCGGCTCACGGAAACACAATTCCCCGACGGCGGTCAAACCAAGTTTGCGTACAACGATTCCTCCTACAACCCTTCCACTCCTTCACCAAACGTAACCACCACGAAAAAAATTACCTCCGGCCAAAGCCTGGTCAGCGTCACAGCACGCGACGGCATGGGCCACGTCATAAAGACTCAAACCACCGATCCTCAGGGCACCATTTATGTCATCACGGGGTACGATGGTGTCGGGAAAACCTACACGGTCACCAATCCTTACCGCAGTCATTCCGATCCAACCTATGGGACGACCACTTACAATTACGATGCATTGGGCCGCACCACGCTTGTGATACCTCCGGACGGTACCAAAACAAACAACAACGTCTCGACGCAATACTGCGGCAACTCAACCCTCGTTACCGATCAAGCAGCCCACTGGCGCCGCAGCAAGACGGACGGCTTGGGTCGCCTCGTCGAAGTGGACGAACCGAATTCGCTCACCGCGACTGTCAACGTCTGTCCTGGAACGGGAGAGCCGATCTGGATCACTACATATTCCTACGACGCCCTGAACGATCTTACGAAGGCTGTCCAAGGCGGATCTCACACCCGCACCTTCATCTATGATTCATTGAAACGCCTTACAAGTTCCGCTAATCCCGAAACCGGAACCACGCCAGTCCTCTACACCTACGACGCCAACAGCAACGTCAGCACTAAGAAAGACCCGCGCAGCATCATGATCACGTACGGATATGAGCCATTGAATCGCATGACCGGCAGAACATACTCCAACGGTGATCCCTCAGTTTCTTACACATACGATCAGACCACCTGCGTGGTCGTGTCTACCTGCTACAACATCGGTCGGCGCACCAGCATGACCGATGCCGATGGCTCCGAATCTTGGGCCTACGACACGATGGGCCGCGAATGGGGCGAAAAACGCACCACCAACAGTGTCACCAAGACCACCGGGTATACCTATAACCTCGCAGGCGGTCTAGCCACGCTCACTTATCCCAGCGGACGAATAATCACATACGTCGCGGACTCTGTGGATCGTCCAAGTTCGGCGCAGGATGTGGCCAACAATATTTCGTACATAGATGGTACTTGTGCTAACGGCGTATCGAGTCTAGGAGTCTGCTACGCACCGCAAGCAGCGATAACCAGCGCCAACATTGGCCCCACCGGCGGCTCCACGTGGCTTGATCTCACAATGTCCTACAACACCCGCCTCCAGCCTAACGAAATTCAGTATTCCAATCAGGCCGGAAATCTGATGTCGCTCCAGTACAATTTTGTGGACGCCAATAGCCACAACAACGGGAACGTCATTGGGATCACGAACTCAGTAGACGCCACACGCTCTCAGCAGTTCACCTATGACCAGGTCAACCGCCTCCTCACCGGCGAAACTACTTCCACCCATGCCACCAGTCCCGCACATTGCTGGGGAGAAGCCTACGTCTACGACAATGCCGCCACGGGAGAGTACGGCAACCTGACCAACATCAACGTCGCTTCCACGGCCTACAACGGTTGCAGTCAGGAAAGCGGCCTTAGCATCATCTCCAACACAGCGAACCAAATTACCGCGTTCAGCTACGACGCCTCCGGCAACGTTCTCAACGACACCCACAACTCTTATGTTTGGAACGCCGAAAGCGAAATCAAGACCGCCGCCGGCGTCACTTACACCTACGATGGCGATGGCGACCGCGTCCAGAAATCCAATGGCAAAATCTACTGGTATGGCGCGGGCGCCGAGATTCTGGATGAATCCGATTCCGCCGGCAACATCACCGACGAATACGTCTTCTTTGGTGGCAAACGCGTGGCCCATCGCGTCGTCAGCGGCAACGTCATTTCCTACTACGGCGAGGATTTTCTCGGCACGTCCCGCCAGATTTACACCTCTGCCAGCGCACTTTGCTACGACGCCGACTTCTATCCTTTCGGCGGCGAGCGCCCCTACACGAATAGCTGCACGCAAAACTACAAATTCGAAGGCAAGGAACGCGACACCGAAACCAACAACGATGACTTCGGAGCGCGCTACTATTCATCAGCTTTCGGTCGGTGGACTTCGCCTGATTGGTCCGCCGTCCCCGCGCCCGTACCGTACGCCAATCCCAACAACCCTCAAACGCTAAACCTTTACGCGATGACCAGAGACAATCCCGAAACCTTCGCGGACCTCGACGGCCATAACTACGAAGTGAGCAATTCAGATGCGACATACTTCGAGGAGTTGAACGACTTCGTCCGTTTTGTTCTCTCGAACCAGTTGCCGCATTGCATCTGCGGCGGCGGAGGACCGCCGGGGAAGAAAAACTCGCTGGACAACGCGAAAAAAAAGATCACAAAATGGGTAGGGACGCATCCCAAGACGGTCAAGGCAGCCATCATCACGCTACAAGTCGTGACCGTGGCCTCGGCATTCTTTGATGAAGGAGCCTCGCTAGGGGCCCTGCCCGAGGAGGAAGGACTTGAGGCCGCAGCCGAGGCAGCGGAGACTGAAGCAACAGAGGGTCTCGAATACAGCGAGCGCGTCGCGGCAAGAAGCGCGGAAGAAGCTGGGCCGAATCACAATTTCCCCAGCTCGTTCGACAAGGAGATCATCCAAAACGGTGAGGAGACGGTCGGCAGTAACGGCTACACACAGTATAATCTGCGAGGCTCAGTTAACGGAAAAGAAGGAACCTATGAAATTGGAAAACAAGACGGGCAAATTGTGCACCGATTCTTCAGGCCTGATCACTGAAATCCGGCTTGAATTTCCCCACCTGTTTGAGGTTGAAGTGCTCAGGGAGTTGCCAGGGCAAGCAGGTGAGTTACGGTATTTCCCACCCGCGCGGCACCACAACTGCGACGGCGTGTTGCTACGGGTAACGCCCTACGGCGGAGCCTCTTGGAGCGGCTTATTTGCTGCTCAACCAAGTGGTAGGTACAAGAGCGGGGTGTATTCGTGCCCCGACGCAAACGCCCTGTGCTCTGTCTCGAATGGTGCTGGCTACATACTGGATGTGAGAAACCCCGACGGTTACCAAGAGGTGCCGATCTCCCCGGTATTGGATGTGCTTCCGGGAGTAGATGCGGGGCTCCTATTACTCGCCAACTACACCGACGTGCTTGCCTGGGATCGTTCAGGGCCCCGATGGTTTGCGGAGCGTGTCTCCTTTGACGGCATTCGGAACCTTCAGTTGCGGGGTGGAACCTTGTGCGGTGTTGCGTGGTCGCCTATGGGCGGCGAGCACCCGTTTTCTCTCGACGTAACGACCGGCGCACGCCTCTCGACCATTTAACTTTATTCGCACCCTGTGACGCCACGGAATTCGGCTGCTTCTCCCAAGAGATCAGCAGTGTCCTACGCCGGCTGGTGGCGACCCTTCCGCACGTCGTATCTTCGGTGCCTTAGCCGTGGGGGGCAAGCCAAGCCAAAGATCAATCTGCGCCTCAAAATGTCACGGTGACTTGCGTCACACCGACACCTGCACCGGCACCGTCATCACCGAATTGCGATGGCCAAAAGAATAATTCGGGGAATCGGAAGAAACGAAACACGAGAGCCCACAAGTCGTCGCTTCTTTGTCCACCCGGTAACTGAGACGTGACGGCAAACCCCGTTAAAACCCCAGCATTGGCCCAATTCCGCATAAGTCCGCTGCCGAGAAATTAGCGTACCGTTAAGCAATTAGGGTATTCTCGGCGCATCACGAGGATTCGGAATTTAATGCTTAACCCGAAGCCGGGGCCTTTTAAGCCATTTTTCCGCCAGCGTCACGACTTGCCTCGGCACGCCCAGACTCGTCAAGCCATGCCATTTCAATTACATCCTAGTTCGGCACGATGCCCATGCGCGTCAGCGCATGCCTCATTTGGTCAATCGAACTGACACCAGAACTGACACCGGATTTTGCGCCAACAATCTCACCGAACCCCGTCTCCGGTCAACTCCCAAGTAGCCGACTATCCTGGAGGCGACCTGATTCCGGCGACGTGAGCGCGATCATCGCAAAACGCTAGCCGGTTTGGCGAGTTCAACGCGGACGACGATACCTAATAGTATAATCGTGTCGCGGTAGGGCGTGGTGTGGACTGAGGCTTTTCATGAAGATAGTGACTGCGTTGCACTTGAAATCCTGGGCGGACACGATCACGGTCCGGGCGGATTTGCCCGGACTGGTCTCTGACCTCATCCGCGCGTCGTGTCCAAGTTTGGAGCATTACCGCTTCCCGAGCGGCGATGCTTCCCAAACGCATGGGTGGGACGGCGTCGCTGATGTGGTCGAGGCTAATACGTTCATACCTGAGGGACACTCACTTTGGGAATTTGGAGCGGGGACAGACTATAAGGCGAAGGCTAGCAAGGATTTTGACAAGCGCACTCGGGAACTGACCGCGGACGAGCGCTCGAGAACGAGTTTCATCTTCGTGACACCGCGCATTTGGGATTCCGGCTTTGAAGACTGGCAGCGGGAGCGCTCTGGCGAGGGATGGCGAGATGTCAAGGTCTACGACGCAAACTCCCTGGAACGGTGGCTCGCCGACTACCCGACAGTGTCCATTCCCCTAGCGAAGAAGCTCGGAATCATTTTTCCAAGCGGGGTTCAGACTGTTCAGGATTTCTGGGACGAGTATCGCCTGAACGTTGCGCCCCCCCTCAAAGAAGCTATACTGCTCACCGGCCGCGAGCAAAAAGCCAAGCAGCTGTGTGACAGCCTTAGCTCAGGTTTCCCTGGTCTCGAGAGGTTCAAGGCTGACTCTGCGAGCGAGGCTGCGGCATTTATCGCAGCTGCGGTTATAAGCGCGCACGACGAACTTTCCCGCTTCCTCCTATCGAAGACTCTCTTCATCGACTCTCCAGATGCGGCCAAAGGCATGCCTTCGACCGGGCATTTTGCCTTGATTCTCCTTCCAGAGGCGCAGCGCCCCGGTGCTGCCGCTGCCCTAGCCAGAACAAATCAAGTAACGCTTGTCCTTGGCAATGACGATATTGCGCCCGATGCAGAATCGTTGGAACGAATGAACACAAGGGACTTTGCAGCCGGCTTGCGTGCGATGGGATTCGATGAGCAGGAGGCATTTCGGCTGGCCGGCACATGTGGCCGGAGCGTGACAGTGCTCGCTAGGCTGAACCCAAGTGAAAAAGCAGTTCCGCCGAAGTGGAGGGACAACCCTGAATTGATACCTCTTGTTCTTGCTGGAGGATGGGACGCGTCGAATGAACATGATTGCGCCATCGTTGCCGCACTCTGCGGTAAGGGGTACGGTGAAGTAGACGCGAACGCCCGCAAACTTGAGGCGCTGCCGGACTCGCCCCTCGATCTGGAAGGTTCGGTTTGGACGCTTCGATCGTCCAAGGACGCTTTCACATTGCTGGGCTCGCTGATCGGGACTGCGGCTCAACAAAGATTCCGAGAAGCCTGCATTGAGGTGTTTGGTGAAGTAGATCGGACGCTGGACACTCCCGACGACGAGCGGCCAATCGTCCCAATTAGAGGGGCCGACTTTCGGCATTCGGAATGGCTTCGACGGGGTCTGAGCACAACTCTGCTTCTCATCTCGGGTCTTCACGATGCGGCGAGATTCAGAACTATAAATGAATCACCCGAGCAGTTTGTGGATCGTGTCGTGGCGGCATTGCCTCGGCTAACTGAGGACGTAAGGCTCCTCGCAAGCCTGAAATCCGAATTTCCCAAGCTGGTGGAGGCGGCGCCGCACCCTTTGGCCTCCGCCCTCGAGCGGGTGCTTGAGGGCGACGGTGAACAATGGGCACCAATCATTTTCCGCGATAAGAAGGACCGGCACTTCCTAAGTTCGACCAGCCCGCACACCTACATACTATGGGCGCTAGAAACACTCGCGTGGAATCCGAATTATCTTCACCGAGCGGCGTCAATTCTGATGACGCTTGCTCACTTCGATCCAGGCGGCGCTACACAGAACCGACCCCTGAATAGTTTGCGCGACATCTTTCTAGCGTGGAGGCCTAATACCTACGCGAGCGTAGACGAAAGGATTGCGATCCTCCGCAGCATTTGTCGTACCCGGCCGACGGTTGGGCTGGAACTCGCGATGTCATTGCTGCCGGCGCAGTTTGACCACTCGGCGGGAACTAACAAGCCCCGGCTAAGAGACTTCGGTGATGCCCACAGCAAGGTAACGACGCGTGGCGACATGCAGTCAGCGTATCGCGGGTATGAAAAGGTTGCGATTGAACTCGCAGGAACCGACATGCGCCATCTCACCGCGCTCGTCGACCATTTGCCTCAACTTGAGCCCAGCGCGCGGGAAAGCGTCGCCCAGGCGATTAGGGTGGCAGCTGGGGCTTCGACCGCGGACGATGTTTTTGAACTCTGGTCAAAGCTTCGTCAGCTCATCGGGAGGCACCGGCAGTTCCAGAATACGGATTGGGCAATGAAAGAGCTTGAGTTGGGGTCACTGGACGCGCTCTGCGACGAACTGGCCCCGCGCGATCCGATTCGGCGGATTGCCTGGCTATTCGATGACGTTGTGCCAGAGCTCGCACCTCCAGAAGAACAAGATTTTATTGGGAGGGCTAATCGTGAGCGGGACGTGGCGATTTCCCAGCTGCTGCGCGAGCATGGCCTCTCGGCGGCAATGGACCTATCGAAGCGAGCAAAGCTTCCATACCTCGTGGGGTACGCTATGGCTCAGTCAGCGCCGACACAAGAGGTGTTGGAGCACGCATTTGATCTGGCAGTTGCCGCAGACTCTGGCGTCGCCGAGGACTTCGTCCTAGCTCTGTCGGCGGCTGCTCATGAAAAATTTGGTGCGAGCTGGGATGAATGGATTCGCGCTCACGTGAAGCAGATCGAAGAGGGGCAGGCTGCGAAACTCTTTCTGCGGTGGAATGACTCCCGTGAAACGTGGTCATTTGTAGCCACACTAGGCGAGAGGATTGAGCGGGAATACTGGAAGCGAAAGATGGCGCTCAGGCAGGCGTCTGACGAGGATTTGTTTTTCGCGTTGGGCAAATACATTGCAGTGGGGCGGTTTGGTGCTTGCCTAGACATGTTGTCGTATCAAGAGAATCGCGTGCCAACGGCGATTTGCATTGGGATTCTTCAGGGCCTCGTCCGCGATGAGAACGGCGAGGCATGGAGTCGCCAACATTACTCGGTACTTCATATGATTCAGGCATTGCAGCAGCGGGAAGATGTGGATTTGAACGAACTAGCAGCAATCGAATACCAATTCCTGCCGCTGTTGGAGCATCAAGGCGAACCCATTGCGCTGCATCGTTTGCTCAGCAACTCCCCGAAGTTTTTTGTGGAAGTGATCTGTGCTGTTTTCTTTCCGGCCTCCGGAGATCGTCCCGAAGTGACAGAGGATAGCCGCCTCCGAGCCCGGTTCGGTTACCAGCTGTTGAGATCGATTAAAACCTTACCCGGGTTTTCCTCTGAAGCGCAGAACATTGATTTTCTTAAGGCGTGGATTGCGGACGTCAGAAGACTGGCAAAAGAGGCGGATCGCACGGCGATAACGGACGAGCAGATCGGCCAGATTCTTGCATACGCTCCACCCGATCCAGAGGATAAAGCGTGGCCTACCAAATCGATCCGAGAGTTGATTGAAGACCTCGCTTCCGCTGACATCGAAAGAGGAATCTCCGTTTCCCGTTTCAACATGCGAGGTGCGTTTTGCAAGGCTCCGTATGATGGGGGCGGCTCGGAAAGAGGTATCGCTGATGAGTATCTTGAGTGGAACGAGGCTAGTCGTCTTTGGCCTCGTACCGCCGCGATGCTTCGTCGCATTGCGGAAGACTGGATCCGAAACGCTGAAAGAGCCGACACTGAGGCCCAGCTTGATCAGCTGCGGGATGCTTGATCATCACGACAGCTACGATCCAATGTGATGAGTCATGGCACACTTGGAAGTCAGTTCTGGCCAGAAGTCCTAGTGCTTCTGCGAAGTTGCGAATGCAGGACGTTGCCGCGACAGCGTAGCGTGGTTAGACTTTACAACAACTTACAAGACCGCGGGGACTGCCAAACTACGCGGAAGTCGTACAAGACGTCACACATTGTGGGTTGGGTTGTGGGTTGGAAAAAATCCCCAGACTCTGGGGCAGCACACTTCCGTTTCCCAGAACCCCGTTCATGGGAACTTACCGTTGGGCAGCCCGGACGACATTCTTATCTGCAAAGAATAAAGTATATGAAATCGTGTGCAGCGCGGAGCATCGCAAGATATTATCGAGTCCTGCTAAACTTGTGACAGCGAAATTGCGCTGCTTAGACGATTCGGTTTCTTCAAATATGTCTGATAACTGTTGGATACTTTCAAAACGTAGGCCCGTCCCTCGATCACAAACCCATCTAGATTGTGCTCCGGGGCGTATGTAGACAGGTCTTTTACCTTGTTTATGAAACCCCTCCCATTGAAATTCAAAGAGGTGTTGCAAAGAACTCCAAATCCCGTGCGTGCCTTAAAAGCTACAAGTAGCTTGTATAAATTCTGGTTGCTCTCGGACGACACTGTCTGAATACGCGCAGTCCCATTCACATGCGTAACTGCAGCTAGCGCGTCGGTTTTTGCACGATATGTATAAAGCATGAACGGACTCGGGCGATTGCAACCAAACCATTGCGCGGCGTCTTCTTCCAGACACACAGGAGCAATCGGCCGGAACTGTTCGCGCTGCTTGATCTCGTTTAGTCGCACCCTGGTATTGTCGTGGAATGGGGCAGCGAGAATCGAGCGATTGCCTAAAGCGCGTGGACCGATTTCATATCTGCCGTTTTACCCAGCCGAGAACCAGATCGTTGGCTAATAAGTCGGCCAGCAATTCATAGTTCGTATCGTAGACGTCATACGGCTCTAAATCGAATTGTTCTATGTTAAAAAGTCCCCCAGAATAAACATTCCAGTCGATCTTTGGATTACCGGTGAAGTAAAACTGTGCATCAATAGCTGTTCCAATCGCGGAGCCCGAGTCATTCGCAACCGGCGGCACAAAAACCTCTGTAAAGAGCCCGCTCTCCTTCCACTTTGAATTCCAGTCACAATTCAGGCCGCATCCACCTACGATCAGTAGCGGTCTCGTCTCCCTTACGTTTGCTCTTGCGAATTGATAGAAGACATCGAAAATTGCATCGCTATAAATACCTGCAAAGTTGCAAAACTCCGGATCACACACCCCAACGTTGAAATGAGGTGCACGTTCAAGGTCTTCGTAAGCGCTCAGTTCTCGGAAGGGACCCTCCAATAAAAAATTGAGCAATTTACTTTCCTGAGCCGTAGGTTTGCTGCGCCTCGAAAATGACGCCAAGGCCATGAGCTTTCCTGAATCCGAGACACGAGGGAATGGCCCATTCTTAGGAAAGGTCGGGTCGGCCAGCCCGTACAGACGGCCATAGCGATTTCCGGGCGAACTCAGGACGTCCCCAAGTAGCGTGATGTTCAGATCGGAGTCGATTTCGTAGAAAGCGCCTATCGCCCCTTCCCATACCAACGCATAACATGGCGTGCCTTTCGGCAGACTTGACATGCCGAAAGCGCAAAGTATATGCGATCTTTCATGAGTGGAAGAAAAATACCGAACTTGCTTTCCGAAGAAGCCTTGTTTGCCTACGACGATGTTATTCTTTGTCACGCCGCGGTACCCAGCATGAACATCCGACCCATGCAAGAATTCATAATGGTCGCGTGGCCACCAGCCACCCGTGCAGATGACGTCGGGGATTTCGTCAAGTTCCTCAAAGACCTTAAATGCTTCAGCAATGGAGACCGGCGAGTGTCGAGCATTGGAGTCCTTCTCAGCTTCGATGCACATCATCAAGCGAGTATCTTGAAGGAATACGATAGCTCCGTCATGGCCAGGGTTATGGGAGAGGATCTTCACGTTGCCAGCGGCCTCCACTTCTAGCGATTTGACGACCCATGACATCGCGATGCTCGCTTGTCTGTGGCGAGGCGCGTTTGTTCCACCGCCCTCCAATTCGAGAACAGGTGGTTTGAATTCTACGATATAGCGCATATCATAAGACATCAACAAGTTATAGTCGCGAGCTAAGATCTGCTCGTAAGCGGTGGATTTGAATGCAGCAGCAGCCCGACAGTCCAGAACATCATCGGCAGCGCTCAGAATTCGTCAGAAAGCTAGTCCAGCGCCCGCGAACTCAGCCTTTCGTCGTCGATCGCTACATGCGACCGGTGCCCAAAACGATCGTGCAGTTTTGGCATAATCTCGGAGAGCTGCCGTCCGACGTCGAGGAATGTGTCCGCTCGTGGGTCGTTTGGGAGAGAAGCGGCTTCGAGCATAGGTTGTTCGACCGACACACTGCTGCCGCCTTCATCAGTAGTTCGTTAGGTGCGCGGTACCGAAGAGTCTTCGAACGCTGCTATCACCCGGCGATGCAGGCGGACTACTTCCGGCTTTGCTATGTACTCGTTGGAGGCGGGTTTTATGTCGATGCGGACGATGTGTGCATCGGGACCGATATTGGCTCGCTAGCCGAGGATGGAAGGCTCAAACTTCAGCCTCTCTGCTACGACGTCGCTACTGGGACTATGGTGAAGCCCGCTGTGTTCTTACTTGCTGGTGCGTACGATCACAGCTGGATTTTCTACTTCAACAATAATCCGCTCATCACATGTCCGAGGCATCCGGTCATCGAACATGCGCTCGAGCAGGCGACAAGTCTTCTTGAGCTAGCTGGTGAGGACGAACTTCCTGAGATCCAAACGGCGACCGGACCTGGGAACATTTCGAAGTCGATCTTTGATCTTGGCATGAATCCCGGATTCGATACAGAAAGCAATGTAGTTGTCTTGGGAGACTGGGATTCAATCGCAGTCTCGAAATGGCCAGTGAGTTATCGCGATGATGCTAGGAACTGGCGATTATCTAACCAAAAGAGATTCTAATCATGGTGGATATCCCTTAAATGAATCTTTCGAAGCCTTTGTGCTCAGCGTCACGAATCATCCACGCCCTATTCTTGCGCGCCCTATTCCATCTGCCTCGGCAACGCTCAGTAACGTTCGGCGACGGCTTTGATGCTTTCCAATCGAAAATTGGACCGATTTTTGTCATTAATCTAGACCGTCAACCGAGTCGTTGGACTGATATAGTGCGCCAACTCGGCCGAATCACAGACTCCCAAGGCGTACCGCTTTCCAATCGTGTTCTTCGATACTCCGCATGCGACGCGCAGGCCGATCCTCTAGAACTTCTCGACGGCACTATGGTTCAGCCGTTTTATACGCTGGGTGACCAACTGTTCGTTGAACCGCAACCCCATGCAGCGCCCGATGCATTTGATCTTGAGCGCCCGATTATGATGAGCCAAGCGGAGGTCGCCGTCGCTTGTTCACACATTGGTGTTTGGAAAACGATCGCTAATCCTGGGTTCGATATCTTGTACGTTTCGTACGGGGAAGTGCGTCACGGTGCTCCAAAGGAACTAGTTTCGAAGAATGTCTTTCGGCCGGAGCGCGGCCTTTGGTACTTGTCCGGCTATGTACTTTCGAAGAAGGGGGCTCAGGCGTTGCTTGACCTCCTTCCCTGCTGTGGTCCGATCGACCTCTGGATTAATCATAAGTTCCGGGAACTGGACGTTCGGGCCTTGCGCCGCTCAGTGATCAACCAACGCCGCGACCTGTACTCGACAAATTCCTACTCGATACTGCCAGCTCTGAGCCGGATTGGCGTTCTTGACAACGTGGACGCAGCGCTGTTCCGTGGCCGTCCGATCCATTCTCCGGTTTTTGCATTTGGATCACCCGGCTCAGGACTGTCATCACTTGCAATGGCTCTCTCGATGCTTGGTTATCGCTGCTGCAACGACTTTGAGAGTATTCCGGAAGCTGAATTGGAGAGTCTGCTCGCAGGTCGCACCGATCGCGTTTTCGATGCATACGTCAACATAGGTTCCCTGGAACCGCATATACGCGTGCTTGTTCAGCACTATCCACGCGCGAAGTACATTCTGATGGATGGCACAGATAAGCCTTCCGAACCTTATAACACTGCCGTACTCGCGGTGTTAGAAGGTGCCGATCTTCTGCGTCTTCGTCTTGAGCCCCGGGGCGCAAGCCTGTGGCGTGCCCTATGTGAGTACTTGAAGCTTGCGCCACCGAACGCACAATACCCATCCGTTGACGACGTCGGATTACGGACTCGGCAGCGAGTGCTGCCAAGAAGAAAGATGGTCGCTGCTTCAAGACGGCTTCGACATGATCCGTCGCCTTGGATAGCGAAACCATCCAAGGACTGGAGCGGCATCAGAGTGAGCATGCTGGATAAGCAGAAGTCGTTAGGCGCATTGCGGGTGTGCTTCGAAGACGATTTTGCTCAAATTCAATCCGGGCGGTGGTTGCTACGAAATGACACCTTTCCCGGAAATCTCGGAATGTTTCGTCCCGCAAATGTGACAGCAGCATCGGGCGGTGGTCTATCGTTCTCTGTTATCGAGGAGCCACTCGGTGTTCGGAATCTCAGCGCAGCAGCGATCTCAAGCTGCGCCAGTTATCTGTTCGGACGTTTCGACGCGACTCTGCAAGCCACAAATGTCCCGGGCCTCCTGACCGGTTTCTTTCTCCACCGCGACTCGCCCCGCCAAGAGATCGACATAGAAATCCTCGGGAATCGGCCAGACCAGCTATTGGCTAACGTGTTCTACAATCCCGGCCCCAATGGTGCAAAATTTGACTACGGCTACCGGGGCACGCCCGTGACCATCGAGTTGGGATTCGATGCGTCAAAGGACTTCCATAAGTACACGATCGAATGGGACTCATGTGAGATCGCGTGGTTTGTCGATCGCAAGCTGGTTCACCATCGCGCCATTTGGGATCCGACCCCGATCCCTCACCTTCCGATGACATTACACGTAAATACTTGGCCAACGGCCTCACGCGAGCTGGCGGGGCGGCTGGCTCTCCGGGCGCTGCCCGCGTCAGCGATCGTGCGCCGAGTCGCCGTCGATACACACGATCCGGATAGCCCAGGTCAGCCAGCGACGGCCAAACCCTAAACCACTGGTAAAGGCACTTAGTAGTACCGACAAGTCGGCTTGTGTCAATCGATCTCAGAAACGAGCAATCGGGAAATTGAATACGAAGAGCGAGGCGGGCCGTAAGTCCGCTTGAACAACCAACAATGAGCTCCGACCTCAAGCTCTAGGTGCTGGTCGGGCAGCTATCGCTCGAGCCGCACTCGAAGACGCCGCGCTCGTTCGCGGAATGCTTCCTCACCACCCTCCAGGATATCGCATACCGCTTTCCGAATATCTGAGTCTTCAAGGCCGCCGCCAACATAGGTAATTGGAGGTAGACCTCCGGACGGATGCGATCCCGCGGTGGCGATGATGATCTGATCTGCGTCTGTATTGATCACCAGATTAGCGTTGTGGGTGACCATTATTACCTGGCGTTTCGACTTGGCGGTGACGAATAACGAAACGAGTTCATCAAACACCGATTTGGGATCAAGATTCTCTTCTGGTTGATCGATTATTAAAGGACGATCGTCAGCGCTATCGAGCGCGAGGTACAGTAGGAGCAACACGATGCCGCGTGTACCGGGCGACAACTTGCGAATATCAACCCCGTCGTAGGTCATTTCATATCGAACGGTGATGTGATCGGTACTGAACAACCACTGTGCAAACTGTTTTGACCAGGCGCGGAATTCTTGTTTCTGCGTGGGGACATATGGCGCGTGCTTGAATAGGTTCTTCGAATACTTCGTAATGAAATCACTCATCGCCGCCTGAATGTCAATAGCGCTGCCAGTCTCCCAAGTCGGCTTCAGTTCAGAGTTTGCAAGCTCGGTCAGCGCACCGAGGCCGTAAAAAGGCCCCTTCTTGCGACAATCTATGAGTTGGCTTTCTGCGAATTCGGCCCAAGCCTTCGCATCGACAACCCGAGAGACGGAGAAGCTAAGCTTGCGTAAAGTGTCAGACGAATCGGCCAGTTGCCCCACCAGTGGTGCATATAGAACCATCAGCGCGCTCTGCTCGCTAATAATCGCGTCGAACACTCGGCCGTAAGCGGCCTCGCGCTCAGTTTGCAGGTCTTTGCGGCGTGCGGCGGCACCTTTAGCATCCGTTAAACGTGTTTGAAGGGTTGTGAGTGCCTTGTTCTCCTGTGAAATGCGCGATGCGAGAGCAGCATATTGGTTTCGAATAACTGTGTATGCGCTGATGAACTGTTCGAGCCGTAGCATCTCAGCCTTGATCACGACGAGTTTAGCCTTAGAGAGGTCTTCGGCATCGCCGATCAGAGCGACGCTTGGGTCTCCGGGCGGCGGAGATATTCCAGTGATATCTGCTATCCGTTTGTCAGCCCAGACGATGTATGCTGCCAACGCTTCGTCGACGTGCCCTTGTAGATAAGTAGAAAATCATTCCACTGCTTAGCATCGAGTCCGCTGCCCGAATGCCTTGCCTGTACTTCACGCAGCATCTCAGGTGCCGTCGTTGCGCGCATGCTCTTCACTTCGTCCTGCATGGCGATAAACGTGCGACGCTGTTTGGCATAGTTCTGAATGTTTGTGTTCAGCGTTTGTGCGGCTTCGCCGAGTTGTGCGTGACGCTTGGCTTGCGCCTCAGTGCCTTTGACGACCAGCTTCGCCAAATCCGCGGTGTATCCGGCGATCAAGGTTTGTTTTTGCCCCACCTGGCTGGCCAACGTTTCTACAAGACCTTCTTTTTCCAATTCTTCTGCAATCCGCTCGGAAATAGACGAGATTGCCTCGGCCTCGCGCTGGCGTGATTGCTGGAAGCGCGAGGTCTGCGACTCAAGAAGCTCAGCGAAGTCCGTGGCACCCTCCAGCTGATCCTCTGGTTGCGCTTCGAAAATAACCCGCTCGATTTCGTGAATTAAGCTTTCGGACGCCCCCTTCGACGAACACAACTCCTCAACGAACTGCTGCGATAGATACTGGGCACGGGGATACGCGAACTCTGAATTTGCGTCGTGGCCGTCCAACGCACGTGTGATCGTATTACCTCCACCCCACGTCAATGTCACATTGGCGTCGCCGATTAGATCGGCTGCCCGCGCCAAGAAAGAGGGGCCGATATCGTCCTCTCCGTCCCAGGTTGACGGTGCGATCGCATCGCAGCCAGCAGCAATCACATCCGTCAAGGCTGTCTTCCCCGATCCGCGTGCGCCGATGACCGCAACCAATCCGGAGTTGAGAGGCATGTTCGGCGTGAGCGCCCAGGGGGCTTGAGTTATGTCTACCTGCGATATGACTTGAGACGGCATAGCTTGCCGTGGCGGTTCTGCACCTACGTATGCGCGCCCTGCAGGATCGATGCAAGCTTGACGGAGTGCGTCGAAAGTAAGCGCGCCCTTGATCCAAGCGAATCGGTCATCGACTGGCTGAGCGGTCGTCAAATGGTCGTGAGCGTCGCTGCCGTGGAGACAAGGTTTGCAGCCATTGTATCGCGCCCGGAGTTGATCGACCGTAAGAGTACGTTGTCCAATCCAGAATTCGCGTTGTGCTGGGCTGCTCGAGAAAATGATGTGCGAGAATTTTTCGATTTCCTGTCGCAGGGTAGCATCGGCGGCCTGACGGAGACTCGAAGTACCGTCTCCGGTCCCACCGGCTACAGCGATCAAGATATTCTTCTTCGCCCAATCGCTCTCGCTGAAGACCTGCCGCAGTTGGGCGAAATTGACCTTGAACTGTGTCGCGCCGTGTGCGAGCGCGGCGCGATCAGCTGTTTTTGAGGGGTCGGCCTGCCTACCCAGTCGAATTAATTCCTCGCGAGTGCAGTCGAAGGTATCGCCGTGCGCGCCAAATTGAAGGCGGGTAAGGATGCGCCGGACTTCCGCGAGGTGATCGGGATCTTCGGGACTAACTAAGAGATGGAGGTTCACGAAGCCCGTTCTCGCTGCTACATCGAGTCTCAGCTCGATATTCGGGGAAGATGAGCTTAACGTCCGGAAGGCGCCCGGCAATATGTTGCTGAAGAACCTCTTCATACGTGTCGGTAACGTAATAGTCGGTAACAGCAATAGCCTCAATCTTGGGCTTGGCAGTTTCCAGCGCGGTGAGATAGTTCGTCCAAGCGTTGCTGCCTCCGAATTGGTTGTTGAGTACGGTTCCGGGCGCATGGATGTGAGGCTCCCAGCGCCGCCATTCCGATCCGCGATTTACCATCGCCCCTCTTCGTGGCTAAGATGTCATTCGTACAGCTTGAAAAATGCTTTATATCAATAATAAGTAATGGCTAATCAGAGAAATTACCAACGAGAAGTCCGCTTCCGGCAAGTCTAAAATCCCAACCTATGCTGCGACAGCAAGGCCGTAATTGGTGACTAATTTAAAACCCCGACACGGATGGTTCCTAAAAGCGGTTTCAGCTATGCCGGAGACGATTATTGGACCATAACTGGACCTGGAAAAAAATCAGGCCGAAAGATGCGATGCAGCCGAAAAAAACGAGGTACAAACGGGCACATTTGAGCTGTTGGTGACTACTGCACCCCTGTCATATATCCGAACGCCGCTTGAGCGAGGATAAGAGCGAACCGCGCATCCTGACGGTTGACTACAGGGTCTCCGTTAGAGTTGGGTTGGCTGCTCTGTTCGTGCGGTCCCAGATGCATGAATCTATAGATCCCGTTCAGCGCGTCGCGGGCCTTCTCCTTCTTGTCGGGATGGACAGTGACGAATAAAGAGTCAAAAAAGTCTTTCCCGGCGGATGGAAACCCAGAATCCTTAGCCAGCCCCTCGAATGCCATGCGCAAAGTCGTCAGCGTCTGTTTATATTCGCCGCTCGCAAGGTGTTTTTCTGCCTGCTCAATGCGCGCATAGGCGTTGCGGAATTTTTCTCCCGTCGCGCAGTCTGAAAAGGTGATTTCTATTACTTTGGTTTTTGAAAGATTCCAATGCGACAAAACATTGTCGATCCAAAGTGACCTTGGGACTATTACTTCAAGCTGGCCAGACGATGGACGCGCGACCTCGAATGTCGGGTCGCCAGGCGACGAAACCAGAGCGCTGATGTTGACCTGCAAGCGGGCATCGTTTCCTGCCCTCGCGTTCTCGAAGTGTTCAAGTCGCGTCCTGTCGAGAGGGACGAAGATGTCCTGCTGCCGAAAGAATGGTTGAACGTTTGGCACCAGGGCGAGCGGCTCCACTTCGAAGCTCGCGAACTCGCCGAGCGCCTGCGTTTGCAATCTTCCCCCAAGCCGCACCAAAGTATAATTAATCTGCTTTTGCTCGCCGGCCGGAAGGAGCTGTAGTTGCATCCCCAAATAGAGCACAGGCTGGCTGCCCCAGTTTCGACCATGAACTTTATCTGATTCCAGGCGCGCAGTGATGACGCTGCGCCCGCCGACGGACAGCAAAACCTCGCTCATATGATGAACCTCCGGGTCACGGAAGACCTTTCAAAATCCAAGCTGCGCTCGCCAAAAGTCAGCCCTCACAGATTGCGGTGCGTGAGGTCCCAACTCTGCAAGAAACGGACTTGCAGTCAATCGTACCGCTCCGATACCTTGGGGCACCGGCATCTTCATGTTCAACGCTATCTGCCGTGAGACACGCACCGCGCTGCTAAGAACGAGGGTTTCTGTACTTCGCATTATTCCTACGTAAAACAGCCGTCGCTGTTCCTGGCGTTGCCTCTCTTGCTCGTCCAGCGGAGCATCAAAGTCGATGCTGGGTATTATCCCGGTCACGCATCCTGCGATCACGACCAAGCGAGCCGTCAGTCCCTTTGACTTGTGCAAGCTCATTATCCGGACTGCATTGCCTTGGGTCCCAGGAAGTTCGGGTTGCGTGATCGCGACTCGGAGTTCGTTTAGCAGTTCCTCCGCATTTTGCACATTTGGAGCAATGAGAAGTGCGGCCTGACGTGCTGTCGCTACGTCAGCGTTTCCGTCGGGAAACAACTCATCAAGGAGCTACGGGATGTCTAATGCCGCCAAGGCAACGAGCCTCTGCTGTAGGAGGTCGAACCGTTGTATTAGCGGTCCAGTGTAGGGTAACTGAAGATTGCCCCCGAGCATTTGTTCCAACGCCCCGCGCGGCGAAACTCCCGCCGCCTCGCAGTGAGCCCGCAGTCTCACATACGGCCTGCGCCGGCAGTCCGCCGAGCCCGCTCCTAGCCAATTACGTAGGGCGGGCCGGTCGTCTTGATTAGCCAGCAGCGTGAGCAGCGTAAAGCTCTCGGCTGCGAGATCGGACTTGAGCGCATCCTCAAAATAGAAGCTCTGGGCGACCCACGCCCGATCATTTTGCTGAGCGACTTCGTTAATCCTATCCCGGATGCCGTTGCCTATTAAGCGGCGGTTAGCCAAGACTAGCACCTCTCCAGCAGCTACACCTGGATGCGTTTCCAAATACCACTCGACATAGGCGGCGAGAGCTGTAATTTCGTTCTCAATCGAGTCATGTTGGACGATGTAGGCTTGGCCCTCTCCGTTTTGCGGACACACCGTAAGTGGTTTGGGTTCCAGTCGAACATTATGGTCAATTAAAGCGCACGCCATCTCTACTATCCTACGAGGGCATCTTCGACACTCGCTCAGGAGCTCGTCGTGTGTAAGGGCATGTGTCTGCGGGTACTCGGCTATCCCTTCGGGGTGAGCAAATCGGAAACCATAGATTGATTGATCCTCATCGCCAACCACGGTGACGCACGCGTTGGCGGACAAAGCGTCGATCAGAGCTTGATCGGCGCGATTTAGGTCTTGATATTCGTCGACAACAATATGTTCATAAACCGGGACATCTGGATGGGCCGGATTTTGACGCACGAAATCGAGCGCCGCCGGAACTACTTCTCCGATGAGCATGGCTTGGTGAAAAATCAGCCAATCGTGAAGCCCACGATTAAATGCGCGCTCAGTCGGATCCGCGGGGAAACCGGGTTGGTGATGCTGAAGTCGCGCCCAATATGCCTCGAAAGCTTTAATTAAACGCTTTACCTCGCGCTTGCCGCCAAAAGCTTCCTGAAGGTCACAGACCAGCGTGTCGAGCTCGCAATCCAGCAGGGGACGCGAGACCCGCCCGAGTGCACGTAGGACTGCCGCCCTGCTGAGCATCCCGAAGCTCAGGGAGTGCAAGGTCTTAGCCGCAACCCGCTCTGCACCATCTACACCGAGTGCGGCCAATTTCTCCACCAAATCGTTAGCCGCCGTCCTAGTAAACGTTACCGCCAGAATCCGCTCGGGTTGGACGCCCGTCTCCAGGAGGCGCGCGACGCGACGCATCAAGGCGAATGTCTTGCCCGTTCCTGGACCCGCCACGACCCTTAGCGGAGAGTTCGGATACGCTGCAATCGCACGATGCACTCCGTGCAAACCGGTGTCCCAAGGCATGGGCTCGTTTCCTCGGTAATGGCCCGCATTTTTAGGTTCATTAATTATGATACATAACGTTGCTGACAACTACGACAGGCGATCCTCACAGGCGGTTGGGTTGCGTTTGATTGGCGGATTGCCGCGAGCGCGGAATCGCTCAGACTGAGTGAGGAAAATATCAAGACGGAACGAGCGCAAAAAAGACCGCGTCATCTGCTGCCGGGCACACTGTCGAGTAACCAGCCGCCGTCTCTGGAAAAAAGTGCCTTGAAAGCATTCTCAACCTTGCTGTATTCAATGCCGCCGTCTGGAGATTGGAGGAGCCGCCGTACCAAATCTCCAAATCTCTTCGCCGTTTCCATCGCTGCGGCTGCGTCGTGGTCACAGGACAGCGGCGTTCTAGAAACTGCGCCGTTCGTACTTAATCGCACGTAAAGTGCGTCCTGCTTCATTCGATCTAGCTTTCCGGCTGCAACCTTCCTCGCCTTTTCGGCGTATATTGGCGGCTCTCCCCACCACCAGTTGGATGATTCCCAACGACGAATCTTCTCGTGTCGGAGGATATTGATACTGTCCGCGACCGGAGCTGGCAACAGGTGGTCCCTTTCGGCGAAAAGTTCCAGCCGTTTCCAGAGTTCTTGTTTCTCACGATCATTCGAGGAGGTTTTGTAGGCCTCCAGCAGAGCCTTTCTTTCTTCGTGCTCTTTGAGCCATGTCTTTGACGCTTCGAAGAAGTCTTCTGGTTCGATGTAATCCATCACAATTCCGACCAGCTGCTTGCACGCGTGATCGCGTGTAGCGCGGTAGATCAACGGGTTCCACTTGAGCACTCCTCTCGAAACTAGTATTAGCAAGAATCCCTTAGCAAATTCTTCCTGCGCGATGGTGGCAAGGGCAAAACAAGTAGCGCGCTCAGACGCGGGGTCTAAGAATTCCACGTTTTCTAGTAGTCGATTGCCATTGTTCCAGCATTCGGAAGCAGATTTGAGGAAGTGCGAATTAAGAGCAAGGCTCGATGAGATGCGCCAGGCGCATTTTCTCTTAGAGGGCATGGCTCGATTTTAGCTGTGAACGGCATAGAATCCAATAAACGCATCCACGCGCTACTTTAAGGAGAGGCGTCGATGAGGGGGCTTACACCGAGTCGCCGTTCGTTACCAGATGAAGAGATGGCGTTCATGGGGCCTGGGCCGGGCTCGATATGGAGGTTGGCCTGACCGCGAACTCGGTCCCCGATGCCAGGTAGTTACAGAAGACCTAGTGCTAGGTCCTGATGCTGGCAAAATGCTTCTTGGCAACGATGTTCCTAGCCGCGGATCAGGAGGTGTGATCGCATCCGTCATGTGTGTGCTCTCAATCGAAAAACAGCGAGTCATTGGACTCCAACTACGAGAGTCCGATCGACATTGAAACAGAATCTCTTAACGGCGTCGCGGTTTCAAAGTAAGCGTCTGGTTTGAACCGTCTGGACCAAGTGTGGGTGGATAGGTGATGGTGCTCGTGGGCACTAAACAAGTGCCCACGAGGGATAAGTGGACACTTCGGCGAAGAGACGGCGGCGTTGGGCCGTCGAGATCAAGCGCAGGATCGCAGAAGAGAGCTTTGCGGGAAGCGCGTCCGTAGCGCAACTGGCACAGAAGTATGCGGTGAACGCCAATCAGATTTTCCTCTGGCGGAAGCAGTATCGCGAAGGGCGCCTCGATAACAACACCTCGACCAAGCTGCTTCCGGTGACGGTCTCGAAGGAAGTGGTAGTTTCCGCGGCAAATCAGCGCAACCCATCTTGCCAGGCGTCGACCGGAAGTCTGAAGATTGAACTAGCGAAAGGAAATCTGCGGATTGCGGGCAGCGTAGACCTGGCGGTTTTACGAGCCGCGCTGGAGTGTTTACTGCGATGATCGGGATGCCGGCAGGGACGCGCATCTGGATCGTCGCGGGAGTGACGGATCTCAGGCGGGGGTTCACGGGCTTGAGCGGGATGGTGCAGACGGCGCTAGCGGAGAATCCGTTTTCCGGTCAGGTGTTTGTGTTTCGTGGCAAGCGCGGGGACTTGATCAAAGTTCTCTGGTGGAGTGGCGATGGGTTGTGCTTGTTCGCAAAGAGACTGGAGCGCGGAAGATTCATCTGGCCGCAAGCGGCGAGCGGAGGGGTGTCCTTGACTCCGGCCCAGCTGTCCATGTTACTGGAGGGAATCGACTGGCGGCGCCCGGTGCGCAGCTACGATCCGCAAATCGCGGTGTGAGCAAAAGATTTTTATTCTTTTCGGTGGAATTTTAATCACACTGTAAAACAACTGCAGTATATTTCCTCGAATGAATAACGCGGCGGGCGTTCTTCCCAACCTCGAAGGACTCAATCCTGGCGAACTGAAGGAACTGCTTCTGGCGCTGCATGAGCAAGTTTTCTCGCATCGGAAACAGATCGCCACGCAACAACAGGAAATCCTTTCGCAGCGCGAGCAGCTGGCTTCGCGCGATACGGAAATCGAAAACTTAAAACTGCTGATCGCAAAACTGCGCCGCATGCAGTTCGGCCGCTCGTCCGAGAAACTCAATCGTCAGATCGAGCAGCTAGAGTTGCGGTTGGGAGACCTGGAACAGAGCCGCGCGATCGAAACCGAGTCGCGGAAGGTGGTCGTGGCTGAGTCGGTTGCGACACGACCGGCGCGGCGGCCACTGCCTGCGCATCTACGACGTGAAGTGCAAACTTACTTGCCGCGACAGAAAGCTTGCCCGGACTGTGGTGGAGAGCTGAAACATCTGGGTGAAGATGTTTCGGAAATCCTGGAGTATGTGCCTGAGCGAGTCAAAGTGATCCGTCAGGTCCGCCCGAAGCTGGCCTGCGCCAGCTGCGATCGCATCGTGCAAGCCCCCGCGCCTAGCCGGCCGATCGAGAGGAGCATCGCCGGCCCGGGACTTCTGGCGCACGTGCTGATCTCGAAGTATGGCGATCATCTTCCGCTGTATCGCCAATCCGAGATCTACGCGCGCGAAGGCGTGGAAATCGATCGCTCGACCTTGGCGGAATGGGTGGGCGGAACGAGCCGGCTACTAGCGCCTCTGGTGGAGGCGTTGCGACGTCACGTGCTAGCGGGACAGAAGCTGCATGCGGATGACACGCCGGTTCCGGTGCTGGCGCCGGGGTTGGGAAAGACCAAGACGGGACGGTTGTGGACCTATGTGCGCGACGATCGGCCGGCCGGAGAGGCCACGCCACCAGCGGTGTGGTTCTGCTACTCAGCCGATCGCAAGGGTGAGCATCCGCAGCAGCACTTGAGTTCCTTCACGGGAACACTGCAGGCCGATGGTTACGCAGGTTTCGATCAAGTTTACGAAACGGGACGGATTCAGGAAGCAGCGTGCTGGGCGCACGTGCGCAGAAAGTTTTACGATCTGGTGGAGGCGCACAAATCTCAGACAGCAACAATCGCCCTGGAACGAATCGCTGAGCTGTATGCCGTCGAGAAGGAAATCCGGGGACTTCGCTGCGAAGAGCGGCGTGAGATCCGCAACCGGCGGAGTCGGCCATTGCTGGAATCGCTCAAGCAATGGTTGGAGGAGACGTTGGGGAAGCTGTCGAGAAAATCGGATACAGCGGTGGCGGTTCGCTACGCTCTAGGACGCTGGGAAGCGCTGATGCGCTACTGCGATGATGGCGCACTGGAGATCGACAACAACGCGGCGGAACGAGCCTTGCGAGTTGTGGCTTTGGGTAGAAAGAACTTCTTGTTCGCGGGCTCGGATCGAGGCGGTGAGAGCGCGGCCGCCATTTACAGTCTGATCGGAACGGCAAAACTAAACGATTTAAATCCGGAAAGCTATCTGCGCGACGTTCTGTCCCGCGTCGCCGACCACCCGATCAACCGTATCGAAGAACTCTTGCCCTGGAACCTCTCAGCAGAATCCCCGGAAACCCAAGTCGTCACTGCTTAGCACATCTTCGCCATCGTCAACACGGTTCCCACCAGACGCTTACGTTTCAAATGATACGGAAGCGTGATGAAGTCTTCAATTTTGTCGAGTGCGTCTTCGTCGCTGCGTGACCTTCGGACCAATTCTGCGAGGAGTACGAGATTCAAATTGAAATTAGGATCTTTCGTGAAGCCCCTCAGATCAGGAAGAATGCTATCTTCGTGCATAGCGTCGTGGCGATCTATGAGCTGTATCCACTCCTGTGACTCTGCTTCCTCAAGATGTCGGAGTGCGTAAGATATCGTGGCCGAGATCACATCGGCAAGCTGGATCCCCGGAGTTTGCTCGGATCTGACGAGAGAGACAGGCCGAGCAAGATTGAAAGTAATCTGCCGAGCACCTCTTCCATCGAAGTCAAAGAGCTGCTTATCGGTTCTGCCGACCATTGCTTTGAATATGCTGTGATCCGCATTGAGATATGCGAACAGCGGTTTCGAGTCGTCGCAAAACGCTTCGAGCGCTGTGAACTTTGTACCCCAATGACGTAGGAGTGAGTATAGCGCCGCGTCCGAAACATCCAGAGTCCATTTCCCCACATCGCCCAAGCTAGCTACGGTATCCAGCTCTTCGAGGATCGCCTCGCGCTGGGCGTCGGCAAAAGCCATAACTTCCTGAGCGGCACTGAGAGTGAGCTTCTTTGCTGGTTGACTAGAAAAAAAGGATGCTATTCCCTCGGCATTCTGTGAGCGCATCAACTCTTCAAAATGCTCGAAGAGCCATTCACAAGGTTTGTCAGCCGTCCGAAGTTCAGCGAACAAGAGATTGGCAATAAATCGGTTGAACCCCAGTCGATAGAAAAGTACCCCCTTGTTCTTAAGGACTGGCTCAAAAATGTACTCATAGAGCTTACATGCGAGCGCATACTGCTTGTTAATTACGACGCACTGGGAGTCCTTGAGGCAAGTGTCTAACAGGAAAGAAATTGCTTTCCGGCCTCTCGCGAATTTAACCAGCGAATTGCCCTTGATCTCTTGGCCCTCGATCCGAAATCGCTGGCGTGTTTCCGAAACGATCTCGCTGGCGCGAGCCGGCGTTACGGCAACGGATGCGTAAACAAAATGGGGTTGATCTTTGTCTGACAGTCTCGTGCCAGTGAACCCTGACTCATCACAGTAGATTGTTTGGATCGCTTGCTCGGAAATCCCAGCGGAATCAGGCGCATCCATGCGCGTTCTCCTGGTTTGCCGACATCGCCGACCCTCAGCCTAGGGTGTTCGCGGATGGGCCGGACTCAAACAGCGCAAGGTAGGGGGCGTATCGGAATCGGCGATTACGCTGAAAGCCGGTCATTTCTTCGAGAAGATGCAGTGTCACGAATCTCTCGACCACTTTATTTGCGGTGACATAAGAGCATTTCAAGTGCTGCTCGGCGAGACGCACGGTAATAATGGGTTGTTTGAATAGATATTCGAGAAAACTGAAATCGTAAGGCGTGGCCGCGAGTTTGTCTTTGGCGAGTTTTTCGCCGAGAAGTCGGCGATGTTCCTCCCGGATGCGAAGAATGTTCCGTGCCGTTTCCGCAGCCTCCTGACCGACTTGGTGGACACCGCGGAGGAAGAATTTCAGCCAGCCTTCCCAATCGCCTTGATTGCGAATCGACATCAGTCGATCGTAGTATTCGGAGCGATGTTGCTTGAGATAGTGGCTCAGATAGAGCAAGGGGCGTTCCAGAGCGCGTTTCTGGCAAAGCAGGAATGTGATGAGAAGTCTTCCGACGCGCCCGTTTCCGTCGAGAAAGGGATGGATTGTCTCGAATTGGGCGTGTGCCAGGCCGCATTGAATGAGCAGGGGCAAAGAGTCATCGTGGAGGAACTTCTCAAAATTATCGAGGGCAGTCTGCATCTCATGAACGGGAGGAGGCACGAAAGTTGCCGTGGCGAGGGTACATCCATTGGGTCCGATCCAGTTCTGAGTCGTTCGGAACTCGCCTGGCGTGCGATTCGAGCCGCGAACTCCTGTGAGCAATTTGGCATGAATCTCGCGGATTAAACGAAGGCTCAAAGGAAGTGTTTTGAGCCGATCTAAGCCGTGGTTCATCGCGGCTATGTAGTTGACGACTTCCTCGATGTCTTTCGGAAAGTCCTGGCCTTTCGAGTCGATTTCGAACTGCAGAACGTCTTCAAGAGTGCTTTGTGTTCCTTCAATTTGCGAGCTTAGGACCGCTTCTTGCCGCACATACATGGAAACGAATAGGTCGGGATTTGGGAGGACTGTGGCAATGCCGTCTAGTCGTCCTAAGGCCCAATCTGAGTCCGAGAGGAGTTTGGTCATTTCCGCATCGACTTGAATAGGGGGGACTGGCGGTAAGGGAGCCGGAACGAAAGCCGAGTACCCCGTTGTTTGTTTTATGAATTGGCCAGTTGGCATAATAAGGACAGCTTAGACGCGCTCTTGTTTAGCGGGAGTTTAATTAGTAATCCTCACGGCGACTCTTATTTTATCTTGGACCCAGAACGCAAAACAAGGGTCTTTGAAAAAGACCTATGTTCCATAAAGCGCAACATAGGTCAGCGCGCCGACCGGTGATTAAGACCGCCCGTCGCGCCCGAATAAGATGGAGCCTTCAAACGATCCCACTACTCTTCGCTTTAGGTTCGCCAAATGGTATCATAGTTCAAACGAACTATGTGGTAAGGGAGCCTTTCTACGACGGTCAAAGAGTTGTGCGAAGCACTTTCAGCTTTTGACGAACGGGCCAAGGTGGTTGTTTCTCGGGAGGAGAATGGCAATCTCCAATTCTTTGAAATTGACGAGACATCTGTACACAAAGGAATCCCCAAACGACACCCGGACGGAAAAGCGGGATTCGAGTTCGCACAGAGTGGTCCGGTGGAGTGGGTATTTATAGCCATCGACCATGCCTGACGCCATCACACAGCAGCAAGCAACAGCTGTAACGCTAGTCGTCAGACCAGAAGGCTCCGGAACCCCAAGCCGGCGGCGCGAACTCGCACGTCGGGTCATAGAAGTGTTTACATCGGAGCTTGCGAACTCGCGTCTGCTTTGCTTCCTGGACGATCAAGATCCGCCGATCATCAGGTTCGATAGGGGGCCTGCGAATCGCGGTTTCTATGCCCCAATCCACGACGGCACCCCATTGGACTGGGTACCGGACTATGCATCGGGTCACATATATGTAGACGACGGCGTCTCCGTATTCTACCCCCGAGTTGTTGATGGACTCATTTACCTGCACGGGTCTACTTGTGATGATGAAGTAGGACTGGTTATGACTCTTGCGCACGAACTACAGCACGCGGTCCAGCACGCAAAAAGTTGGAAGATTTGGGCTTTGAACAGCCTCGTGAACGAACTAGATCGGTCAATCATTAGAGAAGTGAAGCTGACGTGGGCAGACGTTCCAATTGAGGTCGAAGCCCGGATCATCTCTAAGCGCATAGCGGAGCAGATATTCGGGCATAAACGCGTGACCGCTTACATCGACGGGAGAATTGTCGCACGCGTCACCGAAGCCGACGTCACAGATTGGATTTATGTGCGGTCGCTTGACTCGACGATATCAGTAGACCTTGACTCCGGAAGCCGGCTTCTATTCACGCGCCTGAGAGATTGGCGCTCTGAACTCCAAGCCGCTCTCCAAAGGGCCAAGGCTGCCTCACAAAGCTATAATGATGTTTCGTTGGATTCATTCTTCGACGCAACTGAACGGCGTACAGCGTTAGCGGCAATACCTCAGACGATCGATTGAAAATCGCACAGATCTGTTGAGGGGTCATAGCCCCGGATCTCCAGAACCTCCGATACGAGCATCCGTCCGGGGCGGCGCTCGATTTCCACAACGACGTTGCGCGATTCCGCGATGTTGGACTTGATGGCGAGATACGGCATTTCCACGCCGCTTTGTAAAACGCATGTTGTGAAGCGTGAAATGCCTCGCGCGGCAGAATTCGCGTGAACCGTGGATAGGGTTTCGCTGTGCCCGGTGTTGAGAAGTTGGAAGAGATCGAAGCCTTCGCCGCCGCGAATCTCACCGAACATAGAATTGAAAGTAACGCCTTTCGATTTGGGTTTCAACTGCGATACTCTTGCCTGTCCGCGGAGGACCGCGATGCGTCCGCGCATGCGCGCACTTTTTACTTGACAAATCAAGGCGACCTACTTGATTCTATAAATGGCGAGCTACTCAACTGCACAGGTTGCAGAGATTCTTGGTATCGGTACTGACACTCTGCACCGGTGGCTTAAGCAGAAGAGAGTAGTGGCGCCTGACCTTCTGCTTGTCGGCGGTGTCAAGGTTCGCCTCTGGTCTGAGGAGCAACTAAGCGCGGCAAAGAAATACAAGGCAAGCCACTATTGGGGCAAGGGCGCACGTAAGAACAGAAAGAAGCGAGCCGAGTAAAGCAACGGGACGCGCCGGTGTTTGAGCACCGACGCGCCCCTGACCACCATCACCTCTAGGGAGGCAACGATGGCTGCAAGAGAAGTTATCCATTTCTCATTTTCCGCGCAACTCTCCTCCCAACTGTTGTTTCGCACTTTATCTCCTCCTGAGCCTGCCGCTGAATCTCCGCCTGGCTGAAAATCTCTGAATGACTTTCTCCCCTTCGGTTGGTCCTCCAACGGTTGCGTTACCGGTGTGCCTCGACGAATGATAGCCACAGCCCACGCGCCGGCGCGAGCGAAACGCTTCGAACCCGCGAGCGGGATGCCATCTTGCAAAGGAAAGGAATACAGTCCGATGGATCTCCGTATTTATGAAGTCTTCCTTCAATTCAATCAGGGACTCGACGAAGCTCTTACGTCCCTCGACATCCTCGAAAAGTTGGCCTTGAAGTCTCCTGGTTGCGTAACCAAAATCCGCGTCAATCTGAGCGAACTACGCTCCTACGCCAACAATCATTTTGCCTCCACAATCGCGCAGAAGGAGCAGCAGGAAGAGAACAAATTCTACCGCGTTCGCCGGAACCGCGAGAAGGCTGGGGAAGGTCCCAATGAGATTTACCTCGAATTGAAATCCTGCGAAGAGCTTCGGCGCGAACAGGGCTTGCCGCCACGCGCCGTGATTCTGCCTT
>JBAQGJ010000017.1:0-3459 GCA_049287725.1 Candidatus Acidiferrales bacterium | reverse complement strand
TTCGATATCGACGAATACCGGAGTAGCCCTTTCGTAGCGGACGGCGTTTGCCACAGCAATGAAGGTAAAGGACGGGACGATGACTTCGTCACCCTCGGAGATGCCGAGCGCGCGAATACACAAATGCAGAGCGCTGGTTCCGGAATGGACGGCGATGACGTCCCCGGCGCCCAAGTATCGCGAAAGCGAGTGCTCAAATTCTAGGAGCTTAGGTCCCAAACTAAGGCTCGAAGTCCGCAGAACCGCGGTGACCGCCGCGATATCCTGCTCGGTGATGTCCGGGGAGGAAAGCGGTATCCTCATGGCTGCCGCGAACGGCCCCGGGCAGCGGTCCGCACCGAGCCGGACGGATTACGTTTCATCAGAAGCTCCTGCGAAAGCGGAGCGGTCGAGAGTACGCGGTTGATGGTCTCGGAAGCGAATCCTTCTCCGTAGGGGTTGACCATGCCGACCAAGGACTTACGGAATTCCGGCGTTCCCGCCGTTCTCACGGCGGTTAAAATCGAGCCCGCATGAGCCTCGGCGTCCAACACATTTCGTGCGCGCTCCCGCCCTTGTTGCCGTAGCCCGACGTTCACGGTAGGCAGCGAGAAGGAAGCGGTTTCCATGATTCCGCTGCTCGAATTCCCCAGCAACAGATCGGCCTGACGCAGCAGACTGAAGTAAGTAACGACGTCGAGATTGGTAAATACTTTTCCACCTCCTCGTCGGCCAACGAACCGTTTGGTCCGGTCGATCAACGCTCTGCTTCCGGCGTCGGCGTTGGGATAGCAGAACAGAATCTGGTCCGGTAGCGCTTCCAAGGCGGTGAACAGGGCATCGGTTTCTTCCAGCGTGTCGCGGGCAATGGTCATCGGATGGTAGGCCACGAGAATGGTGGGGGGCGCGAGATGGAGTCCCAGGCGTTGCTCTACTTGATTCCGGTCGAGCAAAGTTCGCCTGCGCAGGTGATCGAGGGACGGAGCACCGGCGCGATGCACGCGCCATTGCTCTTCGCCCATGGCCATCACCCGCTCGCGGGCCGCTGCGGTTGCCGTAAAGTGGAGATGGCTCATCTTCGTCAGGGCGTTTCGCACCGCATCGTCGATCGCGCCCTCGCTCACTTCTCCGCCCTCGATATGGGCAACGGGAATGCGCAGTGCGAGCGCAACCGACGCGGGAGCCAGCAGCTCGTAGCGGTCGGCGATCAACAGGAGCAAATGCGGCCGCATTTGCCCGAACAGATCCGCAAGGCTGAGGGTCGCCAGGCCGATGGTCTTGGCCATACCCACGTCGCTGTCCGAACTGAGCAGACACTCGATCCGGGATTCGATGGTAAAACCATCTTTTTCAATTTCCTCGATCGTCCGTCCAAATTCCGGCGACAGATGCGACCCCAGCGCGATAATTTTCAGATCCACATTGGGGTTCTCGGATAAGTCCCGCAAGGGCCAGTACAGATGGCTGTAGTCGGCTCGCGAAGTGGTGATGACGGCAATGGTTCGCTTCATGGAGTTAAACAGAGGAGCTTTCGCGGGCGCGCCGGAGTACTTCGGTCGGTCGATAGTCGGGGACCATGGCGCAAAGCGTCTCCATCATGGCAGGGAGATCCCGCTGCGCAACGCTCCTGGAAAGTTCCGCCAGGCGAGAGTCAAATCCGCCGGCCAGAAGGCGCTCCGTATTTACCCGGAAAAGCCTGGGATCGGTGGTTGGTTCCGCAAACTCATCTCCCGAAAGAAATTCCTCCGAGAGCTTGTCCCCTGGACGAAGTCCCGCAAATACAACGGGGACCGCCTTCCCCGTTTTCGCGGCGGCGTCGGCGATCAATTGCAGCGCCATGTCTAGAATTTTAACCGGTGGTCCCAAGCGCGGAACAAAAATGCCGCCGTCCTCGGCAAGTGCGGATGCCAACAAGATCAAGTCGACGGCCTCGTCGATGGTGAAAAAATATCTCGCTGCCCCGGGGTGAGTGACGGTGACCGGCCCGCCTCGCGAGATTTGTTTCAAGAATCTCGGAACGACGCTTCCTTGGGAAGCGAGCACATTGCCCAACCGGACCGCGCTCATACGAGTCCCGGAATGGTTCCACCGTAGCAGCGCAAGTTCCGCGAACCGTTTGGAGGCGCCCATAATGCTGATAGGGTTGACGGCTTTGTCGGTGGAAACCATGACCAGGATCGCGGCGCCTCTCTCGCGGCAAATTTTAGCAAGCATGGCGGTGCCCAGGGCGTTGTTGCGCACGACGGCGATCGGATTGCTTTCCATCAGCGGCACATGCTTGAAAGCCGCCGCGTGATAGACAACCTCGGGGCGATAGCGCTGAAAGAGTTCGGATAACAGGCTGGCGTCGGAGATATCGCCGAGCACGGATGTAAATAGGTTACCATCCGCCCCGGCCGCCAACTCCCAGTCGATTTGGTTTAGGTTGCGTTCCGAGTGGTCCAGAAGTATGAGCTGGCGAGGACCGAGGCGCAGGATGGCTTTGGCCAGCGCGGAGCCAATCGAACCGCCCGCCCCCGTCAGCAGAATCGTCCTTCGCGAGATAACATTGGATGCAGCAAGTCTGGCCGGCAAGAGAACTCGCTCCGAGAAACCATCCTATCGCTATCGGCGCCCGAGGTCCACGCGCGGGTCGCTTGCGAACCCGGGCCCGGCAGCGATCGCACCCGTCAGATCAATCGGCTGCCTGCGTGACGCCAGAGGCAGCTAAGATTCTGTGAGGGGTGCTGAAACCACAGGTACATTTGTACCAGAGACATTCGTCCACTGGCGCAGCAGCCTGGCCGCAGGTACGGTTGGCGTTCGCTTGCTTCGAGGGCTCGGGGCAACGACCAGACCATGCCAATGTGGCCTCCCCTTCGGCGAAAGACGGGCGCTTCCTGCAACGCTCTGAACCGCAAGCTGGCCACGCGGTATCAGCAATGGCTTACCGTCCAACATTACAGCGAAGGAACGAAGAGGGGCTACATGAGGACGGTCGAGTTTTACTTGCAGTTTCTGGGAACGAAGGCGCTCATGAAAGCCACGCACCTCGACGTGCGGCTGTTCATCGCCCGCCTTTCCGGGCAGGGAGCAACTCTGTCCCGCGCCTATTTTCACCTGCAGGTACTGCGAGGGTTCTACGACTTTCTGAATCTGGGAGGGCTGGTGAGTTACGTCGCTCCCCGATTGGTCAAAATTCGCCGCCCTCCCAAGAAGATGCCCAGACTCCTCAGCGAGTACCAGGTGCGCCGCCTGATCGCCGCGACCCGAACCCTGCGGGATCGGGCGCTGATTGAATTTTTTTATGGAACCGGATGCCGCATGAATGAAACGTTACTGCTCAGAGTCGAAGACCTGGACCTCGATAGCCGGCGGGCGCGGGTCGTCGGGAAGTTCGGGAGAGCGCGAATTGTATTGCTGACCCCGAGCGCGGAGGCCGCCCTACGCGCCTATCTGAACGGGCGGCAAAGCGGATTCGTTTTTCAGGAAGAACCCGGA
>JBAQGJ010000016.1:0-19984 GCA_049287725.1 Candidatus Acidiferrales bacterium | reverse complement strand
TTGCGCAATAAAGTTTTGAACGCGAATAACTACTTTTCGAACGCTACCGGTACACCCCGGCCGCCCTTCACACAGAATCAGTATGGCGTCAGCTTCGGTGGCCCAATCAAGAAGGACAAACTTTTCTTTTTCTTCAATTATGAGGGCTTCGCATTGCGGCAGGGGCAGACCTTCCTGGAAACGGTTCCGACGCCCGCTGAACTCAATGGTGATTTTTCCGACTATCGAGATGCCAACGGAAATGTAATCCCCATCTACGATCCGCGGACCACTTCTTGCGGCCAAATCGGCAATCCGTGCGCTCCGGGTCAGGTCCCCACTCGCACACAGTTTCCGGGAAACATGATCCCGTCCACGCGCTTTGACCCGGTGGCGGATTACTTCAGGCAAGATGGCCGGCTGTTTGCGGCCCCGAACATTCCAGCCGGCAATCCGATCACAAATCAATTCAACTTCCTCACGAACGCCAGCGTGGGGGGGAACAACGACCAGATCAACTTCCGCGGTGACTGGAACATCAGCGAAAAACAACGCATGTTCGCGCGCTACACGCGATGGGCGTTCGACGAACTGCCACAAGATCCATACCAGAACCAGACTTACTGGTTTGATCTTGATCCGCAAAAGTTCACTACGAATTCGATCGTATGGGGCGATACCTATACCTTCAACCCCACCACGATCTTCGACATTCGCGTGTCATATTTGCGGTTCAAATATTTTCAGGGTCCGCCCAGCTCCATCACCGGGCTGGACCTGACGACGTTCGGTTTTCCCTCATATATGAACGCACTCCCGCCTCAATTCAGAACATTTCCCGCGTTCGCGTTTCCAGACTTCGGCACCGGCGGCACCCAAGTCATCAGCGCCGTCAACAACAACTATGTGATCAGTCCCAGCCTTACAAAAGTTTGGGGCAAGCACACTGTCAAGTTTGGAGCGGAGCTGCGGCGTCAGGATTCGAACTATTACCAGGTCGCGTCGCCGTCTGGTGATTTCTTCTTTGACAATACGTTTACGTCCAGCAACTACCTTAACCCTGGAAATACCGGAAGCAGCATCGCTGATTTCCTGCTCGGTGGAGCCAGCCCAGGCGGAGGTTTTACGCCCTCGGCGATCTTGACACCTAACATCACCGCTGCCTCGATGCGTTATCAGGGATATTTCGTCCAGGACAGTTTTCAAGTCAACAGCAAGCTGACCATCACTGCCGGGCTGCGCTGGGAAATTCCCGGCGTATGGACGGAGCGTCACGATTCGCTATCCGTTTTTGATCCAAACGCGACCAACATTTTGGCGGCTCCCACGGGGCTTCCGCTCAAAGGTGGATTCCAGCTCGTCTCTGATCCAGGCCATTCCGAACGAGGCCTCAAGGCTGAAAAATTTGACCTGTTTGCGCCCCGTATTGGCGTGGCCTATCGTATTGACCCCAATACCGTCGTGCGGGGCGGGTTCGGATTGTTCTACGGTCCGTCGGATGCAATTTTTCAGGAATCCCCGTTCCAGAACGCGGTCAACCTCTATAACAACGCGATGGTAACCTCGCAAGACAACGGCGCTACCATCAACAACGTAGTGAGCAATCCGTTTCCCCCAGGCCTCGTTTTCCCTCCGGGCCGCAGTGCAGACTTCCAGAATGTATTGCTCGGCCAGAACTTCACCTCGGTTTCCGGTGCGGGAGGCTCGGCAGCGATCGCGGACTGGCACGCGGCGTACTACTTGAATTGGAATGTGACCTTGCAGCACCAATTCCAAGGCGGCATCAATGTCGAAGCGGCATACGCTGCCTCCCGCGGCGTTCATCTGCCAATCAACAGCGATAACGGCGTCAACATCAACCAGCTGCCCGATGCCGATCTCGCTCTCGGTAACCAACTGCTCCAGAACGTAGCCAATCCGTTTGCCGGATTAATCGCGTCGGGTCCGTTGTCCTCGCCCAACGTTCCGGCGTGGCAACTTCTCCGGCCTTTCCCCACGTATCAAAACGTGGTCGAGGCGGCGGCTTATGTAGGTTCGAGCGACTACAATTCCCTGCAGGTCAAAGTGCAGAAGCGATTTCATCAGGGCGGAACAATTCTCGCTTCGTACACATTTTCGAAGCTCCTCACCAACACAGAAACCAGCACGGACTGGCTCGAGGGAAGCATCTTCGGATCATTGCAGCAAATCTATCAGAACTTTAACAACCTGAAGGGTGAGCGGTCTCTGGGCCTTTTCGATGCGCGGCAGAGTTTGACGGTCAGCTATGTCTACCCGCTGCCGTTCGGCAGGAGGCAGCGTTTCTTCGCCGACGTCCAGGGTGTGGCGGATAAGTTTGTTTCAGGATGGAGTTTCGATGGAATCGCGACTTTCCAGGAAGGATTCCCGCTCAACATCGTCGCCACGAACGACGCAAGCCATTCATTCGGCGGCGGATTGCGCCCGAACGTAACGCCAGGATGCGATAAGCACATTTCCGGGGCCACTCAATCGAAGCTCAACGGGTATTTCAATACCTCGTGCTTTTCTGAACCCGATCCTTTCACCTACGGTACCGAAAGCAGGACGGATGGCGCAATTCGCTCACCCGGAATCAACAACTGGGATGTTGCCCTGGTGAAAGACACCTCGATCACCGAGCGGTTCAGCCTACAGTTCCGCGCGGAATCTTTTAATCTGTTCAACCGGGTACAGTTCGGTCCTCCAGGACAAGTGTTTACTGCGAATTCGAATTCGTCGTTCGGTATCATTACGTCGCAGGTAAACAATCCCAGACTGATCCAGTTCGGGCTGCGTCTTAATTTCTAACCGCGCCGGTATTTTTGGCGCGATGGAATTCCAAGCCGTGTGTGGCAACTTTCGTCTCTCCGAAAGATGCCGCGAGAGCCAACAACACAGTGCAGCGAGCAGTTTCCGTTCTTGGCCGTAGCACGCCAGAGGATGAAACGTTCGGACGGTAGGCAGCGGGATTTGGTAGTCAACGGAAGAGGAGAGCGATGCGAACAAGCCGCCGCCAGTTTCTCGAGGCATCGTCAGCGCTGGGAGCCATGGTCCCTTTTTTGAAATTTGGACCGGCATCCGCTCGCGACCCGCTGTCCCAACCACTGCCCGGGTCTCCCCAGGAGACGGCCAAGTCAGCTTCTACGCCGGCATATCAGTTCAATAATTCTGATCTCACCGGATGGCACGCTAAGGGCGCCGGCAAATGGAGCGTGAAGGACGCCGAGATTGTCGCAACAGCCGATTCCACTGCTGCCGGATGGCTGTTCCTCGATCGCGGACTTCAGGATTTCGCACTGAGATTTTCATTTCGTTCTAGCGGCGGCGAAGTAGGTGTACTCCTGCGCAACGCCCCTTTAACGTGGTCACGATTTCACCACCCCGAAAGCGTCGGTGATCGGACAGCCGGCATTTATGTCGTGCTGTCCGGCACGGACGCTGGCTCGATTTCTCTGGTTACGCTGGACGCTCAGGGAAAGGTAACAGAACGCAAGCCCGTTCCCCCGCCGCCAGTAGATGTCGCGGGCGCGGAACATGCCATGGCGCGCGGAGCTTGTGCGCCGATTGCTTGCTCCGGAATTAATGATCCCGTGGGCGCTCTAACCGGCTATCCGCCCGAGCCGCCGGTTCGCATCAGCAAGGGCAATGACGGTTGGATGCAAGTGGAAGTTGAGTTGCGCGGTTCCGCCCTGCCTTGGGACGCGACGGGTGCCGGCGCGCTTTCGGATGAACGAAGTCATTTCGGGCAAGTCGCTCTGTGCGTAACCGGCGGTGGAAATTCCAGCTTCAAAGACATTTCAATTTTTGACCTCACGCAAAGGGTGGCGGGCCTTGCCGAGAATGTCGGCAATTCCCAATATCGCCAGCTAACGGACCTTTTTTATTCCGAATCTATAACCGCGGGAGACCTCAACCGCGATGGTCACGACGAAATCGTGGCCGGCCCGTTTTATTATGTCGGTCCGGATTTCAAAATCGCTCGCGAAATTTTTCCGCCAAACACGGTCAATCCCGGCGGCCCCGGCGAGCACGGTAACTACACAAATTGTTTCTTGGCCCATGTTCACGATTTCACTGGCGATGGATGGCCCGACGTTCTGGTAATTATGGGCTTCGGCCCGATGCCCAGTTTTTCCGCCCACCTTTTCATTAATCCGCGCGGGGAGCTGCGGCACTGGGACAATTACAACGTCATTCCGACGGTTGACGCCGAAACCACAAACCTGACCGACATCGATGGTGATGGCCAGCCGGAACTGATCATGGCCCAGGGTGACCGAATCGGCTATGCCAAACCCGACCCGTCCGATCCCACCAAGCCTTGGACGTTTTACCCGGTATCCGAGAAGGGAAGCTGGGGGCCCCATGGCTTCGGAGTCGGTGATGTCAATGGAGACGGACGACTCGATATCCTGCAAGCCAGCGGCTGGTGGGAGCAACCGCCCGCTGGCACCAAAGGCCTTTGGAAATTTCATGCGGCTTCGTTTGGTGCCACCGAAGGCGAGTGGTTTCTGCGGGGCGGTGGCGACATTTTCGTCTACGACGTCAACGGCGACGGCGTTCCCGACGTAATCGCCAGTCTCAATGCGCACGGCCCGGGGCTGGCTTGGTTCGAGCAGCAGCGCAATCCGCAAGGCGACAGCACATGGAAGCGCCACTTGATCATGGGAGATCCTGGGACGCCTGAGGCTGACCGCAAGGATTGGGAAGAGACGGACAAATCAGTCGCCTTTACCGAATTGCACGCTCTGGCGCTCGCAGACCTCGACGGCGATGGCATGCCCTGCATCGTGACCGGCAAACGCTGGTGGTCGCACGGCTACATCTACGACGAAGACCAGGTTGACAATCCTCCGGTGCTCTACCGGTTCAAACTCACTCGCAAGTCTGGAGGAGCAGTCGAGTGGATTCCAAAAATGATTCACAACGCATCCGGCATCGGCACGCAGATCCTCGCGAAGGACGTTAATAAAGACGGCAAGATCGAAATCCTCACGACGGCGCGGAAAGGCACTTTTGTTTTTCTCGATACGCGTGGCAGGAGCTGAAAAGGGGAATCTGAATTTCATGTCTATGCAAAGGCCCGGCCTTTCTGTAGTCGTTAAGACGATCGCGCTGATTCTGATTTCGTTTCTAGGTGCTGTTTCCCTCACCAGAGCTCAAGAAGAAAAGAACGAATCCTCCCATTCCACCTGGAATACGTATCTCGGCAACGCCGACTCTTCGCATTATTCTTCGCTGACGCAGATTAACCTCTCCAATGTAGACAAGCTGCAAGTTGCGTGGCGGTACGAAGACGGGGTCGATCGTGCGTACGAGTTCAGTCCAATCATCGTTGGCAAGACGATGTACGTGATGGCGCGGAAAACGTCCATTGTCGCGCTCGACGCAACAACCGGGAAGGAACTATGGGTTTACCGGTCGAAGTATGCGCCGGCTTGGGAGATGCATCGTGGTATCAATTTCTGGCAAAGCAAGGACGGAACCGAGCAACGGCTCTTGATCACTATTGACGGCCACCTGGAAGCCATCGATGCCAAGACCGGCCAGTTGATCGCGACGTTTGGAACCGATGGACGAGTGGACTTAAGGGAGGGCCTCGGGCGGGATTTTAAATCCATTGCGCAGATTCAATCAGCTACTCCCGGTGTGGTCTACGGCGACCTTCTCATCTTAGGTTCGTCCACCGGCGAGGAGTACGGTTCACCCCCAGGAGATATCCGCGCATACGACGTGCGAACTGGAAAAATGGCGTGGATATTCCACACGGTGCCGCACCCAGGGGAACCTGGTTACGACACTTGGCCGAAGGACATCTGGAAAATTGAAGGCGGCGCGAACTGCTGGGGAGAAATGAGCCTCGACGCGGATCGCGGAATCGTCTACGTGCCGACGGGAGCGCCAACCTATGATTTCTATGGCGCCGACCGCGTCGGTAACAATCTATTTGCGGATTCGCTATTGGCCCTCGATGCTCGCACCGGCAAATTGATCTGGCATTACCAGTTGGTCCATCACGATCTGTGGGATTATGACGCCACTGCCGCACCGCAGTTGCTTACGGTCCGCCACGATGGCCAGGAAGTCCCGATTGTGGCGCAGGCCACGAAGCAAGGCTTCCTGTATGTGTTCAATCGCGTGACCGGGAAACCCTTGTGGCCGATTGAAGAGCGGCCTGTGCCGAAGTCCGACATGCCCGGCGAAGTCACTTCGCCCACTCAGCCGTTCCCCACCAAGCCGCCGGCGTTTGCCGTACAGTCATTTACCTCTGCGGATTTAGATCCATATATTTTGACCGCGGAAGAGCGCGTCAAGTGGAAGAAGAAAATAGACGCAGCGGTCAACAAAGGCCTGTTCACCCCGCCCGGGCTGACAGACACAATCGAAATACCGGGAAACCACGGCGGCGCCAACTGGGGTTCGACTGCCTCGAATCCGAACGACGGGACCATGTTCGTGCTCTCGATGAACATCCCCGCCTTTCTGAAAAACGAGCACCTGCTGCCACCCAACTTGTGGGAAATCCCGTTGGATGTCGCTCCCGCTGAACAAGGCAAAGCCATCTACCACCTCTACTGCCAACGCTGCCACGGAATCGACCGTTTAGGTTCGCCGCCTTCAATTCCTTCACTTGTAGACGCACCGAATCACTTTGGCGAAGACGTCATCCGAACCGTTGTGAAGAATGGAATCCAGGAGATGCCCGCCTTTCCAGACCTCAGCACTCTTCACCTCACAAACCTAATGCTGTATCTGAGTAATCCTGGTTTGGCTCCAGGACCGCTCGAGGAACCGAAAGCGCCAGAACCGCCTCCCTCAGCCGAAGGAGGAGCAGCGGCACCCGTCAAATATTGGTCCGGATACAATCTGTTTACGGCCATTATCAAACCACCCTGGTCAACGATTACCGCCTACGATCTAAATATGGGGACGATCAAGTGGCAGGTTCCGTTCGGTGAAGCGCCGCCCGCCACAAAGGACAACATCACCGGGACAGGCATCATGATGCCGAGAAACGGTCCGGTGGTGACGGCGGGCGGGCTGATTTTCGCCGCTACGAAATTTGAAGGCAAACTCCACGCCTACGACGAGAAAACCGGCAAAGAGGTATGGTCGGCAGTATTACCCGCGGCGTCTGAGGGCGTGCCCGCAGTCTATGAAGTGGACGGACAAGAATACATAGTTGTCTGCGCCACGACCGGCAAAGATACCGATATTCCACGCGATGGACCGTCACAGCCGACCGCAACGCCGCCGCTGAGATCGTATATAGCGTATGCGTTGCCGAAAAATGTGACGGCCAAGCGATAACCATTTCGTTGCGAAGTGCTGTCAGTGCCTGCAGGCAAACGGAGTTGCTACGTGAGTGACGCCGATATCATACTGAACGTGCATATGGAGGCGGTTCCCGGTCGCGAACAGGATCTCGAACGCGAGTTGCGCGCCTTAGTCGTACCCACTCGCAAGGAGCCCGGTTGTCTGGCGTACGAACTTCATCGCGACCCGGAGAATCCCCGTAAATTCATGTTCTACGAAAAATTTAAGAGTCAGGCGGCGCTCGATGAGCACGTGAACGCTTCCTATTTTCAGAATTTTCTCGATTACCGGTCAAAGGGCGACCCAGTCGCGGCGGTGACCGTTACGAAGTGGCGCGCCGTCTGACGATCGTCAACAGTAGCCGGCGCGTTCGTTAAGAATCTCGGTTGTGACGTGAACCACAGATAGTTCCTGATCTCATCATCGCGGCGCGGTATAAATAAAAGGACTAACCGGATGGCCCCCGAAAATAATTACACGCCTCCCAACGACATGCCGCCCGCGCCGATCCACCGCGTGCTGGTGGGGCAGAAAGCCCTCATTACGGGAGCCAGCAAGGGTTTGGGACAGTCCATGGCGATTGGCTTGGCGCAAGCCGGCGCCGATGTGCTGGTAAATTACAACAGCGATGAAGAAGGCGCTCGCTGGACTGCCGAAGAAATCAAGAAGCTCGGGCGCAAAGCCGTCATCTTCAAAGCAGACGTCGCCGAAGAGGATCAAATGCAGGCGATGTTTCGCAAATTTATTGAAGAGTTCGGCCGGCTCGATATCTGCATTCCGAATTCCGCGCTTCAGCTCAATGCCCCCGTCGATCAAATGACCATGGCGCAGTGGCAGCGAGTGATCAACGTCAATCTCACTGGGGCCTTTCTGGCCTGCCGCGAGTCGGTAAAGTTATTCAAAAAACAGGGAATTAATCGCTCCGTTTCCTACGCCTGCGGCAAACTGATCTTGATCAGCTCCGTCCACGACATAATTCCGTGGGAAGGCCACGCGAACTATGCTGCCGCGAAAGGCGGCCTCATGCTTTTTATGAAAAGCCTCGCGCAGGAGGTCGCTCATTTGAAGATTCGCGTGAATGCAATTTCCCCAGGCGCGATCCGCACGCCGATGAACGTCGAAAAACTCACATCGCCGGAGACTTACAATTCCGTCCTTCTGAAATTGATTCCTTCGAAACGAATCGGCGAACCGGAAGACGTAACGCGCGTTGCCGTGTGGCTCGCCTCAGACGAATCCGACTACATCCAGGGAACGACAATCTATATTGATGGCGGCATGACGCTGTATCCAGGATTTATCGGCGCAGGTTAGCAAGCCGCATTTCGCAATAACTCCATTTTTCAACTCAGGGACACGTGGCAACACACGAAGAACGTCTCACGCGAATGAGAACCGCGATGGAAGCCGAAAGGCTGGACGCTCTCGTGCTACGCCTGCCTGAAAACGTCCTGCTCCTCAGCGGTTTTTGGCCGATGATCGGCGCGACCGTTCTGGTATTTCCCCTGCACGGCAGTCCCATTTGCATCATCCCCAGTTGCTACGAGCAAGAAGCCGCGAAGTCGCTCTGGGATTCGCAAAGTGTATTTTATGGCTATGGAGTTCTGGAAGCTCCCGACCCGGCGCTCGCAGTTCAAAATAGCCTAAGTGCAATCGCCAGGAGTAAATCTTGGAAGCGTGTCGGGTACGAAGCGAACTTTGAAGTCGTCGCTCCATCTTGGAACAGCGCCGAGTTTCTGGTTCCGGCCGCGCAAACTCAAGAGATGTTGGCGAAGGTGTTTGATGGCAGCGAACTTGTTGACGTGTCCGCGCTCTTGCAAACGCAGCGCTTGCGAAAAACAGCCTACGAAATAGAAAAGCTCCGGGTCGCCAGCGAGATTTCTTGTCTCGGTCTCGAAGCGTTCGAAAAGCTGGTCGAAGTCGGGATAACGGGTGTTGAACTCGCGGCGGCCGTGGAACATGAAGTGATGGTTTGGGGCACAAAAAAGGGCGCCTACCGCGTCCGCGCATTCGCGCAGGTCGCTGTGGGGCCGGACGAAACGGCGGTAGGCTACAGGCCGAACGAAGTCTCGACGCTCCTGCGCATGAAAGCCGGCGACGTCGCGCTGCTCGAACTGGGCCTCGTTGTTGATGGATACTGGGCGGACCGCACCCGTGTACGTGTCGCGGGCCAGCCGACGGACGAACAGTTCACAATATTTCAGGCCGTTAGAAAGGCCCAAGAGGCGGCTACGGCCGCGATCAAGCCAGGAGTTGCGGCGGCGCACGTAGATGAAGCGGCGCGTTCCGTAATCCGGGAAGCAGGCTATGCGGAATACTTTCCGCATGTAACCGGCCACGGTTTGGGATTCAGATACCACGAATCGTCTCCGATCCTCGCACCCCAATCCGCCGACGTGCTTGAGGAAGGGAATTTGACTTCCGTCGAACCTGGAATTTACAAAAAGCTCGTGGGCGGCTTTCGCATCGAAGACGACGTACTGGTCACCGCGACCGGCGCCGAAGTCTTTGGGCGGTTTCCCAAGAATCTTGTCTAGGCAAAATCTGCTTTACTTGTGGCGCGATGACCGAAATTGACTATCGAAACCGTCGCGCCGTCCGCGTCGAGAACGAAACCGTTCGCGTGACGACCCTCGTCGAGGGCGGCCACATCGCGGAAATTCTTCATAAACCCACCAGTGTGAACCCCCTCTGGACTCCACCCTGGCCTTCGATCGAGCCCTCGACATATTCTGCCGCGAAAAATCCGGAATATGGGTCGAGTCATGAAGCCTATCTTTTGTCGGGGCTCATGGGCCATAGCCTGTGCCTCGATATCTACGGCACGCCCAGTCCCGAGGAATTTGCGGCAGGAATTCCTGCTCACGGCGAAGGGCCCGTGACGCCGTACATCGCTAAAAGCGATCGGACTTCAATTTCTTTGAGTTCTGTTCTGCCGCTGGCGCAGCTTGCCTTCCAGCGTCAAATCGATCTGGGCGAAAACGGCCTCATCCGCATTCGGGAGTCCCTCGAAAATCTGTCGCCTACCGACCGGCCCATTGCTTGGACCCAACATGTGACCTTAGGCCCTCCATTTCTTGAACTCGGGCGAACGCAATTCCGTGCCCCTGTCACGCGATCCAAAGTGATCGACGAAGATTTCACCGGTGGACGCGGCTTCCAGAAAATTGGCGCTGAGTTTGAGGGTCTGATCTGTCCCGCGAAGGATGGCGGTGTGATAGACATGCGTGTCTACACGAGTCAGCCAGTCTCCGGTGCCTTCACCACCCATTTGCTCGATCCAACAAGCAATCGCGCATATTTCATGGCGTGGTCGCCGACCACCCAGGTTTTGTTCGGCTACATCTGGAATCGCGAGGATTTTCCATGGCTCTGCCGATGGGAAGAAAATCATTTGCGGTCCGATCCGCCCTGGAACGGGCAGACGATGACGTGCGCCATGGAATTCGGCGTGTCGCCATCGCTGGGATCTCGGCGGCAGATGGTGGAGCGCGGAAGTCTGTTCGGAACGCCCGGATACCGCTGGGTGCCTGCTAAATCCCGAATAGACGTCGAATATCACGCGTTTGTCGCCACCACAGGTTCGATCCCCGAACGGGTGTCGTTCGACGGCGAATCCCTGAGGTTCGGCTGAGCAATTCTTGGGCACGAGAATCACATTCTGTGGTCGTGAGCCGGAGCACTCATGTTTAGAGGCGCGCGCAACATTTCAATCAGAAGTTTCATAGTCATCGCTGCAGTTGGCGCGGGACTCTTCGGCGCCATGGCACGGTCGCGCGCACAAGACACGAAGCCTTCTCACACGACCTGGAGCACCTATCTCGGCAGCCCGGATTCTTCTCACTACATCGCGCTCACGCAAATCAATCGTTCGAACGTGGACAAGCTGGAAGTTGCCTGGTCCTACGATTCAGGAAACGAACGCGCCTATGAATTCAACCCCATCGTAGTTGGCAACGTCATGTATGTCATCGCGCAGCATTCGGACATCGTTGCGCTCGACGCCGCCACAGGGAAGCCGATTTGGATTCATCATCCGAATAGCATGGGACAGCGTCTCGAAGTTCATCGCGGAATTAATTATTGGCAGAGCCAAGACGGAAAAGAAAAACGTCTCTTCATTCCCTTCGACAACCACCTCGAGGCGATCGATGCCGCTACCGGAGAACTGATCAAGTCGTTTGGCGATGGTGGTTCGGTGGACCTAAAAGTCGGCCTCGGCCGCGATCCAAAATCCATGTACCAAATTCAAGCCGGTACACCTGGCCAAGTGTTCGAAAATCTCATTATCGTCGGCTCCGAGACCGGCGAAGATTACGGCTCGCCTCCGGGCGATATACGCGCCTACGACGTTCGCTCCGGCCGCATGGTCTGGATCTTCCACACGATTCCGCATCCTGGTGAATTCGGCTACGACACGTGGCCCGCAGGTTCTTGGAAAACCGCGGGTGGCACGAATTGCTGGGGCGAAATGAGCCTGGATGAAAAGACTGGAATTGTCTATATCCCAACGGGCGCTCCAACCTACGATTTTTACGGAGCCGATCGCAAGGGAAACACGCTTTTTGCCGATTCGCTGCTCGCGCTCGATGCGCGCACCGGAAAACTGATCTGGTACTATCAATTTATCCATCACGACCTGTGGGATTACGACGCTACCTCCGCGCCCCAGTTGCTGACCATAAAGCACGATGGCCAGGATGTTGACGTTGTCGCTGAAGCGTCCAAGCAGGGTTACCTCTACGTTTTCAATCGAGCCACAGGCAAACCGATCTGGCCGATCGAAGAACGTCCTGCGCCGAAGTCCAGCATGCCGGGTGAAGCGGCTTCTCCCACTCAACCGGTTCCGACCGCTCCACCTCCGTTCGCTCGGCAGAAATTTACCGTTGCCGATCTGGATCCATACATTCTGAGCCCGCGCGATCGCGCTCGATGGAAAGCCGTGGTAGAAGGCGCAATTAACGAGGGGTTGTTCACCCCACCGGAACAGCAGGATACCGTCGAAATGCCCGGCAATCGAGGCGGATCGAACTGGGGAATGACCGCCTCGAATCCGGACAGTGGCGCCATGTTCGTCGTGTCCATGGATCTGCCAGCGATCCTGAAAGACGAGCGGCGCGCGCCTCCATCGCTCTGGAATATTCCCACCAGCGGAACTCCCCCGCAGCAGGGCAAAGCTGTTTATCATTTTTATTGCGAACGCTGCCATGGAGCAGACCACGAGGGTGCCCCTCCCGCAATTCCATCGCTCGTAAATGCTCCTGCGAATTTCGGGGCAGACACGATCAAAAGCGTCGTGAAATATGGTTTGAAGGACATGCCGGGATTTCCAGATCTCACGGACCGTTTGCTGGATGGTCTGATCTCATACTTGGGCAATCCGGAAAGCGCTCCGGGTCCACTTCCGCCCGGCGGCGAACCTCCGGCAGGCGCACACTCCGCGGGCGAATCGACGGTTCGCTACTGGACTGGCTACGGTCTACAACCCGCGATCATTAAGCCGCCCTGGTCCGTAATTACGGCTTACGACTTGAATCGAGGAACAATCAAGTGGCAAGTTCCTTTGGGGGACGCGCCGCAGGGTGCGCGCGAGCACCTGAAAGACACGGGCGTGATGTTGCCGAGAAATGGTCCGGTCGTAACCGCCAGCGGTCTCTATTTCATCGCCACCAAAGACGAAGGCAAGCTTCGCGCCTACGATCAGAAAACTGGGAAGGTGCTGTGGTCCGTGAATCTGCCGGCCGCGTCTGAGGGAGTGCCGGCCGTCTACGAGGTTGACGGCCGGGAATACATTGTTGTTTGTGCCACTTCGGCGAAGCAAACTGACGTGCCTAGGGATGGGCCCGAACAGCCAACCGCCGAGCCGGTCCACAGATCCTACATTGCGTATGCGCTGCCGAAAAATCTAGTCGGTCAAAAATAATAATTACGGCTGCGGCGAACCCGAGTGCTGAACGAATTTCCATTCGTTATCGGCCGTCAAAACTTTCGCGACCATTCTTTCGGCCAGCGCTCCACCACAACTTTCTTGTCGGTGTAAAATTCCACCGCATCGCGTCCTTGCCCGTGCAGCACGCCCAGAAAACTGTCGCGCCAGCCGCTGAAAGGAAAATAGGCCATGGGCGCGGCCACCCCGATATTGACGCCGATATTGCCCGCCGGCACTTCATACCTGAATTTTCTGGCTGCGGCCCCGCTGCTGGTAAAGATGGAAGCCATATTTCCAAACGGGCTGCGCGACAACGTTTCGATCCCTTCTTCCAGAGACTTCGCGTGAACGATACTCAGCACGGGACCGAAGATTTCAGTGGTGGAAAGCGCGCTGGCGGCCGGTACGTCGTCCAGCAGCGTCGGCTTCAGAAAATTGCCCGTAGCCTTCGCTCCGTTTCCTGATCGCCCATCCAGCAAAAGCTTGGCGCCGTCGCTGACGCCTGTATCAATCAATCCTTCGATCCTCTTCTTGCTCTCTGCGGTGATCACCGGACCCATCTGACTGTCCTTATCCAGGCCGTTCCCTACGCGGATCGCACTGGCCACTTTTGCGATTTCATTCGTAAACTTGTCGCGCGCCTCGCCCACCGCGACTGCCACGGACACGGCGAGGCACCGCTGCCCGGCGCATCCGAACGCGCTGTCGCTGACGATGCGGGTTGTCGTTTCCAGGTCGGCGTCGGGCAAAATCAGTACATGGTTTTTCGCGCCGCCTTGGCATTGCACGCGCTTTCCATACTTTGCGCCTTGCGCGTAGATGTACTTTGCCACCGGTGTCGAGCCCACAAAGCTAATCGCCCGCACGTCGGGATGCTCCAGCAGCACGTCAACCGCAGTCTTATCGCCGTGAACGAGGCTCAGCACTCCTGCCGGCAGTTTCAGCGCCTCCATCAATTCAAAAGCGCGCTGCATCGTGAGTGGAACCTTTTCCGACGCTTTCAGGATAAAGGTATTTCCACAAGCGATGGCGTAGGGAAGAAACCAGAAAGGAATCATTGCTGGGAAATTGAACGGAGTGATCGCCACCGTAACTCCCAGCGGCTGCCGTATCATCATCTCGTCGATGCCGGAAGCGACGTCTTCCAGGTTGTATCCTTGCATCATCGTCGGAATTCCGCAGGCGACTTCCACGTTTTCGATGGCGCGGCGGATCTCGGCGCGCGATTCAGCCACAGTCTTGCCGTTTTCCTGCGTGCAGAGTTGGGCAAGCTCCTCGACGCTGTCTTCCAGGAGCTGCTTCAGTTTGAACAGAAATTGAATGCGATCTTCGGGCGGAGTTCGCCGCCACGCTGGGTAAGCCGCCACGGCAGCTTCCACCGCCGCGTTCACTTCTTCCTTGTTGGCAACCGGCGAACGGGCAAGCTTTTCCCCAGTCGCTGGATTTAGCACATCGAGATACTTGCCGGACGTTCCGGCGTTCCAGGTTCCGCGATAGTAATGAGCCAGCTCACGTAGGTTAGCCATTGAGGAGATCCTTCCGCTCGGGCACGAGCGCGACAAATAAAAATCGTCCAATTTCGGTGTAAGTGCGCACTTCGCCGGGTTTCTCGATATTCGACGTCGAGCCAATAGTATAGTCGTTGCGTCAAGTCATAGTTGAAAATAGTTCATTTGGGGACTCGAAAGGATTCTGCAGCGCGCGCCGGATCACAACGCGTCCAACGCTATCACCGCAGCGGGCATTCCGCAGGGGCCGAGTCGAGGCTTTACAATAATTTACAAGACGCCACGAACTACCTAAGACGCATAAGCTGCTGAGAGGCGCAGAGTTAAATCGCCTGGCGTTGTTGTACTGGGTTGAAAATTCCTGTAGCACTTCGGTAGCCTCCATCATCCAATCACGCACGGCCCTCACACTATGGGTGAAAGGCGTCATGAGTGAGGCGATCGACTGTGCATATTGGAATTAACGCCATCCTGCCCGGCAGAACAGACTACCTCCCGATACTCTTATCGAACGATCCGCGCCCAGCCATTCGGGCCTGCGGCTGTTCGGAGTAAAGCGTGCGATTCGGGCCTTCAGACGTCGGTCCGCCACCGACGATTGATCTCCTCGAGTATCTCGACGGCCTCTACAGCTACGGTTTAGTTCTCTCCCGAAATCAAGCGGACGCGGAGGATTTGGTACAGGAGACGTGTCTTCGCGCGCTTCGTGCGATGGACAGGTTGCGACCCGACACCAATGCAAAAAGCTGGTTATTCACCATCCTGCGCAATATTTGGCTGAACGAATTGCGGCGACGGAAGATTGCCCCCAATGTCGACGACTCAGATTCGGAAGAGTATGGAGCAAATCAGTTGGCGGATTCTTCAAAGGATCCCTATGCGGCCTACCTGAGCGACTCGGACCGCGAGCGGGTGCGGCACGCAATTGAGCAGCTACCCGTGGAGTTCCGCGAGGTTATTCTATTGCGCGAGTACGAAGAGCCTTCCTATGAAGAGATTGCGGCCATGCTGCAATGCCCGGTGGGCACAGTTATGTCCCGCCTGGCAAGGGCACGCTCCAAGCTTCGAACTCGGAATTCTTGTCCGAATTTGTGCGAGACTGGGATCTGGGAGATGAGCAAGGATGGGACCTTCTCTGATACCAGATCGCTCGTTGAGCTCTCAGGAATTGTCTAGCGCAACTTCAGAACTGCGGCGCGAAAGCGATCGATTGAAGTTGCTCCTCGACATGACCAACGCCATGGTCTCGAATTTGCAACCGCGCGATCTCCTCCGCACCATCTCGGCGAGTATTCGACAGGACATGCACTGCGACCTCGTCGGGGTGTGGCTGCCGGATTCGGAGCGTCGTCAATTGCGTCACATCGTGATGGACTTTCCGGAAAGCAAGGGAGTGGTGAAGGAGGGTGAGCTGCTCCCGATCGAAGGGTCCGAGATAGGCAGCGTATTTACTACCGCTAAACCTTTCCTCTTAAGAACGAAAACCGATGTTAAGAGTGAGCTTTCAGCTTATATGGTTCGTGCGGAAGCCATCGAGTCTGGGTGCATTCTGCCCCTGATCAGCCGAAACCGAACGCTTGGCGTTCTAGCAATCGGCAGCCGGATCGAAAACTTATTCAGCCTCGAGGACGTAGACTTTCTAATGCGAGTGGCCGGTCAGGTGGCAATCGCGATCGAGAACGCCTTGGCCTATAAGGAAATCGCGGAGCTAAAAGACAAACTCGCGCAGGAAAAACTTTATTTGGAAGAGGAGATTCGCAGCACTTCGGATTTTGACGGAATCATCGGGCAGAGCTCGGCGCTGCGGAAGGCGTTGCAATTGGTGGAAACGGTGGCCACCAGCGATTCGACGGTGCTCTTGCTCGGAGAGACGGGTACGGGCAAGGAGTTGATCGCTCGAGCCATTCACGATCGCAGCCGACGCAAAGATCGAACCTTTGTGACCCTCAACTGTGCGGCGATTCCCACCGGTCTTCTGGAAAGTGAGCTGTTCGGCCACGAGCGCGGCGCCTTCACGGGCGCGGTCGCGCAAAAGATCGGGCGACTGGAACTGGCCGATCAGGGCACGTTGCTCCTGGACGAAGTCGGGGATATACCGCTGGAACTCCAGCCAAAGCTGCTGCGCGTTTTGCAGGACGGAGAATTCGAGCGCCTGGGAAGCACGCGGACAAAAAAAGTGGATGTTCGCCTGATAACTGCGACCAATCGTGACCTGGATCGGATGATCGAAGTCGGACAATTCCGGAGCGATCTCTACTACCGTCTGAATGTTTTTCCCATCCGGCTTCCTCCTTTGCGCGAGCGCCCCGAAGACATTCCGTTGCTGGTCAGGTACTTCAGCCAGAAGTATGCGCGCCGCATGCAAAAGCGAATCGAAAATATCCCAGCTGCGGCCCTGCGGAAGCTGGCGCGCTGGCATTGGCCCGGAAACGTTCGTGAGCTTCAGAACCTCGTGGAACGTGCGGTGATCCTCACACGCAGCAGCACGCTCGCGATCTCGATACCTGAATTACGAAGCAGCGGCGCGAAGTTGCCTTCGGCGAGAGCCGAGAATTCCGATGAACCAGATAGGATCGTGCGAATCTTGAGAGAGACCAAGGGACGCGTCGGGGGCCCCAAGGGCGCCGCGGCCCGTTTGGGACTTAAGCGGACCACGTTGCTGACGCGAATGAAAAAGATGGGCATCGATCCGCGAAAGATTTCGTGAGCCGCTCTTCAGCGCACTTCGACAAGCACGAGTGACACGTCGTCGACCGGCGGGCCATCGCGCCACGCCGCGATGCGATTGAGAATGCGTTGCTTCATTTCGCCAAATGGCAAGAGTGCTGTTTCGCGAACAAAGCTTTCCAATCCTGCCACCTTGAGCATTTCGCCCCGCGAGTTGAACACATCGGTGAGGCCGTCCGTGTACAGCACGATGCGGTCACCATACTCGAGTTCCCTGTAAAGTGTGGCATCGGCATCCACGGCATCCGGAAGTATGCCCAGAATTGTGCTTCGCGACCGGAGCAGGCGAGGCTCACCTCCCGGCTGAACAATCATCGCGGGCGGGTGTCCGGCTCCGGCGAACTCCATGGTCCGGCCGCCCCTGTCAATGCGGGCGGCCGCCAATGTAAAGAAAAATCCTGGCACGCCAATATTTCGAATCACAAGAGAGTTTAGTCGACGGAGGACGTCAGCGAGCGGCGCTCGATTTCCAAGCAGCATAACCGTCTCCGAGTAAATTCGGTTGGCGACGAGCGCGGAGCTGATGCCGTGCCCCGAGACATCGCAGACCAGCACATTCAGATTTTCCTCTTTCGATGGCCTCACCAGGCCGAAGTCGCCGCCGATCGTGTGCGCCGGTCGGTAGAAAGTATCGATGCGCAAGGCTCCCCAGAGGAAGGGCTCGGGTGCCAGGCTCTGCTGTACTCGGGCCGCCACTGCCAGGTCTTGCTCAATCTCCGTCTTATGTTTTTCGAGCCCCGCGATTGCTGCGCGGAGCTTTTCTTCCGTGCGTTTTTGTTCCGAAATATCCGTCAAAGTCACGATGGAGAAATGCCTTCCATCGCGGCAATGCAATACGCGCATGCTGACCACCACGGGTAGTCGCCCACCGTCTTTTGTGGGCACGAAGAACTCCTCGCGGGCCCGCCCCATCTCCAGGGCTTTCTGGTTAAGCGCCTGCGCGAATGCAAACTCTTCGGCCTGGTGATACAACTGGCGGGCGTTCTGTCCAACGATCTGACGGCGAGGGATTCCTGTCATTTCCTCGAAGACCGTGTTGACGAAAAGAATCTGATCGGAATCATCTGCAATGACGATACTGTCATTCAAAGTTTCAAGAATAGGCTCCATCTGGTCCAGCGATTGCGGCCTTTCGCTTTGCACGAAGTCACTCATTTCACTGAGCCCAGGACGTACAGCTTCTTCCCGCTAGTTCGACTTGTCTCGAAGGCGATCCAGCACATGCTTGACGTACACGTCACTCGAGACAAGTTGCGCGCCTTGGTTGGACATGCATCGCAACACTCGCTCCCCGCTCTTGTCGATGAACGTGACTTCATGAAGATTCACGATGCATTTTCGGCCCTCGGCTACGCGGTGCGCCTTCTTCCAATTCGCTTTCAGTTCCTTGGTCCACGGCGCGACGAGGCGGCCTTGCAGAATCCACAGTTCTTTCTTCGACGTGTTGGTGATCGTTATCTTCAGCATCCGTTGCTTCTCCGTCGGCGTTGGACGCTGCAAATGCAGGGCCAGAAGACTTGTTCTGCGCCAAACGCGATAAATCCCTAAGCAATAGAAGCAACAAGCGGTTTGCGGGAAGAGCCCAGAGGAAATACACCAGACGGGTGAATTCAAGTGTCGGAGACTGTCGACACTTGTCGGAAAAGGTGTCGGAGGCGCCGACACTTTTTCTTCAATGCACTTTGTGGTCGTGCGCAGCTCTTCTGTCTTCAATCATTTGGCGCGAGTTCTGCTTCGGCATGGTGTTGGCGGGCACATTGCAATCTCTTCCAGCGCAGAAAAGAGCGATGCGTTTGACGTGGCGGGGTGCTCATCGTGAGCAATCCAGCGAAGTTGGGAATCGAGTTTTTGGGAACACGCGGGACTAGTTCGTGCCTGGAAATCGAGGCCCGGATGCCAAGTGAAGTCCAAGCAATCTCGTTCCTTGTGGATCGATTGATTCGCCTAATCGCAGAATCGCGTTGTGTTTCCGGCGACGAGCTTTCCGTCGAGATCGCCCTTCGCGAGGCTCTCAATAATGCGGTGCTGCACGGCAACCGTCTGGATCCGGCCAAGCTGGTTCGCGTTTATTGCAGGTGCGAATTGGGCAAAGGGTTGTTTGTGGTCATCAAGGATCAGGGGGCAGGGTTTGACCCGGGCGCGATTCCCAATCCTTTGGCTGCCGAAAATCTCACCGCCGAGAACGGGCGAGGGATCTTGCTAATGAAATCACAAATGGATGAGGTCCTCTTTGAATGCGAGGGCAGCGAAGTCCATATGCGAAAGAGATGCACCCAATGAGCCGCGCAGGAATCCTCGACGAGGCAATGAATCCGGCTGGCACCGTCTTGCTGATACCGCTAACTCCGTGCGTCAGACGTCGGCAATCAGCCGCGTGTGACGCGGACGCGCGGGAGGGCAATGTGCTCAGGATCATCATCACCGAAACTCCCAGGGAAATACGATGGATTTTGCAAGGCCGCCTGTTTGGACCCCAGGTTACCGAGGTGAAGGGAAATTGGCGGACGGCAAACCGCATTCGCAA
>JBAQGJ010000015.1:0-56654 GCA_049287725.1 Candidatus Acidiferrales bacterium | reverse complement strand
GTCTTCATGCTCGCAACGAATGACCGCCTTCAGACCCTGGAAGAGATCAAATCGAGACTGGAAGCCAGGTTCGGCGAGCAATTTCCGGCGCCTTCCCTCTCGGCGTTTCTGAGGCATCTCCGGAAAGAACAATTCGGCAGCTTCATCCTCGAAAAACGCCGGCAGGGCGATCCCCGCAAAGGATTGTGGGCCTACCGATTGCTGCCGCCACGTCCGCAAGCAGTCACGCAGCTCGATTTGATCGCGGAGGCACGTGCATGAGCGCGGTTCTCACGGTTCTTCCCGACGAAGGGCTGTTTCTGCGTCCCGCGGCACGCGTACGGCCATCGATCCGCAATACCGATCCACCTGCGTTCACAAGCGTGCGAGTTCCCTCCATCGTCCAACAGAGCACTTCCGTGGGCGCAACTTCGTCCGAAAGCTATGCGCCGGTCAGTCGCGGACTCCGCGAACATCTCCCCACGATGAGCGGCAATGCGGTGAAGCTCTATTTGGATTTGCTGCTCAACGCCGCGTTCAGCGGCCCAAACAAGGGTCACGTGGCAGTGAGTTTCGCGGAGCTCGCTCTCAGGCTGCGGATGCACAAGCAGACCATACACAAAGCCGCGCGCGAGCTGCGTCCCTACTTCATCGACTGGAGTGGGGCAAAAAACCAGCACGGCGTTACCGTCTTCGCAATTCAGAAGTACAAGTCAATCAAGGACTTTGCTGTGAGTCGTGCGGCTCACACCGAGGTGACAGCACACCATCTGCCGGACGAAAAAATAGACCAGCGAGTGAACGGCACGTTGACAGCACCGTCTGCAATCGACACAATCCGCAACCAGTTAACAAGCCCTAAGAAGCTTAAGAAGATTGAGAAAGAAGCAGCTGCCTGCCAGGAAGATTCGGTTTGGAACTTCCTCAAGATACGGCCGTGCGGCCCGGTCTCCTTCCGCACGTTCCTGGAGAGCCGCTGGGCATCACAAAACGGCGAAAAGCGATCGGTCCTGATCGGGGACAGCATCGACGCCTGGGAGGCCGCCGAGGGCGACAAGCTTCAGCGTAGCCCGAGTCTCTTCCGGGCGCTTTCCGAACTCAGAAATCAGGAGCGATCCGCTCGACCGCAAACGGATGCCAAGCTCCGGCGAATCCCAACATCGGCCGACATTCGGCCAAAGGAGCGGTAGCTGTGCCAGAGTCCATCGCCAAACCGTTGCCGCACAGCCTGGAAGCCGAGCGAAGTTTGCTGGGCGCCGCTCTGCTCGATAACAGCGCGCTTTTGAAGATGCTGCCCGTTCTGCAGGACTCCGATTTCTTTCTGGCGCAGAACCGGGTGATTTATTGCGGGATGCGCGTTCTCGCCGCCGAGAGCAAGCCAATCGACACCACGCTTCTGATGGACCATCTCGCAACCACCGGAAAACTCGAGGCAGCCGGTGGCGTAGCCTATCTTGCCCAGCTTGCGGACGGCCTCCCGCGCGTCACGAACGTCGAACACTACGCGAGTATCGTCAAAGCCCGCGCGAAATCCCGCGAACTGATTGCCTTCGCCGCTCGCCTAGAATCCCGTGCTTTCGATACTGCAGAAAGCCCCGATTCTTGTGCGGAGGAATCGATTGGCGATCTTCTGAGGATCATCTCCCATCAGACCCATGCGATCCAATCTCGGTCGTGGCGAGACGTTGCGAAATCGGCGGTCGATCAACTCATCAGCGCGAAGATGAATCCCGAAAAAGCGGCGCGAATGTTCTTTGGCCTAAGAGCACTCGATGAGATGACGTCGGGACTCCGCCGCAAGGAACTGTGTCTGATCGTGGCACCAACCTCGAACGGAAAGACACTCTTGGCTTCCCAACTGGCCGTCTCGGCAAGCAGCAAGGATTTCCGGGTTCTCTACTTCAGCGCGGAGATGCCCGGAGAGCAACTCGCAATGCGCGAGATCGCTTATCGAGCGGGCGTGAAGTTTTATTTCTCCCAGCGGCCTGAGTTCCTGACGACGGAAGAATTGGAGCGATTGTCCGAAGCGGGGAAAGATCCGCTCCCGATACGAATCGTGGACCAGGATGTGACGCCCTCCCGCATTTGGGCTGTATCAGAGGCCGCGAAACGCACCGGAGGTTTGGACCTCGTGATCGTGGACTATGACCAGCTCGTCATTGAGGCCGGCATGGATCCGAAGGCCGACGATGACAGTATTTTCCGGCATCAGCGCAATTTTGTTTTGGCCGCGAAGCGCATCGCCGAGCGCCTGGACGTGTGCTTCGTGCTCCTTTCCCAGCTGCGCAAGGTCTCCGCAAACGTCGCGCGTGGAGCGCACCCGCGCCTCGATGATATTTGGGGCGACAGTTCGGTGCGGAATACCCCGCACCTGATTTTGTGGCTGGTGCGCGAGTTTTTTCAGCAGGAGATGGACATCGACTTTGAGCGCAAAGCGAAGGTGTACGTGCTCAAGGCGCGGAATGGGCGAACTGGCGTGGTGGATCTCGATTTCGATCCTGAGCGGGTGCGGTTTCTTGACGCTCCAAGCATCGAGGATGTCCATGTCCCATAAAGCCCAAGTCCTAGGCGTTCCGAAAACCCTTTCGTCTGCACCCTCGCAAGCTGTTGATTCAGCGAGGAAGGCGGAGGCCGTTTTGTGTGTTCCGGAAAGATTTGATTTCGGGAAACTGGAGAACCGAGCGTAGGCGATGGCCAGCCCGGCACAACTCGCGCGTATCGGCGGAAGCGAATCATTGCTTCGCCCGCGGAGCGCGTGTACTGTCTCGCTCAGGACAGCCGAGTCAACGAGCGAGAGTGTCTCGATGGCGAGGCGAAGGCACCAAGCAGGAAGAGTCATCGTTCGCGGGAAAAATCCGCCGGTCTTTGTCGGCCGGTGGCGGGAGGATGTGATTCAGGAGGACGCTACGATCGAACGCGTGGAAAGGTCAATGGTTCTCGGCACCGTCGCCGAACTCAAGACCAAGCGCATCGCACAGCGTCTTCTCGACCCCATCCTTGCGAAGATCAACTCCTTCGATTACCGGCCGAGTAAGTTCATCACGCTGGAAAAATTTGCGGACACCTGGGAAGCTCAGGTGCTCGTTCACCAAAAGCCTTCCAGCGTGAAAGCCGCGCAGTACCACCTGAAAGCCTATCTGCGGAAGCATCTCGGCAAAACTCTCTTGCACGAACTCACGCCGCAGATCCAACAGAACTTCGTGACGCTGCTTTCGCAAAAGGTGTCGCGAAAAACCGTGTTGAACATCCTCGGCACGCTCAGCTCGATGATGCGGACAGCGAAGCAGTGGGGATATTGCACTCAGGCGGTGTCAACGAAGGAGTTGGCGTTGCCGGCGTACAAGCTCCACAACCAACCGCGCTTTTTCAATGGAGAAGAGGCGCGCAAAATCATCACACTCGCGGCGGAGCCCTACCGCACCATGTTTGCGATCGCCGCATCCACGGGTCTGCGTGCCGGCGAAGTTCTCGCCCTGCAAAAACAGGACATCGACTTCGACCGCCACGACATCAACGTTCGACGATCGGCCTGGTACGGTAAAGTTCAAACGGTGAAGAGCAAGGCCAGCGCTGCTCCCGTCGCGCTCGCTGATCTGCTTGCAGCGTTGCTACAGGACTATCTGGCGACGTGGCAGCCAAACCCGGAAGGATTTCTCTTCCTCAACCGCAACGGCCGGCCTTACGCATCTAACAAAGTAGTCGAGTACGGGCTTTGGCCGGTTCTCGAGAAGCTGAAAATCAGGCGCGCGGGGATGCATGCTTTCCGACACTGCCACGCGAGCCTGTTGATGGACGTAGGAGCAAATCCTACCGTCACCAAGGACCAGATGCGGCATTCGGATGCGCGTATCACTCTGGGAGTCTACGGTCACGTGATCGGTGATTCTCAGCGCGATGCGGTCAACAAGGTGGGAGAGATTCTTCTCCCGAAAAATGCAGAATTGTGCGCTCAAATGCGCCCAAATTGAGGAATTAAGGTGAGCACAGTCAACATATTGCGATTGGATGGACACGGGTTCGATTCCCGTCGCCCGCTCCAACATCGAAAATCAACGGACTTCATTACAAACCCCTTCGGTTCTATAATAGACTTGCATTCCCCGAATTTGGGGAGGTCCGGCCGATGCGGAAGCTATGCCAGCGGATGGCGTGACGGATGTATCCAAAGAGTTTCAAAGGAGCCTCAAATGGAAACCATCACGGTAACTGAGACGACGGGACGGAAAATAAGAATACCGCGCGAGGCTGTCTGGCGGCTGGAAGGAAATTCGGTATTTGTTCCGGGGCCCCGTGCACGCCGGCGCACAAGTATCACTTTTCATCGCTTTCCGCGGCTTCGCCGCGGCTTTTTTATGCGATATATGGCTTTTCTGGAGGAGGTCCGGCGGATGACGATCGACCTGGACAAGCGACTGAGCTGCTCGGTTGACGTACAAGAGAGCTATCAGGAATTGCGCGACTTGATCAGCGATCAAGGCGAGGTCAACTAGACCTGCATTTGCCGGCTCCCATTACTTGATTCCTCGCCGGACCGCCAAGTGGTAGTCATTATGCTGCGGAGGTCGTTGCGACGGCCGTGTTAACTCCGATGAAGTTATACCTCGCAACTAACAACAGACTTTTAGATCAACGCCCCTACAGAGTTTTTCGACTCGCTAATTCTGATTTTCATCCAGTGCTCCTGTTCCTTGGGAGTGCTTTTTGCTACGGTCGCTCTCTGTTTGGACCTCCTTATGCGGTTTATCGGTGAGCAAGCCAACCAGCACATGTGCTTTCCAGAGCACTCCGGGACCGAAAGACTACCGGGCACGCCGGAAATTATCGGCGAGCTTGTCGATTTCCATATGCGTTGTTCGACGTCAAAGTAGAGGGCAGACTTAACCCGGCCGTGGAACGCGGGAGCCCTGCTCTTATTTCGAACTCAAAGGAGACTTGGCGATGAGAGTGATGGTGATCGTGAAGGCTAGCAAGGAATCGGAGGCAGGAGTGTTACCGACGACGGAGCTTCTCGCCGCGATGGGCAAGTTCAACGAGGAGTTGGTGAAGGCAGGCGTGATGCTAGCGGGCGAGGGGCTGCACGCGAGTTCAAAGGGCAAGCGCATCAAATTTTCGGGAGGAAAGCACACCATTACCGACGGGCCATTTGCCGAAGCCAAGGAGTTGATTGCCGGCTTCTGGCTGTGGCAGGTGAAGTCCATGGACGACGCGATCGAATGGCTCAAGCGCAGTCCGTTTGATGGCGGGGCTGAAATTGAAGTGCGGCAAGTATTTGAAGCATGCGATTTCGGCGACCAGCTCACACCGGAACTGACGGAAAAGGACCAACGTTTGCGGAGGCAGGCCGCCGGGAACAAGTAGGATTTGCTCAGCCCGGCGACCGCCGGGGCGGCTTGCGCTCGCGGATTCTAGATGATTTGATGGGTAGCCGTGACGGCCACGGAAACCCATCGAGCGATTGATGCGGTCTGGAGAATCGAATCATCCAGGCTGATCGCCGGACTGGTGCGCATGGTGCGCGACGTTGGGCTGGCGGAAGACTTCGCGCAAGACGCTTTGATCGCGGCGCTGCAGCAATGGCCCGAGTCTGGAATCCCGGACAATCCGGGTGCGTGGCTGATGGCGACCGCGAAGCGTCGAGCCATTGATCACTTTCGGCGAAACACGCGGCTTGAGCGCAAGCACGAAGAGCTCGGCCGCGAGTTCGCGGAAAGAGAGATGGCCGTGCCGGATTTCGAACAAGCCCTCGACGATGATATTGGCGACGACCTTCTGCGATTGGTTTTTATCTCCTGCCACCCGGTACTTTCCACCGAAGCGCGCCTGGCGCTCACGCTCCGTTTGCTCGGAGGTTTAACGACCGACGAAATCGCGCGCGCGTTTTTGGCTCCGGAGTCGACAATTGCGCAACGTATTGTCCGTGCGAAGCGGACACTCGCGGACGCGCATGTTCCGTTTGAAGTGCCTCGCGGTGCCGAACGCGGTGCACGTTTGTCTTCCGTATTGGAAGTGGTTTATTTGATTTTCAACGAAGGTTACTCAGCGACGGCGGGTGAAGACTGGATGCGGCCGGCGCTTTGCGAGGACGCGTTGCGCCTCGGCCGCATTTTGGCCGAACTCGTTCCGCAGGAGCCGGAGGCGCACGGGCTCGTGGCGCTGATGGAGATTCAGGCGTCGCGATCCGCAGCGCGCGTGGGACCCTCGGGCGAGCCGATCCTGCTATTCGATCAGAATCGTGCGCGCTGGGATCAATTATTGATTCGTCGCGGTCTTGCGGCGCTGGAACGCGCGGAAAAACTGGGCCGGACGCTCGGGCCTTATGCGCTGCAGGCTGCCATTGCCGCTTGTCACGCGCGGGCCCGTACGCCCGCGGACACGGACTGGGCGCGCATGGTTGAACTTTACGAGAAGCTCGCGAAGTCAACGCCGTCGCCGGTTGTGGAACTGAATCGCGCGGTTGCGGTGGCGATGGCGTTTGGTCCGCAAGCGGGGCTGGATCTCGTGGACGCGCTGACCGCGGAACCGTCGCTGCGGGCTTACCATCTTCTGCCGAGCGTGCGTGGCGATTTCCTGGTGAAGCTCGGCCGCTTCGCGGAGGCGCAGGCAGAGTTCGCGCGCGCGGCTACCCTCACAAAAAATGCGCGCGAACGAGAGCTGCTCTTGGATCGCGCGCGATCCTCCGCGCAGGCGTCTGCGCGGCCACAGTGAGCGCCGTCCTTGTTCTATTTTCCGCGGCGTTTCGTCAGCGTTTGCTAAGAGCGTTTTGTGATGATGAAGTGCGTCGCGTAGGGAGTGTAGACGTGCTTGGAGCATTCGTAGCCAAGTTTCGGCGCGTCGAGGCGTTCGAAAAGGGACTCTCCTGAGCCAAGGAAGATCGGCGACATGGCGAAGTGCATTTCGTCAATCAATCCGGCGCGGAGATACTGGCGGATTGTTTCGACACCGCCGCCGAGCCGAATGTCCTTGCCCTTTGCCGCTTCCGTCGCACGGCTCAGCGCGGCTTGAATGCCGTCGGTGACAAAGTGAAAAGTGGTGCCGCCCTTCATTTCGAGCGAGGCGCGCGGGTGAGTGGTAAGCACGAACACCGGAGTGTGGTAGGGAGGATTATCGCCCCACCATCCCTTCCAATCGTTGTTGGGCCACGGACCGCGGATAGGTCCGAACATATTTCGGCCAATGATCCAGGCGCCGACGTTTTCGAAGCCACGCGCGACGAAATCATCGTCAACGCCCGACGCGCCGCCTTCCTGGCCGAGCATCTGGCGAAAGCTGCGAGTGCCGAACATCCATTCGTGCAGCGCTTTGCCGCCGATGCCAATCGGATTTGCGAGATCCTGATTCGGGCCGGCGCCGTAGCCGTCGAGTGAAATTGAGAAACAACGCACGATAAGCTTGGACATGCATGGTCTCCTTGCTGGAGATTGTGCGACAACCGAAATCGCCGGGGTGGTTCTGGGCGATAGCTTCCGCCCGACGGTGCCGGTCCATCATCTCTCGGAATTTCTCTTATACCATGCACTATCAGACGCGGTTCGCGCCGCGTCGTGAGCTACTTAGCATTCGCTTGCATGAACGATTAGAATGGACGGCTTATGGGCAATATCTATGCAGGGACGTCGGGTTGGGCTTACGCGAGTTGGAAGCCGGATTTTTATCCGGCGAAACTGAGCGCGGCCCGCTTTTTGAACCACTATGCGAGCCGGCTGAATTCCGTGGAAGTGAACTATACATTTCGACGAATCCCCAGCGCAGACCTGCTGCAGCGCTGGGCCGACGCAACGCCGAAGGATTTCCGATTTGCGATGAAGGCGCCGCAGACGATCACGCACATCAAGCGCTTGCGAGACGCGGCCGCGACTACCGAGACTTTTCTGGATTCGCTGGAACCTTTGCGCACGGTGAAAAAGCTTGGGCCGGTGCTGTTTCAATTGCCTCCGAATTTCAAGTGTGATGTGGCGAGGCTGCGCGAATTTCTGACGGGGTTGCCGCGAGGATTGCGCGCGACATTCGAATTCCGGCATGAATCGTGGTTTGTGGAGGAAGTCTACGCGGCTCTGCGCAAGGCCGGAGTTGCGCTGTGCCAAGCGGAGAGCGAGGACCTCGTTACGCCAAATGTCGAGACCGCTGAGTTTTCCTATTTGCGGCTCAGGAAAGAAAGCTATTCTGCAAAATCCGCGGCGCAAAGGGTGCAACGCCTCGCCGAGGGTGGCGATGTCTTTGTCTACTTCAAGCACGAGGACACACCGGAAGGCGCTTTGAACGCGGAGGCAGTGCTCGCGGCAGCAACGAATGAATAGCTCTGGCGCCGTTCGTATTGCACGGCGCAGTGCGCTGAATTTTCTTCAGACAAGGATTTTCCGATGACAAAAAGGTACGGATGGCCGTTGTGTGCAGTTGGCGCGCTTTTATGCACGAGCTTCGCTTGGACTGCGTTCGGCGCTCGGCCTGCGCCGGCGCGGAACTCTTCCAATGCGCAAGAGAACACGCGGCGAGAAGTGGCGATTACCGTGGATGACCTGCCGGGTGCATTGCCGGGGAACGATTTTGCTTACGGCGATTTGAAGGAATTGCAGAAGATCAATCATGGGATTCCGGGCGTCTTGAAGGCACACCACGCTTGGGCAATCGGGTTCGTCAACGAGCGCAAGCTGCAGGTCCACGGCGAGCGTGACGCACGCGCTGCGTTACTGCAAATGTGGCTCGATGACGGACTTTTCCTCGGCAACCACACTTATTCGCATGCGGATTTCAGCACGACTCCGCTGCAGGAATACGAGGATGAGACGATTCGCGGCGAAGTGGTGACCGGGGCTCTGCTGAAAGCCAGGGGAGAGAAGGAACTATACTTCCGGCACCCCTATCTCGACACGGGAATATCGCTGGATGCGAAGAACGCGTTCGACGCATTTTTGAAGGCGCGTGGCTACATGATTGCGCCTGTAACGATTGAAGATGCGGATTACGTTTTCAATGACGCATTGGCGCACGCGTACGAAACGAAGGACAAGAAGCTCGCAGCAAGAGCGAAGAAGGAATATCTGGAATATGTGGATACGGTCTTCAATTACGCGGAGAGCGAGTCGGGGAAATTATTTAGCCGGCAGATTCCGCAAGTTTTGCTCGTTCACGACAATGCGCTGAACACGGAATGTCTGGACGCGCTTTTGACCAAGCTGGAACAGCGCGGGTACAAATTCGTTTCGCTGCAGGAAGCGATGACGGATCCCGCTTATGCGACGCCCGATTTGTGGGTGGGTACCGGAGTGCTGTGGATGGAGCGATGGAAAATTGCGATGGGGCTGAAGCCCGAGCCGGACAAGGGGCCGGATCCGCCGAAATGGGCTTCCGATATTTTCGATCAGATGCGCAAGGAACGGCAGAAGGAATAAGGCCGAAAGTCTAGGCGAGCGCTTGCGGGATAGCTTTCTTCCAGCGTCCCTGAGCTTTCAGAATCAGCTCGACCACTTCGCGGATGGCGCCTTTGCCACCTTTGGCTACCGTCACGTAGTGGGCGGCGCGTTTTACTTCCACTACGGCATTCGCGACCGCAACTCCCAGTCCTACTCGTTGCAAAATCGGAAGGTCCGGCAAGTCGTCGCCTACGTATGCGACTTCCTCATCAGTGACTCCAGCGCGCGTGAGGATCGCTTTGTACGACTCCAGCTTCTTCGGTTGACCTTGTATGACAAATTCCATGGACGATTCGCGCGCGCGGCGCGCCGTCGCGGGAGAATCGCGTCCGGTGATGAGGCCGGTGCGGATGCCCATGATGCTGGCGAGTTTGATGCCGGCGCCATCATGCGCGTGAAACATTTTCATTTCGGCGACGCTGCCATCAGGGAAAGTTTGCAGGCAGACGTAGCCCGGGGTCATGGTGCCGTCCACGTCCATCAGCAGGACTTTGATGGGTTTGGCGCGGCGCAGGACGGGCGCTGGAAATTTAATTTCGCGTATGGGCATTTCTCGAATTCCTTAATTGCGACTATTCTAGAATAATTGCAGCGTCCACAAATCGTGAACGTGCAGCACGCCTTCGAGCTTTCCGTCGGAATCCACGATGAGTACCGAAGTGATTTTCTTTTCTTCCATCAGGCGCAGCGCTGCAGCCGCCAGCTCCGTGCGCGGGAGCGTGGCGGGATTTTTCGTCATGCAATCGCCTGCCGTGAGATCGAGTACATTTTCGGAACGCTTTTGCATCATGCGACGCAAGTCGCCATCGGTGATGATGCCGAGGAGCTTTCCATCGGCGGCGGTGACGGCGGCGAGGCCCAGGCCCTTGCGGCTCATCTCGTAAATCACATCTGGCATTTTCGCAGTGGGCAGGACTCGTGGCGCGGCATCGCCCGCGTGCATCAGTGATTCAACGCGGCGCAATTTTTTGCCGAGGCGTCCGCCCGGATGCAACGCCGCGAAGTCCTCTTCTTTGAAGCCGCGGCGTTCGAGCAGTGAAATCGCGAGCGCGTCTCCCATGGCCATGGCCGCAGCGGTGGAAGCGGTGGGCGCGAGATTCAGCGAGCAGGCTTCTTCTTTTACGGCGATATCGAGGACGATGTTACTCGCGCTGGCAAGAGTCGAACGCGGATTCGCGGTGAGCGTGATGAGTTGGACGCCGAGACGCTTCACCGATTCAACCAGCTCGATCAGTTCCTGCGTTTCGCCGCTCGAAGAAATCGCGAGAAGCACATCGTCACCGGTCAACATGCCGAGATCACCGTGCAGGGCTTCGGAAGCGTGTAAAAAAAGCGACGGGGTGCCGATGCTCGCAAAAGTGGCGGCTGTTTTGCGGCCGATCAGCCCGGATTTGCCGAGTCCGGTGACCACCACCCGGCCTTTGCAGTTATAGAGAAGCTCGACAGCTTTTTCGAAACGCTCATCGAGATGCGCGATCAATCCCGCGATAGCTTCGGATTCGACGCGCAGGACTCGTTTGGCGGTGATGAGGCTCATCGAGCGTCCCACTCGCGCGCGAGGGCCGAGAGGCGCAGAATTTTTTCGAGCAGTGGGCGAAATTGCTCGAGTGGCAGCGCATTGGCGCCATCCGAAAGCGCCTCGGAAGGATTGTCGTGGACCTCAAGAAACATGCCGTTCACGCCGACGGCTGCTCCGGCGCGCGCGAGCGGCTCGATGAATTCCGGCTGGCCGCCGCTGGACTTCCCTGCTCCGCCGGGCAATTGCACGGAATGGGTCACGTCAAAAACAATCGGGTAACCGAATTTCCGCATGATGGGAAACGAGCGCATGTCCACGACTAGATTTTGGTAGCCGAAGGAACTGCCGCGTTCGGTGAGGATAATTTTTTCGTTGCCGGTGCTGGCGATTTTTTCCGCGGCGTTGCCGATTTCCCAGGGCGAGAGAAACTGGCCTTTCTTTACATTGACGACGCGCCCGGTGCGGCCTGCGGCGAGCAGCAGATCGGTTTGGCGGCAGAGGAACGCGGGGATTTGCAGGATGTCGCACACTTCGGCGGCGGGGCCGACCTGCGAAACATCGTGAACGTCCGTGAGAATCGGCAAGCCAGTGCATTTTTTTATTTCGGCGAGGATGCGCAAGCCTTCTTCCAGTTGCGGGCCACGGAAAGAATTGAGCGACGAGCGATTGGCTTTGTCGTAGGACGCTTTGAAAATGTAGGGGATGCCCAGCTCCGAGGTGATTTCGCCGAGACGCTCGGCCATGCGCATCGCGTGCGCTTCACTTTCGATCACGCAGGGTCCGGCGATCAGAAACAGGGGCGCATCGCCGCCAAAGCGGATTTTTCCGGCCGAGAAAGTTCGCGGTGTTTCCATCTATGCGATTGCGCTGGTAGCGCGAGGCAACAGACTATGCGGGTTTGTGGCTGTTTTCAACTTTGAATTGCGGACTACAAATGAATTCGCCACAGAGACGCAGAGGACACGGAGAAATTCAGAGCAGCAAAGTCAATCGGTGGCGGGATCGGCGGCGCCTACGCGCGATTCTGACGATACGCCTTGGCGGCGGTGGCGATTTTCGGCGCTGGCACGGATGAACGCGGCGAACAGCGGGTGCGGGGCTAGCGGCTTGGATTTGAACTCGGGATGAAACTGGCAGCCGACGAACCACGGGTGGTCGGGAGCCTCCACAATTTCGACGTACACGCCGTCCGGCGTGCGTCCCGTGATGCGGAATCCGGCGCGTGTGAGCGTGTCTTCGTATTCGCAATTGAATTCGTAGCGGTGGCGATGGCGCTCGGAGATTTCCAGCTGGCCATACGCTTTGTGGGCGAAGGAGCCGGGCTCGAGCTTACAGGGCCACGCGCCAAGGCGCATGGTGCCCCCCATTTCGTCCACGCCGAGCAACTCGCGCAGTTTGTAGATGACACGATTGGGAGTGGACGGATCGAACTCAGTGCTGTCAGCGTGCTCGATGTGCGAAACCTGACGAGCATATTCGATGGTGGCACACTGCATCCCCAGGCAAATCCCGAAGAACGGGATTTTCTTTTCGCGTGCGTAAGTGATGGCGTGAACCATTCCAGCAATGCCACGCTTCCCGAATCCTCCGGGGACTAAAATGCCGTCCACGTGACGCAACAGGCGTTCGGCGGTTGCCGGCGAATCAATGTCTTCCGCTTCGATCCATTCGATTACCACGCGCTGGCGATTCGCGAGGCCGCCGTGTCCAAGTGCTTCGCGCAGACTTTTGTACGCGTCTTCGAGCTGGACGTATTTCCCGACTACACCGATGCGCACTTCCCCAGACGGATGCTCAAGAGTTTCCAGCATCGCGAGCCAGCGGCTCAGGTCGCGCGGCGGCGCCTCCAGGCGCAGCAGTCGCAATATTTGCTCGTCGAGCCCTTCGGCAGCAAGCGTCATGGGGACTTCGTAGATGTTGCTGACGTCCGGCGCGGAAATGACGCAAGCCTCGGCCACGTTGCAGAACAGCGCGATTTTGGCTTTCAGGTCGGCGGCAAGTTGGCGATCGCTGCGGCAGATCAAAACGTCCGGTTGAATTCCGATGCTGAGCAATTCTTTGACGCTGTGCTGAGTGGGCTTCGTTTTCAATTCGCCAGCGGTGGGAATGAAGGGCACCAGCGTAAGATGCACGAAGATGACGTTTTCAGGGCCGAGTTCGAGGCGCATCTGGCGAATCGCTTCCAAAAATGGCAATGATTCGATGTCGCCGACCGTGCCGCCTATTTCGACCAGCACAACGTCAACGCCTTCCGCTACTTTGCGGAATGCGGATTTGATTTCGTCGGTGACGTGCGGGATTACCTGGACGGTTTTGCCCAGATAATCGCCGCGGCGCTCTTTGGTGATGATGGATTCGTAGAAACGGCCGGTGGTCCAGTTGTGGTCGCGCGTCAGGTGCGCGGAAGTGAAGCGCTCGTAGTGGCCGAGGTCGAGATCGGTTTCGGCACCGTCATCGGTGACGAACACTTCTCCGTGCTGATACGGAGACATGGTGCCGGGATCAACGTTTAAGTAGGGATCGCACTTCTGGAGGGTAACGCGAAGGCCGCGGCTTTCCAGCAGACAGCCCATGGAAGCCGCTGCAACGCCTTTTCCGAGAGAAGAAACCACGCCACCCGTCACAAAAATATATTTTGGGGCGGTCCGCAAGGTCCCTCGACTACCTCCCAGAATCTGCGTACAAAACATTATGGAGAGAAACGCCGCGAGTGTCAAACCACGATTTCAAATCACGAAAATTATTTTTTTCTTTTAACTGAGCGGCGACGCAGGTTTCTCCGCGTCGCGCTTCAGGATTTTGCGCCGGCGCTCAGCAGCTTTTCCACTCGTTCGACGTCCGCGGGGACATCCACGCTTACCGCATCATATTCTGTTTCCACCATGTGGATGCGGAAACCGTTTTCGAGCCAGCGCAATTGCTCAAGCTGCTCGATGCGCTCCAGTTCCCCGGGAGGCAGCGTGGGATACTCGAGCAACGCATCACGGCGATAACCGTAAAGGCCGATGTGTTTGCAATGGCTGGCCGCAACCTTCGCGCCCGTGTCGCGCACCCACGGAATCGGCGCACGCGAAAAATAGAGCGCGTTGGAGTCGAAATCCTGGACGACCTTGACGACGTTCGGGTCCATGATCTCCTTTTGTTGGGTGATCGTTGAGCAAGGAGTGGCGAGCTGAATGGATTCGTCCTCGGCCATGGCGGCGGCGACCGCGTCCACAGTGCCGGGATTGATGAGCGGTTCATCGCCCTGCACGTTGATGTAGATGTCAGCGGGCAGGTGCGCGGCGACCTCGGCAACGCGATCGGTACCAGTACGATGGTCGTTGCGGGTGAGGACGGCTTCGGCGCCAAACTTCTCGACAGCTTCCTTAATCCTCTGATCTTCGGTGGCCACCACGATGCGGGAGGGGAGCTTGGCGATACGAACCCTTTCTACCACGTGCTGAATCATGGGCTTCCCGGCGATCAGCGCCAGAGGCTTGCCGGGAAACCGGCTGGAGGCGTGGCGCGCAGGAATCACTACCAGCACATTGGGAGTTTCGGAAGCCGCCATGGGTTGCTAACCTTTCGCCATCCGGGAAATCTTAACACGGAGACGAGCCCGTGTTGCCCGGGCGCGGAGATTTGACAATGTCGCGCTTGCTTTGCATCGGGCGGGTGGTAGAATCCCTGCCAAGAGACACGTCAAGCGACCCCGGCGCTGGACGGGTCACGCGGTAGGTGGGGGCCAAGTTGAGAGACCGCGCACCGCAGCCGGTAGCACCTACAGCGCCTAAGCGAGTTTGCGCGTTTCTTCTTTTTTGCACCGCAGTTCTGATCGCTTCACCCGCCTGGGCGCAAGTGGAAGGTCCCACCCGCGTCGAGAACCCGCAAAAAATCGAGAAGGGCAAATACCTCAAAGCAGAAACAGACATCGCGCTGGTGAACGTGTCGGTGACGGACCCTTACGGGCGATTGGTCACGGGACTCGAGCAGGAAAACTTCCGCGTATTCGAAGACAATTCCGAACAAGAGATCGTGCGCTTCTCCAGCGAAGACGTGCCGATCTCCATCGGCGTGATTTTCGATATGAGCGGAAGCATGTCCGACAAACTCGAGAAGTCGCGGCTGGCGGCGGTGCAATTCTTCCGCACCGCGAATCCGCAGGATGAATTTTTTCTGGTGAATTTTAATGATCGCGCGGAGCTCGCGAATAGATTCACAGGCAGCGTTGAAGAATTGCAGAATCATCTGATGTTCACGGCGGCGCGCGGGGAAACGGCGCTTCTGGATGGAATTTATCTGGGCTTGAGCGAGATGAAGGGAGCACACAACACAAAGAAGGCGTTGCTCATCATATCGGATGGAGGCGATAATCATAGCCGCTACACGGAAACGGACATTCGCAGATACGCAAGAGAAGCGGACGTCCAGATTTATGCGATCGGGCTGTACGAACCAGGCGGCGGCCCGACTCCGGAAGAGCAGCTGGGGCCGGCTTTGCTATCGGATCTGACGCAGATGACAGGTGGCAGAACGTTCGTCGTGGGCAGCCTGAACGATTTGCCGGACATCGCCACCAAAATCAGCATGGAGTTGCGCAATCAATATGTGGTCGGATACAGACCGAGCAATCACACTCACGACGGGAAGTGGCGAAAAATTAAAGTCAAGCTGCGGCCGCCCAAGGGATTGCCGCCTCTTACCGTTTACGCCAAAACCGGGTATTACGCGCCCGGCCACTAGGCGTTATTTCCTGAACATTTTTTTGACGCTGCTGCTCGCGACGACCGTGAGCCCGCTTGCGCGCGCGCAGAATCCTTTCCCTGCTCCTCCGCCACCGCCCCCGCCGCCGGGCGCCGCCGGGCAGCAGAATCCGCAGCCAGATCAGCAGCATCGGCTCACATCCACCGTGGATTTGGTGGTGCTGCACGCTACCGTGGTGGATGAAAAAGGCCAGTTCGTCCCCGGATTAACCGCCGACAACTTCCACGTGTTTGAAGACAAAGTCGAACAGAAAATTTCCGTCTTCTCCAAGGAAGACATCCCGGTGACGATGGGCCTGGTAATTGATAACAGCGGCAGCATGAGGGAAAAGCGGCCGCAGGTGAACGCGGCGGCGCTTTCGTTTGTGCGCACCAGCAATTCCGCCGACGAAGTATTCGTCGTGAACTTCAACGACGAATATTATTTGGACCTCGATGAGGACTTCACCAGCAACCCCCAGGAATTGCACGATGCGCTGGAGCGAATTGATACGCGCGGCAGCACCGCGCTTTTCGACGCGATCATTGGCTCCCTCGATCATTTGAAGAAAGGGCATAAGGATAAACGCGTGCTGCTGGTGATCACCGACGGCGACGACGATGCCAGCCGCAAGGATTTTCCGTACACGATAAAAGCCGCGGTGGAATCGAACGCGGTGATTTACGCGATTGGAGTATTCAGCGACGACGACCGGAAGAATAATAAGAAGATGATCCGCAAGTCCAAGAAGGAACTCACCACGCTTGCGGAAGCTACTGGTGGATTGGCTTTCTTCCCGGACAGCCTCGCGGACGTGGATCCAGTTTGCGTGCAAGTAGCGCACGATATCCGCAATCAATATACGTTGGGCTACTATCCCACCAATACGGCGAAGGACGGAACCTTCCGCAGCGTGAAAGTGGATTTGATTCCGCCGAAGGGCCGCGGGAAGCTGACGGTTCGAACGCGCACCGGGTATTACGCGCAGAGGACTTCAACGGCCGACTAAGTAAATCTGGGAGTGCGGCGGCTTGCTTCCGTTTTTTCGGGCGAGGCTTGTCTCGCTTGCAGTGATCATGCTGGGCGAGGCAAGCCTCGCCAGGTTCACTTTGGTGGCGTGCAAGAGCTGTTCGGACGGCGGGAGCAAGCTCCCGCACTCCAGATGGTTCGCGGCGCGACTACGAATTGGGGAAGCTGCTCGCTCCTGCCTTTGGATTCCGATTAGATTGATCCCAGGAAACTCGAGCCGTGAGGAATTTTCCCGCCGAAATTTTCCGCTATTGTTTGGCCCATGTCCGCTAGGGTTGCGCGCGTGCCCAGATTTGTTGCGGCTTGCGCGCTCTTCGAGAAGACAAGAATAGGGACGTATTCTCGGGAGTGATCCGTCGTCGGGTTCACTGGATCCGGATCGCAACCGTGATCCGCCGTGATCAGCAGCAAATCAGTGTGCGCCAGGGCGTCAAGAAACGGCCCTAGCATTTCGTCAAATTCCTCGAGGGAACGCGCGAAACCTTCGACATCCTTCCTGTGTCCGTAGAGCATGTCAAAATCCACGAGGTTCGCAAAGATCAGGCCCTTCGCGCGTTTCGCGAGTGCTTCGGTCAGCTTTTCCATGCCATCAGCGTTGTTCTTCGTGGTTACGTAATCATCCACCCCGCGCCCGTTGTAGATGTCGTGAATTTTGCCGACACCGAAGACCGGCACTTTTAGGTCGGCTAAGACATCGAGCAGCATCGGGCGCGGTGGCTCAACGGCGTAATCGTGGCGCCTCGCTGTGCGCTGGAAATTTCCCGGCGCGCCGGTGAACGGGCGCGCAATCACTCGTCCTACGCGATGCGGGCCGTCGAGCAATTTTCGCGCGATTTCGCACATGCGGTAGAGTTCCGGCACGGAAATCACGTCCTCGTGCGCGGCGATTTGGAAAACGCTGTCGCCGGACGTGTAGACGATTGGAGATCCGGTGCGGACATGTTCTGCGCCGAGTTCTTTCAGAATTTCGGTGCCGGAGGCGGGCTTGTTGCCAAGAGTGCGGCGGCCGATCTGACGTTCGAATTCCGCGATCAGCGCCGGCGGGAAACCGTGCGGATACACCGGAAAAGCTTGATCCAGCCAGATACCCGCCATTTCCCAGTGGCCGGTGGTGGTGTCTTTGCCGGGAGAGCGCGTTGCGCCCTTTCCGAAATTTCCCGCGGGCTTGGCCGGCGCGGTCAGGTGATCGAGAGGTTTGATGTTGGCGATTCCGAGGCGGACGAGATTAGGCACGCACAACGGACGCGAGCGCGCGATATGCCCGAGCGTATCGCGGCCAACATCGCCGTAATCGGCGGCGTCGGGCAGCTCGCCGATGCCGACGCTATCGAGTACGATCCAGATGACGCGCGCAAATCGCGCACTGCCCTGCCCCACCGATGCCTCCTGGTTGCTTCACAGCCGCTTCGGAATTGGGATTGTACTCCAGATGCGCGACTCTAGATTTCATGCGACGCGCGCAAGTTCATATGCCCCAAATTCGTGCACGTCAGCTCCTTCGCTCATTTTTTCTCATGGATAGCTCGATCGTATGCAGCTTTCGCGATGCGAGCAATGACCCCGTCGCGAGTGGCATCATCGGCCGTCGAATCCGTGACGAAAATCGCGATGGCCAATCGGCGGCCATCGGGAAGCGTGATTAGGCCAATGTCATTGGTGGCGAATGTGACGCCGTTCTTGGTGCCCGAGCTACCGGTCTTATGCATCAGAATGGTTCCGGCGGGCAAGTCGCCCTTGATGCGGTGCACACCGGTACTCGTTTCCGCCATCCATTGCAAAAGCAAACGCGTGTGCTCGGGTGTGAGCGGCGAGTCGTCGCTGATGCGCCGCAAGAATTCGACCGCTGCGGCGGGTTCGAACCAGTTGCGATATTGCACCTTAACGTCGCGAGCGAGCCCATCTTCGCCATCCTCCAAGTGAAAACCTGTGACGCCAATTGATTTGATGTAGCTATCCACGACGGGAGGGCCGCCGAGGCTGCGCAAAACGATATCCGCGGCGGCATTGTCACTGAGCGAAACCGCTGCGCTGAGAAGCTCGCGCAGGGGAATGTCCATGTTGGCTTCGGGATATTTGTCCTGCAGCGGGCTGTGAGTGTGCGGAAGGATGCGGTCAGAGGGAAGAAAGCGGATCGGTTGATCGAGCGAAAATTTCCCTTCTTCCACGAAGTGAAGCGCAGTGAGCGCGAGCGGAAGTTTGAAGACCGATTGCATGGGCGGGTGCGCATGAGGGTTCAGATCGCAGTTCAACGTCGTGCCCGGCAGCGAGCAAGCGACGGAAACCTTGCCGTGTGCGTCGGCGGCGATGTCTTGAATCTGGCGCCGCAGCTGCGCTTGCCCGAAGGCCGGACTCGCGAGAAGCAAAAATATTATTGCGAAACGCATGACCCGACTATAGCAGACGAGACGCGGCGCACAGGGGCTACCGATGAGTTGTAGCGAGGCAGAATCGCAGAAACCAGCATTACTTTGATTTTATGATGAAAACGTGACCGCCTTTGCAATCTGGAAAGTTCGGCGATACGTCGACGATCACCGAATCCGTCTGCCGCGGCAGCTTCTTAATTTCGACGTCAAACCGTTCGGAACTCGCCCATTTCGGGTCGTCGACGACGAGCGTGTAATGGCCGTCGTTCAACGAACCAAAATCGAAGTTGCCGGTGTCGTCGGCTTCGGTCTTCTTTATGAGAGGCATATCAGTCAGCGCCTTGATCGGCGCTCGATAAGAATATAACGACAATTCCGCGTGCTCTCTGTCGAACGAGCGTCTGAGCCACCCGGCGTACTGGAGAGGTCCCAGCTTCGCACCGACGACTCTGCCGCGGAGGCAGGTTACTTGATAGAAGTAGCCTCGCGCCCAGGTACATGGGTCCGCCGGCGTCACGATCAGCAGAATCGCTATCGCGATTGCGAGCACTTTCGCGTATCTCAACGGATCTCCCAGCCCACCTTCTTAGCGAAAATACCACAGTGATAGAGACGCTGCCGCGCTGTACTCAGTTCCATGCTTCGCACGGGCGTGATGGCCTTCCGCGCCACCGATTTGCCGCCGCTTGCCGTCGGGCGTATAATTTTTGGTTTATACACATGGCGACGGAACCCATAGGGAACCTCCCTCCTGACTCAGGCGAACCTGCCCCGCCTAACGCACGGCCTAACAAGGCCGTTCCGGCGGATATCGAGGAGATTCGCGTCCGGGGCGCGCGCGTTCACAACCTGAAGAACATTGACTTCGTGATCCCGCACAACGCGATCACGGTGGTGAGCGGTGTCTCAGGATCGGGCAAATCCAGCCTCGCTTTTGACACGCTTTATGCCGAGGGACAACGACGCTACATCGAGTCGCTTTCGGCATACGCGCGGCAGTTCCTCGAGCGCATCGAAAAACCCGACGTGGACGAAATCACCGGAATCGCTCCAGCAATTTCGATCCGCCAGAAGAACTCAACGCGCAATCCGCGTTCGACCGTCGCGACGGCGACAGAAATTTACGATTATTTGCGCCTGCTGTACGCGCGCATCGGCCGCACGTTTTGCCTGCGCTGTGGCGAGGAAGTCCGCAAAGACACGCTGGACGAAATCGCGTCGCGCGTGCTGGCGCTGCCGGCCGGGCGGCGCTTTTATGTGCTGTATGAACTGAAATTGACGTCCGACGCGGCCACCAACGCGCCGCAAGCGCCGCGTGCGCGAAAACCCGTGAAGCCGGCAGCGGATGCGGTGCGCGAAGCACTCATCAGCCTGCGCAAACGCGGATTCAATCGCATCTATCAGGCCGGGCGCGTATTCGAATTTTCCACGCCGGAAGAATTGCTGGACGTGGATTTCACGAAGCCGGTGTACGTGGTGGTGGATCGCCTCGTTCTTTCGCCCGAAGTGCGTTCGCGCCTGATGGATTCCATCGAGATCTGTTACCGCGAAGGGCGCGGCGAAGCAATTCTGGAATTCCCGCCGGATGGTCCGGACGGAACGCCCGAGCGAATGGTCTTCAACGAGCGCTTCGAATGCAAGAAGTGCGGCGCGACGTACCAAGAGCCGGAGCCGCGGCTTTTTTCGTTCAATAACCCCTATGGCGCGTGCCCGCGCTGCCAGGGATTCGGAAACACCGTGGATTTCGATCTCGATCGCGTAGTCCCGGACAAAAGCAAGACGCTTGCCGATGGCGCGATCGAGCCGTGGACCAAACCGCGTTACCGGCAACTCGCGATGGACATGCGGCGCTACGCGCGCACCAAGGGGATTCCGGTGGATGTTCCGTTCCGCGAACTGACTTCCGCGCAGCGCGCCGCCATCCTCGACGGCGATAAGAAGGAAGACTATGCCGGCGTAAAAGGATTTTTCGGCTGGCTCGAGCGCAAAAAATACAAATTGCACGTGCGCGTTTTCTTGAGCCGTTACCGCGGCTATGCCACTTGCCCCGATTGCGGGGGCACGCGGCTGCGCGCCGAAGCTCACGCAGTGAAAATCGCGGGGCGCTCGATCACCGAAGTCTGCCAGATGACGGTGAAGGAAGCGCGGCCGTTTTTCAGCGCGCTGCAACTGACGGAATCCGAAGCCGTGATCGTCGAAAAAGTGCTGGAAGAGATTCAGCAGCGGTTGCGATTTCTCGATGACGTAGGCCTGGATTATCTGACGCTCGACCGGCTGACTTCCACGCTTTCCGGCGGCGAAGCGCAGCGGATTCAACTGGCCACTTCGCTCGGCTCGCATCTAGTGGGCGCGCTCTACGTGCTGGACGAACCTTCGATCGGGCTGCATCCGCGCGACACACATCGCCTGATTGAAATTTTGAAGGGGCTGCGAGATCTGGGCAACACGCTCCTGGTGGTGGAGCACGATCCAGACACGATCATGGCAGCCGATTACGCGCTGGATTTAGGTCCTGGCGCGGGCGAGCACGGTGGCAAACTTATTTTCGCCGGCACGCGCGACGCCATGCTGAAGGATCAGCATTCTCTGACCGGGCGATACCTGCGTGGCGAATTGCGAATCGCGATTCCGGCGCGGCGACGGAAGCCACAAGGAAAATTTCTCAGGATTTTCGGCGCGCACAGCCACAATCTGCGGGGCGTGGATGTGATGATCCCGCTCGGATTGCTCGTCGCAGTGACTGGTGTTTCGGGTTCGGGCAAATCCACGCTGGTTTACGACGTACTGTACAAAGCGCTGCAGGCGCGGCGCACCGGCGGCAATTGGCGCGAATGTTGCGACCGGATCGAGGGCGATGCGGCGCTCGCCGCGGTGGAAATGGTGGATCAATCGCCGATCGGGCGCACGCCGCGCTCGAATCCCGCGACATATTTGAAGGCGTTCGATCCGATTCGCGAAGTTTTTGCGTCCACGCCCGAAGCGAAAAAGCGCGGATTCACCGCGGGACATTTTTCGTTCAATATTCCAGGCGGACGCTGCGAGGCCTGCCAGGGCGACGGAACCGTCACCGTGGAGATGCGTTTTCTTGCGGATGTAGAACTGGTTTGCGAGGAATGCCGCGGGACGCGTTACAAGAGCAGCGTGCTGGACGTGACTTACAAGGAGAAGAACATTCACGATGTGCTGCAAATGACGGTGCGCGAAGCGCTGGCATTCTTCGCGGCGCATCCCAAGGTTACTTCCAAGCTGCATGTGCTGGAGGAAGTCGGACTGGGCTACCTGCGGCTCGGGCAATCCGGCACGACGCTCTCCGGCGGCGAAGCGCAACGTTTGAAACTGGCCGCGCATCTTACCCGCCAGGATAACAGCGGTATTCTCTATATCTTCGACGAGCCCACCACCGGACTGCATTTCGATGATATACAGAAGCTGCTGACGGCTTTCCGAAAATTGATCGAGGGCGGCGCTTCCGTGTTGATCATCGAACACAATCTTGACGTGATCAAATCGGCGGATTGGATGATTGACCTGGGTCCGGAAGGCGGCGAAGCGGGCGGACGCGTGGTGGCCGCGGGAACTCCCGAGCAAGTGGCGCGCAATCCGCAATCGCACACTGGAAAATTTCTGGCAAAAGTACTGAATTCGTACAACGGGGCAAATCACGGAAATCACTCAGCCGAGGCCAAAGCCGCCGCGCCTCCGCCGAATTCTCCGACGGAATGAAACGAACTTCCAGCACGCTGGCGTTTTGTCTTTTAAGCGCCGTCTTCGGCGCTAGCCACGTCACACCCGCACAGACCACCGCCCCCTCCAAGAGAATCATCAAGCCAGATCCCGCCGCAGTGGAACTCAATCACCTGCTTACCGCTGCGCAGGATGCCGTGAACCAGCAGGACTACGCCACCGCCGCGCAAAAATACCAAGCGTATCTGGCCAAGAAACCCGACGACGCCCTCGTGCACTACGATCTCGGCTACGCGTACACCGCCTTGCAGCGTCCCGCCGACGCGAAAGCGGAATACGAAAAGGCAATCTCGCTCGATCCGAAGATGGCGTCGGCCTATCAGAATCTCGGATTGACGCTGATCCCGACGGATCCCGTGGCCGCCATCGCACCCTTGCAACGCGCAGCTGAGCTGCTGCCGGAAGACGCACGCACGAAATGGCTGCTGGGCGTCGCGATGGAAGCAGCCAAAAAGGACGACCTGGCCATCGAACAATATGAAGCCGCCGCCAAACTGGACGCGAAGAACGTGGACATCCGCAATTCGCTGGGATTTGCCCTGCTAAGAACCGGGAAAGCGGCGGATGCAGAGGCGGCTTTTCGCGAGGCGATTGCGTTGCAACCAAGCGGCCAGGCAGCCAACGACGCGCACAAGGGATTGCTGCAAGCGTTGCTCGCGGAGAAAAAGATGGATGCAGCGGCGACGGAGTTAGGCGCGCAATTGGAAGCGCACCCGAACGATGCGGGGATGAGGCTGGAACACGCTTCCCTGCTCGCGGACGCGGGCAAAGACGACGATGCGCTGGCTGAACTAGATCGCGCCGCTGCCACGGGACCTGAATCGCTGCGCGCGCTTCGGCTTCGCGCACTGATTTATTTTCGCAAGAAAGATTACGACCGCGCGGTTCCGGCATTGACCAAGGCAATTGCGCTCGCGCCCAATGATCCGGTCCTTCCCGCGCAACTAGGACACGTGTATCTGGATAAAAAGGACTACCCCAACGCGGTGAACGAGTTGGTCATCGCCATCAAAATGACTCCCGGCTCGAACGATGTGCTCGGCGATCTGGTGACGGCGGAATATCTAAGCAAGAATTACGTCGCCACTTTGCACGGACTGGATATTCTTGCGCAACGCGAAACACTGCCGCTGGGAAGCTGGTTCATTCGCGCCACTTGTTACGATAAACTAGGCCAGCCAGCCCCGGCACTCGAGGCGTATCAGAAATTTCTGCAGTTGAATAAAGATGAGAATAGCGACATGTACTTCGAGGCGACTGCGCGCGCGCGAACACTGACTCGCGAGCTCCAGAACAAGAAGAGGTAGTACATTGTTCGCAAAATGCGGCGTTGGCTGGGCGGTCTTAATGATCGTCGCGGCAGCAAGTTCGGTCGTGGCGCAAAACCGCGTGGCGGAGTTGCGGGCGCGTTTCCAAAGCGAAACCAATCCGGTGCATAAGGCGAAGTTGTTGCCCCGGCTAGCGGACGCGGAGTTCAGCGAAGCTCAGAATCAGGTTGCCGCGGGTAACCTCGCCGACGCGGCCGCAATCGTTGAGAAGGTTCGCGACGAAGCGCACACCGCGGACGGCGCGTTGGATGGAACGAAGCGCGACGCCGAGAAACATCCCGACGGCTACAGGCAATTGCAGATTTCCGTGCGTGAATCCGTGCGCCGGCTGAACGATATATTGACGGGCCTGGCGGGCGACGATCAAAAGCCCTTTCAGGAAGTGCGCGATGACCTGGAGAAACTTGATCGGCAGCTCATCCACCAGCTTTTTCCGCATGGTCTGGATAGCGAGTCGCAGCCCGCCAAATCGAAGACTCAGGAGTAGCCTATGCGTTTGCGCAATGTGATGTTCGCGATGCTTTCTGCGCTGCTGATGACGTCGCTGGCATCGGCGCGTCCCAGGTCAACACAAGATCCGCAGAAAGATTACTTAACCGAAGTGGAAGCGGATAAAATTCGCGATGCGGTCACGCCTCCCGAACGCATCAAGCTTTATATTTCGTTCGCCGACGACCGGCTGAAGAAATTTCAGTACGAACTGACGCGCAAGACTCCGGAAGGGCGCCGCGGCGAAATTTTGAACGGGTTGCTGAACGATTATGTTGGATGCATGGACGACGCCGCCGACCAGATCGAAGTGGCGCGAGACAAACAGATTGATATTCGCGGGCAATTGAAGCTGATCGAATCCAAGGGCAAGGAATTTCTGGAAGTTCTCCAAAAGATCGATCAGGGCGGTCCGGAACTTGACACTTACAAAGACACCCTGCAAGACGCGATCGAGGGAACCAAGGACGCTGTCACCGACGCCGACAAGGCTTCGAAGGAATTGACGCCGGTGCCGGTGCGGAGAAAGCCTTCATGAAGCGCGGCCGCGTGAGGAACCTGGTACCGGGCGGCGAGCGCATTTTTCAAAGAATTTATACGCGGCTCGGCTGCGAAGGGCGTCCTCCACATTTCGTGGTGGAATATCATCCGTACACGGATTTGACGCACACCATTCGCCTGCGCGAAGACACCGCGTACGTGCGGCTGTCCGACGCGCTGGACGATGCTCCGCATCCTGTAGTCGAAGCGACCGCGGCAATTTTATTGGGGCGGTTGTACCGCCGGCAGCCTCCCAAGGAACTGCTGCAGGCCTACCGCGAATTTTCGTACGCCGGCTCCACGCGTCGGCGATTGCACGCTCTGCGCCAACGGCGCGCGCGACGGATGGAACACCGGCCGGCCGGCGCGCATCACAACCTCGACGAATTATTTGACCGGCTGAACGCGCGCTATTTTGGCGGTGAACTCGGCAAACCGCGACTGAGCTGGAGCAAGCGCGTGTGGAGCAGCATGCTGGGATGCTTCGATCCCGCGTTGCAGCAAATCGTGATCAATCGGCAACTCGATCGCGAAAACGTGCCGGAATTTGTGGTGGCTTACGTGATGTATCACGAGATGCTGCACGTGAAGCATCCCATGCGCTTTGCACGCTGCCGTCGCGAATCGCACGGACCGGCATTTCGCAACGAAGAAAAGAAATTCGCGGACTACAACCGCGCGATGAAATTCCTGGATCGAGTCCCCGTTCGCTGAGCGCAGCTCGCGGTTACTTTTCGCTGGAAAGTTTTTCGATTTTCTTTTGGATTTTCTTGGCGTCGGGAGCTTTGGGCAGAACCTTCAGATATTCCTGGTAGTAGTGGACGGCCTCGGTCTTGTCGCCCTTCTTTTCGTAAGCTTCGGCGAGCAACAGGCGCGGCTTCGCGAAATTGGCGCGCAGCTTGATGGCATCTTCGAAGCGGGAAATTGCGGCGTCCATATCGCCTTTGTGCATGTAGAAGGTGCCCACTTCAATATCCTGCTCCGCGTGGAAAGGATCCCAGGCGGGATCGTCTTCTGGAGGCAGTACGCCGGCTTTTGCGGTGTGCGCTTTCTCTTTCTTCGCCGATTCGTTATCGGGAGGCAACACCTTTTTTGACGAAGATTCCTGGTCTGATTCGCCCTGGTTCGGGCTCGGGGTTGTAGTTGGTGGCTCGGGCTTGGCGGGTTGTTGCTGAGGCTGCTCTTGTTGTTGCGGTTGCGAGGGCGCGGGAGGCGGCGGAGATTGAGGCTGCGAAGGCTGGTCTTGCTGCGCGCAGCAGATCGGAACCGCGAGCAGCGTCGCGAGCGGCATGATAAGCAGTGCGAGTCTTAGAGCACTTCGGCGCATCCGGCTTCCTCACTACGCTTAGATTGCCTTTGCTATTATGAAAGTTGCACGCATGCTCCAGCGTCTATCGCAAGCGGCGCAGCATGCCTGAATATTGTAACTCGCCTACATGGAACTCCGAGAAAAAGTCGCACAACTTCCCACGCAGCCAGGGGTGTACCTGTTCCAGGATGCCGGCGGCACGATTCTCTACGTGGGCAAAGCGAATTCGCTGCGCGGCCGGGTCCGTTCGTATTTTTTGGAATCGCGTTGGCAGGACGCCAAGACTGGCTCGCTGGTGCGCGAGATCGCGGACGTGGATTACATCGTCGTTGACAATCCCAAGGAAGCGCTCGCTCTCGAAAATAATCTCATCAAGCAGCACAAGCCGAAATTCAACGTCCTTCTGCGCGATGACAAGACCTACCCATACATTCAGTACACCGCGTACGAAAAATATCCGCGAGTTTATGTGACACGTCGGCTAAGAAAAGACGGCTCGATTTACTTCGGCCCGTACTTTCCGGCGCGTCTCGCCTATCAGCTGGTCAATTTGGTGCACAAACATTTCCTGGTTCCGTCGTGCACGGTAGATCTCACGCGCTCCCACCCGCGGCCCTGCTTGCAATATTACATTCACCGTTGCCTAGGCCCGTGCGTGGCAGGACTGGTCACCGACGAGCGTTACGCCGAGGCCGCGCGCGACGTCCGGCTATTTCTCGAAGGCCGCCGGAGTGATCTCGCGCACAGCCTCGAAGAGCGCATGCGCCAAGCTTCCGAGTCCGAGCGTTACGAAGAAGCAGCGGGCTATCGCGACCTGCTCCGCACTCTGGCAGAGATGGAAGAGCGGCAGAAAATTGCCGCCGCGTCGGGAGACGACACCGACGTGCTGGCCTGGTACGCCGAGCCGCCGCAAGTGGCCGTGAATTTATTCCATTTGCGCGGCGGGCGCGTCGTCGATCGCCGCGATTTTTATTGGGAAGACATGGACGAATTCAACCCCGAGGAATTTTTGCCGTCGCTGATAAAGCAGCTGTACCTCGATGCCGCGTATTTGCCGCGTTATATCCACACGCCCATGGGCTTCGAGGATTGCACTCTGATTGAGGAAGTTTTGAGCGAGAAGGCCGGGCATCGCGTGGAAATTCTGAATCCGCAGCGCGGCCAGAAACACGCATTTCTCGAATTGGTCGAAAAGAATGCCCAGCACTCGTTCATTCAAAGGTTTCGCGTACTAAAGCCCAGTTCTGCCGCCATCGTTGATGCTCTCGAATCCGCGTTGGGCTTGCCGGAACCGCCCAAGCGCATCGAATGTTTCGATATTTCGCACATTCAGGGCTCGGACACGGTGGCTTCGATGGTGGTGTGGGAAGCCGGCCGCATGAAAAAATCGGACTACCGGAAATTCATCATTCGCGGCGAGGCCATGCCGGAAGGCGCCGAAAAGGCCGCGGGAATTTTGCGTGACGATTTCGCGAGCATGCAGGAAGCGGTGGAACGTCGTTACCATCGCTTGCAACGAGAAAACAAGCCGATGCCCAGCTTGATCCTGATTGATGGCGGCATCGGACAATTGCACGCCGCAGCGAAGGCGCTGGAAAAGCTGGCGATCATCAATCAACCGATGGCCAGCATCGCAAAGAAGGAAGAAATTCTCTACATTCTGGGTCGCGAAGACGAACCGGTCGTACTGGACCATCATTCGCCCGTGCTGCATTTGATTCAGCAGATTCGCGACGAAACCCATCGCTTCGCCGTGACGTTTCACCGCCAGCGAAGATCCAAGCGCCGATTGCGCACGTCGCTCACCGAGATTCCGGGCGTTGGACCGCGCACGGCACAAAAACTGCTGCGGCGCTTCGGCAGCGTCACGCAATTGCAGAATCTGAGCGTGGACGATCTCGCAGCGGAAGTGCCGCGCGCGCAAGCCCAGCGCGTGTTTGAAGCGCTACACAGCAGCGCCGCGAACATTTAACAGGCGCCCAACAGCTAAGGGTTTACCCTTACTCGCTCTACAGCTTAAAAGACAGAGCGAAAATCACGAGTTCTTCCCCTTTGCTTGCCTCGTTTGGGAAGCGTATGCTACTGTCAACTTCGGAGGTGCATAATGGCTGATAACGCTGGTTCGAAGGTCAGTTTTTTTCTAGTGGGATTGGGTATTGGAGCGCTCGTGGGGATTCTTTTCGCGCCGAAATCCGGCGACGAGACGCGCGACTATTTGTCGGGCAAGGCGGATGAAGGGCGTGATTATGCGCAAAAGAAGGCTCGCGAACTCCGCGAACGCGCCGAAGACCTGATTGAGCGCAGCAAAGAGATCATGTCGCGCCAGAAAGATGCGCTGTCCACGGCCGTCGAAGCTGGAAAAGACACCTACAAGCGGGAATCCAAAGCTTCCTGAGCCACTGCGAGGAGTTTCATGTCCGGCTGGGTAGAAGCTTTCATCGTCATCGCGGGGATAGCCATCGTGATACAGATGGCTGTCCTGCTCGCGATGTTTCTCCAACTGAAGACTTCGCTTCTGGAGTTCACGCGGATTGCCAACGAGCTGCAAGGCCGCGTGGACCCCATCCTAACGCGCATGAACCGCATTCTGGAAGATTCCGAGGGACGGCTTTCGAGCGTCATGGGCGACGCCGCGGAAATCACCCGTCTCGCGCGCGGCCAAGCCCAGAAGATGGACCGCATCGTCACCGAGACCATCGAGCGCCTGCGCATTCAGGTGATTCGCGCGGATCAAATCCTCACCGGCGCGCTGGAAGTGGTGGATGAAGCCGGCAGCAAATTCCGCAATACGCTCTGGGGACCCATCCGGCAGGCCTCGGCCGTGATGAAGGGCATCAAAGTCGGCCTCGATATCCTGCGCAATCAGCAAGAGCGCAGGCCGGAATCCGATGCCGCCGCCGAAGAAGACGAAGAACTATTTATCTGAAGCAGTTTCGCCGCAAGCTGAACCCGCCCCCGTTTCACAATTCTTCGACTAGCTTAGGTTCTGTGGTTATGTAGCGGCCGGTCCAGTTTCACCGGACCGGGCACTGCAGCCACATCACCGAATCCAGCCGCCACCGAGGACTTTTTCGCCTGCGTAAAATACGGCGGCCTGGCCCGGAGTGATGGCGCGCTGCGGCTCGCGGAAGGTGACGCGCGCGGTAGTGGCATCGAGCGGAGTAACTTGCGCCGCGGCGGGTTCGTGGCGATTGCGGATGCGGACCATCGCCTCGACGGGGGCATCAGGGCACACGTACGGAATCCAATTCACATCGCGGACTTCGCAGACAGCGCTGCGCAGTTCCTGATCCTCGCCAATTACCAGGCGATTCTGCGCACGGTCCAACGCGACAACGTACATCGGCCGCCCGCCGGCGATTCCCAATCCGCGGCGCTGGCCGACGGTGTAGTGATGCAGCCCGTTGTGGCGGCCCAGCACTTCACCTGAAGTCGAAACAATGTCGCCGGAATCATCCGGCAGCTTGCTTCCCTGCTCCCGCAAATATCCTTCGATGAACTTCACGTAATTGCCCGTGGGCACAAAGCAAATTTCCTGGCTTTCCGGCTTCTCCGCCACTGGCACCTGCAAGCGGCGCGCGATGTCGCGCACTTCGTGCTTGGAAAGTTCGCCCAGCGGAAAATCCGTGCGCGCGAGCTGTTCTTGCGTGAGGCCGAAAAGGAAATAGGACTGGTCCTTGGATTCATCCACGGCGCGCAGCAATTCGTAGCGCCGGGTTTCGGGATTGTGGCGCACGCGGGCGTAGTGGCCGGTGGCGATGCGCTCGGCGCCAATCTGCCGCGCGGTCACCAGCAATTGATCGAACTTCACGTGGTTGTTGCACATGGTGCAAGGAATCGGCGTGCGGCCTTCGAGATAATCGTTCACGAACGGCTTAATCACGTTCAATTCGAATTCACGCTCGAAATTCACGACGTAAAAAGGAATGCCCAGATGCTCGGCGACGCGGCGCGCGTCGTAGACATCATCGTGCGAGCAACAACGGTGTTGCGCGAGGCCGCCGGCATTCTCCAGTTGCGGCAGGCGGCGCTGATTCCACAGCTGCATCGTGAGGCCGACGATCGTTTGCGCGCGTTCGTGCAAGATCGCCGCGACGGTGGAGCTATCCACACCACCGCTCATCGCCACGGCGACGGTGTTCGCGGCCGGCATGGCGTTTGAGGCGCGAATCGTGGGTTCGAGTTGTACAGTTGCAGACATATCGTCAGGACAAACTAATATTCTATCTGAATCCCGGCAAAACTTCCGGTGAGACTGTGAGGTTACGTCGCGGCGTGCACGCTCAGGGGCGAGAGAGCACGCAATCGCTCGACAACCGCGGGAATGATTGCGATGGCGCGGTCAATTTCATCCGCCGTCGTCGGGCGTCCCAAACTGAAGCGCAAACTTGAACGCGCCTGGTCGGGCGTAAGGCCAATCGCCGTGAGCACGTGCGAAGGCTCCACAGCACCCGAAGAACACGCCGCGCCGGTGGAACAAGCAATTCCCTGCAGGTCGAGCGCGATCACGAGCGCTTCCCCGCCCGCTGCGTCGAAGGAAAGGTTGGAAGTGTTCGGAACGCGAAGCTGCGCGTCACCGTTCAACCGCACGCCGGGAAGCGACAGCAGAGCAGACTCGAATTTGTCGTGCATCGCAGCCAGGCGCGCGCCGTCCTCCGCCAAATGTTTTGCGGCTAGCTCCGCCGCTTTGCCCATGCCGACAATTCCCGGAACGTTCTCCGTCCCCGGGCGGCGATCGCGTTCATGATGCCCGCCGTGGAAAATCGGCTCGAGTTCCGTTCCGGCGCGGACGTATAGCGCGCCGACTCCCTTTGGTCCATAAATTTTGTGCGCTGAAATCGAAAGCAAATCCACTCCGAGGCGATGCATATCCAGCGGCAATTTCCCAGCGGCCTGCACCGCGTCGCAATGAAAATAAATGTCTTCCTCGGCAGCGATGCGGCCAATTTCTTCAATCGGCTGAATCGTGCCGATTTCGTTGTTCGCCAGCATCACGCTGATTAGCGCCGTTTCAGGACGGATCGTCTCGCGAATGTCGTCGGGGTCAACGATGCCAGTGCGGCCCACTGGAACGTAGGTCACGTCCACGCCCTGCTTCTCGAGCGCCTGGGCGGAATTCAGTACGGCGTGATGTTCGATCGCCGTAGTGATCATATGCTTTCGGGGCTGATCGACGCGAGCCACGGTGCCGAACAGCGCTAGATTGTCCGCTTCGGTGCCGCCGCAGGTGAACACAATTTCAGACGGCTTGGCACCGAGCAGCGCCGCCACGGAATCACGCGCGGCATCCACTGCGGAGCGTCCGCGCTGGCCCGCCGAGTGAATCGAGCTAGCATTGCCGAAACTGCCGCTGAAATACGGCAGCATGGCGTCGAGGACCTCACGGTCTACGGGCGTCGTCGCGTTGTAATCAAGGTAGATGCGCATGGTCTTGAACGATGATGATTCAGAATAGCCTTCGCAACAAGGGTGGTCAAGAAGAGGCCGGCTCAGAGAACAGGCCGGACGGAACGTGCGGAAATCGCGATTCCTGAGTTCGCTACAGCGCAGCTCGTTTTTTGGTAGATCACCTGAGGAAGATTATCGCCGCAATTGTGCAAGGTCTTATCTCCTCGGTGCCACGACCATAACAACACATCACAGCAATCTCGTTTGAAATCTTAAGTTTGCGCATGAGTGTTGGGTCGTCGCTTTGGTCTCGTACTTGCTTCCGCCCCACGGTACCCGTGGAGCCCAGCCTCCAGGAGATAGTGCCCATGAAAAACGTAGCGCTCGCGATGGTTCTGGGCTTCGCTCTGCTCGCACCTATGACCACACATGCCGACCCCAGCGCGCAAGGTTGTAAGAGCAGCGATAACCGGCCGAAGAAATGCGACAAAGATACGACCGTGTCGGAACCAGGCGTTTTGGTTTTGTTGAGCACGGGACTTCTTGGTTTGGGTGGCATGACTCTTCTGCGGCGCAAGAGCCAGAAGCAGTAGAGAGAAAGCCGGCGCGTTTTTGCAGCCGGTCGCACCGCTATTTCCCGCCAGATTCACCACTCGGGGTGGCAGCCATCAGTGAGTTCGCAGGCCGACGCGCCACCCTCGTCTCGGCGCAGCTTCATCTAGCTGTCTCCTCTTGGACAGTCGCGTCAAGTCTGTCCAATGCCCCTTAGCTTACCGTCTCAAACCCGCCGCATGTCACCTTGACGCACGCAAGCGGGACACTCCCGATCGTTCCGGTCGTGAGTTCGTGAGTTACTGTAAGGCGCAGGCTGTCTTGACAGTACCGCGGGCGTCCGTTAGCGTCGAAGGACGCGGCGTGAAGCGCGACGATGATCGCGCTGCGGCAATTATAGGAGCAAGACTTGGCGCGGCCAATCATTACTTTGACGACGGATTACGGGACCAGCGACCACTTGGTGGGCGTGCTCAAAGGCGTGATCTTGAGCATCAATCCGGAAGTAAATATCGTGGACATCACGCACAGCGTGATCGCGCACGACATTCTGGATGGCGCGCTCACGGTCAGCCAGTCCTACCGGTTTTTTCCGCCGAAGACGATCCACGTCGTCGTAGTGGATCCGGGAGTGGGGACGCAGCGGCGGCCGATCCTGGTGGCCGGCGATCAGCACTATTTTGTGGCGCCCGATAATGGCGTGCTTTCCGCCGTGTACGATCAATCGGAAGCGCTCTACGCCTGGCACATTACTTCGGAACATTATTTCCGCCATCCGGTGTGTAATACCTTTCACGGCCGCGACATTTTTGCTCCGGTGGCGGCGTGGCTTTCGAAAAATTGGCAGACGGCCAGCTTCGGCGAGTCTATCGAAGATTTTGTGCGCTTCAGCATTCCAAAACCGAAAACAAACGGCAATGCGATCAAGGCCGTGGTGCTGAAGCTCGATCATTTTGGAAATTTGATCACGAATCTACGCGCAGAAGACACGCCCGCGCTGGTGGCGCCGGACGCGAAATTCACGATTCGCGCCGGGAACGCGGAGATCAAGAAGCTGCTGCCGACGTTTGCCCTGGGAACGCCGGGCGAGCCGTTTGCGATCATCGGCTCCGGCGGCTATCTGGAGCTATGCGTGAATAAAGGCAGCGCGGCGCGAGCACTCGGAATTGCACGAGGCGCCGAAGTCACCGTGGAAATCACTCCCGCGTAGCTGCCGCGCAAATCTTTATTGTGGCGATGCGGCAGGCGACGACGGCGCAACCGCTGGGTGTTTGGTCATCTCCACACCAGTGACGATTGCAGTGCGAATCTGGCTGAAAAGATCGGTTAGCGTGTTTGGCGTATGTGGAATCAAGAGCGTGTTGGTGTGATCGTTGGCGGCAATTTCCTTCAGTGTGTCGAAATACTGCGTCATTAGAACCAACTGCATCACATCCTGAGGCGTCGAACCTGGAACGGTCTTCGCAAAATCCTCGACCGAGTCTTTCAATCCGGAGATGATCGCTTTTCGTTGGTTGGCGATGCCTTCGCCTTGCAAACGTTTGGATTCGGCTTCGGCCTCCGCCTGCTTCACCAGCAGCAGCTTGTTCGTCTCCGCTCGGGACACGGTTGCTTCCCGCTCGCGCTGCGCGGCGTTGATATCGTTCATCGCCGCTTTCACTTTCTGATCGGGAACAATGTCTGAAATCAGCACTTTCACAATCGAGTAGCCGTATTCTTTCATGGATGCATCGAGACTATCCCGCAGGTCGCCAGCGATATCCGCTTGATTCAAAAACGTATCGTCCAGCTTCATTTTCGGCACGTGGCCCAGCACCACGTTGTAAACCATGGACTCAATCTGTTTCACCGGGTCAGACAATTTGTAGAAAGCCGCTTCCACCGAGTCCGGAATCACTTTGTACTGGATCGAGACGGGAATTTGCACGAACACGTTGTCTTGCGTCTTGGTTTCGACCTGCACGTCGAACTGCTGAACCTTCATGCTCATGCGCTTGACGACGGTCTCTATGAACGGAGTCTTCCAATTCAGGCCCGGTCCGGCAACCCGCGCGAATTTTCCTAGCCGCTGCACAATGGCCACCTGCGCGGTCTCGACGGTAAAGAACGACCCCAGGATCATGGCCAAAACGATGAAGCAGAGGATGCCCACTAAAACCATGACTGCGCTGCCTGCGTCCATGTGCACTCCCCTTTTTCACTCCTCGCCTAAATCGAACGAAGAGATTCCGTACGGATTGCGTCAAATCACGCCTGCACGCAATCGCGCGCTGAGTCAATCTTTAGGTTGTGATCCAGAAGAAGTCGCATTCTACACGAGTTCTCGCGACGATTGTCGTTCGCCGAACGATCGTGTGTCTTATCGGGCGAGTGACGTAACGATTAGATACGAACGCATGCGCGGGTCCATCCAGTCGCGCAGCGCATCGCCCAGAAGATTGAAAGCCAGCACGGCCGTCATCACCGCCAGCGCAGGGAAAATCACGAGGTGCGGAGCATCGAAGAGGTGGCCGCGTGCGTCGTTCAGCATCGCGCCCCAACTGGGCATCGGCGCCAGAACTCCGACGCCGAGAAAACTCAGCGTGGATTCTGCAAGGATTGCCCCGGCCATCGCTATCGTTCCCTGAACCAGCAATGGCTGCAGGATATTCGGCAGCAGATGCTTGATCAGAATGCGCGTGTGCGACGCACCGAGCGAGCGCGCCGCCAGCACGTATTCCATTTCCTTCGCCTGCAAGACCTGCGCGCGCGCCAGACGCGCATAGCCGGCCCAGCCAGTAACGACGAGCGCGAGAATCACTTTGTCGAGGCCGGGGCCGAGAAATGCGGCAAACGCAATCGCCAGCAAAATCCCCGGAAACGAAAGAAACGCATTGATCAGCACAATGTTGACCAGGTTGTCGAACCACCCGCCGAAATAGCCGGCCACCGCGCCGATCGCCAAACCAATGATTCCCGCGCCGAAGACGACGCTCACGCTGACCAGCATCGAAACGCGCGTGCCGAAAATAATGCGCGACAGGATGTCGCGGCCGAGTTCGTCGGTGCCCATCCAATGCGCGGCGCTCGGCGCCACCAGGCGCGCCGGCAAATTTTGCGCTACGGGATCGTACGGCGCGAGCCATGGCGCCGCCAACGCGACAATAAGCAGCAACAATGTAAGTCCAAATCCCCAGCGGCCCAGAGTGCTACGGCGCAGAAATTCCCTGACTTCGCGCGGGATTTCCTGCAGGAGAATCTTCATTCGAAGCGCACCCTCGGATCTACGACCGCGTACACCATATCTGTAAGCAGATTGACGATTACGTACGAGACCGCGATGAGCAAAATGCAGCCCTGCAGCAACGGATAATCACGCGCGTTGATCGCCTGCACGGTCAAGTGGCCGATTCCCGGCCAGGAAAAAATGGTTTCGGTGACGATCGTTCCGGCCAGCAGTGTGCCGAACTGCAGGCCCAAAATTGTGAGGATGGGAATCAGCGCGTTGCGCAGCGCGTGACGAAACAACACTCCCGATTCCGATACGCCCTTAGCACGCGCCGTCCGCACATAATCGGCCGAAAGCTCTTCGATCACAGATGTGCGCACCATGCGCGTCAGAATCGCCGCGAGCGCCGCGCCCAGCGTGAACGCGGGGAGCACCAGATGCGAAATCCCGCCGCGGCCGGTGACCGGAAGCCAACCGAGAAGCACTGAAAATACGAGCATGAGCACTGGACCGAGCGCAAAATTCGGAAGCGAGAGCCCAAATAGTGTGAGCACTCCCACGGCGTGATCGGTTCTTTCGCCGCGCCTGTGCGCCGCCAGCACGCCCGCCGGAATCCCGATCAATATGCAAACGCCCAGTGCAACCGCCGCCAGTTCCAGCGTCGCCGGGTAATGATCGAGAATCACCTTCGTGACCGGCTGCTGAAATCGGAACGACTCACCTAGATTTCCGTGCAGCACGCCTTTCAGGTAGCGCTCGTACTGCACCGGAATCGGCATATCGAGACCCAGCGCGTGGCGCAATTGCTGCAAATCGTCGGCGCGCGCGCCTTCGCCCAGCATTTGCGCGACGGGATCGCCCGGAACGATATGCGCCAGCAGAAAAACCATGGTGACGATCAGCCAAAGCGCGGGCAGCGCGAAAAGCAGCCGCAGTGAAATGTAACGGATCATTTCGAGGAGGATCCCGCGGAAGATGAGCTGCGCGCCGCCCGACGCGCCGGCGCGTGGCCTTCCGATTTCTTGGATTCAGAGGCGGTCGCGTCCTCCGGCGCCGATTCCGGCGGATGCGAATTGTCCTGGTGCTGCGCGGTGGCTGCGGGTTCTTCGCCCTCTGCAACCGTGGACGGAGCTGCCGGCGCATTCGCCGCGCGCAGCGGTTTGATTTTCAGCCGCGAAACGCGGCGGTGGTCCATCTCCATCACCGTGAAGCGATAGCCGTCGGTTTCAAAACTTTCTCCTCCGCGTGGAATGAAGCCCAGACGATTCAGCACGAAGCCGCCGACGGTTTCATACGACGGGTCCTCGGGCAGCACAATGTTGTAGCGCGCTTCCAGTTCGCGGATTTTGATCGCGGCGTCGAAAATCATCCCGCCGTCGGGCAAAGTAAGAGGCCGTTCGACCACGTCAAATTCATCGTGAATCTCGCCGACCATTTGCTCGAGGATATCTTCGAGAGTCGCGAGGCCGAGGATGCTGCCAAATTCGTCCACGATCATCGCGAGACCCGTGCGCCTCGCGCGAAATTCCAAAAGCAATTCGCTGACGGGCTTGGTCTCCGGAACGATCAGCGCATCGCGCAACACCGCGCGCAGGTTGAAATCCGGAAGCGGCTGATTCTCTTCCGCTCGGCGCGTGCGATCCAGCAGCACCCAAATCATGTCCTTGATATGAACGAAGCCGAGGATGTGGTCGAGGCTGCCTTCGTAAACGGGAATGCGTGAGCGTTGCGTGGTGGCGAACATGGTCATCACATCTTCCAGGCTCGCGCGCGCGGGCAGCGCGTGCACATCCGGACGTGGGACCATCACTTCGCGCGCCTGAATTTGGCCCAGCTCCATGGCTGCCTGGATGAATTTCACTTCGGCGGCGGGCAGCAAGCCGCGGTCGCGCGCCTGCTGGATCATCACCTGCAATTCTTCGGTCGAACGCACCAACGTATGGTTGTGCGGCGAGAGAACGCCAAGAGCACGAACGATTTTCTCGGCCGAGTGATCCAGCAGATCAATGGCCCATCGGAAAGTGTGCAAAAACCAATGAAAGGGGCGCGCGACGAGCAGCGCCACTCTCTCGGCGCGAGCCAGGCTGAGGCTCTTCGGCACGAGCTCGCCCAACACAACTTGCAACACCGTCAGCAGGCCGAAAGCAATCGCCAGCGCTGCGCCGTGCGCGATCAGCGCAGCCCATGGACGGCGAATTTCCTGCACGAGAGGACTCAGAATGCCCGCCAGCGTCACTTCGCCCAAATACCCAAGCGAAAGGCTCGCCAGCGTGATACCCACTTGCACGCCGGAAACCACGCGGCTGAGATCGGTGAGCAGCAGTTCGACAACTTTCGCGCGTGCGTCGCCCTTCTCCACCAATTGCCGCACGCGCGACTGGCGCACGGCCACGAGCGAAAATTCGGCAGCAGAGAAAAATGCGTTGATGCCAACCAGGGCGAGCACCGCGAATAGCTGCAGTGCGATCATGACGCAAAGCCCTCACTGGCGATGCGAGCGCGCGGCTCCGCGCAGAAATAGATTCCCCGCGAAGCAAGTTGTGATGAAAGGGGGGCTAAGGAACACATCATCGCTGATTCTAACAAGAGGCGCGGCGCAACGGGAAAGAAGCCTTGCTTTCTGGTGCTATGCCCGCGAACGTCGCAGATCCGACGCACGAGCAGCAACGCATCGCACCCACTAGGGCTTGCGCGCCGCTCTTTCACGAACACGCGCGGTGAAGTCAGCGGATTTACCTCGCGGAACGCTGAGAGACGTCCAATGTTCACCGGCGCAGTGCTTGGCCACGAAAACAATCTGTCCGATGTGGTAAGAATAATGCGCGATTTGCCGCTGAATCGCCTGCATCACAGAGTGCGGCTCGTTGCGGATCAGCACCGTGCGTCCCAGGTCGGCTTCGCCGAGCGGCGCCAGCGCATCGAAAACGCACTTCCAGCCTTCTTCCCACATCGCGAGCAGTTCGACGCGCGACTTTGGCGGCCCCTCGAACTCCGTGTCGCGCTGGCGATTCGGCTTCTCGCCGTCGGACGTCAGAAAATCAATCCAGCGGGAGCGCATGTTTCCCGCCACATGTTTCACAATGAGTGCGATCGAATTTGATTCGGCGTCGAGGCAACGCGCGAGCGCGTCGTCAGGCACTTGCGCGATGGCACGTTCGGCCAGGTGCTTGTAGTAGCGGAACATCTTCTCCGCGTCCCGCACGTAGGACGTGCTGTATTCGTGAGGCATAGCGGGATTTTGCTGCTTTTGCTTCTTCAGAGCAAGTGTCATCAAGCCACGTTAGGCTCGCCCGAGACGCCAATTTGCCAGCGAAACTCGCTTGCCGCCCAGCGAAGCCCGTTGCGGGAGAGATGCACGTGGGCTACACTGCGCGGCTGCCGTTGCAAAGAAAATAACGAATGATGAATCGCGCCACGCGCATTTTACGATTTCTCTTCGCCGGTTTGTTGCTCCTCGTCGGCGTGGCATTGATGCTCGGCTGGTGGTTTGTGCGCCGTTCCCTGCCGCAATTGGACGGCAGCGTCGCTGTCGCCGGCCTCGCGCAGCCCGTTACGATTGACCGCGACCAGTGGGGGCGTCCCTGGATTCGCGCAAATTCGATCGAGGATGCCGTCACCGCGCAAGGTTACGTGATGGCTCAGGACCGCCTCTGGCAAATGGATTTGTTGCGCAGGGCTGCCGCTGGCGACCTCTCGGAAATTTTTGGCGGCGTAGCGCTGAAGTTTGACGAGGACTGCCGCACCTTGGGAATGAGGCAAGCCGCCGAGCGCGCCGCAGCCGACGCCTCACCCGAGATTCGCAGCTTACTCGAGGCGTACGCGCGCGGCGTGAACGAAAATATCGCGCAGCGTGAAAAACACCTTCCACTTGAGTTTGCCGTCCTGGGCTACAAGCCTCGCCCCTGGACTCCCGCCGATACCTATTTGATCAGCCTGTACATGTACAGGACGCTGACTTCCACGTGGCAGCAAAAATTGAATCGCCAGTGGATCACCGAAAAAGTAGGACCGGATCGCGCGCACGATTTATTCGTCGAGGATTCCCCGCTCGATCACCCGATCTGGACGAGTCCTTCGCCGCCGTCCCCGCCGTCGCCGCCGCAGCCTGGTTCGCGGACTGGCGACGGCCCGCCGGCTGGCGCCAAACACGCCGCAGGGAACGAGCCGCCGTTCGCACCCATCGTGTGGGAGTCGGCTCGCGACTACCTCGCGCAATTCGACGAGCAAACGCGCCAAATCATTGGCAGCAACAATTTCGTGGTGAGTGGTGCGCACACGGCATCGGGCAAGCCGCTGCTGGCGAATGACACGCACTTGCAACTTTCGGTGCCGGCCCTTTGGTACGTGATTCATCTGACGGCGCCGGGGCTGAATGTTCAGGGTTTCGCGCTGCCCGGCGCACCGCTCGTGATCATCGGGCACAACGACCGCATCGCCTGGGGATTCACGAACAGCAACGCGGACGTCGAAGACCTTTACATCGAATCGTTCGACGCGCAAAATCCCCTGCTCTATCACGCGAATGGAAAGTTGCTCACCGCCGAAGTCCGTCACGAAACCATCCACGTGCGCGCGAAACCCGACGTGAATCTCGATGTGATTGTGACGCGTCACGGACCCATCGTGCATCGCGACCCGCCGGAACAAGGCGGGCGAGCCTACGCTCTCAGGTGGACGGCGCTCGAACCCGGAGGGCTCGATTTCGGCTTTCCGCTGCTGGGCGAAGCGCAAAATTGGCACGATTTCATCGAGACCACCCGCCACATCGCAGGCCCCGGCCAAAATACGATCTACGCCGATGTGGACGGCAACATCGGTTTCACAATTCCAGCCCACATGCCGATTCGCGCGAGCGGCAACGGAGCCCTGCCGGTACCCGGCGACACCGACGAATTCGAATGGAAGGGTTACATACCGTTCGAAGAACTGCCGCGCGTTTTGAATCCTCCAGAGGGCATCATCGCGACCGCGAATGCCCGCACCGTCGGTCCCGGATACAAATACTATCTAACCGACCGCCAAGCCGGCCCCTATCGCACCGCTCGCCTCTACGAGCTTCTATCGAGTCGCACCGGGTTGACGCCCGCGGATTGCAACGCAATTCAAAATGACACCGTGAGTCTGCCGAATCGCTTTCTTGCCGGTGCACTAGCCACGGCGGCAAAAGCAAAGCCGCCGCACGACGCACGCACGAAGGACCTGATCGCGAAACTACAGGGGTGGGACGCACGCGCCACAGCCGGCTCCGTCGAAACTTCTTTTGTCGAGTACACGCGCCACGCGCTGTTTCGTCGTCTGCTCGCCCCTTATCTGGGCGATGAGGTTACGAAGTACGAGCTTTGGGAGCCGCAGAGCGTTTACAACGACGTGTGGTGGCGCGACAAAGCGTTTCTGGAAAATGTGCTGCGCGAGCATCCGGCGGCGTGGCTGCCGAACGGTTTTGCAAGCTACGATGAATTGCTGATGGCTAGCGCCGACGAAGCGGTCGCTGCACTGGAAAAGCGCACCGGCAGCAGTGACGAGGCTATCTGGACCTGGGGTCGTCTGCATCCGCTCGACATGGTCCATCCGCTTGGCCGTGAGGGCCCGCTGCACAGTGTCTTGAGCATCGGATCGTACCCGCAAAGCGGAACCGTGGACACGGTACGAGCCATGGGCATTGGGCACGGACCGGCGATGCGCTTCGTCGCGGACCTTTCCAATTTCGATCAATCGCTAATGGAGGTTCCCACCGGCGAGTCCGGACAATACGGCAGCCCCTACTATCGTGATCAGTTCCCGGAATGGTTTGCCGGCCGCGGAATCGCGGCTCCGTTCAGCGCGGCCGCCGAAACACGCGTCCGCACCCACAGCCTGACGCTGCTTCCGGCGCACAGCAACACGTCCGGCAGCGCGGCATTGCTGCAATGAGGTCATCGCGATAGAATTCGGAATCGCCCAGAGCCAGCGGACGCGAATCAGCGTAAAATTTCTAGCGATGCGCGAAACCAGCGCGCGCACTCAAATTGAATTGAGGCCGAATGAGTCCAGCACCGAACAAAGCAGTTGTGCCAGCAGAACCTCCCAAGAAGGGAGATTTTGAAAAATCTCTCGCGCGGCTTGAGGAAGTGGTAAAGCGGCTCGAGAGCGCGGATTTATCCTTGGACGAAGCCATGCGGCTCTTCGAAGAAGGCGTCAAGCTTTCGCGAGAGTGTCAGAAACAGCTCGAAGAGGCGGAAGGCCGGGTGGAAATCCTGTTGAAGAAAGCGGACGGAAAAATTGTGGCCGAGCCGTTTGACCCGGGTGACGAAAATGGTTAGTGCCGTCGTTCGATTTGCCTTTCGCAGCTAAATCAGATCCTGGAAAACTTGACGACACTAATGACCGTCCCCGACTTTTTCGAGAAGGACCGCACCGTGGTAGAGGCGGCTCTGCAGGAACTTTTGCCCCCGGAGCATGCGCTCCCGACCTCCATCCACCGCTCCATGCGCTACAGCGTTTTCGCCGGCGGCAAGCGCATTCGCCCTATCCTGTGCATCGAAGCCGCGCGGATGTTTTCCGCGGAGGAAACTGGCCCGGTGCATGTCGGTTGCGCACTCGAATTCATTCACACCTATTCGCTGATTCACGATGATCTGCCCGCTCTGGACAACGACGATCTTCGCCGCGGCAAGCCCACCAACCATAAAGTCTTTGGCGAGGCTATTGCCATTTTGGCGGGCGATGCGTTGCTGACTCTGGCCTTTCAAACACTGGCGATGGCGCCAGTTGAGCCGCAGCGGCGCTTGGCGATTTTGGCGATGGTCGCGGAAGCCTCCGGCACGGATCGTGGAATGATCGGAGGGCAGGTAGCCGATCTGGAAGCGGAAGGCAAGCCATCCGACAAGGCGATGCTCGAGTACATTCATCGCTCGAAAACCGCGGCTTTGATTCGCGCTTCGATCGTGGCGGGGGCGATTGCTGCGGGCGCCGATCGTGCCGACGTAAATCGCCTGCTGAGTTTCGGCGACAACATCGGCTGGGCGTTTCAGGTGGTCGACGACATTCTGGACGTCGAAGAATCGTCGGCGGCGCTGGGCAAAACGGCGGGTAAAGACCAAGCGCAAAAGAAAGCGACGTATCCGGCGCTGCATGGTCTGGAAGTTTCGCGCGATATCGCTGCGGACCTGGAGGCCAAAGCGCTGAAGGAACTCGATTTCTACGGAGAGCGCGGCATCCGCATGCGCCAGCTTGCCCAGTTCCTGGTCGCCCGCAGGTCGTAAGCGTAGGCTCTATTGCCACGTGGCCCGGCACGAATTCTCCGTGCCCTCTGCAGTTCCTCTGTGCACTCTGTGTTAAAGCTTTTGCAGCAACTGTAATGAGCCCGCTCAAATCGTGAAAGCAAAGCGCACATCCGACGCAGTCCCTGAAACCGGCCGCCAGAACCGCAAGCCCGGAAAGACTCGGCTCGATGTCGCGATAGTCGAGCGCGGCCTCGCTCCGTCGCGCGAGCGCGCGCAGGCCATCCTGCTCGCAGGCAACATCCTGGTGAACGGCCAAAAAATGGAGAAGCCCGGGACGCAAATTGCCGCCGACGCGCGCATAGAAATAATTGGCGAGTCGCTTCCCTACGTCAGCCGTGGCGGCCTGAAACTGGAAGGCGCGCTGGAAGATTTTCAAGTCTCGCCGCTCGGCAAGATCTGCCTCGATGTCGGCAGCTCCACCGGTGGCTTCACCGATTGCCTGCTGCAGAATGGGGCGTTGCGCGTTATCGCCGTGGATGTTTCGGTGGATCAGCTCGACTGGAAATTGCGTCAGGACAGCCGCGTGACCACCATTGAACGCAACGCGCGTTATCTGCGCATCGAAGATGTACCCGAGCGGCCAGGCGTGATCACCATGGACGTGTCATTCATTTCCGTCGCTAAAGTGCTGCCAGCTGTGACGCCGGTAGCGGCTCCCGGCGCCGATTTCCTGATTCTCATCAAACCTCAATTCGAGCTCGAGAAAGGCGAAATCGGCAAAGGCGGCATCGTCCGCGATGCCGCGCTGCACCAGAAGGCCATAGATCGCGTCCAATCCGCAGCCGCGGCATGCTCGCTGGAGCTGCTGGGAATCAGTCCCAGCCGCGTCCCCGGCACCGAAGGCAACCAGGAGTTTTTTCTCCACGCCCGCGCGCGGGTCTAGAGTAGAATTCCTCCTCCAACGATGATTCGCGCCGCCGGCATTATCTGCAAACCGATCCCCGAAATGGTCTCCGCCGTCGTGCCGGGACTGCGACAGTGGCTGCAAGAACGCAAAATTGGCGTTTTTATCGACGAGCAAACCCGCGCCATGGTCGGCGCCAACGGCCCTGCTCTGCCGCGGGAAGAGCTGGTGGCCAAGGTTGATTTGCTGATCGTGCTCGGCGGCGACGGCACGCTGTTGGCCGCAGCGCGCGCGCTGGCCGGTCGCAACATCCCGATGCTCGCCGTGAATCTCGGGGGACTCGGATTCCTGACCAGCGTGACGCTCGACGAGCTTTACCCCGTGCTCGAAACCATTCTCGCCGGTCAGCACGACACGAGCGAGCGCATGATGCTGGAAGCTGAAATCATCCACAGCAACAAGCCCGCTGAGCGCGTGACCGCCTTGAACGACGCAGTCGCCAATAAAGCCGCACTCGCGCGCATGCTCGATCTCGATGTGCACGTGGACCAGCACCACGTGGGCCGCTATCGCGCGGACGGCCTGATCATCGCGACGCCGACCGGTTCCACGGCCTATTCGCTGGCCGCGGGCGGGCCGATCATCCATCCGGATATAGACGCCTTCGTGATTACGCCGATCTGCCCGCACATGCTCACCAACCGCCCGCTGGTGATTCCAGACACCGCGCGCGTGGAAGTGCGTTTTCCCGCCACGGGCGAGCCGGTGTTTCTGACGATTGACGGGCAAATCGGTTTCCAGCTTCAGCCTCAGGACCGCGTGGTCATCACCAAGGCGGCGACGAAGGTGCAAGTAGTCCGTCCGCCGCGTAAAACCTATTACGAAATTCTTCGCAGCAAACTGCGCTGGGGAGAGCGGTAACAACGAGCAAGCAGGAACCGAGGAGACTCCGATGAAATCATATTTTCGTCTTGGATTAATGATTTTAGTGTGCGTCTTCGCCACCCCGTTGCTGCGGGCGCAGTCCACCGCATCTTCAGCTACGCCGGGAACGGCGGCTACCGAGCAAGCCACACAGGACACGCAGGAAGCTCAGGCACCCGCGGAAAACCCGAAGCCGATTGCGAGAGTCGCGGATTATCAAATCCAGGAAGGTTTCATTGACGCGCGCGGCGTGATGATTTATTACATGACCGTCGGGCGCGGCGCTCCGATCGTGATCGTGCATGGCGGGCCGGGTGCGTCGCACGATTATTTTCTGCCCTACCTGCTGCCGCTCGCGCGCCACAATCGCCTGATCTTCATTGACGAGCGCGGCTCCGGCCGTTCGCAAAAGCTCGACGATCCCGCCGGCTACACCGTCGAAAACATGGTCGAAGACGTGGAAGCCGTTCGCCAAGGCTTGGTGCTCGGCAAAATCACGCTGCTCGGACATTCCTACGGCGGCGTTCTGGCGCAAGCCTACGCGCTGAAATATCAAAACAATCTCACGCATCTGATTTTGTGCAGCACGTTTCCCAGCACATCGCAAATGAACCAGGTGTTCGTGAAGATGAAAGAAAAAATGCCCGCAGAACTGCGCGATCGCATTGACCGCGACGAAAAAGAAGGCCTCTTCGGCCACGGCAAGGACTACCAGAAGAATCGCTATACCGACGATTACATGATCGCAGCCTGGGGCGAGGGATATTTTCCGTACCTCTATCAGAACCATCCAGACCCGAATTACGACCCGATCGCCGCGGGCAACACAGCGTGGGATCTGTACCGCGAAATGTGGGGCTCCGACGGCGAGTTCGTGATTGACGGCAATCTAAAGTCCGTCGAGTACGTAGATCAACTGCACACCATCCACGTCCCGACGCTGATTATCGCCGGCGATCACGACGAGTGCGACCCATCGCTCTCGCAAGAAATGCACGAAAAAATCGCGAGCTCGGAAATCGTGATTTTGCCGAAAAGCGGCCACATGACTTTCGTGGACCAGCCGAAGATGTTCAACGATTCCGTGATCGACTTCCTGCATCCGAACCGGCAGAAGAGGCCCGTGCCCGCCGCAAACCCAAGCTAGACCAACAGGCGACCAAAGGTTTTGTAGCGGCGCACTTCAGTGCGCCATCGGTCTCAAGAGTTTGCGAAAAAAGTGAAGCATGTGTCATCCCGAGCGCAGCGAGGGATCTGCTTTTCGCTGAGACCATTAAAACCAGACTCCGAGGGCTACATCAGTCCTCGGAACGAAAATTCTGCCCGTTTCCTCGGGGTTACTTTACTTTCAGCACCACGAGCGTCCGATCGTCAAACGGATGCTTCCCGCCGGAAAATGTGTCTACCTCCTCGAGAATGTGATCCGCAATTCCATCCGCGGTGAGCTGATGCGTCGCCGCGATAATCTGCGCCAACCGCTCGTGTCCGAAAAATTCCAGAATCGAATTCTGCGTATCACCGATTCCGTCGGAGTGGAACACCACCACGTCGCCCGCGTCCAAAATATAGCTGCGCTGGTCGTACGTGGCATCTTCAAACATCCCCAACGGGAAGCCGGCGAGTGGAATCTGTTCGCAACGCCCGGCGTGATAAAGAAACGGCTCTTCCTGTCCGGCATTAGCGACGCGCAATTTATGCCGCCCGCGGTGCCAAGTGGCAAAACATAAAGTCATGAAGCGGCCTTCGATGCGGCGCTCGCCAAGAAATCCGTTAATCGCGCGCAGCATTTCCGCCGGGCGATGCTTCTGCGGCCCCAGGCTGCGCAACGTGCCGATCGCGACGGCGCCATACAGAGCGGCGGCGCTGCCCTTCCCGCTGACGTCGCCCATCGCAACGCCCAATTCCTGCGGTCCATAACGCAAAAAATCGTAAAGGTCGCCGCTTAGTTCGCGCGAAGACACAACGCGCGCCGCGATGTCCAGCCCATATTCCGGCCCCGGCAAGCGCGGCAGCAGCGCGCCCTGAATTCGCCGAGCAGCGCTGAGATCGCGTTCCATGCGCGTTTCGTCGCGCGCCACTTGTTCGTATAAACGCGCGTTCTCGATGGAAACTGCCAGATGCGCTGCGAGAATCGAAAGCACCTGGACGTGGTCCGGCGTGAAGTAATTAAGCTGCGGACTTTCCAAGTCCATCACGCCGATCACGCGATCTTTATTGAGCATCGGCACGGCCAGCTCGGAGCGCGTCTCGGCATTGATCCTCAAGTAGCGCGGATCGAGCGCCACATCCGGCACCACCACGGGACGCTTCAGCGTGGCCGCCGCGCCCACAATGCCTTCGTGCGCCGGCACGGCATGTTTTTCCTGTACGCGCTGGCCAAATTTCACGGTGACGCGATGCCGAAACACGTTTTCGGTCTCGTCGTAGAGCAGAATGCTGAAAATCTGATAGTTGATGAGCCGCTTGGTCAGTTCCGCCGCGCGCCGCAAAACTTCTTCCACCGAAAGCGTCGAATTCGCTTCGCGGCTCACTTCGTTCAGTAGCAGCAGCGTCTCGGCCTGATTGCGTTCGTGCTCGTAAAGCTTGGCGTTTTCGATCGCGGTGCCGATGCGCGACGCCACCAGCGTCAAAATATTCTGTTGGTCGGGCGTGAAATAATCCAGCTGGCTGCTTTCGATGTCCATCACGCCGATCACGCGCCCGCGCACGATCAGCGGCACCGCCAATTCCGACCGCACCCCGTCGAGCGCGTTCAGGTAACGGGAATCCCCGCGCACGTCGCCCACGCGAATCGCCTGCCCCGTGGCTGCGGCCGCGCCGATAATTCCCTCGCCCATCGGGATGCGCCAGTGATCTACGACTTCTTGCCGATGCCCGATGGCAAAGCGGAAATACATCTGGTCCGTACCCTCTTCGGGCAGCAGCACCGCGAACACTTCGTAATCAATCAATCGCTTGATCAGCGACGCGGCATTGGGCAGCACTTCATCCAGGTTCAGCGACGCATTGATCTCCTGGCTGATTTCCGCCAGGATCGCAAGCGTCTCCGCCGGAACGTCAAATTTCGAATTGAGTTTTGCCGCGTCCATGTGAGTAAGAGTGCAGCGCCCCAGCCCCCGCCGAGGAAGTGCCGGCATCCGCGCCCGCACCGAATACGCGAGCAGCGACGTGCAGCACGCGCTTAGTCAATTCATTATAGCAGGCAGGAAAGAGGGCCCCGCGGCGGGCGTTCGCAGTTATTGAGCTCGTCAATACTTTCCGCTGTCACGCGCTGCAGAAGCCACCGATGCCGTTCCGGATCGCGCCTGTTCGACAATTTTCACTCCGGCGCTCGCGCCGATCCGCGTGGCGCCTGCTTCCACCATCTTCAGCAAGTCCTCAAGCGTGCGGACGCCGCCGGCGGCCTTGATCCCCGTGCCTACGCCGACGGTCTCGCGAATCAGGCGTACGTCTTCGGGCGTGGCGCCCGCGGAACTGAATCCAGTGGAGGTCTTCACGAAGTCCGCGCCGGCATTTTTCGCAGCGAGCGAAGCCTGCACCTTCTCTTCGCGCGTCAGCAGCGCCGTTTCCAGGATCACCTTGCAGATTCCGCCGCCGCGGTGCGCGGTTTCGACCACGCCGCGGATATCTCCCGCGACCGCGTCCAGCAGCCCGGATTTCAACGCCCCGATGTTGATCACCATATCTATTTCCTGCGCGCCGCGCTTCAATGATTCCTGCGCCTCGAAAGCCTTCACTTCCGGCAGCGTAGCGCCCAAGGGAAACCCAACCACCGTGCAGACTTTCACAGCACTCCCGCGCAGCAGTTCGGCTGCTTGCGGCACGTTCCAGGGATTGACGCAGACGGAGGCGAACCCATATTTCAGCGCTTCTTCGCAAAGTTTGCGAATTTCGTCGCGCGTCGCTTCGGGCTTCAGCAACGTGTGGTCAATCAATCGCGCGATTTCGGATGCAGTAAGAGCCATGGTTAATCGGTGGGAAGCGTAAGAACGCAGACGTCCTTCAGATTGCGGTAACGCTCGGCGTAATCCAGTCCGTAGCCCACCACGAAATCGTTGGGGATTTTGAAACCGACGTAATCCGCTTTCACATCCTTAATTCTACGCGAAGGCTTATCTAGCAGCGCCGCGATTCGCAAAGTTTTCGGCTTGCGCTGCTGCAGAACGCGCAACAGGTACGTCAGCGTAATACCGGTATCGAGAATATCCTCGACCACGATTACGTTGAGCCCTTCAATGCTGCTATCCAGATCCTTGATCAGGCGTACCTGCCCCGAGCTTTCCTTGTTCTTGCCGTAACTGGACACGGCGATGAAATCGATAGAGGTGTTTAGGTTTACTTCGCGCACCAGGTCGGAAAGAAAGATGCAGGCCCCCTTCAGCACGCCGATCAGGTGCACGCGCTGGCCCGCGAAATCCTTGGTGATCTGATGCGCCACTTCGCGCACGCGTTTCTGAATCGCCGCGCGGCGAATCAGTATCTTGAGCTTCTCGCCTTCCACCACTACGGGCATGTACGCTCCGCCTGCAATAAGAAAGCGCGTACTCTAACGCACGGTGCCCCAATTGACAAGAATGTCCGGATTTTGGTGCGGCGTCAGTTTCCGGTTTCGTGACTTACCAGGTAAGTGGAATTATTTCCGGCTTACTCTGAAGCACGTGAGTCGGAGAGAATGAGTCTGGCGGGCATTGCTGGTCTCGCCTCAGAAGGAGGAAATCGGTATGCAGGGTCCCGGAAACATAGAGGTTCAGTTCATCGCAGGGTTTGGTCCGATCGTGCGCGAAGCGGCCGAAAGTCGCAAGCTTTACAGCGGACTCCTCCGCATCCGCTTCAAAGAAGAAAGCGGCGGGTATCTTCATACGGAAGCTCTTAAAGGAGCAAAGAGTTTTGCGCTGTGGCCGCTTTCTCAGGCGGCGCAGTCTTGTTTTGGTAAAGATTCTTGGCCAGACGATATTGGTGTGCCGCAAGCGTGGCTTGAGTTTGACGTTGACAGCGTCGAAAAGGCAACGGCGGAGCTTGAGGCGCGGGGATATCGAATGCTCGTCAAGAACAAGAAAGAACCGTGGGGACAAACCGTAAGTCGTCTTATCTCACCGGAGGGATTGCTCGTCGGAATTACCTTTACTCCGCTGATGCGAGAAGGCAAATAATCTAGACCACGCACAAGAGTTAAATTGCTGAACGAAGAGTTCAGAATTGTCGGCCACCCGGAACTAATCGCAAAGTCCTGGTTAACGCCGTAACCGGAAACTGACCCACCCGGATTGTGACTAGCGCAAATACCCCCAGGTATGCAATCGGTCGCTATCTTCTACCCAGCGGTCGCCAATGTCCGTGCGGTAGTACATATTGGGAATCAAAACGTTCTTGATCCGCGAATAAACCTGCGTTTGCGCCTGCTTCATGGTCTGCCCCAAGCCGACGACCACCAGAATCACGCCGGAGGTACCGGCCACCAGCCACTGTCCGTTTATCTGCTTCACGTCTTCGATGTGCATTTCGTCCGTGGGAGGCTTCTTGAAGACAATCACTGCATTCTTCGAGAACGAGTCGAACGTTTCATCATCATCAAACGGAAATGGTGGCACCACAATGCGCACGCCAATCTGAAACCCGCTGCGGACCTTCAGCTTAGGATCATTCCCGTTCGCCAGATCCCAGAAAAATTGCCCGATCGGCGTAGTCATTCCGGCTTGCTGAATGCTGATGGTGGGATAGCCGAACCGCGAAGTGAATTCCAGCGGATAAATTCCGTGATGGTTCACAATGCAGTTCAAGTCTATATATCCGACGTATCCTTCCTCCGCGAGTTTCTTCTCCATCTTCAGCAGCGTTTGGTTGAACAAATTATTCGGCTCGCTCCAGAACATCGTCGTGCCCATTTCTCCGGTCGGAGGACCGTTCTCGCCGGGAAATAGTTTCTTGTGCTCGAAATTGATGTTGATGGGATAAACGAAATTTTTGCCGTTGAAAAACGCGCCCACGGCGACTTCCACGCCCGTCACGCGGCGCTGCAATTGAAAGACCTTGATCTCGTCCGAGAGCGCCTTCTTATACGCTTCCAGCATGTAAATCACATCTTGCCCGTCGTCCTCTTCTCCCACGAAGAGCCGCCGCTTCACGTTCTGCGCCTCGCCGCTCGGCTTGATCACGTAACGGCCGGGATTTTGCGTCACGTGTTCAATGGCGTCGTCGAAATTCGCAAATTCGAAATACGGAATGATATTCACTCCCGCCTTTTTCAGTTCCTCCTGGCCAAACGAACGATCATCCTCCAGCCGATCAGAATAGGGTGTCCCGCCGATCACTTTCTTTCCGGCCGCGCGCAGTGCTTGCGCCTTTTCTCCCTGACCAAGCGTGTCATCGAAGATCAGAATGTCTGCCCAATCCGAGTCCTTTTCCCAGTCTCTGCACTTGGCGACGAATCCATCCGCGATGTCGCGTTCCTTCTTGTCATTAATGTAATAACGGACTTCGTGGCCCTCCTTCGAAACTTGCCAGGCAATATCGCTGATGAGTCCTGTGAGTGAAACAAACAAGAAATTCCGCTTCTCCATCGAGTCGTTTCTCCTGACTGCTCGGCAAGTGCTTCACCGGATGACGTTTAGAAAACAAGCCATATTATGAGGGGATTGTTACAGCCGCGTGAACTTCAGATTTTGCCCCAAGATCGGCGCGGATCTCCGTTCCACCGTTCCACGCTGCGAAACACGCGCGCCTCCGCGCCTAAACTCGACCCGTTTTTGACCGATGATTCATACGGGAGTTCTCGCATGCCCTTGTTTGAGGATCCGGAGATCTATCGCAACGTTCTAGAATGCATGCAGAACGGCGTCTACTTGGTGGATCGCAACGAAAAAATTCAGTTTTGGAACGAAGGAGCGGAACGAATTACCGGGTACCTCCGGCAGGCTGTACTGGGACATTCTTGCCGGGAATTCTTCGCTCCCCAAGAGCAAGATGGCAAAGGAGAAGTCTGCGAGCTTGGTGGCGCGCTACGCGCTGTATTGCGCGATGGCCGGCCGGTCATCACAGCGTTGACGCTCCGGCACAAGGACGGCCATCAGGTCTCGCTGCGCGTCCGGTCGGTTCCTGTGCGCGACCGGAACGGCGTTATCACGGGCGCCGCGGAAAGCTTCGACGAGGATCGCCGCGCGATCTACTCGGAACGCCGCCACAATAAACTCGCGGGGTATGGCTGTTTTGACGAATCCACCGGCGTCCTCAGCCGTGCATACATCGAAACCCATATTCGCGAATGTCTCACCACGTTCGCGGAGCATCGCATCCCCTTCAGCGTTCTCGTAGTCGAAATTGACGGCGTCCCGCAATTTCGGTCAAGCTACGGCGCGTCTGCGGCCGCCGCGATCGTACGCCTGGAAGCGCAAACCATCGAAAGCAGCATTCGGCCCACAGATTTTCTAGGGCACTGCTCCGAAAATAGATTTCTCGCCGTGCTTTCCGAGTGCAGCGCCGCGGAAGTCAAAAGCGTCGCTGAACGCCTGCTGCGCATGGTGCGCAACACTAGGTTCAAATGGTGGGGAGACAGCATTTCGCTGACGGCGTCCTTTGGCGCGTCGTCCGCCAAAGACGGCGACACCGAGCATTCCCTCATCGCGCGCGCCGATGTAGCGCTCAGCGAAAGCATCATGGCGGGCCGCAATCGCGTGACGGTCCATGTGTAACGAAATCCGTGGGAGGACGGGCGTTCGATGTTCATAATCATCGGAATCGTGGTGGTGTTCGGCGCGGTGATTGGCGGGTTCCTGATGGAACACGGCAATCTGAGGGTGCTCATCCAGCCCGCCGAGCTAGTGACGATCGGCGGCGCCGCGCTCGGCACCATGCTGATCTCCAATCCCCTGCACATCCTGAAAAAAATCGTTTCGGGCCTAACGGGCGCGTTTGGCGGCTCGAAATACAACAAGCAGAGATACCTGGAATCGCTGAAAATGATGTTCGAACTCTTCAGCCGCGCGCGGCGCGACGGCTTGATGGCCCTGGAAACCGACAGTGACAGCCCCGACCAGAGCCCGATTTTCTCCAAGTATCCGAAATTTCTGAAAGATCATCACGCGCTGGCGTTTGTTTGCGATTCCATCCGTATGGCCTCCAGCGGCGGCATCGAACCATTCGATGCCGACCAGATGATCGAAAACGATATGGAAGTTCATCATCACGAGTCCACGCTTCCGATTGGAGCGCTCTCCACGGTGGCGGATTCTCTGCCCGGCCTCGGCATCGTGGCGGCGGTGTTGGGAGTCGTCATCACCATGGGATCGCTCGGCGGACCGCCCGAAGAAATCGGCAAAAAAGTCGCTGCCGCGCTGGTCGGCACGTTTCTGGGGATTTTGTTGTGCTACGGACTCGTCGGCCCGATGGCCGCCAGTATGGCGAAGGGCGCCGAGGACGAGCATGCCTACTATCAATTTCTGCGCGTCATGATCGTCGCTTTTATGAAGGGCACCGCGCCTAGCATGGCGGTGGAAATCGGACGCCGCGCGATTCCCGGGCACGTTCGTCCGAACTTTCAAGTTGCGGAAAAGTTCATCAAAGATAAGTCGGACGCTCCGGCGGCCGCTGCAGCGTAACGCCTGCAAGGGAAAGTTGAGTCACTGGTGACTGCCAAAGCTCCCATCATCGTCATCAAGAAGAAAGGCACGCACGGCGGCCACCATGGCGGCGCATGGAAAGTGGCGTATGCCGATTTTGTGACGGCCATGATGGCGCTCTTTATTGTCCTCTGGCTGCTCAATAGCAGCAAACAGGTGCAGGAAGCGGTTGGCGGCTACTTCAAGGACCCCACGGGAACCTCGAAGAAAGTCGGCAGCGACATGCTGGGCTCGGGCGAAAACTTTATCGTCAGCCAGGACAACATGGCGCAATTGAAGGAGCAATTGCAAAAAGCCATTCGCGAGGTCCCCAACTTCGACAAGCTGAAGAATCACATTGACATGACGGTGACCAACGAAGGTTTGCGAATCGAGCTCACCGAATCCGCCAGCGGAACTTTCTACGAGCCGGGAAGCGCGAAACTCAACGCCGACGGGCAGAGCCTTTTGATCCTGCTCGCGCAAGAACTGGGAAAACTCCCAAATAAAATCGCAGTGGAAGGTCACACGGACGCGCAGGCCTACGCGCCGAGCAGCAATTACAGCAACTGGGAGCTCTCCGCGGACCGCGCCAACGCCGCGCGCAGAATGATGCAGGAAAGCGGACTGGGAGAATCACAAGTAAGCCAAGTCCGCGGTTTCGCCGACCAACAGCTGCGGAAGCCCACCGCGCCGCTCGATCCGGCGAATCGCCGCGTCTCGTTGATCGTTCAATATGTGGTGAAACCCGAAGCCGCCGCCGGCACGATCGCTGATGCCGCTAAAGCCCCCGACGGCAAGACCTCCGACGCGAAGGCCGCCGGCGCAACGATTCCGAATCCAAAAGCTCCCGAAGCGAAGACGTCCGCCAAAACTCCCTGATGCGTGCGCTTGCGCGGCCCGTCGCCATTTAATCAACGCAGGATTTCAGGTAGCGTACAAAATAGAGGCGCACACGATGACTGAATCCGCATTGCCCGAGCCCTGGTTGCGCGGCACGTTAACAGAATTTTCCCCCGTGCCTAGGGCCGTGCTGCACGCCCTGGAACTGGCCAAGGAAGACCTGACGCGCTGGTGCGCTCATCTGAGCGATGAAGAATTAAACGCGCGCCCAGCGGACATCGCTCCCGTAGCCTTTCACGTCCGCCACATCGCACGCAGCGTGGACCGCCTGCTAACCTATGCCGAGGGAAAAAATCTCAACGAAGCGCAAGTCGCCGCGCTGCAGAGCGAGCTCGCGCCAAACGCCAACGGGAACGAACTATTTGCGGAGCTCGATACCACTCTTGCGAAGTGCGCCGCTCGCATCGCACAAATAGATCCCGCGCGCTTGGACGAACCCCGCTCCGTCGGCAAGAAGCGCTTGCCCACAACCGTCGCCGGCCTGCTAGTCCACATCGCCGATCACACCCAACGCCACGTAGGACAAGCCATCACCACGGCCAAAATCGTCGCGGCATCGCGCAGCAATAGCCGCCGTTGAACTCGCCTTTGTAGTGGCGCACTTCGGTGCGCCATCGGCGCAACGACGCAATGCGATGGCGCTAGAAAATTCGCCGCTGTGAGGTAGCCTGACCAAAGAAAAAGGGGCGAACTCAATGAGTTCGCCCCTTTTCGTCTGCCCCTTTTGAATGTGTCCGCTAGATCGCGGAGAACGCTAGTTTTCTCCGTGAACTCCGCCTTTACTCCGTGCGCTCTGTGTTAAGTCTTTTGACTTAGCGACGTAGGCCGCCAATCAATCCGCCGAAGCAGCCTGCCGCATCTCCTTAGCCTCAAATCGCGGCTGATGCGTCTTCTTCGCTTCATGAAATTGCGCCGTCTCCGTAGAACCCGCCAAAGCAGTAGTCGAAGCTGCCCCGCCAGTGATCACCTGTTGCACAGTGTCAAAATAACCGGTGCCGACGAACCGCTGGTGTTTCACCGCATCGTAACCAAACTGTTTCTCGCTCGAGAATTCCTTTTCCTGCAAACGGCAATAAGCCGTCATGCCGGTGTCTTTGTAGTTGCGCGCCAGTTCGTACATCGCCAAATTGAGCGCGTGGAAGCCCGCCAACGTGATGAACTGGAATTTGTAGCCCATTTTCGCCAGCTCGCCCTGGAACTTCGCAATCGTCGCGTCGTCCAGATTCTTTTTCCAATTGAACGAAGGCGAGCAATTGTAAGCCAGCATCTTGTTCGGATATTTCGCGTGAATGGCTTCCGCAAACCGCCGCGCTTCGCCCAAATCCGGCTTCGAAGTTTCGCACCAGAGCAAATCGCAGTACGGCGCGTACGCCAAACCGCGCGCGATCGCTGAATCCAGCCCGCCGCGAATCTTGAAGAATCCTTCGCTGGTGCGCTCGCCGGTGAGGAACTTCCGATCGCGTGGATCAATATCGCTCGTGAGCAAGTTCGCGCTATCCGCATCGGTGCGCGCCATGATCAGCGTCGGAACGCCCATCACATCGGCCGCCAATCGCGCCGCAACGAGCTTCTGGATCGCTTCGGTGGTAGACACCAGGACCTTGCCGCCGAGATGGCCGCACTTCTTTGCCGACGACAGTTGATCCTCGAAGTGCACGCACGCCGCGCCCGCTTCGATCATCGCCTTCATCAATTCAAAAGCGTTCAGATTGCCGCCAAATCCTGCTTCCGCATCCGCGATGATCGGCGCGAACCAGTGAATGCCGTTCTTGCCCTCTGCGTGATGAATCTGATCGGCGCGCGAGAGCGCTTGATTGATCTTGCGCACCACGTTGGGAACGCTGTCCGCCGGATACAAGCTCTGGTCGGGATACATTTGTCCCGCATCGTTGGCGTCGGCTGCGACTTGCCATCCACTCATGTAAATCGCCTTCAGGCCAGCCGCCACTTGCTGCACCGCTTGATTCCCCGTCAGAGCGCCCAGCGCCGGAACGTAGAGATCGTCCTGCAGCAACTGCCACAAGCGATCGGCGCCCATTCGCGCGAGTGTGTGTTCAATATGCACGGAGCCGCGCAACTGCTCGACGTCTTTCGCGGAATAGGGCCGCGTGACGCCTTCCCACCTAAGGTCGGTCTTCCAGGAATGCTCGAGATTTCTATGGTTATGATTGCCGTTATTGTTGCTCATTCGCTTGACCTCGCCTTTCGAAGAGATTCGCGCTGGGAATCGGGGCCGGGGCCCACCGCATTCGTGGGCTGTTGGAGCGAGTGTGGGGCAGAACACTTAATCAGTCAAACTGATTGTCATTATCGTGTTGATAGATTACTGTTATCAGGCAGTTCTAGGCAGGACTAGGCAGTTTCGGGTAGGACTGCCAGTACTCGCGCCGCAGCGCGCACGCGCAGCATCGGAAGGGCGGGGCTTTAGAGTCTGTGTGAGAACTGGGGTTGACGCGTCTCGTATACTGCAGCGGAGAGGAGACGCGATGGCGAAATTTCTGGATTACAACCCGGAGCAGGCCTATTTGTTGCCGCCCAGCGTGAGCG
>JBAQGJ010000014.1:0-6118 GCA_049287725.1 Candidatus Acidiferrales bacterium | reverse complement strand
GGGCCGGCACGCGCTCCAGATGCGGCGCCAGTTTGGCTTCCGCGTCCGCGGACATGCGCTGCAGGAAGTGATTGCTGAGGGAATCGAGAGCCGGCGCGACGCGCTGCGGAATTCCCGCCGAAATGCTTTCGGCGCGGCGGTGCATCTCCGTGGTTTGCGCGTCCAGGATTTTTTCCAGCCGCCGATGTAGCTCGTTCACCGTGTCGTGACTGGCCGCTTCCAATTGCGCCGACAATTCCTTGGTGCGACTGGCCACCAATTCAACTGCCGCTAGCGACTCGCGGGCCTTCGTCACTTCGTGGTCGAGTGAAGACTGGATGCCCGCAAAGGTGTCGCGGGCTTCGGCGGCAGCCTGTGCAAATGGCTGACGCAATTCTCCCAGCCGCTCGGTCATGCGTTGTTCCGCGGTCTGCAGCACTTCCTGCGAGCGCTGCGCGAGCTGCTCGACCATCCGGCGGAGATTGCTATCCAAAGACGATTGCAAGAGTTCGTTCCACTGCCCCTGCGCGACGGCCATTTCGGCCTCCAGCTGCTTGCGCCATTCTCCCGTTGCGCTGTCGCGAGCATCGAGTTCCGTCTTAGACGACTCCGCTGGCCGCGCCGCGCGCGCCGCATCCACCGCTTCGAGTTGCAGCAGCGCCTGCGCTACTTGCAATGTTGCTTCCCGGGCCGCGTCACTTTCGGAACGCAACCCGTTTGCTTGTTCCGAGATTTGGCCCATCAATTCGCGCGCCTGCGTGAGCTTTTCCTCGAATTCGGAATGTAGATTTCGGAGAACCTGCTCCTGCTTTGCAGACACTTGCGAAAAGAATTCTTCTCGCGCGCCGGATCGTATCTGGTCGATCTCGGATTTCCACTTGGCGAAGAGTTCCTCGGCGCTGGCTGTGTGTTTGCGATCGGTTTCTTCCGCGGTTCGCAGAACTTCCTCGCGTGCTTGATCGGCGGCGGCCGCCACCGATTCCTTTGCCTGGCGGTCCAACTCCGCGCGCAGCTCGCGCAGCAGTGGGCTGTCAGACGCAGGAATCGCTTCCGTTACGGTGGGTTGGCTTGGAGATTCGTGTTCAGACGGGAATGCGGCGGAATCAAACCTTGGGTCGGTCATAAGGGCATCCATAAATGCATGGTTTGCTGCTGCGGTGTTTTGTTGGGAATGCTCGGACGGATGCGCGTGCATATCGGTGACGCGGGTCGAATCTAGCGGAGAACGTGTGGCCTGCTCCACCCGGAGCCAATCGGTGGGAGGACTATCGAGGCCCCAAATGTTCGCTGGACTTTCCAACTCGACGGCGATCTGGAAAAAATCGCGTATCGAATGAGGCCGTTGGACCCATGCAACCCGCGCCCGCAAATGTGCCAGTTGCTCGGCACCCGTTCGAGTATGCCTTGGCGCGCTTTGCGATAGGTCTAGCGTGACCCACGTATTTCGCGGCAGGTGATGTTTGGAAGCGTAACGGCAACCGTGCAGGTTGAGCGCGAGAGTGGTGCTGTGTTCTTCGAAGGGCTGGCCTAGAAGATCAATTCCGCGTACCGTCAGCGGCAGTGATTCAACGACGCGTTCACTGCGGCGGCGTTCCGTGCTGGGTTGGTTCGAATCCACTTCTGCCCCGGTTTCCTTGAAGGTTGCTCGACGCCGTGCCTGATTCGCTCTGATGATGGGCGAGAGAATAGCACTCTTGCAATCGCGAATCGAGAAAAGAAAGCGCGGCGAAAATAAATATTGTGCAAAAAAGGAGTGAGACGACGCCCCGTCATTTCAGAGTGCCGTCTTCCTTCCAGAAAGTGGCCTATTTTTTCTTTCTTTTGCCCATTGAAAGGTCCTGGCCGCCGTTCATCGCCACTAGCCCGTCCAGCGCTTCCTTACATTGCTTCCCGACCGGGTCGTCTGCTCCCAGATCAATGCACTTTTGATACGCGTCGCCGGTTCCGGGCGGGATGATGTAGTTCATCTTGCCGCCTTCTTCCTTGGTGTCAATAGTAGCCGTCAGCGCGCTGCCGAGCATGTACCAGGTCAGTTGATCCTTGGGGTTCGCCTGACTCGCCTTTTGCAGAGGCGCGACAGCTTCCTTCATGCGGCCTTTGTTGCTGAGAATGATGCCCAGATTTTTCCAGCAAGTTCCACCGGCGGCGGGGTCAAGCGCGATGGCCTTGTCGCAGGCTGCGTTGGCATCTGTGAACTTGGCCGCGGCTGCGGTGGCATCCGCTGTGGAAGCTCCGACGTCGGCAAGGTTGGTGGCCAGACCCGTGTAGTAGTTGGCGCTGGGTTTCAGGTCGGAGGCTTTTTGAAAAGCCGTGGCCGCGTCTTCGTGGTTTCCCGCGCATTCGCTGGCCGCGCCCAAGTTGCCCAGAATCATCGAGTGGTTGTTCACGTCCTTTTCACCCACGCCTTCTTCAGCCTGCTTGAAATCGGCTGCGGCGGCTTGGCAAGCGGCGGTTCGTTGCGATTGCAGGGTGGCCTTCTGGTCTGCCGGCGCCGTTTTCAATTGCGTTTTCAGATTGTCGGCCGTAGCCATGGACGCGACACCCGCGTCGAAATGCCCCTTCATAGCCTTGAACTTGTTTTCCGCTTCTTCTTTCTTTTTTTCCGCTTCCGGATTGGCCACGGCTCCCGAAGCGACTAAGGCTTTCAGGTCCAGCTTATAATTGTTTTCCTGGCCGTCCTGCACCTGAAACTTCTCGGTATAATTTAAGTCTGGCAGCGTGACGACGTAGACGCCCCCCCTCATTCCCAACTGCACGAATTTTCCGTTCTTATCAGTTTTTTCGGTATAGGTCTGGCCCGTTTCCGGATCCTTGAACAGAACCGTGGCGCCGACCATCGGCTTCCCTTCTTTGTCCAGCACTTCTCCATTCACTCGGGCCGTTCCCTGCGCCCGCGCGGCACCGGCGAATAGCGCCATCAGCATCCAGGCTCCCAGGATGAAAATCATCTTTCGCATATGTGTGGTTCCTCCAACGGTAAAATTGCGGCGGCTATTATTGCTCAACTCGCACCCGATAAGCGATAGGGTCAGGCAATCCGGCCTCGGCAAACGCCCGCAGGCGCAACCGGCAACTATCGCACATTCCGCAGGCTTCGTCTTCGAATTGATAGCAGGACCAGGTGCGATCGAGGGGGGCGCCGAGTTCTACCCCACGGCGCACGATTTCGATTTTTTTCATCGCAATCACCGGCGTGACGATTTCGATTTTCGTTTCCGGACGTGTTCCTTGCTTAATCAGCTCCGCAAACGCGCGGTAGTATTCCGGACGGCAATCCGGGTATCCCGAGCTATCCTCCGCCACTGCGCCGATAAAAATCGCGGCGGCACCGATCACTTCCGCCCAGCTTACCGCCGCGGATAGAAAATGCGCATTGCGGAAGGGGACGTAGGTGATGGGAATTCCGGCATCGTGTGCGAGCGCGGCGCCGGATTCTGGAACGGTGATGCGCTCATCGGTAAGCGCTGAGCCGCCCATCTGGGCGAAGGCATCCAAGCGGATCGCGAGCCGTTCACGAACTTCGTAGTAATCCGCGACCTCGTCAAACGACCGCCGCTCGCGGCGTTCTGTGCGCTGGGCGTAACTCACATGCAGCGCGGCAAGGCGATGCGTTTGGTTCGCAATTGCTGCCGTGACGCAAGAATCCATGCCTCCGCTCAGCAGCACCACTGCTTTTGGTTTTTCATGTGTTGCCATTTTTCAGATCTTCAGACGCCCTTCGTCGCTGGGTCCCAGATGAACTTGTGCAGTTGCAAGCCCAGGCGCACCGGCAAACCGTCCGCAAGAATCCATTCGGCAAGTTCGCGTGCGTTTAGCCCATCCCATTTTCCCGCAGGATCGGGAAATACGGGCGAAAAAAGAACCTGGTGAACGCGTGCCGCCAGATCATGCTCGCGTGTGAAATCCCGGGCGAATTCGTAGTCGCGGCGCGTCGAAATCACGAACTTGAATTCGTCTTTTTCATCTACGGCTTCCAGATTCGCCATGTCGAACGTCTCTGGCTCGCCGGAGTCCGGGCATTTCACATCTACGATCTTGATTACTTCGCGCGGCAGCCCGCCAACAGGCCGTTCACCGCTGGTTTCAATCATTACCGTGTAGCCCGCTGCGAGCAGCCTCTCGGCAAGCGCGGGCGCCTCCGGCTGCAAGAGCGGCTCGCCGCCGGTGATCTCCACCAGCGGCGTGCGATTTGTACCGTCGGGCGCGAGCGCCTGTACACGATCGAGAACTTCTTCGATGGACTGCTTCGTACCGCCATGAAATGCGTAAGCCGTGTCGCACCAAGTGCAGCGAAGATTGCATCCCGTAAGTCGCACAAATATGCACGGCAAGCCGGCGCGAGTGCCCTCGCCTTGTATGGATTTGAATATTTCGGTGATGACCATGGCAGAAATTCTTGCGGCTAGCGGCTCGCGGAGGAATCTCCCGATCCAGGATTTGGCCGCGCGGCCTGACGCCGCGAAATGAAAACTGCAACCGCGACGGTGATGGCAATCTCCAGGCAACCGCCCAGTACTGCTGTATGCCATCCCCATCCCAGGGTAAGCCAGAAGACCGTAACCACAATGAACGGAATCAAGATGATGAGAAATGCCCGGTTCATTTTCGATCAGCTCTTTCTTTTTTTTTGCGCCGCACTAAGGACGGTAAGTCGCTGCCGTCACATCCGATTCCCACACCGTAATGCTCGAAATAGCCGCGCCGTTTGGCGTTTCACGCATCTGCTTCGCGGCTTCGTCATAAATATGTTTTGCGATATTTTCCGCCGAGGGATTCAGCACGTCGAAGGGCTTCAACTCGTTCAGATATTTATGGTCGAGCGAGCGGATCACGCCCTGGATCACTTGCTTCAAATGGACGAAATCGTAGAGCAGTCCAACGGAATCCAGTTCGGCGCCCGCGAGAGTGACGCGCACCTTGTAATTGTGCCCGTGGAGGTCCTCGCATTTACCCTTGTAGCCGCGCAGGTTGTGCGCCGCCGCGAACGTTTCGTCCACACTGACTTCGTACATCAGGCTCCCTTATTCAGGCCGCGAAACACGTCAGGCCATGCCCGTCTTGCCTGCGCTTTAATCGGGATGATTCTCCATGAACCGCGCGACTTCGGAGATATCCTGCGTGGTCGTATAGTCGGGCAGGGACTCAAGAAAAATTCTACCATACTGCATTCGAGAGATGCGGTTATCGAGGATGGCCAGAATGCCGCGGTCAGTCTTCGAGCGGATCAGCCGTCCGAAGCCTTGTTTGAGCGCCAAGACTGCTTCCGGCACCTGATATTCGGCGAAAGGATTGCGTCCGTCTTCTTGAAGAGCGCGGACGCGCGCCGCGACGATGGGATCGCTGGGCACCGCGAACGGCAACTTATCAATGATTACGCACGAGAGTTGGGTGCCGGGCACATCCACGCCCTGCCAGAAACTCGCGGTGGCGAAAAGCACGGCGTTCGGAGTGGTGCGAAACCGCTCCAGCAAAGTGGATTTCGGTGCGGTCCCTTGCAGCAACATCGGAAACTTCACGCGCGCTCCAACCAAGTCGTGCACCGCGCGCATTTGAGCGTAGCTGGTGAAGAGGCAGAATGCGCGGCCCTTGGAGATCTCCAGCAACTTCGCGATTTCCTGCGCCGCACGCATGGAAAATGTTTCGTGGCGCACGTCCGGCATGGACGTGGGAATGTAAAGCAACGCCTGCTCGCGGAAATCGAATTCCTGCGGCAACACAGTTTCCTTCGCGGGCATCACGCCGAGTCTCTGCTTCAGAAAATCGAATCGGCCGCCAACCGCGAGCGTCGCGGACGTGAGCACCACGGTGTCGAAGCGCTCGAAAAGCTGTTCGCGCAGGATTTCGCTGACGTCAATGGGCGTGGCCGTGAGGATGATGCCTTTGCCGCGGCGTTCGTACCAATAGACGTAGCCCTTCTCTTCGCTTTCGAGCAAGAATTCGAATTCGCGGCGTAGTTCCGCGGTTCTTCTCGCGAGCGTGATCACTTCTTCCGGCTTCGGATTCATGGCCGACAGCTCGGTTTCGATGCGCTTGAGCGCCGCGCATAAATCGTCGAAGGGTTCGTGGTTACGCTCGAGGAACGATTTGCGCTCGGCTGAGCCGAAGGGAAAACGTCCTTCCCGTTCGGGAAACGTTTCGA
>JBAQGJ010000013.1:0-39773 GCA_049287725.1 Candidatus Acidiferrales bacterium | reverse complement strand
ACGTCGTGCCACGAACGCTTCACCAGCAGCGTCTTGCATGAAGGACAGGAAGTATGCGCGCCATCGCTGAAAATATTGCCTTCGTAAACGTAATGCAGTCCCGCATCCAGCGCGACGCGCCGCGCGGCATGTAAAGTTTCCGGAGGAGTTCGCGGCTTGTCCTGCAATTTGAAGTCAGGATGAAACGCCGTGAAATGCAAAGGCACATCGGGGCCAAGATTCTCGAGTATCCACTCGGCCAGCTCGCGCGATTCAGAAGCCGCGTCGTTCAAAGTGGGAATGATCAGATTCGTAATCTCAAACCACACATTCGTTTCGTTCTTCAGCCACTTCAGCGTGTCCAGCACCGGCTGCAGATGCGTCAACGTGATCTTGCCGTAGAAATTCTCGGTGAACGCCTTCAAGTCAATGTTAGCGGCGTCCACGTGATCATAAACATCGTGAAAAGCGTCGTAAGTAATGTATCCGTTCGACACCATCACGGTATTCAGCCCGGCCTCTTTTGCGGCATGGCAAATGTCAATCACGTACTCGCCCCAGATGGTCGGCTCGTTGTAAGTGAAAGCAATCGAATCGCAGCGATTGCGGATCGCCAGCAACACCACGTCCTCCGGCGGGACGTATGACGAACCCACTTGATCCGAGCGCGACTTCGAAATGTCCCAATTCTGGCAGAAGAAGCAGCCCATGTTGCATCCCGCGGTTCCCATCGAAAAAATGCGCGTGCCGGGCAGAAAATGGTTCAACGGTTTCTTCTCGATGGGATCAATCTGCATCGCGGCGGGATGAGCGTAGCCCAGGCTGTAGAGTTTTCCGCCTTCGTTGGCGCGAATGAAGCAGAACCCCGCCTGCCCTTCGCCGATGTGGCAATGCCGCGGACAAAGATAGCAGTGCGCCTTACCGCCCGCTTCCGGCTCCCACCAACGGGCTTCATGCAGCGTCGAGGATTTCCGGAGGATTTTGAGACCTTGCACGGGATTCGTCCTTCCAGCCAATTATACGCCCGAACTTCACTGGCCGCCGCGAGTGCGAACGTGCATGCTACGGGCCTGTTGCGAGCGCGCCTGAACACAGATATCGTGGCATAGTAGCGATAGGGTGTCTGTTCCTGGCGTTGCGAGCCGCTCGCCCGCGATGAAAATTTCCAGACTACTACTCAAGTGCACCGTCGCCGTTTGCTGCCTGCTCTCCGGCACGGCGGCGCTCGCACAGTCGTCCGAAGGCGAGGCCGGAAAAATTCACGAATACACGGACGACGTCGCGCTCTCCACCGGACAGATTCGCCGCGGCGACGTCTGCGTGAATTTGACGCCCGTTTTGCAGTCCGGCGATTTTTTCAACGGCCTCGAGCGCATCGATAGACCGGAGACCTCCGAATTCCGCAAAAATTCCCGCCCCGTCACGAATTTCCCGGACTATATGATCGTGCAAATGAGCGTGCGCATCGAAGAATGCGATACAGACATTTACACCCCCGCACCCACGCCGGCGTTCGTGAAAGGAATGCATTTTCGTGTGCAATGGAAACGCGGTGTGTATCTGCGGCCGGTGGCCAGCGTTTTACTCGAAAGAAAGCCGGTGCGGATGGAAGAAGGCGACAATCGCATGCTGTTCGTCATGACCATTCGCGACCACAATGTGCCGCTCACGGATCATCTGATCATTTCGGTGATCGGGCCGGATGGAAAACTGATGTCGCGGATGTCCGCGCGCCTGTAGCCACCTTAAATCAGTATGGCACCGGCGCTACGACCGCTGCTCGCGCCGCCGCTCCGCTACCCATTCGAGAAATCGCTCCATCCGCACGCGCTCGCGCCACATCAGACGCAGAAATTTGCCCATATCCAGGTCGGCCGCTTCCCTGCCGAAAAAAGTCTCGAGCCGCCATCGAATATAGGGCGACGCCCACGGCCGTAAGCGATAGCCCTTGGCGATGATCCAGTAATAACGCAAGGCGTTCAGCATCGCCAAAATCCTGCATCTTGGCATGTCCGCCGCGCCGCGAGCGCTGTCATCCCGAGCGCAGCGAGGGATCTCTCTTCGATTGCGTGACCCGCGCCCTGCACCGTGAGGCGCGGCGCCCCAAGTGACGTAACCAACGAGGATGCTAGAATGTCACCGTGAGCGACGCGCCCGAAAAGACCGCCGAAGACCATTACTACGCCGGAATTGACCTCTTCGGCGAAGGAAAACTGGCCGAAGCTATCGCGGAATACACGCGGGCGCTCGAACTGAATCCCCAATTTAGCGACGCGCTGCATGGCCTGGCGCAAGCCTACCACGCTCAACAGGATTTTGACCGCACGATTGAAACCGCGCGTCGCATCCTCGCGCTCGATCCCGAAGACATCCTCGCGTGGACCACCATCTCGCGCGCCTACCAGCGCAAAGGCATGGTCCCCGAAGCCGAAGAAGCCGGCAACAAAGCGCGCATCCTCGGCTGGAAGCAACAGCTGCGGGAGCAAAAGGCAAATTCAGGTAAGCCTTAGTGGTAGAAAGTTGACCGTTCCCGGTTTCAACTCGCGGTTTTCGTGCGGCCGACGCGCTTCGCAGCTTCGCCCACCAGCGCGGCGTTGCCAGGCGCTTGGCTGCCGTTGGGCAACGTGAGAACGTCCTCAAAGCCAATGCGCGTGTCGTAGCCGCGCTGCAGGGCGGCGTCAATCAAATCCCAGGCCGTGCGATTCAATCCGTGCAGCAGGCGCGGAATCTTCACTCCGGCGCGCTCCAGCATTTTCTCCAAGCGTTCGACGCCATCGAGTGCCACGCGCAAATCCTGCTGTTCCGGCTCGAACATCACTCGCAAGCACCGGCCTGCCAAGCCGCTCGCGACCAGCGCCTCGACCGCTTCCGGGCTGCCAACTCCCGCTTCGATGCCGACGCCGCGCGAAAGCAGCAGCTCCGCCAACGCAACGCCGCCCTCCTCATTGAAATTGATCGACGCAAAAGGAGGCAGCACTTTCCACGCGGCCACTTTTTCGTAACGCGCCTTCACGTCCGGAACGATCCAAGCACCGGTGCTCACACCGAAAGGTGTCGCAGGAATCGCCGCGCGCACGGCCTCCACGGCCCTCGCCACATCATCGGCATCAAGGCTTTCGCGCTCGTCGCGTCCACGCACATGAAAATGAACGGCGCCAGCTCCCGCGGCAACAGCCTCACGCGCAGAGTCAGCCAACTCCTGCGGCGCGCAAGGCACCCCCGGATGCTCCGCCCGCGTCCTGCCACCATTCAAAGCACATTCGATCAACAAGAAAACTCCTATGGAGTGCGGCGGCGCGCCGCCGCTGTCTCTCGCGCGATGCGTGCCGCGCGCTGAACAAGCAACCAATCCTTCCATCAGAAGAATCTCGGTACGACACAAATAAGTAGGGGCGGGTCTCAGACCCGCCCCTACCAACATCTCGTCAAATCCCAGCGATCCACCAGCACTACATCGCCGAACAGATTGACTTCACCTCGGTGTAATGTTCGAGCACCTCGTGCCCCATTTCGCGGCCCCAACCGGACTGCTTGTAGCCGCCAAACGGAAGCGCTGCGTCAAACACGTTGTAGCAATTGATCCACACCGTGCCAGCCTTCAGCTTGGACGCGAGGCTCTGCGCCTTCTTGATGTCGCGCGTCCAGATTCCGGCAGCCAGACCATAGATCGAGTCGTTGGCTTTCGCCGCGATCTCGTTGGTATCGTTGAACGGAATCGCCGTCACCACCGGCCCGAAAATTTCTTCCTGCACCACCTTCATCTTTTCGTTGGTGTTGACGAGCACCGTCGGCTTGACGAAATAGCCCTTGGTGCCTTCGCGCGAACCGCCCGTGACGGCCTTAGCGCCTTCCTTCGCGCCGCTTTCGAGATAACCGCACACGCGATCGAGCTGCTCCTGAGAAACGAGCGGGCCCAAATCGCTTTCCGGATCGAATCCCGGACGCACGCGGATCTTGGCGGCATTCTGCGCCACGCCGTCCACGACCTTGTCGAAAAGCTTCTTCTCGACGTAAAGCCGCGAACCCGCGCAGCAGCACTGGCCCTGGTTGAAGAAGATTGCGCTGGCCGCTCCGGCAATCGCTGCATCCACGTCTGCATCGTCAAAAATAATATTCGGCGACTTGCCGCCCAATTCGAGCGATACCTTCTTCAGGTTGCCAGTTGCGGCCTTCAGAATCAGCTTGCCGACTTCCGTGGAACCCGTGAAGGCAATCTTATCCACGTCCGGATGCGCAGCGAGTGCGGCACCGGCTGTTTCGCCGTAGCCCGGTACGATGTTCACCACACCGTCCGGGAATCCTGCTTCCTGAATCAATTCGCCCAGGCGCAACGCCGTAAGCGGGGTCTGCTCGGCAGGCTTCAAAATCACCGTACAGCCCGCCGCCAGCGCCGGGCCCAATTTCCACGCCGCCATCAGCAACGGGAAATTCCACGGAATGATCTGTCCGACCACGCCCACCGGTTCACGAACCGTATACGCCTGAAACGCGTTCTGCTTCCAGAACGAAAGCGGAATCGTGTTGCCCTCGATTTTCGTGGCCCATCCCGCGTAATAACGGAAATGGTCAATCGCGAGCGGTAGATCGGCGACGCGCGCCACTTTGAGCGGCTTGCCGTTATCGAGCGATTCGAGTTGCGCGAATTCTTCCAGGTGCTTTTCGAGCAGGTCGGCGAGCCGCCAGATCATCCGGCCACGCTCGGAATGCGAAATCTTCGACCAGGCGCCCGTATCGAACGCTGCGCGAGCCGCTTTCACGGCGTGGTCAATGTCTTCCTTGTCGCCTTCCGCGATGTTGGAAAGCACGTCGCCGGTTGCGGGATTGTAAGTGGGGAAAGTCTTGCCGGAAACGGAGTCAACCCACTTGCCATTGATGAGCATCTTGCGAGTCTTGGTGACAAATCCTGTTACGTTTTCGTGTGGCTGTACAGCTACGCTTGCAGTTGCCATATCTCACTCCTCCTTCGCCTCATATCGTTGGAAGTCTGGTGTTTCTCCGCATAGTTCCCTCTTGCGGATGATTCAGTTGAATACTTCTAACCCTCGTGGCTGATGCGGGGGCAGCCGTCTCCGGTGCGGGGCCGGGTGATTGGTAACGGATCGCCAGTCATTTTCGGCCTTCCGGGCTCCGTAAAAATCGGGCGGACACCCGTATCATAGTCGCCCGGGTTGGGGGTTGCAATAGGCCAAGCAAATGCCTTCGATTAGGTTTTTCTATGAGGGGGCGCCGCGTACCCATACACGCTGCGTGGCCGGTTTGCCCAGGTGGATGCGCGGAGAAGCTCGGCCCGCCACGGTGAGCGCCATGGTCTCATCGTATTCGCGCTGGTGAACGCGCACGCGCGCTCCAGGGCGCAGACGCAAACCGTTGACGAAGTCCAGAAACTTGGGATCTTTTTCATACACGCGCAGCACTTCGTAACTTCGTCCTACCTCCGCATCCGACAGGCGCACGGCGCCGAATTTGCGGCGCAGCTTGGCCATGCCGCCGAGCAACGGGACTCCATGCGGGCAACGGCTGTCGCGACCGAAGCGCTTCAGCAGCAGTTCCGCAACTTCCGGCGAGATGCCGTGTTCCAAGCGCTCCGCTTCTTCGTGAGCGCGCGCCCATTCCAGGCCAATCACGTCGGTCAGCAACTTCTCCGCCAGCCGATGACGCAGCACCAGATGCTGCGCGATGGATTCGCCCTTGGCTGTCAACTCGATGCGACCATCGCGGCGAACGTGCAAATAGCCGCCGCGCGTCATGCGCTTCAGCGCAGCAGTGACCGCCGGCGGCGTCACACCCAAATCCTCCGCAAGGCGAGCGCTGATGGGCTCCTGCTCTTCCTGAACAAGCTCCCAAATCGCTTTTAAGTAGTCTTCCTGCGAGACGCTAGTTTTTTCACGGCGCATAGTTCGATGCCCTGGACGGCTCTTCCATAGTCCACGCAAGCTTCCGTACGACTTCCGGCGCCTGATTCTAACTCGCGCTATCGGCTTCGGTGCGCAAACGGGCCGCCAGCAACGTGACGCGCGCCTCGATATCATCGCAGATGGCGCGATGCGCGGCCAAATCTTCGCCGAAGGGATCACGCACCTTCCACTCTTCCACATGATGTTCGGGGAACAGCGACTTGCTGTGAATCCCGGACATGTTAATCACCAGGTCTGGCTTCTTGAGGGTGTGGCTGTGCAAACCCTTGGAGAATTGCCCGTCAATCGAAATGCCGCGTTCGCGCAGCGCCGCCGTCGCCGTCTTATCAATAAATCCAAGAGGCGAAACTCCCGCGCTCTCCGCCGCGATAATGTCGCCGCAGGAATGCCGGGCAATCGCTTCGGCCATTTGGCTGCGAACGCAGTTACCTACGCACACAAAGAGTACTTTTATCAACCGTTTACGCTCCACAATAAGGACGCAAAAGGCAAATTCTCCGGGCATTCTCCGGGTGCTGTCGTTTTCAGAATCATGTTGCTTGACCATATTATAACTTGGCCGGTAGAAAATGAGTCCTGGACAATCGAATTGTAATGCAACCCCATTGCAACCCCACGGAACAGGAGCCGCGGTACTGGCCTTGTTTGCGTGGGATCTTTTTTGCGAGAGACGGACTCCAGGAAGGCCCCGTCTCTTACGGCTCACCCGCCAAAGTCCTGCCGTAAGTGTTTAGTTTGTAAACACTTTTTCCGGTGAGCCGTGTGTCTGCTTCTGGAGCTAAACGTTTATGTTAGAATGTACATGAAATGTGCATGAAAGGCCTCAGGGGCTGGGCATGCACAGAAGCCCTCTCTCTCGAAGGAGTCCGCTTGTTGTGTCTTACCGCCTGACGATTGAGATTGACCGCGAAGAGGATGGCCGCTGGATCGCCGAGATTCCCGAACTTCCCGGCGTGATGGCCTATGGCGCGAGTCAAGACGAGGCTACTCAGAAAGTATCTGTTCTAGCGCTCCGCGTCCTGGCGGATCGCATCGAATCAGGCAAACCAGGTCCTACTTCCGGAGAATTCACCGTATCGCTCGCCTCCGCTCGGTGAGCCATTGGCCTAGCACGAAAGCCAAGAAAGTCCTGGCCGCTTTGAAGCGCATCGGTTGGACTCCCAAACCCAATCAGAAATCGGGCTCATCGCACGTGCAGCTTATTCATGCAACGCGCGGGGAATTTACCTGGTCCTTCCATGACTCTGAGGAAATTGGCCCGAAGATGCTCGCCAGAATTGCCAAGCCCACCGGCTTAACGAGAGAGACCTTTAGGTTAGTATCCCAGCCTCATGAATGCCAGATGGAGTAAAATGCGGACTCGGCCGCGCGCCGCCAGCGGCGGTTTTGGTTTCGCTCACCAGCGGCTGCACGCCGGAGCGAAACAAAGCGAACCGCTCACTCGTCGCTAACAGCCAAGCGGTTCGCTTATATCACCGTGCGAACCGCGTTAGTCGGCGAGGGCAGCAGCGGAACTCGCGCCATAAAAGCTATACCACGGTTTCGCTGCCGTCAGCTTCGAGTTCACGTTGTTGATATTCTTCACGCCCTGATCGCTTAACCAGTCTTCGAGAGCCTTGGCGCCATGCTTCGCGTACACCGGAATCCCGTCTTTCCATGTAGCCCGCCCGCACAGCACACCGGAAAATTCCACGCCGGATTCCGCGGCAAGCTCCAAAGTTTCCGCGAACACATCGTTATTGACGCCCGCCGAGAGGTAAATGAACGGTTTCTTCGCCGCAGTGGCCGCAAGCCGGAAATGTTCCTTAGCTTGGTCACGAGTATAGGCGGTAGCAGTGGCGGTTTCACCTTGGTTCGCTTTCGACCCGGCGACGAACGCCATGTTCACCGGCACCTCCACTTTCAGGACGTCCACGGCATATTGCGGCTTGGAAAATTCCGCCATGCTCTTGCTGACGATCTCCGGCTTCTTCTTCGCGTATTCGATCCCCTTCTCGTCGCCATTTTCGACGTAGCCCACAAATTCCAGGAAGAAAGGAACGTCGGACGCGATGCACTCGCCGCCGATGCGCTCTACCCACGCGTGCTTGATGTCGTTCACTTCGGGCGGGTCAAACGGCGTGTAATAAAGCAAAATTTTGATGGCATCGGCGCCCGCGGCGACCAGGCGGCGCACGGACCAGATGTCCAGCAAATCAGGCAAGCGGCCCGGCCGCGTATTGTCGTAGCCGCTATTCTCGTAAGCCAGCAGCAGCCCCGCATTCTTCGCACGCGCTCGCGCGGCAGGCAGTCCATATTCCGGGTCCAGCAGGATCGCGCTCGCGTGCGGCGTCAGCACCCGCGTAACGGTGGTCTTGAATTCCTCCAGCATCTGCGCCGGAACGTCCTTCTTGTCGATGCCCTTCTCTTTCGCGATCGCGCTTTTGAGCGAACCGCGCTGGTCCATGGCGGCTGCGGCAATCACGCCGCGCGAATCAGACACGGCTTTCAGCCCCTTCTGTTTGCCAGGAGTGATTTTCATGTAGGTCCTCCGCAAAATGCCGATTAAATAAGCCCGCATTTTAGCACGGGAGCCTCCGTGCCCCGCAATGGCCCAACGTACAGTTAATCAGCGCTGAGCCTAACCGCACCAAACCGCAACAATGCAAATCCCACACCGAGCAAGCTGGGCCGCGCACGATGCCAGGAAAAGGTTGCAGAAAATCGCGCCTTTTTTCAGATTTCGATGAATCCTTCACAAAATTTTAACGAAAGCGTAAATCATCGGCCTTACCACTGTGGGATCGTTCCGAGGCCTAGGAGGGCCAAATACGTGAAGAAGAAATTAGTTCCAACCGCGATTATCATTTCCGCGGCGGTAGTACTGGCAACGGGAACCTTTGTACACAAAGTGGCGGCTGCCAACGACGATCATGACGGCCGCGGCCGTTTCTAATTCCTACCCGGCACTCTTGTCCTCAGCCGCAGCGTGTATGTTGGAGATGCATCCACGGTCAGTGTCGGAGAGACCCTTCCACCGGGATGCGTGGCGGGCAACGTGGACGTTCCGCTGCTGGCCGGCGGCACCACCAGCGTGGCGGTGACGTGCGCCGCTGCTACGGCCGACGGAACTTATCCAGGTGTCTTCAACAACGACTCCGCCGACCCAAGCTTCGGCGTCACCTCCCCGATATTCCTCGACGACATCACTACGGACGGCCGGACGCTCGAAACGCTGCCAATTCCCAGCGATCAGATCGTCACTAGCTTCAGTTCGAAGTCAGAGCTGGCTTTGAACCGTTCGCTGGACGGGACATCAATCACTTTCGTAGGCTACCGTGGCGGTGCTGGATTCCTCACCGCGCCCAATCAATTGGACGTGTCGAACTCCAACACGCCGGGCGTCGTGGATCCCACGAACCCGGTCGTTTCGCAATATTATCGGTCGGTGGCGGAAGTGGATGCCGATGGACGTCTCACCATCACCGAAGGCAACGCGTACAGCGGCAACAACGGCCGCGCCGCGATCAAAGCCAATTGGACCTACTATCTCGTTGGGAACGACAACAATGGCGGTCTCTCCAAGAGTCAGCTCACTAAGACGCAAGTTGGTGTGAATCTGGTGAATTCCACGGGCGCCGAGCTTCTCGTTCCGGGCCAGACTCCGCCGCTGCCGCCGAACATCAACAAGATCGGCGATTTCGAAGTTACTCAAGTCGGCTACACAACCGCAGACAAGCCGGGAAAGGACAATAACTTCCGCGGTTTGACGATCTTCAACAACACTATGTACGTCACCAAAGGCAGCGGCAGTAATGGCATCAACACTGTCTATCAGGCCGGCAATCCCGGCCAATTGGCCACCGGAACCACTGCCGAGCTTGCAGCGCTGCCAATCACGATTCTGCCGGGATTTCCCACGTCGCTTGCGAGCGGCGTGGACCAGAGCGGTAGTCCCGCCCCAGTCGCCTTTCCCTTCGGAATCTGGTTCGCAAACGCAAACACGCTATACGTTTGTGACGAGGGCGATGGGACGCTCGTTTCCCCCGCAGTGAACGGGAACGTAGCCGATGCCGCCACGCTGGCCACCGCCGGTGTGCAGAAGTGGACTCTGGCAAGCGGCACTTGGCACATGGACTATGTGTTGCAAAACGGCCTGAATATCGGCGTGCCCTACAGCGTGCCGAACTACCCGGCCTCGCTCAACCCGGCGACTGACGGCTGCCGCAATATCACCGGCAGAGTGAATCGTGACGGCACGGTGGACATCTACGCTGTGACGTCTACTATCAGCCTTAGCGGAGATCAAGGCGCCGATCCTAACAAACTCGTAAAGGTCACCGACGTCCTGAAAGCCACTACCCTTCCCACCGCCCGCGCTGGCAAAGATTGGGATGGCGGCATCGGACGCTTCGTGACGATCCGCGCGGCCAGGTCCGGAGAAGTGCTTCGCGGAGTGGCCTTCGCGCCGCAAAATCGCGATGACGACGACGGCCGCTAGATAGATCAGTTGGCGACCGTTGTTTTTGACCAGCTGACAAGCAGGCGAACCAAGCCGTGGATGCCAAATTGGAACAGGGAGGGCAGTTCGCCGCTCTCCCTGTTTCACCTTCGCACTTGAACGCCGAAATATCTCGACTTTTCGCCGATGCCCTCGAATAAGTTCTTGCCTTGGGCTGGAATCCGCATATAGTCTCGCCTCATATCACACATTCCTTAGTAGCTGCCCTGTGCCGGGTCGCATTCCGTCACAGCGCGCTGTCCCCAAGGTTTGTGATAGGGCCACGCGGTTTCCACCAAATCTAGAATTCGACGAAGCTCGAGGAAAGGGAGAGTTGATGATTGCGAAAAAATTGCTGTGTGTAGTGGCAGTGCTGCTCGCCGCTGCAGTCTCAGGCTATGCCCAGGAACAGCCAAACACCGTCGCCGCGATTGAATTCCAAACGCCGAAGAACGGCATGGTGAAACAATACGAAGAGGGCCGCAAGCAGAAGGTCGCATGGCACAAGCAGCAGAAAGACACGCAGGGACTTTACGTGTTCGAGACGCTCACCGGCGACGATACCGGAACCTACCTCGTCGCGCGCTTCGGGCAGCACTGGCCGGATTTCGATAAGCCGTCGGTGCCGGATGCCGCCGATCTCGACCAATATCAAAAGCTCATCGGTAACGCGGTGGAGAAGCTCACCACCTCGTATTACGAGGACTTGGCGAAAGTCAGCAACCCCTCGACGGACATGAACGCCAAATACACCGAGGTGTTCACCTTCCACATACGCTACGGAAAAGCCGACGACTTCCGCAGCGCCATCATGCGCATCCACGAGGCGCGCGAAAAGATGAAGTCTCCATGGCACTACTCGTGGCATCGCCTGGTGAACGGCGGCCCCGGCGGCACTTATGTCCTCACCGTTGACCACGCTGATTGGGCTTCGTTCGGCGACGACCCGGCCATCAAGCCGTTGCGCGAAGACCTTCGTTCGGCCTTCGGCGAGCAGGAAGCAATGTCCGTGATCGAGCGGCTGAATGGCTCGATTGAGAGCACCTATAGCTCGATAATCGAGTTCCGACCGGACCTGAGCTACATCCCGGCGAAATAGCAGCGCTACGCGCAATCACCAGGAATGTACAGCTTGGCAAAAAAACTGAAGTGCGTGTCATCCCGCTTGCCCTGACTCAGGAAGGGAGCGAAGCGAGACCTGCCTGCCGCAGCGAGACCTGCCCGCCGAAGGCGGGTATCTGCTTTTCGCTTACACCCTGCTCTACGTGAATATCACGTGGTGCTGGTGGGCACATGGTGCGGCGTTCGTCGATCGTTTATCCTCAGACGCCGCACCGGAAGCTCCGACAGCGGAAAGCTCCGCCAAATCGTCCAGAAACTCAGGCCCATACGCAGCGAGCCAGGGCAGTGCGGCCAGCGTGCGTTCTTGCAGGCCGCGATGCGGATAGAGCGCATCCACCAGAATGCGTTCGTGGCGATCCAGCACGCCCGTGCGAAAATTTTCGGCGCGGCCCGCTTTTCTCTTCAAATTCAGGAATTGGTGCAGCATCTTTCGCTCGGTAAGCGCCAGCGCTCCATTCAAAGTGCCGTCGAGCCGCTCGAACGGCTTGCGATAGCCCTGCAGCAGCTTGCGCAACGATTTCTCGTCCTTTTCGAAGCGGCCGGCGAGCGCAGGAGGTAACGATTTCACTTCCATCCGCGCCCGCAAGTGCTGCCGTCCGCGCATCACATCGCGAAAATCCAGCCCGTATTTTTTCAGCAGGCGCGCCACGGCAGGCTCGATGATCGTGAAGCTCGCGCGCGGCAGCATCGCCGGCATGCGTCCGAGCAAGCGCTGGTAAACGACCTGCGCCTGCGCCATGTAAGCAATCTCGGCAGGACCGCCAACGTAAGCAGCGGTGGGAAGCAACGTATCTTGCACCACCGGACGCAGCAGCACGTTAGGCGTAAACGCTTCCGGTGTCTTCTCGATGGCCGCGCGCAATTCGTCGCCCGTGAAAGTGGCATCGCCTGCGAAGAATTTCCCGTTGCGCTGGCGCAACGGCTGGCGTATTCCGCCCACATTGTAGAAAAGCAGCGTCGATTCGCGCGCCACTTTCACCTGCGCGTGAAAGCCGCCGCGTTCCAGTTCTTTCGAGCGCGCCAGCAGCGCGTCGCGCAGCGTGTCCGCTTCATCCAGTGCACGACGGTAAATCCCGGCGGCAAAATGGTGCAGCCGCGAATCCAGCGGATCGAGAAAAATAACTCCCCGCCCCGCCACCAGCCGCGCCATCAATTTCGCGTAAGCCGACCCGTACGTTTCGTCCGGCGCGTACGATTCGCGCAAAGCGCGCGCCACATCTCCCGCGTACGGGCCTTCCAGCGTATCTACCGCCGTCACTAGCGGCGCGGCAATCGCCTCCCCCAGCGTGATTTCTCCCACGCGCCGGCCCTCTTCGCCTTCTCCCACGGGCATCGCGAGTTCCGCCAGACCCGTGCGAGTGGTCCAGGCCGCATGATTGATTTCCGCAAGATCGTGGTCTTCCGTCGCCACCCAGAAAACCGGCACCGCCTCGATCCCCTGGCGCGTCAACTCTTCGGCATAAGCAACGGCGGTCATCGCCTTGTAAAAACTGTAAGCGGGTGCCGTGAATAGTCCCACCTGCTGGCCTGTCACAATCGTCACAGCGCCATTCACCAGGCGATCCAGATTGCGCGCAACGTGCTCGTCCAGCGCGGGCGTCCCGCCGAAGCGCTGATTTTGTTCGCGCAGGACATCCACCACGCCCTGTCGCACTGTCGGATCGAGCTGGACTTCCTTGGCGGCCGCGACAACACCTTCAATCGAGGGAGCCTGGGCGTAATATCGCGCCACGCGCCCAAAATCTTCCAGGAACGTCGCAAAAAGCTTAGTGGTCTGGGGAATTTCGCGGAAGGAGATGCAGTGCGTCTCCATGGAGGTGGTCATGATACACGCGGCCTTGAAAGGCAGCAATGAGCGTGGGACGCGCGCCGCGCGCGAAGGTTAGCAGCGAATGAATGGCTGCGACAACATTGATCAAGCGTTGCGCCGTACTGAAGCGCCTGCTTGTCCGCGGGCGCCGGTAGAACGCGTGGGTTCCGGCAATTCGTTTGAATGACGTCCTCCCAGCGCGCACGAATCGTCTGGAAATGGCTTCTACAGAAGATGCGCCGGCTGGGACATAAGATTCGTCAACATGGCGTCGATTTCCTGCTTGGCCTGGCCGCTCGGCGGCAGCAGCGGCAGACGCGGCGGACCGCCGTAATAACCCAGCCGGTCGAGCGCGTACTTCAGCCCGCCGATTCCATGTTGCGCGCCGAACATCTGCGAAGGGGCCAACAATTTTTGCGCGAGAGATTGCGCCTTAGCCCGCTCGCCGGCGCGCGACGACTCGTAAATCTCCGAGCATAGGTCCGGAAACGCATCCGCCAGCGCCAGAATCGCGCCCACCGCGCCAATTTCCAGTGATTCGTAGAGCGTCGCGGCGGAGCCCACCAAAGTTTGAAAATGTTTAGGCGCGGCGGCGATGATCGCAGCCACTCCCTCGACGTTCCCTGAGCTATCTTTGATCCCCACGATATTCGGATGATGCACAACGCGCGCGATCAGCGGCGCCTCCACCGTGACGTGCGTGAAAATCGGCACCGAGTACACCATCACCGGAATGTTCGAAGCATCAGCAACGCGCAGGTAATGCTCGGCCAGCGTGTGCTCGTTCATCGCCGGCTTGTAGAAACTCGGCGTGCGGACCAACGCCGCGGCGTAACCGATTCTCGCAGCCCGATCTGTATGCTCGATCGTCTCGGCGGTGGATTCAGCGCCCGTCCCAGCGATCAGGATTTTTCCAGGCGCCGCGGAATCGCGCACCGTCTCCCAGACGTGGTACACCTCTTCCCATTTCAGCAGCACAGACTCGCTGGTAGAGCCGTTCGAGACGTAACCCGCAAGCCCGGTCTTGTTGTAGAGCGCCACGTTTCCGCGCAAACGAGTAAGCGCAAGGCTGCCGTTCGCCTCAAAAGGAGTGGTGAGCGGAGCGAAAACGCCGTGAAGTTTCATCGCACTATTTTATATCACACGGATGCGTGGGGATAGCCGAACGAATCAGGCACGATATCTCAGTGCCCTCAAGGTTTTCTCTGTGGACTCTGTGTTAACTCTTGCCTTTGTCGTTCTCTGCGCACTCTGCGTCTCTGCGGTAGAGGCCGTGAAGTATCACGAAAGCTACTTTTCCGCCGGAGCAGCAGGCGCCGAAGCAGAGGACTTCCGTTGATGCAAATCCTGCAAAGCAGCCACGTCCACGGCATGCCCCGCCATCGCGCGCATCCCGCGCGCAGCAGCGCTAGCGGCAGAAAGCGTAGTAATGCACGGGATGTTGTAACGCACCGCCGCCCGGCGAATAGACTTCTCGTCGTAAAAAGATTCGCGGCCAAGCGGCGTATTGATGACCAAATCCACCTTGGCCGTCTTGATCAGATCCACAATGTTCGGCCGCCCTTCATTCACCTTGTAAACCGTCTCCACTTCGATCCCCGCGCTAGCCAACGCCGCCGCAGTCCCGCGCGTAGCCACCACTTTCAATCCCGCAGCAAGCAAATCCTGCACAACGAAAGCCACATGCCGCTTATCATGATCGTTCACGCTAAGAAAAACCGTCCCGCGCTGCGGCAACCGCTGCCCTGCCGCAAGCTGCGCCTTCGCAAAAGCCAGCCCGAAGGTGGACGAAATCCCCATCACCTCACCGGTCGAGCGCATCTCGGGCCCCAGAATCGTATCCACGCCGCGAAACTTATTGAACGGGAACACCGGCGACTTCACCGCATAAAAGTTGCGGACCACCAGCTCCTTGATGCCATTCGTTTCGGTGTAAGGCAAATGCAGATCGCGCAATTTGCGCCCAGTCATCAGCCGCGCCGCAACTTTCGCCAGCGGCACGCCGGTAGCCTTGCTGACGTACGGAATCGTGCGCGAAGCCCGCGGATTCACTTCCAGCACGTACACCGTGTCCCGCTGGATCGCATACTGCACGTTCATCAAGCCGACGACTTTCAGTGCGCGCGCAAGCTTCGTGGTGTAATCGCGTATGCGTTCGAGCACTGAAGGCTTCAAAGTCACCGAAGGCAGCACGCACGATGAATCGCCGGAATGGATGCCGGCCTCTTCGATGTGTTCCATGATTCCGGCAATCAAGACGTCCTCGCCATCAGCCAGCGCGTCCACATCCACTTCCGTAGCGTCTTCCAAGAATTGGTCAATCAGAATCGGGCGCTTCGGATCAGTCCCTGAGCCAATCAACGCGGCCTGCGCCACATATTCTTCCACCGTCTTCAAATCATAGGCAATCACCATCGCCCGCCCGCCCAGCACGTAACTCGGACGAACCAACACCGGCAAACCGATTTCGGTCGCAAGTTGTACAGCCTCTTGCGGCGCGAAAGCCGTCCCGTTGCGCGGCTGCGGAATTTTCAGTTCGTCTAGCAGCGCGCCGAACCGTCGGCGGTCCTCGGCAAGATCAATTGATTCGGGAGCAGTGCCGATAATATTCGCGCCGTTCTGTTTTAGCTCGAGCGCGAGATTCAGCGGTGTCTGCCCGCCAAATTGAACGATCACGCCCTGCGGCTTCTCGCGATCCAAAATCGCGAGAACATCCTCGAGGGTGAGCGGCTCGAAATAAAGCCGGTCCGACGTGTCGTAATCCGTCGAAACCGTCTCCGGATTGCAATTCACCATCACGGTCTCGTAGCCGTCTTCCTTCAACGCAAACGCCGCATGGCAGCAGCAATAATCGAACTCGATTCCCTGCCCGATCCGATTCGGCCCACTGCCCAAAATCACTACCTTGGGACGATCGATGGCGCCGGATTCATCTTCTTCCTCATACGTCGAATAAAGATACGGTGTAAACGATTCAAACTCGGCTGCGCAGGTGTCCACGCGCTTGAAAACGGGCTGAATGCCCAATTCCTTCCGCCGCGCGCGAACACTGGCAGCCTTCACGTTCCACAATTTCGCGATTTCCTCGTCGCTCGCGCCCGAACGCTTTGACTCAAGGAATAATTCCGGCGGACATTTCCCGAGCGCCGTCGCCGCTACGCGCTTGTCGATCGCCAACATCTCCTGCAACTGGCGAATGAACCACGGATCAATTTTGGTGAGATCACAGACTTCTTCGGCGGACATGCCGCGCTCGAGCGCCTCAAAGAGCCAGTGCAAACGGTCCGGACCGGGCACATGCAATTTCTCGCGCAGCAATACGGTAGTAACCTCCGCCGGCGGCCGCCACGCCGTACTCGGTTCGAGCGACCGGATCGCCTTGCAGATCGCTTCCTGAAACGTCCGCCCGATGGCCATCACTTCGCCGACCGATTTCATCTGCGTAGTCAACGTGCTGTCGCTGCCAGGGAACTTTTCGAATTGCCACTTGGGAATCTTCGCTACCACGTAATCAATCGTCGGCTCAAACGAACACGGCGTTTTCTTGGTGATGTCGTTGGGAATTTCGTCGAGCGTCATGCCCACTGCAAGCTTTGCCGCAATCTTCGCGATGGGAAAACCGGTGGCCTTGCTCGCAAGCGCCGAACTGCGCGATACGCGCGGATTCATTTCGATCACGGTCATGCGCCCGGTTTCCGGATCAATCGCAAACTGAATATTCGATCCGCCAGTTTCGACGCCTACTTCGCGAATAATCGCCGCGGCCGCGTCGCGCATCCGCTGGTATTCCTTGTCCGTCAAAGTTTGCGCGGGTGCAACAGTGATGGAATCGCCGGTGTGTATGCCCATCGGGTCGAAATTCTCGATCGAGCAAATCACCACGAAATTGTCGCGGTGGTCACGCATCACTTCCAGCTCGAATTCCTTCCAGCCCAGCACCGATTCTTCGATCAAAGCCTGATGCACCGGGCTGGCGTCCAGCGCGCGCGCAATCAGGTCGGCAAATTCTTCGTGGTTGTAAGCGATCGAGCCGCCGGTTCCCCCCAAAGTAAACGAAGGACGGATCACCACGGGATAACCCAGCTGATCCGCAAGCCGTATTGCGTCGGGAACGGTGGTGACGACTTCGGACGCCGGAACTTCCAGCCCGATTTTGCGGCAGACGTCCTTGAAGAGCAGCCGGTCCTCGGCAATTTTGATCGCGCTGAGCGACGCGCCAATCAATTTCACTTTGTATTTTTCGAGGATGCCAGCTTCCGCGAGCTCTACAGCGAGATTCAGTCCGGTCTGTCCGCCAACGGTAGGCAAGAGCGCATCCGGCCGCTCCGCTGCAATAATCGCCTCCAGATACTCCTTCGAAAGCGGCTCAATGTAGGTGCGATCCGCGATTTCCGGGTCAGTCATGATCGTCGCCGGATTCGAATTCACGAGGACGACCTCGTAGCCCTCCGCCCGCAAAGCCTTGCAAGCCTGCGTCCCCGAATAGTCGAATTCGCAAGCTTGCCCGATCACAATCGGCCCAGACCCGATGATCATAATCTTCTTAATGTCAGTCCGTTTCGGCATCGTCTCTCAAGTGCTTCCTTGCGCTGTCGCGCTCAAAGCCTTCGCGCTTTAGGTTAAGGCACAATTTTTCAGTTCTCGCAAAATGAAGAAACTGTCATCCCGCAGGCCGGTTCTTGGCCGGAGGGATCTGCTTTTGCACCGGATACTTCGCGAACCATTCCTCCGCCAAGTCCCTCCATGTGGGATTCTCAGCCTCGATCAAAGCCACTCTCTTCTCACGCCGCCAAGATTTGATTTCCTTCTCCCGCCGAATCGCAACGCGCACATCCCTGTAAGTTTCGATGTAGACCAGCCGATGAATTCGATATTTCGACGTGAACCCCGGAACGCGGTTTTCTCGATGCTCCACCAGACGTCGCATCATGCTGTTCGTCATGCCGGTATACAGGTTGCGCGACCGGCTGGCCAGAATATAAACGCGGTAGCGTTTGTTCACTTGCGCGCCTACGTACGCTTCCAAACCTGAAAGCAGATCCCTCGCTGCGCTCGGGATGACATTCCGCTGTGGTGCGAGCGCCATATCCTGGCGCGATTCCCGGATCGACAAATGCCGGACGCCAACAGCCGAAGCGTTGGTCGATCACCGGCATCACGACTTACCCGTCGCGTCCTTCATCAACGCAATAAAATCACCGAACAAATACCGCGCATCGTGCGGCCCTGGCGATGCTTCCGGATGATATTGCACGCTGAAAAGCGGCAACGAACGATGCCGCATACCCTCGTTCGTGTGATCATTCAGATTAACGTGCGTAATCTCCACGTCGCTCGACGGCAGTGACTCCGGGTCCACACAAAAACCATGATTCTGCGCCGTGATTTCAACCTTCTGCGTCCGCAAATTCTTCACCGGATGATTCGAGCCGTGATGCCCAAATTTCAATTTAAAAGTCCGCCCTCCGAGCGCCAATCCACAAAGCTGGTGCCCAAGACAAATCCCAAACATCGGCACGCGCCCCAAAAGTTTGCGAATGTTGTCCACCGCGTAGCCGATCGGTTCAGGATCCCCAGGACCATTCGAAAGAAACACGCCGTCCGGCTTCAGCGCCAAGACATCCGAAGCGGAAGTGCCGGCAGGCACCACCGTAACGTCACAATTGTGATCCACGAGCAGCCGCAAGATGTTCTGCTTGATGCCGAAATCGTAGGCGACAACCTTGTAGCGCGGATGTTCTTCAGCCGCCAAAGTCCCTTTCGCCTTCTGCCCACCGCCGTCAGAACTAGTGCCCTGCCCACCCAATCCTCCCGCTGCCGTTGCGGCAATAGAAATCGGCGTCGCCAAATCAATCGAGCCTTTCGTCCACGCATACTGGCGCGGCGTCGTAACGCGCCCCGCCAACTCTTGGCCAGCCATGGTTGGCAGCGCGCGCGCCTCCGCGATCAATTGCTCCGCAGCAGTGCCGTCGGTCGCGACCACTCCGCGCAGCGCTCCCACGTCCCGCAAATGCCGCACCAGCGCCCGCGTATCCAAATCCCAAATAACCGGCACACTATGCCGCTCCAAATATTGCTGCGCCGATTCGCTCGACCGCCAATTCGACGCCAGTGGCGAAAATTCGCGCACCACCAGAGCCTCGATATACGGCTTCGACGATTCTTCGTCATCCAGATTTGCGCCGACGTTCCCGATGTGCGGATAAGTGAGGCAGACGATCTGGCCGGAATAACTGGGATCGGTGAAAACTTCCTGGTAACCGGTGAGGCTGGTGTTAAAAACAACTTCTCCGCCGCGGCGCGTGCGAGCGCCGGCTGCGCGGCCGTTAAATACTCTTCCGTCTTCCAGCGCGAGCGTCGCGCGACCTGCGGCCTGCTGCGTCAGTGTGTCCTCCAGAAGAGTTCATCGCGATGCCGCATTTACCGTGGACGAATATGTCAGCGAACCGAAATGGTCCACCGGCCAGTAAGCGAAAACCGCTTTGCCGTAAATATACGGCCGGCTCACCGGACCAAACACCCGCGAATCGTTGGAACTATCGCGGTGATCGCCCATCACAAAATAATTTCCCGAGGGAATCTTCATCGGTCCGTAACTCGAACCATCCAGATAGCTCGCCGGAACGTACGGCTCAGCCAGTTCCTTGCCGTCTATATACAGGTGCCCAGCGCGCAGTTCGATCGTCTCGCCCGGCAAACCGATCACCCGCTTGATAAACGATTTCGAATGGTCGAGAGGATACCAGAAAACAACTACGTCTCCGCGCTCGATCGGCTCGAACCGGTATTCGAATTTATTGATGAAGATGCGCTCTTGATCGCTCAAGAGCGGCGCCATGCTGGTGCCTTCCACTTTTACGGGTTGGTAAAGGAAAATGATGATGACCAGCGCGAGGCCCAGCGCTACGGCAAGATCGCGGGTCCAGCTGCGCAGTTCACGCCGCAATTGAGGCAAAGAAGGGGCGCTATTTGGGTTCGGTGGGTTCGGCTGGGAAATATCCAACATTCGGCGCTCAAATATTTATATCACGGCAAGACACAGCACGCCAAGTGCTCGCGCACGCGAAGACGAAGCACTCACGCACCGCCAGCGCGGCGAAAAATCACCACAGATGAACACAGATAAACACAGATGAAAAACTTTGGGGGCTAGGCTCTGGCACCGTGCTCCGCTTTCTCCGTACCCTCTGCTTTTACTCTGTGCACTCTGTGTTAATTCTTTTCTTCGTTTTTCTCTGCGTACTCTGCGTCTCTGCGGTTCATCTTTTGTCAGCTATCGAGCGCGAAATGTAAAATCGCCAGCGAAGCCAGCACCGCCGTTTCCGTGCGCAGCACAAGCTGGCCGAGCGAAGCTTCTTTGAATCCAGCCTCGCGCGCCAAACCAAGCTCGCCATCCGTCCATCCACCCTCCGGGCCAATCGAGATCGCCGCCGACCGCGCGCTCACGTTCAGTAACACGTCGTGAATCCCCGGTGCATCACTGCGCTCGGATAACAAGAGTTTCGATCCCGCGCTGCAAGCCGCATAAGCATCCGCCACCGCCGCAGCCTGCGCCAACTTCGGCGGACGTAATCGCCGCGACTGCTGCGCCGATTCCAGCAAGATCCTTTCCCAGCGTGCGTGCCGCTTCTCCGACGCGCCAATCAGCGCCTTATCGGTGCGCGCAGCGATCAAAGGAGTGATTTCGCCCACGCCGAGTTCGGTCGCTTTCTCCAGGCACCACTCAAATCGATCGAACTTCACCAAAGCGATCAGCAATTGCAGACGCAGTGCCGGCTCCTGCGCCGCGACCGGTTCCACCAAAGAAAATTCCACGCGATTCTCGCCGCGTTTCAGCAACCCCACGCGTTCCACGCGCCCCAGCCACACGCGTTCGCCGTCGCTGAGTTCATAAAGCTGTCCGGGCTCCGCGCGCAACACGCGCCCCAGATGCTCGGCCGTGTCGCCGCGCAAGGTGGCAGTCCCATCATCAAAATGATCAACGAAAAATCGCCGCCGCATCACAACGATTGTACCTTGCAGAGTGGAAACCTACGAGCTAGGCGGATCACCAGGCGCCGAAAAACAATTCGGACCTGTGAACGAATTGCCCCGCGAGTGGGACGGGCTAAGCGACAGGCCAGCAGCTTGACGGGAAAGGCTTCCCGCTTCATAATCCCGCCATCGAGGCGTTCCGTGCGCCGCGCAAACAGTTTCGCCAGAACGATTGCACTACCTCAATCAGTCTTCCTCGCAATACTGCTTTGCTTCCTGGGCTTGATTGGCTGCGATAACTCCTGCGTCGTATTTATCTCCAACCCCGGCGGCGGAGGAGGAACGATAGCTGGCAGCATCAATTCATGTCCACTGAATCAGGCCAAGGGCAGCGTGCGGCCGCGCATGACGACGTCCTTCACTGCGCCTACGGAAAATACGCCGACACGAATTGCCCATATTTACGTGACAATCCAAGGCATTGAGGCCAATCCGAGCGCGAGCGCTGTGGACGACTCGCCCGACTGGCAAGAGTTGGCTCCGCAGCTCGCAAAGCAGCCGACACAAATAGACTTGCTCGCGCCAAGCGGCGATTCAACAGGATTTGATAGTCTCGAGTACGCCGCCGTTCCGGCGGACGCCTATCGCCAAATTCGAGTGAGCCTGTCTCCCAATCAAACGAACTCGAACGAAAATGACACGATTCCTCAGCAGAACCTGTGCGGGAATGTCGGTTCGAACTGCGTTGTGACTTCCGACGAGCGGGTCCGGCGGCTGATCCTCGATACCGCCTCGTCGCAAATTCAAGTTTCGGCCGACCACATCGCTGGCGGGTTCTTTCGAATACTTCCGAACACTGCCGCCGATTTAGAAGTCAAATTCGTCCCACAGTCGTCGCTTTTCATATCCACGGACGAAAATGTGCGCGTCGTTCCCGTCTTCGTAGTCGATTCGCAGAATGCGAACGTATCTGATGCCGCAGTGAACCCGTAGCTGATCGAAATTCCCTACGCAAAGTCGGGATCGCGGAACTTGCTCGAAAGAATCGACTCGGTGTAGTGTCCTGCTCAATGGAGCACACCAAGCCTCCGAGCAAGCTTAGGTTCGTCGTCGTATGGGGAGTTCTGCTCTGGGGAGCTCCGACCGCACTGGCGATAACGCTCTTCAATCGCTTCGCAAGTCATCGCATCGAAACGCCGAGCGACATCATCGTTCGCTTCGTGATATTTCTGGGTGCAGGAGTTTTCTTCGGCCTCTCGCTTTGGGCGAGACGAGGGAAACCTCGTCCTAAGAACCTGACAAATACGTGAAGAATCTTGCGGTTCGTGTTTTTGTCGGTTTAATGGCGGAACTGATCTATGTTCTGTGGGCGATGTCTCGTCATTAATTCAGGTTCATCGACGAACCACAAATTCCCAGCGTCATCGCGCAGGAGCGTCGCCTGAGGCTATCCGAAGATGTCTTTCACTTTGTCGAAGAAAGTGGAATTGCGTTCGGCGGGCCTGTTTTCGACTTTCATTGACTGCCCCAACTGCTCAAGCATCCTGCGCTGGTCGCGGGATACCTTCGCCGGAACTACGACTCGGACGCTGATGTAAAGGTCGCCGCGCCCGCCGTGCGGATTCGGCAAACCCTTGCCCTTCTTGCGAAAAATCTGCCCGGACTGCGTGCCCTCGGGAATTTCCAGTTCTTCCTCGCCCTTCAGCGTCGGCACTTTGATCTTCTCGCCCAGCGCCGCCTGCGAAAAACTGATCGGAATCTCGCAGATCAAGTCCGAGCCGCGCCGCTCGAAGAACGCGTGTTCTTTCACTTCCAAGAAAATGTAGAGGTCACCAGCCGGTCCGCCATTAATTCCCGGCTCGCCTTGCCCCGCCATACGCAAACGCGTCCCGGTGTCCACGCCGGCCGGCACGCCCACTTCCAGAACGCGCTCGCGCTCGATGCGTCCCTGCCCGCGGCACGTGATGCAAGCGTCCTTGATCGTCTGTCCCGCGCCCTGGCACGCCGGGCACGTCCGCGTAATCGAGAAAAATCCCTGCGAGTAGGACATCTGCCCGCGCCCGCCGCAAGTGCGGCAAGTGGACATGCCCGTTCCCGGCTTGGCGCCAGTTCCTTTGCACGTCTCGCACAGTTCGTGACGCGATAATTTGATCTTGCTGCTAACGCCGGTTGCAGCTTCCTCGAAACTGAGAGACATATCGTAACGAAGATCCGCGCCGCGCTGGCCGCGCGCCCCACTGCGACCAGTGCGCCGCCGTCCGCCGCCGAGAACCTCGTCGAAACCGAAGAGGTCGCCGAGAATATCCTGAAATTCCTCAAAGATCGTGGAATTGAAGCCCGCGTCGAAGCCGCGATTCCCGAGGCCCGCCGCGCCAAACCTGTCGTATACCGAGCGCTTCTGCGGATCGGAAAGCACCGCGTACGCTTCGGAAGCCGCGCGAAAATTATGCTCGGCCTCTTCTTTATTTTCAGGGTTGCGATCCGGGTGCCACTGCAACGCCGCTTTGCGGTAAGCGGACTTGACTTGGTCGGGCGAGGCGTCACGCGCCACGCCCAATACTTCGTAGAAATCAGAATTGCTCGCTGCCATCTTTCGTTGCTCTCCCTGGGTTGTGTTTCTCTAATTCGCACGCGGCGCAGATACGCGAACCATCGCGGGACGCAACACGCGGCCGTGAAACATGTATCCGGGCTGCATCTCGCCGAGGACCACACCTTCAGCGTGATCCGCCGTCTCGACGCTCTCAATCGCGTGATGCAAATTCGGATCGAATTCCTTGCCTACCGACTGAATGCGTTCCAGACCCTGCTTCGCGAGCGCGCTCCAAAGTTGCCCGCGAATCATCTCGAATCCCTTGCGATAATCCGCGTTCGCGGGATCGTCGTGCCCCACCAGCGCACGGTCAAACGCATCCAGCACCGGCAAAAGCTGTTCGATGAGCCCTTCCACTCCGCGGTGCCGGTCTTGATTTCGCTCTTTCTCCACACGCTTGCGGTAATTCTCAAAATCCGCCTGCCGGCGCACCAGCGTGTTCATCAGTTCCTGCTTCTCGGCGAGCAACTTCTGCAATTGTTCGGCGGCGGAGCCATCGCCTGCGGAACCGGTTTCACCGGCAGCGGGCGAGTCGGTCGCAGCCGAATTTCGCGCGGTATCTTCCGCGCGTCCCGCAGCCGCCGCAAAGCCGGACTTGGGATCCTCGTTGTCCTTATGATTCTTGTGCGACGCCAATGAAATTAACTCCCCTCTTGTCCTTCCGAAAAAAATTGCGCCATGAAAGCGACAGCCGTAATCACCCGCTCGTAATGCATGCGCATAGGCGCCAGGATTCCCAAGGTTCCCTGCACCTGATCCTTAGATGAATACGAAGCCGAAACGATGGCAAGATGTTTTCCGGCATTCGAGATCTTATCCAACCCCAGTTCGACGTGCACCGGCTCCGGCGATTCAATGCAGCCGCTCAGAAGCGCGATCAAGCGATCCTTCTCTTCAATCGCTTCCAGCAATTCGCGCAACTGTTCGGGGTTCGTAAAATCCGGCGAAGAAGCAATCTGCGCCGCGCCGTCCACGTAGATTTTGCGCTCGCCCACATCCCCCAGAATGCTGGGGTCGCACAAGAGCAGCGCGTCGCCGGCCAACCGGCCGTACTGCTCGCGATCCTGCTCCACCTGCTTGCGCAAATCCGCGCGCATGGCCTCGAGGGTCCAGCCGATGTAATGCCGGTTCAAGTATTCCGCAGTCCGATCGAGATCTTCTTGCTTGAAGGGACGTTCCGGCCGAATCAGCTTGTCGCGTGTCACACCGCCGCCCGAAATCAGGATGATCAGAACGCGTCCATCGGGCAGCAAAAGAAAACGAAGATGCTCTACCACGCTGCGTGCCAGCGGCGGCGCGATAAAAATTCCCAGCCCGCGCGAAACCGCGGCCAGCACGTGGCTGGCGCGCTCCATCACCGCTTCAGGAGTCTGCGCCGCATCCAGTTCACGGCGAATCCACAGCCGGTCCTCGGGACTGGCCGTCGCCTGCGCAGCCACTTGCTCCACAAAAAATCTGTAAGCTGCGGCCGTTGGAACGCGACCAGCGGAAGTGTGCGGCTGGTACAGGAGCCCGGCATCTTCCAGATCGGCCATCACGTTCCGCACAGTAGCGGAACTGAGCGCCTCGACGTGGCGGTTGGCAATGCTGCGCGAAGAAACCGGCTCACCCGTTTCAATGTACTCGCGCACCAAGTCCGTCAGAATCTGCTGGTGGCGCTTCTGTTGTAGGATCGTTGAGGTCACCGAAGTCCGTAAGTCCTGAACTCGGCCCGCCGTTGCGGCGCCGCTTAAACCACTGCAATAATTTAAGTTTAGACGGTGTAACGCGCAGCGTCAACTTGGCGCCGGTGGCGCGGTCGCCGACTGAGCAACCGCGCAACGCTCAGTCTCGCGCAGCAAGGCAATCCAGCACTTTGGCAACTGCTTCCCGCAAGCCGTATCGCCCTCAAATGTTTTCACACGAAACTTGCGCGCAGCGGCAACGTATCATATTGTGTACCCGCTTTTCAGGCCCTCTCGGATATTCCCTGAATACGCTGTGCGCCATGGAGGCAGGATGCAATTAGCACGAGTGTTGGCGATTTCCACGATTGCGTTGCTCTCGAGCGTACCCGGATATTCGCAGACCGCCGCAAAGAAAGCGGAAGCGAAGCCCGCAGCCGAAGCCGGCGACACCGCGAAGAAGCCGCTTTCTACGCGCGTGGTGGCCTACGAAATTGACGCAAAGCTCGACCCCGCCAAGCACACCATCGCCGCCACCGAGACGCTGACGTATCACAACCTCACCGGCAAGCCGCAGCGAACTTTCCCCTTCCACCTGTACCTCAACGCCTTCCAGCCACAATCCACTTTCATGACCGAAGTTCGCCTCGCGGGCACGCGCGGCAATGGCCCCGATTCCGCATGGGATCCAAAACATTACGGCTCGATAAACGTGGATAAATTCGAAGTCGAAGGCACGGGCGACCTTACCGGCAAGATGGAATTCATCCAGCCGGATGACCACAACACGAATGACCGCACCGTATTTCAAGTGGCCTTGCCGCAACCGATCGCGCCCGGCGCTTCCGTCACGTTTCGCATGACTTTTCACGACCAGCTCCCGAAAGTCGTCGAACGCACCGGCTACGCGCATGATTTCGATATGGTCGGGCAGTGGTTTCCGAAGGTCGGCGTGTGGTGGAAAGACGCTTGGAATTGCCACCAGTTTCACGCTAGCACGGAATTCTTTGCCGACTTCGGCACCTTCGACGTGAAAATCACTCTGCCGCAAAACGAAATCGTCGGTGCGGGCGGCGATCTCGTTTCCAGCGTCAACAATCCGGACGGGACCAAGACGTTGACCTACCACTCCGAGGACGTTCACGATTTTTCCTGGACGGCGAGCCCCAGCTTCACCGACGTCGAAGATTCCTGGACCGGCAGCCAAGGTCCCGTAAAGATTCACATGCTGATGTCGCCCGGACACGCACCTTCGGGGCCGCGCTACATCAAGGCGCTAAAAGGAACTCTGCAACTCTTCGATCAGTGGTACGGGCCGTATCCTTACGACCGCATCACGGTTGTGGATCCTCCGCACGGAGGCGGCGACGCCGGCGGAATGGAATATCCCACGCTGATTACCGCCGGCACCGCGTGGTGGATGCCCGACGGCCTGCTCGCCCCGGAAGTCGTCACCGAACACGAATTTGGCCATCAATATTGGTACGGCATGGTAGCCACCAACGAATTCGAGGAAGCCTGGCTCGATGAAGGAATCAATAGCTACACCGAAGTGAAAGTGATGGACGCGCTCTACGGCAAATCCACCTCCGTAATGAATTTTCCGTTCGCACAGATGGGTGAGTCCGGGCTGCAGCGCGTTTCCTACCTCGGCGAACCGGACATGGATCCGATCTCCCGATTCGCCTGGCAATTCATCAGCAACAATTCCTACGGTGGAATCACTTACGGCAAGACCTCGACCATGCTGATCACCCTTGAAAAGGTCATCGGCGAAGACACGCTGCGCAATGCTCTGCATACCTACTTCATGCGCTACCGCTTCACGCACCCGACGGGCGAAGATTTCCTGAAAACCGTCGAGGAAGTTTCCGGAAAAGACCTGCGCTGGTATTTCAACCAAGCGGTTTACGGTACCAGCGTTCTCGATTACGCAGTCGGCGACGCGCACTCCGATCCGCTGAAGTGGTGGGAGAAGCATTCACAATTCGGCGAAGACAAAGACAAGAACGAGGTGTACCGCACGTACGTTACCCTGCAACGCAAGCGCGACTTTATTTTCCCCGTCGATCTGGTCGTCAAATTCGACGATGGCTACACGGCCACGGAACACTGGGACGGCCAGGATCGCTGGATCCGCTACCACTACGACCGCAAGGCCAAGATCGTGTCCGCGCAAATTGATCCGCAAAATCAGATCACCATGGACCGCAATATGTTCAACAACAGCTACGTCAAACAGTCGAACGCATTGGCCTTGTACAAGCTCCGCAACATGTGGCTCTTCGCCAGCGAATGGCTGTCGCAATTGCTAGCGTGGTTGACGTAACGGAATCAGCTAACGAGTTCGAAGGAGCGAAGCGCATGTCTGGATCGAGACCGAAAACATTCTTGTCGGGCGCGGGGCTGGTCTGGAAGTGGCAGCGCCTGGTGTGGTGGATTTTCGCCGTCACCCTGATTTTCGGGTTCCTTTCCACGCAAGGAATGGTGGATCGCGCCGCCGGCACGCTGAATCACAGCTTCGCCTCCAAGCGGCTGGTGGACGGTTGGGACGCATCGGCCGTGACTGAACTGATGCAACTCCCGAATTCGCCCATCGAATTCCAGGGTCCTGCGGTCATACATTTCTCGATCGTCTTCGCGGTCTTCATGCTGTTTTTGACCGGTGGCATCTTGACCACTTATCTGCGCGACAAAAAGCCGCACGCTGCCAGTTTCTTCGAAGCCTGCGGGCAATATTTCTGGCGCTTTTTCCGCCTGCTGATCTATTTCGCGATTGTCTTGATTCCCATCGGAGCGATCTGCGCGGGCGTCGGCGCACTCTACGATAAGATTGACGCCGATTCCATCTCGCCCTTCTCCGCCGTGTATTTCTTCGCGGCCGCTGCCATAGTGGTTCTGCTGCTGTTCGCGATGGTGCGATTGTGGTTCGACATGGCGGAAGTCATCGCCGTCGCCGATGACGAAAGAAGAATGCATAGGGCGCTGCGCCGCGCAGCCCGCGTGCTATGGCATAATTTCTTTTCGCTGCTGTGGCTCTACGTCAGCATCGCGATCATTGGGCTGGTGCTGTTTTTCTTCGGCCTACGGCTCTGGATGACGTTCCTGGCGCCGCAATCCAACATCCTGGCATTCCTGCTAAGCCAACTGATGATCCTAGCGTGGATCGGCACCCGCCTATGGCAACGCGCGAGTGAGGCCCTCTGGTATCGCGAATACGCCCAAACCAGCGTCCGAGAACCAATCTGGACGCCAAGCCCAACAACGCTAGTCACCCAATCAGTAGCAACTAATCCAGAATCGTAGAGCCATCTCTGCGGTAGAGCAGATTCCGCGACGTCCAAACGGTAGAGGTTGAAACTCCGGAGCATTCCTGCACTGTAGATTCGAGCGAGTTCGTCAGATCATCGCGATCGATATGGAGTGCGGGGGCGTGCCCCCGCTTTTCCTGCGCGAGGCGCGCCTCGCGTGCCTTACATCGCGGCGCGCAGATGCCTACCCCGATTCACACTGACCTGCTTCTACCTGAAACGTATCCGGAACTTCCAGCTTGTCGCACGGAAATCCCATCACGGTCTTACGAAATCCCGCGGTCGCTTTCCTCTCGAACCAGCCTGCCGAGCACAACGGATAATTCGCGGCGCGCCGGACGATCCCGTGATGCACGGCGTTCTCGTGCACGTAACGAAGTCGAGCGAAGTACGACCCTTGATACGTGATCTGCGAGTCCCAATACTGAAACCAGACCTTGCGCCCGACTGCGGCATCCAGACGGTTCACCTCCTTCGCTGTAGCGGAGTGCAGTCGGCGGACAAGGTCACGCAGGATGAGCGGGTTTTCGAATTGCGTCACGAAATGGTAGTGATTCGGAAAGATCGCCCAAGCCTGTAGCGCCGCCGAGTACTCTGTGCAAAGGGCAAACAGCTGTGTCTGCAAAATGCTGAGACGAGCACCGCTCTTGAAGAACGACTCCTTGCGGTGCGTTCCTGCCGTCACCATATACGTCCCGCTAGCATCGAGGCGATGGACCGGGCTGTGCGGCCAGTCAGACATGAGAACTCAGCGACCTGCAATATTCCTCAGGCATCAACTCGCGCACGGATCGAACGCCATCGCGATCCATGTGGAGTGCGGGGGCGCGCCCCGCTTTTCTTGCGCGAGGCGCGCCTCGCGTGCCTTACGTCTTGCCCACGTCGCAATCGCAAAGCGGCGGCTCGCCGCCGCACTCCATATGACTCGCGCCTGACTCTAAATTGAGCCATCCCACCATACATCGTCGCCAGCGACGGTTCCTCACACTGGAAGGCCTTCACCAAATTCTGCAGCGCAGCTGCTCCGGCCTTACCATCGGTGAATTCGCGCTGCAGCCCCATGCTTTGGCAAACGCCGGATCGTTCGAGAGCGGCGCGTTCGCGCGGAACCTGTTCAGCGGATGCGGATTCGTGGCCACAATCATCCGCGCAAATTCGGGGCGTTCGTTTCCGGCCCACACCTGCGCGAACGCCAAGAAGAACCGCTGCTCCGGCGTGAAGCCGTCAATCGCAGGCGGCGCGGGCTTCCCTTCCATGGACTTCTGCAGCGCCGCATAAGCAATCGTCAAACCGCCCAGGTCCGCGATGCTCTCTCCTTCCACCAGCTTGCCGTTTTCATGCAGTCCGGGCTCGACTTCGAGGCTGTCGAATTGTTTCGCGATGCAATCGCCGCGCGCTTTGAAATTCACCAGATCTTCGGGAGTCCACCAGTTCTTTAGATTTCCTTGCGCATCGAATTTGGCTCCCTGGTCGTCAAAACCGTGCGTCATTTCGTGACCGATCACCATGCCAATGCCGCCGTAGTTCATCGCATCGTCCCGATTGGCATCGTAAAAAGGCGGCTGCAAAATTCCCGCCGGAAAAACAATCTCGTTCATCGAAGCGTTGTAGTAGGCGTTCACCGTCGGCGGCGTCATGCCCCACTCGGTGCGGTCCACCGGCTTGCCGATTTCAGACATATCGTGCGCCACCTCAAAGGCGCTGCCGCGCCGCACGTTTTCGATGTACGGCCCGCGGTCCACGCGATACGCGGAATAGTCACGCCATTTATCCGGATAGCCGATCTTGATCATGATGGCGTCCAGCTTCGCCGTCGCCTTTTGGCGCGTCTCGGGACTCATCCAATCGAGCGTGGCAAGATCGGCGCGCAACGCAGCCATCAGGTTTTTCACCATCTCGACGGCCTTGGCCTTCGCTTCCGGCGGAAAGGCGCGCTGCACGTAGAATTGTCCGAGCGCTTCGCCCAATTGCTGGTCGGTGGACTGTACGCAGCGGCGCCAGCGCGGAAGCATCTCCTTGGTCCCTTGCAGCTTGCGCCCGAAGAAATCGAAATTCTCATCGACGAATTTCGCGGAAAGCGCCGGGGCGGCGTTATGAACGACGTGCCAGCGCAAATAGACTTTCCACTCGTCCAGCGGAATCGAAGCCAGGGCCGCGTCCATCTCCTTGAAGAAATCCGGCTCCGCGATATTCAGCCCGGAAACGCGCGGCGATCCCACTCCATCCAGGAATGAAGCCCATGCGAAATGCGGCGTCAGCGTGGCAAGGTCCGCGAGCTGCATCTTGTGATAGGTGTTGTCGGGATTGCGCGTCTCCACGCGCGTCAGCGAAGCTTTGGCGAGCGAGGTTTCGATGTCCATCACTGTTTTTGCTTCAGCCGCCGCGGTGGCGTCGCTATCGCCCACAAGCTTGAACATGTTGGTTACGTGCTGCAAATAATCGGCGCGCAGCTGCTTGGATTTCTCGTCGTCCTTCATGTAGTAGTCGCGATCGGGCAATCCCAGGCCGCCCTGGCGAGCGACGGCGATCACTTGCGTGCTGTCCTTGTAATCCTGCGCGGAATCAAAGCGGAAAAGCGCGCGTATGCCGACACGCTGCAGGCGCGCGACCTCTCTTTGCAAGTCTTCGATGTTCTTCAGATCCGCGATGCGCTGGAATTCGGCATCCAGAGGCTTGGCGCCGGTGGCCTCGATTGCCGTTTCGTCCATGCAGCTGGCGTAGAAATCGCCGATTTTCTGGAGATTCGATCCCGCCGCGGCAGTCTTGTCCTTCGCGGCTTCGTCCAGAATCTGACGTAGCACGTCTTCATTGTGGTCCCGCAGCTCGTCGAACGTTGCCCAGCGCGGATACGCCGGCGGGATGGGATGATTCTTGTTCCAGCCGCCGTCGGCAAATTTGAAGAAATCGTCACAGGGCGAAACGGAACGATCCAGATTCGCGAGGTCGAAACCGTGACCAGTTTGTTCGTCGCTGGCTGCGCGCGCATCGGCGAAACACCCGCCGCCCGCGGACTCCGCAGCGAGTGCGGCGTGCTCCGTCTCCGGGGATTGCGAAGACAGGCCCAGCGGCGACAGCAACACGACTGACGCCAACAACGCGCACGAAAGAAATCGAATCTTCAATTTGTCCTCGTTCATCGAAAGGTTCGAGCGTCGCCGCTCGTGGATTCACGCCGAAGTTCGCACCGCAACAATCCGCACCCGCTACCCGATAAGAGCGCGATTATTCTGCTGACCCGCCGCAACCCTGTCAACTTCGGCGAACGCCCGTTCGGGGACCCGCTCGCGCTGTCGAATCATGCGAAATCGCTGGGAACGTCACCCGCGCCCGAGCCAGAGAATAGTAGACTAAGCGGCGTTACGCCGGAGGACCTGTTTGTCGCAGCCGCGCGCCGAGTATGCCAGCCGAATGGAATCACGCCGTGAGATCGTCCGCGCTAAGGATGTCCTGCATGCGCGGATCGGCAACGCGAAGCTGGCGACGATTGTCGCCGGCATCGTCATTGCGTGGCTATCGTTTGCGGATCACCTCTTTGCGGGCTATTGGTTGGCGCTGCCGATCGCGGCGTACGCGTGCCTGGCGCTTGCGCACGAGTTTGTGTTGCGTGCACGCGCGCGGGCGGCTGGCGCGGCGTCATTCTATGAGCGAGGCATCGCGCGGATCGAGGACACGTGGTCTGGCACGGGAGCGACCGGCGAGCGGTTTCGAGACGCGAAACATGTGTACTCCGATGATCTCGATCTCTTTGGCAAAGGCTGCCTATTCGAGTTGCTCTCGCAGGCGCGCCTACCGATGGGCGAAGAATGCCTGGCGCGCTGGCTTTTGTCGCCATCACCCGTACCAGCTATTCACGAACGGCACGAGGTAATCGCCGATCTGCGCGCGAAGTTGGATCTGCGCGAAGAACTGGCGCTGATTGGCGAAGACCTGCGCGTGAGGCTTGATCCTCGCTCGTTAATTGCGTGGGCCGAAAGCCCCGCGTTGCTTCCTGGTGGAACTTCGGGCTTGCTGCTTCGGCTGCTCGCTGCGTTGCTGTCGCTTTGCGCGGCCGGCGCGATTGGATATTTCTTCCTCACTGCGAAGCTCTTGCCGATCCTCGTTGTGCTGGTTGTCGAAGTGGCCTTGCTGCGCTTGCTGCGGCCGAGAGCAGTGCGCGTCGTTTCTGGAATGGCCGCCAACGCTGAAGGGCTGGAGCTTTTTTCCAAGATACTCGAGCGGCTGGAACAGGAGCCGTTCACTTCGCCACACTTGCAGGGTTTCGCCGCGGAACTGAAGCGCGGTGGCCAGACTGCCTCGCAAGCGATTCGCCGTCTGGCTCGCGTCGTCTACTGGATTGATGCGCGCACCGGGTTGATGGGGCAGATCATGGAGCTGCCGTTTCTCTACACGGTGCAGACCGCGATGGCTGCGGAGGCGTGGCGCAAGCGGTGGGGCGGCAAGCTGCGCGCGTGGGCGGAGATCACCGGCGAGATGGAAGCGCTGCTCTCGCTCGCTGGATATTCTTACGAGCATCCCGACGATCCGTTTCCGGAGTTTGTCGCGCGCGAACCGGATGCGCCAGCGGTCTTTATTGGTGAACAGCTGGGGCATCCTTTGATCGCCGCGGCATCGTGCGTGCGCAATGATGTGCGGCTCGATGCCGCCACGCGCGTGCTCTTGGTGAGCGGATCGAACATGTCTGGGAAGAGCACGTATTTGCGCACGGCTGGAATCAATGCGGTGCTGGCGATGGCGGGAGCGCCGATTCGCGGAGCGTCGCTGCGGCTTAGTTCCCTTTCGCTGGGCTCGAGCATACGGAGGGTGGATTCATTGCAGGAGAATCGGTCGAGCTTTTACACGGAGATTTTGCGGATTAAGGATGTTTTCGAATTGACGGCCGCGGGCGCGGCGGTTTTGTTTTTATTTGACGAATTGCTGGAAGGGACGAATTCGAACGATCGAAAGATTGGGGCGGAGGGTTTGTTGCGGGCTTTGCTGGAGCGCGGGGCTATGGGGATTGTGACTACGCACGATTTGGCTTTGACTGAAACGACCGCGGCGTTGCCTGGGGTTGTGCGCAACGTGCATTTTCAGGATTACGTTGTGAGCGGCGAGATGCGGTTCGATTACACATTGCGAGAGGGTGTGGTGGCTAAGAGTAATGCGCTCGAATTGATGAGATTGATTGGGTTGAAGGTTTAGCCGAACAGAATGGTGATTGCAGGCGCCGTAGTTGAGGGGCGCAGCAAGCGGCGCCCCTACGGACCCGATTTAACAAACGCGATGACGCGACGACACGGCCCGGCGTCAGTCGGCGTTGTCGATTTGGGCTCGTTGTAGGCGGTCGGAATAGTCTATGTAGATGGTTTTCCACTCGGAGTAAAAGTCGAGAGCGGCTTCGCCGGATTCGCGGTGGCCGTTGCCTGTGTTTTTGATTCCGCCGAAGGGTAGGTGCGTTTCGGCGCCGATGGTGGGAGCGTTTACGTAGACGATTCCTGTTTGCAGATCGCGTTGCGCGCGGAAGGCGTTGTTGACGTTGCGCGTGTAGATGGAAGCGGAGAGGCCGTACTTTACTCCGTTCGCGATTTCCAGAGCTTCGTCAAGATCCTCGAACGGAATTACCGATACCACCGGACCGAAAATTTCTTCCTGCGCGATGCGCATTTTCGGATCGCAATCGGTGAAGACTGTCGGCTCGTGGAACCAGCCGCGTCCCCATGTGCCGCTTTCAAGGCGATGGCCACCGGTGGCGAGTTTGGCGGTTTCGTCCTTGCCGATCTGGACGTACTTCATCACGGTATTCAATTGTTGTTCGTTGATGCAAGGGCCCATGTCTGTCGCGGGATCGAGACCATCGCCGACTTTCAACGACTTCACGCGGGCGACGAATTTCTCGACGAACTCGCCGTAAACTTTCTTGTGGACTGCTACGCGGCTGGCCGCGGTGCAACGCTGGCCGGTGGTGCCGAAGCCGCCCCAGACTGCGCCATCAACCGCGAGGTCGAGGTGGGCGTCGTCCATAACGATGATGATGTTCTTGCCGCCCATTTCGAGGTGACATTTTTTGAAGCTGGGGGCGCAGGCTTGGCTGACGATGCGGCCGACTTCGGTGGAACCGGTGAAGCTGACGAGGTTGACGTCATTATTATTCAGGATCGGCGCGCCGGCGCCGGGGCCGTCGCCGAAGACGACGTTCATCACCCCGCGCGGGAGGCCGGCTTCGTTGAGAGCCTGCATCAGGTTATAGGTAGAGAGCGGCGTGTCTTCGGCGGGCTTGATGACCACCGTGTTGCCGGTGACCAGCGCGGGCATGGCTTTCCATGACGGGATGGCCATCGGGAAATTCCACGGAGTGATGAGTCCCGCGACGCCGACCGGAGTGCGGACAGACATCGCAAATTTATTCGGTAGCTCGGAGGGAGTGGTGTGGCCGAACTGGCGGCGGCCTTCGCCGGCCATGAGGTACGTCATGTCAATTGCTTCCTGCACGTCGCCGCGAGTTTCTGCCAGGACTTTGCCCATCTCGCGAGTCATGTCGCGGGAGTAGTCTTCTTTGCGCTCGATGAGGATTTCGGCGGCGCGGTAGAGAATTTCGGCGCGCTTGGGAGCGGGAGTGAGGCGCCATTTGTCGTAGGCATCCTTAGCGGCGTCAATGGCGATGCTGACGTCTTCTTCGTTCGAGGCCGGGAAGATGCCGACTAGCTCGCTGGTGTTGGCGGGATTGCGGTTTTCGATCGCTTTGCCGCTGCGCGATTCGACCCATTCGCCGTTGATGTAATTTTTGAAGACTTTCAGAGCTGCGGGGCTGGCCATGCGTGTTCCTCCGTGAGGCTACTTGCGAACGCCATGAAATGTTCTGTGAGCATGGTTAGATGCCGAAGAAATTTCCGGGGATTCAGAGTAACAAGTGGGCGACATAGACGTCAACGCTCGGCGGGTTCGAGGAATTCTGCCACGGAGACACAGAGGCACGGAGAGAACCGGCGATCGGGACTCCTAGGAATTTGTTCAGAGGCAGGATCGCGGACTGGCTTGGGTTTGGAGGCACGGAGGCAGAGAGGCATGCAGTTTTGCTGCGGCTGACACTTGCAGTTTGTGGCGGCGCGGATGCGGATTTTTGTGATTTCGGAAAGTGGCTGAAAGTTTGCGATTGAATCAGGCGCGTGGCCTTTGTTTTCAGCGAGATGAACCAATTTCTAATCGGCAGGGTTGGCGATTGATTTTCGGGGTTTTTGCGGCTTGTAACATTTGTTACATGGCTTGTTTTCGGTTGAGCTTCGGGGTTCGCGGTTTCTTTGGCGTCCGTGGGGAGCGGATTGCCGTGCTCGTCAACTTGGATGACTTCGCGGCGATTGGGAGGATCGATCCATTGGCCTTCCTGGTTGAGGCGGCAGCAGGCGCGGACGGCATTGATGACGTCCTTGGCTGTGGGGACGATGCTTGCGGCATGCTCGATGATGAATTCGAGGGAACTGATGGCGTTGCGGCGGCGTTTGGCGTCGAGTCCCGTGGCCTGGGCGTGGCGGTAGATTGCTGAGGGGTTGAGGGCGTTGTATTCGCGGGCGATGCGCGCGGGGCTGTGCCAGTGGAGGTAGTCGTGTTCGATGGTTTCGCGGCGGGGATGGCGGCAGATGGTGCATTTGATTCGGTGGTAGGCGAGGGTGGCGCGGCGACGGCGTTTGCGGCGTTGCGCGGATTGTGGGTTGTCGTGGGTCGTGTTGTTCACCATGTTGGTTCCTTGGCGGGGTGGAATTCTGCCCCGACTGACGCTAACACAGTTCGGAGCAGTTATCAAATCGGTACACATTTGAGGGGCGGGAACGGCCAAGACAAAATCTGCCGCGGGGGCACAGAGACGCGGAGAACTTCCTGCGGGCACTGCGAATGCCGCGCTTCCCTTCCCGCAGGATCGCTAGAATTTGATTACTATGCCACCTAGGTAGCGGAAGTTGCTTTGGGTCGTGTGGACGTTTGTGAGGCTGTCGCCGAAGCTGGTGTGGACGTAGTCAACTTCGGCGGGGCGAATGGAGATGTGTTCTTTGAAGGGGATGTCCACGCCGCCGCCGAGGATCCAGGCGAAGGCGTTGTTGTTCGGTTGCTTGCTGAAGTTGACGCAGCCGCCTTGGTTCAAGCAGGCGTCGTAGATTTTGGCGTAGCTGCTATCGTGGGCGCCGCCGAACATCACTTCAACGAACGGACGGGCGAACTTTATGTGGAAGCGCACGACGGGGCCGGCGGTGTAGGTGAAAGAGTTCGACTTCACGGAGATGGGGCAATCGGCCAGGCCGCTGCAGGGGGCGGATTGCGCGGGGACGGAAAAATTCAGGGAATGGGAACCGTAGTCCTGAAAATCGGCTTTGAAGCCGATGTGCTTGTTGAAGAAGTAGGCGATGGAGGCGCCGCCGCCGTTCAGGGAGAAATTGGGGATGTAGGTATTTTGCGCGGCGCGGAAGTAGGAATAATCAACGGAAAGTTCGAGCGAGGAGTTGCTTTGCGCGAAGAGGGCTGGGGCGAAAAGGATGACGACGGCTAGTAAAAGCAATTTCTTCATTTATGTGGCTCCGGGGATTCGAGTCATCGGACGGTTGTAGGGTTGCATGGGTTTCAGGCGGCACGGCGAGAATTGGCCACAGAGACACAGAGGCACGGAGAGAAGTATACAGCCCAAGCGATGAGTTGCGAGGGTGCGGATTTGATGATTGCACCGAGGTTGACGGAGTGTGTGGTTGGCGGTCTTGCGATCACTGAGGCCCGACGCTGTCGGGCCGAAGGGTGAATCGCTCTGCAGAGCGATTCACAAACTCAACGGCTGGCGCCCTGAAGGGCGCCGCTACAACGTCAACTGCAAGTTAGCGACGTTGGGGGCTACGGCGCCGTCTTATTTTTTGCGGCGGTTGGGAGTAGGGATTCGGTTAGGGATTGCCACTCGGCTTCTGGCGTCGCGCGCTCGTGGGTGCGACCGGCTCGGGCGTACCAGTAGTCGGCGTTTTCGATTTGGCCTGCTTTGCGATGGAGGTAGGCGTGGACGGCCATGCCGTCTTGAGTTTCCAGTTCGTCAACCAGATTGTGGGCGCGAGTCCAGTCGCCTTTGGCGTCCCACCAGAGGGCGGCTAGCGGGGCTGGGAGCGTCCGGGGCGGGGCGTCTTGTGTTAGCGAGGATTTGAAGTCGGCTAGATTCATTTTTTTCTCCTTCCTGTTTTTCTCCTTCTTGTTACTGCGCGTTTTTCGTTTGGCTTCCTTATTTTGATTGCGGCGGGAAGCGTGCGTCAACGCGGCGCATTAGTTCGACGGCGATGTCTATGGACTCGCGATAGGCGGCTTCGCGGGCTGGGGCTGGGCGGCCTTCTAGAGCTGCCAGGCGCCGGCAGAGGAACATGGCGGCGGCTAAGTAGAGGATGCGTTTGCGGGGTTCGTCCATCGGGGAGAAGATAGCACTTTCGCTTTAGTTTCGCCTAGAGAATTTCGGCGTTCGTTCGAAGAGGAATGCGCGGCGCTGCAGTGGTGCTTGGCGAGGCAAGCCTCGCACGATCGATTCGCGCGAGCGTTTACTTGGTCACGGCGGCAGCGAGCTGCCGCACTCCCAGATGGTGCTTGCCGGCCCTGGGATTTTGCTTGCTCCGAGCGGGTTGTGGCGGTGATCGGATGGTGCAGTGGCTGGTTGGCTGATGGTACAGGTTACCGCGACGGTACGTTTGGTGGGGATATCGTTGATTGTTTGCGCGACGGGGCCTACTTTGAGATTAGATTCCTGCCTTTGGAGGTTATTTATGAGCGAGAGGCGCTGGGAGTTTGTGCCGGTGAAATTTGCGTGGGCCGGGTTGCTGGTGGCGGCTTTGTCTGTGGCGCCTGGGGCTTTGGCGCAGGGGCAGACTGGCGCCGCTGCGCCTGCTGGCGATGCTGGTGGACATTCGCAGAATTCTTCTTCTGCAGCGAAGACGCCTGGTAGCGGATCGTCAAATTCTGGAGGCAGCTCTGGCAGCGGCGCGGCGGCTGCGAATTCTGGTGGCGCCGCGAGTTCGTCGAATGCTCGTGCGGCTTCGGGACAGAACGCGGCTGGTTCGTCTACGGAGCCGGAGATGGTGGATCAGTCGGCGCCGGCTGGCGATTCTTTGGCGGAGGCTGCGCGGCAGGCGCGGGCTCGAAAGGCAAAGGCAGCTGCGGGAGCGGGAGCGAATGCTCCGAAGGTTTACACGGAAGACAAGCTTTCGCACCTTTCGGGGCATGGAGTTTCGGTCGTCGGAGATGGGAACGCGGGAGGGAGCGGGTCTTCTGGGGACGAGAGTTCGTATTCAAATGCCGGCGCGAATTCTGGGGGAAATTCAGACGCGAATGGCGCGGGCGGCGGTGGGAGCGGCGAGCAGTATTGGCGCGGACGCGCGAAGGCGATTCACGATCAGATGGCGCGGTGCGATCAGGAAATCAGCAATTTGCAGGACGAGATTGCGAAGTACGGCGCGGTGAGCGTGGATCCGCAGAGCGGAGCGATGCAGAGCATCATTTATGTGAACGACCGGAACGCGAAGATCAGGCAGATTGAAGAGCAGAAGGCGGGGTTGCAGGCGCAGTTGGATGCTTTGGAGGATGAAGGGCGCAAGGCTGGGGCGGATTCGGGGTGGTTTCGGTAGATATTTTGCTTTTGCGGCGGCGCGTTTTTGGTGCTGTGGTGGCGCGCGTTAGTTGTTCTTCGATATTTTCCTGCAGATGTCGGACATCGGTTCGCCTGACTCGAAATTTATTCGTTGATGAGTTGCGCTTGGCGAGGCTTGCCTCGCTTGGGGCTTGGTCGGTTCGGCTTACTTCTGAAAAGCGGCGGCACGCCGCCGCACTTCTATGAAAAAGCCGGGCCGTGTCAAGTGGCGACGGTTTTGCGAACGATGCGGCTACACTTCTATTCGTGCTCGAGGCACATAAGGTTGATACACTTCCTCCGCCGCCCCATCTCCATA
>JBAQGJ010000012.1:0-1661 GCA_049287725.1 Candidatus Acidiferrales bacterium | reverse complement strand
CTATTGAATTGATGCAAAGATTTCGCCCTCCGGTCGCCCAGTCGGGAGGGTGGCCCGGGAAATCATTGAAATCTCTTATCGCAGCTTGGATGGAGATGAGGAAACGTGCAGGCCAACGTGAGGTTTTTGTTGGCTCATCAGGGGCGAGCCCAACCTATGCAGAGAAACCAGATTTCGCGTGATTAGCCTTGGACGGCCCTCTTGTCGTGGCCCACGTTAGCTAACCTTTCAGTTCGTGTCAGAAAACGGGAGGACCTATGTCTATTTGATCTAATAGAGAACAATCTTCAGTCTTTTTGAGTTTGGCAACGAGAGCCCGAACCTGTCCATTTGGCAAGGAGCCTCCGCGCGTAGCAGTGCGATCAGCCGGGGTCGACCTTCGCGCCGGCCTCGGGATCCGCTCAATCGCTCTTCCGCGAAGGCAACGCGACCTAATATCCTCCCGGTGGACTCTCTGGCATTCGTCCAGCTCGCATCATTAGCACCTGCCTCGGCATGCCGAGTACTGGTAGCAAGACGAAGGCTGTTAACGTGGTGAACTTTCAAACGCTTGGAAAGTTCGTAGTAATGGAACAAGAGTTCTTTGTAGGTGGGCTATGAAAGCCGAGATGCTGCGCGGTATAGCGACGGTCGTGATAGTGGCGACCAGCATTTATGCCGCCAATGCGCAGGAAACAAATTCGGCCTCAGGGTTCGCGAAGCGATCCGGATCACAGCGCGGCCCAGCATACCCGACGATATCGAAGCGCGGCCCAGCATTCCCGAAGTCAGTTCCCCCCGATCAATCAAATCCCGCGACCTGGATTGCAGCGCCGGCGACGCCGGAACGAGTGCCTGAGCCGAGGTGGTGGCGCTGGGCGGTGCGCCGTCACGAATTCCACCGCCGTTACCGCTAAATCACCCAGAGTCCTTTGTGCTGCTCCATCGGGGGAGTGCAAACGAAGCGCCATGGTCGCCTGGCGAAGGTGCTGCGGCAAAGGCAATATAACTTTTTATTGTTTGACAAGGCAAAGTTTGACGTGTTGGTACGTTGATGGCGAGGGCTTGGATCTCACCACGCGGGGCTCTGCGAATCACCATCATAAGTTGTGCGCGGCATTTAAAGGACGTGTCCCCATGAAAGGCTTCGGTGCTCGCGCGTCGTGCGCAGCGATGGTAGTCGTTTTTGCTGTCTTGGCGGCACCAGCGGCGTCATACGCCAGCGTGGTCTACGATCTGACGCTTACGGCTACCTTTGATACAGACGGCTCGCTACTCTCCACATATAACGGTACCGGAACAATAACGCTTAGTTCTGCGCCAGACCCCAATAGCCAGACCAATTACAGCAGCGCAGCCGTGACGTTTCTGGTGGATGGCCAGTCCTTTTCGGGAAACGCAAGTAGCGTGCAGTTCCTCGATGGAAATTTCCGCAATGCCTCATTCAGCGAGCAAATCGGGACCACTCCGGTTCGGTTCGACCTTCAAACGACTTCCGGATATGCCTTTTACTACAACAATGAATTGCAAGAGGCAGCCGGTACAATCACGTCGGCTCTCGCGCCCACACCGCTTCCGGCCGCGCTTCCGCTCTTCGCTGGCGGCATAGGCATTATCGGACTGCTTTCACGTCGCAAGAAGCGCAAAGGGCAAGGCGCCCCCGCTCAGGCGTAGCCCAAGTT
>JBAQGJ010000011.1:0-2710 GCA_049287725.1 Candidatus Acidiferrales bacterium | reverse complement strand
GCGCTGGTCGCTGAACGAAGCCACGGCATTCCGAGGATCATCAACAAGATCTGCTATCAGGCTTTGTTGGAAGCACACGCTCAAGGGCGCCGCACAGTGTCGGCAGAGATCGTCGCGAAGGCGGATCGCAAGTTGGACGTTGTGGCTGCCGCTCTTCCGACGCTAGTGCCCGCGCCATCGCCGTCGGATGCTGGCGCCCATCATATGGAGTCGTCGCGAGTTCCTGCGACGCCACAGCTTTCGTACAGCCCACGCGCGGAGCTTCGCTTGGGTAGCTGGATTCTTTGGGCGAGTGCGCTCGTTGTCGTTCTGCTCTTGGCGGTACTAGCGCTGCCGCGCGCCTTGAGCTCAGACACCCTCCGGAACAGCGTGACTAACGCAGCGCCGAAGGGAAACGTCAGCCACGACAGTCAGCCTTCCCTGACGCGAGAATTGGGGCTGAAAATCAACCGCATCGCGATCGATCCCGGCCACGGTGGGTATGACACCGGCACGATCGGACCGCATGGTCTGCTCGAGAAGAACCTGTGCCTTGATGTGGCGCTCCGGCTGGGCCAGCTGATTGAAGCAAACCTTCCGGGTGCGGAAGTGATCTATACACGCAAGGACGACAGATACGTTGGGCTGGAAGAGCGCACGGAGATCGCCAATCGCGCCGAGGCGGACCTGTTCATCTCGATTCACGCGAATTCCAGCCACGGCGGCGAAGCGCGGGGCGTCGAAACGTACTCCTTGAGCCTAACAGCTCCGCAGGAATCCACGGCACTAGCGGCGCGCGAAAACGCGCTCGCGCAATCTTCCTTCCACGATCTTCCGGAACTGATTGAAAAAATCACACGCGACGAGATGATCGGGGAGTCGAGACAGCTTGCCGTGGATATCCAGAACTCGCTCTCACAGAGTCTCCAGCTCGTGAGCCCGCGCGAAACCAACCGGGGCGTGAAGCAGGCACCCTTCATCGTTTTGACCGACGCCAACATGCCGGCGGTGCTTTCGGAGATTTCCTTCGTGAACAATCCGAGCGACGAAAATCTGCTGCTCGAGAGCGGCCAGCGCCAGCGTGTCGCCGACGGCCTCTACCGCGGTATTACGGCCTTCCTGCGCATGGCGCGAGCCGATGCGCGGGATCCACGATAGTCCAGCGGCCGTCCCTACGTCGGCCGACTTCTCTTGAATGAGTAACGGCGCAACGCTTCGAGCGGTTTAACCCGGGCGAAGTCACTAAAATGCGTATTGTCCACCAGTGGATATCGAGTCATCGCATCCGCCATACCTTGTGCCAGCACAGCCGCCAGCTTGGTTTCGTCGGGAACTGAGCGCGTGGGCCTCCAATCCGGTACGAAGCCTCGCTAGTAACGGATTCACGAACGGGTGGGTGTATAACAGAATGGTGTCGGCTGGAGACTCGAAAACACAGTGTTCATTGGAGCGCGGAGGCTGACACTTTACTGTACGTCGGAGTCCGATAGATCGTCTTTAGGCTCCGCGATTCTACAACGCGACGTTGGAAGCGTTGCTCAAAAATCCCGGGCGGGCGAAGCTATGCTACGTCATGCTGGTATTCAGGGACGTTGTATGCCGTCCAGTATCTTGAATTGATTTCGTTCCGCGTGGTAGTGTCACGGGATGGCTTTTCCGTCGATGCCACGTTTGGTAGTCCCCCTGCTATTGCTTTCACCACACTGTTACGCCCAGACAACGTCAGCGACTCCAGTGAAACCTGCGATTGCAGAAAAGACCGCCGAGCAGAAAAGACGCGACGACCTGTACGCCCGTGCGTGGTTCTATATCTGGCGCTATAGGGGAGAACCGGAAGAAGCGCAGCCATCCGATAAACAACATTCGGACGCAGAAAAAGAACGTGACACGATTCGAACTAGGAACCCGATGCCCGCGTTGCTGATTTGCAAGACTGGTCCCACGCCTGACTCGTCGGCACAATGCGATTTACATTGGGGCTCGGACACGCTGCACTCGCATTACATTATGGAGCAAGTCCGGGCTGATATTGTGTGGTTCCGGACGACTCGTCGAAGAGACTTAATAGACCAAGGAGTGGAGCTGTGGTCGGCAGCGCGTGACATTTTTTGCCAAGAGCAGCCAACGGCGATTTACATGGACCTCGACGACGTGTCTCGAATATGTGGAAAGAATTAAGCGTGTGTTGTGCGACGTTGCGCCGTCCTGCTCCCGCACCGAACGGCCACGCCCCCAGCAGAAAACCTTACACCGATCCTAGCGCGCACGAGGCGGCAGACGCGAGTATCTACCAACGGCTGCGTTTTTCCAACGAATATGTGACCAGCATAGACGTCATAGCGAACAGCCCGAAGATTGTTAAATAGTGCGTGCCGGAAAAAAGGTTATGCAATCAATCGTTCGTGCGGAGAGATCTGAACCTGTGGCGCATTGAGACACAGCAGAGGGGATTAGCGCTGATGATTTGCGCACTTGTTTCTTGGCTGGCCTTGTTCTTTTGCCGGCGTTGAGGGAATTCCGTTACCGTTCAAGTCCCAGTGCAAGCTACAGCGGGCGGCACAACGGTGACGCTCGGATCTGTGTCAATCACCGTTCCTTGATCGCGCAAACCGAACTGGTCAAGCGGAGACGTCACGCCCAAGCCGCGCGCCAGGAGGATTCAGAAGGTAGAGCCATATGGCAATCGCGGAATTCTCGCTTTAGGGCGCTCGGCAGCGCAGGGTTTAGATAT
>JBAQGJ010000010.1:0-226868 GCA_049287725.1 Candidatus Acidiferrales bacterium | reverse complement strand
GACGCGGCTGTGGCGCCAAAGATAGTCGCTCCGCCGCCGCAGAATACGTAAGGCTGCTAAACATCATGCTCTTGCACCCAATTCGCAACCAACAATTGCAAAGGCACCGAGTCCTCACACAGACTCTATAGGGGAGTGGGTCCCCCAGAAAAATCCGTCTATATCTCAAAGTTCATCAAGAACCATTTCCCACCGGACTATCGGCCGCATGCGGATGCCATTTTGACGCTTTACCGTCACTGTCTCATTCACAGTTGGAATCTCTTCGAAGCTTCGCTGCTTCCCGGAAACGACAACATCCGGCTCAACGGAACGCTGTCGTTCGGACTGCTTAATTTCCTTTCCGCTCTGGAAACGGCCACCAGCGACTTCCTGGTCAAATTGGCCACCGAGCCGGCGCTTCAGAAAAATGCTCTCGCGTTGTATCAGCTCTTGAGGACGCGAGCGAAGTGAAGTCCTAGCGAGCCCATTGCGCAACATCCTCGCCGCGCAACCACCGCTCAACCTCAGACCAATAGAAGCGCAGCACCTTGCCGGCTCTCATCGCGGGCATTGGGCGTCGGTTTCTTTTACGCGTCAACTCGTAAACAGTGGAAGTGTTTTTGAACTTCAGACGAGTAGCGACGTCTTCAATCGTCAGGATTGGTTCCGGTTCAATACGCGGTGCCGGAGTTTGTTCCGGCGTGACGGGAACAGTTTTTCGTGAAGCCATTACGCACCCCAAAATCAGCGGACGAATGCCGCATGTATTTCGGAGTGCAAGGTGTTGCAGTCCTTGCTTCGCCAGCTTCACCGATGCTGGCCCGTTAGTGATCTGTCCCTGGCGGTCTGTCCGATAACGGTCTGTGCCGCTAACATGCCAAAGATTTGACCTACTTCCCGCCCTCTTAGCCGACTTCGCTAAGTTAGGTCCAGCGGCAGCCCCTCCGGTCGAGATCATGGATTTGGACTTTAAGTCCGGGACAGTACTAGTACTTTAGACAATCAGCATGCCAAAGTCAAGGCCGGTTTGAAATTACATCGGTTGCGTTAGCAGAAGGTCTCGCATGATCTGATATTCGCCACCGTAGAAAGACGTGAAGAGGTAGGTGACCTGTCCTAACAACACTTTAAGCAGTTCAGCAGCTATGCGCCACTGCAATGGTTCTACCTGATTGTGAAACACGTGGTGAATCGAATCGAGTCTTAAGAGGCTGTCGTTCTTCAGGCAGGCCGCCTTCGGTAGGAACATAAACTGCGGGTACTCCAGCAGCCTAACTTTCTTAAGAAATTCATCGGGGAATTTAGATTTCCCCATCTCGTCGGCGACACTATAACAAGGGGCCACCAAACACAGGTGCCTGTTAATTTTTCCGCCCCCTCTCACGTCGCGCAAATTTATTTCCGTCGGAGACGGAACTAGGAGAATTACAGGCCTACATTTGGCGCGTAGTACCGGAAACTCCTCGTAGGCATCGAGTCGCGGCGACTTCAATATATTGGGCTTCTTGTATGCATCTCCTGGGGTCGCGATAACGGAGAAGTGGGTCGCGGCCGTACCACTTTCATCAAGACCCGAGGGTCTCCAGATTTCACTATTTTCATACGCATAAAGAACTGGAGCCTGACACAATTGCCCGGGCCTGAGTACCGCGCGGAAATTCGCTCCCAGCTTTTCGAAGGGCTCATCAATTATGCTATCGAGGAAGTGCACTAATCTGGTTCTCGTTCCATCGTTTCGATGGCCTTCCAATAATCGGTTCCGTAAGTCGGCTCGATGAAATGGGCGCTGGATGCTTTCGGTGCTGCGGCAATCGCGCTCAAGAACTTTTTTCGCAGCTTTTTAAGTTCGTCGGCTGAAAGATCTGATGCGACGCGGTGATAATCAACCGAAGGCTCCTCGCGCAGAATTGTTTCAAAATCAAGCGCGCGCCCCCTCTCGGCTTCTCTCATCGGAGCGGTGTGGAAGTAAACGTAATCAAGCAGCTCGCCCGTTGGGCGATCCGCCCAGGCGTCGAGGATTCGGCGCGCTTTCAATTCCTCCTTGAAGCTTCGAAAAGCACTCGATAGTTCTACTGAGTCGGTGGGATTAACGAAGATTGTTTCTAAATCGCCCCTGTCGGAATTGTTAAGCTGGATCTTGCCCGCGACAGAGAGTTGGTCAAGCACGTCGTCATACTTTGCCGTCCAGGGTCCATACTTATAAAAGATCCATTCAAACCCCGTCAGTGTTTCGCGCGTTTCGCGAAAAGACTCGATGTCCAGCAGATAAAGCAATTTCAATAATTTCGTCTTTGTAGCAAAGCCCCCCTTGCTTCGCAGATACGTCAACATACTGGGGATTAGGACCTCTAGATTCATTCCGAATCGTTCCTATTACTGAGTTCTGAGAATCTCACGGACTAAAATCACCTTACAAGACTTGCGGTGTCGATGCATGAAAGACAATATCGCCGTCACCACTCAATCGTATCATCTTCTTATAGCGAACAAAAGGCGAAGATACGCCGTCACTTCAAGCGATTGGGATTTTGCTTGTACAACCTTACGTCCGACTGGAAACCCTTCCTGTTTGTAAGTAACTGTTTGAGCAAGAACCATTGACGCAAACGATCTCTCCCGCGAGCCTAGTAACTAGGGGAAGTTTCGGGCAAACGCTGTTCCCCAAGATGTAAGGCCCCGCCCGAACTGAACGGCCTAACGGCAGAGATACTCCAACAAAATGAAGCAACCGAGGAAGAAATGAAAACTGTGACTGCGATTTTGTCCTTATTGATACTTTCAAGCATAGCGTCAGCTCAAAGTCCTGATCCGTCGAAGTGGATGTGCAGGAATCTCGCTGATTCCGGCGGCTTCGTGTATCAAGGCGAATCGGTATTCGGTACTCAAGCGTGCCGGCCGATTCCGCAAGCGGCGGTAGCACCGAGCGCGCCGACGGCGACCAGCAATGTGGCGGCGAAGCAAGACGCTCCCGACACGTCCACGGATGCTTCACCGGCTGTTGCCGCGCCTCCTGCCGCTGCTGCAGCTCCGCCCGTGGGATTCCTGTTGGAAGACGGAACGCCTGTGCATCTTGTCTTGTCGGAAAATCTCTCCTCCGCGGACGCAGTGACAGGACAAACAGTTGAATTTGAAGTGGTGGACGACGTTATCGTCAACGGCTTCGTCGTGATCCCTCACGGTGCGACAGCGTGGGCGACGGTGACAGACGCAGAACACAAGAGACGTATGGGACGTGCTGGCAAATTAGATCTCAACATCGATAAGGTCCGTCTCGCGGATGGAGAAAAGGCCCTCCTCCGTGCAGTCAAGGACACCAAAGGCGGCGGTCACACTGGCGCAATGGTAGGAGCGATGGTCGCAACATCCCTTGTTATTTGGCCTGCGGCACCTTTGTTTCTGTTGATGCACGGCAAAGATGTGACGATTCCGAAGGGCACAAATATCAGCGCGTTTGTTCAGGGTGACATGACACTGGACCAGTCAAAGTTCCAGAGACAACTCGTTGTTGCAAAATAGGCCTTCGGAGAGGACGCGCTGACAAAACGGTACGGTCGTACCATTGGTGTTCGTCGCAGTCCCGTGTGATCGTTCATAATCGGGATACTTATGCGATTCTCACGAACTACCGCACTTCTCGGACTGGCCTGCGTCTTGGTGTCTGCCGGCGGCCTCGATCTTGTGACCAGATGGAAAGATGGTCAGACACGCGAGCAAATTTGCCGTGACTGGAACGCAGACGATTCCGACGAACAATTTTACGTGTCCGGCCTGGATAATTCACGAATCCACGTTGTCGTACATGGTGCGTTAGCGGCCAACGCGGACGAAATTCTCGATGGGCTTACGAGCACACCGGGGTTTACCCACGAACTTCTCAAGGATGGCTTTGTCTCGATAGAGTGCGGAGGCCGTACCGTCAATCTACGCCGCAGGGTGCCGAAATCGGATTCAACACATCGGGAACGCCGAGCAGGATCGTCACGTACGGGAAATCAGGAGGTCTAGCTTCGATGGCCCAGCCGCACGCTGCAACAATACTCGCGGACCAAATCAAGAAATGGATGCGGCCGTATGTTGTGCCCGCGGAGATCCTGGATAACTTGACGACGGCGGAAGTTCTGGAATTGAGAGCCATGAGCCGTGCGATGAAGAAAGAAAATCCGCAGGCATACGCAGGCGTCAGAGATACCGCAATCAACTTCCTTCGAACACATAAAGGACGAGAAGCGCGAAAGTGACTTTTGTCGAATACACGTGGAGATTCACGAAAAGGTTTCTGTTTTCCGTTTACTCCGCATTCGGATTCATTTCCACGCTGCTGACGTACGTTCATCTTCCGAACGCGTTGACTTGAAAGATTTGCTATGCTTAAGACCGTAACAATCGTCGCCCCTTGCGCAAATCCAGAATGTAACGCTGGCGTTTCGTTTGGGACTATCGTCACCGACGACGTACCCGCGTGGATAGAGACATTCGAGCCTAAAAAGGTCAAATGCGTTCAATGCGGCTTTCTGGCTTTATATTCTCGGGATGATCTACAACAGGTCGTATTAACGGACGGCAGCGAGAAAGAAAATAAGCCCGGTCCTTCATCCTGAATGCTCTAGGCTGACGGTCGGTTCGTGGCGGCTCGATCCACTCTATCAAATCCTCAAACGCTGCTTCATTCTTCTGCACAATTCCCATGAATTGCTCCTTTTCTTTCTCTTGAGTTTTCAAATGAACTTCGGCGGGCGTTCTTCCGCTGATCAGGTTCGGCCGGCTGCCTGAGTGGAAGATTCGTACTTCGCCGGACGAATGCGCAGGCCTTTGAGTGTTTTCATTTTCAAGATTGTGGCCGCTCCTTCCACCCAAAAACTCGGCCCTCACCACCTTCGAAATGAAAAATTCCCCGAGCATCCCCTACGGGGTATTCGACAATTTCGCCGGCATCAAGCAGCGATCCTGATTGCATCATGACCGCCCCCGCCCATCTTTTGGCGGATATAATTTTTCAAACGATTGATTTCTTGCTCCAGGGCTTGCGGATTACATTCGACATGCGTGAATCCGTATATCTCACCTGTGTTGTGGTTGTGGTGAAGATGTGGAGTCTTGCCCAGGCCTAAGACATCCCACGATAAAGGCCGATGGCAACGAACACAGTTTGGATTGTCCATCATTTTTCGAATAACGGAGTGCGGCGTTGATTTAGGAATTGGTTTGTATTTTCCGTTTCGCGCTGTATCTTGGGAGGAAAAAAGGATGCGGTTCAGACGGCACGCAAACACAGAAGCAGAATTGGCATATATTGCGAATTTGTTTGAAGACCCGCGCTTCGGTAAAATGCCGGAACAACCGCAGGGAAAAGTGTGGCTTGATTGAGGTTTTTGCCAATTCATGGGTTTTTTGCCCACTACATTTCTTTGATAATCGCGCGTGCAAATCCGACACCAGCCGCTTCTGTGCTTAGCTACACCCGGGCTACTATTTTTCGCATTGATCTGAACTCCGCAGCGGCAGCAAGTATTGTTGCCGTGGGAACTTGTGTGCGGGTAAAAACGCGTGCAGAATCCTCGATCCGCGCCGTTCTTCGCCTTTGGCATCGGCTTGCCGCACAAACTGATCTTGCTATTTATTTTCGCGCTGCGTAGCGCTGTACTCTTATCCATGGTTGTCCTTGGAAAAATTGGGAAGAAAGGCCGCCTGAGTCCTCCGAACCGGATGTGATTTCCGCACGGGAAGCTAAATCGCGGCGGGGTGAACGATCGCAGGGGCGGTCACTTAGTTAGTTTGTCGCACTGCACCCGGCCATCCTTATAGCCGAATTTTTTATCCGTGCCCTCGAATCCATAAATACCCCTTGGGTCTCCGTCAGGATACTCTATGATTTCGCCCGACTCATAATCGGCGGCAACTTTCTCTGCCCACTCCTCACTCATCGAAATGACGAGCTCGCCGTTGGCGTCCCGTGAGTAGATGACGCCCTGCTCTTCCCGCTGTCGCTGCAACCAGCGGCGGTGCTGCAACTCGATTTGAGCAAGCAGTTCTTCATCGATTTCGGTACCTGCTGCTTGGAGCTGCGCCCGCAGTTGCAGCGTGGACTCCGGAAGCGATTCCTGCGGGGCAATCTTGCATGGGCGCCCGGGTTTGCGTTTCAGCTGGATAGTTCCATTTTCGTCCGTGAAAATATGTTGTGTCATTGGTCTGTCCTTGGAAAAATTGGGGAGAAAGGCCGCCGGGGAGACGGCCCTGTTGGTATGCGCGAATCCGTCGCGCGCGGTTAGCCGGCCTGCAAGATGCGATTGATTGCAGGGGATCCGTAGCGGGCTACAGCGGCTTTCAGTTTTCCGATCGACGCCGGGACACCGCGAACCTGGCCACCCCACTCCAAAAGCTGTTGCTTTGTATAGGGCACGATCGGCTGCGTAGCCGCATCGAAGCGGGCTCGGGCAATTTCATGTTTCTGGGATGCGAACATTGTCCGTTGGCCGGCTTCGCGCAAATGCTCTCCGCCGTCCTTTTTCGTTGGATTAGACGCCTTCGGGAGTGGGGCCAGGGTACGTTCTTCCCGGAGTTCTGCGAAGGCGCGCTCCAGACTGCCGGGAGTGACTTCGCCTGTATCGGAGAGTTTCTTGGCGCGTGCGAACAACATTTCTTTGTTAGCTTCGCACCCGTAGAAAATATTCCCCGGATCCCCGTGAACATCGCCGGAGCTGTACAAACCTTTTTGACCTGAGTGCTGGCTCACGAAATTTATGTATGCGGATTGCTCGAAACTTGCCATCTGCACGAGTGCTTGCTGGGCCTGTTCCCGCAGATCACGATTCGTTTCTTCCTTCATGATGCGATTTGCTTCCGCCAAAGTCATTTGTGCCATGTCAGATTCCTTTCTTCTGGGATGCTGCCACCTGGGCGGCAGCTTGTTGCTCTGCGTAACGGGCGCGAACTTCCGCGTTTGTCTGTTTCGCGACTTCCTGCGCTTGTTGCGTTTTGTAATGATTCACGCGGCCGTTGGTGTAGACGGAACAGCCGGCAAATGATTCATCCACGAGGCCGGGGATATTTGCAGGATCCATGCGGGCAAGAAGACTGTCCATCTGCTCGCGGCGCGTTAGCATGGGATTCTGTTTTGCTTGGAGTGCTGCATCCGCGGCGGCATTTCTTTCCGCGACGGGATCCCGATTCACGTATTCGTCTGTCATCTTACGCGCAGGCTTATCCTCGTAACGAATGACCCCCGCATTACGACGTGCCTCTAATTCGGCGGCTGCTTGCGCCTCGGCAGCTGTTTCTTCGGCCGTCTTGACACGCTGGGGCAATGCGCCGTTCGCTTTCATCATTCCCAAAGCCATTGCGTACACTTGCGCGTCCGCCGTATCTCCGGGATTCAGAAAGTTATTTTCCACGAGATACCGACGCACAGCGATGTGGGCATCCCGATTTGCGTACACTTCGGGATACGCCGCTGCCGCTGTTTCAAATCCTTCTTTGTCAATTCGGTACGATGTCTTTGACATTCTTATTCTCCCGCCGCGTATATGGCTTCGACCATCTGCTTCACGAATGGATCCTTAATCATCTCTCGTAATTTCGCCGTTGGTGTGGCGTCGATCTTCCGCTTTGTCCAACCACGGGCTCGCGCGTGTTCCAACGGCGTCTCCGGTTCCCGGGGCTTTGCAACGGCCGGCGTGGTAAGTTTGGAATCCACACACCATTGGAAAGCAGCAGCGAGATTTTCAGGTGAATAGACACCGCCGTACTTCTGGAGAATTGCATGATGCAATGCCGCGCCGTTCTCTACGCTTGGGATGTAGCGCGGCTCCGATGCCATGAAATCCTGGCTGGCAATGTGAGCGGCCTCATTCGCCAGTCGCTGGGCCTTCTGTTGCTCCGGCGTGAGCTTGGGGGCGCTCGCTGCTGCGATTTCCGCAGCGTGGCGTGCGTCTCGTTCTTGAATCGTTTCTTCGTGCAGTGGTTTCGACATGTTAACCTCGCACCCTTCGCAGGACTTCTGCCCGCAGGTCTGCGTCCAAGGAATCAATACTCTCGCGCAGGCTAAGGAAATCACTCTTCCTTTGTTCGTAATTCTCGTCCGTGGATTCAACAAAAGATTTCCACGAGCGATTTAATTCCGCCGCTAAAACCCGTGCTTCAATATCTGTGGTTGACATGCTATCTCCTCAAGTTCGCCGATCGCTCGGCGCATTTCTTAAGTCCCCGAAATGGACTGACCCGCGTTTCCGCGTCTGTACTTTCTCCTTTGTTTTTGGATCAAAATCGTTGTGGGGCACGCGGAACCAAATTGGGAGTAGGCCAATAAGCCTTCTCCTTGCGAACACGGCGCTCCTTCTCGATTCGTTTTTGTCTCCGCTGTTCCTCGCGCTCCATGTCACGCAAAATTTCTTCCACCGGTGTAAGTTTCTTTTCTTCACTCATCAAATTATCCCGGATGATTTTTTGTCGCTGCTCCCGCTGGCTGCGGATTCCCCCTCCTCTATTTTCTGGGCCCGCGAACTGGGCCGAGCACAAACCTCACGTAGCGATCGTGCTCCGACAGCACCGGATTCTTTGCTTCCGGATAAACTCTGGTGGGCTCGGCAACTATCGGCTCCTCGTCCTCTTCATCAACTTCCGGCTCCCCGACTTCCTCCGCAACTGGCTTATCTCCAGCGCGAACTCGACGGCCATCCGGCAAATAGCGTTGCTCCCCGGACAGGATGCCGGCGGAACCGGTGATGTAGTGATGTCTCCCCGTTTCGTCTGTGAACCCCGTGTTGTACGGATGATCGAAATATTCACCGCAGTACCGGCAGCGGTGGAGTCCGTCGTCCGGGCACACCTGTACGGTTTCGTCTGTTCGCATGGATTGTCCTTGGGAATTCGCCCGCCGTTGCCGCCGAAGCGGACACACTGCTGCGAAGCCGCCGATGGCGACAACGCTTTTAAAATGTTCTGATTTAGTGCGGATTTACTCTTCGACGATTACTAAGTTCTGCCACGGGTTGATCGTAGGCCATTTGCCGTCGTCCCATATCGCAAACACCATATCGCTGTCGGGATACGGATTCGAAATCCCCGGTATCTGTGCTTGCGACCAGCCGCCGGCACGATATGGAGATGCTACGACGGTGCCGCGGATCCCGTTCGGGTTGTTGATTTGCACCACACGAACACCAGGAACAAAATCGGATTGTTGTGCCACTTTACCTCCTGGCCGCTCGTGCGGTTTACGTTTTGCCGCCGGCGGTCGTCGCGACGTTATGTAGTAAGCAAGCTTCCTTGAAAATGAAACGCCGCCATTCCACAGACGTCCAACCCGTCGTCTTTTTTCCAAGGCTTCAACGTCGTGAATGATTCAGCCTGCTCAAAAAGCGCGTTGATGTAATCTCCGGCGACAAAGCGCACGCGATCCGCTTCGATCATGCGGTGAAATTCTGAAATACGTTCCACCTTGGCGCCCTTGCAATTGGAGGCACGGAAAAAATGCAAGCGGGAGCTATCGTTGTTCTTTTTCACTTCCACCTGAACTGCCGCTTGAAAAGTCTTCCAGAAGCCCGCCTTCTCCGCGTACAAAGTGGTGGGCTGGTGCTGATGTAAATACTTCGCAATCTGATATGGCATTTCCAGCTCGTCCCAGCGCTCCAGGCAAACCTGCAAAACCCAAAGGCATAGCGGGGGCGTTGCGCCCGCGGCTACTTTCACATTCGGATCCGGCGCGACTTTGAAAAAGCCCAGGCTGGAAAAATCTGACGTTTTTTCGTCCGACAACGCTGGATCGAAAATTGCGAAGCTACCACCAGCTGGGACACGTGACGGATGCACGAGCAAATTGCTCAGGCTCGATTCCTCAAACTTGATCTCTGACATAGGACTCCGGAAATAAAAAAGGCGCCCAAAGAGGCGCCTCAGTGTCATCACATTTGTATGGGCACGCTCAAATTGAGCATGCGTGTTTCAAGCCTCAAATCCCGACAGGCTTTACTCCCACTAAAGCTTCAGGGGGCTGTCACTTTAGCGCCGGCATGGGCAACGTACCCCGGGCGGCCGTACCCGGCTTCCCGATCGTAGGAACGAAGGGTGGACGGGCTGGTACGGCATGGGTCACAAAAAATGTACGTCTCATTCTTGCAACGAACGCTTGGGCGGTGGCGATGACGGGCGGGGGCGATGGCCGCCGGTCTTGGATTTCAGGAAGGGACTCCAGTTCTCCGAACTTTCGCCCCAGGCAAATAAAAATCAAAACTAAAGTTCAGACGAACCCTCTTCCAAGAATTCCCGGAGACGGACGCGCGATCGCGCTAAGCGCGTTAAGTCTAATGGCTGCTTTTGTTGCAGGGGATCGCCGATTGCGTTGCCGGCCCGATACGCGGCCGATTAAGCAACGGGAATTGGGATCTACTTATTAGGCTTGTGATACCCGCAAGGACATCGGCCGGTCGTCGGGCTGAATCTGTGGCTGCCGTAGCGTTTGCAGCGCGTGTATTTGCGCTTTGCCTTCCACGCGGATTCCAGGTTCTCGGTCACGGCCGCGATCTTAACCTTGGATCGCGAGGCGCCGCCTTTCTGGCCGAGCTTTGAAAGATACTGCCTGATGACCTCATCCATAACCGAAGCCTATCAAATCCGCCTTGAGTGTCAATGATTTAGTAACAAACCGGCTTTCTTCGCCTTTTATTTGCGGGGCCATCGTGAAGTGTGACATTTAGCCCGGCGATTCCCGCCTGAAACTGCGCCTTCTTTGCAAACAAAGCGGTTATGCCCGGCGCCCATAGTCACAATTCTGCTATTTCGTGACATTTCGTAATTGACAATCAAAACGGCTTTGTTATACTGCGCTTGTAATCACGGAGGTCGCAATGTTCAACGAACGCCAACAAGCCAACGACGTGAACAACCGAAGCCATCTTACAATGGATGAACTGCTCGACGTTTTGCAGACGGTCAAAACCGCAAGCGTCCGCGATTGGGCCATGTTTGTTGTTTGCTTCCGTCATGCCCTACGATCGGCGGAAGTCGCCGGCCTGCGATGGTCTGACGTTGACTTCCACAACGGCACCCTATCACTCCAACGGCTCAAGGGCGGTCTTTACACGGAACAGACGTTGTTTAAGACGAAAGGAAGCCCGGTCCTTGACGAAGTTGCCGCATTGAAAGCTTGGCGCAACGAACAGGGCGAACGTGACGGCAATCCATTCGTGTTCACAACGCAGAAATCCTCAGCCCACATCAGCCGCGAAACCGTATCCCGCCTATTCACTCAATATGCTGAGAAGGCATCAGCTTCACGCTTGGCGCGCGGTAAGAAAGCGATCCCTGAATCCTGCCAGCATGTCCATATCCTGCGTCACACTCGGGCCACGCTGATGGCGAACACGCAAGGAGTAAACATCTACGACGTGAAGGCGCTCCTTGGCCACGCCAACATATCGAGCACAATGCGATATGCTCACCACGATCAGCGGAAAGCCTGCGATGAGGCCGAACGGTCAATCATCGAAGCCTTGGCGTAAAGGACAGCAACGATGCCAGTTTTGATCGACATTACACAGGTTCCGGATGAAAGAAAAAATGATCCGCGCTTCACGCACGAGCACGCCAAACTCGTCGCTATTTATTCAGATCCGGATAAAATCAACAACATCGCTGTCCACGAAGCTGCCCATGCGATCTACCTTGAGCGCGCTGGAACAGTGAATATAAAATTTCACGGTCCCAAGATCGAATACAAGGTTATAGGCAACATCTTTGACTCATGTTCGGCCTTTGTCCAAGGCTGCGGTTACGACGGCAAACACGAACTTAACGAAGAATGGGTTCTTGCGATAGCAAAAGCTCATGCTGCCGGCGGGGTTGCCGCTTTGAAATTAACTTCCGTTGGTGTTTCAGGCGATACCGGAGACCGAGATCTATTTGAAAATGCTTGCGACAAACTTTGTAGCACGGGCTCCATCGCCATCAATGATCGTGATGCACTGTGGACGCTGGCACAAAATGAAGTAGAAAACGAGCTGCTAGATCCCGCACTTCAACATGAAATCTGGATGAAGGTAATAGAAATCATACCGCTGATTTGCATAGAGGAAGTGATTGATCCTCTTTCGAAGCCTTTGTAGTCTCTTCGGCGTCGGTTAAATTGTGTGCCGCACTCCGGAAACAAGTCGCAATCACTTCTGTCCGCTTATCTTCAGACAACGATTCCAGAAACTCCTTCACTGTCACTACTTTTCTCCTTGAATTTGACGCGTCCGCCTGGCCTGTTTTGAAAGTTTGAAACCATGCCCTTGACCGGGCCTTGAATGGGCGTCCAGAGCGCCCGCTAGTGAAGCCTCGCGAACGCGGCGCGCGTTCGGCGCCACAGTCGGTGTCAAAATGTCAAAATGAACGTCAAAATCAGGCTCCAAAAGGACAGTAACCGGGACAAAAAATCACGGTAACGAGGGACAAACGCCGTTTTTTCTTGTAAATGGTTCAGTTTTAACGATTTATGTGCAATTTGAATTGATTTCGCCGCGCTTTCGCTCACTCCCCGCCGACGGGTTTTGCCTGGCTACAAAGATGAGCGTTATACCAAACCCAACCGTATTTCGTCCGCGATACCATCCCCCTTGCCGATAGTCATTTCGGACGCGTCCATCAGCGTCTGCCGTGCTGCCGGATCCGAGGGTAAATCCTTCGCGCTCTGGACTTGGGCGAAGGTCCAAGACATGCCCCAAAGCTTGCCTCCATTCTGTCGCCAGGTGAGGGCGCGATAGACGCGCGCGTTTTCGATGCCGTCCGGCGCCAGGGTGTACCGGTTCAAATGGAAGTTATGGCGCCGGCACAGCGCTGCGATCCCCTGAATGTACCGCTCGGCGACTTCGGGCTGATTTGGGACGATGTTTTCCCGGACGTGCTTCAACGCCGTTTCCATGTCCATGGATGGCGCGAACCACTCGCCGATCACCGCGGCTGGGACCTTGTTTTCGTACTTGGCCTCCTCGATCGCCTTTCGGGTTGCCTGTTCAGCCAATTCACGGGCTGAATATGGATCCAGTCCTTTGGCCTTACGGCGCTGTCGATAGGCCTTCTGACGAGAGGCTGGCGTTCCGGGTGGCGGAAGGCCCAGCGCTGCCCTACGGGCTACCAGGCGCGCACGGCGTGCAGCTTTACGGGCCTGCTTGGCCGCCAATTCAGCCGCTTCCCGGGCGGCGCGCTTTTTAGCCCGGTGTTTCTGGACCCGGGCGCGGATACGTTGGCGCCGGAGCAGGATGGCTGGCGAAACCGCTATTTGGCTATCCACTGGGCCTCCTGGCGAGGTGAATTCTCCATCATGGAGGGGCCGGGAAAATGGCGTAGTAACGCAGGCGGCACCACAACGGTCCTGGGACGATTTAAGAAAATGGCGTAGTTTACGACTTAAACATAATTATTGTCTCTAAGTACCATATCTATCTATAATATAAAAGGATTTTGAGGTAGCCCTGCCGTCTGCGGTACTACGCCATTTTTTTAGCTTTTCCACCATGGGAGGACGCCAATTTTCGGTTGCAACCCTAAACTACGCCATTTTCGAAAGCACCCTCCAGCACTGGTTCAAAAAAGGAGATCTTCCCCCCCAGCGGGCTTAGACCTTCGAACCCTCCGCTTCCCGGCTCCGAGGCCCGAACACTGGGCGGCGGCGAAACCGGTCTACTCGTTGGCCTAGTCAGTCGCCTTCGGGTAGAAAACAGTCATCAGCTTGCCGTTCCGAGCCTTGATCGGCCGGCTGTCCATGAACATCTGGCTGACGCTGTTCCATGCTTGGTTAAAGTGATGTACTTCGCTGTCCGCGTAGGCATTCGTCCGTTGAGCGAATTCTCGCTTGGTCAGTCCCACTTCCTCCGGCAGCTTGCCTTCCGCGATAAGGCCGTCCATCTGGAAAAGGATGTGCTTGATCCGGCTGATGTAGAGTCCGACTTTATCCCCGATGTCCTCAGTAAAGAACCTGGCCCGAATGACATCCTGACGCTCGCCCAGCAGGTCAATGGCATCCTGCATGTCTTGGGCGGATGCTTCTAGCCGCCCTTGAGCGATCGCTGAAAGATAGGCGTCCTTATAAATGTCCCGAAGCGCGCGGACATGGGAGACGCGGTATTCCTTCGGCTTCCCCAGCCAATACTTGTTGAAGACTGCTTCCGCTTCCGGGGAAACCGTAGCGACTCCAGTCAGGGGCAGAGTTTCCAGCTTTGCCCGCAGGCGAAGCATATCGTCCAGGGGAATGTTTTCCAACCCGCCGAGCACATCGTCCAGCTCGCCGTACTCCGGCTCGATGCGGTTGTAAAACCCGAGAACCGTGGACTTCGTGCCCACGAAGGCATTCTGAATGTACTTCGATTGCGCGCACATCAAAACGGCAAGCCGGGCAGTCGTGCATGTTTGCGTTACCTGTTTTCTTTCCCGGCCTCTTGCTTTTGTCCGCGTTACCACCGTTTTTTCGGCCAACTTGAGCAGTGTAGCCATCAACTTCGGCTGGCGATCCGCACGAACCTGTTGCGCGAGTTCCATCAACTCATCACAGTAGAAAAGAATATCGCGAGGCTTTGGCATCCCCAGATCATTGTGATCGAAGAAAGCGTCCTCCAGGCCCTCCCCGGATCCCGGTACGTCGAGGATTTGTATCACGTCCCTCATGGCATCATCCCCAAGGAGTGTCAGGAACAACCGCTCCCAAAGAGCGCCTTTACTCGCGCCGGAAGATGCGATCATCAGCCCGTACCCCGTGGCAACTTTCACGGATTTTGAAAACACGATTCCTTTCGCCCGGAGCCCGAGGATGATCTTTACCCCCAAGCGGACGAACTGCGGCGGGATCGAGTTGTTCTTGCAGATCACATCCGCCACGTCCTTATAGAATCCTCGCATGACGTGTTTCGGGAATGGAGGAATCGGAGTATCCACATTTTTGATTTCTGCTCGATCAACTATTTCCGGTTCCTGTACCTGCTGGATTCCAGTTGTTTGCACCGCCCCGGCCTTCTGTGTTAGTTCTCCTCCGAACAAAAGATCGGGACGCGGATCCCCCTGTTTCCAATTCTTAGTCGATCGGGCGACTTGCCGGATTTTCTCCTCGTCCAGCGGCGGGGCACAATTATCGTGAGCCCAATCAACCAGCGCGTTTTCCAAAGATTCTAGCGAGAATCCGCGATTCCGAAGGAATCCCGCTTCCCGAACGAGGTAACCGTGGATTTTCCCGTGGGGAATCAGACTGTTTTCATCCCGCTCTCCCGTGACTTGCTCCATGGGGACGCGTTGTTCCTGGATCCAATTCAGGAACCATTCGGGAGCCTCGATGATTGGGACATCCCGGAAAAGTTCATAAGGCTTGCCCGTCTCCTTATGAACTGAACCTGGCGTCACGACGTATTCATTTTTAACACGCACCGAGAAGCTGGCGTTTTTCACCTGCGGCTGAGTAATGTTGCCCATAGCGATGGACGCTGCGTTCTGTCGGAAATAAAAATGCCCACGTCCCGGCCGGGAGCGAACCAACATTGTTTCCGGCAAGTCGTTTCCAGTTTCGTCCTTGATTCTTTGAACCTCACTTTTCAGGTCTAATTCGAAAAACCATACTGCGCCGATTTCGGCCTTGGCTACGCTGCCAAAATTGCAGTTGTATTGTTTCGCCCAGGCTTCTATCTGTGACGCATCCGTTGTGGCCAAATTCTGCCACCCATCCAAGAACGCTTTTTTCTCCCCCCGTTTTACGGGAATCTGTGGAATCCCCATCGCGGCCAATGTCAATGCACCCGCCAGAGGCGTAGCAAATCTGGGATCCACCGCTGTCAACGGCGCCGGCGTGGTAGCAGGAGCTTCGACAGGTGCTGCTAATACAATCGGCTCTTCAATGACCGCTGGCATAACAGGTTCCTGGACAGGAGTGGCAGCGGGCTTCGACTGGGCAGCAGCTTCAGCGCGCAACAGCGCGTCCTCGTAGATCGGTCCCTTGGGATTAAATTGCTTCGCGACTTCAGGAAACTTTGCAGCCAGTTCAGCGAGTTTGACAGGAGTCATTACACACCCGCCTTGTCATCGGACTGCGGGACGATGACAGCATGAATCGCGCTGGGTAGAACACCTTCCCGAACCGGGCTCACATCAAAATACACAACGGAGCCGACAGCCGGAGCACCGGACTCGATTTTGCTGGAATGCAGGAAGAATTTTTGTGTGATGCCGTTCGTGTAGACGGCGACGAATCCAAATTTCTTGGCGAATAGCCAAGTTATCAGGATTCCGGACCTCTGTTTCGTATTCATAGTGATGTCCTCGGGTGAAACGAATGTAGTGTGTTAATGCGACTGCGGTACTACCTAGAGGCGTTCGCCGAGGACCCGCTTTGGCTTTTGCCTACTTCAAATCTGAAAACTATGACTTCAACGTGCGGATGGATGACGCCACATCTTTCAATCCGTCAGCAATCTTATCTCCCAGCATATAGACAGCATCCGCCAGCGAACGTTCATCGTCATCGCCACAAATGGAGCGGGCCAAAACAGATTGATCTCCAGCGCCAGTGATGGCTTCTGCGATTCGATTTCCCGCATCCAAGGTTCTCAGAGCGAGATTTTCCACGGCGCCGTAACTTGAGTTGATGCCGTTGTTACCTAAGTGTTCGAGAGCCTGCCCGATGTATTCCATCGCAGTACTGACCTTTTCCAATGCTTCCGCAATGCTCGCTTCTTGAATTTCGCTCATGCTGCCTCCTTGCGATACTCCACCAGCAGCGTCCTTCCAGGAAAATACCAACTACCCTCCATAGAAACTTTCACCGTCAGCCCAAGTTCCTTGGCAAAGGCTTCGCAATGTGCCGTGAACTCGGGAATCGTCAGCAATTTCGAGTCATCCGCCTCATTCACGCCAATAACGGGCTCCCCTTCGGACGCTTCACACATTCCCCAGATTGTTCCGTCTGATTTCCGAACGCTGAAGTAGGGGTGGTGCGTCAGCACGAGTTCACCGGTTTTCCTGTTTGTGAAACCCCGCACGTGGTCCTGCGCCGGCATTCGGGGGCAAGTCCATTCTTTCTTGCAACACGGCCGCTTCTTCTTCCCGTGCAGGCGACATACTTTGTCCAACCACGGCGCCGAGATCAACCCGCCGGCAGTGAATTGTTCGAACAATTCGCCGGCTCGCGCGTATTGCTTATCTTTTGGCCCCATGGCCAGGTGCTTCGCTGTGGATGCCTTCACGCGGACACCTTCCCATATCTTTCTCGGATGGCTTTGGACAAATTCACCTTCGGGTCGCCCCACCATGAGGACCATGCGAGATCGTAGAGAGCCGTCAGCAGATGCCCCATCACTTCGGCATTGCCCCAATTCTTTTCCATGCAGTGCCCAAGCCAATTCATAACTTCTCTTGGGCTACCCAATTGTTCTAGATCGACTTCGCGACGGAAGTGCGCGTACTCTCCCTCCAGCTGCAACGTCAAGTTGTTTTGCTGGAATCGCCACGGACCCCATGTATCTCCGTCGATCGGATACTCTCCTTCCCGCATTTCGCTGGCTGTCCGAAAACTCACGCGCCAGTCGCTAGTATCCAAACCTTTCGCTTCATCAATCTGGCGATTATGTTCCCGGTCTGCTTCAGCTTCCCGCTTGCGGTAGTCGTGCTCGATATCTGCGGGCATTGGTATCTCCTATTATTGCTGTATGAATTTTTGCTGCGCTTCCTGCTCACGTTTCAGACGTTCGACGCCGCCATCGGTCCAGCTACTTCCTTCAAATCTATGTTTCCCGTGATGCCCCAACTTCAATTGGCAGCGATCTTCCAGACACACGGATTCACACTGTGCGTTCACTTTCTCGAACATGGCAATTCATCCTCGGCTGTTCGCCGTCATTCCTTTGAATTCCTCCTTGGCCGCGTCATTGACCGCTTCGCGCTTCGAGAGTTGCCCGCCGACTGCTATTGACCTGCTTCGATGGCGCCTGCGTCCTGCGCGTGCTCCGCGTCAAAAATATCCTGCGGAGTAGCTGGGAGGCCCCGCAGCGTACATACGTGCGCTTCCGGGAATCCCGCATCCTTCAACCGCTGCACCATGCGATCGGCGGCTGCGTAACCCACGTGGAGCGCAGTCGAGGGAACCTGCGTTGTTATCGGTGATTGGCCGATCAATCGTGTCAGATACCGGCCGATCCGGGCGGCCACTAAAAACTGATTGTCCACGGGTACTCCTCTTAATTACTCACGTGGTTGGTAACATTTCGCCAGAATTTGGCTGCTATTTCTTCCCGTTTCGTCCGCTTTTCTTCGCGCCGGCGGGTTTGGAAGTAGCTGAGCCCGTGGCTTTACCACTTGATGGCGAATCCTTTCGAACAAAGGCCAAAGATTTTTCGCGCGCGCGATCGATTCGGAATCCAGCGGCTTCCAGTCCGGCGGAGATCCGTATAGCGCGATCCCATCAACTAGCAGCCGTTTGCGGTGCATCTTGCGGGCGGCGACATCGGTGTTATCGGTGCCGAGAGCCCAGAGTCCTTTGGGGACCTGCAATCCTTCCATTTCGCTGAAGCCCAGGTCGGAAGTGTGGATGCGGTAGTAGAAATAGAGATTGAACCAAGCCTTGAGTGCGCGCTTGAAAAGCTGCGCAACGCCGACCGGGTTATCGGGATCCTTCTCGTAGACCGCGATTTTGTCGTCTTCCATCAGGCGCACTACAAAGTCTTGCATTCGCTCGTCGCTGAAAACCCAAGCGTTCGCCGGAGTCACTTCGCGATTGGTCGCATTTATTGACTTGTACTCAGGTTCAAGCCCGAACCCGAGGTTTTTGTTCTCCGCGTCCTCGTCGCTATCTCCTGCAACAGATTCGATGAATTTCCTAGCGGTGGTTGTTTGGCCCCAAGTGGATTGCCCGGAAGCTACGGCCGCGGGCCCCACGATCGCCTGGTGTAGCCTCAGCGCCTCGAAAATATGATCCGGAAGATGGCGCGCCAGCGTGACGCCTTCGCGTTTCAAGCCGGGATCGAATTGATGATATTGAAACTTAATTTTTTCGTCCGCGTAGTTGTCGTATCCGGGCTTCATCCAAGGCGGTACAATCTTTTTGGGTGGATTCGCGTTTCCGTTGCCGTCTGTTGCCGCTGGTGGCGCAGCGTCTTCTTCGTCACCAAGCTCGTCGCCTTCTTCGTAATCGCAGCTTTCGAGTGAATACACCATTTCGGGCGCGTCATCTTCGCCGGAGGATTCACGCTGCGGAGTCCATCTTTTCCTTTCCTCTTCCTGTTTCAGCAGTTTGGACGCTTCCTCCTCGAAATATTTTTCCAATTGTGCTTTGGACCGGATTTGTTTCGGTATCTCCGCGATGAATTGTTTATCCGCCTCAATCTCTTCCATTCGCGTCGGGGGCTTCTCACCCAGGGCAACACGGGCCGCCCGTAATTTTTCCGAGCTGGCTGCTGGGATTGTCGGCGTTGATGGTTTCTTTCTCATACCTCTCCTCTTTCCCGCGTGCGAACTCGTGCCGCGCGTCGGACGTACAATTCAAACCTTGTGGAGATCGAAAACGAGGAGGGACTTGCGCGCGAGGACGAGTTGACCGTATAACTCGTGTAGTCGCACACGGGGCTCCAACCTTGTTTTGCGATAGGGGCGCGTCCGGTGTTGATCGCACTGGCGCGCTCCGCTTTATTTCCTCACAATTGTGATTCCCTCTCTTCGCGCGGTGTTACAGGCGAATGCTCCGGCAATGCTCCTTCATCCGCCATCAGCCGTTTGCAAGCGAGCCGCGCTAACGCGCTAAGGCTCATTTCTTTTTGCTTGGCGAGTTTTCGAAATTCGATAAGAACTTCGCGCTCCAATTGCACAGAGAACATCATCAGCTCGCGATCTGCCATTTGAGTCTCTCCTAGTACCACACAATTAGTAAAACACAGTGAATAATACTGAGTCAAGCTTCTTTTTTCAGTTCGTTTCAGGCATGATTGGGATGGCTAGGAACGAAGCAAGGTCCTGGTGGCCAAGTACTTAGTGCTCCGAGCCAGATATATAGTGAAGTTACCAATGTTTATTGTAAATTACGATAAACCTGTGTAAACTCTCTAAAAATGGATCCTCGAACCAATCCTTTCTCCCCGGGTGCCGGCACGCAGCCGCCGGAACTGGCCGGGCGTGACTCAGTTCTTGAACAAGCGAACATCGCACTCGCGCGCATTCGCGCTGGCCGATCCTCAAAGAGCCTGATATTGGTCGGCCTGCGAGGAGTGGGAAAAACGGTGCTTTTGAATCGTATTTGCGAGCGAGCTAAAACCGACGGATACAAGGAAGTCTTGATTGAAGCTCACGAGAACAAACCTCTTCCCGAATTGCTGATCCCGTTCTTGCGCCAGATTTTGTATTCGCTCGACGCGATGGAGAACGCCAGCGAGAAAGCAAAGCGAGGGCTCCGGGTTCTCCGGAGTTTTGTCACAGGCTTAAAGGTCAAATTTGGTGACGTTGAATTCGGCATTGGGGAAGCTGAACGAGGCTCTGCCGACAGTGGCGACTTAGAAGCTGATTTGGGTGAATTATTCCTGGCTGTCGCCGAAGCAGCCGCAGACCGCCAGACGGCTGTGGCAATCTGCGTTGACGAATTGCAGTATCTTAGTGAACTTGAACTCAGTGCTTTGATTATGGCGATGCACCGGGTAGCCCAACGGAATCTTCCGTTGACACTCGTGGGCGCGGGGCTGCCTCAGATCGTTGCACTAACAGGCAAGTCAAAATCGTACGCGGAGCGCCTATTCGACTTCCCCGAAGTGGGGCCACTGGGTCCCGATGACGCTCGTAACGCACTTCAGACGCCGGTTCGAAACCAAAACGTTGAATTCACGGAAGATGCCTTAAACGAAGTAATACGCAAGACGGAACGATATCCGTATTTCTTGCAGCAGTGGGGATATGAAGCATGGAACCTAGCGGATGCATCACCTATCACACACAACGTAATAAAAACTGCGACGATATCTGCGATTGCGAAACTCGACCAGAGTTTTTTCCGTGTTCGTTTTGACAGGTTAACTCCTAGAGAGAAGGATTATCTGCGCGTGCTTGCCACGTTGGGTCCTGGTAATCAGCGTTCCGGGGAAATAGCAGACAAACTAGGAGTCAAAGTACAGTCAGTCGCTCCGCTGCGATCCGGGCTCATTAAGAAGGGGATGATCTATAGCCCTTCTCACGGCGATACAGCATTTACCGTCCCGCTTTTCGACGCATTCATGCTTCGTATGATGCCCGAATGACGTGATTTGCGACGGCTGAATACTTGGAGCGCAACAAAGAGTAGAACCGCCCGAAGGCGTCGTGCTGAAACACGGCACCCCCGGGACTAACCAAAGCACCTAGTCGGAGGCGCCATGGCTGCGCAGAAAATATCACCGTCGAATTCCCTCGGCAAGATCTGCATCATTCTCACCGTCGTTCTCGCGTATTTCACAGGCGCCCACGCATACGTCCCCTTCGCCAAACAGGCAGCTCTCCCGGAATTTCCAGGACAGTTGCAGGCCGAGTACGATCAGGACAACGCGCAATACTTCAATGGCGAACTCCCACCAGCTGTTGTTCGTATGGCTGAAATTCCACCGGATGACACGGGCAATTATTTCCTGGGCGATTCCGGCCGCGGGCTGTTCGGCGCTTTTGAAATCAGGGTGGATCCCCGATGGAATCCCGCAGGACAAACCGCGCACGCTACCTTGCTTCACGAAGAATGCCATTTTGATGCTTGGCAAAAGACAGGAAATTTTGACCCAGAACACGGAGCGGCGTTTGAGGCTTGCGAGCAGCATCTTTTGGAAGCAGGTGCGATGAAAGAAATTTTCTAAGGAGAAAAACTAATGGATCCGTTCCAATCCAAACCGAGTCCGAAAATGCCACCTAAAGCGGCAAAAACAGTGGCAATCAAATCAGCTACGAATTCGGCAGACGTGATTTCGACGGCCTCGATCAATGAGACGGCACTTTCATTCATACGTGCGTGGAAGAAATCGAGAGCCACGCAGCAGTAGGGTAACACCGCGATAGAACAGACCTTGGGACGCACGGCGCCACAGTGATATGATCGCTGCAACGGAGCTAGCAATGCCTGCTTTGCACGGATCGGACGACGACTTCCTGTTCGAAGTACAGTGCCCGAAATCATGGCTAGCAGAGTCGGCACCTTCCGGAAAGTCCAAGACGAAAACACCCGCTGATGAATTGCTAGAGCGTTTCCTGCGAAGGCACCGCATGGAAACTCCGTTTACACCGCGGCCGATACCGCAAACTCAGGCCCAATCTCAACCGGCTGTCGGCGTTCCTTCTTTCTATCCGCCACTATCGCGCACTTTTCAAACCGTCTGGAAAGAGTACGTTAACCAGCGCCCCTTGGAATCGCTTAACGAAGCTTTTGAAAAGAGCGGGAAGAAATATCCTCACAGAGTGAAAGCTCGCCGAACAATCCGCCGCGCGCAGAAACGACGCTGGGCCAAGGTTAAAGCCGCTAGGTAGAAGATTGAGAAGCTGAAGGAAATCCTGGCAACTTGGCCGTGATGCCGTGGCCCAGCAACCAATGAAACCGTCTGACCGATACCAATTTGCACTAACGCCGGAACCAGTTCCGCAACCGTGCAAGCGGTTCGCAAGACGCAGTTGCCTCACCGAGAAATTTCTGAAGCATCTTCCGAATTGTCCAGCGTGCCAAGCGACTATCGAATATTTTGAAAGGGAATCTCGAATCAATAGGTACGCAGGCACGCACCGAAACTGATAGGTTTGTTCCTCCGTGAGCGCCTTTCTACATTTTTTGACTTCCGCTGTTTCTGCGCCCCCGCTACAATCTGCCCATGCATCATGATGCCTCGTGGTGGGCGCTCGTTCTGGCGATTCTGGCGTTGGTGCTTATGCTGCCCGTCAACCTCTTGGCAAATGTCATCACGCCAACTATTGCGAATTATGTTTTCACGCGCACGAAGAAATCTCTAATCAAGAGAATCACCCGGCTGGAAGGTCAACTGGCTGAGGTTGAAAAGAACCCCGCTATTACCGAAGTCGAGAACCAAATACTATGGGGGCTAAGGTCCATCCACATCAGAATAATCGGCGTGGAGAGTATTACGATTATCGTTTTCTACTTCGGCATTTCGGCGCTTGCCGACATACACAACCAAGCCTACAAGCTATTTTTCGCTTTCGTTTTTGTGATACTGATTTTGAACTTCGCCCTTCAAATATATTTGAGATATGAGCATGACTTCCGCTTCAATCGTTCCCCGGATAGACGAAAAGCCTTAAGTACTGAGATCGAGAAGCTGAAGAAAATCCAGGCAAATTGGCCGTAATTTTAATTCCCGCCAGGCTTGGGATGCCTTCGCCGCCACTCCGCACGGCATTCGGCCAGCTGAACTACGTAGACGTTCTCGACGCGCCCGTTTGCGGATTGCCGCGGATCAGCCATATAGCGAGCGGCTTTGCCGTAACGAATCAACTGTTCGTCCGACATGGCCCGCAGCCGCTTTCGAAACTCTTCGGCGGCAAATTCTGTTTGGCCTACCACAGTGATCCTACGCTTTCCTTCGTCTGCATCAGCGAACGTTATTTGACTGAAAATACGCCTTATTCCGGCACGGGAACCACGCGGAATGGTTGCGCGTCTAATATTTAGGAACGGAAATATATGACGATATTATTCGTGATTGTGCTCCTGGTGATCGGACTGGTTGCGGCGCTGAATTTGAAAACCGCTAGGCGTCACTGATCCAAGGTTATCATTTCCGCTTTACTTTCTTCGCAAGGCATTCATTACAGCGCGTCTGGTCCTCCCGCCCTACGAACTCCTTGCCACACTTGCATTCCTTTCGAACCCACACTTCGCCGCTGGGCGTAATGACTTTCTTGGCGGGCCGGAAATCGGGGAAGAAAGGCTTATCGCTGGGCATGGGAAGCTGAGACTAATCCAGCCGCCGACTGGATTGCAAGGTATGAGGATTCGCGATGATTCGAAACTGATCTGAAATCGCTTGTATCGTTATCGTTATCGCTATCCTAAAGGTAACGCGACATTAAACATCCACTCCCCGTTTTCTAAAAGACATGACCCGTACGACTGGCGCTTAGATACGATGCCGTTAGGAAGCCAATAATGGCGAACGAACAATACGAATGCCCCGCGTCCACAAGCTCTGGGCCAACAATGCATCCGCTTGGCGGGCCACAGCGGGAGACACTCAGCAGGGAAGGCGTCTAAAAAGGCGTGGTCTGCAAATACGCCGCCTGCGGAAAGCAATTCAGTTCGCTTAAAGAAGTTGAACGTGCATGTGTCGTGTCCGAAGCCGTGAGAACTTTCGGCCCTTCGTCCGTAATGCAAAGAACAGACCGTTTTGTGCCCTTTCGTGCATAATCCGTGGTCCAGTAAGGGGTAGGCGCATGCAAGAGGCGATGGACTGGCTAAAGGGTTGGCCCGATTAGCTTGTGGAGCACGGCTGATTAGCCGTTCTGAAATCTCAAGTCGATTTGCTCGTAGCTAGATTTGTTCTTGCAGTGAGGGCACTCACGCTCTCTGCCTTGCGCTGGGAACACAGGCCGCGAGGCCAGATGAAAATCAGCCAGTGTGTCAGGTATCAGAGAGTAGGTGAAGGCTTGGCCGCAATTCCTGCATTGCAGAAACCATTTTGCCATCGCCTTAAAATCCCTCGGGTTTCGACAAAAGCATACGCGACAAAGAATCTTCGCTTGAGACTCCATTGTCCACGGGGTGTCAAGTTGCTGTTATTCGGCTCGACTTATCTATCGCATTCGTATTAATCTGGATTCCGGTAGCCCAGCTCAGGCGTTAGCGCCCTTTGAAGTGCCTGCGCCAAGCAACGCCAATTTAAGCTTCGGGATCGTCAACTGCGAACAACCGCAATCCAGGCAGACCACAAGGTCGGCGAAAACCAAAACCGCCTGTCTGTTTTGATTTGTCAGGTCGAACTGATGAATGTTTATTTCCGCTCCAAATTTGCTCTGATTGTCTGACGCACATGATGTGCAGGACATAATCGCCTCACCAGTAAAGACTGGCCGCTTGGCTAACTTTACTATAGGACGGTGCTACTCGCACGATCCTCTTAGAGCGTTCACGGTATGGTCAGCTTTCGTCCGTAATGCTACAAACGCACCAAGGCCAAGGTCATTTTGCCCTCGCCGTCAGGCAACATGGCTCGAACGATTCTGGTGGCGGACGACAATCCATTAATTCGCAAGATGTTGTGTGAGCTTTTTGAAAACGAAGAAGACTACGATATTTGCGCGGAAGCGAGCAACGGCCAGGAAGCGATTGACCTCGCGCTAAAACATCGTCCTGAATTCATCATTCTCGATTTGTCCATGCCGGTATTGAATGGCTTAGAAGTGTCCAGAGAGTTGAAAAGGATAATGCCCGCCGTTCCGATAGTTTTGTTCACTGAGTATGCCGACCTTGGAAATCAACTGCGCGCTGATGGTCTGCTCGTGGATGGAATAGTGCAGAAGGGTGACGTTCAGATGCTCATGCAACACGTAAGGTCACTAATTCCCGTCTAGCTTTTGTGAGGCACGCTCCTTCTTAAGAATTTGCACTCTAACTCGTGCGTCTTGGAGCGCGGACTGTTCATCGGCGGGCAGCTGTCCGTTCGCCGACAAACGCACTTCAATTGCTTCCTCAGCCGCTCGAATGCCTTCTTCAAACTTTGCGGGATCGGTCTCTAAGACTGCGTCCCTATACAGAGTCCACCATCGTTCTGTTTGCACAAAACACTCCGGACGGGGAGTGTACAGTCTAGCTTATAGAGGCGCGAGATTCAGTAGGATGTCCGACAGTGTTCAACGAGGGATATCATGGCTGGCGTGGCGCGAACCCCGCTCGTCGCCGCTTTAGCTTAGTTCAAACGGCCTCTACTTTGCAGGCCATTCAGCAAGTTGAAATCTTCCCGCGTCTCTCTTGCGTTTGGAATCAAACATTAGCCGAAGCGTACACGCTAAAGTTCTGGGCTTTACAGCGTAGACCTTATTAGCCCTTTCGTCCCCGACCGGTATACCTAATCAGCGCTTTCTGCTTAACCAAAACAAAAACGAAAAGGATAGAGCGATGACACAGCTTAGAGAACTTCTCGTGGATGAACTGCAAGACCTCTTGCATGCAGAAAATCAACTCGTGGGAGCGTTGCCAAAGATGGTCGAAGCGGCACGTTGCCCGAAGCTCAAAGAAAGTCTTGAGAAACATTTGACCCAGACCGAAGGGCATGTCGAGAGACTCAAAACGGCTCTCGAAACATTGGGCGCATCGGTTGAGTCGAAGCCTTGTAAAGGAATGATGGGACTCCTTGAAGAAGGCAAGGAGGTTATCAATGATGGGGAAGACCTTGACGAATTTGCAGCGGATTTGGCTCTGATCGCCGCTGCACAAAAAGTGGAGCATTACGAAATTTCGGGATACGGCACCGCGCGCTGTTTGGCCAGGCAGATCGGTGAACGCGAAGTAGCTAGACTGCTTACTCATACTCTCGGAGAAGAGGAAGCTGCGGATTTCTTGCTCTCAGAGGTTTCTAAACCGCTGCTGCAACGGGCTACCTCGGCCGAACTCGGGAGCGGGACAGAAACGCCGTGGGGTGAACCTGGGCAGACCAAAGCCGAACAACCGGAAGCGCATCTCAAGGCACACGCAGCGACAGTGGGCGGACGCTCTGTCAGTAAGACGAGAAAGAACAAGTCTTAATGGAGGATACATGTACCACCACATAAAAGAATTGATGTATTCGGTCAACGTCGGAACGCCCGATCCGGCGTTCGGAAATGTGCTACTGGAACAATTTGGTGGGGCCAATGGCGAGTTGGCGGCGGCGATGCAATATTCCGTTCAGGGCCTTAATTGCGACGACCCGGAACGAAAAGACATGTTGATGGATATCGGCACCGAGGAATTGAGCCACTTGGAGGTAGTGGGGACTCTCGCGCGTATGCACCTGAAGCCGCTGAAACACAATCGTAAGGCAGCGGAGGTCGATCCACTGATCGCGATCGCAGGCGGCGGTGGAATTGCGTTGCACAATTCGATGGGAGATGCCTGGACCGCCGATTATCTGAAAATCACCGGCGAGCTGGATGTCGATCTTCGAAGCAATATTGCGGCAGAGGCGCGCGCCAAGATCGTTTACGAGCGGTTGATAGAGTTCACAGAAGATACAGGCACGATCCAAGCGCTTCAGTTTCTGATGACGAGAGAGATTACTCATATGAAGGCCTTTACCGCCGCTCTCGAAAGTCTGGGAAAGGATCGCTTTTCAATCGGAAGCATTCCTCCTACTCCGGGACTGGTCAATCAGTATTTTGATGATTCGACAGGAACGGGCGACAGAGGCGAACCTAACGCGCGTGGCTCCTGGAACACGGGCGGAGACTGGGAGATCGTCGAGGCACCAGCCTTCAAAGAATTTGAATCGGAGTCAAAGGGCACGCGTCACCCAAATGGCGACACTGTACTCGCGATGAAAGCCGGACCCAAAAAGTAGGCTGGCCCTCGCGGCACACGGCGATGCGGGGATCAAACAATTCATCATTCGGTCAGTAAATCAAAAGGAGATAACTGTCATGGCTAGAAACGCGCACGAAGAAGCAGCTTCTCATCATGAAAACGCGGCGAAGTCGCACCGTACTGCCGCGGAGCATCACGGTAAGGGAAATCACGAAGAAGGAAGGAAGCATTCGGCCACCGCTCACGAGCACTCTGGGAAGGCGCATGAAGCATCCAAAGCGGCTCATCAAAAATCGCAGCAACAGAAGTAAGGCGTTCGGAACCGTTGCATCGTATGACTCAGGGCGGGGTGGCTGCAGACCATGCATCCACTTCGCCCGCCCTGACGCTTGGAAAAAAATTTCAGATGTCCACGAACGAAAGACTCGACGGAGGGCACATGCGCACGAAAACTTTTGCTACTCAGACATATCGTCCCTGCATTTTACTGCTCGTTATATGTGCGATAGCCGGCGCTGCTCGGGCGAGCGATTCCGAAGAAACTCCTGATCAGCGCTTACAAAACGCGCACGCTAGTTTCCATGAAATGATGGATGCGCCGGACAAAGGCATCCCGCTCGATCTATTCAATAAAGCCGAGTGCATCGTGATCATTCCGGGTGTCAAAAAGGCAGCGTTCATATTCGGTGGCAAGTATGGCCGAGGATTCGTCTCTTGCCGACGAGGCGACTCGCGCCGTTTTGGAGCGCCCGCAGCAATCCGCATCGAAGGCGGCAGTTATGGTCTTCAAATCGGTGGGTCGTCAACCGACGTCTTCATGTTAATCATGAACGAGAGAGGAATGAACCGTCTTTTGGCCGATAAATTTACCATCGGTGGCGAAGCTGCCGCAGCTGCCGGACCGGTCGGGCGCAATACTAGCGCGGACACCGATGTGCTGTTGCATGCAGAAATTCTGACCTGGTCGCGATCACGAGGAGTATTCGCTGGATTGTCGCTGGAGGGCTCGACTCTACGGCCGGACGCCAGTGAGAATCAGAAGCTGTACGGCCGAGATATTTCCAATCAAGAGATTTTGGAGGGTGATGTTACGGTACCACCGGCTGGCCGGCAGCTGATAGTTACTCTAAACCGTTATTCTGGAATGAATGAGAATCAAGTCGATGTCGCCCAAGGCCTTCGAAGCGGTCGGATAACTCTGCAGAACGTCCACTTTGCAACAGGAAAAGCTGATATTACCCCCGATTCTGAAGCTGCTCTTGCTAACGCTGCACAAGCGATAAAGGACAATCCCGGCTGGAAGATCCAAGTCGAAGGCTTTACTGACAGCGCCGGCGATAAGGCAGCAAACTTGAAACTGTCCCAAGATCGTGCGGAAGCGGTCGCGAACTGGCTGGCCGGTCATGGAGTTGATCGCAGCCGGCTAACGACTAAAGGTTACGGAGAAGATAAACCGGTCGCAAGTAATGAAACCGAAACCGGGCGTAGGAAGAATCGTCGGGTTGAACTCGTTCGACTTAGCTGACGTTCAGAGCTTCTTAGAGAAAGGAATCGCCTGAATCAATCGCGCATGTAATCAGTGCATCCGGTAGCGCGACTGGATGGCGAAGGGGAACCGTGATTTATGCCGTTGCAGCGGTTTCGTTTCGGAGCGGTAAGGTCACAAGAACTGAGGTCCCATTTTCGTTGGACTCAATCGCGAATGTACCCCCGATGGCGCAGACTCGCTCCCGCATTCCTCGTAGGCCCACTCCGCCAGCTTTGCCGGCAGCGATTTGGCTCTGAAGCTCTTTATCGATTCCTTGGCCATCGTCGCGGATCTCCATCGCCAGTTTGCCCCCGTTATTAGATAGTCTGATGAAGGCGGAGGAACACTTAGCGTGCCGATGAATGTTTGTGAGGCACTCCTGCGCGATTCGAAATAGGACTAACTCCGAGTCCTGGGGCAGTCGTCCCATATCTGGAGGCATCTCCAGTTCGACCTTCATCTTGCTGCGCTCGGCGAAACCTTCGATGTACCACTTCAAGGCAGAACTTAATCCCATTTCGTCCAACAAAGGCGGATGAAGAAGGTAGGATACCGTGCGAATGTCGGTAGACGCCTGTTGTATCAAAGCTCCATTTTCCTCAATGCGACGGCTGCCATCCGAACTCAGCTTGTGCTTTTCCTTCGCTACCATTCCGACATTCATGCTGATGGCTGCCAGCAACTGACCAACTCCATCGTGCAGCTCACGAGCGATGCGCCGTCTGTCTTCATCCTGGACCTTGAGGAGCCGGGCTGAAAACTCACTCTCTTTTAGCGCCTCTTCAAACCGTTTCCGTTCACTAATGTCTCGGGCGATTTTCGAAGCGCCGGTAATGCGGCCCTGATTGTCACGGACGGGAGAAATGGTCAAGGAAACATTCACGCGTTCTCCGTCCTTCCTTAGGCGAACCGTTTCATAATGGTTGATGCGCTCGCCCTTCCGTAGTTTGTCCAGAATCTCCCGCTCTTCCTGGTGCAGTTCGACGGGAATAATTATTGTGATGGGCCGGCCGATGGCCTCCGCCGGCGAGTAACCGAAGATGCGCTGCGCCCCTGCGTTCCAACTCAGGATGACACCGTTCAAGTCTTTGGAAACAATCGCATCGTCCGAGGATTCCACGATGGCCGCGAACTGCGTCCTAGACTGAAAGAACTCAACAGCCTGATAGGCGGCTGACGCGAATCCCGCCAAACTCTGGAGCTGCCGTCTGTCTTCGGAATCGAACTTGCGACCCACGTCGTGCGCGACGGCCCACACCGTGCCGACCGCTTTTCTGCTCGAATAAAATGGAACGAGAAGCGCCTCTTCGACCTCCGGCTTCACCGGCTCGAAATATGTGTAGACCCTTTCCACATGCTTGAACAGGAGCGGTTTGTCTTGATCGAGAACCATCCCGCATGGGCCGAAATCTCGTGGGGTACCACCGCCGATGTGTTGTTTCCAGGCACCGGAGATTGCAGGCCAGTAAAACGCCTTTCCGCCATCGTGGGTCGTAAGCAAGCTGACTCCACCCGATCCACACTGTAATACGTCAAGAATCGTGTCAGCCAATGTCTGCAACACCGTCTGCGGGGAGTTGGCAAGCGCCTCCATCAACGCCCCAAGCGCCCGGCTTTCCTTTTCATAATCAGGTGGCCGTAAAGGACGGCGGTCCAATTCCTCTGTGAAGAGAATCGAATCTGGCGAGACTGGACCCACTTTACCGTCAAACATCTGCGCCTCATCTTCAGGAAAGAAATGGCGCTAAAATATAGGGGAGGGAGACGCTAGCGCAAGACCCTCCGCAGGTCCATAAGGTGTTCACTGTATAAAATTTCGTCTAATGAAATACTTTAAGCTTCGGCTCCGTTCCCGAAGTGCGAGGTTGACGCGATTACCAACGAGTCAAAGCTGATGGGCATCCTTGGACTTTCGCTTTTTATGTTCCTTCGCTAAAATCCCGCTATGATCGGCTTCGCCAGATTCGATCCGGAACTTTTCCGGCGCCAGCTAATGAATTACAGCGCACTGGAACTAATCAAAATGGGGCGATCGTGCGCGCCCGCCAATTGGCGGATCGCCGGTCCTCTGACCAAATCAGAACAGACTCAGAAGTACGAACTGTGCCGGCAGGAGTGGCGCCGTCGCCATCCAAAAGCAGCGACACGACGAGGATTGGACTGGTGTTCTATATCCTAGGTACTTATTTACATCCACCGAGTATTTGGTACACTGGCCACGGAACGCGCCATGGAATCCAAGTTAAATCGGCTGCTGGCGCTAGCTGCAACGCGGCAGATCCTTCGCTCGAAGGACATCTTCGCCCTGGGCATCCCACGGAATTATCTTCCCAGACTTGTCCGAAAGGGTGTCCTCTGGAAGCTGGGGCGTGGGCTTTACGCTCCAACTTCGTCCCGCGTCACCGAGCACCTGTCGCTCGTCGAAGCGGCCCACAAGGTTCCCAGGGGCGTAGTTTGTCTTCTGTCCGCACTGCAATTCCATAAGTTCACAACCCAGGCCCCGCACCACATTTGGATAGCGATCAACGTGAAAGCCTGGGCTCCACGCGTGACAGCTCCACCGGTTCGCTTCGTGCGCATGTCCGGCCCAGCTCTTCGCTTTGGAGTGAAGGAATATCCCGTTCGCGGCGCAACTCTCAAGGTCTACACGCCCGCAAAAACCGTGGCTGACTGCTTCAAATTCCGCAACAAGATTGGGATAGATGTCGCGCTGGAATCTCTTAAGGAGTGTCGGCGCCTCAAGAAAGCGTCGATGGACGAGCTTTGGGCCGCCGCCGAGGTCTGCCGAGTCGCGAACGTCATGCGCCCCTACCTTGAGTTCCTCTAATTACCAAAAACTGACCGGCTCGTGTGAGAAAAAATGCCTTTCCTTACATCCCGATCAAGGCTACTGTGCTCGACTCAATGACCTTCTTTGATTCCTTCTTCAAGATGCCGTGGGCTCGCGACCGTCATAACAAAGCCCCGTTACTGGCAGAACGCGAGAGGTTCCTGATTCACGAGCTAGAAATCGGACGCAAGCCTGTGAACGTTCAGCAAGCTGCGTGCCTTCTGTTGCAGATCAATCGGACACTTGGATTTTCCCGACGAATGCGGCGAACCACTCACGACGAGCTGAATCGAGCCGCGAGAGAATGGGAGAAATATACCGGCGCGCATTCCGTCAGGAATCCCGGACGACATAGTTACGATCTCTATCGAAAAACTGCTCGATCGTGGCTCCGATTTAACTCCTGTCTCATCGAGCCCAAGAAGACCCGCTTGTCCGAAGATCGGTTGAGAGACTTCGAGAGACACTTGAAGGAACGGATAGGATTAGCGGAGGCCACGATCGAAACACGCGCACGGCATGCGCTCTACTTCCTCATTTGGTTAGACGAGCTTCGAGTCAAACTTCCAAATGTTTCCCTATCGCACGTTGAGCGGTACTTGGCATCGAAGCGAAAATCCGGATGGGCGATCACGACGCTAATCCTGGGTTCGTCGTCCCTTCGTATGTTTTTGCGATATAGCGAGGCGCGAAGATGGTCCCGAGCCGGAATCTACGACGCGGTGCCAAAATTTCCGCGGCCGAAATATCTTTTCGTGCAGAAAGGTCCGAGATGGAGTGACGTGAGAAAAATGACTTCCTCGTTGAGCACGCACAAGCATTCCGAAATGCGGGATCATGCGATGGTGATCCTGATGTCCATCTACGGTTTGCGTTCCGGTGAAATTCGATCGCTTCGTGTGGTGGATGTAGACTTTCGAAATCGAGTGTTAAATGTTCGTCGCGGAAAATCTGACCACTCTCAGAGATTTCCGATGAATGCCACCCTCTTGAGGTCCCTGAGGCGTTACATATCGAAGGCTAGGCCGCGGTCGAATCATCCCTCGTTGTTCCTGACGTTTTTGCCTCCCTACCGGACTGTCGGGCGAGGCACCATTCACGCACAAATACGACGGCTGTTTATCTCGAACAAAATTGATTCAGTAACGAAAGGCCCTCATGCGCTTCGCCATGCTTGCGCCGCTCGACTTATGGCCAAAGGCGCATCCGTCAAGTCGATCGCGTCCTTTTTGGGTCAACGCAATACCCGCTCCGTCCGCGAATACACGCGTTACAACGTAAAGGGCCTTCGGCAAATCGCGGACTTCAGTTTGTCAGGGCTCATGTGACAGTCAGCCAGTGTGTCGAGGTTTACATTCAGAAGAGACGAGACTGCGGCTACAACTACGGTTCGATCGCGAAGGTGCTTCGCAGGTTCGCACGATTCGTCGGTAAACTCGACATCTCGAAGGTTACAGGTGCGCATGTGGATGAGTTTCTATCCAACCCCGCGATATCGAATACTACGTGGCGAGCGTACGCGTGGCATTTGCGGAATTTCTTCAAACACTGGCATGGGCATCAACAACTTCAAACGATGCCTCAGGTCTCAATGAAGCCAGCCACTGCTCAAACATTCGTTCCATACGTTTATACTCAGCAAGAAGTCCGCGCGCTCTTAGACGCAACGACAGCCTGCCAACGCGCACCCAAGTGCTCAATTTCCGCATTTACGCTACGCACTCTAATCTTGTTTCTCTACGGCACCGGGATCAGAATTGGCGACGCTTTAGCCTTACGTGACGATCACATCGATCTCCGTCGTTCCACAGTCAGAGTGCGAGGAACGACAGTCCTGGAACGAATACTTCCGATCGGACGGGATGTCAGGGATGTGCTTCGCACGTATCTGACAAGTGATGAGCGGGCGCAGTTTGGCAGCGGACGAATGGTCTTTCTGAACGGTAATGGAACCGCTGTTCGCTACGGCGTCATTCGTCAGACATTTAAGCGTCTCCGACAAATCAGCGGAATAAAGCGTTCGGACAGTTCGTATCAGCCGCGATTACACGACCTTCGGCATTCGTTCGCAGTTCACTCGATTGCCAAATGGAACAGGGCCGGACTTGATCTCGACCACGTCCTGCCCATACTCGCAACGTTTATGGGAAATCTCGATATGCACGGTTTGGAACGATACCTAGAATTGTCGCCGTGTAATTATCAGGGAACTCTAGACCGGCTTCTTTCTTACCGCGGACGCTCCGTCGGTCGCAAAACGGCCTAACGAGAGAAGCGAGTGACGGGCTCACCGCTTGCGGCGTATGATTCCGTATCTTGGACGAAACCAAACGAGGTTGTTAAATGCCAATCCTGACGACCGACCAGTGTGAGAGGCGAGTGAAGCAGTTGGCTGGCACCAAATCCACTTCGAATTTTGAAATCCCAGAAGCCGACTATCTGGAAACGATAAAATTTCTCCGTGAAGAGCTAAATATTGTGACTCTACAAAGAGACGCAAAAAGATTTACCGACGGCAGAGACTAGAGATTTAGTGAAAGTACGCGAACGTCAATCAAGAGGCGGAGGCGGCGGTGGAAACAGTAATGGGTGGGGTGCCAGTAGTTCATTCTCCGGTAGGTGCTCGCCCGCAGACGGCAGAAATTATCAAAACCCTCAACCAACGATGCCCGGAACTGACGGTCACCGATATTCTCGGGAAGGCAAACTTCGTGATTGTCCTCGACCATGAAGGCGGCAAGGGTCTGCTGAGACACCGAAACAAAATTGCCGTTTTCGACCACAACGGAGACGATATTTTTAGCGATTCGACGCGTGAACTTGGCAACGCAGTGAAGGATGCGTGCGATGCGATGACACACGCAAAGAAGTGATCGTCGAGACAGGATAGCATTCCTCAATCATTGCGAAAACATCGTCACACGCGAACTAAAGCCCACGAACGCCGCAGCCAAACGAATCCTCACGATGTGCCGGAAGGAATTTCTACGGGGTCAGTCCAACGCCAAGAAACGGTCTCGTCCGATCAGATGAAGGCCGGGTAGTATGCCGGGTCAGCACGTGCTCAATCTAATTTGCGGGCTGGATAAAAGTTTTTCCCCATTGGCCAAGCGAACGGTTTGCCTAGTTGCCGATGATCCACTTCGCCTAGTTGGAGATCGTGCCACGCCGTCTGGAGCAGTTGAAACTGTATTTCTGAAAGGTCGTGAATAAGTTGTACGAAGTCGGGCACAGGATCATCCCACAGCTTGTGGTAGAACTTTTGGAAATCTTGGGGTACGCCGTTCTTGAGCAGGGCCGGTCGAATAAGGATTGAATTTACCAATGCACCCATCGTTGATGATAAAGCCACGAAGACTGCATCCTGACCATCACGCTTATGTCCCTCTGCGTCGTCGGCGAAAGGGCCTTTAGCATACTTCGCCATATGATTTGTCAGTTGCCAGCGAAACTTGTCCAGGGCGTCGAGGGCTGCACTATATTCAACCTTCTTATTGTCTTGAATCCAGTGCCTGTGTTGCCAACGTGATCCCAACCAGGAACCAAGGAAGACCCCGATAAGAGGCCCGACCGCTGCCCAAATTTTGTAGAATTTATCCATTGCTCGCGGTTGAGTGTATCACTGTTGCTAATGCTCTTGGCTTGACAGGGAAGGGCTGTAGTGTCGAATGTTCTTTATAAATCCGATGGCCATCTGGAAGGAGAATCACAACCCCAGCCGCCACGGCAACCAAGAAAGAAATTGCGATTACTCTTCTTGTCCCGCTTAAGATCCCAAAAACGAAGGGGATCTTGAGGTTGTTTCATGGCAGCGATAGTACGTTGGACGAATCCACCGAGGCAGGAAAAGCATTAGAATGGATCGAAATGGACCCGAATCCCGACATCGTGTTAGGACATGCTCCGATCGGACGGCGGGCTAACATTCGTCTCGAATTGAGGCGACTTAGGCGAGATCCGCTTGGAGAATTAGTCGAAGCGATTGATGGCGATGAATCCCCGCTATTGGGCAACCCGCGAACTCGTTATCAGGACGCGTATTGCTTTTACTACTTATCGCTCGACCGTTACCTACACGAAATGTCCGTGGCTGCCCGCTACTCGCGGGGACCGGATCGTCGCTCTGGTGGCAGGCAAAAGTTCAATCCAGCACAGCGAAAGTTGGCCGCACAGCAGAAACAGGTCGCTCGTTTTTATGAATATGACCTTGTTAATTGCTTGATTCACAGCCGAATTCTTCTGGATCGTGTTGCTGGGATATCTCAGTCCTTTCTGACGGGCGCGAAGCTACCTAGTTTCACTTCGTTTTCGAAGCATAAGAAATTCTTTGCGGATTTGACAGCGCCGTACGGGCTACACGAGGAATACGCTCAATACATTCGTACTCAGACGGATTGGTTCGAAATGCCCTTACGAGAAGTCCGCGACAAATTCGTCGTTCATGCGGCACCTAAGCATATGCGGTTTCTCGGTTACAGCGGCGGCCGCGGGGAACACGAACTGGACCTAAATATTATTCTGCCCGATGACAAGAGGTCTCTGGCGGCAGTGAAGGTAATAAGCGTGAATGCTCTCCGTTTGGCCTACGACATGGATGCGTTCTTGAAGTGGGTTTGTCAGTACGGCCTGAAGGCTCTACACCAAAAACTAGAAAATTAATGATACGGTGCGGACGGTGCTCTTGACGTGTAAGGTCGCACGATATAGGCTGCCGCGATGAATACATCCGGCATCGTTGCGAGATGGAAGATACTCAAAAGGAACGGCGGGTCCCAAAAGTAGAGCCCAAAACGGGTCCCAAAACCCCGCAATCGGCCCCAATACTCCCGAGTGTCCCCGAAAAGTACCGACATAAAGCCTTTAAAACCGCACAGAACGGGAAGGCACGAAGGATTATGAGTCCGCTGCTCTAACCAGCTGAGCTACGGGCCCCGCTTGCAGAACATAGTACACGGCAACGACGCGGCAGACAAAACCGATGGTCCCTGGGATATAGGGCGTCGGTGCGCCGCACTTCATTGCGTTTTAAGAGCGAAGCGCGGATTGAATCGGACTAGCTACCATCAGGGCTCGCATTAGGGCAAAATGGCAATCGCCAAAACATGAATACCAAGTTGCCCCGGCTTGATTCGCGGGATACGGTTAATCTATGGACCTGAAACTCAACGGCAAAGTGATCGTGGTGACCGGCGGCGCCAAAGGAATTGGCGAAGCTATCGTGCGGGGCTGCGCCGCGGAAGGCGCGATACCCGTCATCGTTGATCGCGACAGCGAAGCTGCCGCAAAGTTGCAGACGGAGTTGCTTACGGGCGGCGCCGAGAGCCAAGTAATCGTCGCGGAGATTTCTGCGCCGCAAGCGTGCGCCAGCGCGGTGGAACAGACGCTCGGGAAATTCGGACGAATTGACGCGCTGGTGAACAATGCCGGTGTGAACGACAAAGTTGGCCTCGAGCACGGCAGTCCGGAGAATTTTGTCGCGTCGCTTTCGCGCAACCTGGTGCATTTTTACGCATTCGCGCATTATGCGCTGCCGGCGCTCAAGAAATCGCGCGGCCCAATCGTAAACATCAGCTCGAAAACCGCCGTCACTGGGCAGGGCGGAACTTCCGGATACGTGGCTTCGAAAGGCGCGATTCTGGCGCTCACGCGCGAATGGGCCGCGGAGTTGCTGCCGGACGGCATTCGGGTGAATGCCGTAATCCCCGCCGAGGTGCAGACGCCGCTCTACCAGCAATGGCTGTCCACCTTTGAAGATCCACAGAAGAAGCTCGCGGATATTGTGGCGAAAATACCACTTGGCCGGCGCATGACCACGCCCGCGGAGATCGCCGCGATGGTTTTGTTTTTGATTTCCGAGCAAGCGAGCCACATCACGGCCCAGCACGTTTTCGTTGACGCGGGATACACGCACTTGGACCGCGCGCTTACATAGCCTGCAATCAAGGATGCGAAGAATGACGTCGGTGGCGAGAGGACCGTTCCACAACGACCGATGACCACAACCTTCGTCGCACTCACGGGTCCAAGGCTCGTCCATCTTTCCTTCGTTGACCTGCTAATCGTCGTTTTCTATTTTGTTCTCGTTCTGGCAATTGGTTTTTATCTGAAGGGACGTTCCAATACCGGCGAGGATTTTTTCCTAGCGGGCCGGGAAATGACGGCATGGATCGCCGGCCTCAGCTTTCTTTCCGCGAATTTAGGTGCGCTCGAACTGATGGGCTGGGCGGCCGCCTCTTATCAGTACGGAATCCTCGCGACGCATTGGTATTGGATCGGCGCAATCCCGGCCATGTTGTTTCTCGGCCTGGTGATGATGCCGTTCTATTACATTTCCAAGACGCATTCCGTTCCGGGGTATTTGAAGCTACGCTTCGGCGAATCCAGCCGCGCGCTTTCCGCGATTTCCTTCGCGTTCATGACGGTGCTGATGAGCGGCATCAATATGTACGCGATGGCGCTGGTGATGAAGGTGGTGCTGGGTTGGGACATCAACTTCAGCATCTGGGTTTCCTCGATCACGGTCGCGATTTACGTCACGCTGGGCGGACTTCGCTCAGCGATTTTCAACGAAGTGCTGCAATTCGTCCTCATCTGGGCCGGCGCGCTGTTGATCCCGATTCTCGGATTGATTGAAGCGGGTGGCTGGAAACAGCTACAGGTAAAAGTCGCGCAGAATGCGTCCGTCGAATACACGCACTTGTGGTCCACACTTGGGTCGTTCAAAGATAATCCCATGGGCATTCACTGGACCGGCATCGTTTTCGGTCTCGCCTTCGTAATTTCCTTCGCGTATTGGACCACGGACTTTCTCGTCGTGCAGCGTGTGCTGGCCGCGAAAGACCTGCGAGCAGCGAAGATGGCTCCGATCATCGGCGCGGCTTTCAAAATGTTCGTGCCGTTTATAGTAATTCTGCCGGGCTTGCTGGGACTGGCGGTGTTGCCGTTTAAGCTGACGGGCGAAGCGACTGCCGTGGCGACCGGCGGCCACAGCTACAACGAAGTACTGCCGCTGATGCTGGCGCGCTATTGCGGACCTGGATTACTCGGTCTCGGCGTCACCGCGCTGATCGCGGGCTTCATGTCCGGCATGGCGGGCAACGTGAGCGCGTTTTCGACGGTGTGGACCTACGACATCTATGCGCCGCTGTTCAACAAAAAAGCCAGCGACGCGCACTACGTTCTCATGGGCCGCTGGTCCACGGTGGTCGGCGTGGTCATCAGTATTGGAACTGCTTACCTGGTGATGCACTTTCTCAGCATCATGGATTATGTCCAGGCGCTCTTCAGTTTCTTCGTGGCGCCGCTTTTCGGCACGGTGATCCTCGGCATGTTGTGGAAACGCGCCTCGCCTGCGGGCGGATTCTGGGGATTGCTGGCGGGCACAGCGTCGTCCATTGGAATGTGGGCCTGGGTTCATGTGGATCCCTCTGCGTTGCGTTACGTGGCGCTTTCCAGCGACGCGCGCGACATGGCGGAGAATATGTATCGCGGACTTTGGTCATGGATCATCTGCGTCGTCGTGACCGTGGTCGTCAGCCTACTCACCAAACCGAAGCCGGAAAGTGAATTGGCGGGCCTGGTGTATGGCGCGACGGAAATTCCTTCCGAGGACAAGGTTTCGATATACCAGCGGCCCGCATTTTGGGCGGCGGTCGTGACTGTCGTTTTCGTCATCCTGAATATTATTTTCTGGTGAGGCTGATGCGATCTGACGAACCCATTTCGATCTGGTTCTTCATAGGAATCTCGCTACTCTTCAACGGCGTGCTGATTCTCGGCGCGGGTCTCTATCAACTCGTGCATCCGCCGACAGCTCCGGTAGTTCTCTTCCATTTGCACGCAGGGATTTGGTGGGGCGCGCTTCTTTTGGTCGTTGGATTGGCTTACTGCATCCGCTATGCACCCTCCCGCGGCTGAACTCGCGCGGCTTGCCCTGCAACAGCGCCGGCCGTGCCATCGAAAGTACAAGCGTCGCCACACGATCGTGCATCGCTTGGATTTTCCGCTTATCCCGGGCTGATCCTGCGTTTATTCGGCGCTCGTCTTATCGAAGGCGCGTAGTAAAGTAATACGCCGCGCGTTGGCAAAGCAGTGCGGTAACTGCGGGCTTCAAAGGGAGTTCGATGGCGATTCTGGTTACGGGCGGAGCGGGGTATATCGGAAGCGTTACCGTCGAACTGTTGCGAGCGGAAGGGGAGAGCGTCGTGGTGCTGGATGATTTGGCGCGCGGCCACCGTGAGGCTCTGCCTGCTGATGTCCCCTTTTACGATGGCCACGTGGGAGACCGCGCCCTGCTGGCGCGAATTGCGCGCGAACACGAACTCGAATCGTGTGTCCATTTCGCGGCGCTGGCATATGTCGGTGAGTCCGTTCAGAAGCCGGCCAAATATTTCGAGAACAACGTCGGGCAGGGCATCGCCTTCATGAGCGCGCTGGTGGAAGCGGGCGTGCGCCGCGTGGTGTTTTCGTCCACTTGTGCCACGTACGGAGAATCGGATCAACCAACAATTTCGGAGCGAACCGCGCAATGGCCCGTAAATCCGTATGGCTGGTCGAAATTGCTCTTGGAACGCCTGCTGGATTCTTACGACGGAGCCTACAGTCTGAAATTTGTCGCATTGCGATATTTTAACGCAGCCGGTGCAACCGAAAAGTGCGGAGAGCATCACGAGCCGGAATCGCACCTGATCCCAAATGTACTGGCGGCCGCGCAAGGGGACGCGCCGGAAGTGCCTGTATTCGGCAAGAATTATCCCACGCCGGACGGCACAGCGATTCGCGACTACGTGCACGTTTCCGACCTGGCCGACGCGCACATTCGTGCTCTAGGACACCTTCGCAAGGGCGGTAAATCGGATTTCCTGAATCTTGGCACGGGCCACGGTTATTCAGTGCTGGAAGTGATCGAATCGGCGCGGCAAGTCACCGGGCGCGACATTCGCATTCGTTTTGAGCCACCGCGTCCCGGCGATCCTCCGCGGTTGGTCGCTGACCCCGCGAAAGCAAAATCCCTTCTCGGCTGGACGCCCGGTAAATCCGACTTGCGCTCCATCATTCAATCAGCGTGGCAGTGGCGGCAAAAGCATCCGCATGGTTATGCTTCGTAGCAATCAGGAAGCCTGAATTCATGGCGAAGAAACTTCTGGGGATAGATGTGGGCACCGGCGGCACGCGCGCCGTGCTGGTGGATGAGGGCGGGCGTGTGCTGAATTCGGCCACCGCCGATCATGCTCCCATGCATTCTCCGCAAATCGGTTGGGCCGAACAGGAGCCGCACGATTGGTGGCGTGCGGGTTGCGTCGCTCTTAAATCTTGCTTGGAAAAAAGCAAAACGTCTCCCGGCGAAATCGCTGCTGCGGGTCTTACCGGGCAAATGCACGGGCTGGTGCTGCTCGATGCGGCGGGCGAAGTTCTGCGCCCTTCGATCATCTGGTGCGACCAGCGTACGGGGAAGCAGTGCGAGCAAATCACACAGCGGATCGGCGCTGAGCGCCTGATCGAACTCACCGCCAATCCGGCGCTCACCAATTTTACGCTGCCGAAAATATGGTGGGTGCAGCAGCACGAGCCGGAGATTTGGTCGCGCGCGCAAACGATTCTGCTGCCGAAGGATTATTTTCGCTTCCGCCTGACGGGCGCGCGTGCGATGGACGTCGCCGAAGCGTCCGGCACTCTTTTCTTCGATGTTTCGCAGCGCAAGTGGTCGAAGCCTATGCTCGATGCTTCCGGCATCGGCGAAAGCATGCTTCCCGCGCTGTTTGAATCGCCGGAAATCAGTGGAACCATTTCGAAGGAAGGCGCTGCCGCGACGGGCCTGCTCGCGGGAACTCCGGTCGTTGCCGGAGCAGGAGATCAAGCTGCGGGCGCTGTAGGAATGGGAATCGTGCGCCCCGGTGCGGTGAGCGCGACGATTGGAACCTCCGGCGTTGTGTTTGCGGCAACCAGCCGCCCCGTTCTCGATCCGCGCGGCCGCATCCACACTTTCTGCCACGCGGTTCCGGAGCGATGGCATGTGATGGGCGTAACCCAAGCTGCGGGGCTATCGCTGCGCTGGTTTCGCGATGAGTTTGGCGCGAGAATTGGCACCGCAGATGGGCAATCTCACGAAGATCCGTATGAGCGACTAACCGCCGAAGCCGCCAAAGCGCCGCCGGGCGCAGACGGTTTGCTCTGGGCGCCCTACTTGATGGGGGAACGCACGCCGCATCTTGATCCGTACGCGCGCGGCGCGCTCGTCGGCATTACGGCACAACACCACCGCGGCCACGTGGTTCGCGCCATATTGGAAGGAGTGGCCTTCAGCCTCCGCGATTCATTTGAAATTTTCCGCGAGCTGAAAATTCCCGCGCAGTCCGTACGGCTGGGCGGAGGCGGGGCACGCAGCGAATTGTGGCGGCAGATTCAGGCCGATATTTACGGCATGAGCGTCGAGATTGTGGAAGCGGAGGAAGGACCGGCGTACGGAGCCGCGCTTCTTGCCGGCGTCGGTGCTGGCGCATGGCCATCGGTGGAAGACGCGTGCGACAAATCCGTACGTGTGGCGCAGCGTGTGCCGCCCGACTCCGCCGCCGCGAACATGATGAATTTTCGCTATGGCGTGTATCGCCAATTGTATCCGGCGCTGCGCGGCATTTTTCACGAACTTCAGGAAGCCTGACGTATCATTTGCTGGAGCTCGAGTGGCAAATTCCAAGGAGCATGATGACTAGCGACAAGTATCAACCAAAGCCCGAACACAAATTTTCTTTCGGTTTGTGGACAGTGGGGAATCCCGGGCGGGACCCTTTCGGCGAGCCGGTTCGGCCCATTCTTCCGCCGGTGCAGTTGGTGCAACTGCTGGGCGAAGTCGGCGCGTGGGGCGTGAACTTTCACGACAACGATCTGGTGCCGATTGACGCGACGGCCGCGGAGCGCGACCGCATCGTGCGCGATTTCAAGACGGCGCTGTCGTTGCTTGGCCTCCGCGTTCCGATGGCGACGGTCAACCTTTTCACCAGTCCGGTTTTTCGCGACGGCGCTTTTACCGCCAACGATCCCGCCGTGCGCGCCTACGCGGTCCAGAAAACGATGCGCGCCATGGACCTGGGCGCGGAATTCGGCGCCAAGATTTTCGTGCTGTGGGGCGGGCGCGAAGGCGTCGAGACCGATGCGTGCCGCCGCCCAGAGGAAGCCGTCAAACGCCTGCGCGAAGCCGTAAACTATCTCTGCGAATATTCCGTAGCGCAAAAATACGGCTATCGCTTCGCGCTGGAAGCCAAGCCCAACGAGCCGCGCGGCGATTTATATTTTTCGACGACGGGCGCCTACCTGGCATTCATCCCTACGCTCGATCATCCGGAACTCGTCGGCGTAAATCCGGAAGTGGCGCACGAGACGATGTCCGGCTTAAATTTTCTGCATGCCGTGGCGCAAGCCTGGGAATCGCGAAAACTTTTTCACGTTGATTTGAACGACCAGGTGATCGGCCGTTACGATCAGGACTTCAGGTTCGGCTCCGCGAATCCGAAGCTCGCATTTTTTCTGGTGCGTTTCCTCGAAGATTCTGGCTACGACGGCCCACGGCACTTCGATGCGCACGCGTATCGCACGGAAAACTATGACGGCGTGAAGGACTTCGCCCGCGGCTGCATGCGCACTTACCTGATCCTCAAAGAGAAAGCCGCGCGATTCAATGCCGACCGCGAAATTCAGGCCATTTTGAAAGAGATCAACGAGACAGGCAAGGACGTCCCAGCTGTGGGCGCGTATTCGAAGAAAAGTGCCAAGGAACTGTTGGCATACTCTTTCGATCGTGCAGCGCTGGCGTCCAAAAGATTGCCCTACGAGAGGCTCGATCAATTGACGATGGAGATTCTCTTCGGAGTTCGCTGAGCCGAGCGTTGCTGCGCCGGTTGCGCTGCGTCAGCTCTAAGTTGACTTCAGGCCGTCGGGCACGAGCGGCATGGAACGCAAGCGCACGCCGCTCGCGCTAAAGATCGCGTTGCCGATTGCGGGAGCTATCCCCTCTATCGGCGACTCTCCCGCGCCAGCGGAAGGCAGATCTTTGCGATCGAGCAAGACCACTTCAATTTCCGGAACGTCACTGAATCGCGGCAAGCGGTACTTCGAGAAACGTCCGTTCAGGATCCGCCCATTTTCGAACTCGATCGCTTCAAAGAGCGCTCCGCCCAGGCCCATGATGTTCGCTCCCACCACTTGATTGCGCAGGCCGTCGGGATTGACGATTGCTCCGCATTCAAACGCGGTGACCACACGCACGACTTTCACGTCGCCGGACTGCCTGTCTGCGGAAACCTCCGCACAAGTGGCGAAGTACCCGCCTTTGTCGCAGCCGCCTGCGATTCCGAAACCGCGCGCCGCGACGGTTTTTGCGCGTCCCCAGTTGAATTTCTGCGCCGCAGCGGTGAATACCGCTTTCAGCCGCTCGTCTTTCAAATTCCGCAGGCGGAATTCGAGCGGGTCCATTCCGGCCACATGCGCGAGTTCGTCCATGTGCGTCTCGCGCGCGAAATGATTTGCGGTAGCTGCAAGCCCGCGATACGAACCTTGCCTTAGAGGGGATTTCGTCTCATGAAATTCGATTTTCTGGTTCGGCACGTCATAGTACGTCCGAATCCCCGCTTCGCCGGAATTATAGTTGTGAAATTCCCAGGCGGTCACCGAACCGTCCTTGCGCATGCCACTCGTGATTTCGATCACTCCCGCGGGGCGGAAGTAAGCCCAGGAAAATTCTTCCTCGCGAGTCCACGTCAATTTCACGGGCCGCTTCGCCGCGCGCGCGAGGCGCGCCGCCTCGATGGCTGTCTCCCCGGTATGTTTTCCTCCGTAGCCCGAGCCCATGTCCGGCATCAACACGCGCACGTGATCTTCCGGGATGTGAAAAGTGCTGGCCAATTCGCTGCGCACTCCGAATGGACGCTGCGTTCCAGTCCACACCGTCAAGCGATCGCCATTCCACTGGGCAAGCGCCGCGCGAGGCTCGAGCGGCGCATGCGCGATGTAAGCGACGGTGTAGGTTTGTTGCAGACGATGATCCGCCGAAGCCAGCGCTGTCTCCACGGAACCGACTTGCTGCGGCGGTGTGTCGTCTGGATCTCGCGGCAAGACGTTTTTCTTCAGATAATCGAATAGTTCCTTGCTCGAAGGCTGCGGATCGGTTTTCCACTCGGCGCGTATCGCCGCGGCAGCGGTTCGTGCTGCCGATTCGCTCGGTGCTGCCACTCCGACGAAATCGCCGTCATGCACAACTGTGACGCCTGAAATCTGTTCCGCCGCGCGTGTATCCACGGAAACCAGCGTCGCTCCGAATGCGTTCGGCCGCACGATCTTTCCGTAAAGCATGTCCGGGATTTTCTGATCGCTCGGATATTGGTGTTTCCCGGTGACGAAATCGCGGCCATCCACTTTGGGCAGCGGTTGTCCGGCCACAGTCCAGTCGGCAGCGGGCGCCAGCGGATCTACTGCCGGCAACGATTCCGTCAGTTGCTGTCCTTTGACCAGAGCGGCATATTCCACGGATTTTTTCGTCGTTGTATCGGTGATGCGGCCATCAGCCGCGACCAGACGCGTGCTCTCCACGTGCCATTGCGTCGCCGCGAGATTGATCAAAACATCGCGCGCTGCCGAAGCGGTCCGGCGCAGCTGCAGATTCATCACCGGAGTCGAGAGACTGCCGAACGTGCCGCGGTCGTAAGGGGTCAACTGCGTGTCGCCCATCACCATGTGAATCCTGGCGACGCTGACGTGAAGCTCCTCAGCCACGGCCTGGCTCAAGGAAGTGCGAATGTTTTGCCCGACCTCTACTTTGCCGGTAAAAACGGTCACGCCGCCGTCATCGCCGACGTGCAGCCAGGCAGAGATTTCCTGCGGCAACGCTTCGCCGGAGTGCCGCCGACCACCACCCGATTCCTGCCCCGCGCGCGTGGCCTTCGCCGCGCAGACAATCAAGACGCCCGCGCCGAGGTACTTGAAAAATTCGCGGCGATCGGTTTCGAAACGATAAGCCGGCGCTTCTTGCAGCTCGTAGCGTTCCCGTTCGACCGGGAAATCGAAATGTGTTTTGTCGGTCATTGGCCTGCGCCCTTCTGCGCCCGGGCCGCTTTCTGAATAGCGGCGACAATGCGCGGCTGAGTGCCGCAGCGGCAGACGTTACCTTCCATGGAATCTAAAATGTCGCTCACGGAGGGATTGGGGTTTCCATTCAATAGCGAAGCAGCGGACATGATCATGCCGGAGGTGCAATACGCGCACTGCATCGCGCCTTCGTCCAGAAACGCTTGCTGCAGCGGATGCAGCCGATCGCCGGCCGCGAGGCCTTCAATTGTGGTGATGCGCTTGTCGGCAACGGTGCCGACGCGGGTGATGCAGGATCGCCGCGCCGTACCTTCGATCAGCACGGTGCACGCGCCGCATTGGCCTTCGCCGCAAGCGTACTTGCTGCCGGTCAGGCCTAAGTGATCACGCAAAACGATCAGCAAACTTTCCTGCGAGTCGGTGCTGACACTTCGGTTCGTCCCATTCACGTTTAATTGAGTGATTGTCGCCATCCGAACACCTCGTTACCGGAGTGACAGAATTGCGCCTCGTGGCACTGAAGAATCACAGCTTACCTCACTGCAAAGAACGCTGTCTATTTGCTTGTACTTAGATGCGCAGAAACGGACGCGTGTTCACACCCGCGCACACGCTTACATCCCAATTCTTGCTTTCCGAATCCTAATAACCGTAAGATGAGGGAGTCAGCTAAAGCAGCGCGCCACCGAAAGCGGCGCCTCTCTGAAGTTCCCGGTTATTTGTATCCGCGCATGAATATTGAGCAGCAAGAGAAAGGCTTTCTGGACGAAATCGCATCCAACCGGCGGTTTTGCCTCCGCGTGGGTGTGCTGCTTTTGCTCGTTGCCATCGCGGGATTCGCCACGCTCGCGAAAAACAGCCAGTATTATTCGAAGTCCAACCCGGCGCACTACATCAATATTTCCAGCAAAATGAAAGTGGCAGCCGTACCGGCTGTTATGGATCGGACGCCTTTGCTGCGTCATCCGGAAACTTTCACCTTGCCGCTACCCCAACCTCACGTCACTCGCGTGGTGCGGGCAGAGACTCCGCCGCCACCGTCCGTTGGAGTCACTGTTTCTTTACAGCATCGGTCCCCTCCGGTTGTACTCTCCTAACGAATCGCATTCGTTTGCACGACAGACCACTCTAACCGCTTGATTAAACCAAAGCCGTTTTGGTCTTATCGGCGGATACGACCCCGAGGACAGGAGCCTCCATGAATTCGGAACCAGTACCGTCCGTATGCCTCGAGCAATTGCGCACATTGAGCGGTTGCGTCGTGGCGAGCGCGATCGAGACGTTCGGAGTTCGCCTGCGCAATAAGGGCTTCGCTGATTCCCGGTTGCACTGCATTTTTAACGACGTGCCGCCTATCGTCGGTTATGCCGCCACCGCGCGCATCCGCACGTCGGATCCTCCGATGGAAGGCCGCAATTACTATGACGGTGGCGAGTGGTGGGATTTCTTGCAGAAAATTCCATCACCGCGAGTTGTAGTGATAGAAGACTTGGACAAGCCGCCGGGCCGCGGCGCCTTCGTCGGCGAGGTTCACGCCAATATCTTGCGTGCGCTTGGCTGTATTGGCCTGGTGACCAACGGCGCCGTCCGCGATCTTCCGCAAGTGCGGCCAACCGGCTTCCAGTTGTTTGCCGGGAACGTTTCCGTGTCTCACGCTTACGCTCACGTGCTCGATTTTGGAGGTCCCGTCGAAATCGCCGGGTTGTCGGTGAATCCTGGCGATTTGATCCACGGAGATCTTCACGGAGTGCAAACCGTCCCGCTGGAGATCGCCGAAGGCGTCCCCGCCAAAGCGCTGCAAATCCTGCAGCGACGAAAAGAACTGAACTCGTTTTGCCAATCGGCCGAATTTTCGCTGCCAAGCCTCCGTCGCAAGGTCCAGGAGTTAAAACCGTGATACAGAAACCAGCCGCTGTTGTCTCATGTTTTGCTCTATTGATTGTTGGAGGGCTTTTTGTGGGCTGTGGCGGCTCGCACAACGCCTCGGCCGACAATCCCGGCAACGCTCCGCACGCAGCCGTGGTGAAAGTCGAGCGTCGCAATCTGGCCAATACTCTGGAAATCGCGTCGGAATTCCAGCCGTATCAAGAAGTGGATGTTTACGCCAAAGTTTCCGGCTACATCCAGAAACTCTACGTGGACTGGGGCACACACGTAAAGCAAGGCCAACTGCTCGCCGTGCTGGAAATTCCTGAATTGCAGCAACAGCTGCAGCAAGACGAAGCATCGGTTCACCGCAGCGAACAGGACGTGGCGCGCGCGCGCGAAGAGCAGAGCCGCGCTGAATCCGCTTACAACGTCGCTCACGTCACCTACACGCGGCTGGCCGATGTGCAGAAATCCCGGCCTGAGCTGGTGGCACAGCAGGAAATAGACGTGGCCCAAGGCAAAGACCTGGAAGCGAGTGCGGGCGTTTCCTCTGCGAAAGACGCTCTGGCCGCCGCCGAACAAGCGTTGCTCTCTTCCAAGGCTTCGCTCGCCAAAGACGAGGCGCTGTTTTCATACGCGCGCATGACCGCGCCATTCGACGCGGTGGTGACCCAAATCTACGCGTACACCGGCGCGCTGCTGCCTGCCGGGACGTCCTCGAATAAAGGAGATTCCGCGCTTTGCCACCTCTCGCAAAACAATCTGCTCCGCCTGGTGATTCCCGTGCCAGAACGCGCGGTGCCGGATATCCATGACGGCCAGACGCTGGAAGTGGACGTTTCGGCGCTGAAGAAAACTTTCAGCGGCAAGATCATCCGCTATTCGGACCAGATCGATCCGGCCACCCGCACGATGCACACAGAAGTGAACGTGCCTAACGCAAATTACGAACTGGTGCCCGGAATGTATGCGTCCGTGAGAATCCCACTGCAATCCGCGGCCGACGCCCTTACGGTTCCGGTGCAAGCGGTTTCTTTAACCGGACCTGGCCAGGGCACCGCGCTGGTGGTGAATTCCACCAATCACCTGGAAAGGCGCGAAGTAAAGTTGGGCCTGCAAACGGCGACCGATGTTGAGATTCTCGTCGGTATTAAGGAAAACGAATTGGTGGTGTTTGGCGAGCAAAATCAGTTCAAGGAAGGCGAACTGGTTTCACCCAAGGTCGTCGAAGCCCCGAAAATGGAGTAAGCCGCACATGCCAAAATTTGCGATTCGCCATCCCTATTTCATCATCGTTGTTTGTCTTTTTATTTGCGTGCTGGGCATCACCAGCGTGGTGCAGATGCCCGTGGACATGTTTCCATCCATCAACATTCCCGTCGTGCTGGTCGCCACCTTTTACAGCGGCATGCCGCCCCAGCAGATTGAAGCGGACATCACCGACACGTTCGAGCGTTTCTTTACCCTGGGAAGCGGGATTGATCACATGGAATCGCGCTCGATGTCGGGCGTCAGTCTGATCAAGATTTATTTTCAGCCGGGCACCGACGCTAATGCGGATGTCACCCAGGTATCCAACCTCGCGATGGCCGACCTTCGCCGTCTGCCGCAAGGCACGCTCCCTCCTGTGGTCATGAAAGTGGACGCTTCGAGCCTTCCGGTGTGCCTGCTGACCGTGGAGGGTAAAGGGCTCAACGAAACCCAGCTGCACGATTACCTGCAGTACGCCATCCGCAACCAGATCGCCGGCGTTCCGGGTGCCACGGTGCCGCCTCCCTACGGAGGAAAATACCGCCAGATCATGGTTTACGTGGATCCGACGAAGCTCCAAGCGCACGAATTGAGCCCCATGGACGTGGTGCGCGCCACCGACGAATCCAATCTCATCTTGCCCGCGGGTGACGTCCGCATCGGCCCGATGGACTACAACCTCTACACCAACGCGCAAGTGGCCAATGCGCAGGCCCTGAATGATGTCCCGCTGAAGACGGAAGGACAGCGCTCCGTTTTCATCTCCGATGTCGGAAAAGCAGTGGATGGCGCTTCCATTCAGTACAACATCGTGCGCGTCAACGGTCAAAATTCGGTATACGTGCCGATTCTGAAGCAGGGAGGAAATACCAACACCATCGCGGTCGTCAGCGGCATCAAGACGGCGATCAAAACCCTGCGCGATATTCCGGCGCAACTGAAGACGCACGTTGTTTTCGACCAGTCGCTCTTCGTAAGACAGGCCATCTCCACCGTCATGAAAGAAGGGAGCATTGGTCTGCTGCTCACCGGGTTGATGATTTTGCTTTTTCTGGGCAGCCCGCGCGCGACGGTCGCGGTGTTTCTTTCCATCCCTTTGTCCGTGCTGGCCACATTCTTCTTTCTGCATTCGGCCGATAAGACGATCAATAGCATGGTATTGAGCGGCCTGGCCTTGGCTTTTTCCCGCTTGATCGATAACTCCGTTGTGGTTCTAGAAAATATTTTCCGGCACATGGAATTGGGCGAGGATTCGGTCACTGCCTCTGAGCGCGGTGCGGACGAAGTGGCGCTGGCGGTGCTGGCCATCACCATCGTCACCGTCGTCGTGTTTTTCCCGGTCACCATGCTTTTCGGCGTCAGCAAGTATTTGTTCACCGCGCTCGCACTTGCCGTGGTGCTGTCGCTGTGCGCTTCTTACTTTGTGGCGGTTACGGTTGTCCCGCTCTACTGCGCCCGGTACATGCGCGATGCGATTCACCATGCCGCCGCGGCCGCGGAGCACGCCAAATCCTGGGGCGCGCGATTCCACGCCGGTTTCAATGCCCGCTTCGAACGCATGCTCAATCTATACGACCGCTGGGTGCAGAAAACGCTCGATCGTCCCAAGGAAGTGGTCCTCGGATTTCTCGGCATCTTCGTTCTCAGCTTCGCTCTTTATCCGCTGGTCGGCACGTCGTTCTTTCCGCGCACGGATGCCGGCCAATTCGTCATCAATGTGAAAGCTCCCACCGGCACACGCCTGGAGCTCACCACGGATTACGTGACAAAGGTCGAAGACATCGTCCGCCAGGTGGTTCCGGCGGACGAACTGAACACCGTGGTCTCCAACGTCGGCTTGATGTCAGACCTTTCCGCGCTCTTCACTCCGAACTCCGCGATGCATACAGCATTTATCCAGGTCGGTCTGAAAGAAGATCATCGCGTCAGCAGCTTCACGTACATGAACGAAGTCCGCGCGCGGATCGCCGCCGATCTCCCGCAATTGCGCACGTACTTTCAATCCGGCGGGCTGGTGGACGCGGTGCTGAATCAAGGCATGCCCGCGCCGATTGACGTGCAGGTCAGCGGCATGGATTTAAAAGCGGCCGATAGCGTCGCTCTCGGGCTGGCCCAGAAATTCCGAGCGTTACCGGGAGTCGCGGACGTGTACGTCCCGCAGGATATGGATTACCCAGCTTTGAACCTAAACGTGAACCGCGCGCGCGCCAGCGAATTGGGACTGAGTCCGAAAGAAGTTGTGGATAACGTGATCACGGCGCTTACCTCCGACGCGATGATCGCGCCCAGCTATTGGGTAGATCCAAAAAGCGGCAACAATTATTTCGTCACCGTGCAATATCCCGAAAATCGCGTGGCTACGATCGAAGATCTCAAGACCATGCCGTTGCGCGCTCCCAACTTGAAGCTGCCTACTTACCTCGATCAGGTGGCTGACATCAGCCCGATCCTCACCCCTACCGAGGTGGACCACTACCAATTGCAGAGGACGATTGACCTATATGTAGCTCCTTCCGGCGAAGACCTCAGCAAGCCCGCGAAGGAAATTTCCAAAATTGTCGCCGCTACACAGCTCCCGCCCAACCTGCGCATCAATGTCCGAGGCCTGGTGGTGACCATGCAATCTTCCTTCCGCAGTTTTGGATTTGGATTGTTGCTGGCAATCTTGCTCGTTTACCTCGTGCTCGTGGCCCAATTTGCTTCGTTCATCGATCCATTTCTGATCATCCTGGCGGTGCCCACCGGTCTGATCGGCGTAATCCTTACGCTGGCATTTACGGACACCACTCTGAACGTGCAATCGCTGATGGGTATTGTGATGCTCACCGGCATGGTGGTTTCCAACAGCATTTTGATCGTGGATTTTGCGAACCGCTTACGCAAGGAAGGGCACAGCGTGCGGCAAGCCGTCGGCGATTCCTGCCGCATCCGTCTGCGCCCCATCTTGATGACGTCGCTGGCCACCATCGTGGGCCTGCTGCCGATGGCTCTGAAGCTCGAAACCGGCAGCGAAGCCTACGCGCCGCTCGCCCGCGTTATCATCGGCGGCTTGACCGCTTCCGTGGTGCTGACCATCTTCTTCGTACCAGCCGCCTATCTTTTGATTTATCGCCGGCAAACTGAAGCCGGCGCGGAGCCACTGCCGCAGGAGGCTAGCTAATGCGTCGCTGCGATTCGCTTTTCCTCTTGGTCATTCTATTCGCTGCGTTCGGCAGCGCGCCTCCAGCCTCGGCGCAAATGCAACCGGCGACGCCGGCGCAACCGCAAACTCAGGCGCCAGCCCAGCCGCAACCGTCGGCGCAGGCAACGCAGACCCTCACGCTGCAGGATGCCGAAAAAATCGCCATTCAAAATCATCCGCAAATTCAAGCGGCGTCCTATCTCGCAAACGAGGCCAAGGCGCAGGTCACCGAGGCCCGTTCCGAGTATTACCCGCATGCGTACGGCAGCGTTACCGGGGCGAAATCGGAAACCAATAGCCGTATCACCGCCGGTGGATTGAATAACTCCATCGTCTACGATCGCTTCGCAGACGGCGTGACGGTGCAACAACTCGTCACCAATTTTGGCCGCACCCACGAACTGGTGAAAAGTTCGCTGCTGCACGCCAAAGCGCAAGAGGAGAACGTCACCGCAACGCGAGCCGACGTATTGCTCGCGGTGGACGCCGCCTACTACGGCGTATTGAAAGCGCAGGCGGTGCTGCAGGTCGCGCAGGAAACCGTCAAGGATCGCCAGCTCGTTTCCGACCAAATCACCGCGCTGGAAAAGAACAAATTGAAGTCCGGCCTCGACGTCAGTTTTGCCAATGTAGACCTGGCCCAGGCCCAATTGCTGCTGGTGCAAGCGCAAAATGATCTGGAGGCTTCCTTTGCCGATCTTTCCACCGCTCTCGGTTATTCCGACCAGCGAACATTTCAACTCGCGGAGCAGCCGCTTCCCCCCGCGCCGCCGCCGGATCTTCCCACCCTGATCGCGCAGGCCGTGCAGAACCGCCCGGAATTGGTCGGCCGCCGCCTGGATGTGAATTCCGCGCAGAGCTACGCAACCGCCGAGCGCGATCTTTGGCTCCCCACCATCAGCGGCGTGGGTGTGGCCGGCCTCACTCCAGTCCGGGAGGAACCGCTTGCTTCGCGCTATGCTGCCGCGGGATTCAACGTGAATATTCCTATCTTCAATGGGCGGCAGTTCAACGCGCTTCACGCGGAAGCGAACGCTGAGGCTAGCGCTCAAGAGCAATACCTTCGGGACTTGCAGAACAATATTGTGCGGGACGTGCGGAAGGCCTGGCTGAACGCGAATTCCGGTTACCAGCGCCTGGCTCTGACCGATCAACTCCTAAATCAGGCCAACCAAGCCCTCAATCTCGCGCAGGCGCGCTACAAACTCGGCTTGAGTTCCTTCATCGAATTAAGCCAATCGCAACTGAACGAAACACAGGCAGAAATCGCGCAGGCCAGCGCCAAATACGACTACGCAGCACAATTGTCTGCGCTCAACTTCCAAATCGGCGCGCTGCAATAGTCAAGGCAAGGCTTACCACTCGATTACGTCGCGGTTGGGAGCGCGCCGTCATCCTGAGCGAAGCGAAGGATCTCTCTTCGATTTTCAGTGAGAGCAAGAACCAGACCGTCACGCCACTGCGTCCGCGACTAGTTCGCCGGCTTCACCGACTCCATCAATCCGAAAAATCCCTCCGCAAGCGTGGGATGAATGTACACGGCGCCCTTCAACACGGTGTAAGGCGCCTTGGCCAAAATCATTGCGCCTAGTATCTGCACCGTCTCGCCGCCCTCGCTCGCGAGAATCGCAGCGCCGAGAATCTGATCGTTCTCGCCATCGACGATGATTTTCATCAGCCCGGTCGTTTCGTCGCGCTCGATCGCCCGCGCCACCGAAGACATCGGATACGTCCCCATTTTGAATTTTCGGCCCGAGGCCCGCGCATCCTGTTCGGTGATTCCCACGCGCCCCAGTTGCGGGTCGGTGAAAAGCGCGTAGGGAAGGTAACGATTTTCGATGGTCAGGTTTTTTCCCTCAATTAGGTTCGCATACACGATCTGGTAATCGTTGTAGGCTATGTGCGTGAAAGCCGGGCCGCCTTTCACGTCGCCTGTCGCCCAAATCCCTGGCACGCTCGTTTCCATCCGGCCATTCACTTTGATATAACCGTGTGCATCGGTCTCGACGCCAGCTTTCCCCAAGCCAAGGTCATCCGTATTCGGTTTGCGCCCGGTGGCAACCAAGAGATGCGAGCCCGAAACCGTCTTCGCGCCCTGTTGCGACTCAAACGTCAGCGCAATCTCGCCGCTGCGATTTTCTATGCGCGTCGTTTTCGCGCCGAGCGCGAATTCGACACCCTCGGCTTCCAACGCCTTTTGCAATATTTCGGTAATGTCCGGATCTTCGTCCCGCAAAATCCTTTCGCTCCTGTGAATAATCGTGACGCGGCTGCCGAAGCGGCGGAACATTTGCCCAAATTCCAGGCCAATATATCCGCCACCCATCACAAGCAAGTGGTTCGGCAGTTCCTGCAATTCGATGATCGACTCGTTGGTGAGGAACGAAACGGAGTCAATCCCCGCAATCTTGGGAATTTCGGGACGCGTTCCAGTATCAATAAAGATTTTCTCGCTTTCGAAAGTTTCGCCGCCCGCTTCCACTTGGTGAGGTCCGCTGAATCTCGCGTGCGCGCGCACCAACCGGATATTGGGCCGATCATTGATGCGCTTCTGGATCGAATCGCGAAAGTTCTGCACCACCTTGGTCTGGCGCGCTACTACCGCGGGGAGATCCACGCTCACGTCGCTGGCGCGCACTCCCCAGCGCTCCGCGCTTCGCGCGTAGTGCGCCACTTGCGCCGAGGCCACCATGGTCTTCGTCGGCGTGCAGCCGGTATTGATGCACGAGCCGCCCAGTTCCGCACGCTCGATGAACGCAACTTTCCATCCCAAGTCCGCCAGCGCGTAGGACAGCGGTTTCCCCGCCTGTCCCGACCCAATCACAATTGCGTCGAAGTTCATGTCGACCACCCGGAAAGCGCCACAAGTGTACTAGCAATCAAGGCACGGCGGTCTCCGTGTGGAGCAGAATCCGACATCTTGCATGGAGCCTTCATGTCCGGGTGCGCCAAGGAAACCTGAACAGAAATTTAACGTCGCATTCAACGGTGCCGCATCTAGAATCTACGGATGGCCAGGGGATGGGAAAGCAAAGCAGTCGAAGGACAGGTCCAGGAATTTCAGTCCAAAGAAGATCGCCAAAATAAGAAGCAGCTCAGTCAGGCTCAAGTCGAAACGCGCCGGCAGACGCAAGTGCTGTTGCTGGCCCGTGCCCGCGTGGAAAAACAACTGCAATCCAATCAAGATCCTCGATATCGCGAACAGCTCGGCCGCGCTCTAGCCGACCTCGACGCCCAACTCGCTGAGTTGTCCTCCGATACAAAGTAACTGCGCGTTGCCGGCCACATTCCTGTACGCCTCTAGGATATGATTTGAACTAGGGAGACCGGCGATGCCCCGGAACAATGCCACCTCAGAAATTGTCCAGACCCGTTGTTGCATCGCGGGCGGCGGACCCGCTGGCATGATCGCCGGTTTTCTGCTGGCACGCGCGGGAGTAAATGTTGTTGTGCTCGAAAAGCACGCCGACTTCCTGCGGGACTTCCGCGGCGATACGATTCATCCTTCCACCCTCGAACTGATGTTTGAGCTGGGAATTCTGCAAGACTTCCTCAAACGGCCTCATCAAGAACTGCCGCAAATCGGCGCTCAAATTGAGGAATTCGCAGTGACCGTCGGCGATTTTTCTCATCTTCCCACCCACTGCAAATTCATAGCGCTCATGCCCCAGTGGGATTTCCTGAATTTCGTCTCCGAAAAGGCGAAGGCCTTCCCCGGCTTTCAGCTGCGAATGGAGTTTGAAGTCACGGACCTAATTGAAGAAAACGGCAGCGTCGTCGGTATTGTGGCCAAGACGCCGCGAGGAAACATCGAAGTGCGTGCGCCCTTGACTCTGGGAGCAGACGGACGCCATTCCGTCGTTCGCGAGAAAGCCGGCTTCAACGTGATTGATCTCGGCGCGCCTATAGACGTGCTGTGGATGCGCGTTTCGCGGCAGGCCAGCGACCCGGATCAAACTCTCGGGCGCTTTCATGCGGGCAAGATTTTGGTGACGCTCAACCGCGATGATTACTGGCAGTGCGCCTACGTAATCCCTAAAGGCGGATTCGACATCATTAAACAAAAAGGTCTGCAGGCGTTTCGCGACGACCTTGCCGAAGTGGCTCCCTTTCTGCGCGAGCGCACGGCCGAATTAAAGGAATGGAACGACGTAAAATTATTGTCCGTCGCCGTGGATCGCTTAGAGAAGTGGTCGCGGCCAGGGCTTTTGTGCATCGGGGATTCCGCCCACGCGATGTCGCCGATCGGAGGTGTAGGCATCAATCTCGCGATTCAGGACGCCGTGGCGGCGTCGAATATTCTGGCGGGCCCGCTGCTGCAGGGCAATGTGACGGAGGAAACACTTCGCAAAGTGCAGGAACGCCGCGAATTTCCGACGCGGATGACTCAGCGGCTCCAGGTTCTCGCTCACAAGCGCGCAATCGGTCCGGCTTTGGCGAAGCGTGCGCCGATTCGGCAACTGCCACTGCCTTTTAAATTGATGCAGAAATTCCCGGTGTTGCGCCGCATCCCCGCCCGCATGATCGGAGTCGGTTTCCGGCCCGAGCATGTGCACACGCCGCCGGCGCCTAATCCCGCGGGCGCCCCGGGTCAGGGTCTTCGATAAACACTACGCCGACGCCATTTTGGTTCTTCTCGCGCCCCAGATCGAAATGCACCACGGTCCCGCGTAACGAAAGCATGCTCGATCGCGTCGGATCGCCCGAAGCTTCAATCACCACGCGGACTTCGGACTGCAAACGCGGGCGGCTATTCAACGCGAGGTACGCGCCTTGCAAACTCATATCGCGCACCGTGGCTTTTTCTTCGAAGGGCTTTCCGTCTTCGGTCACGCCGCTGATGGTTGCCGCAAACCTTAGCCGCCGCCGCAAGCCGAGCCGGGATTCGCGAATCGCGACGTTCACGCCGCGTTCGCTCATGGTGATGGACATGCCTTCGGTGGCCGCCCACGTCGCCGGAAATTCCTGCCGCGCAGCCGAAAGGAATCCGTCCACGATCTTGTCGGAAGAATCGGGATCGTGGTGAAACAAGACCAGATTGCGAACTTTCGCCTCCCGCGCAATCTTCACGCCCTCGAGCCAACTCGAGTGGCCCCAGCCCTTGCGATCCGACGCCAACTGTTCGGGAGAATACTGGGCGTCGTAGATCAGCACATCGGCGCCATGCGCCAGGTGACGCAGATTTTGGTCGCACTCGGGAACGCCCGGCTCGTTGTCCGTCGCATAGACCATCGAGCCGCCCGCAGTATCAATCCTGTAGCCCAGGCATCCTTGCGGATGATTCAAGAAACACGTCGAAATCCGCGTGCCGTTCACTTCCCACTTTTCGCCGCCGCTTACTTCGCGGAACTCGCGCGCCGCGGTCATCATCGTCACGTCCACGGGAAAGTAGGGCGTCGCGAGTTGCGCCGCAAACACTTGCTCCAGGCTGTTCGCTCCCAGGTACTTCGATTGGAAGCTGTAAAATTGAAAACGGTTTTGCGATTCAAAGAACGGATGAAAGAACGGAATTCCCTGAATGTGGTCCCAGTGGTAGTGCGTCACCAGGATATGCGCGTCGATTCCCAAGCCGCGTTGCGCTTCCGTCAGGTAGTTTCCCAGCGTGCGCAGACCGGTCCCGCAATCCAAAATGAACTTGGTTCCATCTGGCGCAGTCAATTCCAGGCAGGGGGTGTTACCGCCGTAGCGCCAGGTATCGCGCTCGAGCGTCGGCGTGGAGCCGCGCACTCCCCAGAACACCAGTTTGGCAACTTGGTGCGTCATCGCCGGGTGAATCGCGATGTTCCCCGCCCGCGCTCCCTCTGAGAGTTGAAGGCCACGAAACTGTGCCATGGTAGGCGGGTGCGGCAAGGTAAGTCAATTGCGTTTCCTCGGGCGCGTTCGTTCCGAGTACGAAATCGGCCGCTAACGATTGGGCGCTAACTCCTTGCGGCGTCCGCGCCAATCCTCACTGTGCGCGCAAGCGAATCACGGTTAAAATCCCACTGATGCACGACCACGCGCACGGCGGCTCTCATCATTCTCACGCTGGTCATGACCATGGTCACAGCCACGGATTGGGCGGACACTCGCACGTCTCTCTTCCCGCCGAAGGTATGACTCTGACGTTGGGCGTGGCGGTAATTGCGACGTTTGCGCTGGTCGCCGTCGAGCTCGTCGCCGGATATGCCGGCCATTCGATCGCGCTCGTCAGCGACGCGGTGCACAACCTCACCGACGTGCCGACATTAGTGCTCTCTTGGCTGGCGATGCGCTGGGCCATGAAGCCTCCCACGCCGGAAAAGACGTACGGCTATCACCGCGCAGGAATTCTCGCGGCCTTCGTGAATGCCGTCCTCCTGTCGCTCGTTTCGTTTGGGCTTCTATACGAATCCTTCATGCGGCTCCGTAGTCCGGTGGAAGTCAAAACAGGACTCATGCTGTGGGTTTCCGTTTTTGCTCTGGTTGTGAACGGCGGAATCACGCTCGCTTTGCACAGCGGCCGGCGCGACCTGAATGTGCGCAGCGTGTGGATCCACAATCTGGGTGACGCGCTTTCGAATGTGGCCATCGTGGCGGGCGCGCTGGCGATTCGCTACACCGGTGCAGGCTGGGTGGATCCGCTCATCGGTCTTGCGATCGGTGGGATGGTACTGTGGTCAGGTATCGGGATTTTGCGCGAAAGCTCGCACATTCTGCTCGAAGGCTTGCCGCGCAACATCCAGCTTGAGGCAGTCGCGCGGGCTCTACTGCGCGTCGAAGGCATCCAGGAGGTTCACGATATTCATATCTGGACGCTCGGCACTGACCTCAACGCGCTGTCCTGCCACATACGCATTCCAGATATGCACATGGAAGAAAGCGAAAAAGTTCTAACCCAGGTACGCGATATTCTCTCGAGCGAATTTCGAATCAGCCACTCGACGATCCAATTCGAGCGCGCCGGCCTCCCCGCCCACGCCGGCCTGTACATGCCTGAACCCATGCAGCGTACCGAAGACTAGAGGTCGGCGCCTAAAACGTCTCCCGGAAGGGCAGCTTCAGCCGTGCCAAAAACTGCGAAGCCTCAGGGGCATTAACCCCTGAGGCCGGTCGATCTACAAATCAAAAGTTGAGAAAACTTTCCGGCTGGCGCTGCCGATTACAGCGGCCGTTGCAACGGCGTTCCGCGCTCTTCGTTCACGCGTGCCGTCGAATCGCTGTCAATGTCGCTTACAGCCACGGTGCGGCGCCCGCCATCCGGCGTGATGTAGATGATTTTATCCTGCGCGCGAGTGAACGCTAGCGCGTCCACCTGTGTTCCATCGCGCATTACCAGCGTGAACGAACCCACATCCGCCAGCGGCGGGGCTTGTTCCTGCTCTTGCGGAGGCATCGGCGCGTTCGCGGCATCAGCGCGGTAATCTCGCTGCTGATCGTCGGGTGGTTGTTGTTCCTCGGCCTGTTGATCATTCCCCTGCTGGCCCTCGTCTTGCTGATCAGCCGCCACATCGCGCTGATCTGTCGCGTCCTGCGTCTGTCCCTCGGAGTCGTCGAGTACGCCCGGGTCGGCATAGTAATAGCCGCCGGTGAGGAAGTAGAACTGCGGAGCGCCTCCTCTTGGATTTCGTGGGTGATGCTTGTGATTAGCACCGTTTCCGTTCGGGAAGGCTCCAGCGTGAGGTGCTCTCACACCCAGAGTCGGGCTACCCACCCCACCCGCAAACCGGGACGGCGCAGCCACGCCGTAGACCGTAAATGGATTGGCACGGGGTCGCGCGGCGGAAGAGCCGTTTGCGATTGTGACGGTGGGAATTGTGCGGATACCGCCGGCATGCGAGACGTTGCCGGTGAATGACCTGCCGCTGGAGCCGCCGCCGGCATGAACGGCGCCACCCGCGCCTGCGCGTTGCGCTTGAAGACCTGCAGGAACCGCAAGCAGCACCACTGCGACCATTCCGAACATCCATCTAGGTCTCATGGCTCCCTCTCTGGCCCACACCTATCAGACGCCCCGAACTGCCCCGCGGTTGCTGTCACTTTACACCGGTTTACAAGCCGCAGCGCGAACCATTCGTGCGGTTCCGGTGTCTAATGAGCATGGTGAATTGTGCCCTTCCAGCAGCTCGATGCTGCATCGCTCGAAGCCGTTGGGAAATATCACCTTTGCTTTTCCCTGTCCCCGGGATGTGCTATAAACGTCCGTCCGAAGGACTACTAGAAATGGGACAGCCGGAAGCCGCTTTACGAGCGGCGCAAGCAGCGGAGTCGAACGCGATCAATCGCGCGGTTCAACCGAAGCCGGCGGAGGCATCACAGTATTGCCCGCGATGTTCGGCTCGACTGGAGCCGCGAAAGTGCAAGATGATCTGCACGTCTTGCGGGTATTACATGTCCTGCTCGGATTTTTACTGACGAGAAAGCTGGCCGCCCCAGGGCAGTGGCTTCTCATTTACACTAATTCCAAATACGGTTTCGAATTTTCCAGGAGGCGCGAACGTGGCACTGAGAATGGTTGATAACGAAGTGAATGGCGTGACCGTGCTCGAAATCGAAGGGCGCATCGTGCTGGGCGAGGAGAGCAACGCGTTCCGCGAGAAGGTGAAGAGCCTGCTGGCGGCGGGCAAGAAAAAGATTGTGCTGAATCTCGCGCAGGTTGGTTACATAGACAGCGCCGGGCTTGGCACTTTGGTGGCCACGTTCCACAGCGCGCGGTCGCAAGGCGCCGTCCTGAAGCTCGCCAACCTTGGTTCGAAATTCAAGGAAGTGCTGCAAGTGACGAAGTTGATGACCGTGTTCGATACCTACGACAGCGAAACGGCGGCCATCCAGAGCTTCGCGAAGAGCGCCTCGTAATTCTGGCGGCGGCTCTCCTTTTTTTTTTGCCGAGAATGTGGGGCGGGTGTAGCACTCGCCCTGCACGCTCACTGCGCCTGCTGTTCAATCAGCTGCTTGCCGCTCTCAGTTGCCGCTGCGCGCATCGGCTTGACCTTCGACGCGTCCTTCCTCCTGATAGATCGCGATGCCGCTCATTAATTTGGGGTAGAAGTCCGTGGATTTTTGCGGGAGCACATCGCCGCCCAGCGCGATATCCGCCACTTGCTGGACGCGCACGGGATTCAGCAGGCACGCTAGTTGAGCTTCACGGCGATCTACAGCGGCGAGAGCTGCATCCATTTCCCGCTCGTAGCCTACGTTCTTTTCAGCTGCCACCGCCTCGGCGCTGATTCCCAGACCTCGTTCGATGATCAGCCGGTGCAGCAAAACGATGTCCAGGCCGCGCTGCGCCTCGGACACGTCCGGCAGCATAGTCTCCAGGTCCGCATCGCGCCGCAGCAAAAATAGATAGAAGGCACCACCGCCGGGGTAGATTCCGATGGCGCGCCGGCCGTGATTTATTTTTTCGAGGTCTTTGTGAAACTCGGCGAAAGCAGTGGCGCGCTCTTCGGGATTTTGAAATGGGTACGAATACCAGTCGAAAGCTTGCGCGACATTCTGCCGGAATTTGTCGAAATCGAAGTCGGGGACGTTGCGGATGAGGCGATGCGTGGGCAGGATGGTGAGGCCTTTGGAGTGCGTGTTGATGAACGTCATCATGGCGAATTCGGGCGCGGCGTAGGGATCGTTGACGCCGGCGCGGACGCGCGATTCGTTGCGAAAGTTGAGGGCAGTCTCGTAGCGGTGATGGCCGTCGGCGATGATCAGTTTTTTGTCGGCCATCGCGTCTTGAATTCTGCGGATGTTGGCGACGTCCGTGACGGGCCAGAGCCGGTGCGTCACACCGTATTCGTCGTGCATTTCATTGGCCGCGGGCGGTTTTGCGATTTCTTCGAGCAGGTTGTCAATGCGGCGCGGCGCGTCGTCGTAGAGCATGAAGAGTTGGCCGGTTTGCGCGTGCGTATGACGTAAAAGCTCGATGCGGTCGGCTTTCGGGGCGGACAGCGTGCGTTCATGGCGGAAGACGACGTGGGCGTCGTAATCCTCGACGCGGCCCAGGGCGATGAAGCCGATGCGCGTTTTGCGGGTGTGCGTTCCGGGGACGAGATATTCCTGGGAATAGGCGTATATGGCCGGAGCGGCGTCCTGAACGAGGACCTTCTCGGCGATCCACTCTTTGATTTTCTTTCCGGCGCGGGTGTAGACGTTATTTTCGGGCGTGTCGGCGGCGTTGATGCGCCCCTTTTCGATCGCAATCAGGTTGTAGGGGCTTGCGGCGTAGTACTTCTCTTGCATGGCGGGGGTGATCTTGTCGTAGGGCTGGGTTAAGGCTTTATCCAGCGGGACGCGGCTCGTGTCGTAGCGGAAGGCGCGGAAAGGTTGAATTTCAGCCATGTGGGCCTCGGGCGGCAGTTTGGGCAGATTCGGAAACGAACATTGTAGCAGAGGAGGCCGTGATTCGTGATTTGTGACTCGTGATTCGTGACCCGCAGCTGCGTGATTCGTGACTCGTGATTCGTAACTTGTGATGAACGGGATTGCGATGCGTTGACTAAGTGTAGCGAGGTTGTGAAACGGGATTTCGAAAGTGCCTGAAAGTTGGCGATTGATTCGGGCCGCGAGTCTTTGTTTTGAGCGAGTTACAATGAATTCTAATCGGCCGGGTTGGCGATTGATTTGGCAGTGGCTAGTGGCACGTGACGAGTGGCTAGAGGTGCGCGGAACGCGGATGTAACAATGTAACATCGAGCGGAAGGGCGTGTGGCGGCGGGCGAGGGGAGCGCGGCCCGGCGCGCACTTTGAGGCGAGCACGAATTCAATTTGTATCGAGAAGTTTTGGGCGCGGGTGTTTGTTTTGAACGAGTTGCACGAATTATTGTTCCGGGAAAACCGTCCATTTGTATCGAGAAGTGCTGGACCGTGCAACCGAGTGTGGCACGACGTATTAGCGATGCTGACCGCGTCGCGGTAGACCATGTCCCCTTCCTCCGTTGAGCGCAATTAACCCGAGCTATGTTAACATAGTAGTTAATATAAAGCAACGGTAAAAGAAAGGCTGTTTACGCTAGCCGGTAGACACGTTTAGTGCGCGGGTTTTTAAAAGTTGAATCCCGGCGACGGTAGGGCTCGGCCGGCGGATGTTGCCAGCCGCGCACCCTTTGCCAACTGCAGCAAAGGGATGCGGCACCCCGAACTACAACTGCAAATCCTAAAAAACTGCTCAGCTTGAGCGACAGTCGTCGGGGGTGTCTGAAGGGTGTGCCACCTGCCCGGTTTCTGTGCGGGTTTCATCTCGGACCACGGCATGGTCGGCAGAGACCCATGATGGGGGAAGGTGAACGCCGTCCAAAACTCGCGTTCCCGAACCGACATATGACATTGCACCGATCTCACATTCGTCTCCGACCCTCGACCCGTGATTAAGCCCGCTAATGGCCCCCACCTTCGTTTTCCGCCCGATGGTGACTTGTATGCCGGTAGTAGCCCCCACTCCGAGTTCCGAATCAGAATCCATCTTGGAACCGAGTCCAATCACAGCAAGATGGCCGAGAACCGACCTCTCTCCTATTGAGATTTCTCCGACTAGAATCTCGCCACTCTGCAGACAGACATTGGAACCCAGCGTCGAGCGGTTTGCGATGTACGCTCCTTTTCCAAAGCGGATGAGTGGTAGGTCCCGAATCCATGTATCGGGGTAAATCGTGAAGTCCACGTTTCCCCGATACCCGAATAAGCGGAATGCACACGCACGCAGAGGGTCAATCGCCAGCACCAAGAAGTAGATCGGCTTGAAGTAGAACAGCGCAGTCCAGCAGAGACCGTACAGACGACGGTGGAAATAGACGCGATGTCCCACATCCCTCGGGAACTTCCCGGCAACGATGCCTTTCTGGTGAGGAATACTGAGAAGACCGGCGATCAGTGTGAACAGAAGTGCATAAAGAAATGGGCAAGTCAAAAGTGCCACCGGTTGCCATTTCGTTCCGAACTGGCGCCACAAGACGGCGCACAGCGTCAGTGGCAGTCCGAAGATTAGGAGCAAGTATGCACACGACAGCACGGGAAAAGCTACTGCTCGAATTCTGCTCAACTCCAATTTAACTTGGGCAGACATAGTTGAACTTGTTATCGCCGCACCTCATTGTTCCAGCTCTGGAATCAGCGTAATTGAGCACGATCTGAGACGAAGCCCTAGTCATTGATTGTTACGCTGCACCGCAATGGGGCTTGGCCGTTACAGGATAACGTCATCGTTCCGCTCGAGCCGGTCCCAGCTGTTTGCCCCGGACGCAGTATTTGTCCCAATACGAAGCAAGCAGGAGGATATTGCCGAGGGTTGCTGCCTGTTGCCGACGTGCATTTAATGACTCCGTTGGCGTTAATGTCGGCCGTGGCAGGATGCTGGTTGCCATTTGAGTCTGTTGTTGAAGTGAAAGTGCGAACTCGTTTGGCATGAGCTACGCCGACCGCAATCACAAAGACGACCAGGATGGAAAAACTGATTCTACGTGTATTCTTGGACATATCCCTCCACTGCCTCTGGTACCGATGAGAGATGCTTCAAGAGTTCACTCACAATAGAACGTTCCTGCTCCCCAGCGTTCTTGCTCGCCAGACTGAAACTCATTCGAACGTTTGCGATGGCGTTTGCAGAGGAAATCTGATTACCCATTCAAAAACACCGGCCGCAGCTGGCACTACGGCCGCTAACTCGCCACCATTCTGGCCAGCGGAGTTCAGCACTTGCGCGATTAGCATTGGGCCGTTCGCTGTCTGCACCTGTCCGCCGTTGCTTTGGACGATTGCATATCTCCATTGCATATCAGAACCTCCTGTTTTTCACACTCCTGGCGCGTGAGTCTGAGCCGAGGCCGTATTCCAGTCATCCCCCAAATGGGTGAAAGCCCCTGGCAATTTGGTTTGATATAGAGTAACGTTTTCGGACCTTACTATCCTGGTTACCCGCTGCCGGCAACCGTTTTGGAGAGGTAGAGCATGCTCCCCAGCGGCGAAGCTCTTTCTCAGCTCTTAGGCGCCCTCTACGACGCGGCAGCCGATCCCAGCCTTTGGGAGCCATTTCTTCAGCAGGTGGCCCAGCTGACTGGCGCGACGTCGGCCGCATTGGTGATGTACGACACCCACCGAGACTCATACACTCTCGCCAGCTCTTGGCAGGTTGACCCCGAAGCGACCCGTCTGTATCAACGGCGCTACGGTTCGCTGGACCTCTGGGCGCGGCGGGCACTATCTAAACCCGTCGGATATGTGTGCGTCTCCGAAGCGCTATGTTCCGGCGCAGAGCTGGCAACGACTGAGGTATACAACGATTTCATGGTGAGGTTCGGTTTCGAACATGGCCTCTTCGGTTTGCCTCTCAACACTGGCTCGCGCTTTGCCTCGATCAGTCTTTACCGAGAATCATCTTGTCCAGGGTTTGGAGCTTCAGAGGTAAGCATCCTTGAGTTTCTTGCACCGCACGCGGAGCGCGCTCTCAAGCTTCATATGCAGTTCACTGAATTGCGAAACCGATCACAGTCACTCGAAACAGTACTCGACACACTGCCCACCGGAATAGTATTCCTGGGCCCCACCGGAGAAATCCTGGCGATGAATCAAATTGCGGCCGCGTTGTTGCGCGAAAAAGATGGCCTCATGACCACCCGCACTGGCTTGCGGGCCGAACGCGCTGCGGAGTCAAATTTGCTGGTACAAGTAATTCAACGCGCTGCCTGCAACACGAAGAATAGTGGCCCGCCCACTGGCGGAACTGCATCGGTTTCACGACGCAAGCGACCTCCACTCCATGTTCTTGTTAGCCCTCTCCGCAAGTCGCCCATCGTCGGAGTCCAGTCAATCACTGCCGTCGCTTTCATTATCGATCCTTCCCGTCAGAGGCGTCCCACGCGGGATGTCCTGAGAGCGTTGTTCGGCCTTACCCCGGCCGAGTGCCGAGTCGCGTTGCTTTTAAGTGACGGTCACGCACCACGAAAAATCGCAGAGATTATTGGCGTGACCGATAATACTGTGCGCTCACAGATAAAGAGCATTTTCTCCAAGAGCGGCGTTAAGCGGCAGAGCGAATTGGTTCGTCTCCTTCTCAACAGTGCCGGATTTGGTAATCAAGACGCAGCGATTCCTTGAAGGTTATCGGCGAGCGGGGTGTCCCTGCCCGGAAACGATTCATTGCTTCTACATTTACGGTTGCGCTTAGGCTTCTTCTATGCGTTGGACGTGGATTTCGCTGGTGGTGGGGTCCAGGGTGCCGGTTACTTTTACTTCTTTGCCTTCGAATTTGGCGATTAGTTTTTGGTCGGCGTCGAGGTGATACCAGCGTTTTTCGCGTTCGTCTCTTAGTTCGAACCGATTGCCATCCATCCAGATCGTGCCGCTGAAGGTTCTTGGTTCAGTCTTATCGTTCGATTGAATTTGGGACTGATTTTGCGTCGCGGAGTGCTGTGTTCGAGAGGCTCCGGCATTTTTTGAATTTAGGCTTGCAGCCGGAGTGGCGGCTCCGAAGGCGATCGTGATGATGGCGATGCTTAGGACAGCGCTTGTTCGGTACATGCGTCACCTCTGGTTATGAGTTGGGCTGGATTATGGTGCGTGGCCGAATAGCGTTTGGCTTAGAGCGGCATTTGGATTGCCGTTTGGCAGCGGGGACGGATTAGTCGCATTGATTCAGTGTGTTGGAGGATGGCTGGGCGTCCACTTGCCTGCGTGCGAAAGGGAACCTGCCTGGCACTTTCTGCGGAGGAATAGGCAGAATATTCCTTCTAAGGTACTGGGACGGTGAGTACCGGTTTTTGTGGCGTTGGATGAAGGAACCGAAGGGAAAACCGAAGAGAGATCCTTCGCTGCGCTCAGGATGACGGACGAAGAGACAGCACGGATTCTTCCGCGCGAAATGCTAGTCGGGCATGATTAGCGGCTTTTCTCTTGGTAGCGCGGCTAGTGTGGCTTGGTCTAGGTGCAGGTGGGCGGCTACTAGTTCTGGAGGCGTGTGGACCAGCCATTCGGTTAGGGCTAGATCCTGGTAGTAGGGGCTTTTGAACATTTCCAGAAACTTCAGGTCGGTGGTGCCGGTGTTTTCGATGTAGTGCGGAAGAGTTTTTTGGATGTAGCCGACGTCGCCGGTTTCGAAATCCATGGTGCGGGCGCGACCACCAGTGGCGAAAACGGTCATGCGGGCTTTGCCTCCGAAATAAAATTGCCACTCGTCGGCGTTGGGATGCCAGTGGAGTTCGCGGAGGCCGCCGGGTTTTACGGTGACGATGGCGGCGGAGATCGCTTGGGAAATTTTAAAATTGTTGGAATCAATGATGCGGACTTCGCCGCTTCTATTGGATTTGGTGGGAGGCATCTGCATCGCGCGGAAAGCAAAATCAATTGGAGAGGGGCCGAGCGCCCCGGCGGCGATGCGGCGATCGTCGGCTAGAGGGCCGGGAACGTCGGCCTGAAAAATGAAGAGCTCTTTCTTGGGCATAGCGGCCAGGGCTTGTTGATTGACGCCGAAATTTTTCGCGACGACTTCTGGCGGCGTGTGGGCCATGAAGTCCGAGAGCAGGACTGTGGCGTATTCGGAGAAGTTGCCGTCGTCGAAGACGAGCAGGAATTCGCAGCCGTCGGGGGCGAGCCCCTGGATCGAGTGGGGAATGCCGGTGGGGAAAAACCAGAGATCGCCTTCTTTGACGTCAGTGACGAAGCTCTTACCTTCGGAATCTATGCAGGTGATGCGCGCGGTGCCGTAGAGCATCAAGGCCCATTCGGCGGCGCTGTGCCAGTGAAGTTCGCGGACGCCGCCGGCGGTGAGGCGCATGTCCACACCGGCGAGGGTGGTGGAGATGGCTAGTTCGCGTTGAGTGACTTCGCGGGACCAGCCGCCTTCGTGTTGGCGCTTGTGCGCGAACGAAAATGGATATTTGAAAGTTTGCACGCCGCCGGCGTCGGTGGGGACAGGATGATTCGAATCGGGATTGGCGGCGTCGAGCACGGAATTGGTGGGGCCGGGATCGCTTGCGCTGCGATCTTTCATGGACTTGGCGGTGGATTGCTCTTGGGCTTGGGCGGCTAATTCTTCCGCGGAGAGAAGGCTGGCGGCTGCTAGGGCTGCTGAGCCTACTCCCAGGAATCCTCGGCGGGTTAGTGCATCTTTCTCTTTGGCATCGCTCACGCTGGGCTCCTTCCATGCGATATGAATGGCAATGATTTTTCTCGCGCTCTCGACATTCGACCTCGAGTGGATTGTACGACATAAGAAGAGGGGCGCGACAAGCGCGGGAACTGTTTGATCGGGAGGGAAATTTCACTGCACAGTCAACGGCGCCAACCTAAAAGGCGGCCGCTACCCTTCGATCCGACGCTGTCGGATCTCAGGGCGAATCGCGCTGCAGCGCGATTCGCAACGCCAACGGCGGCGGCGCGGGGAAGGTTAGAGTTGCGCTTAGGCTCAGAATTTGAATTCCGTGATTTGGTTTAGTAGGTGGATCAGCGTGGCGATTTCTTGGGGCTTCAGGGTCTTGCGGAGTTTTTCTTCGGCGTTGCGGCGTTCTTTGACGAGGTTATCGCGGTACTTGTTGCCTTTGTCGGTGAGATGGACCGGGAGCGCTCGGCCGGTGGCGGCTTTTTTTTGGGCTAAGAGGCCTTCGCGAATCATGGTTTTGATGGCGCGATGGACGACCGTGCGGTCATAGCCGAGGAGTTTGGCGATTTGATTTGGATTGAGCGCGACGCCGCCGCGCAGAGTGGACATGATGAAGCCGCGGGTCTGCGAGCATTTGGTTTTTTGTTCGAGCTGCTTGCCGACGGAAGAGTACGCGGAGGCGAGATTCAACAGGATCGAGTCCTTCACAATTTGCGGCGGGATCGGCACGAGTTTTTTGTCAATGGCGATCATAGGACATGGACCGTTTCCGCGAGGGGCCTGCGCCACTGGGGGCGGTCTTCGTGGAGGGCGGATTTTTTTCCGATGGCGATGACCATGACGATCTCATGATTCTTCCGCGAAAGCTTGAGTAACTTGGCGAGGCGGCGGCTGTCAAATCCTTCCATGGGGCACGTGTTCAGGCCAAGCGCCTGGGCAGCGATCATCAAATTTTGACAGGCGAGCGCGGCGCTCTTGGTGGCCCATTTGAACATGCCTTGGCGCGCTACGGGAAGCGTGCCTCCTGTTTTCCAGATGTGCAGGAGGCGGAGGATGATCCATTTGATCGCGCCGAAAATGCCGAACCAGCCCTGGATGAAAAACCATTTGCCGAATTTGGCGCGGCGTTTGTATTCGGCGATCTTTTTTTCGGTGAAGCCGGCGGTGCGCATCCAGGCCAGTTCGCCGGCGGTAGTGGATTTCCAGGAGCCGATGTCCGCGACGGCGACGACGAGGACAGAGGCGGTGGCGGCGGGACTTTGGCCGAAGCAGAGTTTCGCGGCAGTGCTGCGGATTTCGGGAGTGGTGACCCAGTAGAAGCGGTAGGGCTGGATGTTGAAGCTGGAGGGCGCCAGGCGGGCGGCATGTAGGATTTGGTCGCGGGTTTCGGCTGGGATTTCGATGGGGTCGAAGACTTTTACGGCGCGTCTTTGGACGATGGCTTCCAAGGCGTTGGACATGGTGGTGAACCTCCAATGTTGCTATTACAACATAGTGGTGTTGTCTATGCAACATGTAATTTTGCCGGCGGAGCGCGTGGGGAATCACCAATCGGCGTTCTTGTCGCGGGTGACATTGTTTCGAGTGCCGCCTAAAATGAATTGTTGTTTTGTTGCGGCGAAAGTTTGCGAGGGCTTGACTGCGGATGACGACTAATCACAAGCGGTTTGCAGGGGTGCGCGTTTTGATCTTTGATCTGGACGGCACTTTGATTGATTCGAAGCTGGACCTGGCGCATTCCGTGAATGCGATGCTCGGGCACATGGGGAGGGAGGTGCACGTCCACGAGACGATTTTCAGTTTTATCGGGGATGGTGCGGCGATGCTGGTGCGGCGGGCGCTGGGGGAAGGCGCTACGGAAGCGGAGGTGGAGCGAGGGTTAAGTTATTTTTTGAGTTACTATCGCGCGCACATGCTGGACAACACTGTTGCGTATCCGGGCGTGCGCGAAGCCTTGGCGGAGTTGGAGGGGGATCCGAAGAAGCCCGCGGTGCATCCGGCGCGGGCGATGGCGGTGTTTACGAACAAGCCGGTGGTTTTCAGCCGGGCTATTCTGGATGGGCTCGGGCTATCGCAGTATTTTCGATTTGTGTATGGGGGGAATAGTTTTGAGAGGAAGAAGCCGGATCCGATGGGAGTGAACGTTTTGTTGCGCGATTTGCGGGCTTCGCCGAGTGAGGCGTTGATGATTGGAGATTCGGACGTGGACGTTAAGACGGCTCGCAATGCGGGGATATTTGCTTGCGGAGTGAGTTATGGATATGGGTTGGCGGGTTTGCGCGCGCATCCGCCCGATTTGATGGTGGATCGTTTGCTGGAGCTTCCTGGGCATCTGGACGGCAGCGCGCGAAATTCCTAGCCGACGATGTGTGGTGCGCGCGAGATGGCGGACTGAAGTCCGCCACTACAAAGGCTTCTTGTGGATGAGAGTTCTGCAATCGGATCATGGCGCAGAGCCGCGTTGTTGGTGTTCGCTATCTTGCCGATTTTGATGGCTGGGGGTTTTCTTCGCGGCAGTTCTGCCGCATTTTCCGTTTCCAATATTGATGCGAAGGCGGCTGCCGAGGCGGTGGTTCCGTTTCGCGCGGGCGAGATTTTGAATTACCGGTTGGAGTGGGCGCCGTTTTCGAATGCGGCGTCGGTGCAGACGGCGGTGGTGGAGCGGCGGGATCTTCTTGGTTGGCAGACTTGGCATTTTCGCGCTTCGGTGCACTCGCAGCCGCCTTTGCGCAATCTTTTTGAAGTGGATGACCAGTTCGATTCGTACACCGACGTTGCGAATCTCGATAGCCATCAATATGAGATGTACCTGGACGAGATGGGGAAGAAGCAGGACGCCGTGCTGCACCTAATCGCGATCGGACAACCGCGGCGCGGGAATGTGGCGCCGGTGATCGTCCAGCCGGGAACGCGGGACCCTTTGGGCGCGTTTTATGCGTTACGGGCCGCGGATTGGAAACGCACGCCGGAATTGCGCGTGCCGCTTTACGATGGGAGCGATTTGTACGAGATGCGTGCGCACTTGGAAGTCGCGCAGGAAACGGTGGCGATTGCGATAGGCAATTATCAGGCTACGCGGATTGCGATCCATCTTTTCATGCATGGCAAGGAAGTGCTGAAGACGAACTTTTCGGTTTGGCTGGCACATGATGCGGCGCGAACGCCTGTTTTGGTTGTGGCGGAGATGCCGTTTGGAAATTTTCGCGGGGAATTGACGAGCGCGGCGAAGTGAGGAAGAGCGGGAGCTTTAGGGGCCAAACAGCCTGCGGCAAAACGAATCGCACTCTTTCAAGTACGAATTCGGCCCGAGCAATCTGGTATCGCGCCAAGTTTCAGCGAAAAGCAGATCCCTCGCTTCGCTCGGGATGACATACGCGCTACTCTCGCGCGATTTTGAAATTCTGAACGCGAAAGTTCGCTCTTGCGGGCGATTCGAACGGGGGCGGCGCTTAGTCTTCGGGGACGACCCAGTCGTCTGGCGGGAAGTCGATTTGCCAGAAGCTGGGCGACGGCTTTACGAACTCGATGCCCATTTGGGCGCGGCCGGCTTGTTCGTTGCCAACGTAGACGATGCGGCACTGCCGCGTGGTTTGCGTGGCTTTATTGGAGATGGTGACTTCCTGGGCAGCGGCTACGCGAGCCGCCAGCGCTATCAGCGCGCCGTGCGCGTTGACCACCAGGGTGCGCGTTTCTTCGTCAAAATCTTGATTCGTGGCGGTCTTGCCTTTCACGTTGATCGGGACGCTTAGCAGGACGCGCATGCTGCGGCGGCGGCCGGGATCGGTGATGAGCTTTTGCGATTCCTTGTGCGGAGCTGTTGGTGCGCCCATGGGTCTACAGTAGCTAGCCGGTACGGTCTAGGCAATGGGACTATCTTCCTATTGGCGATTTTCGGTTACTAGCACGGGGGAACGGGGTTTGCTGGCCGTAGGTACAGGCGAAGGTGCCGATGGCAGTCTGCGGAAAAGTCAAAGGCGCCTCAGGGGCTAAAGCCCCTGATGATAGGCTGAGCTTTACGTCGGAGCTAAAGCTCCGACCCCCTAAAAAGCAGAGTTTTTCCGCAAGTTGTAAAGCCGCCCCGCATTTGCAGTACGAATGTCGTGGCTGAAGAGTCTGTGCGAGAACTGCAAAACCCGTACTTCAGCGGCTGAAGCCGCTCTGATTTTGCTGTGCTTATGCCGTAGCTAAAGCTACGGCCTACAAAGATTTCCGTGCTCTCACGCAGACTCTAAAGCCACTACCGATCCTAGCAGTGGACTACTTTTCCTGTTTGCTGCTTGACGTTGCGCGTGGCGTTGCGCGTGTCTACCACGAGCTTGGAGTGGCGGACGATTGCGTCGTAATCATAGCTGGAGTGATCGGTCGCGATCAGGACGCAATCGTAGCCGGCGAGTTGTTCCGGTGTCAGCTCGACTGATTTCATATTCGAAAAATCGTAATGGCGCATTTTGTGGAGGCGAGGGAAGTACGGGTCGTTGTAATCGAGAATCGCGCCGCGAGCGGTGAGAAGCTCGAGCAGCTTCAGCGAAGGGGATTCGCGCAGGTCGTCCACATCTTTTTTGTAGGCTACGCCGAGAAGCAGGATTTTCGAGCCTTTCACGCTTTTCTCGTGATCGTTCAGCGCGGTGATGAGGGCTTCGACCACGTTGTAGGGCATGGCGGTATTGATTTCGCCGGCGAGTTCGATGAAGCGGGTGGCGAAATCGTATTCGCGCGCTTTCCACGAGAGGTAGTAAGGGTCCACCGGGATGCAATGTCCGCCGAGGCCCGGGCCGGGATAAAACGGCATGAAGCCGAAGGGCTTGGTGGCCGCGCTATCAATTACTTCCCAGATGTCCAGATCCATGCGCAGGGAAAGCTGCTTGAGTTCGTTCACGAGCGCGATATTCACGCAGCGAAAAATATTTTCGAGGAGCTTGACCATTTCGGCGGCGCGCGTGGAGCTGACCGGAACTACTTTTGAGACGATCTGCGCGTAGAGCGCAGCGGCGGCGCGTCCGCTGGGAGGATTGATGCCGCCGACGACTTTGGGGATTTGCGCGAGGCCGTATTGTTTATTGCCGGGATCTTCGCGTTCGGGTGAAAAGGCGAGATAGAAATCCGTGGCAGTGTTTTCCGTGGCCGGGCCTTTCACCAGAGGACAGCGCAAGCCGCCTTTTTCGAGGATGGGCAGAACCAGTTCCTCGGTGGTGCCGGGGTACGTGGTGCTTTCGAGGACGATCAGCTGATTTTTTTGCAAATTCGGCGCGATGGCTTTGGCGGTGTTTTCGACGTAACTCAAATCGGGCTCGCGGCGCTCGTCCAGGGGCGTGGGGACGCAGATCAGAACGGCGTCCATTTCCTGGAGACGCGCGAAATCGGTGGTGGCGTCGAAGCGCTTGGCCTGGACGTGGCGCTGGATTTTTTCGGCGGGGATGTGCTGGATGTAAGACTGCCCGGCGTTGAGCTTTTTGACTTTTTCATGATCGAGGTCGAAGCCGGTGACGCGTTGTCCGACGTCCGCGAAACGCAAAGCGAGCGGCAGGCCGACATAACCGCAGCCAATGATGCCGATCTTGATGTCTCTCGACGCAAAGAATTCCGGAGTGCGTTCTGCAGGCACTTGTGACCTCTCGTTGGAGTTGAAGATTTCGGCGGATCGCCCTCAGGAACGGCCGAAAGACAGCTTCAAGACGAAAAAACGACTATAACAAGAATCCGAAATTGCACAAAGATGAGCGGGGCGGCTCGCGCCTGTGTCCGAGTGGGGCGTTAATCCGGAGATTGTGCGGTACGAATCGGCGCCGGCGGTATGACGACCTCAACGAGTCCAGTCGCGACGTCGTACATGAGGCCCGATAAGAGCCACGCGCCCGGCAATGCAGGGATCGCCCGGAGCGCAGCGACGTCCACGGCAAGCGCCGCGCGAGGGTCCTTGACCGCTTTGGCCTTGAGCTCGGCTTCCTGTACTTGAAAATAGTGCGCCAGCATGGCGGGATCGCCGGCAAGGCGCGTGATGCCGCAATCGGTGTGCTGAAGCACGATGAGGTGAAATTCTCCGCCGCCTCCCGGAATCTCTCCAGCAACTGCGCCGATTCGCCCGAGCAGACCCAACTCTTCCAGCAAGCCTGGAGTGATTCGACCACCGATATTGCGGAGCACGACGGCCTCGCCCGGTCTAATTCCGAGGAGGTGCGCCGGATCCACGCGCATATCCGCGCAACCAATGATGACCGCTTTCACATTGGGCAGCGACCGCGGAAGCGAGGGCATCAGGGTGCCTTCAGCGGACTGCCGCGCGGCGAATTCTTTGTTGCGTTCTAGCAAGCTGTCGAGATGGCTCATGCTGATTCTCCTCGATGCGAAGTATATTCTAGCAGCGGGATTGTGAAGGACGGCAGACCTCAATCGAAATTCAATCGAAGCAGCATTTGTGGCGTGACGCGGTTTATCGGTGCGAATCTTCCACGGTTTTTAACGATGTGATGGCTGATTACCAGCCCATTTGGCGCATGCGCTCTTGGATCAGTGCGCTATAGCGATTCATGCGATCGGGGCGTCGCTTCAGGGGTTGCGGGAGAATTGCAGCTAGTTGGGCGGCTTGTTGCCGGTCGAGGCTTCGGGCTGAGGTTCGGTAGTAGTAACGGCACGCCGACTCCGCGCCATAGATACCCGGGCCCCATTCGACCACGTTGAGGTAGAGCTCTAAAATGCGGCGCTTGCCGAGGACCAATTCGGCAACCGGAACGAGTGTGAACTCGGCGCCCTTGCGGAGAATGGAGCGGCCGGTTCCGAAGAAGAGATTTTTCACCAGTTGCTGCGTGATCGTGGAGCCGCCGCGAAGGCGGCCGCCTTGCATATCGTCTTCCGCAGCGATTTCCATCGCGTTCCAATCGAATCCGTGATGCTGGTAGAAACGCGCGTCTTCCGCGGCGATGACGGCATGCTGGAAATCGGGCGAGATTTGGCTGAGCGGAACGAATTCGTATCGTTCGTGGTAGGGCGTGCGGTGAATCCACGCTTGCAAGCGGCGCTCCATGTGCACCGCGGTGGTCGGCGGATCGATCCAGCGGGCAGCCACGAGGGTTAGCACAGCCAACGACCAAAGAAGCGTCAGTCCGAGGAGAAGCCATCGAACGAAGGATCGGAGCGTGACCTTCTGATGCGGGGGCTGCGGGAGCGTGTCTGGATTTTCAATCACACTTCAGAATAATCGTTTGGGCGGGATTGACATAGCAAACCAGGCGCACGATTTCGAGGATTACCGTCCAGTAGCCGGCAATTCGCAGCTGTTTTAACTCCCAGTGCGCTTGGCGATTCCGGCGCACAAAACGTTCCGCAGATGAAAGCTCTTAGACGGAGTATCCTAAACGCGTTACGCAGTCACTTTCGGTTCGATGTTTGAACCAGCGATTGTCATCGCAGGGTTCTTCCAAATGGAGAAACACCTCCGTCAAGTTCGCATACAACTGGAACACAAGATCGAGTATGCCGACCCGATTGGCGTAACGGCCGGCGAGAGGGTCCGTGTGGGCCGGGAGGATGACCAGTTTCCTGGTTGGAAGTGGTGCAAGGCGTCAGATGGTCGCGAAGGCTGGGTTCCGGTCGAGTTGCTTTCGAACCAGCAGGGAGAAGCAAATGTCCTGCAGGATTACTCGGCGCGTGAGCTCGCGGTCCGTCCCGGAGAAGAAGTTGTAGTCGAAGAAGCGCGACATGACTGGTTGCTGGTTCGCAACGCTCGAGGTGAACGCGGCTGGATTCCCGCTTCGCATGTGGAAACACTGTAGAACTGACTGCTACGCGGGGTACCAAACTTGACGCGAATAGCCGCGGGCGGTAAGGTTTTTTGCGGAGAGGAAATGAAAATGGGAGGCTCCGGCCAAATGCAGCTTCGCTATATCGCGCCGGCCGTGTGGCGACACATCAAGAATGAGCCAGTGGTGCGCCGAGTGGCCGCGCGGAGCAAAAAAAGCGGTAGCGGCCCGAAGGACTGGTTTTCTGGAATTGACGACGAAACCTGGTTTTGGCTCAACACTACGGGCCGGAGAAGACGCGAGTCCGTTGCACGCATCGTGCCCAGACTGCCGCAGGCTTCCGTGCAGGAGAATTACACCGGCAGTTCAGGCGACTGGACGCTCCGAGAAGGATTTGACGCGTACCGAGTCTTCAAGAACTGTTACGAGAAGCATGTCGGTCCCATCGGGTCTTGTCGCGCCGTTCTGGACTTCGGCTGCGGCTGGGGCAGAATTATTCGGTTCTTCCTGAAGGACGTGGAAGCGGAAAGACTTTCTGGCGTGGATCACAGCGCCGACGCTGTGCGCTTCTGCCGGGAAACGAATCCATGGTGCAAGGTAACGTTGATTGAACCAAATCCGCCCACTCCGCTCGCAGCGGGGTCGTTTGGCATGATCTATTTATTTTCGGTGTTTTCGCACCTGCCCGAAGAAATGCATCTGGCGCTGCTTCGGGAATTTCATCGGCTGCTTGAGCCCGGCGGCATGCTGATTGCCACGACTCGAGCGCGAGATTTTATCCAATTTTGCAAGAACCTCCGCGATGACCCGCGGCTTGATGAGAAGCCGAATTGGCTGAAGCAATCGGCGAAGACATTCGTGGACGTTGATGCGGCGATCTCCGCGTACGACAACGGGCAATTCTGCTACGACAGCCTGGGAGCGGAAGGCCGATGGTCATTCTGGGGGGAGGCGTGCATCCCGCGAGGCTACGTCCAGAAGCGTTGGGCGGAGATTTTCGACGTCTGCGATTACATTGATGACCCCGAGGTTTGCCCGCAAAACGTGATTGTTGTCCGCAAGCGCTCCTAAGTTTGCTCCACGCAAAATATTCCGCAAAATATTGGCCGCGATGATGCCGGAGTGAATTCGGTTGTTGATATGCGGATATTGCGGGAGCATGGCGCGTGGCCAATCTGGGTTCAAGACTTGTTTATCTGGTTCGACAGCGGAGTTTTCAGGTCGCGCTGATTCTTTGGGTTTTGATCAGCGTGGCGGCGGTGAAGCTTTGCCATGGGACGATGCCATTGCCGATGGGGCCGCATCCGGGCGATCCGACGGCGATGGTTATCTTCAATTCGATTGCGTTGGTGTTTCTGGTGCTGGAGATTGGCCTGGTGGCGTTGATTACGCGGCGGCGACCGATGCCGGATTTGGCTTCGCGGGCGCCGGAGCGCGGCGTGGCTTTGCGCGAGACATTGCTTTTGTGGATTTACGGCGCGGCGGTTTTACTGGCTGGAAGATTAATCGGGCTGCACTTTTTTGGCGCGGGGATTGCGCTGCATCTGGATGGCTCTTTGGTGGGCGCTACGCGAGTGCAATCGCCGGAAGAGGTTGGACGCGATACGATTCGCTCGCGCACGCGGCGCTGTCTGCAATCATGGTGTTCCTGACGTTTTTTTCTCCGGGAGTGATGAAATCATTTCTCACGATACACACGGGGAATGCTTGGGTGCATATGTGGGGATTTCATGCGATCACGCCGCATGTGACCGTGGATACGCGGTTGATCGTGGCGGATTTTCACATCAGGTGACCCGAAGTGTGGTCCCGCGAAACTGGCGCTGGCGGATCTTGGTTAGGCCAGGCGGTGCCAGCCGTCGGCGGTGATTACGCGTGGAGTGGGGAGCGGGGCGATTAGTTTGCCGCCGCGGGTTAGGAAGTCGCGTTCGCGGGTTTGGATTTCGGGCATGAAGTGCCACGGCAGGACCAGAAAATCGTCGGCGTGGACGCGGGCTTCGGCTTCGGAGACGATGGGAATCCAGGTGCCGACCGTGAATTTGCCCCATTTTTCAGGATTGCGCTCGGCGGCGGAGCGAATCAACGTGTTGTCGAGACCAAAGACCTGCAGCAGAGTATTGCCCTTGGTGGAAGCGCCGTAGACGGAAATTTCCCGGCCTTGCTCGCGCTCGACACGCAGCCAATCCCGCAGTTTCGCGCCAATGCGTTGCACGCTCGTCCGAAATTCTTCATAGGGCCCGACCTGGGTCAAGCGCGCGGCATTTTCTCTTGCGCGCATGGCGGCGACACGTTCGCGGCGTGCGGGAATCGAGAGCGCCGGGGAATTGCGGTGGACGACGTACGCGCGCAAGCTGCCGCCATTGACTTCGTTGGTTTCCACATCGGCGACGGCGAGGCCGTGGCGCTCGAGCAGCGGTTCGAGCGAAGTGAGCGAGTAATATTCCAAGTGCTCGTGGCAGATGGCGTCGAATGCATTGCGTTCGAGGACCAGCGGCAGGTAATGCATCTCGATGATCCACGCGCCATCTTCCATCAGTAAGCTCGCGACATCAGCGACGAATTGATTGGGATCTTCGAGGTCGTAAAACATGGCGATCGAGGTGATGACGCGAAATTCTTCACCAGCAATCAACCTGGCGGTGAAAAAATCCGGAACGATGCGGTCGGTGCCCACGGCGGCTTCGCAGGCGAGGTTTTCGGCAGGCTCGAATCCCACGCGGCGGATGCCTTGCGCGGAGTAGGAGCGCAGGAGAGTGCCGTCGTTGCAGCCGATATCGAGGACGCTATCGCCGCTGCCGAGTCCGGCGAAGTGCGCGGCTTTTTCGGAGATGTCGGCAAGCGCGGCGCGCATGGTGGCGCTGATGCCGGACTTGTACCAATAGTGGCGATAGAGCCATTCGGCCGGTGTGGTGTGGCGCAATTGCGCGAGGCTGCAATCGCGGCAGAGAAGAAGATCGAGCGGGACGCGCGGCCAGCGATCGCTATCGGGAGCGTCGGCGAAATTGGAGACGTAGAGGATACCCAAGTCGAGAACGCTTTCGAGGCGGGCGCTGCCGCAGGAGCGGCAAGCGGTGCACGCTTTCACTTCCGGACCGCGTTTTATGGGGAGCACTTTCACTGAGGATTCTGCGAGTCCTTGGATCATGATTCTTTCCTTCCGCGAATCTAGAGGCTTTGCGCCAGCGCGTTTTGTTCAGGTTCTACGGTGCCGCGCATGAGCGTGGAGCGGTACCACTCGATCGTTTCGAGCAAGCCGTCTGCCAGGCTGCGGCGAGCGCGGAAGCCGAATTCTTTTTGTGCGCGGGTTACGTCCAGGACGCGGCGCATGGTGCCTTCCGGATAATTGGGATCCCACTGGATGCGTCCGGTGTATCCGGTGATGCGGGCGATGCGACGCGCGAGTTCATGGATAGGCACTTCAGCGCCGCTGCCGAGATTGATGGCGTCGCCGCCGGTGTAGTGTTCGAGCGCGAGGAGAATGCCTTCGGCGCAGTCTTCGACGTGCAGGAAATCGCGCGTGGCGCAGCCGGTGCCGCCGATGACGATTTCGGAGGCGCCGGTATCCACGGCGTCCACGAACTTGCGAATCATGGAAGGAATTACGTAGGCGGTTTTGGGATCGAAATTATCGCCGGGGCCATAGAAATTTGTGGGAATCAAAAAGACGCAGTGAAAACCATATTGCTGGCGATAGGCTTGCGCCTGGATGAAGGGCAAGCGCTTGGCGATGCCGTGCACCGCGCGCGCGGGATCGGGCAAACCTTTGAATAGGTCTTGCTCGCGAAGCGGCACGGGAGCATTTGTGGGATAGGAGCTGGCGCTGCCGAGGCAGAGCATTTTCTCAACGCCGTGGCGGCTGGAAGCTTCCATCAGCTGCATGGACATCATCACGTTGTTGTAGAAACTTTCAGCGACGTCGCGATGGCCGGCGGGATTATCCACGGTGGCGGCGAGGTGGACGAGCGAGTGCGGGCGGAATTTATCGAAGAGCTGCTCGATATCGCCCCAGCGGCTGAGGTCGCAGGCAGCGCGGCGAGGGACAGTGATTTCGCGGCAGCCGCGTTCGCGCAACTTGCGAACGACGACGCGGCCCAGGAATCCGGCGCCGCCGGTGACCAGAATGCGGCGGCCGTAGAAAACGCCCATGGCGGAGGAAGTAGCGTCTAGGGCTCTCATTCGCCGCCGCGCATGGCCATTTTTCGTTCGATCTGGCCGCTCAATTTGTCTTCGAGGAGCTGTACGTCCGCATCCACCATGATTTTGACCAGGTCGCGGAATTTGGTGCGGGGAACCCAGCCAAGTTTTTTGCGCGCTTTGGAGGAGTCGCCTTCGAGGCGATCAATTTCGGTGGGGCGGTAATACTGAGGATCTACTTCGACGTGTCGGCGCCAGTCCAAGCCGACTTCGGAGAAAGCGCGCTCGACGAATTCGCGGACGGAATGAGTTTCGCCGGTGGCGAGCAGAAAATCCTCGGGCTGTCCGTGCTGCAACATGCTCCAAATGCCTTCGACGAATTCGGGAGCGTAGCCCCAGTCGCGTTCGCCATCGAGATTGCCGAGGTAGAGCTTTTCCTGCAGGCCATGGAGAATGCGCGCGACGGCGCGAGTAATTTTTCGGCTGACGAAAATTTCTCCGCGGCGCGGGGATTCGTGATTGAAGAGAATGCCGTTCACAGCGTACAAGCCGTAGCCTTCGCGGGCGTTCACGGTCATCCAGTAGCTGTAAAGTTTTGCGCAACCGTACGGGCTGCGCGGGCGGAAGGGCGTGGTTTCGGTTTGCGGACATTCGTAGGCCTGGCCAAACATTTCGCTGCTAGCGGCGTTGTAAAACCGGGCGGGGATTCCGGTTTCGCGAATGGCGTCGAGCAGACGGGTGGTGCCGAGCGCGGTGATGTCTCCCGTGTACTCGGGGATATCGAAGCTGACGCGCACGTGGCTCTGGGCGCCGAGGTGGTAGATTTCATCGGGCGCGATGCGATAGAGGAGTTTCGAGAGGCTGGTGGCGTCGGAAAGATCGGCGAAGTGCAGGAAGAAGCGAGTTTCGTGCTCGTGCCAATCCGAGATGAGATGGTCCACGCGGTCCGTATTGAAACTGCTGGAGCGGCGCTTGATGCCGTGGACTTCGTAGCCCTTGCCGATGAGCAGTTCGGCGAGATAGGAGCCATCCTGGCCGGTGATGCCAGTGATGAATGCTCGCCTGCGACGGTCTGGAAAAGCGGCAGCCATTTGCGTACTCGCTCCGATGACGCGCTGGGCCTGAAAAGTTCCTGATAAGTACAGATTCGACCGAATTGGGAGTTACTTCAGCCCATTCGCGGAGGCGGCTGGCGATTCCGCAAATGAAACAGTTTCACTGGGCTGCATAGCGCTGGAAGCAATAATCTGGCCAATTCGTACGCGGTGTTGTGGTGCTTCGCGCGCACCTGCGCCGGGGTCACGCGTTGTTATCCATTTCATGCTGCGCTATTCTCGGCTGACATGATCGACATTCACTGCCACATACTTCCCGGGCTCGATGACGGTCCCGATTCGGTTGAGATGTCCGTGGAAATGGCGGAAATGGCTATTGCGGATGGGATTACGCACGTAATTTCGACGCCGCACGCGCATCCGAATCATGCGTTCGTTCCCGAATTGGTAAAGGCGCGGCGCGACGAATTGCAGGCGAAATTCGAAGGGCGGCTGGTATTGGCCACCGGATGCGATTTCCATTTGAGTTTTGAGAACCTGCGCGAGATTCGCCACGATTCCAGCCGGTTTACGCTGAACCAAAAGAACTATTTGCTGGTAGAGTTTGCCGACTATTCGATTCCGCCTTCGATGGATCAATCGCTGCACGAATTGCATCTGGCGGGTTTGCGGCCGATCATCACGCACCCGGAACGGAATCCTTTAATACGGTCGAAGCCGGAGCGATTGTTTCGCTGGCTGCGGCAGGGATGTTATGCGCAGGTGACGGGGCAATCGTTGCTGGGGAAATTCGGGAAGTCGGCGCAGGAAATGGCGGAAGAGTGGATCGGCATGAACGCCGTGCATTTTGTGGCTAGCGATGCGCATAACGTGACGTCGCGGCCTTTGCGATTGAAGGAAGTTTTTGATCACGTGGCGAAGAGACGCGGGGAGGATGTGGCTCGCGCGTTGCTGGTGGATAATCCGCGGGCGGTGTTTGAGGGCAAGCCGCTGCCTTGGGTGCCGGAGATGGACGAGGATGTGGGGCTTAGTCCTGGGGCGAAACCTTTGAAGAAGCGGAAGAGGTTTTGGTTCTTTTGAGACTTAGGAAATTGCGGCGAACTTCAATTTGAGCTTCACGCTTCGATAGTTGGAATGTCTCGCGATCGGACAACAGGACTCAGGGAACTTCAGCGGCTGAAGCCGGTTCTAGCTTGCGCACTTTATGTGATGTCGTGGCTAAAGCCACGACCCACAAAGACTCTCGGATTGTCGCAGAACTTCCAAACCGGATGAAGATAGGGCAGATTTTATGCGGGAGCGAAAAGCAGATCCCTCGCTGCGCTCGGGATGACACTCGCTTTACTTTTTTCGCATACTATAAAGCTGTGCTCTCACGAAAATGATAGTCCCGACAAACCTCTAAAGGCACGACCCACAAAGATCCTTCAACTTTCGTGCGAGTAGCGTGGTGCGGAACGATTTACTTGAACAGTTCGAGGATTTCTTCGTAGCGCTTGAACGGAGCTATCAGGTACGCACCGGCGATGCTTTCGCTGCGTGCTGTGCGCGCCCAATCGAGCATGCGGCGGGCCAGGACGAATCCGCGTTCGCGGGCGTGCTCGCCGGCTTCTTCCATTTCGCGCAGAGTGGCTTCGGGGATGACGATGCCGGGGACTTCGTTATTCAGGCGCAGGGCTTGCTTGTAACTCGTAAGCGGCCAGAGGCCGACTATGATTGGCACTGGAGACTTTCCGCCGAGGCGTTTTAGAAACGCTTGCCAGTGCTCGGGATCGAAAATCGGCTGGGTCATCGCGAAATGCGCGCCCGCTTCGATTTTGGCTTCGAAGCGGCGCAACTCTTCGTCAATATCTTCCGCGACCGGATTTACGGCAACACCGATGGTGAAATTTGTGGCGCCGCCGAGACTTTTTCCCGCCCAGTCGGTGCCTTGATTCAGCCGCGACAAAACTTTTACCAGGCCGATCGAATCCACTTCGTAGACGCCGCTGGTTTCGGGATGATCGCCGAGCGACGGCGGATCGCCGGTGATTGCGAGGACGTTGCGCACGCCTCCGACGGCCCAGGCGCCGAGGAGCATGGCTTGCAGGCCGATGATATTCGCGTCGCGTGTAGTGACGTGCGGGATGGTTTCAAAACCGTGCGCTTCGAGCGCGCCGGCGAGCACCAGCGCGTCCATGCCGACTCGGGCTAGCGTGCCGCTATTAATGTCGATCGAGTCCACTTCGTCGGAGGCCATCACGCGGCCGACTTGATCCACGATGCGGTCAATCGTGACGCCTTTCGGCGGGTCTATTTCCACCGAAGTGACGAATTTTTCGGCCTGAATTTTTCGCCAAAGCTTGCTTTCGGGCTCGCGGGCTGCGATACGTCGGAAGCGTTCGGCGGGCTCGAAGACTTCGACCGTGGCCGCCGAGCCTTTTGCGCCGTCTTTCGCCGCCGCTGATTTTCCTGGGCGTAGTTTCTTCACGGCTTCGGCCATCGCGCGGATGTGTTCCGGCGTGGTGCCGCAGCAGCCGCCGAGAATTCGCGCGCCGATTTCGGCGGCTTCCTGCGCGAAGAGCGCGAAATATTCGGGAGAGGATTTCGGGTAGACGATGCGGTCGCCGATGCGCTTGGGGAAGCCCGCGTTGGGCATGGCGCTTAGCGGCAATTTCGCGGCGGCGGCTAATTCGCGCAAGACTGGCAGCAGAAGTTGCGGGCCGATGGTGCAATTGGCGCCGAAGGTCTGAATATTTTTGTCTTTCAGCTTTTCCCAGGCATCTTGCGGGCGCGTGCCGCCGAAAGTGGAGCCTTCGTCCGAGTAGGTTAATTCGGCGGCGATGGGCAGACGCGAGAACGAGCGGATCGCATCCACGGCGGCGATGAGCTCTTCGATGTCGCTGAAGGTTTCGAGTAAAAACAAATCCACGCCACGCTCTTCGAGCGCTCCGGCCTGTTCCTTGAAGATTGCGACGATTTCTTCGTGCGGGAGTTCGCGGACTTGCTGAACGATTCCTAGGGGGCCGATGGAGCCGGCGATCAGGACTTCATGTTTGGCGGCTTCACGGGCTTCGCGCGCGATTTTTACGGCGCGATGATTCAGCTCGGCGACGCGGCCGGCCATGCCGAATTGCGAGAGCTTGTGGCGGTTGGCGCTGAAGGTGTTGGTTTCGATGAGCTGCGCGCCGGCTTCGATGTAGGTCTGATGAACGTGGAACACCGCTTCGCCGTGCGTGGTGTTGAGTTCGTCCACGCAGCGCTGCGGGCCGACGGATTCGTACAGCAGCGAACCCATGGCGCCGTCGCCGACCAGGATGGAGTGCTTCAGCCGCTCGTTGAAATCTTCGATTCGCATGCCTTGCGCTGGCCCTTTCTTTTTGCTTCGTTCGAGCGCCGCCCTGCTAGTTCCGGCGGGCTGCAAAAAGTTCACAATTATACCATTGGGGTGGCGGACGCGCAGTGCGCCGGGTGTCGGCGCTCAATATTTCCGGCGCAGGCCGTTGAAAGTGTGCTATCTAGTCGGCGCAAACAGTTTCAAAAACGACTGCGAGGAGGCGGCATGTCTCGTGTTTCACAAATGATTGTGAAATTACTGCTCCCGCTCGGCATTGGATTGGTGTGCTGCGTTGCTGCTGCGCCGGTCGCGGGACCCGCGACGAGTCGCGTGCCGGCGTATTTGCTCGCGGCGCAGGCGGCGCATCAGCCGCCAAATGCGGGCGTAGACAACACCAAGATGGGGCCGTATCGCGCGCTGGCGAAACTGGCATACGCCTCATTCCAAAAGGGAGATAGCGCGACGGCTGCGGAATTGGCGCACATTCTCGAACGCGTCTGGGATAAGGCCGAGGACTATGGCGGCGATACGGCGCTATCCAAGACCAATCCGACGTTATTCAAGCAGGTGGATAAGGCGATGGATGAGTTCATCTCGCCGCTCGAGAATTATGCGAACGGTGCGCCGAAGGCGGCCAAAGTGAAAGCTGCGTACAACGCTTACCTCGAACAATTGCAGCTGGCGGATTGAGCCATGGCTGAAAGAAGCGCGAAGAAACACAAGCCATTGGTGCAGGTGGCGAGAGAACCGAAGCGCGACGGGAATATAAGAATCATCAGTGCGCGGAAGGCTACGCGACGCGAGCGAGAACATTATGAAGAAAAAAAATGAGAGGCCGCAGCGCCCCGACGAACTGCGTCGGGAATACGATCTGTCAGCTTTGCGAGGGGGCGTTCGCGGCAAGTATGCCGCCCGCTATAAGGCCGGAACTAATCTCGTCCTGCTTTCCCCGGACGTGGCCAAGTATTTTCCTGACGAAAAATCCGTCAATACAGCCTTGCGCTCATTGATTCACGGGGCCAAGCACTCCCTTCGACGCGTGCGCTGAACCTCAGTCGCTGTGCCCAAAACGCGTCGGATGGGTTTTGGGCGAGAATCACGTCCTACCGACGAGACGACGAGGAAACGCATTAACGCGGGCTCGGCATGCCGTGCCCCTACGTTCTGTGATTTGGCGCGTGGCGAACGTCAACGGCTCTTACCGCAGAGACGCAGAGGGCGCAGAGAAAATCCCGTTGTGATGCCGCATTTTGGGTGTGGTTTTATGCGCGGCGGGTTAGGCGGTGAAGCGGTAGCCTTTGCCTCTTATGGTTTGGATGTGTTTGGGATTTTGGGAGTTGTCGAGTTTTTGGCGGAGCCAGGAGACGTGAACGTCTACTGTGCGGGAACTTACCTGGCTATCGTACTCCCAGACTTTCTGCAGGATTTCCTCGCGGGGGACTACGCGATCGCGGTGATCCACCAGGTAGCGCAACAGTAGAAGTTCTTTCGCTGCAACTTCCACGCGCTGGCCTGCTTTCAGGATTTCGGAGCGTTCAAAATCTATTTCTACGTCGTCGAAGCGGAAGGTCCGCACGGCGATGCGGCGTTCTTTGTGCACGCGGCGCAGAAGGGCTTCAATGCGAGCGAGGAGTTCGGTGGGCTCGAAGGGTTTCGCGAGGTAATCGTCGGCGCCCAGCTTCAGGCCGACGACGCGATTCACGACTTGCGTCTTGGCGGTGAGCATCAGGATCGCGGAGTCCACGCCTTTTTGGCGAAGGTCGCGGCAAACATCGAAGCCGGTTTTTTTCGGGAGCATCACGTCGAGGATGATGACGGCGAACTGTTGCTCTGTGGCCATCGCGAGGCCGGATGTGCCGTCGGTGGCCGCGGCGACTTCGTAACCTTCCGCCGTCAGCAGGTCGGAGATCGTTAGAACCAAGCCAGGCTCGTCTTCGACGATAAGAATGCGCGGATTCATTCTGCCGCTCCGGCCGTGGCCGCGGGAAGTCGCACTATGAATTCGGTGCCTTCGCTGGGCTGACTTTTCACGGTGATCGTGCCACCATGCGCTTCGACGATTTTTTTCGCGAGCGTGAGGCCGAGGCCCGTGCCGTGAATCTGGTCTTGTACGGCGCGGCGTCCACGATAGAAAGAATCAAAAATATGTTCGCGTTCTTCTTTGGGGATGCCCGGTCCGTGATCGGCGACGCGGATTTCGACGGCAGGCGCGCCGTTGGGCGGCGCTGAGGCGGCGAAGATGCCGATCCAATTGCTGGATTCCGTGCCGTACTTCACGGCGTTTTCAAAAAGATTTTGCAGGACGTGCTCCATGGCTTCAGGATCGGCAAGAACCAGGGGCAGATTGGGCGCGATTTCCTTTTCGATGGTGAGATTCGAATTTTCGAGGCCGAGGCGGCTGGACTGCAGGGTGCTTTCGATGAGCGCGTCAATCGCGATGGGCGAGCGCTGGGCGATGAGGCGGCCGGAGCGCGCGCTGCCGTAACGCAGCACCTGGTCCACGAGCGCGGTTAACTTCTCGCTCTCGGTTTGAATTAACGCACCATAGCGCGTGACCTGATCCGGCTTTTGCGCCAGATTTCCGCGCAGATTGAACGCAGCCGTGCGGATCACGGTAAGGGGCGTGCGCAATTCGTGCGAAACGCCTTCGACAAAATTCATTTGCAGCTCGGCCATCTGGCGCTCGCGCCGGGAGGAGCGCACCAGTGACGCCACGGTCGCAAGAATCAGAAGCAACAAGCCGGCGGAAAGAGCGAGATTGCGGCGGCGAGCACCCGCGACGATCGATTCGAGCGAGCCGGCGTGATGGTGCACGCGCAAGAGCCACACGCCGGATGAGCGCGCGGGGAATGGCGGCAGAGACGGGACAGAGGGCGCGTTTTCCGATGACGCGCGGGCCAAGGATGACCTCGGCGGCGCAATTTCCAGAAGAGCTACGGATGCGTCTGGCGTCCAAATTTTGCTGCGCGGAGGGCGCGGCTCGGAATCGTAGAGCGGAGTGAAGGGCACCTGATTGACTACGACTTGCGCGTCGTAATCGAGCTTGCCGGAAACACCGAGATAGCTGTTCAACATCTCCGGGACCAGGGTGCGCGCGATGTAGGCGTCATTGAGCTTGAGGATCAGCCAATTCTGTTCACGCGATATTGTGCGTCCGAGACGGCCTTCTTCTGCGCGGCCAAAATGCGGGATGGCACGAAGCGTAGGAATTTGCGGAAGGCTTGGCCCGGGAGGACCGCCATTCGCGCGAGCGAGTAGTTCGTTGTGCATGGCGGTCCAATCGGAGGGCCACGTGGTTTCGATGAAGCGACTGCCTGCGGAGTCGGGAACGAAGAGAGCGAGTTGATTGCCTTGCGGGATTGCGAGGGCGATGCTGGCGACTATATTGGCTTGTGAGGCCCGTTGAACGCGGTATTTTTCGATATACGCGTCTTCAGCAGTTTGCTTTGAGAAGTCAGCGGAAGATGGAACGAAAGCGAGGCACGCAGAATCAATGCGGTCGTTGAAAGTGCGGCGCAGAAGTTCGAGGCGAGAATCCAGATTGCTCTTGAGGCGCAATTGCTCGCCGGCGGCGACCTGAGCGGTCCAGCGATATTGCAGAACGGCGAGCACGGCGCAAAGAATCGCGAGCAGAATCACCGAGGCCCACGAGAACAGGTTGCGTTTTTTGATTTTTTCCAAATCCACTTCGCAATCTCCGTACTTTTGCGGCCCTGTCGAGATTTTCAGGATAAACGCCGGGCGCGTAAAGAGCTAGTAAAGTGTGTGTTAAGAACGTAAAGCTTTGGGTTGGAGCCGCATCTTGCGCGGTGCTGCTTGCGTCTGTGCTAGGGACAGCGCGAATCGTGCGCGTCACGATCACAGGCAAAAAAGGAGCAGCACATGGAAAAGAATACGGCGATCGGAAAATACGGAATGGGATTTCTTGCGTTGGTGGCTTTGGCAATTGCCGGCGCGTGGGTCGCGGGGCCGGGAATGACGTCGGCGCAAGCCGAGAAGAGCGGCGCACTCGCGGCGGAGAGCCAACTCCAGGATGGCAACTTCACTGCGGCCTTCGCGAATAGTGCGCCATTTCGCGACGGACTCTTTCAAGGCAAGCTGGCCAAACAACGCGGCGAGAGGCCGCGCGTATCGCAGAGCCGCTGGGCGTTCGATGACGACCAGGCTAGCTATGCGGCGGGTTACCAGCGGGCGTTTGCGAGCAACGCTGCGCCACACGCAACGACGTTGGACGCAGAAGAACGCCAGTGATTCGGAATATCCCTGCGCGGCGTGACTTCGGCTCTGTGATTTTCCGCGGAGCCGAAGTTCAATTCAAAACACGGCGGAATCATGGTTTCAGATACGACACAAATTTGTGGCTTCAGGGGCTAAAGCCCTGTGGATCTGGAGACGCTTACGGCGGGACTGAAGTCCCGCCCTTCCGGCGACGAGCGGGGCTGGTACGACGGATTGCTTGCGGCGGTGGCTTAGCGCTTTTGGCCGACGAGGCCGGCGATGGTGTCCATGAGATCGAACTTGGTGAGGACTTCGAATTTTGCGCCGGGCATTTCTACGAAGACGGCGGGACTATCGTGGCTGAGGATGTGGGTGACGCGTTCGACCGGAGCATTGGCGGAAACTTGCGGGAGCGGAGCGCCCATGACTTCGCGGATGACGAGCTTTCGCAGGTCTTTGCCTTGCAGGGCGAGATTCAAGATCTGGTCTTCGAACACGGTGCCGATGGATTTTCCTTCTTCGAAGACGGGGAGTTGCGAGATGTCCTGCTGCTGCATGGTTTGCAGCGCGTGGAAAACGGTTTGATAGGGGCCGGCGACGATCATCTCGCGCGATTTGCCGTTCTGACGTTTTACGCGGATGACGTCGGCGGCGGAGAGGGTGACTTCGGCGTCCACGTAGCCGTGTTCGCGCATCCAGCCGTCGTTGAAAACTTTGGACATGTAGCGCGAGCCGGAGTCGGGCGCGAAAGCGACAATGAAGTCGCCTTTCTTCGCGGTCTTGGCGACTTTTAGCGCGGCGGAGATGCAACCGCCGCCCGAGCCTCCGGTGAAAATCCCTTCTTGTTTAGCCAGACGGCGAGCCCAGACGAAACATTCTTCGTCGTTAACTTGCAAGACGTCGTCGAGAATCTCGAGATTCATGGTGGCGGGGAAAAAATCCTCGCCGATGCCTTCGACGACGTAGGTGAGCGCTTTGCCAACCTTTCCGGTCTTGACCTTTTCGTAGTAGAGCGAGCCGATCGGATCCACGCCGATGATTTTGACGTTGGGATTTTGTTCCTTGAGGTAGCGTCCCACGCCGGAGATGGTGCCGCCGGTGCCGATGCCGCATACGAAGTGCGTGATTTTTCCTTCGGTGTCTTTCCAGATTTCGGGGCCGGTGGAGCGATAGTGCGCTTCGGGATTCATCGGGTTGGCGTATTGATTGGGATAAAAAGAATTGGGAATTTCGCGCGCGAGTTTTGCGGCGACGGAATAGTAGCTGCGCGGATCTTCCGGCTCGACGGCGGTGGGGCAGACGATCACTTCGGCGCCGAAGGCTTTGAGCAGATCAATTTTTTCGCGCGATTGCTTGTCTGTGATGGTGAAGACGACTTTATAGCCGCGCACACAGGCGACGAGGGCGAGTCCCAGGCCAGTATTGCCAGAAGTACCTTCGATGATTGTGCCGCCGGGCTTGAGTTTGCCGGTGCGTTCGGCTTCTTCAATCATGGAGATGCCGATGCGGTCTTTCACCGAGCCGCCGGGATTCATGTAGTCGGCTTTCACCCAGACTTCGGCGGCGGAATCTTTCGCCAGACGATTCAGGCGGACGATCGGCGTGTTGCCGATGGCCTCGAGGATGTTGTTGCACTTCATGCGTTGGAATCGCTCCCGCAGAATTGGCCGAACTAAGCAAGCTTAGAGAGTTTCGGAAAGCGTGGCAAGCGGGAAGGGGACGACGTTTCCGTAAGTGCGATTCGCCGCGCGCGAAACGGCGCTGCGAGGCGCCCGTGCTATGCTTTTTTTCGTGGAGCAAGAAACACGCACGGAATATCTTTTTTACGATGGACATTGCGGGTTGTGCCATCGCGCGGTGAAGTTCGTGTTGAAGCATGATCGCAGCGGCCGCGCGTTTCGGTTTGCGCCGCTGCAGGGTGAGACTTTTGCGGCGCGGGTGGCGGCGGAGTGGCGAGTTGGATTGCCGGATAGCGTTGTGGTGCTGACTAGTGATGGGGCGCTCTTGGTGCGGTCTGCTGCGTTTTTGCATGTTTTGCGGCGACTGGGCGGAGGCTGGGTTGTGCTGGCATCTGTGCTGGGCGTGATTCCGCGGGGATTTTGGGACTTTGTTTACGATTTTGTGGCGCGGATTCGGTATCGGGTGTTTGGGCGGCAGGACGATGTTTGTCCCATTGTGCCGGTGGAATTGCGGGCCCGTTTTGACCCGTGAAGGAAGAAAGTTCATGGTTGAAGGCTGATGGTTAGTGGCCGACCATTTGCGTGCTGTGTTTGAGCCACGTTCACTGCGAAGAGCCGGCGGGATACCCTTCGCGCCAACTCAGGCTAAACCTGCGTTACTGGCCCGCTGTAACACAATATTCATAGTCGGCGCGTTGGTGATTGGATAGAATCAGCAGCCATGCCAAATGATCATTTGCAAATTGTCGCATCCGCAGGAAGCCGGGAAGGCCAGAAGGTTTTGACGTTGAAAGGTTCGCTGAGTATTCAGACGGTTTTTGCTTTTCAGACGGCGACGCGCGCGGAGACTGCGCCGAAGCTGATCCTGGACTTCAGCGGAGTTCCGTATGTGGATTCAGCGGGGCTGGGCGCGTTGGTGGGGGCTTACGTAGCGGCGCAGCGCGCACAGCGGAAATTGGCGGTGACGGGAATGAATACGCAGGTGAAAGCGTTGATTGATATGACGCATGTGGGGACGTTGATCAAGTCCTATGAGACGGTGCAGGAAGCGGAAGAGGCGCTGGGGTAGAGGATGGAGATTGGAAAAGTAAAAATGGAAATTCGGAGTTTGGACGTTTCGTTTTAGCTGGTTCGCCTGCCGGTTTGCCTCTTTCGGAATTCCGCCTTGCATGGATGGAGTGAGTCTTTGTACGTTAATGGTTTTCGATCGCGATGGTGATCGCTGATTGCGCGTGTGTTGAGAGATTTGCCGGCGATCCGAGGGCGCAGCAAGCAGCGCCCCTACGGACCCTTGTTGCGGTGGGAGTGCGTTTGATCGTTGGCGCCCGACTCGGCGAAGGGCTAGAGAGCGAAAAGCGAAAAGCGAAAAGCGAAAAGCAAAAAGCAAAAAGCAAAAAGCAAAAAGCAGATCCCTCGCTCCGCTCGGGATGACTTCTCACTTGCTACACGTTTGTGAGTTGCTACGCGGGGGCTTCCGCGGCTGTTTCTGTGATGGTTTTCGGCGCGAGCTTTGGCGTGATTCTGCGCATTACCCACCTTACTAGCAGCATATTCAGGAAAATTGAGATTAGGGACGCGGCTAGCGTGGCGGTGAAGACTTCTTCGCCTACCAAGCCGGATTTTTTTGCTACTTCGACCAGGATGAAGGAGAGTTCGCCGATTTGCGTTAGGCCTGCGGCTACCGCGATCGACGTCCAGAGCGAGTAGCGGAAGAGTTTCATCACGCCTAGCCAGACCACGAACTTTCCTACGACGATGAGCAGAAGCATCACGCCTAGCAGCGGAAGATTGTGAATGATGACTGTGGGGACCACGAGCGTGCCGAGCGAAACAAAAAACAGGGCGACGAAGGCATCGCGCAGGGGGATAAGCGCGGTATGCGCTTCGTGCAGATCTTCGGAACCGCTGATGGAAAGTCCCGCGAGGAAAGCGCCGAGAGCGACGGAGAAGCCCACGGCTTGGGCGACCGCGGCAGAGACGAGGCAGATGGCAATGGCGACCAGCAGAAATAGTTCTTGGTCCTTGGTGCGCGCGGCTTTGCGCAGGACGCGCGGGACGACTGTCATCGCGAGAAAAACTAGCGGGATCAGAAGAAGAGCGGCTTTGCCGAGAGTCCATGCGGCTTTCTGGAAGCGGCCTTCGCTGGGGCCGCTGAAGATGGGAATGATGATGGTCATGAAGACGACCGCGATATCTTCGACGAGAGTGATGCCGATCATCACGCGGCCGTATTCGGTGCCGAGCGCGCCGCTATCAGCGAGCAGCCGCGCGAGAACCATGGTGCTGGCGACGGAAATCGTGGCGCCGATGACGAAGCCCTGAATCATCGTCCAGCCGATGAGACGGGAGACGCCGAGCGCGAGCGCCATCGAAAATAAAATTCCCAGCGTGCCGCCGCCGAGCGCGATCCATTTCACGCGCATCAGGTCCGGGATCGAAAAATCCACGCCGATGGAAAACATCAGCAGGACGACGCCGACCTCGGCGAAGACTTCGAACGTGTGGAGGTCGGAAAGATGTGGGCCGGGCGTGAAGGGGCTGATGACGATGCCGCCGAGCACGAAGCCGAGGATTAGCGGGAGCTTCAGGCGCCAGGCGGCGAGCCCACCGAAGACGGCGGCGAGGAAGATATAGGTTAAATCGCGAAATAGGACTGGGTTGGCTTCCATGGGTCCTCGCCGGGTGATTCGGGCGGGACAAATCTACTTGGCGGGAGGTGAGGCTGCAATCGCAAAAAGCAAGGGCGCCACGGAGGCACGGAGGCACAGAGACACGGAGGAAAAGAGGCAAGGAAGCAGAGAGGCAAGGAGGCAAGGAGGCAAGGAGGCGAGGAGAAGGCGCGACTGATTGGAACATTTTGCTTAGGTAGAATCCGGCGGGGGGCGCGGGGATGCGCTAGAATGCTAGGTAATGGAAAGATTTTATCGGGCGACGATGAAGATTACCGGGGACACGGTCTTCGGCCAACTGGCGTTTACGTTTCTGCTGCTGTGCGCGGTGGCGGTGGGCGCGGCGGTGGGATTGCTGTTTGTGTACTCGAGTGACTTGCCGGAAATTCATGCGCTGCAGGATTACCGGCCGAATGTGGTGACGGAACTGTACGCGGATGACGGGCAATCCATCGGAACTTTTGCGCTGCAGCGACGGATCCTGCTGACTTACAACCAGATTCCGAAAGTTTTGCGCGACGCGATTCTCACCACGGAAGACCAGCACTTCGAACAGCACTGGGGCGTGGACATTCCGCGCGTGCTGGAAGCGGCGTGGCACGATATCCGTCACCATCGGCTCGCGGAAGGCGCGAGTACTTTGACGATGCAGCTGGCCGGCGGACTTTTTCTGAACCGTTCGGACCGCAGCGCGCGGCGCAAGATTGAAGAAACTTTGCTGGCGATTCAGATCGAGCGGCATTACACGAAAGAACAGATTTTCACGATGTACTGCAACCAGATTTATCTGGGAGCGGGGAATTACGGGTTCGAGGCGGCGTCGGAGTATTACTTCAACAAGCCGGTGGGCAAATTGACGCTTCCGGAATCAGCGATGCTGGCGGCGATTATCCGCGGACCGATTTACGCGCCGATCAATCATCCGGAACGGGCGCTGGCGCGGCGCAATCTGGTGCTCACGCTAATGGCGCACGACCGCAAGATTACCGAGGCGCAGGCGAACGAGGCCATCAAGCTGCCGCTGGGATTGCACATCGAGCCGCTGCGCAACGATCTGGCTCCCTATTTCGTCGAGGAAGTGCGCCAATATCTGGAGCACACTTACGGAACCGCGGCTGTGCACGAGCAGGGATTGCGCGTTTACACGACTTTGAATGTGGGGATGCAGAAAGCGGCGGACCAAGCGGTGCGGGACGGGTTGCACGCCTATGACCGGCGTCATGGATGGCGTGGTGAACTGCCGAATATTTTGGAGCAGCACGAAGGGCCGCTGGAGCGTTTTCAGAGCGACGATTGGCACGACGCGATTCAGAAGGGCGACTACGTGACGGGCTTGGTGATGAAGGTTGAGCCGACGTTCGCTTCGATCAAGATCGGGCCGTACCACGCGATGCTGACGCCGGCGGATTTTGCGTGGACGGGGCATAAGTCTCCGCCAGAACTGTTGAAGGTGGGCGACCTGGTTTGCGTTTCGATCAAGGAAATTTCCGGAATTACGGCGCGAGTGGGACTGGAGCAGGTTCCGGCGGCGCAGGCCGCGTTGCTGGCGATTGATAACGCGAGCGGCGAGATTAAAGCGATGGTCGGCGGCTACGATTTCGAGGAATCGAAATTCAATCGCGCGACGCAAGCGGTGCGGCAGACGGGCAGCTCGTTCAAGGTGTACGTGTATTCGGACGCGCTGGAGATGGGGATGAGCCCGTTCGATACGGTGGTGGATGAGCCGGTGACGTTCCGCAGCGGCGGGCAGAATTATTCTCCGCGGAACTACGACGAAAAATTCGAAGGGAGAATCACTTTGCGGCGCGCGCTGGCGGATTCGCGTAACGTGCCGGCCGTGCGGCTGCTCGATCACGTGGGTGTGCTGAACGTGGTGGATCTGGCGCGAAAATTTGGGATCACCAGCCCGCTGCCGCCATATTTGCCCTTGGCCCTGGGCGCGGCGGATTTGAGTTTGATCGAGCACACCTCCGCGTTCACGGTGTTTCCAGACGACGGCATACATATCGAGCCGCATTACATCCGGCGCGTGACTTCTTATGATGGCGCGGTGCTCGAAGAGCCGCGGCCGAACGTGACGGATGTGGTACCGCCGGAAGTGGCGCGGACGATGGTGGCGATGCTCGAGGATGTAGTGCAGTTCGGGACGGGAGTGCGCGCGAAGGAGTTGGGGCGTCCTTCGGCGGGGAAGACCGGGACCACCAACGATTTCACCGATGCTTGGTACATCGGATTTACGCCGCAACTGACGGCGGGAGTTTGGGTGGGCAACGATGACAAGCGCGTGTCGCTCGGCAAGAAAGAAACGGGCGCTAAGGCGGCGTTGCCGATTTGGATCGAGTTCATGCAGCAGGCGACGCAGGGCATGACCGTGGAAAATTTCCCGAACGTGACGCCGCTCGAAAAAATTGCGCCGACCAAGCAGGTGCTGGTGGATGTGCCGGATACCGCGCCGCCTGCCGATGCTGCGGAGCAGGGCTTGGCGCCGGCGAAGGTGCCGGTCGCTGCGCCGGTTAGCACGGCGCCGCCAGGGGCGAAGCCTGCGCCGAAATTGCCGCCGCGTCCGAAGACCATTTCGCCAACTTCGGCTCCAGCGCCTGCGCGTATTACTGCGCTTGCTTCGCCGCATTTGTAAGCAGCATTTCGCGGACGATTTTTTCTCTTCAGTTGGACAGGTTCCCTACAGTCACGCGAAGCTTGCCTAGAACGCCGCAGCAATCAGCGAGTTCTTGTACATGTTAATTGACAAGTCCATAGTTTTCACATGTGGAGTTGGACCCGATTCCGGTCCGCCTTGTTGGCATTTGCTTGTGCGCTGGTTTGTGCTTCGTCGACCCCCGCTCAACTACCCGATAGACTTAATCGCTGTCTTCCGTATCCCACCCTCGCCGAAGAAATCGGTGACATGCACCGAGAGGTTGGATCAAAAATGGCCGCGGCCGCCGGAGCGCCCGTCGCGAAGCGGGCAGTTGTGATTGACGACGTGAAATTCGACGGGCCGATTGATTTACAGGACGCCGTTCGGGAGCGACTCGTCGACCGGTTGAAAGGGGCCAGCTTCGATGCCGACTCCGGCTGGCTGAACGAGGTGCAGGAGGCGTGGATTCGTGGAGCTTGGCAAGATGAGGGTTTCTTTAAAGTGATCGCAGCCGCGAGAGCGCAGATCGTAGGCACCGAGGCGACAACTCAACATGTACTGTTAATTGTTCATGTCGATGAGGGTTTGCAATACAGGTTAGGGGACGTTCAATCTCGTTCAGCCGGATCCTGATGCCCACTGGTGTTTTCCGATGAGCAATTGCGCAAGCTTCTTCCGCTACGCGAGGGAGACATTTTCAGCGTTGAGAAAATCAGGGAAGCGCTCGATGCGATGAAGAAATTGTATGGAAACTACGGATACATAGATTTTGTCGTCTCCCCCACCACAAATATTGCTGACGACCACCCACGCATTTCCCTGGTGATGGAGATGGACCAGCAGAAGCAATTTCGCGTCGGGACGGTCGAGGTTTTCGGTCCTGACCCGAAGACCGAGAGCCGTCTGAAATCCGCTCTGAAGCCGGGCGAGATTTACAGCCCTGAGCTCCTTCGGCGCGTCCTTGAGGAGAACCGAGCGGCTCTGCCGTCCGATTTCTCGTTGCAGGATGTCGAATTCCATCGTGACGTGAAAAGTGGCACCGTGGATCTCCGATTCAATCTTCAGACGTGTCCACAGGTTCAAGACTAATCCGCCCAAGGAACGCGCTATAAGGAGCGGAAGGGATCCCAGCCTTCGGATTTCAGCGGTTGGCTACTGCCGTCCGGGCGGACCAGGATGATTTTTTTATTCTGTGTGATTTCGCCGATTGCGGTTAGTTCGGGCGCGCTTGGGGCTTCGCGGAGTTTTTTTGCTTGGTGCGGCGGGATTGTGAAGAGGAGTTCGTAATCTTCGCCACCGTGCAGGGCTAGTTGTAGCGGGTCGAGTTTGCGCTTCGCTAGTTCTTGCGTGGCGGCTTCTGGGATTGCGACCGTCGTAATTTTGTTCGCGTAGATTTTTGCGCCTGATTGGCTGGCGGCGCAGAGGCGAGCTAGATCGGTGGAGAGGCCGTCGGAGACGTCCATGGCGGATGAGGCGATGCGGCGTTGGGCTAACCACTCGCCGAGGGCGACGCGAATTTTGGGGTAGAGATGCGGTTGAGTTAGAGCGCGGAAGCGGCGATCTTGGGCTAGGCCGCGGAGAACTAATTCGAGGCCGAGTTGTGCGCGGCCTAGTTTGCCGCTTACGTAGATCAGGTCGCCGGGCTTGGCTCCGGAGCGGGTTAATGCTCGGCCGCGTGCGATTTCGCCTAGCGCCGTGATGCTGATGAAGAGGCGATCGCTCTGTGTGGTGTCACCGCCGATGATCGTTATGCCGAGCTCGCGGGCGGCGCGGGCCATGCCTTTTAGAAATGCGTTGAACCAACGTTCGGAGGGAGCTTCAGGGGCTAAAGCCCCTCGTCTGGAGGCGGGCTTTTTGTCGTGGCTAAAGCCACGACCCACAAGTCCCTGTTTCAAGAGGGCGCGACCAATCGAAGAAGTGGATTTTCGGACAGATTGTGAAAGTGGGCGTTGACGAGAGTTGGCCGCGCGCGCGGTTTGCGACGGCAGGGCGAGAGTCAGCAGGAAATAGCGCGGGGTGGCGCCCATCGCGGCCAGGTCGCTGGTTGCGCGGGCTAGGGATTTGTAGCCGACGGAATCGGGCGGGTGCGTTTTTGTTAGGAAGTGGACGCCTTCGAGGAAGGCGTCGCAGGTGAGGACCCACTCGCTGCGGCCGGTGGGTGCGAGGATGGCGGCGTCATCGCCGATGCCGAGGCGAAGAGCGCTTGCGTCCATAGATCCGTGCTGGTGCTGCGATCGAAGAGAGGTCCCTCGTCGGCCGGAAGGCGGCCTCTGTCGGGATGACAGTCTCGGCGTGTTTGCCGCTTGCGATGGCGCTACGCGCTGCTTGGTGCCGACGGACAGTTCGCGGTGAGCGCGCTTGATGCTGGATTTCGATGCCGTGCCAGCACCTAGAGCGCGCGCGATTTTTTCGACCAGTTGGCTTTCCCGTCCCATCCTGAACCTTTGTACAGTTGTAACGCTTTCCGCATCTAAGGTAAGGTTTGTTCAAGTGGAACTGTAATCGAAATCGATGGTGCGCCGATAAGTACTTTGCATTCATGGAGAGGCTGTGGAAAACTTAAGTTTGAGGTTGACCACGGTGGGTGCGGTCATTACAATTCACGCGGTTTTGCAGCAGACCTCGTACTATAGACTTCTGACGGAATCGGGTAGCCGCTGCGGGGGTCGCGCGGCGTTCGATAAACTGAAGCGAAATAATTCTGGAAAAAATTAAGACTATGAAGGGCAAGTACTACACGTTCTTTATTGCATCGAGCGCGTCTGGGGGGATGCGACGCGTACGTGTGCCGTATTACGTGCTACATGCGCTGGCAATTCTGGCGGCGGTGGGCGGAATCACGGTGCTAGCGGGGATGGGTTCGTACTCGCGGATGCTTTGGAAGGCTACGAATTACAATTCTTTGCGGCGAGAGCAGGACACGCTGAAGCAGCAGTACAAAGCGCTGCAAACGGAAGTGAAGGATACCAACCAGCGGCTCGATTCCTTGCAGTCGCTGGCGAGCGAAGTGGCGGTCGCGTACGGAATCACGCGTTTCCGGCAGACGCCGTTTGCGTTCAGCGACGACGAGCAGCAGTCGGACGTGGAATACCAAGATTCGGTGGATGAGTTCAGCTATTTGGAACGCAATGCTTCGGCTGTCGCGATGTCGAGCGGCGGAATGCGTTTGCTTCCTGCGGCGCAATTGAGCAGCCTAGGAATCGTGCCGACGCTTTGGCCGGTGGTCGGCGAGATCACGGGACATTTTGGCGAGCGGCTGGATCCTTTCAGCGGTGAAGGCGCGTTCCACGCAGGGATGGACATTGCTTCGCATTATGGCGACGCCATTCACGCGACGGCTGACGGCGTGGTGGCGGTGATGGATCAGCGAGCCGGGTACGGACGGCTGGTGGTGATTGACCATGGATTTGGCGTGACCACTTGGTACGGGCATCTATCGGGTTTTGCGACGCACGTCGGCGTACACGTGAAGCGTGGAGACATTATTGGATATGAAGGGCAGAGCGGGCGATCGACCGGTCCGCACCTGCATTACGAAGTCCGCATTTACAACACACCTGTGAATCCCTGGCGCTACCTCAGCAGCGCGGCTACATCCGCGTCCGCTGCGGACTAGTTCTTCTGGCGTTCTAAAACACGTTCATTGCGTAAAATGTTTTCGAGATTACGTCGCAATCGCGCGCGCGGCTTACTTTTGCGTTTAGTGTGCGACGGGATGCACCGCTGCGGAATGCGGCGGGGCGCTAGCCCTGGCTGGGGCGGCGTTCAGCATGGCGGGAGTAATGTCCAATACGAGGCGCACCAATTTGTTTTGGTGCGTGATTTTGGCCTGGCTGACCAAGGCTTCGAGGAACGCGATCTGCTCTTTAGTCATTTGGCGGCGCGTATTGGGATCGGAGAGCGCCATGGAACCGGCCATACGGCCGCCTTCGAGAAGTATGGAAATGGCGAGAGTGTTTTTCATCGAGTCCGATTCCGCGTCGAGTGTGAGTCTGAGATTATTGCCGTCGGGCTGTCCAGCAAGAGTGAGAGCCTGAACGCTGCGCGCTAGCTGTTCGAGCTGCGGCGCATTGTGGAGATTGTCGTAGAGACTGGCGGGGAGATGCTCGGTGCGTGCAACGGCGAAGATCGGCGCGCCTGCAACGCGGTCTATGCGCGATTGCATGGCGGCATCGCGACGGGATGAGCCAGAAAGATTGATGCGGGAAAGAAGGTCCGTTGCAATTTTGCCGCCGGCGAGAGCCATGCGCGTGGGCGACAGAAACGTAAGTGAGACGGGCGGATTGCCGGGGACTTCGTAGATCGTTTGCGAGCCACGAGACACTTCTTTGCCTGTGCGCAGCGCATACGATTTGATTTTCTGCTGATCGAAACGGCCGTCGGCGATGGCGACGACACGATCTTCGCCGAGAACGTTTGCGGGAGTGCCGATACTCGCGGGCCAAAAGGCGACGGCAGCGTGGTCGAGGTCGCGCGTGTAGTCGAAGCCCGTATCGCGGACAAAATTGGCGTAGTCGCGATCGGCTTGCGGGCCGGGCGAAGCAAGCCCTAGCGCGGCGGCGAGCGGGGAATTTTGCAACGAACGCAACGTTGTCGCGTCTATATAGGCTACGACGGGTGCGTCGGGCGGCAATTCGCTGAGAATGTCGGACGGAGGGACTGCCGCAGGTGCGCCGGGTGCGGTCGAGACGATGGGCGGGAGCGGGCGATGCTGCCAAAAATAAAACACCGCGCCGCCAGCGAGCAGCACGACCAGCAGGATGCCGACGACAATCCAGGCGCGAGTTGTGGATGACACCGGCACTTTAAATTTGTAATCGTTGCGTCTAACTTAGTGTAATGTTTTCATCCCCGGCTGCGTAGCAGAATTCAGAGGATTCGTAAGGCGTGACTGGCGTACGTTCGCGACGTTAACAACTCCGGCCAACGGATTAGGCACATTCGGCCTCTAATTTATATGCGGCGAAGTCTTTCGCGAAGGAAGGTTTTCAACATGAAATTCGCGTGGATGAAAGCGATCGGCGTGGGAATGGTGGGAATGCTCGTCGGCTTTTCCGCGCATGCGCAGGCTTCTTCGCCGGCGGCGGCTGCGGCGCAGGCAACCGCTGCGACGCCCACGGCCGACCAGGTGCTCGATCATTATGTGAACGCAATTGGCGGACGCGCCGCGTGGACCAAGCTGAATTCGCGCGTATCCAAGGGCACGATCGAAATTCCTTCGATGAATAATCTGGCCGGGACCGTCGAGATTCACGAGAAGGCGCCGAATTCGATGATCGCGGTGATTACGCTGGGCGGCGCGGTTTTTGAGCAAGGCTTCGACGGGACGACGGCATGGTCCGATGATCCGCAGAATGGCTTGCGCGTTTTGAGCGGGGCGGAACTAGATGATGCGCGGCGGGAAGCGGATTTCTATCATCCGCTCGATCTGAAAAAAATCTATTCGAAAATGACGGTGACCGGCACGGAAAAAGTCAACGACCGCGATGCGTACGTGGTGGAAGCGTCTTATGGTGGAGGCGACCCAGACAAGATGTACTTTGACGCGGAGAACTGGCTACTGGTGAAGGCGATCAACCACCGGAATACGCCGGACGGGGTGAAGGCGTTCACGGCGGAAGTAGGGGACTATAAGGATGTGGACGGGGTGAAATTGCCGTTCACGGTGCAGCAGAGCAGCGCGGAATCGGCATTCGTTATAAAATTCAAGGAAATCCATCATAATCTGCAACTTGCGGACGGTCAGTTTGCGAAGCCAGCCGGGGAGCCGGCACCGAAGTAGCGGCATCTTGCGGAAAGGTTACCGCAGCAAGAAGATTTGGCTGTATAATAGTAGGGCACTCGCGGCATCCTGGGCGCTGAGTATGTAGGGATCTGGCAATGGTTTTGCGGCTAGCAGAAACTTGCTTGCAATTTGATTGCCTGTATGATATTTTCCGTAGGTTTGCCAGTGCTGGCGTAGCTCAGTTGGTAGAGCATCTGATTTGTAATCAGAGGGTCGGGGGTTCAAATCCCTCCGCCAGCTGAGATTGACGTAGCGAAAATTTTTTGCAGGGGTTGCGGACGGAATTCCTCGCGATAAGAGCGCTAGGGCTGGTGTCTCTGGACACGAGCCCTTTCTGCATTGCGGAGTGCCCCGTACAGCAGTCCGGTTAAAGAAACTGGTTGGACATGCGGGATGCAATTGTGTCCCGGAAGATTCATGGGACGGAGCTGCAGCGTCCCGAACGGTTTTGCGGGACGGGTGGGTGAGTGGCTAAAACCAGCAGACTGTAAATCTGCCGCTCCTTGCGGGCTACGGAGGTTCGAATCCTCCCCCGTCCACCAGCAACTCGCGTGAGCCCGCGCATGGTTGGACAACCGAGCGCGACGATATTCAAAGAAACGAAAAAATTCAGAAGCGCGGCAGCTCCGGCGGCGATTCTGATTGCAATTGGGAGATGCGGGGCAGCCGGTACAAGCCTGGGTAGCTCAGTTGGTAGAGCGCGTCCTTGGTAAGGACGAGGTCACCGGTTCAATCCCGGTCCCAGGCTCCAGCTTTCGCGAGCCGCAATTACAGGGCTGGATTGATGGCGCGGAATCTGGAAGTCGTGGTCGGAATGAGCGGGGGTAACTCAGTGGTAGAGTCTCTGCCTTCCAAGCAGATGGTCGCGGGTTCGAGTCCCGTCCCCCGCTCCATTGCACAACCCTAACTTTGGTTTTTTTATAGGGCCCGGAGCACTGAATTAATTTCGCGCGGCCATTGCCGCGCAGTCCTAATACGAGGGTGATATCAGATGGCGAAAGAGAAATTCGAGCGGAATAAGCCGCATGTGAATATCGGGACGATTGGTCACATTGACCACGGCAAGACGACTTCGACGGCGGCGATCACGAAGGTGTTGTCGAAGAACAATCCGAAGGTGGCGTTCCGGGCGTTTGATTCGATTGACAACGCGCCGGAAGAGCGCGAGCGCGGAATCACGATTGCGGTATCGCACGTCGAGTATGAGACGGCGAACCGGCACTACGCGCACATTGATTGCCCGGGCCACGCGGATTACGTGAAGAACATGATCACGGGAGCCGCGCAGATGGACGGCGCGATTCTGGTGGTGGCGGCGACGGATGGACCGATGCCGCAGACGCGCGAACACATTCTATTGGCGCGGCAAGTGGGCGTGCCGTACATCGTGGTGTTTTTGAACAAGTGCGACATGGTGGACGATCCGGAGTTGCTCGAACTGGTGGAGTTGGAAGTGCGCGAGCTTTTGAAGAGCTATCAATTTCCGGGCGACACGTTGCCGGTGATTCGCGGCTCGGCGTTGAAAGCGCTCGAGGGCGATGCGAAGTGGGAGAAGTCGATCCTGGAATTGATGGAAGCGGTGGACAAGAACATACCGCTGCCGGTGAGAGATATTGATAAGCCGTTCGCGATGCCGATCGAAGATATTTTTTCGATTTCTGGCCGCGGCACGGTGGTGACGGGCCGAATCGAGCGCGGCAAAGTGAAAGTGGGAGAAGAAGTAGAGATTGTGGGCTTCCGTCCGACGATGCGCAAGACGGTGACGGGCGTGGAAATGTTCCGCAAGTTGCTGGATGAGGGCATGGCGGGCGACAACGTAGGATTGCTGCTGCGCGGCACGGAAAAAGATGAAGTGGAGCGCGGACAGGTGCTGGCGAAGCCGGGATCGATCACGCCGCACACGAAGTTCAAGGCGGAAGCGTACGTGTTGACGAAGGAAGAAGGCGGGCGGCACACGCCGTTCTTCACGGGCTACCGGCCGCAGTTTTATTTCCGCACGACGGACGTGACCGGGGACGTGAAGTTGCCGACGGGAGTGGAGATGGTGATGCCGGGCGATAACATTTCGTGCGAGATCACGTTGATCACGCCGGTGGCGCTGGAGAAGGGGTTGCGTTTCGCGATCCGCGAAGGCGGCCACACGGTTGGAGCCGGCGCGGTTGCCGAGATCATCGAGTAAACGACTATGCGAGAGATCATCACACTACAGTGCAACGATTGTAAGAACCGGAACTATACGACCACCAAGAACCGTAAGAAGCATACGGAACGCTTGGAGACTTCCAAGTTTTGCAATACTTGCCGGAAGCATACGGGGCATAAGGAAGTTAAGTAGCTTTTTTAGCGTCGAACGGCTGTGACCATGTCGGAAAGTAAGGCTTGGTTCTGTTACATCGTTCGATGCAGTGACGATTCGTTCTACGTTGGAATTACCGACGACGTTGGCGAGCGAGTCGAGGAACACAACCGGGGACTTGGATCGAGATTTACCAAAACTCGACTGCCAGTGAAATTGTTTTGGAGTCAGCGGTTCCCTGATATTTTTTCGGCGCGGCGCAGAGAAGTTGAATTGAAGGGTTGGAGCCGCGAGAAGAAGCTGCGGTCAGTACAACAGAGAACTGGCGTGCGGCGGGTAAACCCTGAGAACCCGCCACTGGCGGGTTCTCAGGGTAAAGGGGAGTAGGTTTAACGGTAGACCATCGGTCTCCAAAACCGAGAGTGGGGGTTCGAATCCCTCCTCCCCTGCCAGCTCTTTGGGAGGGCGCAGACCGGCGGTGTTCGGGAGCCGCGGGGCGCTGAGATGCGCGACGCGGAAACGCAGAGCGCGGCAGTGTGAAGCAGTCGGAAGCGGAGTTGACGATGGGCGGGGCGGCAATTCGTCGGGGCGAAGGCGGGCGTGGAGATGGCACAGGCGGCAAAAGTGAATAAGGACGAGTCAGATCGCGTAGACGCATTTTCCCTGATGGAGCCGGTGGGGAAGCTGGCGTCATATCCGAAGCGGTTCCGGGCGTTCCTGCATGAAGTGCGCGTGGAAATGCGGCAGGTGAACTGGCCGTCGCGCGCAAACGTGATATCGACGACGCTGGTGGTGGCGCTCACCGTGGCGTTTTTCGGCGTGTATTTCTTTTTCACCGACATGATTTTCGGAAATACGATCAAATGGTTGATTGACTATGCAAAGAAACTCTGAAGAAACCAACGCGAGCAACGAAGGCAACGAAGTGAACCAGGCAGGGGAAATGCCCGAAGGGCATGACGAAGGGAACGCTGGGGGAAGCCCCAGTTCCAAGCAGTGGTACATCGTCCACACCTACTCGGGCTTTGAGAAGAAGGTGAAGGAAAGCCTGGAAGGCCGCGTGGCGGCGTTCGGGCTCACCGACAAGATCGGCCAGATTATTATTCCGACCGAGTCGGTGGTGGAAGTGCGCGGCGGCAAGAAAGTGATTTCGCCGCGCATGTGTTACCCGGGCTACGTGCTGGTGGAAATGGATATGGACGATTACACCTGGCACGTGGTGCGTTCGACGCCGCGGGTGACGGGATTCGTCGGGTCGGGGCAGACACCTTCGCCGCTGACCGAAGAAGAAGTGCAGAACATTTTGAATCGCGCGACGACCACGGCGGAAAAGCCCAAGCCGAAGCTGTCGTTTGATCGCGGCGAGAAGGTGCGCATCGGCGAAGGGCCGTTTGCGAACTTCACAGGCGTGGTGGAGGAAGTGAATTCCGACCGCTCGACGCTGAAGGTTTCCGTGACGATCTTCGGGCGTTCGACGCCGGTGGAGCTGGATTTCGCGCAGGTGGAAAAAGTCGCGTAAGCGTTTTAAGGACAGATAAAAATGGCGAAGAAAGTTCAAGCGACAGTGAAATTGCAGTTGCCGGCGATGAAAGCCACTCCGGCGCCGCCCGTGGGGACGGCTTTGGGTCCGCACGGCGTGAACATCATGGATTTCTGCAAGCAGTTCAATGCCAAGACCGCCAAAGAGCCGGACGGCATGATTATTCCGGTGCTGGTGACGATTTACAGCGACCGCACATTCAGCTTCATCATGAAGACCCCGCCGGCTTCGGAATTGATCAAGCGCGCGGCGGGAATCGTGAAGGGATCGCCGGAACCGAACCGCAACAAAGTGGGCAAGCTGACCGCGAAGCAAGTGGAAGAAATCGCGAAATTGAAGCTGCCTGACCTGAACACGATGAGCCTGGAATCAGCGGTGCGTTCGATCCGCGGAACAGCCCGCAACATGGGCGTTGAAGTTACCGAGTAGTTTTGCAGCACGCGCAGGAGTCCGAAAAGAAATCGGACGCAAGTAATTCTTAACTGCGCAGGAGAGAAAAACGATGGGCCGCAGCGCAAAAGTTGGTGGAAAGAATATAGATCGCGCACGAAAGATGGTGGAGGCGCGTCCTTATAAGTTGGAAGAAGCCGCGGAATTGCTGCGCAAAGCGCACTACGTGAAGTTCGATGAGACCGTGGAGTTGGTATTGAATCTGGGCGTGGACTCCAAGCAATCCGACCAGATGGTGCGCGGCACGGTGGTGCTGCCGCACGGCCTGGGCAAATCGAAGCGCGTGGTGGTAATCGCAGGCGGCGACAAAATTCGCGAGGCGCAGGAAGCGGGCGCGGATTTCGTCGGCGGCGAAGACATGGTGGAGAAAATCCAGGGCGGCTGGACGGATTACGAAGCGGTGATCGCGACGCCGGACATGATGCGCTCCGCCGGCAAGCTCGGCAAAGTGCTGGGTCCGCGCGGGCTGATGCCGAATCCGAAGACTGGGACGGTAACCGCGGACGTCGCCAAAGCGATCAAGGAAATCAAGGCCGGTAAAGTGGAGTTTCGCCTGGACAAGACCGGGCTGATCCATTCGCCGGTGGGCAAAATCAGTTTTTCGGCGCAGCAGCTGGCGGGAAACGCGCATGCGTTGCTCGCGGCGATCATCAAGGCTAAACCCGCGGCGGCCAAGGGCAAGTTCATCAAGAAAATCACGCTGACTTCGACGATGGGTCCGGGCGTGCTGATTGACGAAGCCGAAGGCGATCACGCCGTAGCGGTGGCAGCGTAACTAGGGAAGTACGAGGGAGATTTTGGGATGAAGAAGAAGTCCGAAAAAGTGACGCAGGCGGAAGAACTGAAAAAGCAGCTGGCGACGGTGTCCACCGTGATTCTTTCGACGTTCCAGGGCATCACGGTCGAACAGGATACGCAACTGCGCCGCAGCGTGGAAGCCGCCGGCGGAAAATATCAAGTGGTGAAGAACACGGTAGCGGAGCGCGCGGGAGCAGGAACGCCTACCGAGGGTTTGCTGAAGGGGCTGAAGGGCACGAATTCGATCGCTTACACCAAGACGGATCCAGTGGCGCTCGCGAAGATTCTGACGAAAGTTGCGAAGGACGTTCCGGCATTCCAATTCCGCGCGGGCTGGGTGGAAGGGCGCGTGATTTCGATCCAGGAAATCAAACAGCTGGCGGATTTGCCGAGCAAGGATGAGCTGATCAGCAAGATCATGTTCCTGCTGAACGCTCCGGCACAGCGCGTGGCGACTGTGCTGGCGGCGGTGCCGCGAAATCTGGCGGTGGTTACCAGCGAAGCGGCGAAGGCCAACAAGTTCGGAGCGGGCGGTGCGGTACCTGAGAGCAGTCCAGCTCCTGAAGCGACTCAAGCGTAGGGGAATTCGCAGGGAAATCCGGCAATCTTGCATTCACGAGATTTGGTTGTTCAATTCGGAGGAGGATAGGAAACAGCGATGGCCAGCAAAGTAGAAACAATTCTGGAAGAGATCAAGGGTCTGACGCTGCTCGAAGCTTCTGATCTGGTAAAGAAGATGGAAGAAGCTTTCGGCGTCTCCGCGGCAGCAGCAGCGCCCGTGATGATGGCGGGCGGAGCGGGCGCGGGAGCAGCGGGCGCACCGGAAGAGAAGACGGAATTCACCGTCGTGCTCACCGAAGTGGGCGCCAACAAGATCAACGTGATCAAAGCGGTTCGCGAAGTCACCAGCCTGGGCTTGAAAGAAGCCAAGGATCTGGTGGATGGCGCTCCCAAGACGGTGAAAGAGGGCGTCAACAAAGACGAAGCCGCCACGATCAAGAAAAAGTTCGAAGACGCCGGGGCCAAAGTAGACGTCAAGTAGCACTGCCCCTGCGGCCTGTACACGAGGGCCGCGAAGGAATTCGCGTACGCGCGCACTCCTTAGGAACAAGGAACTTCACATTACGTCCTTCCCGGACTGACGGTGCGGGTGTCTACCCGTGCCGTCATTTCCGGCATGAATTCATTTATGAGGATGGTCCATGAGCAATCGCAACGGTAATCGCGCCACTCGGGAACGGGCACGCCTGGACTTCGCCAAAATCAAGACGACGGTCCAGATTCCGAACCTGATTGACGTGCAGAAGAAGTCGTATCAAAGGTTTTTGCAGATGGATTTGCTGCCGAGCGAGCGGGAAGATACGGGCCTGCAGTCGGTATTCGCATCGGTGTTTCCGATCCAGGATTTTCGCGGTTTGTCGCAGCTGGATTTCGTGGATTATGCGATCGGAAACTGGGAGTGCAAGTGCGGCCATTTGCGCGGCCTGCATCACTTGCGCGCCACCTGCCGGAATTGCGGAGCCTCGGTCGTAACGAATCCATACAAGACGGGCGACGTGCTGTGCGCGAAGTGCGGCACGTTCAATAAGAACACGCCGACGTTTTGCAACAAGTGCGGCGACCCGGTCACGCTGCAATTGAAGTATGACGTAAACGAGTGCCAGGAACGCGGCATGACGTATTCGGCACCCCTGAAGGTGACGATTCGCCTGACGATTTACGACAAGGATCCGGACACCGGCGCGAAGTCCATACGCGATATCAAAGAGCAGGAAGTTTTCTTCGGCGATATTCCGCTGATGACCGAGAACGGCACGTTCATCATCAACGGCACCGAGCGCGTGATCGTCAGCCAGTTGCACCGTTCGCCGGGCGTATTTTTCGAGACGGCCAACAATCGCAGCTACTTCCTCGGCAAGATTATTCCTTACCGCGGATCGTGGGTGGAATTCGAGTACGACACCAAGAACATTCTGTACGTGCGCATTGACCGCAAGCGCAAGTTTTTGGGGTCGATCTTCCTGCGCGCGCTGGGATTGAAGTCGAACGAAGACATTCTGCGCACCTTCTACCAGGTGGAGCGGATTTCCCTGCGCGAAGGCGAGCTTTACTGGAACGCTTCGGAAGGCTTGATTGACCGCAAGCTCTCGAAGGAAATCAAGCATCCCAAGTCCGGCGAAGTGCTGGTGGGCGCGCATAAGCGCATCAGCGACGCGCTGTACAAGGAATTGGTGAAGGCGCGCGTCACGCAGGCGGAAATCGGCGTGGCGGACCTGGAAGGCGCGGTTACCGTCGGCGAGCTGGTAAATCGGCAGACCGGCGAAGTGCTGCTCGAAGCCAATAAGCCGCTGACGGCGGAGATGTGGGCTTCGATCGCGGAAGCGGGGATCACAGAAGTGGACGTGTGCTTCCCGGACCGCGACGACACCGGCATCATCGTCACGCGCACTTTGGAGAAGGACACGATCCGTTCGCCGAAGGAAGCGCTGATCGAAATTTACCGCAAGCTGCGTCCGGGCGATCCTCCGACGCTCGAAACCGCGACGGCGCTCTTCAACGGAATGTTTTTCGATGCGCGCAAATATGATTTCAGCAAGGTTGGACGGCTGAAATTCAACATCAAGCTGGGACTGGAAACTCCGCTGGAGAAGCGCACGCTCGATCCTTCGGATTTTGTGGCGGCGATCAAGTATTTGCTGAAGCTGCGCAAGAACGTGGGCTCGGTGGACGACATTGACCACTTGGGGAATCGCCGCGTGCGCGCGGTGGGCGAACTGCTCGAAAACCAGTTCCGCATCGGTCTGGTGCGCATGGAGCGGGCCATCAAGGAAAAGATGTCCGTGTACCAGGAAATGTCCACGGCCATGCCGCACGATTTGGTGAACGCCAAGCCGGTAATGGCGGCGATCCGCGAATTCTTCGGAAGCTCGCAGCTTTCGCAGTTCATGGACCAGACCAACCCGCTCAGCGAAATCACGCACAAGCGGCGTCTTTCGGCTTTGGGACCGGGCGGCTTGTCACGCGAGCGCGCGGGGTTCGAAGTCCGCGACGTGCACCCGACGCACTACGGGCGCATTTGTCCGATTGAGACGCCGGAAGGTCCGAACATCGGCTTGATCAGCTCGCTTTCTTCATACGCGCGGATCAACGAGTTCGGCTTCATCGAGTCGCCGTATCGCAAAGTGAAGAACGGGCGGGTAATTGATTTCGTCCAGATCGTGAACGCTGGCGACAGCGAATTCAAGGCCGGCGAAATCGTCGAAAAGGAAAAGGTAGAGGACGCCAACGAGGAGCTCAAGCGGCGGCGCGTAGTGTGGGATCCACACTGCTTCTACCTTTCGGCGTGGGAAGAAGACCGTTACGTGGTCGCCCAGGCGAACGCTTCGCTCGATGAGAAGGAACGCATCACCACCGAGCTGGTCAACTGCCGCCAGGCGGGCAACTTCGTCCTTAAGAGCCGCGAGGAAGTTGATTACATTGACGTCTCACCGAAGCAGCTCGTATCGGTGGCCGCCAGCTTGATTCCATTCCTTGAGAACGACGACGCGAATCGCGCGTTGATGGGATCGAACATGCAGCGCCAGGCTGTGCCGCTGATTCGGGGCGACGCTCCGCTGGTGGGCACGGGCATGGAACGCGTCACTGCCCGCGATTCCGGCGCGGTGATCGTGTGCAAGCGCGATGGCATCGTGGACCAGGTGGACTCCGAGCGCGTGATCGTGCGCGTGGAATCCGACCAATCCGGCGTACTGAGCCGCGAAGTCGGGTCGGACATTTACCTGCTTACGAAGTTCAAGCGCTCAAACCAGAACACTTGTATCAGCCAGAAGCCTTTGGTCCGCGCGGGAGACCGCGTGAAGCAGGGGCAAGTGCTGGCCGACGGGCCTTGCACCGACCGCGGAGAGTTGGCGCTCGGGCGCAACGTGCTGGTCGCGTTCGTGCCATGGCGCGGGTACAACTTTGAGGACGCCATCCTGGTCAGCGAAAAGCTGGTCGAGGAGGATTACTACACTTCGATTCACATCGAGGAGTACGAAATCGAAGCGCGGGATACCAAGCTCGGTCCCGAAGAAATTACGCGGGATATTCCCAACATCAACGAGAGCTTCCTGCGCAACCTCGATGAAAGCGGCGTAATCCGCATCGGTGCGACCGTAAAGCCGGGCGATATTCTGGTGGGCAAGGTGACGCCCAAGGGCGAAACCACGCTGACGCCGGAAGAGAAGTTGCTGCGCGCGATTTTCGGTGAAAAAGCCGGAGACGTGCGCGACGCTTCGCTCTATTGCCCGCCGGGCATCGAAGGCACCATCGTGGACGTGAAGATCTTCTGCCGCAAGGGCGCGGAGAAGGACGAACGCCACAAGGCCATCGAAGCGGCGCAAGTCGCCAAGCTGGAAAAGAACCTGGCCGACGAAATCCGCATTCTCACCGACGAACGCTTGAAGCGCTTGAACGACTTGCTCGGCGGCCAGAAGCTGGTGGCCGACCTGCACGACGAGCGCACCAACAAGCGTTTGCTGACCAAGGGCGCCGAGCTGACGCGGGACATCCTGGAAAAGATTTCCACGCGCAACTTGAAGCGCTTGCGGTTGAATGACAAGGACCCGCTGCTCATCGAGAAGATCGACGAGGTCGAGGAAATGACCTCGCGGCAGATCGACGTGCTGCGCAAAATCACCGACGAGCGCATCGGCAAGCTGAAGAAGGGCGACGAACTGCCTCCGGGCGTGATCAAGCTGGTGAAGTGCTACATCGCCATGAAGCGCAAGCTTTCCGTCGGCGACAAGATGGCGGGACGCCACGGCAACAAGGGCGTGATCGCGCGCATCGTTCCGAAGGAAGACATGCCTTACATGCCGGATGGCACTCCGGTGGAAATCGTGCTGAACCCGCTGGGCGTTCCTTCGCGTATGAACGTCGGGCAGATTCTCGAAACGCATCTCGGCTGGGCTTCGAAAGAGCTGGGCGAGAAAGTCGGGAAGCTGCTGGACAAGGAAGCTCGCGCGGAGAGCGTGCGCAAGTGGTTCAAGGATGCGTTCGGTCCGACGTCGGTGTGGAAGACCATCGCCGCGCTGGACGACGACGCGATTCTGGATTTGGCGTACAGCTTCCGCGAGGGCGTGCCGTTTGCGACGCCGGTATTCGACGGCGCGCGCGAAGCGGACATTCGGCACTTGCTGGAATTCACGGAGCTGCCGGAGAGCGGCAAGATTTCGCTCTACGACGGCATGACCGGCGACCTTTTCGCGCAACAGGTGACGGTCGGCTACATCTACATGCTCAAACTCTCGCACCTGGTGGACGACAAGATTCACGCTCGCTCCATCGGGCCGTACTCACTGATTACGCAGCAACCGCTGGGCGGCAAGGCGCAGTTCGGCGGACAGCGATTCGGAGAAATGGAAGTGTGGGCGCTGGAAGCTTACGGCGCGGCGCACATCCTGCAGGAATTGCTGACGGCGAAGTCCGACGACGTATATGGCCGCGCGAAGATTTACGAGGCCATCGTCAAGGGCGAGCCGGGCATCGAGCCCGGCGTGCCGGAATCGTTCAACGTACTGGTGCGCGAGCTGCAGTCGCTGTGCCTGGACGTGGAATTGATGAAGCGCCAGAAGCCGCAACTGGAAAAAGCGGAAGCTGCGGATTAATTGATATAGGCGCTCCGCGCCGCAATGGCGCGGAGCGCACGACATTATTGCAGCAAGTGGTTTTGGTCCCGCTTTGCGGGACAGGAGGATCAGCCCTTGTATCGATCGAGCCCATATGACCGCGCCAGTCAGATCGCGGATTTTGATTCCATTCGCATCAGCCTGGCTAGTCCGGAAAAAATCCGTTCCTGGTCGCACGGTGAAGTGACCAAGCCGGAAACCATCAATTACCGCACCTTCAAACCGGAGCGCGACGGACTTTTCTGCGCCAAGATTTTCGGCCCCGTCACGGACTGGGAATGCTTGTGCGGAAAGTACAAGCGCATGAAGCATCGCGGAGTGATCTGCGATAAGTGCGGCGTGGAAGTGACGCTCAGCAAGGTGCGCCGCGAGCGCCTCGGCCACATCGAGCTAGCTTCGCCCTGCTCGCACGTGTGGTTCTTCAAGGGATTGCCCAGCCGCATCGGCTACCTGCTGGACATCACGATGCGGGACCTCGAACACATTCTTTATTTCGAGACGTTTGTCTGCATCGATCCGGGTGAAGTGCTGGGATTGAAGGAAAAGGACATCATCCCGGAAGAGAAGCTGCGCGAGCTGCAGAAAGAATATCCGGGGAAGTTCACTTCGGGCATGGGCGCGGAAGCCATCAAGGAATTGCTGCGCCGCGTGGAAGTGGACAAGCTTTCGGAAGAGCTCCGCGAGAAAATGAAGATTGACCCCAGCTTGCAGAAGCGCATCAAGTACGCCAAGCGGCTGAAGGTTCTGGAAGCATTCCGCAAGAGCGGCAACAAGCCGGAGTGGATGATTCTGGACGTGATCCCGGTGCTTCCGCCGGAGCTGCGTCCGCTGGTGCCGCTGGATGGCGGACGCTTCGCCACGTCCGATTTGAACGATTTGTACCGCCGCGTGATCAACCGCAACAACCGGTTGAAGAAGCTGATGGAATTGCACGCGCCGGACGTAATCGTTCGCAACGAAAAGCGCATGCTGCAGGAAGCGGTGGACGCTCTCTTCGATAACGGCCGCCGCGGACGTGTGCTGCGCGGGACGAACAATCGCCCGCTCAAGTCGCTGTCCGACACTTTGAAGGGCAAGCAAGGGCGTTTCCGCCAGAACTTGCTCGGCAAGCGCGTGGACTATTCCGGCCGGTCGGTCATCGTCGTGGGACCGGAATTGAAACTGCACCAGTGCGGTTTGCCGAAGAAGATGGCGCTGGAGCTTTTCAAGCCGTTCATCTACCACAAGCTGGAAGCCGCGGGACACTGTACCACGATCAAGCAAGCCAAGGAATTGGTCGAGGCGCAGGAGCCAGTGGTTTGGGACATTCTCGAAGACGTGATTCGCGAGCATCCCGTGCTGCTGAACCGCGCTCCCACGCTGCACCGCCTGGGTATTCAGGCGTTTGAACCCGTACTGGTGGAAGGCAAGGCCATCCGCATTCACCCGCTGGTTTGCACCGCGTTCAACGCGGACTTCGACGGTGACCAGATGGCCGTGCACATTCCGCTTTCGCCGGAAGCGCAAGTGGAAGCTTCGGTGTTGATGCTCAGCTCGCACAACATCCTCTCTCCTGCGAACGGCTACCCGCTGGCGATTCCGACGCAAGACATGGTCCTGGGAATTTATTACATGACCAAGGCCAAGCCGCAAGCAAAGGGCGAAGGCCGCGCGTTCGGTTCACCGGAAGAAGTAGTGATGGCGCTGGAAGCCGGCGAAGTGGAATTGCTCACGCCGATTCGCATGCGCTACACGGGCGAAGTGATTGACCTGACCAACGCGTACGACGATCAGGACGTCTCGCACACCGAGCCGGTAAACCTGAACAAGCAATTTCTGCATACCACCGTAGGGCGCGTGATTTTCAACGATCACTTGCCTTCGGACATGCCGTTCGTCAACGGCTTGCTGAAGAAAAAGGGCGTGCAGGCGCTGGTGCAATATTGCTACTTGCGCTTTGGCCTCGAAAAGACCGTGGTGGCGCTGGACAAGCTGAAGGAACTCGGGTTCTTGTATGCGACGAAGTCCGGCGTTTCGATCGGCATTAGCGACATGGTCATCCCCAGCGTGAAATTCAAGCTGGTGGATACGGCCGAGCACGAAGTGGTGAAGGTGCAGCAGCAATATCTGGACGGCGCGATCACCAACGGCGAGCGCTACAACAAGGTCATCGCCATCTGGTCGGACGTCACCGAAAAAGTGGCGGACGAAATGTTCAAGGCCCTGGAAGAGCAGGACAAGCAGGGCGTGATCAACCCGGTGTACGTGATGGCCGACTCCGGAGCGCGCGGATCGAAGCAGCAGATCCGGCAGCTTTCCGGAATGCGCGGCTTGATGGCAAAGCCCTCGGGCGAAGTCATCGAGACGCCGATTACGTCGAACTTCCGCGAAGGATTGACCGTGCTGCAGTACTTCATTTCCACGCACGGAGCGCGTAAGGGCTTGGCCGATACGGCGCTGAAGACGGCCGATTCGGGCTACCTGACGCGGCGGTTGGTGGACGTGGCGCAGGACGTGATCATCAACGAGTTCGACTGCGGCACGGCGGACGGCATTTACGTCGAGCCGATTCTAGAAGCCGGCGTGGAAGTCGAGCCGTTGCGCGACCGCGTGGTGGGCCGCGTGTCCCTGGAGAAGATCAAGGATTACGAAGGCAATGTGATCGTCGAGATCAACCAGGAAATCACCGAAGAGCTGGCCAATTCGATTCAAGCGGCCGGCATCGAGCGCGTGAAAATCCGCTCGGTGTTGACCTGCGAATCGCGGCGCGGAGTTTGCGGGCGTTGCTACGGCCGCAACCTGGCCACCGGCCGGTTCGTGGAAATGGGCGAGGCTATCGGCGTGATCGCGGCGCAGTCCATCGGCGAGCCGGGCACGCAGTTGACCATGCGTACGTTCCACATCGGCGGCACGGCCACTCGCGTCACCGAACAGTCCAAGGTCGAAGCGCGCAACAACGGCTTCGTGAAGTTCATTGACTTGAAGGTGGTCGAGGGCCGCGGCAAGCAGATCGTTTCGATGAATCGCTCCGGCTTGATCGCGGTGGTGGACGAGAAGGGCCGCGAAAAAGAACGCCATCACGTGGTGTACGGCGCGCGCTTGAAGGTGGAGGACGGACAACCGGTAACGCTGGGCCAGACGATGGTCGAGTGGGATCCGTACACGTTCTCGATTCTCACCGAGACGGCGGGCACCGTGCAGTTCAAGGACCTGCAGGCGGGAGTCACGATCGAAGAGCAGGTGGACGAAGTCACCGGGTTGTCGCAGCTGGTGGTAACGCTGCCGCCGGGCGATGAAAAGCACCAGCCCACGATCCTGATTCGCGGAGCGCAGGGGCGCGTCAAGAAATACTTGATGCCGTCACGCGCGCACTTGATGGTGGTGGACGGAGACGAAGTGCAACCGGGCGACGTGCTCGCGAAGATTCCGCGCGAGACCACGAAGACCAAGGACATCACGGGCGGTCTGCCGCGCGTGGTGGAGCTCTTCGAAACCCGCAAGCCGAAGGATCCCGCGGTCATCAGCGAAATTGACGGCGTGGTGAAATACGGCGAAATCGTCAAGGGCCAGCGGAAGATTTACGTGGAAAGCGAAGACGGCAAGGGAGCCGCGCAGACGATCAAGGAATATTCGATCTCGCGCGGAGTGCACATCAACGTGCAGGAAGGCGAGCACGTTGCTGCCGGCGAACCGCTGATTGACGGTCCGCTGAACCCGCACGACATCCTGGCCGTCCTCGGCGAAAAGTACACGCAAGCGTACCTGGTGAACTCGATTCAAGAGGTTTACCGGTTGCAGGGCGTGAACATCAACGACAAGCACATCGAAGCGATCGTGCGGCAGATGATGCGCTGGGTGAAGGTGGAGGACGTGGGCGATACGACGTTCTTGCTCGAGGAACAAGTGGACAAGTTCCGCTTCCGCGAGGAGAACGATCGCGTCATCCGCGACGGAGGACGTCCGGCAACGGGCCGTCCTTTGCTCCTCGGCATCACCAAGGCATCGCTCTCGACGGATTCGTTCATCTCCGCGGCCAGCTTCCAGGAGACGACGCGTGTCCTTACCGAAGCGGCGATTTCCGGAAAGGTGGATTACCTGCGCGGCCTGAAGGAAAACGTCATCATGGGACGGTTGATTCCCGCCGGAACCGGTCTGGAGCGCTACCGCAACATCCAGCTTCTCACCGAGATTCCGAAGGAAGAGCCGGAATCCATGGAGCCGGAACTTACGCCGGAAGAAGCAGCGGCGCTGGACTTCCTGCGCAAGGATACCGACGCGGTGGCCGAGAGCTAGACCGCATCGCTGACAACGTAACGCTTACTGGGCGCCGTGATTTTTCGCGGCGCCCTTTTTTTGTGCGCTTGCGAGATTCTCGCAGGTGCGAATCTCTCGCGTTGTTCGGAGGCGGTTGCGCGCTCCCGACGCGCGCCTGCCAAACTGCCGACGGCTATTGAGCAACTTGGCATACCTTCCTGCTTTCTTTTTCCCGGCGATGCCAGCTGTCGGTAAAATGGAACTAGCGCACTCCCGGCCCGGCACCTGCCCGGCGAACGCTTTTAGGTATCTCCATGACTAACCGCTCCACGGAAAAATCGGCTGAGCCAGAAACTTGGGTTTCGCCAACGGAAGCCCAGTTCAAAAAACTGGTGGAAGTGATTTCCCGCTCGCAGCTGAATTACCGGGAACTCATTGACAGCCTGGATCACGCTGTTTTTACGGTTTCCCTGGACGGGGAGCTCCGCGTGGCCAATCGCCGACTTTCGGAGATTGTGGGTGTGTGCTTCCAGGAGCTGATCGGACACCGGCTGGATGAATTTGTGGCGGAGCCTTGTCTCGCGGATGCAACGCAACATGTGGATGGATTTCTGGAACGTGGGCACTGGGCCGGACGAATCGCGGTCCGGCTGAAGAACGACACGCAAAAACGCTTTTACGATTGCTGGCTGCAGGCTTTGCGCGAAGAGGATCAAGCTCCCTCGGTGAGCGGCTGGGTGCGCGATGTGACTTCGCAGCACGAATCGGAGATCCGGTTCACGGAGCTTTTCGAATCCTTGCGCGAAGGAATTTTCTTTACCACGCCGGAAGGAAAATTGCTGGATGCCAATCCCGCGCTGCTGCGCATGTTGGGATACGACAACAAAGAGGAATTGCGGAAACTGAATTTCCGCGAGCTATACGCCGATCCCTCGCAGCGGGACACGCTGGTGCGCCAGGTGGTGGAACACGGCGCGGTACAGGATGTGGACGTGATTTACCGGCGCAAGGACGGAACACATCTACACTGCCTGGCTTCCGGATTTGGAGTGCGCGACACGTTTGGCCGCACGATCCGCATGCAGGGCACGCTGGTGGACATCACTGAGCGCATCGAGATCGAGGCGCGTCTGCACCAGGAGCAGGAATTTGTGCGGCGCCTGGTGGCCAGCTTTCCGGAAGTGATCGCCGTGATGGACCTGGATGGGCGGCTGACGTTCGTCAGCCCGCGAATCGAGGACGTGCTGGGACGTGCGGCGTCCGATGTCATCGGAAAGGTGTTGTGGGCGCAAGTTCACAGGGATGACGCCGCCGAACTCACCGGCGCATTTGGTAAGCTCGCGAACGGCGAGTTGGCCCATGCACAATTGGAATACCGCACGAAGCATGCCGACGGAACGTGGCGAATGCTACGGGCCAGCGCGAGCCCCTTATTCGACGCGTCTGGAAAAATCAATGGCGTGGTCGCGTCGGCTCGCGACGTCACCGAGGCCCGCGCAGCGGAAAAGCAGCAACTGCAGAAGGAAAAGCTCGCCGCCATGGGAGAAATGATGGCGGGCGTGGCGCACGAACTGAATAATCCATTGACGGCCATTCTGGGCATCAGCGACCTGATGCGCGAACGCGCCGCTGATGACGCGACGCGGCGGCAAGTAGAAATTGTGCTGAAGCAGGCGCGGCGCGCCGCTGGAATCGTGCAGAACCTGCTGGCATTTTCGCGGCCGTCGGCGCTGGCGAGCAAAAAACTCCGCCCCGAACAGGTGATCAAGCAGGTGATTGACCAGCAGCAAGCGTCGCTGCGGCAGAAAAATGTGGCGATTCAGCTGGAAGCGCCGGAGGGCCTGCCGGCCGTGGAGGCCGATCCCAGGCTGCTGCAGCAGGTGTTCGTGAATCTGATCGTCAACGCGGAACAGGCCATTTCGAGCCGACGGGATCACGGCACCTTGCGTATCGCTGTGGAAGCCGCCGATGGAAAAATCGCATTCGTATTTGCGGACGACGGCCCGGGAATCTCGCCGGAAAATCTGGCGAAGATCTTCGATCCGTTCTTCACCACGAAACGTCCCGGAGGCGGTACTGGACTGGGATTGACGATTTGCCAGGCCATCGTGAAGGAACATGGCGGGACGATGGAAGTGCAATCAACGCCGGAGGCCGGCGCGGAATTTCGCGTGATTCTGCCGGCGGCAAAAGGAGACAGCGCGACCCCGCCCGAGGCGCCCAAGGCGCAGGCCAATGCGCCGCGCGTAGCGGCCGCGACCGTGCTGCAGGGACGTTCCGTCTACGTGGTGGACGACGAAGAAAGCATCCGCGAAATTGTGCAGGAAGGCCTTTCGGCGCGGGGCATGAAGGTGGAGGGCGCGTCCAGTTCGGAAGAAGCGCTGCCGCATCTCGCGACGCACACGTATGATTTCGTGCTGTGCGATTTCAATCTTCCGGGCCTCAACGGCGAGCAATTTTTCGAACGGATGCAGGCCAGTGCTACGGGCGGCGCCGCGCCGAAATTTGTATTCATGTCCGGCGCGTTGCTGGATCCTAGCACCATGGCAAGCTTCGGCGAAAAGGGCGCTGCGGTGCTGCAGAAACCTTTCCACATGTCGGGACTGGCAGCGCTGCTGACGGAGCTGCTGGAACCGCAACCGGGCAAAGCGACATAGGTATGCCCCGCCGCTTATTTTGATTGCTTCGCGGATGAGCCGGACGCCGGGTCCACGCCAAAATCCCAGAAGTAAAGACTGGTTTCGCCGCCCTTCACGACCTCCGCGATCGCATACTCGCCGGGTTCGAGGTCCTGGCCCAACGTGAAGCGGTAAACTCCCTGCGCAATTTCCCAGCGCTGGATCGGCAAGGCGATTCTGCCGGTCGCGGCTTCTTCGTGGAACAATTGATCGAGGTTTTCAAGGTCGCGCTTGTCGTTGTGAACCTTGGCACGTAGCAGGTCGAGGTTGGGTTCGCGGCCGTCGGCGGTGCGCATGTAAAATTCGATCTGGCCGGACTTGATACGAAATTTCGCGTGCGTGCCTTTCAGCGAAACCGTGTGGCGCGAGGGGACGATCGGGACTGGTATCAGCACTTGCTTGAGCATCTGCGACTTGCTGAATTTGATGTCCGCTTCGGCCTGTGAGATCTGTCGCACGGATTTGCCGTCGTATTCGAATACTCCTTCACCCGGAGGCAGGAAGACGTTCGGTGCCACCTCGATGCTGGCGTCAATATCCATGACGCTGGCGTGGTGGGCTACATCGAGAGCGTGCACTTTGGCGATGATCGTGGCGTTGCGCTGCGCGTCTTCCCCCTCTACTTTTTTTGTGGCATCCCAATCCACCAGCGCGGCGGGGATTTCTTCCCAGTCACGCTGGTCAATGCTGTAGTAGCGCACGCGGTCGCCATCTACCTGGTATTCCCTGACGAGTTGAAAGCTGCCGTCTTTGAGCATTAATTTCTTGCCGCGCGGCAGGCCGTCGTCGTTTTCGTTGGCGGGTTGCGAAGGTGCGGCCGGCTTCTGAGACGCAGCGGAAGGCGCAACCGGGCTGCCGCTGCTTTGCGCGAAGGAGGCGTTGCCGAGCGCGAGTGCCGCAAGTATTGCCAGTGAAAATGGGAGAAGCGGGCGAGTGCGTGCCGCACACAATTCGAATTTTTGATGGACAGGCATCACTTTCGGCGCTGCATCTGAATTAGGATGCGAAAGCGTCGCGTAGGGTTGAGCGGATTCAGGATAGTCTGGGACGGCGCGGGGCACAAGCGGCGGGGCGGGAAAAACGCAAAGGCGCTTTACATCCGGAGGGATGCTACAGCACGGAAACTAGCTCAGAGTTTCGGCGTTCGCGTAGTGATCGCAGCGCGGCTGCAGCACCGTGAGAATCATCAGATCGGTATGAGAAAAAAGCCACTTTTCGGCTTCGGCTCCGGCAACTTCGGCCGCGTGGACGATGGTGCCAAGGTGCTTATTGCGCGCGAGGCCGCGCAGATGGTCCGCGCAAATGCCGGTGAGGGTGACCACCTCGTCTTCGGTAAAGATCTTCTGACTCAGCTTAATGCGCACCATGGCTGGGCCTCACGTTGTGAGATGCTGATGCCAAATTAAACGCTGCCAGAGTCGCATGCAATAGGCCGACCGTTCTATACCGCTAAAACCCTATTTTCGTAACTTTGTTGGAACTCGCGTGCGTTCTAGAACTTGAAGCAGCACGGGCGAAGTTCCTCCGAACCCTTCGATTTCACTAGCTTGCCAAAAATAGGAAAGAATAGTCTAAAGGTGGAATATTTCTACAGGTTCACAGCAGGATTGCGGCGCGCGTAAAATCGCGACGTGCGCAAATTTTCGCGACTGCGCAAATATTGGCAGCGAATCTCGCACGGCGCACGAGCTACATAAGATGCGCGGCACGCGCCACGAATCGTGGAGCAAATCAGAGAACTGTTTGCGGAGCGAAAAAATCCCGCGGATTTGTCGCCGAAGAAAACGCGATTTGGCCAAGCGCGAGTTACGAATTTCCGTCGCGACAGTTTGAGCCGTTGGAGGAAGCGGACCGCGAGAAGTTCAATTATGAATGCGGCTCAGTGAAGAAATCAGATCGTGAACCCGCCGGCTCTCTCGAAGGCGCGCGCGAGTTGTAGCATGCGTGCCTCCCCGAAATGTGGTCCGAAGATTTGCATGCCGATGGGAAGACCGGCCTTAGTCTTGCCGCATGGAACCGAGATTCCCGGCACGCCCGCCAGCGATCCCGTAACTGTATATATGTCAGCTAGATACATCTGAAGGGGATCCGCTGTTTTCTCTCCTAGCTTGAATGCGGGCGTGGGCGAGGTCGGCGTGATGATTGCGTCCGCCTTTTCGAATGCCTCGGCGAAATCCCGCGCGATCAGAGCACGGACCTTCTGGGCCCGCAGATAGTAGGCGTCGTAATATCCCGAAGATAGCGCGTAGGTGCCGAGCATGATTCGGCGCTTCACTTCCGGACCAAAGCCCCGTTCGCGGGTCTTGCGGTACATATCCATCAGGGTCGCGCCGGGCACGCGCAGCCCGTAACGCACGCCATCATACCGGGCGAGATTGGAGCTGGCTTCCGCGGTGGCGACGATGTAATAGGTGGCAATCGCGTAAGAGGTGTGCGGCATTTTCAGCGACACGCGCTTGCAGCCAAGCTTTTCGAGCAACGCTATCCCTGCTTCGACCTTGGCTTTCACTTCGGGGTCAATGCCCTCGCCAAAGTAGTCCTCAGGAACGCCGATCCTTAGTCCCTGTACGGGCCGCTCGATTTCCGAGGCATAATTGGGGACTGGCACGGCGGCGGCGGTGGAATCGTTGGGGTCGTGGCCGGCGAGGACGGACATAACTGCCGCTGCATCAGCGAGGTTCGTAGTAAATGGGCCGATGCGGTCGAGCGATGAGGCGAAGGCTATCAGACCATAGCGCGATACGCGACCGTATGTAGGCATTGTGGCAGGAATACCACAGTAAGCGCCCGGTTGGCGGATCGAACCGCCAGTATCCGTCCCTAATGCCACCACCGCCAGCCCTGCCGCGACTGCTGCTGCCGAGCCACCGCTCGAACCGCCGGGGACACGGTCGGTTGCGATTGGGTTCCGTACGGAACCGTATGCTGAGTTTTCGTTCGAGCTGCCCATGGCAAACTCGTCACAGTTGGTCTTGCCTAGGATTACCGCACCTGCTGCCTCGAGGCGCTCGATGGCGGTGGCGTCATAGGCGGGCACGTAATTCTCGAGAATCCGCGAGCCGCAGGTGGTTCGCACGCCGCGGGTGCTGAGGACGTCCTTAATGGCCACAGGGACGCCGGCGAGGGCCGGTACGGTGGCCCCTTGGCTGATACCGGCATCTACGCGGTCAGCTTGTGCGTAGGCGCGCTCCGGACAGAGGGTGAGGAACGCGTTTAATTCCGGGTTACGGCTATCAATCCGGGCGTAGAAGTCCTCGGTCAGCTCGCGCGCCGATATCTTCTTCGCTTGGAGCGCTTCGCGGACACCGGTGATCGTCCATGGGACAGCGGTTGTCATCGTTCGATCACTTTCGGAACACGGAAGAAGGGCTTGGCGGCGTCCGGAGCGTGGGCTAGCACGTCCGCGCCGATCGTGCAGGGCAGCAGTATGTCGTCGCGGAGGTTCGGATCGTTCGAGGCAGCAACTGCAGATGGCGATCCGTCGTTGGCAAGTTCGCCTTGTTGCTCCGGCACCAAAGCGCGGGGCACCGCTTGGGTCATGGGCTCGACGTTGGTGACGTCCAGTTCTTGGAGCTTTCCGATGTACGAAAGGATTTCGTCGAGTTGGCCGCCGTAGAGATCGACTTCCTCCGGCGATAGGTCCAAGTGGGCGAGCTCGGCAACGCGCAGCACGTCTTCGCGGCTAATTTTCATCGTGCCTCCGCGAGGCGTAGCTGACGACGCGGGCCAGAAATGGGCAATACAGAAATTTCATCACTCCATCTTAGTACAGAAGATACGGAGCGCAAATCTACCCGGCGGTGAAATCTCGCGCGATCAAGAATGCTACAGCGGAAACACAGAGTTCACAGAGAAGCCCATTGAGGTCACGGAGAAACGCAGGCAGCACTTCACGATTTGCGGCGGCGGATGAACGGGGTGTGCTCGTTGTCTATTTCGCGCGGGAGCTTGCGCGGGCCGGGTTTGGATGCCGCGAATTTCACTTCACGGATCAGGGTGCTGCCCCAGGCTTTGTTCACCTGCGCGCAGAATTCAGGCTTCATCTGCTCGAGCTGCTTTTGCCACGCTTTATTATCGGCGGCGACTTCCAGGCGGCCCGCTTGGCAACGAATCGGGCGAGTGTGTGCGGCGAGAGTTTTACCGACGATGCTGGGCCAAACACTGGAAAGCCACGCCACGACCGCTTCAGGCCTCTTGATTTGGCGCAGCATACCGCCAAGAAAATTTCCCGCTCGTTCCATTACACGCCCCGCGCTGCGTGATTTTTCCAGATTCTAGCACAACCGCGATTGCGAAACGCAAGGGGCGCGCGTCGGGTGAAGAATGTATTCCAGCGCTCGGTGAGTTGCAGTATCCTTTCCGCAAACTTCTGCGGCTTGGGAGCGAAACATGGCCTTTCCTCCATTGATCTTGGTTGCGATAAGTTTTCTGGTGCCCCCACCGGCGAAGCCGGCTGCCACAGCGCGCGCCGTGCGGGGCGCAGATACGGCGGCGCAGAAAATTTGGACCAACGACGACATTCCAATGCTGCGAGAAATGGCGCCGATTTCGATTTTCAGCGCGAGCGCGAATTCTGAAGCGAGTTTCGCGAGTACATCCGGCGTTGTGACGGCCGCGTCAAGGCAGCCATACGTCAAGGAACTCGATCCGCGCTGGTATGCGCAGCAGCGAGACACGCTGCAGGCGCGGATTGATGCGGACCAGGAGCAGATTCGCGAAATCCAACAAATTCAGCAAACCGGCGATGGCATCTCGGACGCGATTCCACTGGATAAGAACGCGCCGGGATTGACTCCCTACGCGACGGTGGAAATCCTGCAGAGTCAGATCGCGCAGATCGAATCGCAGATTGGCGATCTGCAGGACCTGGCCAGGCGGAACAGCATCCCGGCGGTCGCGGTGCGTTAGATTTTTTGCAGCGGCCGCGGCTCCACAGTTTGCGGAAACAGGTAGGCTGCTGTCACTCGGAGCGAAGCGAGGAATCCGCTTCTCGCTGAGCCGTAAGAGAAAAAGCAGATTCCTCGGGCGAAAATCGCCCTCGGAATGACAGTCGCGCGAGTTTTTTTGCCAAGATGATAAGCTGGAAGCAGGCCTCACTTTGAGCGCCTGCGGCATTCGCTTCCGTCTTCGAAAGCATCCCGTCGGCCTCGCCTCGCGCGACCTCCGCGCGCGCTGCTGCCAATAAATTGAGCGCTAGAACCGGATAGTTTCGCGGGACGGGCTCGTTCAAATTATGTGGGCAGAGAAGCGCCGCTTTATTTGTCGACGAGGAGCTAAATATGATTCCGATAAGGGTGATGGCGATACCGACGGAAATTGCGCAGGCAGTGCGCCGCACGGGGAAGGACCCGCATTACGGCCATCCGGCGCACACGGAAATTGCCGGCGAAGGCGCGCCGTGCCGGCATTGCTTGAAGATCATTGTGGCGGGAGAGGAGAAGGCGACGCTGTTCACTCTGGATGCGTTCGAAGGCACCGAGTCGCTGCCGTTGCCCGGGCCGGTTTATATCCACGCGGATGCGTGCGAACGCTATCCCGAAGATGGAGGATTCCCGGCGATGCTGCGCAGCAGTCCGCGGACGTTGAACGGCTATGGACGCGGCCGGCACTTGGTGGCTACAGAATATGTTCAAGACGAGAATGTGGACGCCGGCGTTGAGAAAATCCTCGCGCGTGGAGACGTGGACTACATTCACGTGCGCAGCACAACGGCTGGATGCTATACGTTTCGGATCGAACGGGTGGTCAGCGCGCGCGAAGCAAGGTGAGTCGCGATTCGATCTACTTGGTGCTTGGTTTCGAGAGTAAAGATTTTAACGCAGAGTGCGCAGAGGAAGGCGCGCAGAGGACGCAGAGGAAACTGCGCGGGTAATCACACACGCGTACCGATTGCGCTCGTTCCGGGCTGGTGCGCTCAGGACGCGGGCGCCGCGACGGCGTTTGCGCCATTGAGGCCGAGTGCTGGAGCGATCGAGCGCAAAGCTGCGATGCAGAAGTTAATGTGCTCTTCGAGTGGGATGCTAAGTTCTTCGGCGCCTTTGTAGACGTCGTCGCGATTCACACCGCGCGCGAACGCTTTGTCCTTCAATTTTTTCTTCACGGATGCAGCTTCCACTTCATGGATGCTCTTGCTGGGTTTGATCAAGGCGCAGGCGGTCAGGAAGCCGGCCAGCTCATCGCAAGCAAAAAGCACTTTATCGAGGGGCGAAACGCGCGCGACGTTGCAATAATCGGCGTGGCCCAGGATTGCGTGGATCATCTCTTCGGAGTAACCCCGCTCGCGCAGAATCTTTGAGCCTTCGTAAGGATGTTCTTCCGTCGGGTGATGCGCGTCGTTGGGCCAGCGCTCGTAATCGAAATCGTGGAGCAGCGCGGTATTGCCCCACAGCTCCTCGTCGGAACTGAGCTTGCGGGCATAGGCGCGTACGCAAGCTTCTACGGCGAGCGCGTGTTTGCGCAAACTCTCACTTTGCGTGTATTCGCACAGCAAATTCCAGGATTCCTCGCGATTTGGCATTTTTTCTCCTGAATCCCAGTTTATCGCAGAGTGGAAGTCTGCCGATAGAGGTCTGGGCGCGCCAGAGACCGCCCGTAGCGCAAACGGGCAGGCGAGGCCGCGTTCCCCCCTAGAGGCGCCGCTCCCGGCCGAAACCGAGGGCCGGCGCGAATGAAGAGGCATGGGCCGGCGGCCGATAAGGACGTAATTGCTGAGAATTACAGGCGATCCGCCCAATGATGGGCAGAGTAACGGGGACGCCGACGAGAAGCCCCTATGCGGAAACGCGCGAGGCGGCAGATTCTGCAGACTGCGGCGGGATTCAGGCCCAAACGTCTCAATGTAGGAATCGCCGAGTCTGTGAGACGTTTAATTTTGAGACGAGGCGCGTGACGTCAGTGCCGGTCCCGCGATCAATTCGGTGTTTCTTCTCGTCATTGATTGAACACAATCACTTTGCGGAGTGGTATTTAGCGCAAAGCGAGGGCAAAGCGGCAGGTCCCGACCCGAATAGGCGTTGGATTGTGGGCAACAAAATTGCAAGCGTAAATCGTCAATCGGTGACGCAGGACGGCAATGTGCTCAGAGCGTCATCGGACACGAAACGTCGAAGGCGAAGAAAATTCGTAGCACGTTTTTCGGAATTGGGGGACCACAACCGCATTCAATTGTGGCACGCGCTGCGAAGAGGGTAGAATCCGTACAGCTTGAGGGCGAAAAAGGGCTTGACAAGAAATGGCACCCTGTGGAGAATCGCTGCGCGCCGTTTCTGCCTTCCCCCTGTTGTGACGTTCCTCCCCTTCGCATCGCCGGAATAGTCTGCGAGGAGACCCGGTGGCGGACAAAGAAGCAATAGAAGTGAGCATGGAAACTGAACGCGAAGTACTTCGCTGTCAGGTATGTGGATTAGTGCAGTACCGGACACGCACGGACAACTGTCGCCGGTGCTTGCGCATGCTGCCCCCGAAGGTGACGTTCGTCATTCCGACGCCGTCAGCCCAGGACTTGCCGGGGGACGATCGCCAACTGTTTGAGAACTGGCCGAACCGCGAAACTGTGGAGAACATCGGCCAGCGCATCAGGCAGCTGCGCGAGTCACGCGGCATGACGCAGAGCCAGTTGCAGGCACGCTCGCGCGTTTCTCGTTCGTATTTGTCCCGCATCGAGAGCGGACAGATGACGCCAAGCCTCGGCACGCTGGAAAAGATCGCCGAAGCGCTGGGCGTTGGCCTGAACCGCTTCTTCGTGCCGGAAACAAACGGCGAGACGGTGCTCGAAGATCCTTTCATCCAGGGACTTCGCCCGTACCTGCGGCAACTCGATTGGACACAGTGGCAAGGCATTCTGAAGCGCTTGCAGGCGATCAGCGAGCATGTGAGCACGAGTCACACCGTGCGCCCTATGACGCCGCCGCAAGTGGCTGACCGGCTGCCGCACCACATGCCCCGCCGACAACAGGCCACGGGCCACGCAGCGGTGGCGCTCCACCGCTAGCAGCCGCAGAAATTACCGGCGCGGCAAAACCGAATCAGGGCGAAATTGGGGTTGGCCCGGCAAGCCCGCGAAGTACGCTGGCGGATTGCCGGGCTTGACTCACGATGCGTCGAACCTCGGTTGAACCGACGCGGCGCGCGAAACTTGCTGCACACCTGCTGGGAAATCCTCGGAACAAATTCCAATTATTTCGTCGCGGCCTGGTCCTGGACTGGGATGCGATGGATTCCTTTGCTTGAGCTTCCTATAGGGTGATGGCGAAACGTGGCTGGCGAGGTCGTGGCGCCCGCTTACTGCGTTTCTTTCTTGCCGACGCGCACCAGGGCGATTTCCACGCAGTTGTCCTTGTTCGTGAGCGCCACGACGCGCGCGCCGTCACCGCGATCATCGACGAACGCAACGTCCGCGTCGCTGTTTGCATCCATGCCCTTGATTTTGGTGTGCGAGCCTTTCTTCTCACGGCGGAAACTCGGGCCTAGCCTTTGCGCGTACCAGGCGCTGACCTTGTCGAGGTCGTCCGTGGTTTGATAATTTTCGACGGCGAGCGCGAATCCTTCATCGCCTGCAGAAAGTTCTACGTTGGCGTTGTCGTGGCTCGAGGCGGACGTTGAACCCGGATAAACCGGAAGGTTGACGGTGGCTTCATGGCCCACCTTGATTCCGCCAACCGGCGTTTGAATCTCGACATTTTGACCCTGATTGCGCACGTGCAGGTTGTGAATCAGCATTCCGGCCAAGGCCAGGCCGAAGACGACCATCACGACAATCCCTCCGGCCACGATGCCCAGAATCCACCACACCGCTGTGCTGCTATCGCGGCGCTTGGGAGGAATCGCTGCAGGAGGCCGTCCGGATGCGCTAGACATAATTCACCCTCTAAATCGCTGCCGAATCATACTACGCAAAATGCCCGCGAAATGTTTCCGCTCGCCGTGCTTCCGCGAGCGGCTCAGCTGAAGCGGACTTCGACGCCTGGATGGCGGTCGAGGTGCACCGAGTCAATGAAGCGCACTTCGCCTTCCTGAAGCGTCATGATCAGGGAATGCGTGCGCGTTCCGTCGCGGAAGAAATTTACGCCGCGCAGCAGCCCGCCTCCGGTGACGCCGGTGCACGCAAAGATGATTTTCTTGCCGGGTGCGAGGTCCACAGTTTCGTAGATGCGTTTCGGGTCCTTGATGCCCATTTGCGCGGCGCGCTCCTGATGCTCGGGCTTGGAAATGACCAGGCGCGCCAGAATCTGGCCATTAAGGCAGCGCAGCGCGGCGGCGGTGAGCACGCCTTCGGGCGCGCCGCCTGTTCCCATCACAGCGTGAACCGATGTGCCGCGGACGGCGGCATTGATGCCGGCGGACAGATCGCCGTCGGATATGAGCCGGATGCGGGCGCCGGCAGCGCGTATGTCGGCGATGAGCTTTTCATGGCGCGGCCGATCGAGAACGACGATCACGAGATCTTCCACATCGCGGTCGTAGCGGCGCGCGATGGCGCGCAGGTTGTCCTTCACCGGCGCATCGAGATCAATTGCGCCTTTCGCGGGCGGACCCACGATGAGTTTTTCCATGTAGAGGTCGGGAGCGTGGAGAAGGCCGCCATGTTCGCTGGCGGCGAGCACTACGACGGCACCGGGTTCGCCGGTAGCGCAAAGATTGGTGCCTTCGAGAGGATCTACGGCGATGTCCACTTGCGGATACGTGCGGTCTTTGTCGCGCACCGCCGCGCCCACTTTTTCGCCGATGAAGAGCATGGGCGCTTCGTCGCGCTCGCCTTCGCCGATCACGATGGTGCCGTCCATGCCGACGCGGTCCATTTCCGAGCGCATCGCTTCGACCGCGGCTTGGTCGGAGCCGGCGCGATCTCCCTGGCCCATCGTGCGCGCGGATGCGATCGCGGCCGTTTCCACCGTGCGCAAGAATTCGAGGCTGAGTTCCTTCTCCATTGCCGCTCCTGTAAGGTGAATGAGTTCCGGTGGCTGGGACGGTCCTTCCGGGCGGCCTATCATAATCCAAATAGGCGAAAGGGAATCAAGGCGTTATTTGCCGTGGCGAGAACCTTGAATTTCTGGTGGCGAACCTGGCAGGTTGCGAAAACCGCGCGGAACTGTCATTCCGAGAGCGAGTTTTGCCCAAGGAATCTGCTTTTTTCTTACGGTTTCAGCGAAAAGCAGATCCCTCGCTGCGCTCGGGATGACACCCGGTTCGTTTTTTCATAAGTATTCAGCCCGCCATCGGTTGGTGGCGCAAAACCGATGGCGCACTGAAGTGCGCCGCTACAAATGCAACTGCCTCGGCGTGCGCTGGTAATTACGGCAGCAGTTGAATTTTGGCGTTGACCATGTAGGGGTCGTCGAATTCGGTCATGTCGCCGGGCTTTTTCCCTGCTACCGGCTGCAGTCTGGCGGAGAGCGGCTTGTGCCACTTCACTGAGAGGCTGGCTACGTCGCCGAGGATTGCTTCGAGCTGTTTTTGCGTTACGTCGCCGGGCATCGGAATCGTGTCGAGGCCGGTGCCGCAGACGGCGGAATAGGCGAGCATGTCGTCAATTGAGAGGCGGCCCTCGCTCCAGCGCTTGGCGAGTACCGTGTCTTCGAGGACCGGAAGCATAAGGCCGGAATAGCCGGCTTGTTTCACAGGAATCGCTTTCAGAGCGCGCGTGATGAGCGCCGCCGTGCTGAGCGTGCCGCTGGAGCCGACCGGCGCGCCGAGAAAATTTTCAATCGCGCGGCCGATGGAGACGTCCTTCATGGGCGCCGGCGAGAGGTCAATGCCGCCATATCTCCAACTGCTCGTCGCGCTGATCGCCATCGCGGTTTTTTCGATGTTTGAAGCGTGCGCGCCGAGAATATTTTTCAACCGTGCTTCTGCTTCGTTGGGAGATTTCGTCGAAGCCAGCGCTTCGCTGACGACGTTGGCGGATTCCAGGCCGATTGCGAATTGCTTTCCTTCTCCGGTGTAATAAGAGGCGGGATAAAAAGGAGTGCCGGAAGGCACCCAGGCCGCGGCCGTGAAATCGAAATTTCCCTGGCTGTGCGGCGTGTTCGCTTCCAGATATTTGATGACGCCTGCCGCCGCGTGAATCGCGCGCCAGTGGATCCCGTCTTCGCCCGCGATAGAAACCGACCCTTCCAGGATCTTTGATTGAGCGATGACTTTGCCAAGCAGCTCTGCTTCGTGCGGATCGTCCGTATCCTTTGACATGGCTGGGCCGATGGCGGCGTCGAAGCCTTCCTTCGCCGCCAGCGCATCATAATCGTGGAAAAACGCAAGGACTTGGTCATCGGAAAGGCCGCGTGTGTACTCGGGAAAAGGCTGGGTGGTAATGCGCAGCGTTTCCACTTCATAACCGGATTTTTCGATGGCAGCTTTGGCGGTGCGCAGGAATTGGAGCGCGTCTTGAATCTGTGCCTGATACGTGGTGCGATCGAGCCGGACGAACGCGGTTATCGCGCGCACTTTCGGTTTCGTAGCAGCAGGTTCCGCGGCGCGCACGCGAATTGACGCGGCGCCGCTAATGATGGCAGCGAGCGCAATCGCGGCTCCGAAAACGGCGCGCAACCGAGCGGGGCGCGGGCGGTTCATGAGAACGCCGCGATTCCGGTGATGCGTTCACCGATGATCAATTTGTGGATGTCGTGCGTGCCTTCGTAGGTGAAGACGGATTCGAGGTTGTTCATATGACGCATCACGCAGTAATCGTCCACGATGCCGTTGGCACCCAAGATTTCGCGCGCTTTGCTGGCGGTTTCGCGCGCCATCCACACGTTATTCATTTTCAGCATCGAAATGTGCGAGGGGTGCGCGCGGCCTTGATCTTTCAGTCGCCCCACTTGCAGCGCGAGGAACTGCGCTTTGGTGATTTCGGTGATCATCCATACCAGCTTTTCCTGCACCAGTTGGTGCGAGGCGATGGGCTTGTTATCGAATTGCTTGCGCTCTTTGGCGTAACGCAGCGCCGTATCGTAGCACGCCATGGCCGCGCCAATGCCGCCCCATCCGATGCCGTAGCGGGCTTGATTCAGGCACGAGAGCGGGCCTTTTAGCCCTTCCACGCCAGGCAGCAAATTCGTCGCGGGGATTTTGCAGTCGGTCATCGCCAGGCCCGACGTGACCGACGCGCGCAGCGAATATTTTCCATGCACGTCCCAGGCTTTGTATCCGGGCGTGCCTTTTTCCACCAGGAAGCCGCGAATCACGTCGTCTTCGCATTTCGCCCAAATCACCGCGACGTCCGCGAGCGAGCCGCTGGTGATCCACATTTTTTCGCCGTTCAAAATGTAGCTGTCGCCTTTTTTCACGGCGCGGGTGAGCATTCCGCCCGGGTTCGAGCCGAATTGCGGCTCGGTGAGTCCGAAGCAACCGATCGCTTTGCCTTGCTGCAGCAGCGGCAGCCATTTGTCTTTTTGCGCGTCGGAGCCGAAGGCGTGGATGGGGTACATCACCAGCGCCGATTGCACGGAGACGAAGCTGCGCAGGCCGGAATCGCCGCGCTCGAGCTCCTGCGTCACCAGGCCGTATTCCACGTTGGACATGCCCGCGCAGCCGTAACCCTTCAGATTCGCGCCGAAAAGGCCGAGCTCGGCCATCTGCGGGACGAGCTGCGTGGGGAATTTTCCTTCGCGGTTATATTCCTCGATGATCGGCATGATTTCCGCGTCCACGAATTGGCGCGCGGTATTGCGCGCGAGCTTCTCTTCGTCGCTCAGGACGGAATCGAACTCGAGGTAGTCCACCCCGGGGAATGACAGCATCGAAAGTCTCCTTGAACATGGGCCGCGGGAAGGTACAGCAAGAATGTCAGCGCGACGCCAAACCGCGATTGTATCGAATTAGCGCCATGCTCCGCCAGTCAGCGCGGGCGGATAATAAGGGGCAAGTCCTTGGTTGCCGCGCTTGCAGGCTGCTACGAAGCTTGGGAGCGTTTCTTCGGCGCGCGTGGGCAGAATAGGCACCGTTTCCGACGTCCGTTCCTGTGACTCATTTCTTCGCGGATTCTGCGAATCGAGGCCCTCGCTTCCCTGCTCACCGACCAGAATCCCCTTACGATTCGGTGGTCCCTCTTAACAAGGTCCCTCAACGGAATCAGCGCTTCGGATTCACCCATCTCGGCAAGTGTGTAAGCGCACCAAAACCGCACCTCCTTCGATGAGTCCATGAGATTGCTAAGGAGCACGTGATGAGATTTCTCTCTATGATTATGAGCGAGCGATTCAGCGGCTTGTCCTCTGACTTTGGGGTGTTCCTGCTGGTTATCCAAGGATTGCTCGAGTGCGGAGGCCGCTGCCTTTCCGTGCATCAGATGCAATGCATATGCCGCCCCAGCCCTATTCATTACCCGCTTGCCCTTTTTCAAGGTGTTGATTACGGACCGTAGTGTGGCGGGGTCGTCCCGTTCGCAAACTGCCTTTGCGGCTTCATATACGTTGATTGACGTCCGTCCATTGAGCCGCTCGACCAAACTTCGAATAGGGTGGTTCCTCACGGACCGGTTTCGCATTGTTAGTTATAAATGCTGCCATTTCCTTAGAAATTGTCAACAAAGCTTGCCAAAGAAAGACGGGTCGGATACTTCCCCAGGTTTGGAAACCTGTGGGAGCTTGTAGTATCGTACTCACCTCGATGCAGCAAACGCAGACCAATCCGCGCGCGGCTTTAAGCTCGATTGTCGCGATCAGCGCCGTGGCAGTTTCGTTTCTCCTGTGGCTTTTGTATATGCATCACGCTCCCGCGCAGTTTGCGGGGAAATACGAATTCTTGCCGGCGTTGAATGCTGTGCTGAACGGGCTTGCGGCGATTGCGCTGTGCATCGGGTTTTACTTCATCAAGACTGGGAATCGCCGCGCGCATCGCACGAGCATGTTGACGGCATTCGCGTTCTCGTCGCTCTTCCTGGTCAGTTATATCGTGAACCACGCGCTGCATGGCGATACGCGCTTTCCGCTGGGTCATCCAACGATCCGCACGGTCTATCTCAGCATCTTGACCAGCCACATTATTCTTTCGATCGTAGCGCTGCCGATGGTGCTCATCACATTCTTCTTTTCCCTCACCGGCCGCTTTCCGATGCACAAGCGGATTGCGCGCTACACATTTCCCATCTGGCTCTACGTTTCGGTGACGGGCGTCATTGTCTTCATAATTCTTCAGGCTTACGCGTACTGATTCGCGCTCTTGCAACCCGCTAAGGCACCGAAAAACAGATCCCTCGCTGCGCTTGGGATGACACCCGCTCCACCTCTTCACCGATCACTGAAGGCCGCCGTCGCAAATTCAAAGGCGAAGAGCCGGCGACACGCTGGCGCTACTGATCTCGCCGCCTTTGCCCGCGCACTGCTGTATACTTCGGCGAAAGCTGCGCGAGGCGATTGATGAAGCGTTCGGCAGGCGTGACGATTTCCGCGATTGTGGTGTTCATCGGTTCCGGCCTTACGCTACTTTGGAGCGCATTCCTGGTTTTGGGCATGGCGGCGCTCGCTGCGAAGGGCAATGCGCTGCCGTTTCCCGCATCGTTCGGCATCGTTCTTATCTTGTTCATGCTGGCGTTCGCGGTTTGGGGCGTTGCTACCGGCATCAACCTGCTCCGACTCCGGGCGTGGGCCCGCATCTCCATCGTGCTCTTCAGCGCATTTCTACTGGTGGTCGCGGTTCCCGGGATCCTCATGATGCTTTTTGTTCCATTGCCCGCGACGATCGACGCCACGAATCCGGAGCTTACGCAAAAGGTGATGGCGACGGCGCGGGTCGGAATGGTGATGATATACGCGATCTTGGCGGTGCTAGGCGTGTGGTGGCTTTACTTCTTCAATAGCCGCCCTGTAAAGGAGCAATTCGGCAGTCCGGATGCTCCGGCGTCCCAAGCCGTCTGGGGCGCTCCGGCGGCAGCCGCGGTGTCCGCATTGCCGAAAAGACCGCTGAGCATCACGATCATTTCGTACGTTTCGCTCTTGGGAGCCTGTGTGCTTCCGTTGATTCAGCTGATGCACGTGCCCATGATGTTTATGGGTATCTTCTACACGGGCTGGAAGGCGTCGCTGATCATTATGGGCTTCATGAGCGTGCAGTTGATGATGGCTTACGGCCTGTTGAAGCTGGAACCCTGGGGCCGGAGCCTCGCGATCTATTATTTCAACTTCGGAATTTTCAATTCGATCATCTCAGTGGTGCTCCCTGGCGCGCAGGCGCGTTTTGACCAAGCCGAGACGCTGATGAAGGGAACGATGGGCTTGCCGGCGTCGCCGTCGCAGGCGAAATTTCCGATCTGGACCGGGTTGCTGTTCAGCCTGCCCCTGATCGCGATTCAATTGTGGTTTGTGGTGAAGCATAAGCAGGCATTCGAACGGCCGCACGGGCCATCGGCGCGACAGATATGACCGGTGGTCGAAAACTGGACTGGTGCATTCGAAACGAGGCTTGCCGTGCGCGGTCGCAGTGCTTTCCAGGGCTGCAAATAGGGGCGCAAAGCGTTGACGATTGTGGTGCTCGATGCGATAATCGGCGTCTTTGTTTGAGCCTAGAAGTGTGCGCGGGCGTGGTTCGGGGCCAAGCCTGATTTAAGCTAAACTAGAACAACTGGGGCAAACGTATTCCTACGCTTTCCTGACGATGGATATCCTCCACCAGCTCGGCGAATTGTTTCTTCAAGCTGTGCCTACCGTTATTATCGTTTTCCTTTTTTATCTTTTCATGCGCTGGGCTTTTTTTACGCCCATCCAGAAAGCGATGGCCGAGCGCGACGCTAAAATCGAAGGCGCGCGGCGCGAAGCGGCGGAGGTGGAAGAGGCTGCGCGGCAGGATCTGGAAAATTACAACGAAGCCTTGCGCAAAGCGCGCGCGGAAATTTACGCAGAGCAGGAAGCGGCACGCCAGGCGATCCTGGAGGAGCGCGCGAAAAACCTGAAAGCCATGCGTTCGCTCGCGCAGAAAGAAGTGGCGGAAGCGAAAAAGAAGATCGAAGCCGAGCTGGCTGCGGCGCGCACGCAAATGGAACGCCAAACGCCCGAACTCGCGGGCGAAATTGTGCGCAACATCTTAGAGAAGCCGATTTCGTTGCCTGGAGGCACGGGCCGATGACGCGTGAACTCCGGCAGATTTGGCGCGCGCTAGCATGTGCGGCAGTGTTTCTGCTGCTGGCCGCGGTGCCAACATTTGCGCAGGAAGGCGAACCTTCTCCCGCGGATTCGCCGGTCGGATGGGTCTTCCGCTGGCTGAATTTTGCGCTCGTTTTCGGCGGCATCGGTTATGCGATCTGGAAATGGGGCGCGCCGTATTTTCGCCAGCACGCCGAGGAAATTTCAAACAAGATCGCCGAGGGTATCCACGCGCGCGAAGCGGCCGATGCGCAGCGGCGCGAAATTCAGGCCAAGCTTGCCGGGCTGGACGATGAGATCAAGCGCCTCCGCGAAGTAGGGCAGCGCGATGCCGAGGCTGAAGCGCAGCGCCTGCGCGATATGGGGCGCGTCGAAAGCGAAAACATCGAGCGCGCGGCTCGCGCTGAAATCGAAGCTGCCGAGCGCCAGGGACGTCTGGAGTTGAAGATACTCGGGGCGAAGCTGGCCGTCCAGCTCGCCGAAGCTCTGCTGCGGCGCTCGTTGACTCCCGAGGGCGAAGAATTCCTGTTTAACGGCTTCGTGACGGAGCTCAAGAGGAGCGTCAATTGAGCGCGGTCGCCGAGCGCTACGCCGCGGCTCTGGCCGACGTGGTGATGGAGCGCAAGGGCGCTCCGGACATCGCGGAAGGCCTCGCGCAATTCGTGGATCTATTCTTTTCTTCGGCGGATTTGCGGAACCCGCTGGAAAGTCCGGCGGTGGACCGCGAAGTGAAAATCAAGATCGTGGATCAAGTCGCGGAGAAGATGAAGCTGAACGATGCCGTGCGCAACTTCATTTGCCTGGTCGTGGATAATCGCCGCACGCACATGTTGCGCGAGATCGTGCAGCTTTTGAACGTGGAATTGAACCGGCGGCAGCATATCGTGAAGCTCGAAGTCACGTCTGCGCGCAAGCTGGACGAAGGCGAAAGAAAGCGGTTGATCGAAGTATTCAAAGGCGACGACCCCAAAAGGAAAGTTGGGGCCAGTTTTGCGGAAGACGAGACGCTTTTGGGCGGAGTGGTGGTGCGCGTGGGGTCCACGGTGTACGACGGATCCGTGCGCGAACAATTGAACCGGCTGCGCGAGCGGCTGGAATCGGAATAACACCGCAGCCAGGTGCGCGGGATTACGGGAGCCAGGAATGGCCAATATCAAAGCGGACGAGATCACAAAAATTCTGCGCGAGCAGATTGAAAATTACAAGCAGACCCTGGCGGTGGAAGAAGTCGGCTCGGTGATTTCCGTGGGCGACGGAATCGCGCGTATCCATGGACTCGACAAGTGCATGGCCGGCGAGATGATCGAGTTCCCGCACGACGTGTACGGCATTGCGTTGAACCTGGAAGAAGATCAGGTGGGCGCGGTGCTGCTCGGCGATTACACCGAAATCCGGGAAGGGGACATCGTCAAGCGCACGAATAAAATCATGTCCGTGCCGGTGGGCGACGGATTGATTGGCCGCGTGGTGGACGCGCTCGGCAATCCCATAGACGATAAAGGACCGATCCAATCGAGCGAGCGCTTGCCGCTGGAGCGTTTGGCGCCCGGCGTAATTGATCGCCAGCCGGTGCGCGAACCGATTCAGACGGGCATCAAGTCCATCGACGCGATGATTCCCATCGGCCGCGGCCAGCGCGAGTTAATCATCGGCGACCGGCAAATCGGCAAGACCGCCATCATTCTCGACACGATCTTGAATCAGCGCGGCGGCGATTTGATTTGCATTTACTGCGCAATCGGGCAGAAACGCTCCACGGTGGCGCAAGTGATCAAGACGCTGACGGATTTCGGCGCGATGGAGCATACGATTATCGTCGCGGCGACTGCTTCCGAATCCGCTTCGATGCAATACATCGCGCCCTTCGCGGCTTGCGCCATCGGAGAATATTTCCGCGACAGCAAGCGCCACGCCATCTGTTTCTACGATGACCTTTCGAAACACGCGCAGTCTTACCGCGAAATTTCATTGCTCTTGCGGCGCCCTCCCGGCCGTGAAGCTTTCCCCGGCGACGTGTTCTTCCTGCATTCGCGTTTGCTCGAGCGCGCCGCCAAATTGAACGACGCGCTCGGCGCGGGTTCGCTGACGGCGTTGCCGGTAATCGAAACGCAGGCCGGCGACATTTCCGCGTACATTCCGACGAACGTGATTTCGATCACCGACGGCCAGATCTTCCTCGAAGCGGACCTTTTCAATAGCGGCATTCGCCCCGCCGTGAACGCCGGAATCTCGGTGAGCCGCGTCGGCGGCAACGCGCAGATCAAGGCCATGCGGCAGGTGTCTGGCACTTTGCGCTTGGATTTGGCGCAGTATCGCGATCTCGCGGCGTTCGCGCAGTTCGGTACCGAGCAATTGGACAAAGCCACGCAAGCGCAGCTCGCTCGCGGCCAGCGCCTGATGGAAATTTTGAAGCAGGATCAGTACCAGCCGCTGCCCGTTGAGAAGCAGGTGCTGATTATTTTTGCCGCCTCCAATAAATATCTCGATGATTTGCCGGTCGAAGAATGCCGCCGGTTCGAGAAGGAGCTTTATCCTTTCATCGAGACAAATTACAACGGGCTGCTGAAGTCGTTGCGCGAGAAAAAAGCATTTGACGATGCCATCAAGGCCGAAGCTAAGAAGGCTTTGGATGAATTCAAGGAACAATTCAAGGCGACGCTCAAAGACGAGCAACAGCGCGCCAAAGAGAAGCGGGAAGCGGACGAAAAGGATCAGGCTGGCGCGCACCCCGAAAAAGCGAAGGACGGTGCGGCTTCAGCGCCAGCCGCGGAACATTCGCAGCAATCCCCAGAGAAGGCGAACGCACCGGCTCACTAGTTCTCGCTCATGCCCACACTTCTCGACTATCGGCGGCGCATTCGCTCGGTGAAGAGCACCAAGCAGATTACGCGCGCCATGAAATTTGTCGCGGCGGCCAAGCTGCGCCGCGCGCAGGAAGGCGTCTTCGCGGCGCGTCCTTACGCCAAGGAAATTCTGCGCGTGTTGCGCTCGGCGGCCGCGCGCATGGAATCTCCCGCGCACCCGCTGCTGCTGCGCAGGCCGGAGGAAAAAATTCTGGTGCTGGTGTTGACCGGGGACCGCAGCTTGGCCGGCGCGTTCAATTCCAACGTGCTGCGCCATACCATGGAATTCATCCACGGGCATCACGAACAGAAACTGAAATTCATGGTCGTGGGCAAAAAGGGCCGCGATACGCTGCGCAAACGCGGCTACAACTTCGTCGGGGAGTGGACGGACGTCTCCGCGCACGTGGAATTTTCCAAGGCCAAGGAAATTGCCGGGCGCGTCGCCGAACTCTATGTGAGCGGCGAAGTGGACGCCGTCTACGCGATTTACAACGAGTTCAAGAACGTGATGGTGCAGAACCTGCGCGCCGAAAAATTGCTTCCGGTTGATCCAGAAGTAGTAAAGGAATCGGCCGACAGCGAAAGGGAACTGGCATCGAAACACGCGGGGCCAGGCGGCTCCTTGCCCACCGAGCCCGGCCCGCAGGGCAAAGGTTTCGTGGTCGATTACATCTACGAGCAGCCGGTGGAAGAAATTTTCAATGGTTTGGTGCCGCGCTACCTGGAATCCGAAATTTTCCGCATCCTGCTGGAATCGGCAGCCGCTGAACACGCGGCGCGCATGACGGCCATGGACGCCGCAACGCGCAATGCGTCCGAGCTGATTGATAAGCTGACGCTGAAGATGAATAACATCCGCCAGGCGGCGATCACCAAGGAAATAATCGAAATTGTAAGCGGCGCGGCGTCCGCGATGTCGTAGCGCCTAAGAACCGGGGGAGGCATGATGGCTACAAAAGAACAAAAAACAGGACACGTCGTCGAAGTGATCGGTCCTGTTGTCGACATTCAGTTTGAAGAGGGTCACCTGCCGTTCATTAATAACGCGGTGCGCATCACGAGCGAAGGGTTCAATACTCCCGACCCGCTGGATATCGTCGCGGAAGTGGCGCAGCACATGGGCGAGGGGCGCGTGCGCTGCGTGGCGATGAAGCCGACCGAAGGACTCGTCCGCGGCATGAAAGCGCTGGACCTGGGCGAGAACATTACCGTACCAGTGGGCCGCGGCGTGCTGGGCCGCGTGCTCAACGTGCTCGGCGATCCCGTGGATAACCTTGGGCCCGTGAAGTACGAGAAGCGCTACCCGATTCACCGGCCGTCACCTTCGCTCGAAGATCAGTCCACCACGCTCGAAATGTTCGAGACGGGCATCAAAGTTGTGGATCTTACCGAGCCTTACCTCAAAGGTGGGAAAATCGGATTGTTCGGCGGCGCGGGCGTGGGCAAAACCGTGCTGATTCAAGAATTGATCCACAACGTCGCGATGAAACACGGCGGCGTTTCCGTATTTTCGGGCGTCGGCGAACGCACGCGCGAGGGCAACGACCTCTGGCTGGAAATGCAGGAATCGGGCGTAGTCGTGCCGGGCAATTCCGAAAAATCGCGCTGCGCTCTGATCTATGGCCAGATGACCGAACCGCCCGGCGCGCGCCTGCGCGTGGGCCTAACCGGGCTGACCGTGGCCGAATATTTCCGCGACGAAGAAAAGCTCGACGTGCTTCTCTTCATTGACAATATTTTCCGGTTCGTGCAAGCCGGCTCGGAAGTTTCTGCGCTGCTGGGCCGCATGCCTTCCGCCGTCGGTTATCAGCCGAATCTGAATACCGAAATCGGCGAGCTGCAGGAGCGCATCACCTCCACCAAGAACGGCTCCATCACGTCGGTGCAGGCGATTTACGTTCCGGCGGACGATTACACCGACCCCGCGCCGGCCGCCACATTCGCGCACCTGGACGCCACCACCAACTTGAGCCGCCAGATCGTCGAGCGCGGAATTTATCCGGCGGTTGACCCGCTCGCGAGCTTCTCGCGCATTCTCGATCCGCGCATCGTCGGCCAGGAGCATTACAACGTGGCGCGCTCCGTGAAGTCCGTGCTGCAGCGCTACAAGGAATTGCAGGACATCATCGCGATCCTGGGCATCGAGGAACTTTCCGACGACGATAAGCAGACGGTAACCCGCGCGCGCAAAATCGAAAAATTCCTCTCGCAGCCCATGTTCGTGGCGGAGCAGTTCACCGGCCTCGAAGGCAAGTACGTGAAGATCGAAGACACCGTGCGCGGCTTCAAGGAAATCGTGGAGGGCAAGCACGACGATTTGCCGGAGCAGGCCTTTTACATGGTCGGCACGATCGAAGAGGTCCGCGAAAAGGCGGAGAAGATGGCGGCGGGAGCGGCGGCGTAGTCAGCGGCTAAGAGCGCACTGGGCGAAACTAAAGCGATGGCCTTGCCAGAAAAAATCGAGCTGCAAGTGGTAACGCCCGAGCGGCACATCTTGAGCGAAGACGTGGACTCGCTCGAAATGCCGGCGAAAGACGGGTATCTCGGCGTCCTGCCGGGCCACGCGCCGCTGCTTACGGAGTTGGGCGTCGGAATCCTGACGTACTACAAGGGCGGCGAAACGCGCCTGCTGACGGTGATGTACGGCTACGCGGAGGTGCTGCCGGACCGCGTAATCGTGCTGGCGGAAACGGCCGAGCGCGCCGAGGAAATTGATGTCGCGCGGGCCCGCACGGCGCTGGAACGGGCGAAAGCTGATTTGCCGAAGGCGGGCTCTACGGAAGCGGATTGGGATCGTTCGAACGCCGCGATTCAGCGCGCCGAAGTTCGCTTGCAGGCAGCATCCAGGAGCGGCTCGGGGGCCCTTCGTGGAAGCTCCCGCGAGATACAGCACGCCGCCTAGTGCATTTCAGGGTATTTCCGGTTTGGCACACCTGAATCCGCGGCCTATTCGTTGCATCAAATTATTGTGCTAGAAATAGAACCGCAATATGAGTGAAATAACCGTTTATTCCAATACCTGGTGCTGTGATTGCCGCCGCGCGAAAAGTTTTCTGCGCGACCGCGGCATCCCTTTCCGGGAAGTCAATATTGATGACGACGCGGCTGCCGAAGCCATCGTCCTCCAGGTCAATAACGGCAAGCGTAAGGTGCCGACGATTGGCATCGGCGATCACTATTTTTCGCTAAGCCCGTTCGATCCCCACAAACTCGCCGACGAACTGAAAATCCCGTTGAACAAGTAACAGAAAAGAAGCGTTAAGTGAGCCCGACGCCGCGAGTCATTACGCCTGCTACGTGCAGGTCCGGCGTCAAGACCACCAGGTCGGCGTCCGCGCCGATCGCGAGGATGCCCTTTTTGCCTGCTAGGCCCAGGCGACGTGCCGGCAAAATCGTGGCCATGCGCACGGCCTCCACGAATGGCACGCCTAGCTCGACGATGTAGCGCAGCGCGCGATCAAGCGTCAAAGTGCTGCCCGCCAGTTTGCCTTCGGCGTTGCGGCAGACGCCGTCTTTCACCGTAACCTCGAAACTCCCCAAGCGATAATTTCCGTCGCGCATTCCTGTGGCCGCCGTACCGTCGCTCACCAGCAACACCGTATCGAAACCCTTGGTGCCGAGCAGGACCTGAATCGCGGGCCCTGCCACATGCACGCCATCGGCAATGATTTCGGCAGTGACCTCGGTGTCGGTCAGAATCGCGCTGATGACGCCCGGATCGCGATGCGTGAACGGGCGCATGGCGTTATAAACATGCACGGCGTGGCGCGCTCCAGCTTTAATCGCCGCGCGCGCTTCCGCATAGTCCGCATCCGTGTGCCCCACGGCGACGACCAGGCCGTCCGCGACGGCGGCATTAATCAATTCCAGAGCGCCGGGAAGCTCCGGCGCCACGGTGAGAATCTTGACGAATCCTCCAGCAGCCGCGCGAAATTTCTCGAAGGTCTCGATGGAAGGCTGCGCAATCGAATCCACGGGATGCACGCCGCGGCGTTCCTTGTTGATGAAAGGCCCTTCCAGATGCATCCCCAGAATTTCGGCCCCATACCGCGTGTTGTCCGCTGCGTTCTCGTGGTTGTGAATGTATTGCGCGATGCCTTCGAGGCTTCGGCACGTGTCTTCCACCGGCGCCGTCACGGTAGTAGCCACGATAGAAGTGGTTCCAAAGCGCGCCACGGTGGCGGTGATGCGATCGAGCGCGTCCGGCGTCGCTTCCATTACGTCATGCCCGCCCGCGCCGTGGATGTGCACGTCCACAAATCCCGGGATCACGGTCATGCCCGAGGCGACGTAGTCCTTCGCGCCCGGCGGAATGTGCACTTCATCGCGATGGCCAATGCCCGTGATGCGCCCGCCTTCGACGACGATCACACAATCGGTGAATTCTTCCTGCGGTGTGAGGATGCGGCTGGCATAGATTGCAGTGGCCGTCATAGCGAATCCATGCTACTCGAACTGGAGCCTAAAATCAGCGCCGAGCCTTGCATCCTTTTCCTAGTCCGCTACAATCAGTTACGCACTTAAATGGGAGGAAATGGATGTCTTACGACAAGAGATATGTGGCGCAGAAAAGGCAGCGGCGGCGCCGCAAGACGGCCAAGGCGAAGATGAAATTGTACGAACAAGGCAAACTGCCGCACGATAAGCTGCCCGCGCTCGCCAAGAAATTCCTGAGCCGCAAGAACCGCGCGTTGAAAAAGGCGGAGTAAGCAACGCCGCTCGGGCTCGCATCTGGCTGGACAACTCACAAAAAAACGATCGGCTGTCATCCCGAGCGTAGCGAGGGATCTGCTTTTCGCTGAACCCGTAAGAGAAAAAGCAGATTCCTCGGGCGAGATTCGCCCTCGGAATGACAGTTGTATGCTTTAGCCGCAATGGTGGAAACGATCGCCGGGCAATAAAAAAGGGGGCGTTCGAGGGACGCCCCCTTCTGCGCTGCGGTGAATCGCGAGCCGCGCCTCGCAGCGCGGTTCATTCAATGACGTACCCTTAGTTCCCGCCCGAAGTGGAAGCCTGCGCGTGAGTGGAATTCGCCTTCGGCACGCTCAGGTATCCGCTGATTTTATCTTTGCCCACCGAGTTCACCACGAACTCAAGCGGAGCACGCGCACCACTCTGGAAGAAATAGAGCGGCTCGTTGGCCGTCAAGTTCTTCTTGTCGTGGCGCTGGTCGTCAACAAAGATCGTGACGCCGTACTGGCTCTTCTTAAGGTTCGTCCCGTGGAGTTCGACCATGAGGTTACCGACTTTTTCGCGCGAGTTCTTCTTTTCGATTGTGAACTCGTAGTAATCGCGCTCACCCAGTCGGCGAAGCTCTTCCACTTCGTCATGGTTGCGGGCGATGAGAGTGCCGAATTCGCCGCGCGCCATTTGCAAGTTGTTCTTTTCGGTGTCCAGGTCGGTCTTCACGCCGGTGACGTCGGTGCCGAGCTTGTTGACGTCATCCATGCTGGCCTTGGTCGCCAGCTGTGCGTTGGTCTGATTTTGCATTTCCGCCAATTCCTTGGCGTCGTCTTCCTTGATCTTCTTGGCTTGGTAGCGCGCCTTCGATAGTTCGCCTTCGGTCAACTTCATCTTATCGGTCACGACGCTGAGCTCGCCCTGGAGCTGCGCATTCGTGTCCTCGGCCTTCGCCAAACGCTGGCTAACCACGTCGTCGTTCTGCTTAATCTGTTGCGTTTGCGCAGCCAGAGACTGTTCGAGCTGTTTCGAGCGAGTCGAGGCGGTCCAGCCGGCGCCCAAAGCCACCAGTGAGACAACCGCCAGAGCAACCACGACGATGCCCACCCATCGGGGTGCGGTGGCTTCGTCTGCGATCACTACGTCTTGCCGTTCGTCACTCATGTTCATTCTCCTCCGAGAAATCCCTTGCGCATGTCGGAAAAGCACGCAGGAAACCAAAGTGTCGGGGCGACCAGGGAGGCTGCAATCATCAGATAATAGGCTATTTATGGATTCGTACCGGGAAATATCGTGGGACGATTCGTGTATTTCGCCCTGCAATTTTTACGTCTCAGTAACAATTCTGCGTGGTGGACACGAAATGGCACTACAGCGGATGGAATTACGTAGAAGTACTAGTTCTTCGAGTCGCTTCGGCTAGCCGTGGCGCGTGATCGTCATGTTGCGCAGTTCGGCAATGCGGTCCGCGAGCGGCGGGTGCGTGCTGAAAAGGCTCGAAAACATTTCGCGCGCGCTGAGCGGCTGAACGATCATCAGCGCGGAGGTAGTCGGCGGAACGTTCATCGGAATTTCTTTGTTGTAGGCGCCCAGTTTTTCCAGCGCGCTGATCAGCCCGTTGGCGTGCCCCACCATTTGCGCGCCGGATGCGTCGGCTTGGTATTCGCGCTGGCGCGAAATACCGAGTTGCAGCAGCATCGCCGCGAGCGGCGCGAGAAATAGCATCAAGATTCCTACGAGTCCGTTGCCGCGATTACGATCATCGCCACCGCCGCCAAACCAGAAGCCCATTCGCGCGATCCACGTAATCGCACCCGCGATTGTCGCGGCAATCGACGATGTGAGAATGTCGTAATTGCGCACGTGCGAAAGTTCGTGCGCGATCACACCTTCCAGTTCGTCGTCGTTCATGAGTTCCATCAAGCCTTGCGTGACGGCCACGGACGCGTGGCTCGGATTGCGGCCCGTGGCAAACGCGTTAGGCGCAGGCTGCGGGATCATGTAGAGCTTCGGCATCGGCAAATTCGCCTTGGCCGCCAGGCGCTCCATCACCGCATAGAGCCGCGGTTCCTGCTCGCGGCTGATCGGCACGGCGCCGCTGGACGCCAGCGCGATTTTATCGGAGAAAAAGTACGCGCCGCCGTTCATCAGGACCGCTACGACTAGAGCGATGGTCATGCCGTGCGAGCCGCCCAGCATCTGGCCGACGAAAAGCATCAATAGCGTCAATGCGGTAAGTAAAAATGTTGTCTTAAGAGTCTTCATAAATTGGGCCTTCCAAGCGCCGCCCGTGGGCGATCAGGCAGCGCCTGCCTTCCCTTTTTCCTTTTCAAACTTCATTTCGTCCGTTTTCGTATCTGCATCCACGCGCAATTTATCGCCCGGCTTCACTTCGCCATCCAGAATCTTCAGCGCCAGCGGATCCTGAATCAGCCGCTGGATCGCGCGCTTCATCGGCCGCGCGCCGTACGCCGGATCGTACCCTTCGCGGAAGAGTAGAGCTTTCGCCGGAGCAGTAAGGTGCAGCTGGACTTGCTTCTCGCCCAGCCGCTTCAGCAAGTGCTGCAGCTGAAAGTCAATGATGTGCTCGATCTGATCCTTGCCTAGCGGACGGAACAGCACAATGTCGTCAATCCGGTTCAAGAATTCCGGCCGGAAGATTTCGCGCAGGGCCGCCATCGCCTGTTCGCGCGCCTTCTTCGGATCCGTCTGCATCAGATCGAAAATTGCGGTCGAGCCAACATTGGAAGTCATGATGATCACCGTGTTGCGGAAATCCACGGTGCGGCCTTTACCGTCGGTCAGCCGGCCATCGTCCAGGATTTGCAGCAGCACGTTGAAAACGTCCGGATGCGCTTTCTCGATTTCATCGAGCAGCACCACCGAATACGGACGGCGGCGCACTTGTTCGCTCAACTGGCCGCCTTCTTCATAGCCAACATAGCCCGGAGGCGCGCCGATCATGCGCGCGACGGAGTGCTTCTCCATGTACTCGGACATATCCAGCCGAATGATGGCGCGCTCGTCGTCAAATAAAAATTCGGCCACGGCGCGTGCGAGCTCCGTCTTACCCACGCCCGTAGGACCGAGGAATAGAAACGACCCGATGGGACGATTTGGATCGCTAAGGCCCGAACGGCTGCGCCGAATTGCGTTGGCCACGGCTTGCAGCGCCTGATCCTGGCCGATGACGCGATCGCGCAAACGCTCTTCCATGTGCACGAGCTTCTGTACTTCTCCTTCGAGCAGGCGGCCCGCGGGAATGCCCGTCCATTTGCTGACGATCTTGGCGATTTCTTCCTCGCCCACTTCTTCTTTCAGCATCGGATGGTCTTTTTGCAATTCGGCGAGCTTGTCCTGCGCGGCCTTCAATTCCTTTTCGGCCGCGGAAAGCTTTCCGTAGCGAATTTCCGCCACGCGCGAAAGGTCTCCCGCGCGTTCGAAACGCTGCTCTTCGGCTTTCAGCCGCTCGATTTCTTCCTTCTGCTTGCGGATGCGGCCGATGGCGTCCTTCTCGGTTTGCCAGCGCGCTTTCAGAGTGTTGGACTGCTCGCGCATGCCGCTCAGTTCTTTTTCAATCTGCTTCACGCGCTCTTTCGAATGTGCGTCCGATTCCTTTTTCAGCGCCTGGCGCTCGATTTCCAGCTGCATGATGCGGCGCTCGATATCGTCAATTTCAGCGGGAAGAGAATCAATCTCCATGCGTAGCCCGGCTGCGGCTTCGTCCACCAGGTCAATGGCTTTGTCCGGCAGAAAACGATCGGTGATGTAACGCTGCGAAAGAATCGCGGCGGCCACAATCGCCGAATCCTTGATGCGCACGCCGTGATGCACTTCGTAGCGGTCTTTCAGGCCGCGCAGAATCGCAATGGTATCTTCCACCGAAGGCTCGCCGACGTAGACAGGTTGGAACCGGCGCTCGAGCGCGGGATCCTTTTCAATATATTTGCGGTATTCGTTCAGCGTGGTCGCGCCGATGGCACGCAGCTCGCCGCGCGCAAGGGCGGGCTTCAGCATGTTGGAGGCGTCCATTGAGCCTTCCGCGGCGCCCGCACCCACCAGCGTGTGCAGCTCGTCAATGAACAGAATAATCTGGCCTTCGGATTCGGTGACTTCCTTCAACAGCGCCTTTAGCCGGTCTTCGAATTCTCCGCGATATTTCGCGCCCGCCACCAGAGCAGCCAGGTCCAACGAAACGATGCGCTTCGGCTTTAGCACTTCGGGAACGTCGCCCGCGATGATGCGGCTGGCGAGGCCCTCGACGATGGCCGTCTTGCCCACGCCGGGCTCGCCGATCAGCACCGGATTGTTTTTCGTGCGCCGCGCGAGGATCTGCATCACGCGGCGAATTTCTTCGTCGCGACCGATCACGGGATCGAGTTTTCCGCGCCGAGCCAGGTCTGTCAGGTCGCGCGCATATTGATCGAGCGCACGGTACGTGGACTCCGGATTTTGCGACGTGACGCGATGGCTGCCGCGAATCGTCGCCATAGCTTGCAGAATGGCGTCGTGCGTCGCGCCGGCCTTCACCAGCATTTGTCCCGCGGGATCCTTGTCCGCGGACGAAACGCCCAGCAAAATATGCTCCGTCGAAACGTACTCGTCCTTCAGGCGCTGCGCTTCGTCAAACGCGCTCTCGAGGACTTTGTTCGTCGCGGGACTCAGATATTGTTGCGAGACTCCGGAAACTTTGGGTAAGCGCTCAATCTGCTTTTCGGCTTCAGCCGCCAAACGAGTTGGCGACACCCCAAGCTTTTCCAGCAGCGGCGGCACGACGCCGTCGCCCTGAGCTATCAAGGCCCACAGCAAGTGCAGCGGCTCAATCTGTTGTTGGCCCATGCGTCCGCCCATTTCCTGAGCGGCTTGCAGGGCCTCTTGAGCCTTTACGGTTAGTTTGTCAAAACGCAGCATGTCGGAATTTTCTCACTTTCCAGTCTAGACAAAAAGAGGGCCAGTAGAAACCGCCGCCCGGCTCTCGATGGTGCGGCTTCCCGGTATAGTTCCTGTCGCACCGGCCCGGTCGCAACTTATCGCGGCACCATAATAAAATATGAGTGTGTTGTTGTCAAGTATATTCGGAACTCCATACAACCATTCGACGTCCAATGTTACTCTAATACTCTAATAATAATGCACTTAAGGTAGTGAGTCTCCGGCATCGTCAGCAGGATTGGGTGGTCCTCAGCCTGCGTCCGGCGTTCCACCACCGCGACCATCCTGTGCGCGTCGTTGGCAGCCTCCGCAATCAGCTGAAGGAAAAGGGCCTCGCTGACGTGATAGGAGCAAGAGCAGGTCACCAGGTAGCCGCCAGGTTCCAGGATCTTGAGCGCTCGCAGATTGATCTCTTTGTAACCGCGCTGGGCGGCAGGCAGGCTATCTCGATTCTTCGCGAAGGCTGGCGGGTCCAGAATGACCATTTGGAAGCGACGTCCAACTTCGTCGTACTCCTTGAGAAGGTCAAACGCATTGGCTTCGCGAAACGTGACGTTCCCGATCGCATTTAGTTGCTGATTGCGCCGCGCGGCTTCGAGAGCAGCCGCTCCCATATCCACGCCTTCCACGTGCTCGCAATTTCTCGCCACCGTGAGCGCGAAGCCGCCCTGGTAACTGAAGCAATCCAGCACTTCGCCGGAAGCATAACGCCGCGCGGCCCAGTGGTTCTCGCGCTGATCGAGAAAAGAGCCGGTTTTCTGCCCGTGCGCCAGGTCGTAGACGAATGTAACGCCATTTTCTTTCGCGAGAATTTCCGCAGGAACTTCGCCGTAAAGCACGCCGACGCGTTGCTCGAGTCCTTCCAGCAATCGCACTTTGGGATCGTTGCGCTCCAGAATCCCCTTCGGCGAGAAAAGCTCGACCAGGATTTCGACAAGCAGCGCTTTCTGCTTTTCCGATCCCTGGCTCAGAGTCTGCAGGACGAAATAATCGCCGTAGCGGTCCACAATGACTGAAGGCAGTTGGTCGGCTTCGCCGTAAACGAGCCGATACGCGTCGGTATTTTCGACCACAGTTTGTCGGAAGGCCGCGGCGCGCCGGAGGCGTTCCGCAAAGAAATCGCGATCTACAGGTACGTTGTGGTGAGTGAGCAGGCGGATGGCGATCTGGGATTTGTCGCTGTAGAACGCGCGTCCGTGGAAGCGGCCGCGTTCGTCGGTGACCCGCACGACGGCGCCGGCTTCGGCCTGGGCCGAGCGCACATCACTTTTGTACACCCACGGATGGCCGGAGCGCAGACGTTCGGACCCGCGCGAGCTGATGATAACGGAGGCTTCCGCCACGATTCCCACCTGACTGATAGAATAAAACGGCTATGGCGCTGCGATGATGGCGGCGTGCATGCGGCTGACGCGGTGAAAAAATCAGGAACGCGGCGCCGCTCGCCTCGTTGTACTTAACACAACCGCACGAGTTGTGCCAGCCAGCGGCGAACGCGCGAACATATGAACCTCAGCGAATTCAATTTCAATCTGCCGCCCGAGCGCATCGCGCAGCGGCCGCTCGACGAGCGCGACGCGTCGCGGCTGCTTCTTCTCGACCGCGCATCCGGCGCGTGGGAAGATCGCCAGTTCCGCGAATTCCCGGACCTTCTGCGCGGCGATGAACTGATCGTCATCAATAACGCTCGAGTTCTGCCTGCGCGTTTGTTCGGCCGGCGCGCGGGAATCCACGCCGATCCGCCGGGCGCGCACAGCCCCACGCGCCACGAGCATTTGCAGACGCCGATCGAAGTCCTGCTGATTCGACAACTGGAATCCGATACCTGGGAGACGCTGGTCCGTCCCGGCAGAAAGATTCCGGTAGGCGAGCGCATCGTCTTTGGCGAAGGTGAAGGCGAACTTGAAGCGCTGGTGGAAGCGCGCGGCGACTATGGGTTACGCGTGCTGCGATTTCACTCCAAGAATGGCTTCTATGAAACACTCGATCGGCTCGGACACATTCCTCTGCCTCCATACATCAAACGCGAAGATGAGCCGTTCGATCGCGAACGATATCAGACCGTTTATGCGAAGCAAGGAAGCGCGGTCGCAGCGCCGACTGCAGGCCTGCACTTCACACCTGAAATCTTGCAACGTGTGCGCGCTCGCGGAGTTGAAATTGCCGAAGTTACGCTCGATGTGGGCCTGGGAACTTTCGAGCCGGTGCGCACCGAACGCCTCGAAGATCACAAAATTCACGCCGAAACATATGAAATTCCCCAAGCTACCGCCAACGCAATTGAACGTGCGCAGCGTGAACACCGTCCCGTGCTGGCAATTGGCACCACGGTAGTACGCACCCTCGAAGACGCTGCCGAAAAAGCAGCACAGCAGGGCGCGACGCTGCAACCAGGCAGATCTGAAGCGACCATCTTTCTCTACCCAGGAAAGCCGCTTCGCGTCGTCAATCAATTGCTCACGAATTTCCACTTGCCGCAATCGAGCTTACTGGCTCTGGTCGCGACTCTCGCCGGTCGGGAAAATATTTTGCACGCCTACGAACATGCGGTTCAGGTGCAATACCGCTTTTACAGCTACGGCGACTGCATGCTGATCCGTTAACCCACCCAGCGGGTGGATATCCACCACTTGACGCGCGATTTCGTGCATCACATGCTATGTTCGTCTATAATTCGCATCCTGCCTGCGGGGGCAGCTGAATGCGCTATCTAATCCTGAGCGACATCCACGCGAACCTAACGGCGCTGAATACGGCGCTGGACGCGGCCAAAGGCCGTTGGGATAAAGTGGTGTGCCTCGGCGACGTGGTCGGTTACGGTCCCGATCCCAATGAAGTAGTGGATCGCGTCCGCGAACTCGGAGCCATCACGATTCGCGGCAATCATGATAAGGCCGGATCCGGCCTCGCCAATGCCGACGACTTCAATCCCGTCGCCCGCGCCGTCGCACTGTGGACTCGCGATCAGTTGCGCCCGGAAAATCGCGAGTGGCTCGAAAAATTGCCGATTGGTCCCCTCACAGTAGACGGCTTCGTCATGGTCCACGGCGCATACAAAGATGAAGACGAGTACGTCTTCGCGCCGGCCCAGGCGCTCGATAGCCTGCTCGACGCGCCGGCGCAAATCACTTTTTTCGGTCACACGCACTTGCAGGGCGGCTTCACTCTTCACAATGATCAGGTCGGCGCTCTCCATTTCAAGCCCACAGACGAAAAACATTTCTCCACGCTCACGATCGAAGAAGGCACCACCTACCTGCTGAATCCTGGGTCAGTGGGTCAGCCGCGCGATGGAGATACGCGCGCCGCCTTCGTGATCGCGGACTTGCAGAACAAGTCGGTGGAATTCTGGCGCGTGCCTTACGACATCGAATCGGTGCAGAAGCGCATGGGCGCCGGAGGGCTTCCCGAGCCACTCATCATGCGCCTTGCTTTTGGCCGTTAAACTACAGGGACTAGTCCATGGAACCCGGCGAAAGCTCCTACAGCAGAGAACGGCGGCGATTCCCGCTCGCTTTCGCGCTCGGAATTCTGGTGGTGGCGATTATTTTCGGCAGTTTCGTGCTGCTGACGCGCCACATGCGTTCCCCCGCTCAAGCGTCAGCCCTGAAATTGCCTTTTGGTCCCGCGGAACAGGCCTACGCCGAACGAATCCATTTCACCGGCCTCCAAATGGCGCGCGCCACGAATTTCCTGAAGCAGGAATTCACCTACGTGGCCGGCACGATCTCGAACGACGGCGTCCAAAACATTGGCGCAATGCAGGTGGCGGTGGAATTTCACGACGACTTGAATCAAGTGATTTTGCGCGAAACGGAAGTTCTGATCGCGCCCCATTCGGAGCCGCTGCCTGCCGGCCAGCGCCGCGATTTTCAAATCACGCTTGAGCATATTCCCGCGGAGTGGAATCATCAGTATCCATCCCTTAACGTTACTGGTCTGATTCTGCAATAATAGCGAACGGATCGGTTCCCCGTTGTAATGACTGGTGGTGTGCCAATGAGCGCTCCTGAAGAGGATTGGGCGGCACTCGATCGCGCTTTGGGCGATTTCGCCGCGTCCGGCTGCGTCGAGGTTCGCGAAGATGGCCAATGGCTCGCCGAACTCGCCTCGCTGCAATGTGAAATAAACCGCAAAGGCAAACAGGCGCTGGTGCATTTGTGGTCGGACGAACGCAATTTGACGCGCCGCGTGCTGCGGGTGAAGGAATGCGCGGAAGACCGCATCGTCCTGGAAGTGCAAAGGTTCGGCCGCGCGAAACCCGGACGCTTGGAATTTCTGCGCACCGATTCGCCGCGCGCCGCCGGCAGAATCACGCGCGAACAATTTCGCGCCCGCTTCGAACGCATCCTCAAAGAACGCTTTCCTGACGCGGTTGTGGATTCGCTCACCGCGGCTCCCGACCTCGAACATTCATTTTCCGGGTTGTACGTGCGCGGGGTGATGCATGAAGGCTCGCGCGCATGGGCCGTGCTGGCTGTTTCCGCGAGCGAGGACGCCGCGGCCGTCGAAGGCATTCTCGCGTATGGGATTTTGTGGCTCGATCGGCTGCGCAGCCGCGTTCAGCAGCGCGCAATCGAAGCCCTGCGGCTATTTCTTCCGCAAGCAGACAGCCGATGTGTTCGCGAGCGGCTTCTCGCGCTTTCGTCCGCGGCGCGCACCGAAATCTACGAAGTGCGCGAGCCGGACGGCATGATCCAAAAAATCGATTCCGCGGATGCGGGAAATCTCGAAAGTTGGCTCACGCCCCGCCGCGAAGTCGAATCGAATTTGCGCGCTGCGGCTGACACGGTGGGGGACATCCGAGCGATGCTTCCCGACGCATCCGACGCGATGGAACTGCGCGTTATGGCAGGAAAGGATGAACTGGGGCTTTCGTTTCGCGGACTGATCTTCGCGCGCTACACCAAACAAGGACTCTTCTTCGGCCTCGGCGACGCACCGGAACGATTGACCACTGCCACGAAGCCGCGACTTGGGCGCCTGCTGCATCAGCTCGATCTTCATCGCAATTCGCTCGCGGAAGACGCGAATCATTACCTCTATCGCGCCGCGCCGGAGCGTTGGCTGGAATCCATCGTTCTCGAAGATCCCGCGAAACTCGATGCGCAACTTGATGCCGATCATTTCTATTCGCAAGTCCCGGCGCTGGCAGCAGGAGATCGCGGCGTGCTGGATCTGCTCGGAATCACGCGCAAAGGCCGGCTGGTAGTGATCGAGCTGAAGGCTTCAGAAGATATTCAATTGCCGGTCCAAGCGGTGGACTACTGGCTGCGCGTGCGCCGCCATCAACGCGAAGGAGATTTTCAGGAATACGGCTATTTCGTCGGAGTGCAAATAGATCCCCGGCCGCCGCTGGTTTGGTTGGTAGCTCCGGGGCTGCGGTTCCATTCCGCTACGGAGATTCTTCTGAAATATTTATCGCCGGAAATTCAGGTCACGCGGATTGGGCTTTCCGAAAATTGGCGCCGAGGTCTGAAGATCGTCTTTCGCCAGCAGTAAATCGATTTTGGCCCTATAAAAAGGAAGGGAAGCGGCCTGGGTTAAACCAGAACCACTTCCCGGGGTGTGTCCTAGAAGTAATTAAAATATTAGACGTGAACGGTGGGAAAAGGTTGCATGAACGTGCAGGCCAAAAAAGATTTAGCAAGCGTCAGTAAAACAGATACTTACGCCACTTTTCATCACGATGTCCGATGAGCCGCATCAATTGTCGTGATGTGTGCAGCGTGAAAGGCCGCGGCCGCCGCTGCAATTTGATCCCCGCTTCTTCCGGCGTGCGGTCGCCCTTGCGGTTGTTACAAGCGTAGCAGCACGCGACGAGGTTCTCCCAAGTGGAGCGCCCGCCGCGCGAACGCGGCAGCACGTGATCGAGCGTCAATTCCGAAGCAGGAAACGCGCAGGCGCAGAACTGGCACGTATTGCGGTCGCGCAGCAAAATATTTTTACGCGAGAGCGCGCGGCTCTGCTGCGGAATGTGCCGATAGCTCAGCAGGCGAATCACGGACGGAACCTGGATCGCCTTCTGCGTCGAATGCACTTCGGTGTGATTAGTTTCTTCGGCCTGCGCCACGCCCTTGAGCATCAGCACCAGAGCACGCCGCACGGCGGTGACGTTGATGGGTTCGAAGGTCGCGTTCAAAACCAGCACGGGGGCTTGCATCACCGAAGGGCGGCTGGCGGGAGAATTGGACGGCTGCTTTGCCGCTAGCGGGTCCGGCGCAACACCGCTCAGCCCGATGTTGGGCCGGGGCCGTAAGCCGAGCTTGGGTCGCTTATCCATGTGCGCCGCCTTTGCGTCGCTGGTTGAGTTTTTCCTTAGCCAGTAAGGATGCTCGCGGCACCCTCTTGGTTTATTTCGCCTTTCCTTGTTTCCTGCCTGTGCAGTGAGCCCGCAGGCGACCGGCCGGTAACCACTCGCGCGACTGTCAACCCCAGAACAGAACTGGCTCCCGCGCTCTTCAAGGCTCGGGCACACGCATCTAATGTCGCGCCAGTCGTCATTACATCATCTACCAGTAGAACGCGAAGCTTGTCAACCCGCAGCCCCTTGCGCGTGGCGTACGCGCCACGTACCGAATCCCAGTGCTCCTTGCGCGAGAGCACCAACCGAGCCGGGCGAGGCTTCGTCCGCATCAGCAGGTAAGCACCCTGCTTTAGATGCAAGCGTCGGGCCAATGGACGCGCAATCAGCTCTGCTTGATTATACCCTCGTTCGCGTTTCCGGTCTGGATGCAATGGCACTGGCACCACCACGTCCGCGCCAAATGCCTCGGCTTCGCGCGCCACCAGCTCCGCCAGCCTAGCGGCGAACCAATCGCCCAGGCGCGTTACTTCTTCATATTTGAGCAGCAGAATCGCGTGATGCAGCGCGTCGTTATACACGCCGTAGCTGCGCGCTAAGTCGAAGGCAAAAAAATCTTCGCGGCATAGCCGGCAGCACGGCTGGACGGACTCAGCTCCAATCGGCGTAAGAAAGGGCTTGCCGCAACGCTCGCACATCGGCTGTGGAATCGGCTCAAACGAGGCAAGGCAGGCAGCGCAAATTGGAATCCGGCTCGCGTTAAGCAGCACGGCGCCGCAAATCCTGCAAGGCGCAGGGAAGAGCACGGCGGCGAGCGAATCAATCGCGCTGCGTAAGATCATCAAAGATCACGAAATCGTTGTTAACCGGAAGGGAACTGCGGACGCTACTCCAACCTGCGAGGGCAAGTAAAGTCAGTATCTATACGTACGCACACAAGAGGTTCGCTTCCTCGAATAGCAGTTTGCTCTTAACCGGAAGGGCGGGGCTTCAAGACGCTTGTGCTTACTGGCGGTTGGCGTCAGCGCAAGAGTTCACAGTTCGCGAAAAACTACAGCGGAAGTCATCCCGAGCGCAGCGAGGGATCTGCTTTTTGCTGAAGCGCTGAGAAAAGCGGATTCCTCGGGCCGCACGCGCCCTCGGAATCACAATTTAGCCGTTTTTGCGCAAGCCTTCGGACACATCGGGCGACCGCAGAGTGTTGCGAAGACGGGCTGCGACCTGCTTACAGCAGCCCTTGCTCGGTCTTTTCCTGGCAGGTTATGCAGTAACGCGTCCACGGCACGGCTTCGAGCCGCTTCTGTTGGAGCTCTTGATGGCAGGAACTGCATTCGCCAAAAGAGCTGTCCTTGATGCGTGAGAGCGCGTCGTCTACCAGTTGCAGCAGCGAGCGATCGTTATGTGTTTGGCCGAAGAGGAATTCCTTGGTGTAGGAATTCGCAGCCTTGTCGGCGAGATCGACGGTGGGATCTTCATCCGCCTCGCGGCCTTCCTGCTCGGTGCGTGCGATTCCGCGCACCAGCTCTTCGCGCCGTGTGATCAACTTCTTCTTGTAGTAGTCCAACCGTTTCTTTTCCATCGTCAAGTCCCTAGGTGAGGTTAAAAACCTCACTCAAATCCAGCGAGTTTACCGATACAAATTCCCGTTGTCAATCCGCCGCTCTCAATTTGGGGCAGATAAAGCAACGGTCGCTTCTGGCGGCGACGTGCGGCGGGAACTTGCACCTTACAGAGAACAAATAGATGCAGCGTTGCCGGAAAAGGATTCCAATTCCGTGGGCTCAGGCATTTTTGCGGTGAGATTACACACTTTGCGCCGGGCGTTGTAGGTGCATCGCTGCAGCCGTCACGTCGGTGTACTTCAACCCGGAGCCGGTATTGAAAAGAACCACGCGATCCGCCGGCTTCAGCGAACCCGTCGTGAGCAGGTGATCGTACGCCGCAGTCGCCGCGGCGCCTTCCGGCGAGAGAAATATGCCTTCCTCCCGAGCCCAATCCTTCAATGAAGTAAGAATCTGTTCATCGGGAATTGCCACCGCCACGCCACCCGATTCGCGCAAAATCTCCAGCATGATCGAGTCGCCATACGGTTTCGGCACGCGTAGCCCTGAGGCAAACGTGGACGCGTTCTCCCACACTTCGCTCGTTTCGGCGCCCGAATCGAATGCTCGCGCTACCGGCGCGCAGCCAGAAGATTGCACCGCGATCATCCGCGGCCGCTTCCCGGGGCGCACCCAGCCCAGCTCTTCCAGTTCGCCGAACGCCTTCCACATTCCGATCAGGCCCACGCCTCCGCCCGTCGGATAAAACACGGCGTCCGGATATTCCCAGCCGAGCTGTTCGACGAGCTCGTAGCCCATCGTCTTCTTGCCCTCGACGCGAAAAGGTTCTTTCAGCGTCGAAACGTCGAACCATCCTTCGGCGTCCTTGCGTTCCGCCACCATGCGGCCGCAATCCGAAATTAGACCGTTGACCAAAGTCACGTGCGCGCCGTAGGCTACCGCCTCAACGTAATTCGCAAAAGGCACATCGCGCGGCATGAAAATATGCGCTTCGATTCCCGCCGCAGCGGCGTAAGCAGCGAGCGCGCCCGCTGCATTTCCCGCGGATGGCACGGCGAGTTTGCGGAGGCCGTAATGGCGCGCCATGGTCACCGCGAGTGCCAGGCCGCGCGCCTTGAACGACCCGGTGGGATTAGCGCCTTCCTCTTTCAGGAATACGCCGGGATGGCGGCGGCTGCGCAGCATCGGCGTCCAGCCTTCGCCGAGTGTGAGTGGCTCGACGGTCGGAAGCACCGAGCGATAGCGCCACATGCCGGGCCACGGCGAAGTCGCCGCTCCCTGGACGACGGCTTCGCGCGCACCGACCCCGCGGAGCGGAGTCAGGTCGTAGCGAACGTACAGCGCGCCCTTGCACTTTGGGCACAAAGTCTGCGGCGTCTCGGCGGAGACCGTCTCTGCGCAGCGCGAGCATTCCAAATGTTTGATGGCGGGCATGGTTTGCACCATAGCAGATAGCCGGAATGCTGAACAAGATTCGCAACAACGACGATGAACCTAGGGAAGGGCGGGGATTCAGCCCCGCCGAAAGTCGCGCCGCATAATTAGGGGATTTAGCGCCTGTAGCCAGTTTTTTGTTCTTTCGCACCTGATAGAGAGCGCCAGCACACACGAGCGATGAGCGACCATGACGACAGCCACCCCTGACGGCCCGCTCCCTGATCCACATGCGCGCTCGCTACGTGCAATCACCGTCGCTGGCATCCTCTTTTTTCTCGCTGGCGCCGTGCTCGCGATTTTCCTGGGACCACAATTCTGGCTGGCCGCGTTGCGCTGGACCGGCCTCGCCCTTATCGCCGCCTCTGGCTTGCGCAAATCATCCCTTACGTACTGGATCTTCTTCGCCATGCTCCTCGGCGGAGAAATCGGCCTGGACAGCCCGCACTTTGCCGAACACCTGCGCGTCTTCAGCGATATTTTCCTGCGCCTGATCAAAGTGATCGTCGCGCCGTTGATTCTGGGCACGCTGATCACAGGCATCGCCGGCCACGGCAATCTCCGCGGCGTAGGACGCATCGGCATCAAGAGCCTGATTTATTTCGAGCTGGTCACAACCGTGGCGCTCTTCATCGGCCTCGGCGCCATCAATATCAGCCGCGCCGGTGAAGGCATGGCCATGCCCGCCACGCCCGAAATTGTGACGGCGCAGAACGCCCCGCCGATGCACTGGGGCGATTTCCTTCTGCACGTCTTCCCCGAAAATCTCGCGAAGTCAGTCGCCGAAAACCAAATCCTGCAAGTCGCGGTATTTGCCATTCTGTTCGGAATTGCGCTCGCGCGCATTCCGGAAGCGAAACGCGTGCCCATGCTGAAATTCTGCGAATCGCTGACGGACGTGATGTTCGCGTTCACCAATATCGTGATGTACTACGCGCCGGTCGGCGTCGGAGCCGCAATGGCTTACACCGTCGCGCACGTCGGAATCGGCGTGTTGCTGCCGCTCGGGAAGCTGCTGCTTACCGGATACGCCGCGCTGGGTGTCTTCCTGCTGTGCGTGCTATTGCCCATCGCGTGGTTCGCGAAGCTACCGATCGGCCGATTCGTGCAAGCCGTCGCCGAGCCCGCCACCATCGCCTTCGCCACCAGCACGTCCGAAGCAGCATTGCCGCGCGCGATGGAATCCATGGAAGCGTTCGGCGTGCCGCGGCGCATCGTCGCCTTCGTGATTCCTGCCGGCTACAGTTTCAATCTCGACGGCTCGTCGCTGTACCTCGCGCTCGCTTCCGTGTTCGTCGCGCAAGCAGCGGGCATTCACATGGGCTTCGGCCAACAGCTTTTCATGGTTTTCACGCTGATGCTCACGAGCAAAGGCGTAGCCGGAGTCCCCCGCGCCGTACTCGTAGTGTTGCTGGCCACGGTAGGCATGTTCCATCTGCCCACAGAGCCGATTTTCATAATCCTGGGAATTGACGCGCTAATGGACATGGCGCGCACAGCGGTAAACGTAGTAGGGAATTGCCTGGCCTCAGCAGTAATCGCCAGATGGGAAGGCGAACTAGACGCCGCCGAGCCAACACAAATCTAAGATCGCAGACGTAGGTGCACTCCTTGTGAATCGCGCTACAGAGCGATTCATCCTTCGGTTCGGCAGTGCCGAATCGAAGCGCTGCGCCCCAGCTTGCCCGGACCGAAGCACACCTTCGGTGCCCCGACCCAGTCTTCAGATCGTCGCGCGCTTCGCCGGAAACAGAAAATGTATCCCTATGCCGCCGATCACCAAAACCACGAGCGCAAAGACGCTACCTTCCGGTCCTACCGTGCCGCCCGTCAGCCACGTAGGTCCATGAAACGTGGAATTCAGCAGATGCCCCTTCGCCAGGAACCCACTATCCGGCACCGAATAAAAATAAGTCTCGCCCCAATCCCACGCCGCATGCATCCCAATCGGAAACCAAATATTCCCGGTGCGCTTCAGACTGAACGCCGCGAGTATGCCGAACGAACCCGCCATCACCGCGCCGATCCATGCTTCACCGCCGTTTTGCAGATGGATCGCGCCAAATAGAATCGAAAGAACGATTGCTGCCGGCCAGAAGCCAATGCCAGGAGTCAGAGTTGACTGCATGTAGCCGCGGAACGAAAATTCCTCGAAGAGCCCCACCATAATGAAGACCACGCCGTACGCCGCGCCGAATTTCAAGGCGTCCGCGCCGGAAAGCGCAATGCTGCCTAAGGAAAATCCGCGAAATGCAGCGATCAGCACCATCAGGAGCGAGAGCATCGCGAATCCGTACGGAACGCCTTGCCAGAAACGCTTGGCGAACGCCTGGTCCAGCGGAAAAAAGTAATCCGCGTACGTCCGCTTTTCGATCAGCGTCATCAGCAGAGTCGCCACAATGAGAGCGGTTAGCATCATCGCCTCGCTAGCGATCGCGGACTGCGGCGTCATCACGTGAGGATCCTGCGCCTTCAGCCAGGCCGCAGCGCTGGGGATGTGGAGGACCACAAACTGTATGGCAAGTATAGTGCCGAGCCAAAAGACGACGAACAAGAGCAATCGCCACCCGGCGCGAATCCCATTCGGCCCCATGAAAATATTGGCGATGGGTGAGCGCGAACTCTGCGCCGGGACTATGTCTCCTGCGTGCGCGTCAAGATGCGTTGCCTCGATGTCTGGAGTCATCTGGGCTCTCCTCGTGTTCTGACTACTATACGCGGATGGTAACGCATTAGTTTCACGCTCGGGGAGCCTGCGTCGTCGCGCACCCTACCTACGATCGACGTCTCAAGCGCAATTTCAGGAACAAACCGCCTGCGTCGCCAACGCACCATCTTCCTTTATCCTGGGATTGCTAGTAAATTCGCAACAGCAGATGAAAGCGGTTGGTGCAAGCCTGCTTGCCAAGGGGAAAAAAGATGAAAAAGGAAGAAAACACCGATGCCGGATCCCAGATGACTCGCGAGCGGCTGATCGCGCTGCTCAACGAGGATTTGGCCCGGGAATATCAAGCCATCATATCGTACGTAATTTATTCGCAGGTTTTGAAGGGCGCGGAATATATGAACATCGCCGCCGAGCTCGAAAAGCACGCGACCCAGGAACTCAGCCACGCACTGATCGTCTCCAATCAAATTGATTATCTTGGCGGCATGCCGGTGGCGCATCCTAAGCCAGTACGCACTTCGGAAAAAGCCAAGGAAATGCTGCAATTTGACCTGGAGAACGAAACCGAAACCATCCGCAACTACCGCCAGCGCATTCATCAATGCGAAGAGCTAGAAGAGTACGCCATCGCCGAGCACATCCGGGAAATCCTGCTCGACGAGCAGGACCACGCCATCGCGCTAGCCACCGCGCTAGGCATTGACGTCCCGGCCATCCTGCTCCCGAAGCACGCTGCGAAGAGATAACCGGCCAATTACAGCCTCGGTGCGGGCGCTGATGAACGCGACGGCCGTTCGCCGCGCGCAAGTTGCGCCTACGTCGCCGTTCTCGAATCCGCCGGTCCACTGCGCGCCGCGGCGGACTCCGGCCCATCACGCGCTCACACGTAGGGTTGCGGCAAGCCATCACCGCTGCTAAAATCTTCTGTTTGCGAGCCGGGAAGAGCCGCAATCCTAACCCGCAATCCTGGACACCCTTCCATGAATCGAATAGTTTGACGCAACAGCAGCCGTAGCGGAGGACTGGTTTGGCTAAATATGATGTCGTGATTATCGGCAGCGGACCCGGCGGCTATGTCGCCGCGATTCGCGCCGCGCAATGGGGATTGAAGACCGCCGTCGTCGAAAAAGATCCGTTTCTCGGTGGTACTTGCCTGCACGTAGGCTGCATCCCTACGAAGGTTTTCCTGCACCACGCGGACATTTACGATCATTTCAAGCGCGCCGAAGAATTCGGCTTCGAAGTGAAAGACGTCAAAATCAATTGGCCGGCGATTCTCGCGCGCAAAGACAAAATCGTCAAGAAACACGCCGGCGGCATCGGCTTGCTCTTCAAGAAGAACAAAGTGGAATCCATCACCGGTTGGGGAAAAATCGCCGGGCCGGGCCGCGTCAGCGTCGAAAAAGACGGCAAAACCACCGAACTCGAAACCGCCAATATTTTGCTTGCGACGGGCTCCGAAGCGCGTTCCTTGCCAGGAGTCGAAATTGACGGCAAAACGGTCTTGACCAACCGTGAAATCCTGCTGCTCAACGAAATTCCCAAATCCATGATCGTGGTAGGCTGCGGCGCGGTAGGCGTTGAATTCGCCTCGATTTTCCGCACCTTCGGCTCCGAAGTCACGCTGCTCGAAGCGCTCCCGCGTGTCGTTCCCCTGGAAGACGAGGAAATTTCCGCCGAACTTCACAAAGCCCTGGCGAAGAAGGGCATGAAGATCGAGTTGGAAGCGAAAGTCGAGTCGGTGAAGAAGAGCGCCAGCGGCGCCACGGTCACGTACAAGGACAAGACCGGTAAATCGCAAACCATTAGCGCGGAAAAAGTTCTCATCGCCGTCGGCCGCCGTCCGCTCACCGAAAATATCGGCCTAGAGAAAACCAAGGCCAAAGTCGAGCGCGGTTTCATCCACACCAACGCCTTCCTCGAAACCGATGAGCCGCATCTTTACGCCATCGGCGATATCGTCGCCGGCCAGCCGCAACTCGCGCATGCCGCTTCGATGGAAGGCATCATCGCCGTCGGTCGCATGGCCGGCAAGGAAGTGCAGCCCTTCGATCGCAAGCGCTGCCCCAACGCCACGTACTGCGAGCCGCAGATCGGTTCCATCGGCCTCACCGAGAAACAAGCCCGCGACGCCGGTTTCAGCGTGAAGACTGGAAAGTTTCCGTTCCTCGGCAATAGTAAAGCAACGATTCTCGGCCAGCACGAAGGCTTCATCAAAGTGGTCGCCGAAGAAAAGTACGGCGAGATCCTCGGCGTTCATGCCATTGGCCCGCTGGCTACGGAAATCATCGCCGAGCCGGTGGCTGCTCTCGGCCTCGAAGCCACTCTCGACGACATGGCCGCCACCATCCACGCGCATCCCACGGTGTGGGAAGCGATGGGCGACGCATTCAACGCCGTGCGCGGTTTGAGCATCAACTACTAAGTTCGCAAAGTTGCGCGTGCCACGCGCCGAAAACACTTGAACGACAAACGGCCAATTTGCTGGGTAGTGAATCTGGGGCTGCTGCCCTACGTCCCGGCATATGAATTGCAAACGCGCGTCGTCCAAGCGCGCAAAGCTGGCGTGATTCCCGATGTGCTGCTGCTCTGCGAGCATCCGCACGTAATCACTCTCGGCCGCAATGGAAAACGCGAACACCTCCGTGCCGGCGAACGCTTGCTCGCGCAAATGAACGTCACATTTCACCCGACCGATCGCGGCGGCGACATCACCTATCACGGCCCCGGCCAAATCGTCGGCTATCCCATTCTCGATCTCGCGCAACATCGCCGTGACGTGCGCTGGTACGTTAGTCAACTTGAGGAAATTATGATCCGTGCGTCGGCCGATTTTGGCGTAAGCGCGCGGCGCGTCGCCGATCGCCACGGGATTTGGGTGGACACCGCCGCCGGCGAAGAGAAGCTGGCAGCGCTTGGCGTACACCTGAGCCGCTGGGTGACTTCGCACGGCTTCGCGTACAATGTTTCGACTGATCTGCGATACTTTGATTTGATCGTTCCGTGTGGCATTGCCGGGAAGCCCGCCACGTCGCTCGAACGAGTGCTGGATCGCGCGGTCAGCAGCGAGGAAGTCCGGTTGAAATTGATTTCGCATTTTGGCCAGATATTCGATCGCGAGATGATTTCAATGTCGCGCGTCGCGCTCGAAGAAAAACTGGCGGATTACGCCGCGGCTCAACAGTCACATGACGACGCGGCCGAACACGCAGCCGTGGATTTGCAAGGGAGCAGGGCATGAACCAACCCCTTACGCGGGAACAGCACCTGGACCTCTACTATTTCATGCAGCTCAATCGCCAGCTCGAAGAGCGCATGGTGCGCCTCTTCCGCCAAAATAAAATTGTCGGCGGTTTGTACTCCAGTCTGGGACAGGAAGCGGTTTCGGTGGGCACTTGCTACGCGCTCGAAAAGCGCGATTGGATCGCGCCCATGATTCGCAATATCGGCGCGCTGCTCGTCAAAGGCGTTCCGCCGCGCGACATTTTCACGCAGCACATGGCGAAATATACTTCGCCGACTAAAGGTAAGGACGGCACCAGCCACTTCGGCGACCTCAAAGTCCGCCACATCGTCTCGCCCATTTCCATGCTCGGCGACCTGATTCCGGTGATGACCGGCGTCGCCATGGCTGGGCGCTATCTCGGGCAAAATATCGTCACGCTCACATGGATCGGCGATGGCGGCAGCTCCACCGGGGCTTTTCACGAAGGCCTGGGACTTGCGGCCGCACAGCGCGCCGCATTCGTGCTGATCGTCGAAAATAACCAGTGGGCCTACTCCACGCCCGTTTCGCGCCAGGTGCCGATCAAAAATCTGGCCGATCGCGCCGTCGCTTACGGCATCGCCAGCACCATCGTGGACGGCAACGACGTAGTCGCCGTCTACAGCGCCGCGAAAGAAGCCGTGGACGAATGCCGCGCCGGTCGTGGCCCGCGCCTCATCGAAGTGAAAACCATGCGCATGCGCGGCCACGCGCAGCACGATCCCGCCGAATACGTCCCCAAGCAAATGTTCGAATACTGGAAAGCGCGCGACCCCATCGCGCTCTACGAAAAATACCTCACCGAGAATAAAATCTGGGACGCCGCCGCAAAATCCGAAATTGACGCGCGCATCGAGCGCGAACTGGACGTCGAACAGAAATTCGCCGAGGATTCGCCGCTTCCGCCGCCCGCGCTCGCCGAAGAAGGCGTCTATTGTGACGGCTGCCACACGATTCAAGCCGAATGGAAGCGTTCCAAGGCCGACTTGATGCCGCCGAAATCGAGCATCAATCCGTCATGGCGTATGGAAGATTTGGGCGCGCTAGGCGAAATTCCGGGCGCGCGCGAAGTCGCCGCCGGTGGCAATGGCTCGAAAACGCCAACGCCCGACGCCGCAAAGGTTACGGCTGCGAGCGCCGGCAGCGCTGAGCCAGGGAATGCGGTGGTGCGCACGCCGTCCGCGGCACCCGGCGAAATCGTCGAGGAACCCGCGGTGCCGCGCGTGCCCTTTGGCCGCGGCCCGAAAGACAAAGCCTTTCTGCAAAGTCCCGAGAACCCGCAAAACAAAACCTATCGCCGCGGCGCGCCGGACAAAAACTTTCATAAGGGCGGCCACGATAAATCCTTCAACAAAAATGCGTCCGGCAAATCTTTCGGCAAGAATCCCAACGGCAAGCCCTTCGGAAAAAATCAGCAGGGCAAATCCTTCAGCAAAAACGCTCCCGATAAGCAGGGGAGGCGCTAACGATGCCCACGCAAACAGCCGCCAGCTCCGCGCCGATCACCATGGTGGACGCCATCCGCCAGGCCATGTTCGAAGAAATGGAACGCGATGCGGCCGTCGTCGCCATCGGCGAAGATATCGGCGTATATGGCGGCGCGTTCAAAGTCACTGACGGCCTGCTCGCGAAATTCGGCCGCGAGCGCGTCATCGAAACTCCTATCAGCGAGACGGCCATCATCGGCGCCGCCTGCGGCATGAGCTTCCTGGGCCTGCGTCCCGTCGCCGAAATGCAGTTCATCGATTTCATCGCCTGCTGCTTCAATCAGGTCACGAATTTTGTCGCCAAGTCGCACTACCTCTGGGACGCGCCGGTTCCCATGGTCATCCGTGGCCCCTCTGGCGGCGGCGTGCATGGCGGCCCATTTCACTCCGCCAATCCCGAAATGTATTTTGTGCACACGCCGGGGCTGAAAGTGATTTATCCTTCCACTCCGTCGGATGCCAAGGGACTTCTGAAATCGGCGATTCGCGATAATAATCCGGTGCTTTTTTTCGAGCATAAATTCCTGTACCGCCGCCTGAAGGAAGAAATGCCTCCCGGCGATTACCTGGTGCCCATCGGCAAAGCCGCGGTGCGCCGCGCCGGACGCGATCTGACCATCATCAGCTACGCGGCCATGGCGCATACGGCGATGGAAGCCGCCGCCGAGCTTGCGAAAGAAGGGATTGACGCGGAAGTGATTGACCTGCGCACGCTGCTGCCGCTCGACCAGGAAACCATCCTGGCCTCCGTGAAAAAGACCAACAAGCTCTTGATCGTGCACGAGGATACCCGCACGGGCGGCATCGCCGGAGAAATTGCCGCCATCGTCTGCGAAGCCGCCTTCGAGGATCTCGATGGTCCCATCGAACGCGTCACCGCGCTGGATACGCCGGTGCCATACTCTCCTCCTCTCGAGGAACATTTTCTTCCGAACACTCAAAAGGTTGTTGCGGCCGCGCGCAAGCTTGCAAAATACTGACGCGGACGAAGGCGGGAAGGCGACGATGGGAAAGACCAAAGGATTGAACCAGGCGGAGTTCGAAGTAGGCACGGAAGTGCGCATCGCGGACCGCGCGTTCCTCGAGGATTTTCTCGAGGCCGGGCAATATCACAACGAGCTGGAGCCCGAGCAGTTGGAATTCGCCGGGCGCACCGCGAAAGTGAAAGCCGTCAATTTCTTTCACGGCGGCGACGAGATTTACAACCTGGAAGGCATTCCGGGCGTGTGGCACGAAGAATGTCTCGCGGCCGTCTGAGCGCCGCGCCGAGCGATTTCACAGGAGAAGAACATGGCTGTTGACGTCATCATGCCCCAGATGGGCGAGAGCATTTTTGAAGGCACCATCACTAAATGGTTGAAGAAGGCCGGCGACAAGATCGAGCGCGACGAACCGCTTTTTGAAATTTCCACGGATAAAGTGGACGCGGAAATCCCGTCCCCTTCGGCTGGCGTGCTGAAAGAAATCAAGGTCAATGAAGGGCAAACGGTTCCCATTCAGACCGTGGTCGCCGTGATTGACGCGGATGGCGCGGGCGCAGCCTCCGCTGCTCCCGCGGCCTCCGCTCCGGCCAAAGCCGCGCAAAGCGCGCCTCCCGCCGCCACGCCAGCAGCGCCTCCGGCGCCTGCCCCCGCAGCCAAATCCGCTGCGCCCGCGCCGCCACCCGCTGCTCCGAGCGGAGAAAAAGTCCGCAGCTCGCCGCTCGTCCGTAAAATTGCGCGCGAAAACAATATTGACGTCGCGCAAGTCCCCGGCACAGGCGCCGGCGGACGCGTCAGCAAGCACGACATTCTGAATGCTGTCGAAGGCGGCGCAGGCTCCGCGCGCGCCGCGCAGCCCGCCCCGGCAACAGGTCCAGCATCCGCGCCGGCAGCCGCGGCGCCGGCCCGTCCTTCCGCACCTCCGCCGACGGGCGGCGCCTCCGCCTCCGCCGTTCTCGAAAACGCCGTCCCGCGCGAGAAAATGTACTTCGGCCATTACGAAGTCCAGCCCATGTCCGTGATGCGCCAGCGCATCGCCGAACACATGGTGCTGTCAAAGCACGTTTCGCCGCACGTCTACTCCGTGGACGAAGCGGACATGACCCCCATCGCCACGCTGCGCGCAAAAATGAAGAATAAATTCGAGGAGACCACCGGCACCAAGCTCACCTTTATGCCGTTCTTCGTGCGCGCCGCCGTTGAAGCATTGCGCGCGTTTCCTACTGTGAATGCTTCGGTGGACGGCACCAACATCGTCCTGCACAAGGAATGCAACATCGGCATCGCCGTCGCGCTCGATTGGGGACTGATCGTTCCGGTGATCAAGAACGCCGAGGAGAAAAACTTCCTGGGCATCGCGCGCACCATGAACGATCTTGCCGAGCGCGCCCGCGCCAAGAAGCTGAAGCCCGAAGAAGTCGCTGAAGGCACTTTCGCCATCACCAACCCCGGCGTTTTCGGCGGCCTGTTCGGCCTGCCGGTAATCAACCAACCGAACGTCGCCATCCTCGGCCTCGGCACAATCGAAAAGCGTCCGGTCGTGATTGACGACGCCATCGCCATCCGCTCCATGGTCTATCTCACGCTCTCCTACGACCATCGCGTCGTGGATGGCGCCGTAGCGCACCAATTCATGGCCAAGCTCAAGCACACGCTCGAGAACTGGACGGAAAATATTCTCTAGGCGCTGGCAAGATTGCCGCTGGCGCGAAGTCGACAGTTAACAGTTAACGGTTGATAGTTAAAAGTTAAGGCCCAGGTAGTTTGGCACCGCCATGTCGCGGCTGTTTCTTCCTTTTAACTGTTAACTTTCGACTCTCAACTTTTCTTGCCCATGACCTCTCAACCGCATGCCTGGGGTTCTCCTCCCTGGAAAATTGATTTTCGTCCTCCGCAGCGCGCGCTTCCCGCCCATGTGGACTTCGCCGTCATCGGCGCGGGCTTCACGGGCCTCGCCGCGGCCACGTGGCTGCGGCGGCTCGCCCCAAAAAAATCCGTCGCCGTACTGGAAGCCGCGCGCATCGGCGCGGGCGCGAGCGGCCGCACCGGCGGCATGTCGCTTTCGGAAACCGCTGCGGGCCCACAGCGCGGTTTGGGCGACGTTCTCTCCGGCTTCGAAAATATTCTGAAAAAGCTAAGCGTAAAGTGCGACCTGCGTCTCGGCGGCGCATGGGAAATCGCGCGCGGACCCGGCGACAAGGGCCTAAAGCGCTCCGCGATTCACTGGAACGACTCCGGCACTTTAAGAGTCGTGAATGAGGTGCCGGGCGGCACGCTCGATCCCGGAAAACTCGTGAGCGGCCTCGCGGGCGCGGCGCACCGCTTCGGCGCTAAAATCTACGAAAATCATCGCGTCCTGGACGTGCATTGGAACGCCGCGCCGGAAATTCACGTGGGCGACGGCCGCGGCAACATCCGCAAGCTCACGGCCGCGAAAATTGTCTTCGCGACCAACGCCCAGTCGCTCGATGTCTCGGGCCTGCAAGAAGGCATGCATCCGCGCTTGACGCTGGCGGTGCTGGCGAAGCCAGTCAGCGAAAAGGTGCTGAAAGAGATCGGCCTCGCCGAAAGAAAGCCGTTCTACACCGTGGATTTCCCTTATCTGTGGGGCCGGGTGCGCCCGGACCGCTCGATCGTGTGGGGCGCGGGCCTGGTGCAATCACCCGATGAAGACGATCTCGATCGCGTGGATATCGCCGCTCCAGAGCCCGCGCAGATTTTCGCGCGTCTCGAAGATCGCGTCAGGCGCCTGCATCCCGCGCTCGCAAAAACAAAATTCACGCACCGCTGGGGCGGCCCGATTCTGTTCCGCGACAATTGGAAGCCGGTCTTCGACTGGCATCCGCAAAGCCTCGCCCACGGCAAGAATGCCGTCGTAATCGGCGCGTTCGCAGGCCACGGCGTAGCACTTTCGTCGTACCTCGGCACCTGGGCCGCCGAGGTCTTGCTGGGCCAGCGCAAACTTCCCGCCTGGGGAGCAATCAGGCCCTAAGTGGTGCTCATCATAGTAGAGCGGGTGTCATCCCGCTGCCTGACGCAGGGAGGGAGCGCAGCGAGGCCTGCCTGCCGCAGGCAGGGATCTGCTTTCCTTCTGATGCCGCCGCAACCGCGCCATCATCACCGCTACTGAATCCGCAACCGCAACTCTTCCGCAAACCCCTCCACCTGGCTCATCGGCACGATGCGAATATGCTTATCCGCGAAAAGCCTCTCCACAAAAACCTGCCGCGGATTCTCAGGGTCGGGCGCGTTCTCGGTGATCGCGGTAATTTCCGCCAGCGCATCGCGCGCGTGAATGCATTCGGCGGTGTAAGCGAGCGCCTTGGCCTGCGGCAAGTCGCGCCGCAAAGAAACCGAATGGATGAACCCGCGCACGCCGTTCTGGTAGCCGTAATCGAGCCGCATGGGATCCCCCGGCTGCGTAAAGCCCTCGACGCGCACGCGTTGTTCCAGCTTGCCCAGGATGCGGTGCCGCCGGAAGACGTCCGCCAGCTTTTCGCGCATCCAGTCCCGCGTGTTCTGCAGAATGCCGCCTCCCCGCCGCGCCGGCGGCGTCACCTGCTCGCGGTACAAACGGTCCAGCTCCGCGTCGAAATTGTCGGCGAGCAACCCGCGCGGCGGGCTCAGCTGCAGGACGTTCGAAAGATTTTGGTCGAGTTTGTCCAGGTAGGAAGTCACTTCTCGCGCGGGACCGCGCAGCCGTGCATCGAACTCCGGCGCGAGTGCTCGCAAGTAGTCTTCGTCTGCGTCTGGATGCAGGCGCCGCACCCGCGCAAATTCTCCAGGCTGCTCGATCAGGCGTACGGCGCGGCGCGACCCGCGCGCCTCCTCCAGCAGCACGCCGACGTTCACCCACTCATCGCGAACAAGATTGGGCACATAACGCAAAATCCGATAGCGCAGGGTACTCTGCGGTTCGCCCGCCCACGCTGGACTGCCTTCCGACGGCCCGTTACCCGACATTTCCGCCATCGCTCACCTCCTCTTGCGACGATCGCTCGCAAGCCTCGTGCTCCAGTTGCAATCTTCAAACGCCAGCCGGCTGTGAACATTCATTGAACCCGACTCACCCCGGCGCCGAAACGAAACAGTCTTGTCAACTCCGCATCCCGCAACCTTACCGCCAATTCGGAAACGGCTGCGCCGACGATTTCCATGCCGATACGATCAACTCCCGCACCAGCTTGCGCCGCCGCAGCAGCTGTTCCAGCATCTTCTCGATCGCGTCGGCGTCGTTCTCGTACCATTCCGGCGGAATCTCGCCGTAAATCTCTTCCAGCGTGCCTTCCGTGATGCGCTCCACGCGCTCCAGCCACGCGCCGAAGCACTCGATCCCGCGCACCGACTCGTACACGCGGTGCCGCGCGTACAAACCCCGCAGCGGCGCGTCCGGAAAATTCCACTCGCCGGCATTGAAACAGAATCCGTTGTCGATCATTTCCGCCGAATAACGCGCCGGATCGCTCGTCGCGCCTGCCGAGCTGGCGTCCCGGTAGAAGATGGCCTGCCTCCCGTTGGTGTTGCAGGTCCATTTGTCGAACACCAGCATCCCGCAAAAATCCGCAATATTGGGCACCTGGCGCAGCTGCTCGTCGGGAAGGAAGTCGTACACCACCATCTCGGCCGGGTGGCCCGGATAGCGCGACCCGAATTGCTTGCCGGGCCGGCAGGGCGCGCGCCCGCGCCCCAATTGAATCACCAGATCTTCGGTGTTCGCGATCAATTCCGCGCGCACCTCGATGATTTCCGGCTTCGGCACACGCAATCCCAGCCGCGCTGCCAATCGCGTAGCAAGCAATTCGTTCGCCAGGATCCGCAAGCCCTGCGGGTTGTTCTGAAACTTCACTACGTAATACGACCCATCCGAACAGCGCATCAAGTGCGACTGGGCCCCGCCGCGCATTCGCCTGACCTGTTCGACCGCCAGCGCCATTCTGCGAGTATGCTAGCGGCCAAAAGACGACTCGGCAAGTGAAACGAATTCAAAGTAGGAACGTACCGAAACAGTGCACTCACAATCTTCACCCTCGCACGCGAGCGCTCCGATTGCACACACCACTTCGGTGACGTGAGAAATCACGAGTTAACGCTGGGAATTAAGGGAGAAACCTGACCGCGGATCCGCTGTTATCGTGCCAAGCGACCGCTCGACCGTAGCGGCGCAAACGCGCGTCCGCGCCACTACGGCGATGATTCCAAAGGGAACCTCTGCGCTGTCGATTGCCGGCCAACCCGTCAGCGTTTCTTGCGCTTGCGGGCTTTTTTCGCGGGCTTTTTCTTCGCGGCCTTCTTCTTGGGCTTGGCTTTGGCTTTTTTCTTCGGCGCGGGCTTCGCTTTCTTTGCCTTGGGCTTGGGAGCGGGCTTGCGCGCGGCCGGAGCAGCGGGCTGTTCTTCCTCGTCTGGTTCTTCTTCGACGATGATTTCTTCCACTTCCTCTACCACATCGCCCTGCGGAACTTCCGCGCCCTCTTCTTCTTCCTCTTCGTAGCGCGGTAGCTCGTCGTCTTCTTCTTCGTCGTGCATCTTGCCGTTAAACATCAAATCCCTCCCAGGGTTCCAGCCTTTCCGGATTCTATTAGGCCCTTGCGCGCTTATAAACGGAGTGCTGGAAGTTTGTCAAGCGACAAGGGATGGAAAAGACCAAATGGCGGCGATTGAATCACAAAGTAGCGGTTGTGCGACGTAACAAAAAGTTACGTCGACCCACAAACACATTAAAATCAGTCGGTTAGGGCGTGGTAAGTGTAGAGTCCCAAGGAGGCGCTCTTCGCTAGCGCTGAATGGTCAAAACATCGCCAGCTTCCAGTGCCCGCTCACCCAGAAAGGGGTTCGCGTCACGGATGCTTTCGACCGTCGTCCCGTACGCATGCGCGATGGAATATAAAGTCTCGCCCTGCCGCACGCGGTGCCGCTGTGGCGCCGCCTTGTCGGTGGACGAGCGCTCGGCAACGTCGCGCACGCTCGCATCGGAAGCCTGCACTTGCACCGATTTGCTTTTCGCGCGCGAAGAATCACCCGGCGCGCCGCCCGCATAGATTCGCAAACGTGAGCCGCGCGGCACTTTCGCTCCGTGGATATTGTTCCAGCGCCGCAATTCCGAAACGGTCACGTCAAAGCGCTCGGCGATTCCTTCCAAGGTGTCGCCACGAACGACGCGATAGTGCAGCAGCCGCACCGTCGGCGGCGCGGTGGGTACGTTGAGCAGAAATCCCGCCGGAACCGTCGCGTGCGCTTCCAGATGATTCGCCAGCTCGATGGCCGGCACGGTCACGCGATAATGCCGCGCGATATCCGAAAGGGTTTCGCCTTGTTCCACGGTGTGCAGCCGCCAACTCGTCCACTTGTCTTCCGGCACCTGACTGATGGCGCTCAGCAATTTTTCGCTATCACCCGCCGGCAGCTTCAGTTGAAAATTCACGTCGTTCGGCGTGACATTACGCAGCAGCTCCGGATTCATCTGCCGCAAATCGTCAATGTCCGCGCCGGTCGCATCCGCCACCAGGTGCAAGTCAATCGAATGAGTCGGGTGGATGACATCCATCTGCGCGGGTTTCTCCGGCGCGATCTGCACTCCGTAGAGCGCCGGATCCTTGGCCACGAGCGCCAGAGCGATGATGATCGGCACGTAATTTTGCGTCTGCTTCGGCAATGCATGCAGCTTCTGTAGTTCCCAGAAATCCGCGTAACCGGTCCGCTCGACCGCTTTCACCACGTTCATCGGCCCGGAATTATACGCGGCCATCACCAGATACCAATCGCCGAACATGTCGTAGAGGTCGCGCATATGCCGCGCGGCCGCGCGCGTCGCTTTTTCCGGATCGCTGCGTTCATCCACCCAGTAATTGCGGTCCAGATCGTATTCCTCGCCGCGGAACGGCATGAATTGCCACAAACCACGCGCCCCCGCGCGCGACACAGCTGTCGGCTGAAACGCCGACTCTGCCTGCGCCAGGTACATCAAATCCTGCGGCACGCCTTCCTCTTTCAGCACGCGCCGGATCATGTCGTTGTAGCGCCCCGAACGATCCAGTCCGTGCTCGACCACCGCATGCCCGCGCGTCGTCGAGAAAAAGCTCAAGTACTGCAGCACCGAATCGTTCACCGCCAGCGGCAGATCGTGCTGCACGCGCATCAATTCCTGCTCCGCCGCGCCCGCCAGCCGCGGATCGCCCGGCGGCAAGGTCATATCGCTGAGTTCATCGATCGGCGCCGGCGTGCTGGGGTTCACTTCGTCGTCGTCCGCACCCTGCTCCGCGTTCACTTCGTAAGAATGTAAGGTCTCGCCGATCTGATCGAAAAGATCCGAAAGCCGTGGATCAGAATCCGCTTGGAAACCGCTGGAGACGATTAGCTTCACCGCGTCGTCGTAGTCTTTGCGCGCCTTATCAAACTCGCCCGCTTTGTATTCTTTTTCCGCGGCATCGAAGCGCACTTGCACCTGGTCAACCAGAATGTCAATCGCCGGACGGGTATCGTAGAGGACCGCGACACGAATCGGCTGTTGCGGGAAGGGCAGAGATTCGTGGAGAACCGCGAGATCTGGCGCTGGCGTGGCCGCCGGCGCATGCGCTTTCGCTTGCTTGCTTGATACCGTATCTTCGCAGCCGGCGAGAAAAACAATTCCCACAACAGCTACGCTCACCTGCAAAAACGCCCTCAGTTTCATGTTCTCGGTCCGCCCTCGCGACGCGCAATACTTCGCCGCGAGTGCCTACGGAGCAAACTCTGGTCCGTAGCTGCTCGAATTCAACGCGGCGCCGCGCCATTCACCCCCTTGCGGGGGTAACGCGCATCTTACGAGCTAGTCGCAACCGGGTCAATGGCCTTGCCGTACCAGCCATTGCCTAACTCAGGACATCGCCTCCGACACCTCGCTAACGCCGCGAGCCGATAGGCAAAGCGGAAACGATGCATAAGACCTTCGCTTCGATCTTACCTATCCACACGCCTCAACCTGCGTGCCAGGCGCCTGGGCCGCTTGGAACTGTATGAATGCGCATAACCTACAGCAAGTCATAAATTCCATTTTTCGTATATGCCGCTCTCGCGGCGCAATCCTTCGATGTATATTGCTGATAAATAAATCTTTAGGCAGAATGTAGTCAGTCCCGACTCTGGCCGGACACATGCTAGCAAACTGCCAGAGTTGGTTTTGCCGCGTGCAGTTCTTCATCGCGAAAAGGGGTTTCGATGAGCTATTTTGGGCGTGTGTTCAGACGCGTTTCTGCCGCAATTGTGTTTATCGGTGCATTGATCGCCCCGTCGCTCGCACAGGCGCAAACGGCGAAGGTCACCGGAACCGTTGTGGACTCCTCCGGCGCAGTAGTGGTCGACGTAACAGTCACCGCCACAAATCAGGCCACCTCGATCGAGCGCTCGACGAGCACCACGGACACAGGCGCATATACCATCTCCGGCCTGGCACCCTCGGTGTATACCTTCACCTTTAGCAAGACGGGCTTCAAAACCGAGAAGTTTGCCGACATCACTTTGACGGTCGACCAAACCATGACTTTGGATACCAAGCTCGAGGTCGGCTCAGTTTCGTCCACAATCGAAGTCGCCTCGACATCGGTCGAGCAGATCGATACGGCGACCGCGACGCTGAGCAATGTCGTCGAGCACGCCCAGATGACTGAATTACCCTTGATCCTCCGCGATCCTTACCAACTTGTGCTGTTGGGGCCGGGCGTCACACAGTCGGATGGTCTGGGAGGCGTTTCGGTGAATGGCGGCCGCGAGCGCAACAACAACTTCCTGCTTGACGGCGCAGATAATAACGACGCCGATGTACCGGGACCGCTGGGCGGGCTGGCGGCGGAAAATCCTGACGCAACCCAAGAGTTCCGCGTGCTTACCAACAATTTCGCACCGGAGTTCGGCCGCAACAACGGCGCAATCATTGACGTGATTACGCGCAGCGGCACCAACGACTTTCACGGCAACCTTTACTATTTCGGACGTTGGGATGCGCTTGGCGCTCGAGACTACTTCAATCACCAGATCGATCCCCTTACCGGTTCGGTGGCCCCGAAAAATCCTTACGTGCGCAACCTCTACGGCGGTTCTTTGGGCGGTCCGATCAAGAAGGACAAGACGTTCTTCTTCCTAAATTATCAGGGCGACCGTTTTGTCACCAGCTTGACCAACACCACCACCGTGCCGACCGTCGCTTTCAAGTCAGGCATTTTCAACTACACCAACCCCGCCACCGGAGTGAGCCAGGCCATCAACGTCACCACCCCCGGAACTGGCAACAACGCTACCGGTGTTGGACTTGATCCGGCGATTCAGAAAATACTTTCGTTTTACCCCGCGCCCAACGTGAACAACTCGGACGGCATCACGGGACAGCTCTTCTTTCCCAGCGAATCGCGAGAAAAAGATGAAGATGCAGTCATCAAGATCGACCAAAAATTGAATCAGAACAATAACCTCTACGCCCGTTACACCTACAATTACTTTAACGACCCCAATCCGTTTCACAATGACTTCCTACCTGGTGATTTGGGCGCGGTAAGCGAGACCAACAAAGTCCAGGGCCTGGCCGTGGGTTTGACCTCGACTTTCGGCACCAGCTTCATTAACGAATTTCGGTTCGGAGCCAATCGCATCAATGAATTTTTTGGTTGTGCTGGCATATCCACATTCGATGGCTTGGGGTTCACCGACGCAGAAGGCCGCGGAGCTGATTTTACCCTTCCCGTCTTCCAAGGCGGCCAGGGCGGCTCCTTCGGCTTCGGCTGCCAGGCGCTGGGCGATGCCAATGGGCAGGCCAGTAAACAAGGAACGTTCCAATGGTACGACGGCATGAGCAAGGTCGTGAAATCGCATACCTTCAAATGGGGAGCCGAAATCCGCGACGTGTACTCGAACAACAACACGAATTTCGGATCTCGCGGGACCTTCACCTTTAACATTTTCACTGCGAACGGAATACCCACGCTGCAGAATCTCAATACCGGTGTAGATTCGAATCAACTCGAGGACACCGTCAGCGCCCTGCTTGGACTCGTCAACTCGCAGGCGCAAACTCAGTTTTTTAACCAGACCGGCGACCGGCAACCCACGGACGAACTCAATTTCAAGCAACACGAAGTCGGCGTGTTCTGGCAAGACAGCTGGAAAGTAAAATCAAATCTCACGCTTACCTATGGCCTCCGCTGGGAATGGTACGGCGTTCCCTACGAGGCGCATGGCAATCTCTCCAATCTATTCCAGGATAGCAGTGGACCAGCACCCTTCACCTTTCAGCCGGTTGGTCCCGGCACAGGCCACCAACTCTTCAACGACTATTACAAAAACTTTGAGCCGCGCTTCGGCTTCGCCTGGGATCCTTTCAAGGACGGCCGCACCTCGGTGCGTGGTGGCATAGGAGTTTTCAGCGACCGCATTTACGGCAACCTGGTCTCAGACGCCCGCGGCAATCCTCCGTTCCAGCCAAGCCTATTCAATCAGCCCGCGCCTAGTCTCGGCACGGGACCCAGCGCCCAACTCCAGGCTCAGTTGGCGCCGGGCAACTTAACTCCCTCCCCGCTCGTCCCGGATGGCTCGGGAATATTTCCCGATCTCTTCGATCCGCACATCAAGCCACCGCTGGTGGTCGCCTGGAACATCGGCGTACAGCGTCAGTTGACCCAGAATTTGACTGTGGATGCGAACTATGTCGGCAATCACGGCACCCGCATCCTCCGCGTTATCGACGGCAATCCGCCTCAACCGGCCTTGGTTTCGCAACTCCTTGCGATGGGTGTGGCGCCGGAAGATCTGCAGTTTGCTAATTTGTATTTTGGGAGCGAGTTTGGTGTGTTGCCTTTCAACCCGGTGAACAACAATGCCTTCTTCGATACTTTCACGGACCAAACCACGGGGCATTCTTGGTACGACGGCCTGCAATTGCAGGTCACGGAAAAGGCGTACCACGGCTTGCAAATTCAGGGATCGTACACTTACGCTCACGCACTCGATGATTCTTCCGATCCGCTGGTCCCCACCGCCGCGAACGGTAACTTCCCGGTTGATTCTTTCAACTTGCGCCGTGAAAAGGGCAATTCGGGTTTCGACACCAGGCACCGCGGTGTCATAAATTTTGTCTATCAGCCCAACATTGGGCGCGGCAAGGGGCGCTTCGCGGAGGGTGTGCCAGGCCATGTTCTGGAAGGCTGGCAGATCAGTGGCATCGCTGCCTGGCAGACCGGGCTTCCTTACGACATCTTCGGAGTCGCGGATACGCTGCACACCAATTTCGCGGACCGAGTTACCGTCGTGAATGCCTCGGCGCTGAAGACCGTTCCCTCTCTAGGACGGGTTATTCCCAGCACCGGAGTCTTCACCGGGTACAATCTTGCCGCGTTCAATCCGGACGATCCTGCGATTATGCCGGTTCCGTTTGGTGTGCCGTCGAACCTGCTACGGAATCAGTTTACCGGCCCCGGCATAAATAACTGGGACATCAGCCTGTCGAAGAACACGGTCATTAAAGAACGATTCAACTTCCAGCTGCGGTTTGAGTTCTACAATCTGTTTAACCGCACGCAGTTTGCCAAGCCTGATGCCAATATCCAGGACGCCCTCTTCGGCTATTCATCATCGCAAGTGGGTCAGAACGACGGCACTACTGGCGCCCGGCAGGTTCAGATCGGAGCGAAGTTTAATTTCTAGCGGGCAGAAAACTTGAAAAAGTCGCCGGGCGCTTGAATTTCACGCAAGCGCTTGGCGCAGATCTTCGATCAAATCGTCGGGATCTTCCAACCCGATCGAAACGCGCACGGTCCCGGGCTCCACTCCCGCCGCGCGCAATTCCGCTACTGACATCCGGTAGTGTGAAGAATAAATCGGCAATACGACCAGCGATTCCACGCCGCCCAAGCTTGCAGCCAGCAGAAACACGCGCGTCCGATCGCAGAAACGCCGCGCGCGTGGACCACCTACGCTCGCCACTCCTTCTCACGAATTCCGATTGACAAGCAATTCTATTAGTACAATACTGACACAGTCATGAATGACTTATTACTGCTCGCGGTCCTGTTGGGAGGCCCCCAGCACGGCTATGCCCTGAAGAAACAAGCTGGCCTGATCACCGGCCAGACGGACATGCACAACAATCTCGTCTATCCCCTGCTTCGCCGCTTCGTCCGCGAAGGTTGGGTGACTCAGAAGAAAACCGCCGGAGAGCGCGGCCAGACTCGCCAGGTGTATTCGCTCACCGCGCTAGGCCGCCAGACCCTCATAGCGCGACTCTGCGACTACGGCGAAAGCGCTGTCAGTTCCAGCGATCAATTCCGTTTGCGTGTCGGAATGTTTCCGGTGCTCGATCCGCCGTCGCGCGAGGCCATCCTCGAAAAGCGTGAAGCCTACTTGCGCGAGCGCGCCGAGCGTCTCGGCCCGATCGAGAGTGGAATGGAGATTGGCGCGTATGGACGCGAAGTAGTTCACTTCATCCGTCAGCAAACTGACGCCGAAGTTGCCTGGATCGAAAAGTTGCGCCGTATGGGCCGCACTCCGAAGCGAAAAGCCGCGGCGAACAAGGAGTGAATTGCCATGGGAACGAGTCCGACCGTGCTGTTGCAGTGCTCGCGAATCGCCATGCAACTCTTCTGGTTGGTCTGGGGTACCAGCGCCGCCAAGGAGCACGCTGCCATGAACATCACACCCACAGAACTCATATTCGTTTCATGGTTGCTGTTCGCTGCCTATTGGCTCTTCGCCGCGCTGGGCGCGAAACGGCCCGCGAAGAAGGAAAGCCTCGGCCAACGTTTCCTGCACGTCGCTGTGATGACCGTAGGCTTCTTCACGCTGTACGGGGATGCCTTTCGTTTCGGAGTATTAAACCGCCGCTTTCTGCCGGACGAATTGTGGATTGCCTGGGCAGGCGCCGCACTTACACTCGTCGGGGTCCTCTTCGCCATCTGGGCGCGCTTCACAATCGGCAAAGAGTGGAGCGCTGAAGTCCAGATAAAAGAGGGCCACCAACTCATTCGCACCGGGCCGTACGCCCATATTCGCCATCCGATCTACACAGGCATATTGCTGGCGTTGTGCGGAACGGCCATCACCATCGGCGAGTACCGCGCCATCCTCGGCATCGCGCTGTTTCTATTCGGCTTCATTCGCAAAGCCAAAAAAGAGGAGCGCTTCCTCGCCGGCGAATTCGGCCCCGCGTTTGACGAGCACCGCCGCCACACCGGCTTCTTCCTGCCGCGGTTTACCTGAGGGTTAACTGGCCTTCGCCAAAAAGCCTTCGCCTGCCGTTTGCTGATGCTTTCGCCTACCGCGTCCATCGAGGTACTGGCACCCGTGCGGTTCTGTGCCATCATGTCACATAGGGTCTGTCCAGTTCTTGCGCGATACGAGCTCCTGAGGGGTAAAGCGATGAGCAAGAAGCTCAGCGGTATGCTGGTACTGTGCGTCTCGACGACTTTTTGGCTGTCTGGATGCGCTTATTTCCGAGCCACGGGACCATGCTTCGGCGTGGGATGCCCCGCTCGTACCGTCGGTTCGAACGGCCAATACAAGCCCGGCCAAGCCCCGAAAGCGCAAACCGCCACGACATCGCGCGGAACAGCTTCAGACTCACAAGTTGCTGCAAATAAGGCTGTTGCTTCAAGTCAGCAACCAGCGGACGCGGCACAAGCCAAGCCCCAGCCAACGCCGGCACGGGCGAAAACCGCCAACGCGAAACCCTCGGTTGCCGATAAGGTCGGCGATTTCTTCGCCCGTCTGATGCCGCACCACAATAAAACCGCAAAATCCGCAGCCGCCACTGACTAAGCCGAAGCAGCCTCTGTCTCCTCGGCGCCCAGGTGGTGCGGTTTGTGCGCCGCGATCACTTTCTCGGCGATTTCGTTCGGCACGTAATCGTAATGCGAAAACTCCATCGAATAGCTTCCGCGGCCCTGCGTCAGCGAAATCAATTCATTCGCGTAGCTCAACATTTCGGAGAAGGGAACCAGCGCCTTGATCACCACATTGCCCGCCCGCGCTTCGCTTCCGCTGATTTTTCCCCGTCGCCCGCTCAGGTGCCCCATCAAGTCGCCTGAATATTGATCGGGGGCGTAAACTTCCACATTCATGATTGGCTCGAGCAGCGCCGGCCGTGCCTGCTTCATCGCTTCCTTGAACGCGAGCGACCCCGCAATCTTGAAAGCCATGTCGCTGGAATCCACGTCGTGGTATTTCCCGTCGTACAAGCTCACGCGGAAATCCACCACCGGAAATCCCGCCAGGTACCCGCGCTCGGCCGAATCGCGTATCCCTTTTTCCACCGACGGAATCCAGTTCTTGGGAATCGCGCCTCCAAACACATCATCCACAAACTCGACGCCCTTGCCCCGCGGCAGCGGTTCCATCTTGATGCGGCAAAGCCCAAATTGCCCGTGCCCTCCCGTCTGTTTCTTGTGTTTGCCTTCCGCGTCGGCCTTGCCGCGAATCGTTTCGCGGTAGGGAACTTTCGGCGGATGAATCATCAGCTCCACGTGATAGCGTTTGCGCAGCTTGGCCACCACCACTTCGATGTGCTGCTGTCCCGCGCCGCTGAGGAGAAATTCCTTGGTCTGCGGATCGCGCCCAAAACGCAGCGCCAGATCCTCCTCCAGAATTTTGTGAATAGCCACGCCGATGCGATCCTCATCCGCGCGAGTCTTCGGTTCGACGGCAAAAGTAATCGAAGGCTCCGGAATGCGCGCCGGCGGATGAAAAATCGCTGAGTTCTTGTCGCCTAAGGTTTCTCCGGTCGTCGTTTCCTTCAGCTTCGCGATGCAACCGATGTCCCCCGCGCGCAATTCACTTACTTCCGTGAAGGTTTTTCCTTGCATCACCTGAATGTGCTGCAAGCGTTCCTGCGAACCGCGATTGAAATTCGTCAATGTGGCATCGTTTTTCAGCACGCCGGAAATCACCTTGAAATAATTGATTCGCCCCGCAAATGGATCCGCCAGCGTCTTGAACACAAAAACCGCCAGCGGCTCGGAATGCGCGATCTTGCGATCTACCGTCTCGCCTTTGTGATCCGGCGTCTTGTGGCACGCAATTGTCGCGCGCGCCGCGGGCGAAGGGAAAATCGCGACCATCAGGTTCAGCACCGCGTCGCTACCGATATTGTGTAGCGCCGAACTGAGCATCACCGGGAAAAGCCGCTTCGCCAGCACGGCTTCGCGCAGGCCGATCACCAGGTCGTGAACGGGCAGCGTGCCCTCATCGAAAAATTCCTGCATCAATTGGTCGTTGCCTTCCGCCACCATTTCTACCAGCGTTTCGTGCCCCAACTTCGCTTCCTCGGCCATAGCCTGCGGGATTTCTTCGATCTTCGCAATGCCGTTGCCGTCCGGCGTGTAAATCAGCGCCTTCATGGTGATCAAATCCACCACGCCGCGAAAACCTTTTTCCCACCCGATCGGCAATTGAATCGGCACCACGCCGCGGCCGAAAACATGCTGCACGGATTCGAGCGAGCGTTCGAAGCTCGCCAGGTCGCGGTCCATCCAATTCAGCAGGAACGCGCGCGGCAGATCGTACTCCGTCGCGTAATCCCACACTTTCTCGGTCACCACCTGCACGCCCGCGGCGGCATCCACCAGGATCAGCGCGGCGTCCGCAGCGATCAGCGAGGATTTCGTTTCATTGATGAACGTCGAGTACCCGGGAGTATCCAGCAGATTGATTTTGGTTTTTTCTGGCTGCGCGGGCGCTTGCCATTCGGCGTGAGCGATGCCGGTATTGATGGAGATCTTTCGCGCGATTTCTTCGTCGTCCCAATCGGTGGTCGTAGATCCTTCGGTGACTTTCCCCAGCCGCGGCGTCATCCCCGCCGTGAATAGCAACGACGACACTAGCTGGGTTTTTCCCGTGTCGCCGTGGCCGACAATGCCCACGTTGCGTATCCATTCAGTATTGTAGGTTTTCATTTTTCACCTCGCAGTGTCTGAAATTAGAAAAGCGAAATTGGAAAATTGAACGGAGGCGCGACGATGCCGTCTGAAGAGTGTTTTCGACTTTGTAGCGGCCAGCTTTAAGTGGGCGCCTTTGACGTAGGTTTGCTGACGGCGAAGAGCAGTGTGCCGCCCGAGATACTGCTGGCAACTCGCTGGCTAGGGGCGGCTTGACGCACACATCGGCCCAAAAATCGGCCTCAGGTTCGCTCCAGATAGGCATTTCGTGCGCGGAAAAATAACCCTGCGAATTCGAGATGTGCGAAGTAACGTGCATCACGGCGCCGCCCCCCGGGGCGGTTGCGCGCATGACCCTGCGAAACGGCGATGCTAGCACACGGCTCGGCGAGGATTCAACCGGATGAATCGAGATACCGGGATTCTTGATTTGTGAATCGTGATTTGTGCCGCCGAGGAGGCCGGCGGGTTGTCGTGAGCGAGAAGCGGCGGATGTCGTGTTCGTGTTGCGATTAGAAATGTGTTTGGCGTGTCTTTTCATTAAGTTGCGGACGTTTTTGAATGGGATCGTGTTGCGGTTAGAAAGCGCGCGGTTCGGGACGCTTGGTTGGCAAGTAGGGAAGAGCGGGCCGCCTGTTACGGCGAGACTCTGACCCTGGACTGGCCACGTTCGCACCGTCGCCGATGTTGCAGCCCACATGTTGCTTCCTCACCGGGGAGGAAAAGTGCCCCGACTGACGTTAACACATTCTGCGCTTGTTTACTACTAGGTAAGATACTTGGGGCGGCAGCTCATTCATGGATTTGAGGTTACGGTTGCCCGCGGCCTGTGTATGATATACAATAGAAATGTATATCTAGGAGAGCCGATGCAGATATCCAAATGGGGAAATAGCCTGGCCGTGCGGTTGCCCGCGACCGTCGTCGAGGCGCTCGGTCTCAAGGAAGGGGATCAAATCGAAATTCGGATTGCGGGTGACCGCGCGTTCGAAGTGAGCCGCGACCAAAGCAAATCGCAAGCTCTTGCTCGTCTACGCAAGCTCAGGCGTCCTCTGCCTCCAGGGTTTGTCTTCGATCGAGAAGACGCCCATGCGCGCTAAAGTTTTTTTCGACACGAATGTCCTCATCTATGCCGTTGCGAAGAACGATCCACGCAGCGCGCGCGCCGAGGAATTGCTCGATGCAGGAGGGATACTCAGCGTACAAACCTTGAACGAATTTGTGTCGGTCGCCCGGCGAAAAATCCAGATGTCCTGGCGCGACGTCACGGAGGCGCTCGACGCGTTTCAGGTTCTTTGCCCTTCTCCACTTCCCATCACCATCGAAACGCACCAAGCCGCCCTAAAAATCGCACAGAAACACGGTTACAACATCTATGACGCTCTGGTAGTAGCCGCCGCCCTGGCAGCGGGCTGCGAAACCCTCTACTCCGAAGATTTCAGCGATGGCCAAAAAGTAGAAGGCCGCCTCACGATTCGCAACCCATTCGCCAGATTATCGGGCTAGCCGCTTCGACATCTCAGCCCATACCGACTAAGGTTGTTTCACGGCGCGTGGCTTCCACTCTCCCCGGGGAATGCGATCCATGCGGAATAAGTCTGAAGTGCGGGCGTACCAGCCGGAGCCGTGCATCCTGCCGATCAGCTTCAGCGCCGGCGTATCAATGTGATGCTTCTCGGCATCCAGCACCGCATCATCGCGCACGTGCATAGCCACCACGCGTCCAAGCACCAGCGCATTCTCCGGACTGAACTCGATGATCTGTATCAACTCGCATTCCATGGAGACGGGACTCTCCGCGATGCGCGGCGGCTTCACGCGGAAGCTCGGAACGAGGGTCAACCCTGCCTCGTGCGGCTCACTGATCTCGCGTTCGAATTCGATGGCAGTGATGTTCATCACCTCGGCCACCTCTTCGGAAACAAGGTTCACCACAAGCTCGCCCGTCTCGCGAATATTGTGCCGCGTATCCTTCGGCCGTCCCGGATCGTGGCTCCCGATGCCAATCCCCACCACGGGAGGGTCGCCCGAAAGCGCGTTGAAAAATGAAAATGGCGCCGCGTTCAATTTGCCTTCCAAATCCTGGCTGACGATCCAGGCAATCGGGCGCGGCACAATCGTAGAGACCAGAAGTTTGTACCGCTCCCTCGCGGAAATCTCGGCGAAATCGAACAGCATGGAAAGGCCTCCTGGGTGCGCGATGGCGATGCCGGCAGCAGCGGCGACGGCCACCGCGGCTGCAGCGCCAACTGCAACGGCAGGGCGCAGCAAGCAGCGCCCCTACGAAGAAAAACGTGATGTGCGCCGAATTGTTACGGCGCATGCGACCAGTCGCGCACGCTGACGCAACGGTTGCCGGCGCTCGGATCGGAAGAGGGATCCCTCGCTCCGCTCGGGATGACAACGAGAGGCAACTGCAACTGCCACTGCGAGCTTGCGGTTTAGAACTTGCCTTCATCAGCCGACGGGCCGTAGACGCTGGGAACCGGCACATCGTTCAAGCGCAGGTAGACGCCGAGTTGTGCGCGGTGATGAATGATGTGGTTCATGACGAAACTGCGCAGGAATGCAACGCGCGGCATCGCCATAATTTTCTGGCCGCCGCCGAGCAACGTCCACGTCTTCAGAAGATGTTCGTCGCTGGCGCCGGAGATTGCGGCCCGCGCTTCCGCCGCCTTCTTGTCGAAGATCTCGAGCAGTTCCTTCCGCGACGTCATCACCGTAGGCTTCATCGGCGGCGCGCCCGCGGGGCGGAAGTCGAGCTCGTCTTGATTAACGATCGTCGCCGCCCAGCCGGAAAGTTCGGCAACGTGACCCGCGAGCCGACCCATCTTCATGGATTTTTCGTGCGGGGCCCACTCCCCTTTGCCTTCGGGCACTCGTTCCAGCGTTTGGCGGGTGCTGATCATTTCATGGTCGAATTCCGCAAGGATAGCGTCACGCATTGGCATAGTTTTTCTCCTTTGGCCTTACTTGGGATGCTGATTTTAGCTCAGGAACTCAACGAAGGGAAAAAGAAGCTACGTGGAAAAACCCATAGAAAAGAGAAGGCCCGCGCGGGACGTCAAGGAGAGAGGATGGCGTTGCGCAGGCCCTAAGATGAAACTACCTAACCGTATGCGAAAGGTTTTACTCCCATTCGTTTTCGCGCGCAAGTGTTAATTTGATTAAATTTTGGCGGGCTGTTAAGTGACGCAATCGAAGCGATATACCCGCCTCGGTCGGCACGGCCCGCAAAACTAGTTAGGGCGCAATCCGGAACGCGCCGGACTCTTCCAGATAGCCGTAAGCCATGCGCGCGGTATTGAACGCAGCTGCAGGATGGCCTTCACGATCGAGCAGAATCAATCCACCGGTCGTGTGCACGCGATGCGCGAGCTTCCGGACGCACGCGTCAGCCACAGCTTGCGCGAGCCCGCCGCGCCGCGCGGGATCCGAATTCTCGCGATGCGGCGCGAGTGCCTGCTGGCTCTGCAAAAGATCGGTGGCCATTTTCGCCATCACGATTTTCATGATGCCTTCGCCGTGCCCCGTGCAGGAAACGCCGCCCGCTTCGGCATCGGCGTAACAGCCGCAGCCGATCAGCGGCGAATCGCCCACGCGTCCAGGAAGTTTGCAGCAAGTGCCCCCGGTGGATGTGCCGGCGACGAGATGTCCGTGCTGATCGAGAGCGACGGCCCCGACGGTGCCGGACTCGTGCCCGACGTGATGTTCGGCGGCGTGCGAATCCTCAAGGCAACGGCCCCACGCAACCCGCTCACGTTCGTGGATCAATTCTTCCGGCGCGCATAGCGCGATGCCGTGCTCGGCCGCGAATTTTTCAGCACCCGCGGCGACCAGCATCATGTGTTCCGAATGTTCCATGATCTGGCGCGCAAGCCGAATCGGATTGCGCACGCATTCAACCGCCGCCACCGACCCGGCTTTCAGCGTGGACCCGTCCATCAAAATAGCGTCGAGCTGGACGCGGCCCTCAGTATTGAGATGCGCGCCAAAACCGGCGTCGAACGTAGGATCGTCTTCGAGAATCACGATGGAAGATTCCACCGCGTCGCTAGCACTGCCGCCAGCGCTAAGAATTTTCCATCCTGCTTCGAGCGCGCGGCGAATCCCGGCGCGGCAATCTTCCACCGCTTCGTCAGGGATATCCCATGCGCCGCCGTGGATGATCAGAGAGGGTTTCATCGTTCGCGGGATGCGCTTTGGTCCGCGGCAATAATGATAGCGCACGAAAGCGAGACCGGCAGCGGCGAACAGGACAAATCGTGCGGGGAAGTCACTGCCATTTTTTGCAAGCAGAGGAGCCGCAGCACGGCGCCGCGCCGCGTCCGGATTCATTTCCGCGTATTAGTGCGCGACGGCTTTTTCGGCGCCCAGGCCCGTATTGGCGCGGACTTCGAGTTCCACGAATTTTTCTTCGCCGGCCAGGTCAGGCTTGCTCAGTAGCGTGCCCAGAATCGCCCCAATAAATCCAATTGGGATGCTCAGCATCCCCGGATTTTCAAGCGGAAAAATCGGCGCGTGCTGGATCATGTGCCGAGCCGCGGACGCGACGGTGGGAGCGTCCACGCCCATGATGCTCGGTCCGATAAAAATCAGCACGATCGACCCAAGCAATCCCGCAGCCAGCCCCATCACCGCGCCGGTGGTGTTGAAGCGCTTCCAGAAAATCGAAAAGAGAATCACCGGAAGATTTGCGGACGCGGCGACCGCGAATGCGAGCGCCACCAGAAACGCGACATTCGCCGTGGGACCGAGCACGATCGCGATCGCAATCGAGATCGCGCCGACCACAAATGCCGCGATCCGCGCGACGCGGCGTTCTTCGCCGGGATTGTGCTCCTGCCCGTGCCGGATAATGTTAGTCCATACGTCATGCGCAAATGAAGTGGACGCGGTGATCGTCAACCCCGCCACCACCGCCAGAATTGTGGCAAATGCGATGGCCGAAATGAACGCAAAAAAAATGCTGCCGCCGAGCGCGTTCGCCAGCAGCGGCGCGCTCATATTGTTGCCGCCGTTCTTCGCGATGAAGTCACGCCCCACGATCGTCGCGGCGCCAAAGCCGAGAAACGTCGTCAAAACATAGAACCCGCCGATGATCGCCATGGCCCACACCACGGAAAAGCGCGCCGTCTTGGCATCTGGAACGGTGTAAAACCGCACGAGAATGTGCGGCAACCCCGCCGTTCCAAAGATAAGCGCCATGCCCAGCGAAATCAGATCCAGCGCACCATAAGGCGGTTTGTAACGCAGCCCGGGAGTGAGAAAGTCTTTCACCACTTCCGTGCCATTCGGCAAGTGGTAGTGCACCTGGGTGACGGCGGAGAAAAAGGCGGCGAGGCTAAAACCATAATGCGCCAGCACCAGAAAGCTCAGCAGAATCGTCCCGGATATCAGCAGAATTGCTTTAATGATTTGAACCCAGGTAGTCGCGATCATCCCGCCGAACACCACGTAAACGATCATCAATATCCCGACGCCCACCACCGCCACCGTGAAGCTGATGCCCGAGCCCTTCAGTAATAACGCAACCAGCGCTCCCGCTCCCACCATCTGCGCAATCATGTAGAACGTGCTCACCGTAATCGTGCTCAATGAAGCCATGGCCCGCACCGGGCGAGGATGCAACCGATACGCAAGAACGTCCGCCATCGTGTACTTCCCGGCATTGCGCAGCGGCTCGGCAATCACCAACAAAACCGTGAGGTACGCCACCAGAAATCCCACGGAATACATGAAGCCGTCATAACCGAAAAACGCGATCAACCCCGCAATTCCCAGAAAAGATGCCGCGGACATATAATCGCCCGCGACGGCGACGCCATTTTGCCAGGCGCTGATCTGGCGATTCGCCGCGAAATATGAAGCCGAGGAGCCCGAACGCTTGGCGGCCCAGCCGGTGATTACGAGCGTGACCGCGATGAAAGCGAGAAAGAGAATCAGAGTGGTGGTCATCGGTCAGTTTCCCTCTGCAACGATATGCTCGAGATCCTTGCTCACGGTCTTGGCGTAGGCGTCGAATCTGCGCGCGGCGCGAACGTAAAGATAAGCTATCAGCCAAGCCACCAGAAACTGCGAGAGAGCAAAAAGATAGGCGATATTCACCGGCCCCCAAATCTTGCGCTCCATAAATTCCGGAAAATATCCGACGGATACCGGCAGCGCGAAATAATAGACCACGAAGAAAATTGTGGCGGGGATGACGAAGGCCTTCCTGGCGGCCAGGAGCTTCTTGAAGTCCTCCATCTGCGCCACGCGCTCCCAGATGGAAATTTCTCGCGGTGCGCGTGGATCCGCGCTCGATGGTGCTGGCATATTTCCTCCTCGCCGCGATCCGCACGCCTGTGTATCCGCGGATTTATGCAGCGCTGCACTTCGGGCCCGGAAATTGATGCCGTAGCGAAATGAAAGAGATGAACGCGGCGAGGCGCCGCGAAATCGCGTCGAACCATATATCACATGTGTGAACGGCAGGTAAACAATGCGGAATCGTCGGGATTGGCGATGAAAGACTTACGGCGCTACAGGTGGGGATAAAAAATCAGCGTCACGCCGACGGCGACCAGGATTGGGCCCAGCAGAAACGCGAAACTGATGCCCAGCAGAAAGCGCACCGCGCCGTGACGGTTGCGCGCCACTTCCTTGGCGGCGAAATTGGGAAGTTCGGAATTGCGATCGCGTAGCAGCGCGCGGAAAAACGCCAGATAAGCCGCAATCCAGAAACGGATCTCGCGCCGCGATTGCCACAGCAGGTCAATCCCGGCGCAGATAACCAACATTCCGATAATGCCGAGCAGTTTCGGCACGCTTATCCTCCGCGCCGAGCCGTGCGGGTGAGCACCGCGGGCGAAGCATCGCGCGCGTCATTCGATATTTTGGCTTGCAACGACGCGGGCGCTCCAGCGCGCACGCTGACGCTGGGCGCTTTCGCATCGCGCATCGCGACAGCAGTGCGCGTCGCGTCCGGAATCGGCTGGTTGCCGCGCTCGGTTTGCTTCCAGGTGTGCAGGATCCGATGGATTACGGTGATATTGGGACCAATCGCCAGAATCCACAGCGCCCAGTCCATGCGGTTGGTCAGTGCGCCCAAAATCATCAGCGTCAAGCGCTCAGGACGCTCCCAAAATCCTACTTCCGCAGTGGGCACCAGCGATTCCGCGCGCGCCTTCGCATAGCTGACCATCACCGAGCCGGCCATCGCCGCGCCGGCCAGCATCGCGTAACCAAACCGGTTCACGAGGGAATAATAGACAAGCAAACCAAGGAAGAGAATCAAGTCCGCGTAGCGGTCAAAGATCGAATCCAGGAATCCGCCGAACATTGAAACGCGGCCCTGCCGCCGCGCCACCGGTCCATCCAGCAGATCGCACAAGCCGGCCAGAACCATAATGCCTCCGGCCGTCACGAATCGCCCCGCGGCAAAGAAAATTCCCGCCCAAAGATTCAGCAGCAGCGCCGACCAGGTGATGAAGTTAGGAGGGATTCCCGTAGCTGCGACGACCGTCGCAATCCGTTCGATGGGCCAGACCAGAAACCGGCCGATAGTGCGCTTCAGCATGAAATCAATAGTTCCTGCTATTCCTCATCGTAAATCGTGGAGAGCTGGATGACCTCATATTCCTTAACGCCAGCGGGCGTCGTCACCTGCACCTCATCGCCCACCTTTTTTCCCAGCAGCGCGCGTCCGATCGGCGACGTGGTGGAAATCAGCCCGTTCGCGGCGTCCGCTTCCTCCACCGTAACCAGCTTGTACTCGATTTTCGCGGACTTGGCAACGTCTCTCACCGTGATACGCGAGCCATAAGCCGCGCGATCCTTCGGCAGGTTGGTCAAATTCAGCATCGAAAGGTCGGCCATGCGCTTGTGCAGCTGCCCCAGTCGCGCCGAAACATACGATTGGCGCTCCTTCGCGTACTTGTACTCGGCGTTTTCGGACAAGTCACCATGCGCCCGCGCCACGCTGATCTCCTTGGGGAGGTCAGTATGCAGTTCGTGTTCGAGGACCGCGATTTCGTCCTTCAATTTTTTCTTAATTTTCTCGGCAAGATCGGTCATTTTTTGAGTGTGCCTGGGAGGGGTGCGAGCTGGCGGCATCACCCCAATCGGGATTTCTTCGTATGCTCAATGATTATAGAAGATTAACGCCGCGCACCGCAAATCAGCAGTTAGCAGGCGCAGTTTTCGGTGGCTTTGTCAGCCCTCGGAACGCATGCCGGTTTTGCAGTAGGGCGGAGCCATGGCCAAACTATTGAATCGCAACGTCCTTCACCTCGGTGAGCGCGAGCTTATGCCCGTCCCAGCGGTAGATGAAATCACGCGCGTCGTCCCTGTCCGGCCCCCAAATCGTGTATTCCTCGATATATTCGCCCTTTTCAATTTTGATCGCGCGCAGTCGAAGCGAATCAAGATCGGGCTTTAGTCCCTTGAGCATCCGGTCCACCGTCGGGATTTCAACCGGCAGCTCGACAATCTTGCCGCCAGCGCGCAATTTGTAAACAGCCGTCATGTCCGGACCGCTGCTGCCAGCCAGGCAGGAAAACGCCATCACCGCCGCCTCGTCGCGGCCGTCTCCGTCGAGGTCCCCGAAGACGGTATCCGCCAGATTGATTTCCTGTGTCTCCATCCCCTCGCAGATTTTTTTCAGGCTTGCGCCATCGTGCTCCTTGCGCAATTTGTCGGTAAGCAAGCTCTCAAAGTCCGCATCCTGAATGGAGTGGACTGCGTCAGTTCGCTGGCTGGCGGCCAGCGCGACCGGAGATTTCGTCGTGGGCCAGACGCACAGCGCGATGCCCACAACAGACAAGCGGAAGATCTGGCGAAGCACCATCACTATCTCCAGAAAAGCCAGGACTCGCTGAATTTATCTCATGGATATTCCCTAGCCGCGAAAAGTTCCAGGGCAGCATATGCTTTGCACCATAAAGTACTTGACAATATGAATCGAATCCCCCACCATGCCTCTGCGGCGGAGGTGAACACCTTACTGTCTCATCGGAGCTCCCGCACCATGGTCAAACGCATCGTCGCCATCGGTTTCATCGTAGTCTGCACTTCCATCGCCTGGGCCATTCTCGGCAGCACCATTTTTTACCGCACATACTCTTCGGATTCCCAGGAACTTCGCACGCGGGTGGCGTCCTCCTGGGGCACTCCTCAAGAGCAAACGCCTCCCACGGCCGGTTATGAGGTTGTCTCTCACAAGCAGGTTGCTGGGACGAAAGACGGTGTCCCGGTAATCCGCGACGTCGAGGAGAAGACCTGGAACTCGCTGCCTATTCAGAAAAGCCGCGTAAACGCTGCCCTCTGGCTCGATTACCGCCGGAAAGGCCTGTTGTGGTACAGCACCTACCAAGTGGATTTTTCCGGCGCCTACAACTTCACCAATCCCAGCGACCAACCGCAGCAAGTCAACTTCAAATTGAAGCTGCCTGCCGAGCAGGCGGTCTACGATAATTTGTCCCTGGCCGTGAACGACGTCCCGCTCGCGATCGCCAACGAAAAAAACGAAGCATTCGCCACCGCCACGCTGCAGCCGAAGGAAAACGCCGTACTGAAGGTCGGCTACCACTCGCAAGGCCTCGACAACTGGAACTACAGCTTTGGCGACGGAGTCACGCAGGTCAAAGATTTCCAACTGCGCGTCGCCACGAATTTTCCGAGTTTCGATTTGCCCGAGAACACGTTATCGCCCACTGAAGAACACAAAGGGCCGAACGGCTGGGATCTCGTGTGGAACTACAAAAACCTCGTTTCCGGTTACCGCGTGGGCATTGCGCTGCCGCAAAAATTGCAGCCCGGTCCTCTCGCCGGGCGCATCAGCTATTTCGCTCCAGTCTCGCTGCTGTTTTTCTTCTTCGTGCTTTTCGTGATGACGACGGTCCGCGGCATCGAGCTGCACCCCATGAATTACTTCTTCCTCGCCTGCGCGTTCTTTTCGTTTCACCTGCTGATGGCCTATCTAGTGGATCACATCTCGATTCACATCGCCTTCGTGGTCTGTTCCGCAATTTCTATATTTCTGCTGGTGAGTTACTTGCGCCTGGTGGCGGGAATGCGACGAGCCGCGCTCGAAGCGGGCCTCGCGCAGTTCATATTTCTCGTGCTTTTTTCTTACGCCTTCTTTTTCGAGGGGTTCACCGGCCTCGCCGTCACCATCGGCGCGATTCTGACCCTCTTTATCGCCATGCAAACTACGGCGCGAATTCAGTGGGCGGAAAAATTCGCCACCCGCTGAAGTGTTATAAGTAGTGGGCAAGATCGTCGTCCTGCGAAGTGCCGCGCCCGCCCCTTACTCGTTACAATTGAGTTGCCGTACACGGCTAAGGGGCGAATGGACCATACGACTCTGAACGTTCTGGCGGTGGTGTTTGTCGCCACCTTGATTCGGTCGGCGCTGGGATTTGGCGAAGGCCTGATTGCAGTTCCCCTGCTCGCGCTCAGCATCCCTATAGCGATCGCCGCCCCGGTGGTGGTGTTGCTCTCGATCACCATCGCTGCGGTAGTTGTGGGACAGGACTGGCGCAACATCCACGTCCGCAGCGCTGGCTGGCTATTGGCGCCGACTTTTTTTGGAATTCCCCTGGGCATTGCACTGCTGACGAGCGTTCACCAGAATTTCGTCAAAGGAGTGCTTGCCCTCGTCATCCTCGCATTTTCCGGATATTTTCTTGTCGTCACCAAACCTCCTGAGCTACGCAGCGACAACCGCGCATGGCTTCTCGCCTGCGGATTCCTCGCTGGCGTGCTGGGCGGCGCCTACGGAATGAACGGCCCACCTTTGGCGATGTATGGAGCGATGCGGCGCTGGTCCCCGCAGCATTTCCGCGCCACGCTCCAAGGATATTTCTTGCCCGCAAGCGTAGTCGCGATGGTGGGATATTGGATTGCGGGATTATGGGTTCCCGCGGTAACGCACTACTATCTGATTTCTTTACTGGCAGCAGTACCAGCGATATTCCTCGGAAGGGTTATCAATGATCGTCTGCGGGGAGATACCTTTCTGAGGTACGTGTACGCGGGCCTCGTGTGCATCGGTGTGTTGCTGCTGATCCAGGCGGTCCATCACGCATGACGGGCGAGGTCTTTGCAAGAAGCGCTAGCGGTAGTTGCTCCGCGAGGAAAAGAAACTACAGAACCACGGAAACCGTAACGCCGGCCGCCGCGAACACCGAAGCCATTTCCGCGCGCGCCAGCGGCAGGAAACTGTTCACCACATTGGCGTCAAACTGCGTGCCGCTCGCTTCCAAAAGCCTGCGCTCGGCTTCTTCGAAGGGGAGTCCCTGGCGATAGGGCCGGTTCGAAACCATCGCATCAAACGCGTCAATCACCGCCACGATGCGCGAACCCATGGGGATCTCCTCGCCCTTGAGTCCGCCCGGATAACCCTTGCCATTGTAGCTTTCGTGGTGATGGAGAATGATCAAGCTGGCGCGCTCCATCCCCGGCACTTGACGCAGCACCGCCCAGCCATACTCCGGATGCTTCTTCATTAGCTCGTATTCTTCTGCGGTCAGCTTGCCGGGCTTGTTCAAGATCGCGTCGGCGATCCCGATTTTGCCGATGTCGTGCAGCAGCGCCGCCACTTCGATATCGCCCAGGCTATTCTCTTCCAAGCCCAATTCGCCGGCCACATGCAGCGCCCATTCCGCCAGGCGCGTGCTGTGCACGCCCGTATTCAAATCCTTCAAATCGAGCAACTGGTTGAAAGCGCAAATCAGCGAGCTGCGCAGCGCCGAAATCTGTTCTTCCACTTGCTTCACTTGCAGCGAGGCTGGCAGCCAACCAGGCGCCGCCCCAAATGCTTCCATACGCGGAAGCATTTGAGCGGCGCCTCTGAGCTGAATATTGCTTGTCGCCATTTTCGGATTCGCTCCTACTGCAGCAAGCCTAGTATCGGGTTAAAGGTTGAGAGCGTGCCGTAAACATCCAGCCGCCCGTTGCCCATATTGGCGCCGATCCACTTCGCGTGCGCTGCCGCAAAAGACGCCTGCGATTCGTTGGTCTTCGGCTGCATATTCAACATCAACGATGCAGTGCCGGCCACCATCGGCGAGCTGAACGATGTTCCCCAGCCGGCCGCGTACCACCCGAAGGGATACGTAGTGATGATTCCTTCGCCGGGAGCGGCAACCCACACGATCTGGTTGCCGTAATTCGAGAACGTCGAGCGCTGGTCCTGATTATTCGTCGAAGCGACGCCCATCACGCCTTGCAGCGCCGCCGGATAAACGATTTCCTGTTTGCCGTCGTTACCCGAAGAAGATACTAAGATCACGTTGTTGCGGTTGGCGAAGTTGATCGCGTTGGTCAACTCCGTCGAGCCCGTGGTCAGGTCGAAGCTCATGTTGATCACGTTCGCGTTGTTCTGCACCGCGTAATAAATCGCGGCCAGAATGTTAGCGAGCGATGCATTGCCAGCCGCGTTGAATGCCTTTAGCGGCAGAAGCTTCGCGGTTGGCGCAACCAGGTGAATCACGCCCATTACCATCGTGCCGTGGCCGAACGCAGCGTACTGCGAACCATCGAGCATGGCGGCGGTATGCTGGTCCAGCATCGCAGCGGTGTGCTGATTCACGTAGGCTGCTGCGCAAGTAGGACACGGCGGCGGTGCCGACAGCGATATGTCATTCAGTTCCGAGGCGCCGGGCTGGTTGCGAGTAAAGTCGTAGCCTTGCAGGAGTCGTCCTTGCAAAGCGGGATGGTTAGGGTCCACTCCGGTGTCAATGTCCGCGACTATTCCCGAGCCAGATACGTTGAAGACGTTCTGCGCTTGGCTCACGCGGATGATTTGCGCCGCCGGCTGATTCAGATAGCCGTGGCTGACCGTGGTGCCGTAGTAATTTACTGGAGCTGTGTCCCACAACCCCTGCGGGGGTGTGGAAGCGCTGGCGCCTTTGCCGTTATTTGGCGGGATCACCAGCACCTGGTCGGGTTCAGCGTCAAGGATTCCCGTGACAAGCCGCAGAACATCGGCAAGCAGCGCCGGAAGCAGACCCTGAGCTGGCTTGACCAGGAAGAGCTGATTTTGGTTGCCGTCGAGATTGCCGACCACCGTGCAGCCATTCGAGAGGCACGCATTCTGCAACCCGGCCTTTCCCAGGTTGGTCCGGACGATTACTCCCGGTTGTGGGCCGCCGGTGACCGTCGCTAGTACTTGTCCGACGGTGTTTAACAATCCGGTCAACAACCCTTGCGCTGAGGCGGGCTGGCCCCAGAGACTGACGGCGAGAAGTAAGGAAAGTCCGATTAGGCGTTTCATGTTTGCTACTGCTCCTTTTGCGTGCCGCTCAGTAACCGTCTGTGCCGGTAAGAGAGGACCGTTCCAGTTTCGTCAGGCCTCGCGATACGGGCAATGGTACAAACGGCTACTTTCGGTACTGTGCGCATCACTCTTTCTTCCTAGTACTTTTCTTCTTAACTTGAGATTCACTTCTAACGGACTTGGTATCAGTAACTTGCATGACGCCGCCATCGAGCGCTGCGGTCGGCTCGATCAGTGGCAACGAGAGTTCCCGCTTTCCGGGGAGCGTGATCATCAGACGAAAGCTCGAGTCCATCGCACACTCGAGTTGAAACTCGCCTTGGTGATTGGTTTTGCTCGACGCCAGCATTTTCTTGCCCTTCCACAGTGTCACCGGGACGTCAGCCAAGCGCTCCTTGGAGTCGGCTGAGTTGAGAATTTGGCCGATCAGCAAGACATTCTCCGAATCAATTTGCGGCTCAATCCGGACGTCAATCCGGTACGTCGCCGTTCCGTAGAGTAGTTGCCGTGCTCGACCTTCGGATGACCGCACACCGGCAAAGGCCGGAGTCCGGAAACTATCGAAAAGAAGCTCAACGATTGCTGCTTGCGGCGCGCGCCGCTTTGCCGGCCAATGGCTGGCGAAGGCGCTCTTCACGATTCGCAGAGCGCCCTCCGAAGGTTGGTCGTTGGATGTGCGCTGAGCAACCTGATGCAAGTGCCGCCACATTGTCAGCTCCTGCGAGCACTTCGCACATCCCGTGTCTAAGTGGCTTTGCATTGCGTTCTTTACGCTGCCTTCGATCGTGTTCCTTGCGAAATCTACCCACTGCTCCTCAGAGTAATGTCTCATCGCGTTCCGTCCCCCGGAATTTGAGCTGCTGGCGGCCTGCCCAGGCCTTGCGCCAGTTACTTCCATCACCAACACATAAGGGTGGCGACCTGCTCCAAAAATATAGGGTGTGCAAAAAAAGTTCGGAGGGAGCTAAACCGTTGAAACCTTGCCAATTAGCGTGAAGGGAGCCCAGTGGTAGGGATGAGGATGGCGCTCGCGCAACTCGGCCATCGCGCCCCGCAGGGCAGATGGCTTCCCGCTTCCGTCTTGCACCCGGCGGTAAAAACACTCCATGAACTCCGCCGTGGTCTGATCGTGGACGTCCCAGAGCGTCAATAGCAACGATTGCGCGCCCGCATAGAGCAAGCCACGAATCAGGCCCAACAGTTCATCGCCTGCCGTGACGACATTCATCCCGGTAGCGCAACCGCTCAGCGTCACCAGTTCCGCGTTGAGCTTCAGTTGGTAAAGGTCGTAGAGATTCAGATACGCATCGCCGAGCCGTATGGCGGAGAACATCGGATTGTCCTGCCGGAACCGCCCGTGCGTCGCGATATGAATCAGCCGGCTATGCAGGCCTTGCTCGCGTAGCACTTGCGCAGTTGCGCCCTCTCCGACAATCAGTTCCGCGTCCGGCAGAATGCGCGCCACTGACTCGACCTCCTGCTTGATGAACGGCGCCTGCGCATCCGGAACTCCCATGATCAGTGCGCCGCCCGAGGCGTGCGCCGATTTTTCCTGGCAGTGCGCGAAAACGCTCGCGCTCGGCGCGTAGGAAATCGTGAACGAATCTATTAAATACGACGCACCGTCAAACAGCGCATGAAACGGAAGATAATGCAGCACGCCGTGCGGCACGATGATCAAGTGTCGTCGCTCGCGAAAGCGTTCGCGCAGCGGTGCAAACACCTCATCATAAAGCTGGCGCAGGTGCCCCAGCGCTGAGTCGAGCATCGAGCGCTCGAACGTCTGCGCGTAATCCGCGCCCAATTTGAATTTGGAAATCTGAAAATGGAAAAGCCGCAGCAGGTTCACGACCCGCGATACGGGCGTCAGCGGCACGATTTCGACACCCTCCCGCGTCACGATGGCCGCGATGAATTGGTCCTTAAGTGTGAAATATTCCACCAGCGCCGAATCTTGCGGCAAGGCTCCGCGAATCGTTTCCAGTGAACTCATCGCCGGTCGATCCGGCTGCACCATGTCGCCCGATTGCGGCACTTCGCGCAATACATGCAGCAATTCGTTTTCGTGCGCCAACGCTTCCTTTTGCAGCTTTTCGATGCGCGCCGGCGAAGGCTCCTCGGCGCGTAATTGTTCCATCTCGATTCGCCGGTAATACCAGTTCAGCTCTTCGCGCATCTCGCGGATGCGCCGCACCAAATCGCTTTGTCCCGGATCGGCCACCGGCAACGCCGGGCCGGAACGCATCAAAAGCTCCGCCAGGCTCCGCGATTTCGCCATTTCGATATAGCTGAAGGACTCCTCCGCGGCCTTTCGTTTATCGCCGCCCAGCAGGCAAATCTCCACAAGGCTTTCGTAAACCTCCAGGCGATTCTTCATGAACGCGATCTTCAATTCATCGCCGCGCAGGCTGCTGCGCAATGTTTCCAGTGCTTCCCGCGCTTTCTGGCAGGAATCGTAAGCACCGGAAGAATCTCCCGAGGCCTGGTGGATCTGTCCCATCAGAAATTGCGCCTGATAACGCAGCAGAGGAGCCTCGAGATTTGCCAGGCGCTCGAGCGCGCGCGTGCAATCCGCTTTCGCGGCTGCCAATTCGCCGGTGCGCAGCGAAAGACGCGCCAGCAGCAAGTGGCAAAGGATCGCCTTACTGGGCAAGAAGGAAGTATCGAAGAACTGTGCAGCTCCCGCGCACTGCCGCCGGGCTTCGAACAAACGCCCTTCGTTGTACAGCACCACGGCCTGGTACAAATCCATCAGCCACGGCCAAACCAGATTTTTCTCGTTCACAAATTTCGCGCGCGCCTGCGTGAATAATTCCAGCGAACGCAAAGCCTTGCCCAATTGGCTGAGCGCCATGGCCTCATACGCTTGGCACTTCGCTTCTTCGTAGCCCATCCCTAGTTTCTGAAATCGCAAATAACCTTCGTGCGCCGAATCGCGCGCCTCCGTGCTCAAATTCAATTCGAGATAAATTTCCGCGAGGTCCAGGTAGCAGAGCGCCAGCACATGCGCGTCGCCGTTTTGCAGGCACTCCGCGCGCGTCGCCAGCAACATCTCGATCGCGCGGCTGTATTCGCCGCGCAAGTAATAAAGATAGGCGATGTTGTAATCGCTCTGCGTGACCAGCAGCGTCATGCCGTGCTGCACGCACATTTCCCGCGCGCGCTGATAGGTGGCCAAGGCACGGGGAAAATCGTTCAAGGTAATCAGGCAGACAGCCATGTTGTAAAGCGCCACCGCCAGCCCTTCCGAATCGCGAAAGGGCAGCAGCATTTCGTACGCGCGCTCGTAACACGCCAGGCCCTCCTCGAAACGATCCTGCCGGTGATAAATATTCCCAACGTTGATCTCGACGTGCGCCCATCGCTTGTCGTCGCCCAGAGCGCGAAAGATTTTCTTCGCCTCTTCGGCCGCCGCAAAAGCCCGATCGTATTTGCCAAGCAAAATGAAAGGTTGGATGGAGGGAATCAGCGTGCGCGCTTCTTCTTCCGCATTGCCGATCTTGCGAAAAATCTCCAGCGCTTGCTGGTGGAAGTCGAGCGCTTCCTGATTATCGCCGAGCATGTAAAGCGCGTTCGCCTTCGAGCGCAAACTCCGGCCCAGCGCCTCTTGATTTTGTAGTCGGCGTGCAATTAAGACGCTAGCTTCGCCCAGAAACAGCGCTTGCCGGGCGTTTTCGCGCAGCTTGCTGCGCACCAGGTCATTGAGTTGGCTCACGACCGCGTCGCGCACCAGCCATGAATGCGAAGCAATGTACCGCTGACGGCTGGAATCGTCGGCGAGACCAGCCAATTCTCCGAGAATCTTTTCGGAAAGCGGCGCGGCTTTTTTCTCGGATGCCACTAGAAGCCCGTTTCCAGCAGGCGTTTCCGCAAACGTTCCAGGCAACGCTGTCGAATGAATCCGATCGACCCCACCGCGATCCCCAGCAAAGCGGCGATTTCCTGATAAGGCCGCGCCGGCTCGTCAAAGAAAAGCATGTGCACCAGTTGGCGGCAGCGCTCCGGCAATTCAGCCATCGCTTGCCGCAAACTCTGCTCCTCTTCCGCCTGCCGCAGAATTTCCACCGCCTGCGAAGGCGTGCTCCTATCCAATACTTCATCATTAGGATCGGAAAGTTCCACGCGCTGCTGCTGCTGTTTCCGGTGAAAACACTTGTGCGCCGTAATCTGCATGATCCATTTCGGCAGCGCCTGTGCCTCGCGCAGCTTGGGCAACTCCGAAAGCAGCTCCAGGCAAACGGACTGGAAAATATCCGTCGCGTCGTCCTGCGAAAATCCATATTTGATGGGAATCGAAAAAATCAGGTTCTTGTACTTGTCAACCAGCGCGGACCACGCCTCTTCGTTTCCATCCAGGCATTCGCGAACAAGCCGCGCATCCGGCCACGCCGTGCGCTGCACTTCGCGCGCTTGGCGTTTTTTCTCAAGCGTGGAGCTAGCGTTCGACATTTAATGGATGTAGAGCTCTTCTATGTTCCAAAGGGCGTACGGAACAAGAATCGCAGGTCGGAAGTTTGCGACGCGGTTGGATGCGCCAACCAGTATGTTGGGGCTTACGAGACAAATCACCGGCAAGTCTTCAGAGACAATTTCCTGCACGCGATCGTAAAGCTTTTTTCGCTTGGCGTAGTCGAGCGTCGTGAGTTGCTGCTGCATCAACCGGTCAATCTCCGCTTCCCACGGTGTCGCCGGCTTCTGTTCGCCTTCGTGCCACAGATGCGTCTCGCCGCTCGATAGCCACACGTTCATATCCGCGGTGGGATCCGCGTCGCCGCTCACCAGTCCCATCACCGCCGCTTCGTAATTGAAAGAGTTTTGCAGCCGGTCCACCATCGCGCGAAATTCGAGCGAGACGACCTGCACTTTCATCCCCAACTGGCTGAGGTCGTCTTGAATGATCGTCGCCATCTTCATGCGTTGCGCGTTCGAAGAATTGGTCAGAATCGAAAATTCCACCGGAGTCCCGTGCGCATCGAGCAGAGCCCCATCCTTGTTCCACGAAAATCCCGCGGACTGCAACAGTTGCCGCGCATGTTCGAGCGAACGAGCCGGATGCGGTATTGCGGAGTCGGCCCACAACTTGTTTCCCGGTGTACCCTGATTCCACAAAGCTGTCGCGCGCCCTGAATAAACCAGCCGCACGATCCCCTCGCGATCAATCGCCGAAGAAACCGCCTGCCGGAAGCGCACATCCTGAAACCAAGCCTGCTTGCGTGCAACATCCGGCAGATTTTTCGCGCCGAGATCGTTCAGATTGAAAAAAAGAAAGTTGTATTCGAGGCCCGCGCCCAGATCGTAAAGATGATAGCCCTTCGCCAATTGCTGTTTCTGCAGCACGGCAAAATTGTCCGCGCTAAAGCGGCTGAGCACGTCCGCCTCGCCCGATTGAAAGCGAATCACCTGCGCGTCCTCGCTCGGAACAAAGGAAAACACCACCTGATCCAGATACGGCAAGCGAGCCCCACCACGATCCGCCTTCCAATAATAAGGATTCCGCTCCAGCACCACCCGCTGCCCGGGAACGTACTCCTTCAGTCGAAATGCGCCCAAGCCCGCAAATTGACTCGGCTGCATCGAAAGATTCCACGCCTGCGAAAACGTCCCGTCGTGGTAAGCCTTCTCCAAGAGATGCCGCGGAAGAATGGCGACGCCGTCGAAAAGTCTTTCCGCGGCGGCATAAGGTTGCGCCACTTCAAAACGAACGGTGTAATCGTCCACCTTCGCGACCGTGATCGGCTTTCCGCCAACAACCAGCAAATCGCGCTGTGATGAATCCACTTTTGGGTCGAGGTAGACCTGAAAACTGAAAACCACGTCGTCCGCATTGAAAGGCTGGCCGTCCGAAAAACGCAATCCGCGCCGCAGCTCCAGCGTGTATTGCTTCCCATCGCGCGAAACGCGCCACGATTTGGCCAGCGCGGGTTCGGTTTTCAGCGATAAGCGATTGATGTGAATCAGATCGGCGGAAAGGCAGCGAATCACGTCGCGCGATGGTTCATCCTCAGCTAGCGCCGGATTCAAAGTTTTCGGCTCCGAGCGCAACGCCACGGACAGCCGCCCTCCCGCATGGCCCGGAGCATTGTCGGTAATCATTCGCTCTTCTTTCGCCTGCGCTTGATTCTGCCCACGCGCGCCAGACGCGAAGGAGCACGCGAACGCCATGCCCAGTAAAAGGCCGACACACTGCCGCCTAAGAGAGGTCATTGCCATATCTCGAATTCTTGCAAAGAATTAACGGTTTTTACAGCGCCACGGATTTGTGAAGTTCCTGTAGAGCATCCGCCGCTGTGTAGAAGACCAGGAACAACGGAATCAGCAAAATCGCGGGCAGAAACATCCACCAATACGAGGAAAGCACCGAATATTGCTGCAGCGAAGAAAGCAGCGCGCCCCAGCTAGGCATCGGTTCGCCAACGCCCAGGCCCAGGAAAGTCAGCGTGACTTCCGCCAGCACGTACTGCGGAATCAGCAGCGTCATCTGCGTCAATAACACGCCGTAGGTTTGTGGCAGCACGTGCCGCCGCAGCAGATATGCGTCCGACGCGCCGAACCCGCGCGCCGCCGTCACAAAATTACGTTGCTTCGCGCTCAGCACCACGCCGCGAATCAAGCGCGCAGGACGCGCCCAGCCGATCAGTCCCATGATTGCGACCAGCAGCAGAAACACTTGCCATTGCGAAATGCGCAGAGGCAGCGCGGCGCGTACGGCAAATAGCAAGTAGAGCCACGGCAGCGCAAGGAATAACTCTCCTCCGCGCATCAGAATTTCATCAATCCATCCGCCGTAATATCCCGCAATTCCTCCCACGATCACGCCAAGGGAAACCGAAAGCAGCGCGGCAATCAATCCGGCCAGCATCGAAATCTGTCCGCCATAGAAAAACCGCGAAAATTGATCGCGCCCGTAGCCGTCCGAACCCATCAATAGAATTTCGCCAGGCGCATCCACGCCAAACAAGTGCACGCTTGACGCAAAAAAGCCCGCGATCTTGTAACGCGAGCCGTGCACGAAGAAATGAATCGGGTACGAACGTTGCGCCCTGGCTTCGCCCGTCGATGCATCCAAACTGGAATCCTGCGCCGCGTAGACGAACGGCCGCGTGTGAAATGTGCCGCGAGCATCCACAAAATGAATCGCGGTAGGCGCCGCATAAGGCGTCTCGCGATTCTGCGCCGCGAAATCGTACGGCGCAAAAAATCCCGCGAATAGCACGAGGCCGTAGAACCCCGCGAGAAACGCTGCCGCGAACGTGAGTTTGTGCCGCTGCGTCAAATCATCACTCCATGCGAATCCGCGGATCGGCCGCAAAAAGCAGCATATCCGCGAGAAAATTTCCCGCCACCAGGAACAAAGACGAAAGCATCACAGTTCCCACCACCACGAAAATATCCTTCGCCAGAATTGCTTCCACCAGCAAAGGTCCGATTCCCGGCCAGCTCAAAATCACTTCCACCAGCAGACCGGCGCTTAGCATCGTCGCAATCGAAAATCCGAAAAGTGAAATCAAGGGATTGGCCGCAACCGGCAGCGCATAACGCAGCAGCACACGATGCTCCGCAATTCCGTGCGCGCGCGCCGCGCGTATGAATGGTGAATCCAGCACCTCAATCATCGCCGACCGAATGTGCCGCACCAAAGGCGGCAAAGTCGCAAGCGCCAGACCCAGCGAAGGCAGCAGAAGATGATAGGCAACGTCCTTCACCTTGCTCCAAAAACTCAGATCGCCGAACTCCGCGGAAATCATTCCGCCGGTAGGGAACCAACCGGTGCGCACGGCCAGAAGCAGCAGCGCGAGAAACAACACAAGATCTGGCACGGTAAGAAGCGTGGATGTCATCACGCCCCCAACGCGATCACCCCACTTTCCCTGGCGCGTCGCGCTCCAGATTCCGAAGGGAATCGCCAGCAGCCACGCAAGCAGCGTCGCTGTTCCGGTCAAAAGCAAAGTGTTGCGCGCGCGCAGCGCCAGCAGCGGTGCAACGGGGCTGTTGTAAGCGAAAGAAGTACCCAGGTCGCCGTGCAGCACCGCTCGCAGCCAGCTCCCGTAACGCAACGGCAAAGGCTTATCGAGCCCGTATTGCGTCCGTAGCGCGGTTATCGTGCGTGCGGAAACCTGGGGATTCACTTCCAGCGTCGTAAAAAAATCGCCGGGCGCGAGTTGCAACAGCGCAAACGAAAAAATCGAAATCCCCAGCAGGAGAAAAGTCGCATGCGCCAGTCGTCGTGCGAAATATCTCATAGCGGCGCCTAGGCGGAGCGCTCCAGCAATATGGATTCCACCGAATGCACGGTCGAAAGAAGCTCGCGGGTGTGAAAATGCGCGGGATGCGCGAATATGTCTCTGGTCTCCTGTCGCTCGACAATTTTTCCCTCGTGCATCACCGCAACTTCGTCGGCGAATTGCGAAACCAGGCGCAAATCGTGCGAAACGTAGAGGTACGCGAGCGCACGAGCATCTTGCAAGTCCAGCAGCAACCGAACGATCAGGTCGCGATTCAACGCGTCAAGCGCGGACAACGATTCGTCCAGAATCAGCACGTCCGGTTCGAGCGCGAGCGCACGAGCAATTGCCAGCCGTTGCCGCTGCCCGCCGCTGAATTCGAATGGTTTTTTCTGCGCAGCGGCGGTTTCCAGCCCAACCTGTTCCATCAGCTGCAAAGCGCGTTCGTGTCGTTCCAGCTTGTTTCCCACCTTCTGCACCGCCAGCGGCTCCGCGATGATTTCGAGCGCAGTCAGTTGCGGATTCAGCGCGGATGCCGGGTCTTGAAAGATGAGTTGAATCCGACGGCGAATAGGGAAGAGTTGCCTGCGATCAAGCGTCAGCAAATCCGTGCCATCCAGTGTGATCTTTCCCGCGCTGGGCCGTTCCAGCAGCGCGATACAGCGCACCAGCGTGGACTTTCCGGCGCCCGATTCACCAACTAGCGCCAGCGTCTTTCCGCGAAAAAGCTGCAGGTTCACATCCTCAAATGCACTAACGAAGAATTTCGTGCGCGAAAAGTTCCGCCGTTGCACAAACTGTTTGCACAATCCGCTTGCACGCAGCAAAGGCTCGTGCGACACAGCATTCGAATTCGGCCGCTGCTGCGAATGCGCGGGGCTCATCTAAGTCATCATCTCCAGATCGAGCTCCTCCACCGAATCCGCAAGCGAACTGGTCCGCAGGATCGCGCGGGTAATTTCGTGCGACGGATTTCGGTACAGCTCGCCAAAAGTCCCGTGCTCGACGATACGGCCGCCGGCCATCACCATAAGCCGGTCGGCAAGATATGCCTGCACCTCTGGCGTGTGGCTGATCAACAAAATTGCAATCCCCAGTTCGCGCTTTAGTTCGCGCAAAAGCGCCAGCATTTCGCTCTGGCTCCGAGCGTCAAGCGACGCCGTCGGTTCGTCCGCAATGATCAACGCCGGCTGGCACGCCAACGCCTGCGCAAGCACCACGCGCTGCCGCTGCCCTCCGCTCAATTGGTGCGGATACGCCGAAAAAATCCGCTGCGTGCCCGGAAGCCCCACGCGAACCAAAGCCGCTTCTGCTTCGGCGCGGCATTGTTTCCAGCTCAAGTTCTTGTGGGCATGAATCACTTCCGCGACCTGGTCACCCGCGCGCATCACAGGGCTCAGCGCGATCTCCGGTTCCTGAAACACCATCGAGAATCCCGATCCGCGCAGCGCTCGCAGCGCGCGCGCATCCATTGAGAGCACTTCCTCCCCGCGAAATTGCACCGAGCCGGAAACCTGCGCGTGTTGATCTGAAAGCAAGCCGAGCAAAGCCAGCGCGGTACTGGTCTTCCCGCAACCGGATTCGCCCATCAACCCAAGGACTTCGCCCGGCGCAATCGCAAAACTGACGCCGTCCACCGCGTGGCGCAACTCGGCATCCGCGCGACGATAGGAAACGCGAAGGTCCGTCACTTGGAGGAGATTTTGCATCAAACTTAGAACCTCAAAATTACCATACTATTACTACACTTCGCAGGCATCCGCAAGGACGCGCGGGTCCGCGATTGTGGAACGCGATGCGCGTGCTAACTCGTCTTGGGGCGTGCTTTTGCTGCAGATCTTACGGTAGGCGGGCAGCGCGCCTGTGTCGATAGCTCGGTGGTTGCATCTCACCCTGTAAGCTACCGGTACTGAAGTACTAACAGCCCATGAAAGCGCGTGAGATAGGGCATCGCGCCTGCCCGCGAGTGGCCAGTGCCACGTTTTCATGCTATACCAGTCCCAATAACGCTACGTGGTCCGAGCGAACCTCGCCGTCCCGCAAAAGGAAGGTGTCATGTGTCCGTTGCAGAAAATGTTGCGTTAATGCAGCGTTGGTTCAGGGAAGTGTGGAACGAAGGGCGCGTCCAAACGATCCACGATTTGATGGATGAAAGCTGCATAGGAATAGGACAAGATCAGCCAGGCGTGGAAATTCACGGGCCTGCTGATTTCGTCGCGCTATCCAATCGCCTGCACGGCGCGTTTCCAGACATTAAGATCACCGTGGACGACACAATCGGCGCCGATGACAAAGTCGTGGTTCGCTGGTCCGCCGTCATGACGCACACCGGCGATCATCTCGGAATTCCCGCGACGAACCGCCCAGTGCGAATCACCGGAATCACAATCGCGCAAATCAAAGACGGCAAAATTATTCGAGGTTGGGATAATTGGGACCAGTTGGCTCTGATGCAGCAACTCTCACTAGCCCGTGCCGCGAATTAGTTGGGCAGCGCCTGCTCCGGGGCGGAGAAAACAAGAAGCGCAATCGAAGATCGAAGCTGTCGCCGGCAGTCACGAACCCACGCGAATGTGCGTCAGCGAATTAAACAACCCAAAAACTTGCAGGAGCCACAAAACCACCGCAATCACCACCACCGCGTTCAAGATCGACTTGATCGTCCCCTGCATCGGTATGAACCGGTTGATCAGCCAAAGCAACACGCCGACAACGATCAACACCAGCACAATATTAATCAACGGCATGTGGTCCTCCCCTCATATTCGCTTGTACCGCCAGAAGCCACACCCAGCCATACATGAAACGGAGTAGGCCAGCGGAATAATCACGTTACGGCCCCAGCGATCGTTAGCAGGCGATTTTTTGGTGATCGAACAATTGTTTATGAAATTGACGGCGGGAAGGGAAAGTCTTAGGGCTTGGGTCCACAGGCCAGGATGGATCGCCGGGCTTTATTGTACCGTGACGATGTCTTTGATCTTCGCGTACTGTTCGTCGGACACCACATGCTTCGCGAGCAAATCTTCCCGGTCGTGATAGGGACGGTTCCGAATAATCTTTCCCGCTGTACTCTCCGAAATGTCCGGTAACTCCATCAGCTCGCTCTTGGACGCCGAGTTTATGTTCACCAGACGGTGCCCGCCCTCGAGCCAGCCCTGCCGCACGCCATCCGCGAATGCGCGCGCTTCTCTTGCTGCCTCATCCGCTGCGTGACCCAGTTTCCGCCCGGCTTCCTGGATTTCTGGTTTGGCGCGCTCGACGGCCTTGGCAGCATCGTCGCGAGTCTTGTCCTCGCGCTCTTTTTGCTGTTGATCGGGTTGTTGTGTAGAGCAGCCGGTACTTACCAGCAATGAGAGCGCCAGACAAGCCGTCGCAAATACCCTTGCCGGCCGCCAGCAGTTCATCCAGATCACGGGACGCGCTTCGCAGAAATTGCTCATATCGCCGCTATGCATCAATACCGTAAGAGGAAGCGCAAAACCATACATCGAACGCGGTATCAAGAAATGAGCAATTCGGATCAGCTGAGGGCTGCGGAATTCTCGTGAAGATTTTGGGCGCCTCTTAAAAGTGGCGGAGAGGGGGGGATTCGAACCCCCGTCACCCTTTTGGGGTGAAACTGCTTAGCAGGCAGCCCTGTTCGGCCACTCCAGCACCTCTCCGCGGGAATTGCGAATGGCTTGGGTTGCTGCGGCCTGCGCGAGTAAGTATAGCATCAACGTTTCAGCGCCGATATTGGCACTTGGCCGCCGCACTCGCGGCGCGGAGATCCTTGCGCCGCGCCTCGCTGCAGTCGCGTGCCGCTACTTGATGGCAGGATCCTGCACACTAGCAGCGCGATCTTCGCGCGTCGCGCGAAAAATCCCTGACTCGTCGGTGTAATAACTCAAATATCCAAAATTACCAGGACGCGCCGTAAGCGTGTAACTCCCGATGCGCCCTTCGGCATCGGGCCGTCCCGCCGCGTACTGCAGACTGTAACGCGAAGCTTGCGCCGCCTGCGCAGCCTTGCGCACGGCCTCACCCAGGCTCTCCAGCGACGGCGGATAGCTCCCCTCGCTCGCCTGGTACGCGTTAATGGCCTGTTGCACCGAAGCCATCGCATCGCGCGCGCGCAATTCCGCGTCGGATTTCGATCCCGAAATCTTCCAGGGCACCGCAAACCACGCGGTAATCCACAAAATCCCAAGCAAGATCGCGCAAACCAAAATGATGCGTTTCGCGCTTTTCTTTTTGACGGGCTTCCCGGCCAGCACCGATTCCGCGTCAGCCAGCGCTTTCTGGTCCGCGCCGCAATACGGGCAGACGTCGCTCGCCTGATTGATAGACCGCTCGCATTCCGGGCAGCTGTACATCCGCGGACATCTTAGCAGTTTTCAGCGAGCCAGTTTGCGAGCCCGCGGCGAACCGATCAGGCAACTCCAAGCCGCACTTCAGGTATCATCTTCTTAAGCGATTGGGCCAAGTAGCACCACACAGGCGCGCATGCCGACCACCAGCCCGGCAAAACAATTCGTCTCGCTCGAAATGGCCCAAGGCCTGCTCCAGAAAGCCACGCCGCCGCCGGAATGGCAGCTGACTCCCGAGCGGATCCAGCCAACACTCGAACGCAGCGTCGCACATCGCTTCGCCAACGCCGCCCCTCCCGACGATTCGCGCGCAATCCAAAATCATCTCGATTCGCTGCAAGCCGCCGATCTCGCGCTGGCCTGCGCTTGCAGTGACGGCAACTCCGCGGCCTGGGAATATTTCGTCGCGCGCTATCGCCCGGAACTCTATCGCGCCGCGCGCGCCATCGCCGGCGAATCCGCCGCGCGCGAGCTTGCCGATTCGCTCTACGCTGAACTCTACGGTCTCCGCGAAGTCGCGGGGCAGCGCAAATCCCTCTTCGATTATTTTCTCGGCCGTAGCAAACTCACCACCTGGCTGCACGCCATTCTCGCGCAACGTCACGTGGACGGAATTCGCTGCGCGCGCCACACCGAATCGCTCGATGACGACGCAAATTCCGCCGGCCGCCCCGAGCTTGCCGCGCCCGCCCAACTTTCGAGCGACCCCGAGCGCGAACGTTACCTCGTGATGCTGCAGGCCGTCCTGCAATCCGTACTGGCAACTCTCGATCCGCGCGATCGCTTGCGCTTGGCTTACTATTATGTGGAGGGGCTGACGCTCGCTCAAATCGGCAAGCTCACCGCCGAGCACGAAGCGACCGTTTCGCGGAAACTCGAACGCACGCGTCGCGAAGTTCGCAAGCAGGTGGAAGCAGCGTTGCGCCGCGAAAAAAAATTCAGCGACGCCCAATTGCAGCGTTGCTATGAATACGCGCGCGAAGAATGGCCTTTTGATTTGACGCGAGCGCTCTCAGCGCGTGAATGACCACGCGCCAGTGCAAGAAATGCGTGTAAGCGCGTTCTAAGTTGGAGAAGGAACGAATGGCTTCGCGGGAAGAAGACAAAGCGATAGCCGGGTTGCTGCAGAAAAGCCTCGCTGCAGACGCGAGCAGAGGCGCGCCCGCCGGCAAGGATTGCCCCGCGCCGGAAATCCTCGCGGCCTATTTCGATCGCGCGCTCGATGCGCAAGAAACCGCGCGTTACGATTTGCACTTCTCGCAGTGCTCCCATTGCCGCGAACAACTCGCAGCAATGGCGCGCGCAAGTGGCGGCACCAGCGGCGACAAAAAGTCCACGAGCATGTGGAACTGGCTGCACGCCCCTGCGTGGCTAATGCCCGCGGCCGCGGCATTCGCGCTGCTCGTGGTGATCGCAGGAATCACGCTGCACAAACAGCACGCGACGCAAATCGCAAACGAAGTCGCCATGGCCCGCCCGGAGCCCGCGCTGCCTCCCTCACCTGAAAATCGTGCACCAGCAGCGTCGTCGCCGGCTGGAGCAGAAGCCGGCCTACCCGCCCCGCCATCCAGAGTCAGCAAATCACAGAAACTCCAAATCCCTCCTCCCGGCTCGACGCGAGAAAATCCTGCCGAGCCAAGAGACTCGCGAGCTCTCGTGCTGAATGGTCAGAAAAAATTACCCGAAGTGGCGAAGCCATCGCGCCCGCAGAACGCGCCGGCCGCCCCGCTTGCAGCGCCCGCCAAACCATCAGCCGATGAAAACGCGATCGTGGTCCAAGCACCTCCGTCCTCAAGCGCTGAGACCGTGGAAGTCGCCCCGCGCAAATCTGCATCGGATTCCGACACCGATGTAGCTGCCGGCGGAATCACTCCTGAAGTGGAAGCCAAGCGGCCCAACCCATCGAAAGCAAAAGCTTCGCCGCGCGCATCGGCATCTGCAGGCACCGCCGCAAGCGGCTCGCACTCCGCCACAGGGAGCTTCGCGGCGCACAACGCGCTCGAATCTGCTGAACGCGCGCGCACGCAGCAAATGCAATTGGCTTCGAACCTCTCGGGACTTACAGTCCGCACACCCAACTCAAATGTCCTTTGGCTGGTCTCGGATGGCGGCGACGTCGGCCGCTCCGAAGATGGCGGCGCAACCTGGAAATTTTCATCGCTAGGACTACACGGCCTCTTTGTCTCTGGTTCCTCGCCAACCGCCAAAGTTTGTTGGCTGCTGGCAGAGCACGGCGCAATCTTTCGCACCACCGACGGTAAGACGTGGACGGAAATTCCGTTCCCCGCCGCTGCGAACGATTCCGAGTTCGAGCACATCGAAGCCAAGGACGAATTGACGGCCGCGGTAACGGAAGCCGACGGCCGTAAATTCTCAACCAGCGACGGCGGCAAGACGTGGACCCCCACGAAATAACGCTCGATCATCGCTCCGGTATTTTCTGCAAGAAATTCCAGCGGTCCCGTTCTAAGGTTGAGAGGAATTGTATCTGGCGGAGTTGCAATGCGTGCGCGCATGCGTAGGTGCGCCGCGCAGATTCATCAAAGGAGACATCCATGCGCACACGCGCGTTGAAAAGTTCTGCCGCGGCGATCTTTGCCGCGATCATCGTATTCGTGCCGCTAGCTGGGTACTTGCAGAAAGTCTACGCCGCCCACCAAACGCAGGACGCCACAAAAAACGCCGCCGAAGCGCTCACCACCACGGACAAGGACCAAGTGGATCTCGCAGTAACGGTCTACAACTCGAATGTCGCGCTGGTTCGCGACGTCCGCCAGATCCATTTGTCCGCGGGCATCTTCCCGCTGAAGTTCGAAGACGTCGCCGCCTCCATCAATCCCGCCACAGTCCATTTTCGTTCGCTCACGGAGCCTGCGAAGCTCAACGTTGTCGAGCAGAACTACGAGTACGATCTCCTCGACCCGCAAAAGCTCCTGCAAAAATATGTGGGACGCGAAGTCACGCTCGTCCGCGCCGAAAAAGACGCAGGCTCGACAAAATGGGTCGAAACGAAAGCCCTGCTCCTCGCCGACAACAACGGCCCCGTCTGGAAAGTTGGCAACGAAATCGTCACGGGCATGGGCGCCGATTCCTACCGCTTCCCGGATTTGCCGGGGAATCTCTACAGCCGGCCGACGCTGGTCTGGACTCTCGACAATCGCGGCGCGAACGCGCAGAAAGTGGAAGCCTCGTACCTCACGAACAATATGAGCTGGAGCGCAGATTACGTCCTCACGGTCACGCGCGACGAGAAATCAGCGGACCTCGACGGCTGGGTCACGCTTGCCAACAACAGCGGCGTCGCCTACGACAACGCCAAACTCCAACTCGTCGCCGGCGAAATTCATCAGGTGACCCCGACGATACCCATGGAAGCAATGGCCGGAAGAGCCAAGGCGATGAACGCGCCTGCGCCGCAATTTCAGCAAGAGAATTTTTCGGAGTACCACCTCTACTCGCTCGAGCGCCGCACCTCGATCCAAAATAACGAATCAAAACAAATCAGCCTGCTCACCGGCACCGGCGTCCCGGTTGAAAAGTATCTGATGGTCGAAGGCCAGTCCTACTACTATCGCAATCCGCAGGGCATCGGCAACGCGATCCCAGAGCCGGTGAAGGTCTATTACCGTTTCAAGAACGATCAGAAAAGCCAGCTAGGCATGCCGCTACCCGCCGGCACGGTCCGCGTCTATCAAGCCGATTCCAAAGGCGGCGTTCAATTCGTCGGCGAAGATGCCATCTCGCACACGCCGAAAGACGAAACCGTGAAAATCTACATCGGCAACGCCTTCGACGTCGTGTGCGAGCGCAAACAGACCGATTACAAGAAGCTAGCCAGTAATCTCTACGAAATGGAATATGCGATCACTCTGCGGAATCACAAGGACGGCCCGGTAAACGTGGAAGTGCGCGAGCCGGTAGGCGGCGATTGGGAAGTGATCGATTCAAATTTCAAGCCGGAAAAGCTGGATTCCACGACGATCGGCTTCGAGGTTCCAGTGGAAAAAGACGGCTCCGCGACCTTGACCTACCGCGTTCGCGTAAAGTGGTGAAAAAAAACGACCAGTCACGAGTGAGCACTGACGAGCGATCAGTGACGAGTGATCGAACACAAACCAAACGCACGACCACACGGACCTGCAATCAATTCTCCGTGACCTCTTTTTCCCTACTCTGTGCCCTCTGTGTTAAATCTTTGACTTTTGTCGTAGCGTCTCAGCGTTTGCAGCAGGCGGGATTTTCAACCAGCGCCAATTCCCGCGCGAAAACCGTGTTCCGCGGGAATTCCACCGCAAGTTCTGACAAAAGTTCCCGCGCCTGCGCCGGTTTGTGTTCGCGCTCGTACGCCAGCGCCAGCATCACCTTGGCAAAAGGCTGCAGATAATGGCCATGCTCCGCTGCAGAACCCATCTGGTCCATCCCGCGCTGCTTGTCGCCATGCAATCCGCCAAACCACAAAAACGCGCGCTTGTAACTCGGCAGACTGCCAATCACGTAATTGCTCATCCCCAGCGCGACGTTCGCATCCTGCTGCGTGGGATCAATCGCCAGCAGCGTCTTGGCGTCCGCCTCCGCCTGGCGCATCATGGAAAGCCCCGGCAGCTGCTTCTTGATGACGATCGCGTCGTAGTCCGATTCCATTCCGTCGGCGATCGTCAGCGCCAGCAGTCCATGAATATCGCTGGGGTTCGCCTTCAGTATTTTCTTGGCTTGTTCGCGCGCCCGCGAATTCGCTTCCACAAACTGCTGATTGCGGTTCTGCTCCGCTGTTCCGGGGACGCCACCGAGGAATGTCTGGTCGTTCACAAAAAACTCAGAAGTCAGCACGCCTCGCGCGTGGAACTGCTCGAACAAATAGCTCGCCGCTTCTGAAGCCTTCCCCAGCGGATCGTCAGGCCGCGCCTTTTGGTAACCATCGAAATCCGCGCGCGCCGCTGTGAAATTCAATTCGTAGAGATGTTGGTACCCGTTTTCCAGAAGACTCGCGGATGGGTCGGGCTCCACCACTGCCCCTTGCGCCGGCTTCGGTGCCTCTTCCAGCGAATTTTGCGCGGCGACCATTACTGGGTAAAGGGCCGCAACGGCCAGAAGTCCCGCGCCAATACACACGGCATTGGCAAAACGTTTACACTCGTGTTGGTATTTTCCGCGCATTAGACATCACCCGGCAAGTTCGCAGCTCGGGGGAAGGCCCGGCTAGGCAAACCGTCGCACTATATTGGAAGTGTACTGCACTTCAACGGTTGCATGTAGCGTCTTGATTTAAAGATTCCCTAATATAAACTCCAGCGTCCTCTGGATTGACAGCACGCGAGCTCCCCGGTCGCTGATCCCATGCCCACGCCCGGGAAAAACCATCAATTGGTCGGGATAGTGGAAGCCGTCAATCATGGCGTTCAGCAATTCCACGGAATTCGCGAAGTGTACGTTGTCGTCGCCGGTCCCGTGCACCAGCATCAGCTTGCCCTTGATGTTCCCCGCCTGGTTCACCGGCGAAGAATCCTTGTACCCTTCGGGATTGTCCTGCGGACGCCCCATGTAACGCTCGGTGTAAATCGTGTCGTAGAGTTTCCAGTCGGTCACGGGAGCATCCGCAACGCCCGCTTTGAAAACGTCAGAGGCATTGAATAGCGCCTCCAGCGTCATATATCCCCCGTAGCTGCCGCCGGTGATGCCGATGCGTGCGGGATCCACGTAGCCGAGCGACTTCAAATATTTCACGCCGGCCAGTTGGTCCTGCAATTCGATCTTGCCCATGTGATGGTAGATGGGCGTCTCGAACGCATGCCCGCGCCCCCATGAGCCGCGATTATCCAGCGAAAAAATGATGTACCCCTTTTCGGCGAGAATTTCATGCCACAGATAACCGGCCCCGCCCCACACGTTGCGCACCACTTGCACGTGTGGCCCACCGTACACGCTAATGAGCACGGGATATCTCTTGGTGGGATCAAAATCCGGAGGCTTGATGATCGAAGCGTTCAGCTGCGTCCCGTCGTCGGCCGCCACTTCCACAAACTCGATCGGCGACAAGCGGTACTCTGCAAGCTCGGGAATTTTGTCCTCATTGATCACCGCCACGCGCGTGCCATCCACTCGATCCAAGTCCTGCCGCGTCGGCGTCGTCACATTCGAATACGAATCAATGAACGTCTTCGTATCCGGCGCGATTTTCACCGAATGGCTGCCGGAATCCTTGGTGATCCGCGTAACGGATTTATCGGCGAGTGCAACGCGATACAGCTGCGTTTCGCGCACATCATCCTTGTTCGAAACGAAGTAGACGTATCCCCGCGCTTCATCCACCGCCGGATGGTTCGCCGACCCTGGCCCGAAGCCGCCCAGATCGGAAATCGCCCAGTCGCCGCTGGTCAGCTGTTCGATCTGCTTGCCGGAATTTTCGTACAAATAGAAATGCCGGTAGCCGGTGCGTTCGCTCGACCACAGAAAGCGCTTATTGTCCGAGAAAAAATAAAGATCGTCGCTGATGTTGATCCAATACTTGTCGGTCTCGGTCAGCACCGTCTTCGCAGCGCCGGATTTCTCGTCGCAAAAAAGCAGATCGAGCTGATTTTGCCCGCGGTTCAATCGCTGAATTGCGACGCTCCGGCTGTCCGGCAGCCAGTTCACGCGCGCAAGATAAACATCCGTATTCGCGCCCGTCTCCATCCAACGCGTTTCCGGAGCCGCTCCTCCCGCCGCTCCGCCGCCCGTGACGTCCACCACTCCTACGCGCACGATCGGATTTGCCTCGCCCGCTTGCGGATACCGCGTGTACTCCGTCGCGCCCGTCGGCGAACTCATATCCATGATCGGATAGCGCGTCACCGGCCGCTCATCCATCTCGTAATAGGCAATCTTCTTTGAATCCGGCGACCACCAATACGCAGTCCGCGCGTCGAGCTCCTCCGGATACACCCAGTCCAATTTCCCCTTCAGAATTTCCTCGCTGCCTCCACTCGTCAGCGTCTTCGTCTCGCCGCTCGCGATATTCACCGCAAAAAGATTCGCGCTCCGCGAAAAGCTGATCCATTTCGAGTCGGGCGAGAACTTCGGATCTTCGATTTCCTGCTCGCTGCTCGCAATAATCGGCTTCGAAGTCATCGAATGCAAATCCAGCAGCACCAGACTATTGCTCCCGACGAAGAGCAGCGAATTTCCATCCGGCGCCCACAAATAATTATCCGCTTGCACGCGGCCGAGCCCCGTAGCCTGCGTCGTCTTGGCCTTCTCCGGCTGCATCACTTCTTTCAAAGTCGCGGCGTTCACCAGAACCTTGCGCTCGCCGGTCGCCGCATTCATCGTCCACAATTCCGTCGCGGCATCGCGGCCCGCGCCCTGCCGATCGAGATACGAAAATTCTTTGCCGTCAGGAGCCCATTCGATCCCTTGCGTCTGGCGTCCAAAAAGAAATGGAGGGCTGAAGAGCCGCTGCAGCGTAAGGTCCTTGCGCGCAGGCGCGGCGGCAGCTTGACCAAACGTAGCGGAAGCGCTGAATGCTGCAATTACAAACGCAAAAATGCCGCATGCCAACACGCGACGAGGAACACCGTGCATCTCTGCCTCCTAAATGAAACGCGCCATTCTATATCCCTGGAGCCAATTCCGGTATGTTTTGCAGCAGAAAATTCTGGAAGGAGGAAGCGCCAAGTCTCGGCAGAACCCTAATCAGCGCGCTGAGGAGTAGAAACCGCAGCAGACGGCGCTGACGTTTGCCCGCCGCTGCGCCCGCGGCTGCGATGCAAAAGGAACGCCCCAATCGTCACCGCCAACCCAAACGCCAGCAAAGAACCATCGCGAAGCAAAGTCTTGGGCCCCAGCCGCTCGCCGGGACCAAAGCACCCACAGTTAATCTCCAGCCCCATGCGATACGTCCGCACCATCATCGCAAAAAACGCCCCAAGCAAAAGCGTAGTCATCAGCGCCGAATAACGTAGCCAAATGCCGCTCAGCAGCCACAATCCCAAAAACAATTCAAACAAAGGCAAAAAATGCGCCGCGGGACTGACCAGCTGCGGCGGAAGCAATTGATAAGAATCCACCTGCATCGCAAACATCGAAAGCGAAGTCCGGATCGACGCGCCCGACCAAGGCATCGCCGCCTGCGGTTTCAATTTCGCGTAAGCCGCAAAAAGAAATATCGCCGCAAGCGCCAGCCTCCCCACGATCAAAAGGGCGCGCCCAAGTCCGCCGTGATTTCCCGTCGAGGTGGTCATTTGAAATTCAGTGCCTACTGGCTCAGCAAGTTGTCAAAAAATTGCTTCAGGATCGGCCAGCTCACAATCCCCGACGACGCCGGATAGCTCTGCCCCTTGTACCGCACGATAAACGTCGGAGTCGCCTTCACCGGCACCTGGTAACCCAAAATGATGTCCTGCACGATGTATTGGTCCACCGGACACGCGCGATCGGCCTGCGGTGCCGATCCGTCCACGCGCGACGTCGGCGGGGGAGTGGTGCACGGCTTCAAAATCGCCTGCACGCGCTTGAAGTCCGCAGGGCTCATGGCTGCGGCCACATACTTCTCGATGTCTCCGTTCGTGCTCCATGCGTTCTGATTGTCAAAGAGCGCGGCGTCCACTTCCTGAAATTCTCCGATTTTCGCGGCGGCATTCGCCCAGCGCGCCGCATCCCCGGAATGCGTGTGCATCTGCAACGGGAAATCGTGATGGATCAGGTAGACCTTCCCCTGCGCCACGTACTCGTTGATCATCGGCCGCAAAGTCACTTCGAAAAAGTTGCCGCAAGAAGGGCATTGATAGTCGCTGAAAACTTCCATCGTGATCGGTGCGTTCTTATTACCCAGCGATTTCATCGGCACTGCCGCGGCCGCAGGGTCCGTTCCAGACGCTGCGCGCGTATGTGCATGCACTCTCGATGTCTGCGCGGCAATCGCCGGCGCCAGAATCACAGCAGCTGCCAGCGCGATTGTGATTAACCAGCCGGACGATGGGCGTGTGCTTGAAGACTCCATTCGCAAACTCAACGATTCCTCCTGATCTTGGCGCAAGAAAGAAGCGACCACAATTGTAACTCGATTTTCAACCGATGCAGCGGCGGCGAGACCGCGATGTGCCGCTTTGGTCGAGCCTCGTCTAGGATGCCTCCACCACTCCCATTGGTTCGATTAAACGACCTGCGCAAGTTCCCAAATCGTGAATTCCCTCGAGCGCCACGAAATCTTGCTCCGCCGACCTTCGGCGAGGCCGCAAAATAGAGCCGGACCCGTCTCAGCGCACATGATTGGCCACGACTAAACGAAATCCTGTGGAACGCTGGCACCGACCCCACAATAAGCTGCTCATTTACAGCTGTATACAGACATTAACAAGAATGTTGACAATGATACACTCAACGTGTATTATACCCCTCGCATTTGAGCTGTCGTCCCAGGCCCACGCCTGCAGGACGCGATAGGAGCACATTCCATGAGTAAGATTATCGGCATTGACCTGGGTACGACCAATTCGGTGGTCGCCGTGATGCAAGGCGGCGAGCCCACCGTAATCCCCAACCAGGAAGGGGCGCGGACGACCCCTTCGGTGGTCGCCATCACCAAGAGCGGCGAGCGCTTGGTGGGCCAGGTGGCCAAGCGGCAGGCCATCACCAACCCCGAAAACACAGTCTATTCCATCAAGCGGTTTATGGGCCGCCGCTATGATGAAGTTCAGGAAGAGGCCAAGCGCGTTCCTTATAAAGTAGTCAAAGGTCCGCACGACGACGCGCGCGTGGAAATTTCCGGCAAGACCTACAGCCCCCCGGAAGTCTCTGCCATGATTCTGCAAAAGTTGAAGTCCGCCGCGGAAGACTTCCTCGGTGAAAAAGTCGCCAAGGTAGTCATCACGGTTCCGGCTTACTTTAACGACAGCCAGCGCCAGGCCACCAAGCAAGCGGGCGAAATTGCCGGGATGGAAGTCCTGCGCATCATCAACGAGCCCACGGCCGCGGCCCTCGCTTACGGCCTCGACAAGAAGAAAGACGAAACGATCGCCGTGTACGACCTCGGCGGCGGTACGTTCGACATCTCCATCCTCGAAGTCGGCGAAGGCGTCGTCGAAGTGAAGTCCACCAACGGCGATACGCACCTCGGCGGTGACGACATTGACCAGCGCGTGATGGAGTGGATCGTTGCCGAGTTTAAGAAAGAGCAGGGCATTGACCTCAGCAAAGACCGCATGGCCATCCAACGCCTCAAGGAAGCCGCGGAAAAAGCCAAGGTCGAGCTCTCGCAATTGATGGAGACGGAGATCAATCTCCCCTTCGTCACGGCAGACGCTTCCGGCCCTAAGCACCTCGCCCTCAAACTGACGCGCGCCAAGCTGGAACAGTTGATGGAAGACTTGCTGCAGCGGACCGTCGGTCCCGTGAAGCAGGCGCTGAGCGACGCGGGCATCACGCCGGATAAAATCGACGAAGTGGTCTTGGTCGGCGGTTCCACGCGTATTCCGCGCGTCGTTGACATCGTCAAGGGCCTCTTCAACGGCAAAGAGCCGCACAAGGGCGTCAATCCTGATGAAGTCGTCGCGGTCGGCGCGGCCATTCAGGGCGGCGTTCTCGGCGGCGAAGTAAAAGACATCCTGCTGCTGGACGTCACGCCCCTTTCACTGGGCGTCGAGACTCTGGGCGGCGTGATGACCACGTTAATCCCTCGCAACACCACGATTCCCACTCGCAAGTCGGAAACGTTTTCCACCGCGGCGGATAATCAAACGTCGGTCGAAATTCACGTGCTGCAAGGCGAACGTCCCGTCGCCAGTGGCAACCGTTCGCTCGGGAAATTCCATCTGATTGGAATTCCGCCCGCGCCGCGCGGCATGCCGCAAGTCGAAGTCACCTTCGACATTGACGCCAACGGCATCTTGAACGTCTCGGCGAAGGACAACGCGACGAACAAGGAGCAGAAGATCACCATCACTGCGTCCACCGGCCTCAGCAAGGAAGAAGCCGAGCGCATGAAGAAGGAAGCCGACACCCACGCCTCGGAAGACAAAGCGCGGCTCTCCGAAGTCGAATCCCGAAACCGGCTCGACAACTTGGTCTATCAGACCGAGAAGGTGGTCAACGATAACCGCGAGAAGCTGGCTGAGTCCGACGTGAAAGCGGCGGAAGCGGCCATCGAAGAAGCGCGGCGCGCTCTGGCCGAAGGCGGTCTCGAGAAGTTGAACGCGGCAGCCGATAGCCTGACGAAAGCGTCGCACAACATCGCGGCGACAATGTACAAGCAACAGCAAGCCGCGGGTGCGGCGGCCGGCGGTGCAACGGGTGGCCCGGAAGGCTCTAGCCACCAGGGCGGCAGTTCGAGCGGCCCAGCATCCGGCGGACAAGGCGACGTAGTTGACGCCGAGTTCGTGGATGTGGACGACTCGAAGAAGCCTAACTGAAATCACGCAAAGCGTGATTTCATCCCGAGGACCGGCAGTGCCGGTCCGAGGGATCAACGCGGCGAGATGTCCGCTTCGGACCGGCACTGCCGGTCCGAAGAATTTGGTCAAGCATGATCAACGATTAATCAAGCACGGTAGGGGCGGGCCTCAGACCCGCCCCTCTACGTATTTGCAAGATCAGATTTATTTAAAGAACGTTCCAACATGGCTACAACTACCAAACAAGATTATTACGAACTCCTGGGCGTCCCCCGCAAAGCGCCGGTAAAAGAAATACGCGCCGCCTATCGCAAACTCGCGCGCAAGTATCATCCGGACCTGAATCCCGGCGACAAATCCGCCGAAGAAAAATTCAAGCAGATTCAGGAAGCCTACGAAGTTCTTTCAGACACCAAGAAGCGCCAGATGTACGACCAGTTCGGCTTCAACGTCCCCGGACAGGGCGGAGCTCCGCCCCCGGGCGCCGGCGGTTATGGTGGCGGCGCCGGTCCGCAGGACGTTCACTTCGACTTCGGCGGATTCGATTTTGGCGGCGGCCAGGGCGAAGCCGGCGGCACCAGCTTCCGCGATCTCTTCAGCCAGTTTTTCCGTGGCCAGAATGCTGCGCACGCCGCCAACGAGCGCGAGCCGGGCAGCGATCTGGAATTTCAGATCGAAATCACCTTTGCCGAAGCCATGCGCGGCACTGTGAAAAAGCTGAGCATCACGCGCCTGGACGTCTGCAACGTCTGCCACGGCACCGGCGTCGAGCCGGGCGATGAAAAAGTGTGTCCCACCTGCGGCGGGTCCGGCCACGTGACGCAAGTCAGTGGCAAGATGCGCTTTGAAGTCACCTGCGCGCGCTGCGGCGGCTCGGGGCGTTTGCATACTACCTGCCGAAATTGCGGAGGCGAGGGCCGCGTCCCTCGCGTTGAATCGCTCGACGTGCGCATTCCGCCGGGCGCGCAGACCGGCTCGCGCGTGCGCGTCGCAGGCCGCGGCAACGCCGGACTGCACGGCGGTCCTCCGGGCGATCTCTACTTCGTCATCAAAGTTCAGCCGCATCCTTTTTTCGAGCGTCGTGGCGACGATCTATACACCGTCGTTCCGGTCACCGTGCCCGAAGCTTCTCTCGGCGCGAAAGTAGAAGTCCCCACGATTGACGGCCGCGCGCAAGTCCGCATTCCACCCGGCACCAATAGCGGCAAAAAATTGCGCCTGCGCGAAAAAGGCGCTCCCTCGGCGCGCAATGCCGGCAAGCGCGGCGACCAGATCGTCGAAGTCCAGGTAGTGGTTCCGAAACCCGAAGACGAGCGCGTGCGCAATTTGCTGAAAGAACTCGGCAAGCTCGATCCCGAAGATCCGCGGCGCGAAATTTTCGCCCACGCGGTGGTGTGAGGAGGCGGCCCATGGCAGCGCGTCCCAGAAAAAAAGCCAAAGCGGGATACATGATCAGCGCGGTGGCCGAGCTCTACAAACTGCATCCGCAAACGCTCCGCCTCTACGAACGCGTCGGCTTGCTCAAGCCCTCGCGCTCGCAAGGCAATACGCGCCTCTACACCGATCAGGACCTAGAGCGTCTGGAAATCATCCTCAACCTAACGCGCGAGCTGGGCGTAAACCTAGCCGGCATCGAAATCATCCTCAACATGCGCGACAAGATGGGCGAAATGCAAACGCAAATGGAATCCTTCATCCATTTCGTCCGCAGCGAGATGGCCCGTGGCTTCAACGCCGGCGACGACCGCAAATTCCGCAACGCCATAGTCCGCAGCACCCCCCGCCAAGCCATCCGCATCCACAAATAACGAAGCGCCTGGCCCTGTCGCAGTCTCCGCGGCACGATCCATCCGTCTTCTCTCAATAACGAGCAGGCGCAAAACAATATGGAGTGCGGCGGCGCGCCGCCGTTTTGCGGAATGAAAAGCTTCCTCCCAATATAGAAGGCACGCCGAGCCCAGCACCATCTGGAGTGCGGGAGCTTGCTCCCGCCTTTCCGGCGCGAAGCTTGCTTCGCGTGCAGTGCGCGCAACCCCAGCAACCCCAGCACAAACCCACGCAAGTCAAGCGCGCCGTCGCGGCCACGCATCGAAAAAAATCTCGCTTTCCACAACTCAAAAGATTTTCACACCCACCCGCATCTTGCGCACGACCTCCACCCCGCATATCCTTCCAACATGGCACGAGCAGATTGTCCCCACTGCGAAGGCAGCGGCTGGAAAATAGTCGAACGCACGACGCAAGGCGCGCAGCCGCTAGCAGCTGATCGCCCCGGAAACGCCGGCGCAGGCGAACCAAAGATGGTCTGGGCCGTCCCCTGCGATTGCACCACAGGCGATCGCAGCGAACGCGCATTGCAACGCGCCCGCGTCCCCGAACGCTATCGTCACTGTGATTTTGAAAACTACGAAACCGATAACGACATCGAAAATGCCAGCCGCGAACAACTCGCCGCCTGGAATCGCAGCCTCGCTCAAGCAAAATTACTAGTTCAGCGTTTCGCGGAAGAATTCACTCCCATCGCCTCAGCCCGCACCGAACACGGCTTGCTGCTGATGGGCCCATGCGGTGTAGGCAAGACGCATCTCGCCGTCTCCGCCATGAAAGCAATCGTCCTGCGCGGACTAAGCGGCCTTTTCTACGATTATCGCGAGTTGCTCAAAGCGATCCAGGATAGTTACAACGCCGAAAGCCAAGCCACAGAAATGAGCGTCCTGGAGCCGGTGCTGAAAGCGGAAATCCTAGTCCTCGACGACGTTGGCTCCAGCAAACCCTCCCCGTGGGCGCTGGAAACCGTAGGCCACGTCCTAAACACGCGCTACAACGAAAAGCGCGTAACCCTGCTAACCACAAATTTCCTAGACTCAGATTCCGCCAGCGCAGGCGCAGCCGCCGGCATCGGTTCCGCAAACGCCGCGCCGCCTCCTCGCGTAGCAGGCATGCGCTCACCCACCATGGAAGATTCCCTAACCGAACGAGTCGGCAAACGCATCCGCTCCCGCCTCTACGAAATGTGCCGCACAGTAGAAATCTCCGCCCCCGACTACCGCAAAGAAATCCGCCACGCCGGCCGCTCCCACTAGTAGCGCGGCAACCCACGATCAACGACGTCGCACGCGCGCCGCGTTCGCCGACGAAACACTTCCGTCCACTCATCAATCCGTAACATTAATTTGAACCATTACTTTCAATGTTTTCATATGTTTTCCGCGATGGTTTGTTGACAACGCGCAAACTCGACGGGTATCATCCTCGTGACAAGAACGTCTAGCGTGGGCGCTCTTTCCCCTTCTTTGCTCCAAACCCCAGCGGGTGGAGTAGCCGAGTTCAAATCTCGGCAGCAGGGCACGATTCCGTACGGAGGCCGCTCCCCAATGTCACCCGAACACGACCCGAACGTTCCTTCTTCAGCCCTGGATTCAATCCAAACCGATCCTCGCGAGGAAAGTTCGGCTGCCGTTTCCGAGCCGCGTAGCGGAAGCGGCTCAGGTATGTCCGCAAGCGGCGCCTCCGGCTCTGGCGGCGCGGCCACGGCCGTCGCACGTGCACCGAAACCGGCAATTCAGGAAACGCCATCCACCGAAGAATCCGCGACGCCCGCGGAAACAGATGCATCCGCCACAGCCACAACCTCCGAAGCCCCGGCAGCTGCCGCCGCAACTCCAGAAGTCGCCGATACCGCGGAAGTCACCGCCGCAATCCACACCGGCGAGCCAACTGAATCCACCGAATCCTCTGAAACCACAGAATCCACCGAAACGATGGATCAGTTAATGGACCAGTTCGCCGTTCCAGAACCGGTCGTAGCCGAAGGCGAAATTTTCGACGGCCGCGTCCTAGCCGTCACCGACGCCGGCGTAATCGTAGACGTCGGCGGCAAATTCGAAGGCCTGGTTCCCGCGCAGGAATTTGTGGACTCCGGCAGCCCCATCGAATTTGGCGCCGGACAAACCATCGAAGTCGAGCGCCTGCATTCGCAAAAAGACGGTTACGTTCTGCTCTCCCACGTCCGCGCGCATCGCCGCCGCGTCTGGGAACGCATCGAAAAATCCTATCGCGAACACGCCACTATCACCGGCAAAGTCACCGAACGCATCAAAGGCGGCCTGGTAGTGGACATCGGCGTGCGCTCCTTCTTGCCCGCGTCGCAAATCGAACTCCGCCCAGTCCACGATCTCGACGGCTGGAAAGACAAAGACATTGACGTCCGCGTCCTGAAACTAAATCGCAAACGCGGCAACGTAGTCGTGAGCCGCCGCGCCATCCTCGAAGAAGATCAGAAATCGAAGCGCGACACGCTGATGGCCTCGCTCTCCGAAGGCGCCATCGTCACCGGCAAAGTGAAAAACGTCACCGATTACGGCGTGTTCGTGGATCTCGGCGGTATGGACGGTCTTTTGCACGTCAGCGACCTGGTGTGGGGACGCGTTCCGCATCCTTCCTCCATCGTAAAGGCCGGCGACGAACTCCAAGTCCAAATCCTCAAATTCGACAAAGACAAGCAACGCATCTCGCTAGGCCGCAAACAATTGCTCCCCGATCCGTGGGCCACAGTCCCGGAGCGTTTCCCGGTCGGCACCCGCGTACAGGGCAAGATCGTCGGCGTCACCGATTACGGCGCGTTCGTGCAAATCGAACCCGGCGTCGAAGGCCTCGTGCACGTCAGCGAAATGAGTTGGTCCAAACGCACCAAGCATCCATCCAAGATCGTGAAAGAAGGCGACGACGTGGACGTGGTAGTCCTCGAAGTGAAAACCGATCAGCGCCGCATCTCTCTCGGCCTGAAACAAACTCTCCCCGATCCCTGGGGCGCCGCTGCCGAAAAATATCCGGTCGGCACGGTCATCACCGGACGCATCCGCAATCTAGCCGATTTCGGCGCCTTCGTCGAAATCGAAGAGGGCATGGAAGGCCTAATCCACATCAGTGACGTCAGCTGGACCGAGCGCATCAAGCATCCCAGCGAAAAATTCAAGAAGGGCGATACGGTCGAGGCCAAAGTCCTGAAAGTAGATTCGCAGAACCGCCGCCTCTCTCTCGGCATCAAGCAACTGAAAGACATCTGGGCCAATTGGTTCACCGATCACAAAATCGGCGACATCATAAAAGGTAAAGTCGCGCGCACCACCGATTTCGGGGCCTTCGTCGAACTAGCCGAAGGCATCGAAGCGCTCTGTCACGTCTCCGAAATCGAAGAGCGCCGTCCCAAGGGCGATCGCGACAAAGAAAAGCCCGCCCGCGGCGCACGCGTCACCGCCGTCCTTGCCACCGGCAATGAATACGAATTCAAAATCTTGCGCCTGGAGCCCGAGCAGCACAAAATCAGCCTGAGCTACCGCGCCGCGCAAAAGCAGGTCGAGCGCCAGGAAATTGAAACGTTCCGCTCGGCCACCGCCCGGCCGCAAAAATCTTCGCCGACGGCAACCATCGGCGACGCCATCATGGCCAAGCGGCAGTCATCCTAGCTCGAGATTTTTCCGGCCAGCTCGGGGGCGACTCCCGGAAAATTTCTCTCCTCTCAGGAAAGTCATTTACGCTATGGTAGATTGGTGATATGCAAGCACATGCGGAGACCCGCCCCAGCCCGCACGAGGCCCAGTTCCGACCGAAATTCTAACGAGGAGGCTCTCACCCATGGCAGATGTTGCCGGAGAGCACGACAATAAAGAACACACGATGACGAAGGCGGAACTCGTCGAAGAGGTCACCCGCGTCACCGAACTGCCCCGCAAGGAATCCGAGGCGGTCGTCGAAACAATTTTCGAAAGCATCATCGCCGCCCTCCAAGCCGACGATAAAATCGAAATTCGCGGCTTCGGCAGTTTTCGCACTCGCCAGCGCCGCGGGCGCACCGGCCGCAATCCCAAGACCGGCGCCAAAGTCGAAGTCCCGCCGAAGAAGATCCCCTACTTCAAGCCCAGCAAGGAACTGAAAGACTACGTCAATAATCCGCGCTCCGCTGGCGCACACCCAGCCGCCTCGCCCGATCACGGCGCTCAGAGTTGAGCAGGGGCTGAGCCCGATGGATTATTTGTGGACGCCCTGGCGCTACCGCTACATCGCCGATGTCAAGAAGGACGATGAATGCATTTTCTGCGCCGCCCTAGCGGTCAAAGATGACGCGAAGAGCCTGATCGTTTTTCGCGGCAAAAAAAATTTCATCATCCTCAATCTCTACCCATACACCTCCGGCCACGTTATGATCGTCCCCTACCTCCACATCTCTGAACTCACCTCGGCCGAGCCGGAAACTCTCGCGGAAATGATGCAGCTGGCTCAGCGTGTGCAAGCCGCGCTGGAAAAAATCTATCGCCCCCACGGCTATAATCTCGGTATGAACCTAGGCCGCGCCGCCGGCGCCGGAGTAACCGGCCACCTCCACATGCACGTCCTCCCGCGCTGGCCCGGCGATGCCAACTTCATGACCGTGGTAGGCGAGACGCGCATCGAGCCCGAAGATCTAGCCACCACCTACGAAAAGCTCCGCGCAGCTCTTGCTTAATGTTCGATTGTCCGCGCTTGGTGTCTAATTGCTCAGACCACTGGCTTCGTGATCCTCGGTCCTGAACGCTTAGGGCTGGAAGGGGTGTTCTTATGTTTCTGACCACTGTTTTCGATGTCTGCGTCAGGGCCCAACAAGACCCGGTGGGTTGGCAACCAAACTACATCTGGCGCGAGCCGTCGATGACATCAAAGTTCTATTTCCTGTTCTTGCTCGTCGCCTGCGTCATATGCAGTGTAAGACTGATCAGAATTTGGTGGACAGCGCCGCCTTTCAGGCTCTCGCGCGTCTCGAAGGACACAGGCCCTCTCCGATTGCTTCACACAGCGACCAAAAGCATAAGGCAGTGGATTACTTTTATTTTCCTCGTTTGGGGAATGTTCATGGCTACCAGCCTCTATGACGTTTGCTCCCGGCTGCTCGGAGAAAAGGTCGTAGGGTCTTTTGATCTCGTAATTGTATTGGAAGACTATTCCGCAATCCTCACAATTACGTTATCAGCAGTGCTGTTCCTTTTTCTCGCTCGGTGGCACATCCTAAGGCGCGTCGATGTTCTCAGCAATCAATAATCCGGAGCAGCCCACCCGAATTCTACTTTCCTAATCAGCGCGTCCGGCCTAGAATTTACGTTCTTTCTACTGATCGAAAGCAACGCCTAAGGACATCCGTGTGAACCTGCAACTCACCGAAGAACAGCAGCTTCTGCAAAAAAGCGTCCGTGAATTCGCCGAAGCCGAAGTAAAGCCGCTAGCAAAAGAAAACGACGAAACCGGCAAATTTCCCCGCGCCCTCATCCAAAAAGCCGCCGAGCTGGGCCTCACCGGCGTTGCCATCCCCGAAAACGAAGGCGGCTCGGGCATGGACCACATCAGCTACTCCATTGTCATCGAAGAAATCGCGCGCGTCTGCGCCTCCACAGCCGTAATCCTCTCCGTCCAAAATTCGCTCTACTGCGACCCGATCCACCGTTTCGGCACCGACGAACAGAAGAAAAAATTCCTGCTCCCGTTCGCGCGCGGCGAAAAAATCGGCTGCTACGCGCTCACCGAGCCGCAAGCCGGCTCGAACGCCGCAGCGCTCGCCACCAAAGCCGTCCGCAAGGGTGACAAGTACGTCATCAACGGCACCAAAGCCTGGATCACCAATGGCGGCGCCGCCGACGCAGCCATCGTCTACGTGAATACGCAACCGGAAAAAGGCGAGAAGGGCATCACCGCGCTGGTCGTCGAAAAAGGCACGCCGGGATTTGCCGTCGGCAAGGAGGAAAAAAAGCTCGGCATTCACGCCACCGCCTGCACCGAGCTCGCCTTCAGCGATTGCGAAGTTCCCGCTGGCAACCGGATCGGCGAAGAAGGCGAAGGCTATAAAGTCGCGCTCTCCACTCTCGATGGCGGCCGCATCGGCATCGGCGCGCAGGCCACCGGCATCGCGCAAGGCGCCTTCGAAGCCGCGCTGAGCTACGCCAAGCAGCGCCAGGCCTTCGGCCATCCCATCGCCGATTTTCAGGCCATTCAATTCATGCTCGCCGATATGTCCACGGAAATCGAAGCGGCACGGCTGCTAGTCCGTCGCGCCGCCTGGAAACAGGATTCCGGCGCGCGCTTTTCGATGGAAGCGGCAATCGCCAAACTATTCGCCAGCGAAATGTCCACGCGCGTAGCCCACAAAGCCATCCAAATCCACGGCGGCTACGGCTACAGCAGCGAATATCCCGTAGAACGCGCCTACCGCGATTCGCGCATCACCGAAATCTACGAAGGCACCAGCGAAATCCAACGCCTGGTAATCGCCGCCTGGGTCCTGAAAAGCTATTGATTCGTCCCGTACGTGGCTTCCGGAAGGGCACGGCTTTAGAGTCTGTGTGAGAACTGGGGTTGACGCGTCTCGTATACTGCAGCGGAGAGGAGACGCGATGGCGAAATTTCTGGATTACAACCCGGAGCAGGCCTATTTGTTGCCGCCCAGCGTGAGCG
>JBAQGJ010000009.1:0-51541 GCA_049287725.1 Candidatus Acidiferrales bacterium | reverse complement strand
CCTTCAAACGTTCCCGCTCTTTCGCACTCAACTCGATCCGCTCCTCTGCCATCAGGCCCCCCCGGCCCCTAGAAAAGCGGACATTTCTACTTTGCACAATCCGGACATTCTCACTTTGCAGCTACATCAGAGATATGAATCGTTGACAATCAAAAAGCTGATATCTATACTGCGCCGCATGTGCAGTTAACCGATTTAGCTGGGGCTTGGCGTGTTTGGGGTGGACCGGCTCCGGCTTGGGGTGCGTCGATGATTTTCTCCAGAACCGACCTCGGTTCGAAGATAGAATTGTCTCAATCTTCCCGTTTCACGCGCTTGCAACATCTCGCTTCACGCTCGCTCAGCGCCCTCCCGCTACTAGTACTGCTATTCCTATGGGCCGCGCCAGCCCACGCGCAATTCAACGCTACCGTGCAGGGTACGGTGACCGATGGCAGAGGCGGCGTGGTGCCCGGCGCCACCGTCACGCTGAAAGATCAAGCAACCCAAGTTTCACGGACGGCCACGACCGGTCCCGACGGTTTCTATCGTTTCTCTGAGGTCGCAGCGGGGACATACACCGTTACAATCGAAGCCAACGGTTTCCAAACGAGCGTCACTAGCGATGTGGCAGTCTCGGCTGAATTGGCGCGTGGACTGGATGTCGCGCTCACGGTCGGTCAAGTGAAGGAATCCATAGAAGTCAGCGGAACCAATCTTCCGAATCTTCAAACGGAAGAAGGCAATGTCGAAGGCACGCTAACCACCGAAGAAGTTCAGCGGCTTCCCACCTTCGGCCGCGATCCCTACGAACTGTTGCGCTTTGCTCCGGGAATTTTCGGGGATGACGCTCGGAGTGGCATCGGCCTCATGCTGGGTTTTCCAAACGGCGCCCAAAACGGATCTGCCGGCCCAGGCGGCTCCAACACCGCCATCTATCAAACGGAAAACCAGCTTCCTCTCAGCGCCAATGGACAGCGACTCACTTCCAACGATTACATGATTGACGGCGTGAGCGTAAACAGCCTGCAGTGGGGCGGCGCGGCCGTGATTACGCCCAGCGTCGAATCGGTTCAGGAAATCACGGTCCTGGCAAACGACTACGATGCCGCGGACGGGCGCAGTTCGGGCGCCCATATCAAGACCATCACCAAGTCCGGAACGAACAACTTTCACGGAACCGGTTTTTTTCAGTATCAGGATCCTGGCCTGAACGCCTACAACAAATACAATGGCTTCAACTTTACCAGCGCAACCACCGGTACATTCAACCCGCCTGTGCGCGACAACAACGCCTATCGCCAATTCGGAGGCAACATCGGCGGTCCCATCGTGCATAACAAGCTTTTCTTTTTCTTCAACTATGAAGGTCTGCGGGACAATAACACTACCTTCCAAGACCAGTGGGTTGATACGCCGCAGTTCGACTCCCTGTTGGCGAGCTACGCTCCCAATACCCCCGTGTCCGCCACACTCACGCAGGCTGGCGTGGCTCCTCGCATCGCGCAAGTTTTGCCCGCGTCCTGTGCCAATTTCCCGGAGCCCTGTCAGCTGGTGGGCAACGCCGTAAACATCGGCTCTCCCACTGGGATATACGGCACTTACCTCCCGAACTCCATGGTTCCCAATGGAGGCGGCTTGACTACCGTACCGGAATTTGAATTCGCCGAAATCTCTTTGCCTGCGAACACTTCCGGCAACCAGTACAACGCGCGCGTTGACTACAACATGGGTCGCAGCGTCTTCACTGTGAATACCTTTTTTACCCATTATCACCAGTTGGCTGCTGACGCTAACGCGCAGGGCCGTCCCAATGCTGATTACAATTCGAATCGCTTTACACCGTCAGGGTTTTTGGGTTGGATATTCAATATCTCTCCCACAATGATCAATGAGGCGCGCTTCAATTTCACTCGCTGGGCCTATAACGACATCTCCGCCAATCCGCAGATCAATTGGGCGATTCCGAGGACAGAAATACAGAGCGCTCTTCCGAATGGCGACCGCATCCGGTATGGGGCTGCTCAAGGCGATACCTCCCCGGCGACCTTCGCGCAGAATACGTTTTCATTTCGCGACGTTCTCTCCAAGCTCCACAACCAGCACAACTTCCGGTTTGGCTTCGAATTCAATCGCTACCAGGACAACGACGACGAATTTGGCGCGGCGCGTCCCGACATCGTCTTTCAACAGCCCTGGAACTTTGCCAACGGCACAGCCATCTTTGAAGCCGTGAATGTGGACCCCAACACCGGTGGCGCCGCAAACCTCGCGCGCGCGTACCGCAGTTCGGATTACGGACTATTCATTCAAGACGATTGGAAGCTGCGCCCGAACTTGACCGTCAATCTCGGGCTTCGTTGGGAATATTACGCCCCGCCCACCGATGCTAACGGCCAATTGTGGAACCTCAACGTCCCGAACGATCCGGTCAATGGGCTAAAAGATGCCTCGGTATATAACCCGAGCAAGATGTACAAGTCCGATTACCACAATTTCGGCCCGCGTCTCGGCTTTGCTTGGAGTCCGGATATGTTCCACGCCAAGGCAGTGCTGCGCGGAGGTTTTGGTATTGCCTTCGACAGCTTCGACAACAATTCGTTCGACATCAGTCGCAACAACCCGCCTCTCGTCGTTGACTATGGGCTCTGCTGTGGCGGGCCGGGCGCCACCGTGAACAGCCAAATCCTGTATCAGTTGGGCTCGAACCCGAAATCTCCGCTCAGCTATCTCAATCCTGCTCTGGCCGGTGGCGTGGATCCCACTACGAACCTGCCCATCGTGCTTCCGGGTGGCTCGGGTGCCACTATCTATTCCACGAATCACGACTTCCCGAACCCCTACATCTATCTTTATTCGCTCGAGGCTCAATATGCCCTTCCGCACAATTGGGTTACCGCGGTGGGCTATCAAGGAAGCAGCAGCCATGGACTTCTGCGGCTCGAGAACTTTACGTATTTCTATCCCACTCAAAACCAGTCCATCAGCGCGCCTTTCCGGTTCATTCCGGGTGCCAACGCCAATTTCAACGCACTCAATACTGAAGTAAAACGAAATTTCCGCAACGGGCTCCTTATCGATGCGCTGTACACCTACAGCAAATCAATCGACATCGTTTCCGCCGAAGGCCCGGGCTTCAACACGAACCCCACTTACCCTATCGACATGCACACGGAGCGCGGCCCATCGGACTTCGATGCCACGCACAATTTCCGAGTGTTCGGCCTCTGGGATCTTCCTATTTATCGTGAGCGGCACGATCTCGTCGGCAATGTCCTCGGCGGCTGGGAAGTCAATGGCGACTTCCAGTTCCACTCCGGTTTCCCGTGGACGCCCGTCGCCAGCAACAACTGCTTCACACTCGGCGCGCAATTTCTCTGCCCTGTGCGGCCCACGGCCTACTCGGGTGCCGCCGGCGATAACGCCAGCACGAACGCTTTCTTGCCGCTCCATGCGAATAACTTCTCCAATGGTTCGACGAGTTACTTCACCACCACGGCTCCGATTCCCAGCCTTCCGGGTATCGGTCGGAACAGTTTCCGCGGTCCGCGCTTCAGTCAGTTCGATTTCAGCTTCGTCAAGAATTTCGGCCTTCCGTCCGGCAAGTTCATCGGTGAAAACTCGAAAATTCAGCTTCGCATGAACGTGTTTAACGCGTTCAACAAGCTCAACCTGGCCCCATTCACTTTTGACAGCTCCTCGACCGTCATAACTTATTTCAACAACGGCACCACGCCGGCCGCCAATCCGAACTTCGGCGTCGCCACTCTCGGACTCGCCGGCCGCGTGGTCGAACTCGAAGGACGTTTCGTCTTCTAGCATTCAACGAAAACCACGGTGCGCGGGAGCGTTCATGCCATCCTCCCGCGCGCCTTGCTCATCCCCGGCCGCTGTGCAAGGATGTGCGCACAGGTGCTCCCATGCCGCGCTCGCGACGAGTCAAAGCCAAAAATACCGCTGCCGCTGATCGTGATGCTTCCGCTGGCGCGCACCGTGATCCTCGCGGTGCCGGTGGTCGCGAGGCTCCCGCCGCCAATCTGAAAGACGTCGCCGAATTCCTTGGCCTTTCCTCGGCCACCGTATCCATGGTGATGAACCGCTCGCCCGCCGCGAAATCCATTCCGCAATCCACCCAGGACCGCGTCCGCGCCGCCGCGCGCCAGCTCAACTATCGCCCGAACTTCATGGCCAAGTCTCTGCGCCAAAAACGCAGCTTCACCGTCGGCGTAATCGTTCCGGAAATCAGCGAAGGCTATGGCGCGCTGGTGATGTCTGGCATCGAAGACCACCTGCTGCAGGAGGGATATTTCTATTACGTAGTCAGCCACCGCCACCGCAAGGATCTGATCGAAGAATATCCGCGTTTGCTGCAGCTGCGCTCCGTGGAAGGGCTGATCGCCGTGGACACGCCCTGCCAGGAAAATAAATCCCTGTGCGTCGTCAACGTTTCCGGCCATCAGCCTGTTCCAGGCGTCACCAACATCGTGCTCGATCACGCGCTCGCCGCAAAACTCGCGCTCGAACATCTCTACGCTCTCGGCCACCGCAAAATTGCTTTTATCAAAGGGCAGGAGTTCAGCTCGGACACCGCAGTCCGCTGGAAAACGGTTCAAGAATCGGCCGCGCATCTCGGCTTGAAAATTGACGCCGCTCTCGTCGCGCAGCTCGTCGGCGAAGTGGGCACGCCCGAACTCGGCTACTACGCCACGCGCCGCCTGCTCGAAACGCGCCGTCCGTTCACCGCGCTTTTTGCCTTCAACGATATTTCCGCGATGGGCGCCATCCGCGCGCTGGGCGAAGCCAAACTAAAAATCCCCGAGGACGTTTCCGTCGTCGGCTTCGACGACATCCCCAGCGCCGCGTACCAAAATCCCGCGCTAACCACAGTGCGCCAGCCCCTCCGCGAAATGGGTGTGATCGCCGCCGAAACACTGCTGCAAAGAATCACCTCGCCGCCCAGCGCCCGCTTTCCCGATTCCATCATAGTGAAACCGACGCTCGCGGTGCGTGCCAGCTCCGGCCCCGCTCGCCGCCTCGCGTAGCTGGGAAAAGCGTGATTGGTGAGTGGTGATTGGTGACTGGTGATGCCCGTCCCGCCCTTGCCTGCCGCACGGAAAGCGCACTTTTGTGACGATTAGAACGTGACGCTGGTGTTTGTTTTCTATGACATATAGCGATTTCTAATCGCGAGGTGTGACGATTAGAACAGATGTGATTCGTGATTTGTGACTCGTGGTTCGTGACGCTTGACGCGCGGTCCGTGGTCGTCGGCGCGGTGTGCGATTGGTGACGATTGGAAAGGCTATGCCCTGCGGTGATGCGCTTAGGAGCGACGGACGCTTCCGTTTGTATCGAATAAGAATTGGTGCGGTCGTTTGTTTTGAATGAGTTACGCGAATTATTGTTCGGGCGAAAGCGTCCATTTGTATCGAGTAATGGCATCACGATTTGCGGTGCGCTGGTGTTGAACGACGTGCGATTCGTGATTCTGGAAGTGGCTAGTCCCGCATGGAGCGCGGGATGCAGAGTGCGCATTTGTTTGCGATTGATTTGGGTTGCGGGTGTTTGTTTTGTGCGAGATACGAAGAATTCTAATCGGCTGGGTTGGCGATTGATTTTGGGGTGATTCGTGGTGGATGAAACGTGGATGTAACATTGTGACATCCGGTTACATTGCACGGCTGGCGCTGCTGGGCGTCGCGGAAAGGCGCGCGGTGCGCGAACTGCGCTGGTGGCGGGGGGCGCGGGGCGGTTTTTGGCGACAGTTTTCCCGAGTGTTCGGTTGGCTCGACCCGTCGCCGGTGCTGCGGCCCGCATGTTGCGTCCTCGGTGGGGGCGGAAAAGTGCCCCGAGCCACCATATCATATTTACCTACTGATTACTAGAGGTAAGTTGAGGGGTTTGTGACTGACTGGCAAGAATGCAAGGATGTACGTCTTGTGGGTCCCAGTCCAACGCCAAAAAGCGATCCGCTCAAGGTGACGGACATGTGTACGCGCTATTGTTTCTGGCTCGGCCAATGTCGAGGGGTTATGGATCCTTCTTGTATACCAGTAATAGTAACTTTATCTTTTAAGGATACGACGAAGTAGGAATGGACTACGAATTCCTCCAATCTCTCGTTCTTGACATAAACATCAAAAGGAACCAGACCATCCTTATCCTGGGAGGCTTGTTGAATGATGAGGTTATAAAATGGAGCCACTTCGCCATCGAACATCGCTTGCGGAGTAAGAACGCGACCATTCGGAATCATTAACGGCGGCGCATTCGAGATTTTGATTCCTCCCACGACGATATTTGTTCGACCCACATTCGAAACGATAAGCCTCTTATCCTCATTTGAATATGTCGTGCCCACCGAAACATCGTAAAAGAGAGAAAGCTCTTTTTGAATTGCTGCATTCATGCTTTCGGTCGTGCTTTGGAGCGCGGTCAATGTCTTCGCGGTCGCATCAGAACTCTTTTGAAGATTTGAAAGAACCCCCTGCATTTCGCCGAACGCGCTCAGCTCCGCAGCTGCGTTCTTCGCGTATTGCCCGTGGTCCCATATCGAAAGTCCAATTTCCACCAGGATGAGAATGACGATCAGAGATTCCAGCACAAAGTCTATCTTCCATCGTGCCTTCTCGATTCGGTCGCGATCTGCCTCAGCGCGCCGCGTCTCGCGCCGGTCCAATTCAGTCATATAGAACTGCGCACTAACGAAGTCTGGTAATGACAACTGCAGGTGGCCAACTCCCGGCGCGATATTTGCATTTATTCTCTTCGCCACCTCCTCGTCGCTTAAGGCCTTCAGTTCTTCTAGTGTCACCGATCGGAGGAAATCCATGTTCGCGCACCTCGCGCGTACCTTCTAAGCCGATAAATTCCCGATTCAAGCCGGCGGATCGAAGCAAATTCCTACAATCGCCTCAGCCATTCCTCCACCGACTTCATTGCAACACAATCTTCGCGGTTGTATGTGAGTAAGGTTTCGAGGATGTCTTTTCTGCTCGGGTTCCGCTGATACTCCTGAAACCAAACGATGGACTGGGCTCCCCCAGCATTTTGTGCGGAATATTTCACGCCGACGAACGGCGCAATGCGCTTTAGACCATAGCCGCGTGCAGGAAGGACTGCACTACGCTTCACGACTGGGTAAAGGTCAACCATCCTAGTCTTGAACAGTTCAAGCGCATCCTTCTCGGATACAGAATACTTTCGTTCAAGAGCGCTGATCTTTGTTCTCTCGTAGGAGGAGTAGTGAAATACCGTAAAATCCTCAGACGCGACGCTAACGCAGAGTTGCTGAAGGTCCGCCCATATCTTCTCCTCTCCCGCCTCATCCACACCAAGCAGACCGTGGTAGTTGAGCCCGCCCAGCGCAGGTTCAACCCACATCCCACAAAGGTAGATTAGCTCCTGCGTCGGGTCGTCCTCGAAATCGAGGTATATCTTGCGAGGTGCGTCGGGAAGCGCTGCCTTGGCAAGCACCTGCAGTTTGTTTGAGAGGACAGAACTCGCAGCCAGCGTCATTGACTCCACGATTTTTGGTCCGATTCCTTTCAGCTTCACCCGAGAGAAGTCAAAAGTCAGTACGTCGCGGATGGACCGTACACCCACGCTGTTGAGCGCGATCTTCTTGCTCCGGCCTACGTCGGCGAGCAGGGTCACATCCTCTGTCGCCACTAGTGCCTTTTCGCAATGCGCCCACCACTGGCAAGCGCCGCAGTCAGAGGAAAGCGCGGGCTCGTCGGAACTCGCCCCGCTGGAAAGCAGCTGAATCTCGGCAATCGTCTCGTCATACACCAACTTAAACTGGCCGAGAGGATAGGGGAGTCTCTTTTTAGCCCTGTTCAAGATCTCGGCCTCTGGAGGAAACATCCCTTGGACTGCTTCTAGTAGCATTCCATAATGATAAAGCTGCATTCCGTAGTCGGTTCGTAGAATTCCTTTGGCTTCGATCTCGTATCCGCTGCCGCTTTTAATGTCCACGGGTTTATAGAAAAAGTCGCCCAGCTGCGATATGCCGGGCACTCTTTCGAGCAAATCGGGGATGCCGCTCTTGTCGGGTTGCAAGAGGACACCTTGATATATCCGTTCCACTCCCGCGCGCATGAGTTGCATGGTTGAAAGCGCCCGGTCTTCGAGAGTCGTACCTTCAGGAGTCACGTAGGACAAGTCTTCGACCACCTTGTGCTCGTGCGTTAAGGCATGCTCAAAAAGAAGGTTGAGGAAATCCGAATTGGGCAGCTTTTCATTTGGGTCGCCAAAGCGGTTGAGAAACACTCGGTGCGGACACTTATCGTAATCGTAGAAATCCTGCGCGGTGATCCGGGCTGGAGGGAGAGAATTCACGGCGTGAAACCTGACGCTTGAACGAATGACACAAAGGCCTCCGAAGGTGCATTGAGGGCACATGTCGGGTGTTTGGGTGACATCTTACTCTCCGCCCGCGCGGTGGACGTACGGCCACCCAACAGATTCATGTTGTGCCCAGCCGTAGGCGCTTGAGTTGTTTTTTGTAGAGGCAGAGACAGTGCTCAATCTCCCAGGGCTCGAGCTCTTGAAATTCCTTGGGGAGCTGGTTGCGCATTAGAAAACCAGGGCTTCCGCTGAAACCCAGGGCCTTAGCGCCGTCTTTGACGCCCGCGTGAAGGTAGATGCGGTCTGGCATGATGCCGCGATACGCTCCGATGCGGAGGGTCGTGTCGTAAACGGTGAGTTTGGAATGCTTCCAAAAACCTTTGGCTACCTTCTCGGAAATATTCATGAGTTCTGGGAACGATTTGCAGGCGTGAAGCTCCTTGCTCTTGCGTGATAGGGCATGACCAAAAGCCTTGAGCATATTGCCGTGAATTCTCCGCTGATGTGGGTGCCTTTTTCCGTCTATCGTGGCCTGGGCCGCGACATGGATCGCAGTACGTAAATTTCGCTGACCGCTGAAGTAGCCCAATTCTTCCTTGTCTTCACGGCTGCAATTGTCGGAGTAGTCCTGCACAATCTCCTTGAGATTGTGAAACGATTTCTTGCTCGGACGACAGTTTCCGAGTCGTGTTTTTGTGTTTGTTGGCGGCTTCGAGCAGCTATACATGGTGAACTTTATTCTTTCGTACAATGTTCGGGTGGAGTTTAGCACTTTCGTGTGGATTTAGGGAGTAGGCGTGAATCACCCGCTGCAAGTGTCGCACCTACGGCGCTCGTAATTCTTTCTGGGCTGTTCCCAGCGTTTACACGCTGGGCTAACTTCTGCCGCGCCTCTGGCGCTGGGTTGCGGCGCATCAGGCATTGTCGCGCACTCGCTGCGCTCAGGATGACGGCTTAAAGAAAGAGCACAGCCAGGAGTGGCTGTGCCACGCCCGGTGCTTACGCCGAGGCCTTGTGTGCTACCGCGCGCGGTTCTTCCGGCGGCGGATCACCGACATGCCGTGTCTTTGCGATGAATCACGCGGAGGGAGTGTCGCACCTACGGCGCTCGTAATTCTTTCCGGGCTGTTCCCAGCGTTTACACGCTGGGCTAACTTCTGCCGCGCCTCTGGCGCTGAAGCGCGGCCGGGGTAGGCGTCGCGGGGTGTGCAAGGGTGAGGCGAAAAGGGCGGGTAGCACACCCCTCACACGCCCGCGGCGATTGCGGGCGCGCTTGATCGGTTTATGGATTTGTAGTCGTAGTTTGGGGTGCCGCGTCCCTTTGCGTAGTTGCAAAGGGTGCGTGGCTGCCATCATCCGGCCTGGAGTTGGGAAGTGCGGAAGTTTTTGCAGCGGTTGAAGCGCCAGAGGCGCGGCAGAAGTTAGCCCAGCGCGTGAGCGCTGGGAAAAGTGCGGAAGCGGTTACGAGCGCCGTAGGTGCGACACCTAGCCTAGGACGAATTTCGGGTCGGACTCGATGCGGTGCTTTTTAAGCAGCGCTAGGAATTCCGCCTCGAAGGTCATTTTCTTGTGATGGGCTTTTTGGTTTTGGATGTAGCGCACTACGGCAGGCGTGTTGGACGCGCTGACGCTGAAGGCAGCGTAGCCTTCTTGCCATGCGAATTTTTGGCCTTCGTCGTGCGCCCAGCGCGATGAATTCGATTTGACGGCGAGGACGGCGTCAGAGAGCGCGAGGGTTGGCGGGAGTTGGATTAGGAGATGGATGTGGTCTTCCATCCCGTTCACGGCTTGGACAATCATTCCGCACTTTTTGCAGATGCCCGCGACGTAGCTCCACAGGCGTGATTGCAATTCCGGGGAGATTGATCGGCGACGGTCTTTGGTGCTGAACACGACGTGCACCGTGTTTTGCGCGTACGTGTGAGACATGGGTTGGGCCTCCCGATTTTTTATACACCAAGTTGGCATGTGTGGGGTTGCGGGAGGATGGAAAGGAGGTGAAGGACGGGGAGGATGTGTCGCACCTACGGCGCTCGGCCATTTATACGCCTGGTTCCCAGCGCTTACGCGCTGGGCTAACTTCTGCCGCGCCTCTGGCGCTGGGTTGCGGCCCGCAGTAGGTGACGCGTGAATCAGAGGTCAGTCACGGGGAGGATGTGTCGCACCTACGGCGCTCGGCCGTCTATACGGCTAGTTCCCAGCGCTTACGCGCTGGGCTAACTTCTGCCGCGCCTCTGGCGCTGAATCGCGGCTGGGGGTAGGCGTCGCGGGGTGTGTGGAGGCGAGGCGGAAAGGCGGGGAGAGATCTTTCGCTGCGCTCAGGATGACGGCTTAAAGAAAGAGCACAGCCAGGAGTGGCTGTGCCACAAAACCACCTCACCAATCAGTCTTCACTGCTCACCGATCACGCCTCACTACGAACCTCCAACTACCAACTACCAACTACCAACTACCAACTACCAACTACTGTTCGCTACTCACTGATCACGGCTCACTAATCACCACTCACTAATCACCAATCACCGATCACTACTTATGCTGCTTGGTTCATGCCTGCCAGGACGCCTCGCATGTAGGCGTAGCTGGCTATTACTCCTGGCATGGGGTTGTCTTCGTGGACTTCGTATTCTAGATCTACGTAGCCTTGGTAGTTGGTTTGGAGCAGGGCTTCGAAAATTTCGCGGGTAGGCATTTTGCCTTGGCCTACTGCTACCTGGCTGGCTTTGTCTTGGAAATTGGTGAGGTCTTTCATGTGGACGTTGAAGAGGCGCGGGCCTGTTTGGTGGATGGCTTCTACTACGTTGGTGCCGGCGCGGGCGGCGTGGCCTACGTCTATGCAGCAGCCGATGCGCGGATCGAGATTTTTTACGGCTTTGAGGACATCGAGCGGCGACGGCCAGAGCTTATCTTCGGGGCCGTGATTGTGGATGGCGATGCGGATGTCGTACTCGCGGACGAATTTTTCGAGGCGCGGGAGAGTTTGCGGGGCGGGGTCGCCGGCGACGATTACCGGGACGCCGGCGCGTTTGGCGTAATCGAATTTGGCGCGAATGTCCGCGTCTTCGTCTTTTGCGAAATAAATGGCGCCGACGGCGTGGAGTTGGATTTTCGCTTCGGAATAATCGGCTAGCGCGGCGGCTTCGGCGGACGGGTCCATTGGCAAGTGGTCTTTTACGTCTTTGGCGTTGAGCGCGGAGATTTGGAGCTGTTGCATGAACGCGATCAATTGCGCGCGGGTGAAATTGCGGAAGGTGTAGCTGGCCAGGCCTAGGCGGATTTTCGTTTTTTCGGCGGCGGGGAGTGGCGTTTTGGTTGGAGTCAGCGCGAAGAGGTCGCGGGGTGGCGCGGCGAAGGCGGCGGTTGTTGCGAGTGCTCCGGCGCGCAGGAGGGTGCGGCGGGAGAGAATATTGTTCATTGGCGACCTCCGATTATTCTTGCGGCTGCAGCGAAAAGCAGATCCCTCGCTGCGCTCGGGATGACTTCTGCGTTGGGTTGTTCGCCGGCGGCGTCGGCGTCCACGTCAACGTTCACATCCCCATCCACTTCGGCGTCGATCAGACATGGGGCTCCCAGCCTTTCTCGTATTCGCGGGTCCAGAATTTCATGGCGTCGGGATCGTTTTGGATTTGGGCATCTTGCTGATCTAGATGCAGCTCGCGGTGGACTTCCCAGGCGATATTGGAAAGTTGCAGCATGGTGACGGAGACGTTGCCGACGGCGATGGGCGCGTTGAGTTTTTCGCCGGTGCGAATGGCGGCGATGAAGTTGGCGAAGTGCGCGTCGGTCATGGAATCGGCGCCTATCAGGTCGCTGGAGGACGTGGCGGCGCGGCCGCTGACTTTGTATTCCGAGGTCTTCGCGCCTTTGAGGTCGTAGATTTCGTAGCCGCCGCGATCGACCAGGACCGTGCCGGTGGTGCCCATGATCGCGGAGCCGCGATCGCGGCCGTAAAATTTCATGCCTTGGCAACTTTTTCCTTCCCAGGAAATCAGCGCGTCGTCGTATTCGAAGCTGGTGACGAGCGTGTCGTAAAACTGCCAGTCGTCCTTGAAATGGTAACGGCCGCCGGAGGAAGTGACGCGGCGGGGATAATCGAGGGCGAGGGCCCAGCGGCAGACGTCCACTTCATGCGTGCCGTTGTTGAGCGTTTCGCCGGTGCCGTAAATGCGGAACCAGTGCCAGTTGTATGGATGGACGTTGTCGCGATACGCGCGGCGCGGGGCGGGGCCTTGCCACAAATCCCAATCGAGTTGCGGCGGGACGGGAGCTTCGTGGCCGGTGCCGATGGATTTGCGCGTGTTGCTGTACCAGGCTTTCGCGTAGTAGGGGCGGCCGATTATTCCGGCGCGGATTTTTTCGATGATCTCGATGGTGTGCGGGGAAGAGCGCTGTTGCGTGCCCATTTGTACAAGCTTGGCGTATTTTTTTTGCGCTGCTACCAGCATGGCGCCTTCGGCGGGATTGTGGCTGCAGGGCTTTTCGACGTAGACGTGTTTGCCGGCTTGCAGCGCGGCGATGGACATGGGCGCGTGCCAGTGGTCGGGAGTGGCGATGGTGATGGCGTCGATTTCTTTTTGCTGGAGGATGGTGCGGAAGTCTTTTTCGGTGGCGGGGGCTTCGCCCATGGCTTGTTGCGTGGCGGTTGCGAATTTTTGCAGGATTTGGCTGTCTACGTCGCAGAGGTGCGAGATGCGCGCCGAGCTTTTATTGGCTTGCAGCGCGGAGAGATGCGCGTAGGCGCGGCTGTTGAGGCCGATCACCGCGAAGTTGAGGCGATCGTTGGCGCCCAGGATGCGGGCGTAACTTTTTGCGGCTGTGCTTACGGCCAGGCCTGCGGCGCCGGTGGCTAGCGTGTCGAGAAATTCGCGTCTGGTGATCATCGTGTCCTCTTGTTCGTTGCGTTTCGTGCGTTGCTGCTGCGCTTGCGCGATCGCGCTGGTGGGCGCGCCGCGCTGTTAACAGGAGATTTCTGCCTTCGCTAGAGTTTTTTTCAGGCCGTCCATGCTGATGCGGGTGGAGGCTTCGGGAGTGCCGGCGCCGCGCCAGTGCGTTTCGAGACTTAGGCCGTAATGGAAATTGTCGTGGTGCAGGGCTTGAAGCTGGCCGACCCAATCGACGATGCCGGCGCCGACTGGGGCCCAGTCATATTTGTGATCGGGCTTGCGGATTACGTCTTTGCAATGGCAGTGGCCGATGCGATTTTTCGGGAGCAGGGCGTAGCCGTCGGGATAGGGCGTGCTGCCGAGAGCCGCGGCGTTGCCGGGATCCCAATTGAGCATGAAATTTTTGTCGGGGATGGCTTTCAGTACGGCGGCGGATTCCCCGCCGGTGGCGGTGTTGCAGGACATTTCATTTTCGAGGAGGAGGACGAGATTTTCCTTGGCGCAGCGTTGCGCGGCTTGTTGGAGCCTGGCGTTGATGGCCGCGCGGTAGGGGGCGGGATCGTCGAGGCGCCAGAAATCGAAGCAGCGGATGCGGTCAGTTTCGAAAGTTTTGGCGAGGGCGATGCAGCGCTCGAGTAGTTTGTCTTGCGCGGTGGCGTCGAAGCTTGCGTGGAATTGATCGCGGCGTTCGCTTTGGCGGGAGACTGGCGCGCCGGGCCAGTCGGTTTTGAAGAGCGGGCTGGCGATGTCGGTGACGCGGAGTTTGTGTTGGGCGAGAATTTTGCGGGCGTCGTCGAGCTGCTTGGCGTCTAGCTCGGTGACGTTTTTGTTCCACATCGAGCGCAGCTCGATCCATTCGAGGCCGAAATCGCCGGAGACGATCTGGCAGGCCTTCTCGAAATCTTGCGTGATCTCGTCGTTGATCACCGCGAGGCGGAAGGGGCACGTGCTGGCTCCGGTTTCCGTCGCCGCGGCGCTTGAGATTGTTCCAGCGTTCTTTGAGAGTGGGGGCATCATCGCTTCAAGTCCTGCGAGACCGATGCCGGCAAGCAATCTGCGCCTTGTGAAACTCATACACTCTGCCTCCCGATACCCGGATAATCTTCCACTAGTGCTCCCGCGCAACTGTCCTTTATAGCTCCGCAGTCATCCTTCATGCCAATAAAACTCGTGGGACGACCGGCAGTGTTGCCGGTGGCGGATCTGGATACGCAATCGCTTCAAACGATTGGAAATAAGCGCGCGAACAGGACCAAGCTGGCGGGCGAAGGTCAGGTTACGTTTTAGAATGGTTTTTGGAAGTTGGCGGCCGATTGCAGTTAGGCTACGGTAAAATTTTAGCAGGTGCCCTCGATGAAATCCGCGCGTTCGACGATAGTGATTGTGTGCGCATGGGTGTTTTTTGTCGGCGGGTACGCGGCTATTTCCTTGTTGGCTCCCCCTGAATCGGCTTGGGTCAGCTTCAGCTATTTTTTCCCTTGCCTGGTTCCACTGTTTGCGAATACCTGCCTGCTATGGAACGCCGCTTCACCCTACCGGCGGCAAAATGGATTCTGGATGCTGCTGGCGTTGGGCTGCACGCTCTGGCTCGCGGGCATACTGGTTCTGGTTTACAACGAATTCGAAGTGGGCAACGCGACCCAATCCACATTTGGCGCCGATCTGCTGTTCTTTTTGCACACGGTTCCGTTCATGGCGTCGCTGGCGCTGATGCCACACGCGCGAAAAATGCGCGAGACGTTGCGGTTTGGCTTGATCGATCTGTTGCTGCTGGCGGTGCTGTGGCTTTACGTTTACATTTTCGCGGCGATGCCGTGGAAAATCGTCGCGCCGGATCGCGCGCTCTTTCACTCGCACGACCTCGCGAGCTATGTGATCGAGAACCTCGTGGTGGCCATCGGATTTGGCGTGCTTTTCTTTCGGACGAGCGGAGCGTGGCGGAAAGTGTACGGCCACCTCTTTGGCGCATTCTCGCTGTATGTGGTGGGGATGTTCCTGGCGGATTACGCGTTGCGCGGGCATTTGCTGCATAACGGCAGCCTGTTGCGTTTGCCAATGCTGGCAGCTTTTGTGTGGCTGGGCTCGGCGGGAGTGGTCGCGCACGGGCTGGTTTTCGAGCCGGAGCCTCCGCCGACTTCGCTGCGTCGCGACACGCAGTGGCCGGTGCGCATGGCGATGTGGGGCGTGCTGGCGGCGCCCGTATTGGCGGTGTGGAACGAATTCTTGAGCACGGCGCCGGATGCGGTGAAGCAATTCCGGTTGATCGCCACTCTGGCGGTGATTTTTGTGGGAGCCGGGCTGGTTTTCTTCCGGCAGTATCTGGTCTACCAGGAGCGCACGGGGCTGGTGCACGATTTGTGGGAGTCGCTGGAGAATATCAAGCGGCTGCAAACCCATTTCGTGCAATCCGAGAAGCTCGCGTCGCTGGGCCAGCTCGCCGCGGGAGCGGCGCACGAAATCAATAATCCGCTGACGGCGATTCTGGGCTATTCCGATTTGCTGACGATTGAAAACGACTCCGGCACGCGAGCACATTCGCTGGGCGAAAAAATTCGGGAGCAGGCCCGGCGGACCAAGGATCTGGTGAACAATCTGCTCAGTTTTGCTCGGCAGGTTCCGGTCGAAAAGCAATTGCTGGATCTAAACACCGTTCTCACCGGGGCGGTGCAACTGCGCAATCTGGATCTGCGCGAAAAAAATATTCGCATCGAACTCGAGAATCGCAGCATTCTGCCGGCTGTGCGCGGCGACCCGAATCAATTGCTGCAGGTTTTTTACCATCTGATCAGCAATGCGGTGGATGCGATGGCCGCCGGCGGCGGCGGGGTGCTGCTGATTCGCACGCTGCGCGAACGCGGAAACGTGGTGATCGAATTTTCGGATACCGGGCCGGGCATGAAGGATCCTGATAAGGTTTTCGATCCGTTCTACACCACGAAGGAAGTGGGCAAGGGCACCGGCCTGGGCCTGAGCATCTGCTACGGCGTGATGCAGGAGCACGGCGGACGGATCACGGGATTCAACCGGCCGGAAGGCGGTTGCACGTTTCGGCTGGAATTGCCGGCGGTGCTCGCTGTGTTTCCGCAACTTCCCACGCCGCCTACCGCGTCGGTCAGTTCGCGGTAGAAAATCCCCCTTGACGCACGCGAACCGCGTGATTTGGATTCAGAACTGAATCCGGACCTCTATTAGCGCCCATCATCGTTCGTTCTTCGGTGCTTCGAGCCGTTATGTTAGAGTCGGAAAATTCATGGACTCTCCCGCGATTTCCGCAGCACCTGCGATTGCCACCGAACACTTGACGCGCCGGTTCGGCGATCTGGTCGCGGTGCAGGACGTGAACTTGCGCGTCGCGCCGGGCCAGTTTTTCGGTTTTCTGGGTCCCAACGGGGCGGGAAAATCCACGACCATCAAAATGTTGACGGGCCTGCTGGCGGCTTCGTCCGGGCGCATGGAAATTCTGGGTGTGGATTTGGCGCAAAACTCCGTCGAGGTGAAGCGCCAGATTGGCGTGGTGCCGGAAGGCATGGCGCTTTTCGGGCGGCTGACGGGCTCCGAGTATCTGAATTTTGTGGGACGGATGTACGGGCTCGACCGCGTGACGGCCGCGAAGCGCACCGCCGAGTTGCTGGATTTCATGCAACTGGTGGACCAGCCGAAAACGCTGGTGACGGATTATTCGCACGGCATGCAGAAAAAACTGGCGCTGGCCGCCGCCGTGATTCATGGGCCGAAAATTCTTTTTCTCGATGAGCCGTTCGAGGGAGTGGACGCCATCGCGTCCAATACTTTGAAAGCGATGCTACAAAGCATGATTGCGCGCGGCGCGACAATATTTCTGACGTCGCACGTGCTGGAGATTGTCGAGCGGCTTTGCAGCCACGTGGCGATCATTCATCGGGGGCAGCTAGTGGCGCAGGGATCGCTCGAGGAATTGCGTGCAGGGGTGCAAGCACAGGCGGCGGCCGCGGCGCTCAGCGCGTCGGGCACGGAAGGCGCGGCGGTGGCAAGCCCCGGCGAAAAGCTCACGCTCGAGGAGATTTTTTTGAGGATTGTGGGCGGGACGCGGCGCGCCGATCAGGAACTTTCGTGGCTGGGCTGATTTTTTCGAAGCAAGCGCGCGGGCAGTTTGCCGCGATCGCGTTTGTGCGCTGGCGGCTTTTCGTAAATTCGCTGCGCACGATGCGCGGACGGCTGGAAATGGTGTCGCGCGGATTCATGTTTTTGGGGTTCGGAATGCTGGGGCTGGGCGGGTCGTTCGCGATGGGCGCCGGCGCGTGGTATTTCGCTTCACACGGGCGCGCCGAAATGCTCGCGTTGTTGCTTTGGCCGGTATTTTTGTTCTGGCAACTGTTTCCGGTGATGGCCAGCGCGTTCACGGAAAATGTGGATTCGTCGAACCTGCTGCGCTTCCCGCTTTCGTTTCCTTCCTACTTTTTGATTCGCATCGCTTATGGCTCGCTGGATCCTGCAACGGCCGTGGGAAGCCTTTGGCTGATTGGGATGGCCATCGGGATTGGTGTGGCCAGGCCTGCGTATTTTCTGGTGGCACTGCCGATACTTTTCTTGTTCGCGGTTTTTAATATTCTGCTGGGACAGATGATTTACACGTGGGTGGAGCGCTGGCTGGCGCGACGGCGCAGCCGCGAGATCCTGGGCGTCTTGTTTCTCGTGATGATGATTAGTTTTCAGTTCATCGGACCGTTCATGCGTCATTTCGGACCGACGATGGGACCGGAAGTAGGCCGCGTGACCGCGCAGGCGCTGCCGATCGAACGCGTGCTGCCGCCGGGGTTGGCGGCTGCTGCGCTGGCTCGCGCGCTGCAAGGTGAATACGCTTTGGCTTTGGGCGCATTTGCTTTGAGTGGCGCATACGCGCTGGCGGTGGGCTGGCTGCTGAACATGCGTTTGCGCGCACAATATCTGGGAGAGAATCTCAGCGAAGCCGTTGCGCGCGCAGCGAAGCCCGCGGAGAAACAAAAGATCCAGCTGGGCTGGAACATCGAGGGCGTGCCGGGCTCAGTTTCGGCGATGTTTGAAAAGGAGCTGCGCTATCTTTCGCGCAGCGGGCCGATGCTTTTTACGTTGGTAATGCCGGTGGTGGTGCTGCTGATCTTTCGATTTACGCCGGGGAAGTCGGATAGTCCCGGAGGCATGTTCGCGCACGCTGCCGATTTGGCGTTTCCGGTGGGAGCCGCGTACGCGCTGCTGATGCTTTCGAATCTGGTTTACAACAGTTTCGGGCCTGATGCGGCGGGCGTTCAGTTTTTCTTTGTCTCGCCGGTGCGCTTCCGCGAAATTCTGCTGGGGAAAAATTTGGCAGCGGGGTTGGTGCTGGCGGCGGAGATCGTTTTGGTGTGGCTCGGGACTTGCTTGATGTACCGGTCGCCTTCGTGGGACATCGTGCTGGCGACGGTGACGGGAGTTTTCTTCTCGCTGCTGGTGAACTTGATTGGCGGAAATTTTCTTTCGGTGTTTACGCCTAAGAAAGTGGATTTTGGGGCGTTTGGGCGGCAGCGGGCTTCCAACACCACCGCGTTTGCTAGTTTGGGGATTCAGGCTGTGGTTGTTGGATTGTGCGCTGGGGCGCTGCTGATTGCGCGCGCCTATCAACATATTTGGGTGGCGGCTATCGTTTTTGTGATTTTGGCGGCTGGCGGGCTGGTGGCTTATTTTCTGGTTTTGGATCGCATGGATGCGATCATCGTGAAGCGGCGCGAAGTGATGATCGCGGAACTTTGCAAGGCGTGAGCACGCTGCAGCAGTGGATCGGGTGATACCCTGAAATCATGTTCAAGGTCACAATAGTAGAGGCCCGTCGAAGGCTTTCCGAATTGGTGGATCGCGCCGCCAAAGGCGAACGCATTGGAATAACGAACGATGGAAAGGTGGTTGCGTTTTTGGAGCCTCCACCGAGCGAGATGACCCTTCAGGAGGCCTTTGCCGGGATGGAAAAAATCCGAAAACGCGTGCGACGCCGGCTGAAGGGCGTCACCACAAAAAGTATGGTCGAGGAAGGCAGAACGTAAGTCCACGTTTTCAGTGTTGCACCGCCGCGACCCACGGGTTAGATTCGCACTGTCACAAATTCAACGTATTACCTTCTTCGAGGACGACCGATGAAGCACCTCATCCTTTCTGTTTTCTTTTTTGTCTTTTCGGTTTTCTTGCTGCAAGTACCGCGTGTTGCCGCGCAATCGCGGATCGCGCCTGGTACCCACGGCGCGCTTCCGTTGACGCTGGAACGGTTGGTGGCGACGCCGGCCGTATCGGGATATGAAAATCAGCTGGCGGATGAAATTCGTGCGCAGCTGAAGAATTTTCATCCAGTGAAGGACAATCTTGGCGACGTGGTTGTCACCATCGGCAGCGGCGCGCCGCACCGGCTGATCGTTACTCCGATTGATGAGCCGGGATTTGTGGTGAGCGAGATCACTGCGGACGGTTATTTGCGCGTGCAGCGGCTGCCGCAAGGCGGTTTGCCTCCGATTTACAACGAACTGTATTCGGCGCAGCCGGTGAAAATCGGCACGGCGAGCGGCAAGTGGATTGACGGCGTGGTGGCGGGGCTATCGGTGCATCTGCAACCGGGCCGGAGCAATCCGCCGAATGCCGGAGACATCGAGAATATATATGTGGATATCGGCGCGATGTCCGCCGCGGAGGCGCGCAAAGCGGGTGTGGATGTTCTCGATCCGATCGTTATCAATCGCAGACTGATGAAGCTGGGCGACAGTGAAATGGCCGGCGCTGCGGTCGGCGATCGTTTCGGCGCGGCGGCGGTGTTGGAGGTGTTGGGCACGATTGATCCCGCGAAGGTCAAAGGGACGCTGACTGTTGCGTTTGTGGTGCAGCAGCGTACGGGGGCGCGCGGCTTGCAGCGCGTCCTTACCAAGACGCGGGCTGACGAAATGATTTACGTCGGGAGACTGCTTCCCGGCGGGCCGATCCCACAGATGGAAGGCGTGCATCACGCGCCGCGGCGCGAACCGGGCAATGGCGTGCTGGTGGGCTTGGAAAAAACCGATGGAGAGCTGACCGGATTTGACGCGGAACTGAAACGGCTCGCCGATGCGAACAAGATCTCGTTTGGTTCCGATTACTCCGCGAGCGTTTTTCCACGCAGCTATCTGCCGATGCCGGAGCTCCCGGCGAAATGGTCGCACATTGGAATTGCTACTTCGTGGATGGACACGCCCGCCGAGGAAATTGCTGCGCGCGATCTGGAAGCGCTGAAACAATTGCTGAGCGCGTATGTGGGGGCGGCAAGATCGGGAGTTCCGGCAGGCGGCATAGCTGGCGCAATTGAGGGCGCGGCGGCCGTTGCGCCGGGGAAACCGCCCAGTACGATTGCGATTCTCGCGCCGCTCGTCGAGGTTTATGGCGTGAGCAATCATGAGGGCCCGGTGCGAGATTTGGTGAAGACGCTGCTGCCGAAATGGGCAAAACCTGAAACGGATGACGCAGGGAATTTGATTCTGTGTTTGGGGACGGCGCCGGAAGGGAGCAAAGCGCCGCGGATTCTTGTTGTTGCGCACATGGATGAAATCGGCTTCGCGGTGAAATCCATTTCGAAAGATGGGCGGCTGGAAGTGGAATGGCGCGGCGGAGGGGAACTGGGATTTTTCGCGGGGCATCCGGCGCTGGTGCATATGGCGAACGGCGGCGATCTCGATGCGATCATGGAGCTGCCATACGGTTGGGACACGCCGGCTTTCAAGTGGTCGCCGGAGTCTTCCGAGACTGCGATTCGCGTAGATGTGGGCGCGCGCACGCCCGACGAAGTGGCGAAGCTCGGAATCAAAATTGGCGACACGATTACGATTCCCAAGGCGTACCGGCCGTTGATCGGAACGCGCGCGAATGGCCGCGCTTTTGACGATCGCGTTGGCGACACGGCGCTGATTTCCGCGGTGTGGACGCTGGGCGGACCGCTGAAAGATCGCGACGTGACGTTTGTGTGGTCCACGGGAGAGGAACTGGGGTTGGTGGGGGCGGCGAAGCTCGCCAAGCGGCTCTTTGCGGACGGACACGAACCGGATTACGTGTTTGCGGTGGATACATTTGTAAGCTCGGATTCGCCGATCGAATCGAAGCGCTTCGGCGACGCGGAAATCGGCAAGGGATTCGTGATTCGCGCGGTGGATAATTCGAATATTGTCCGACCCGATCTGGTTGAACGCGTGATCAAGCTGGCGCGCGCCGGGCAAATTCCGGTGCAATACGGCGTGACCGGCGGCGGGAATGACGGCTCGGCGTTCGTGCGTTACGGCTCGGTGGACGTGGCGCTGGGTTGGCCATTGCGTTACTCACATTCGCCGGCTGAGGTGATTGATACGCGCGATGTGGATTCGCTGGCGCACATCATTACTGCCATCGCGAAGTCCTGGTAGATTTTTGCGGTCGCATGCCTGCTGCTCGCGCGTCTGATCTGTCTCTGGCGATCCCCTCGCTCGCTTGACGCTTTGCTCACAGGCATAGTCCTGGCTTGCACTTTGCTATAATCGCGCGCCGTGAGTGATCCCGCATTCAAAGCGCCTCGCCACATTGTGATCGAAGGGCCGATCCGCGTGGGGAAGTCCACGCTCGCCAGAGTGTTGGCCGAGCAGTTGCACGCGCGGCGTATTTTCGACGCCGACGACAATCCTTTTCTCATGGATTTTTACGATGAGAAGCCCGGGTCTGCGTTTCGAGCGCAAATGTATTTTCTGTATGAGCGGCATCGGCGGCTGCTGGAGACGCGTCCGGAAGATAATCCCGCGCCGATCGTCAGCGATTTCCTTTTCGAGAAAGACAAGATTTTCGCGTATCTGAATCTGGATAACGAGGAGCTGAAACTTTACGAGCGGTATTTCGAGATGCTGGCGCCGTCGGTGCCCCCGCCGGACCTGGTGATTTATCTGCAGGCGAAGCCGGAGGTGCTGCGCAAGCGCGTTTCGAAAAAAGGCGATCCGGCGGAAACGCAGATTTCGCCCGAGTACGTGGAGGCGGTGGCCAACGCCTACGAGCATTTTTTCTTCCGCTATTCAGGCTCGAACTTGCTGGTGGTGGATACTTCGGAAATTGATTTCGTCGAGCGCAACCAGGATTTGCAGGAGCTGCTCCGACGGTTGCGCCAGCCGGTGAAGGGCACGCAATATTTTCTGCCGCTGGGGCAAGGCTGAGTTGGGCGCAGGAGCGGCGATGGCCACAACATCAACGCGCAATACGGCAGAAGTGCTCTGCGAAGAAATTTCGTTGATGGTTAGATCAAGGAAGGGGGACGGGACGGGCAACCCCGCCAGGCTACCCGTCCCGCACTGCGCACGGGAGGATTTCGTTCAGGCGGCTTTATCTGGTCCGGTCAGCCGGTGGCGTAATCTTCCGAGGGTGCGATTCACCGGATGGCTGCGATGCAAGAAGGTGAGCACCGGAGCACGGCGCACGCCGATTTTTTCGAGAGCGCGACGGATGCGGAAATCGCGTCCGGCGGACACCAGCCCTCGTTCGAGCGTGGTGATCGCCTCGGAAGTGCGTCCCGCCTGGTAATAAACTTCCGCCAGATTCAAATAAAGCTGCGCGTGATTGTGTTTCATTCCCAGCGCTTCGCGGCAGAGCGATTCCGCGTCGCCAAATCTTTTTTCGGCGAGCGCCGCGAGCAACCCGGTGTACGAAAGATAAAATGGATTTTTCGGTGCGATGCCCAGAGCGCGCCGGGCGTGTTGCAGGGCTTCTTCGGATTGTCCGTCGCGGAGATTTTTCAGGCATTCCTTGAAGTCGTTCATGCCAGCATCCGAGGGGGACGTGGTTCCGATCCAGTGGGACATAGGCTCCTTCCTCGCCTCGCGGGACAGGTGCGAAGCAACTGAAGAAATCCTACAATCCGGCTAATTGCTTGAAAATAGAGCGTCCGGACAGCTTTTGGGCTACTCCCTTTTCCTGTACGGAGTGACAGGCAAAGGAATTGGCAAGTTGGCGCTGGGCGCAACGCGCGTTCGGACGCGGGCGAAGGCGCCTGAGAGGGCCTGTTTTATTGGGTTTTGTGTAAGTACTCGTTGAACCAGGCGGCGGTGCGCTCGATCACGTCGCGGCTGTGCTCCGGGTTGGCAAAGGCGTGGCCTTCGTTCGGATAGACCACCAGTTCGGTGGGAACTCCGAGCGTTTTCAGGGCGTGCCAGAACTCGTAGGATTGCGGCGGCGGGCATTCTCCGTCGCGATCACCAACGACCATCAGAGTTGGCGTCTTTACGTTCTTGATAAACGTCATCGGCGCGCTTTTGGCATAGGCCATGGGGTCGTCGTACACGCTGGCGCCGAAAAAGGGAAGCATCCACTGGTCAATTTTATTTTCGCCGTAGTAGCTGAGCCAGTCGGAGAGTCCCGCGCCGGAAACGGCCGCGGCGAAGCGATTGGTTTGCGTTACGGCCCACATGGTCATGTAGCCGCCATAACTCCAGCCGGTGATTCCCAGGCGATGGGGATCTATGGGCGCGGAGCGAATGGCTTCATCCACGCCGGCCATAACGTCGAGAAAATCGCCGTAGCCGAAATCTTTCACGTTCGCGCGGGTGAACGCTTCGCCTTGTCCATAGCTGCCGCGCGGATTGGGCTGCAGCAGAAAATATCCCTGCGAGGGCAGCGCTCTGTAGTAAGCCCAGCGGCCCGGCCATGAGGGCGTGATCGCGGAGCTGGGGCCACCGTGGACGCACACGACCAGCGGATATTTCTTTGCCGGATCGAAATCGAGCGGGTAGGTGAGCCAGCCTTGCACGGTGCCAATCCCGGTCGTCCAGTGCAGGCTGACGGATTTGCCCCACGCGGGATGGAGGCTCGCGTTCTTGCGGGTGATTTGTTTCCACGCGCCTAGTTTTCCGGCCCAGACTTCCGGAGGATTGTCGAATGACTGTTGAATGGCGGCGGCGGTCCGGCCGTCCGTAGAAATTGAAATTGCGATTCCATAACCGCCGGCGGAAACGTGGCCTGGAAACGTGTGCAACGTGTTTTCTCCGCCGGCGCTTGCGTCAATGACTCCGAAGGCAGCGAGGCCGTCATTATTTTCGGCGCACAGAATTTTTTTGGAATCGGCCGACCAAGAGATCGTGCTGGCTGACGCCTTCATTCCCGGGGTGAGGTCGCGCGCGTCGCCTCCCATCGCCGGAATTGCGTACACGTCGCCGCCGACGCTGCCTTCATCGCTCATCAGGCCGCCGATGAATGCGATGGTTTTGCCGTCCGGCGACCAGCGCGGAACGGCAATTTGCATGGCGGGCTTCGGCATGAGCGGCGTCATCGTGTTGCTGGCCGGATCGAGCGCGAAGAAATTCGCGACGTACCAGTTGTCGTCGCCGTTGCCGGGCGCGGCTGTGACGACCAGGCGCTTGCTGTCCGGCGCCCAATCGAATTCGTAGACGTAGATGTCAGCCGGGGAGGCTTGCCGCATGCTCGCGGTTGCCGGATCAACGAGCGTCAGACGCTGTTCGAGAAAATTTTCGGAGACGACACCCTCGTCCGGAGTTTCCGCTACCAGCGGGCCCGCCGCGCGCGTGGCATTCTCGGTGTAGAGCAGCGCGATTTGCTTGCCGTCGGGAGACCAGCCGGGGTCGCTGACGAAGCCTTTGAAGTTCGTTAGTTTTTTCGCAGGAGGAGGGCCGCTTACAGGCGCGACGAAAAGCTGTAACTGGCCTTTTTGCGCTGCGTCGGAAAGAAATGCGAGCTTGGTGCTGTCCGGCGACCAGGCGATGTCGTGTTCTTGATGCGCGGCCTTGGCATCGCCCGCGGTGATACGCCGCGGCGTGCCGGTGCCGTCTGCGTTCGCGATGTAGATTGCCGAATTAGCGGAAGGCGCGCCGCCCGGGCCTGCGAGCGATTCCACCCAGGCGACCAGCTTTCCATTGGGCGAGATCTCGGCCTGGTGGAAGGAGTGCACGACGAACATCGCTTGCATCGCTTCATCTAATGGCGGCTTCGGTTTTGCTTCAGGCGTGTGTTGCGCCGCGGCGCCCGTCGTGGCGAGCAAGCAAACGGTAGCCAGAACCAGACCTCTCCCATAGCGATTCATCTCGTCTCCCGTGTGGTGGACTTTTTAGACGCGCGACTTTCCGCGCTTGTGCCGCTTCCATCGTTTGCGCATCGCCTCAACAAGGCGCAACGATGTTGAGCTTGCGCATCGAGAAAATCAAGGAGCGCGAATTCGGTGGAATACGAGTTGACGCGGCGCTGACTTTGCCGGTTACATGCGCGTGTTGGAATCTTGGCTTGCGACCCAGCGCCCTGGCGGCTATTCTCGGTCGTGTTTTTTTTTGAGGGATTACATGAAAACATTTGAGATCAAGCGAATGGGCCGGGCTTTTTGGATTTCGTTTTTCGCGCAGGTTATTGCCTTCGCGCTATCCGCGCCGGCGTTTGCGCAGACGAGTGCCGCGCAGAGCGGTGCGTCGCAGGCCAGTGCAACGCCCGTCGAGCAGGGGAAATTTATTCTGCACAAATTCGAGCAGCCCATCGGCCAGGAAACCTACGAGGTGACCAAGGACGGCGATTCGCTCCGCGTGAAAATGGATTTCAAGTTTACCGACCGGGGATCGCCCGTTCCGCTGACTGCTGCCTTTCGCGGCGCGGCGGATTGGACTCCGGAAGAATTCGAGATCAAGGGCAACAATTCGCGTAGCACGACGATTGATGACGCCGTCGAAGTGCAAGCTGACAAAGTGAGCGTGCGCGACCGGGAAAAATGGACCGAGAGCGCGCGGCCGCCGCAATTCTTTACGATTACAGGCTACGCGCCTGCCACGATGCAGATGCTGATGGTGCGCTATTGGGCGACGCACGGCTCGCCTGCGGAGCTGGCGACTTTGCCCAGCGGTACGGTGAAAATTGAGCCGCGCGGCCAGGACACTATAAAGATTGATGGGAAAGAGCAAACGTTCGATCGCTACACGGTTGCAGGATTGATTTGGGGCCTGGAGACTTTGTGGTTTGATTCCAGCCGCAATCTGGTGGCGGAGGTCAGCACGGACGCGGAATTCGATCATTTCGAAGCGATTCGCGACGGATACGAGAGCGGATTAGGAACTTTTGTGGGCCGCGCGGGCGCCGATGAGATGGCTGCGCTTGCGGATATTTCGAAGAGGATATCCGGCAGCCGCGCGGAGAAAATTGCGCTGGTGGGCGGCACTTTAATTGATGGGACGGGCGCCGCGCCAGTGCCCGACTCCGTGGTGCTGATCGAGAAGGGCCGAATCGTGGATGCCGGGCCGAAGTCGCGCGTGAAAATTCCCGGCGGGACGCAAGAGATTGATGCGCGAGGCAAGTTTATTCTGCCCGGCTTGTGGGATATGCACTCGCACTTCGAGCAGGTGGAGTGGGGGCCGATCTATTTGGCGGCGGGCGCTACGACCGTGCGGGATTGTGGCAACGAATTCGAATTCATCACCGCGGTGCGCGATGCGATCGCGAGCGGGCACGGACTTGGTCCGCGAATTCTCGCGGCCGGAATTGTGGATGGCAGCGGGCCGCTCGCGATTGGCGTCGCGCGCGTAGATACGCCCGAAGAGGCCAAGATGTGGGTGGACAAATACCACGACGCCGGCTTCCAGCAGATGAAAATTTACAGCTCGGTGAAACTGGAAGAAGTGAAGGACGTGTCCGAAGAAGCGCATCGCCTGGGGATGACCGTCACAGGACACGTGCCGGAAGGGTTGAACGCTTACCAGGTGATCGAGGCGGGGCAGGATCAGATCAATCATATCCAGTACATCGCGGACATTATGATTCCGACGCTTCCGGAAAATGCTACGCGTACGGATCGCCGGAATGCGGAAGCAAATATTGATCTGAATTCGCCGGAAGCGAAAAAGGCGATTTTGTTTTTGGTGCAGCACCGGACGGTGCTGGATCCTACCGTCGCATTATTCGAATTTTTTACGGCTAGCAGCGCGAAGCCGCCGGTCAGTATCGAGCCGGGAGTCGCCAAGGTTGCGCCGGAGCTGCAGGCGATATTGGCGGAGGCGGGACCGGCTTCGCCGAACGCGGCCGCGTACGAAAAACTCGTGCAGAAGTACATCCAGATCGTCGGCGCGTTGCATCGCGCCGGCGTGCCGATGGTGGCGGGCACGGACCAGACGGTTCCAGGTTACAGCCTCTATCGCGAGCTTGAATTGTACGTGCAGGCGGGTTTCACGCCTATGGAAGCGATTCAGGCGGCTACGATTGTGCCGGCGCGCGTGATGGGGCTGGACAAGGAACTGGGGACGGTGGAAGCGGGGAAGCGCGCGGACATGATTATTGTGGATGGCAATCCGTTGGAATCGATTCATAACATTCGCAAGGTGGAGTTCGTGATTACGAATGGAGTGATGTACAACTGCGCGGAATTGTGGCGGAGCGTGGGATTCAAGCCCTGACGGTGAGCCAGGGAAACATGACGCTTGATTGATGGCGAATGCAGCGGGCGGCGAAAAAGCAGATTCCTCGGGCGTAAGGCGCCCTCGGAATGACAGGCGGTTGCGTTTATCTCGTGGTGCGGGACGCCGGCGCTACGAACCGCGATCGCTGCGGAATTCTTTCCTTGTGGAGGCGCGCGCGCGGAACTATGCTCCGTTCGCAAACATTTTGGCGTGGCTCAATCCTGGGTTAACGAAAGGCACACAAATGGAAAAATGGACGCGCAGAAAGTTTTTCTTTTCGACTCTTGCGGGCGGGATTGCCGCGAGCACGCAGCGGCTTTTCGGGGCTGGAGCTGCTGATGTCGCGAGATTGCGTGGTGCGCCGGGCGGTGAATCAGTTGTGGCGCCGGCGGGGACGCGGCCGTTGATTGTTTCGGCGGCGAACGGCTTTCACCATCTTAATGACGGGATGGGCGTGCTCAAATCGGGCGGCGATACGCTGGACGCGGTGCTCGCGGTGGTTACTAAGGTAGAGGACGATCCCAACGACGATTCGGTGGGCTACGGCGGTTTGCCGAATGAAGAAGGGGTGGTCGAGTTGGACGCTTGCGTGATGCACGGTCCGACCCATCGCGCTGGAGCCGTCGGCTCGATTCAAAAAATCAAGAATCCGTCGCTCGTCGCGAAAACCGTGCTGGAAAAAACGAATCATATCTTTATTGTGGGAGTCGGCGCGCAGCGTTTCGCGGAAGACGAAGGTTTCACGACGATGAATTTGCTGACGGAGCGTTCGCGCATCGCGTGGCTGGCGTGGAAGGCATCGTCTTCGGAAAACTGGCGGCCGGGGTTGGATAGTCCCGAGTGGAAAGAGAAGCTGGCAGAACTGCTGGACACGCCGGAGAAGCTGGGCTGGCGCGAACACATCGAAGATGTGGTGATGCATCCGCCGACCGGAACGATCAATTGTCTGGCGGTGGATGCCAAGGGCGATATTTCCGGGACGACTACGACTTCCGGTCTCGCCTGGAAAATTCCGGGGCGCGTGGGGGATTCGCCGATCATCGGCGCGGGGCTTTTTGTGGACAACGAAGTGGGCGCGGCGGGCTCGACGGGGCGCGGCGAGGAAAATATCAAGATTTCCGGCGGGCATACGATCGTGGAAATGATGCGCCGAGGCTCTTCGCCCACTGATGCTTGCATGGAAGCGATGCATCGCGTCGTGAAAAACTACAAGGCGTTTCCCGACCGGCTGAAGCTGTTTCACATTCAATTTTACGCGTTGAATAAAAATGGCGAATATGGCGCGGCTAGCCTTTGGGAGAAACATATCGACGGCCGGCGGATGCAGTTTGCGGTGCACGATGGCACGGAGGCAAAGCTGGTACCGACGACGGCGATGTTTGAGGGGATTGGCGGAGATTACTGAAGCGTTCTTTTGCGTCCGCGCTCGCCGCCGCTAGCTACGCTTGCTATTGCACGAGCTGCGATGCGAAGACGAGGTGAATGCCGTTTGCTTCGAGATGCGGAACGCCGTCGGAGAGCGCGGCGATGGTGGCGGGGCGCGGGTGGCCGATGGCGATGGTGAAGCCGTCGCGGCGCGCGTCGCGTGCGGCTAGTTCGAGTTGCTTGAGGATGGCTTCGCGCGATGCGACGTCATCGAGGAAGACTTTGCGCGAGGCGGCGCGCACGCCGTTGCGCTCGGCGGTATCGTAGGCGACGGTCTTCGCGTCGGTGCGGCTGTCTATGAAGAAAAGACCGCGCTGGCGCAGGGCGGGCATCAGAGCTTGCATTAGCGCGGGGTCGGAGGTGGCGCGCGAGCCCTGGTGATTATTTACGCCGACGGCGTAGGGCACGGTCTCCAGCATTCCTGCCAGAGTTTCACCCACTTGCGAGGCGTTCATTCCCACGCGCAGTTCGATGTCTTCGGGCTTGGCGCCATCCGCTTCGGATTCCATGGGTAGATGCAGCATCACTTGATCGCCGCGGCGTTGCGCTTCTTCGGCTACTTCGTTTGACAGGGGCAGGTGCGGCAGCACGGAGACGGTTAGCGGGAAGCCGAGGGCGAGAACTGCGTCGGCGGCGGAGCGATCGTAGCCGAGGTCGTCAATGATGATGGCGAGGCGGGGATTTTTTTCATCGCCACTGTCGTTGTTACTGCTGTTGCGATTCTGCGCTGCGGGCGCATGCGTTCGGTCTGCGAGAGGCGTCACTACATGAACGGTGTGCGTGCGGACGCCGTGGAAGGAGAAGTCGAAGCGGATGACGCCGGGGGAAGTGGTTTCGGTGAAAGCGAGATCATGGCGCTGCGCGATGGCGGTCAGGGCTTGTGCGAGGGCGGAGGCTTGCGCGGGATCGAGGAGCGAGATGTAGATATTGTCGGTTGTGGGGCGAGTGGAAGCGCCGGTCTTTGTTGGTTGCAATTCCGGGCGAATGGCGATTTCGGATTTGCGGCCATTGATTTTCTGTGCGGCGGCGACGATTTCGCCGGTGACGGAGCGCAGTTCAGATTTGGAAAGTGATTTCTTGCCGCAGGCGGCGAGAAATAGAAGCAGCGCGGCGGCGAAGCCCGCGAAAATCCGGAGCGCTTTGCGCGAATGCAAATCTACGCGGCCAGTTGCGGCTGCCAGCGAATGAGCTTGGCAGCCTTTTTCTCGACGGTGGCGCCGCCCTGCAGAATGTCTATGGCTTTCTTCACCACCGGATCAGTGGGCGAAGAGCTGGGAGCGGCGGCCGGCTGACTGAGGTCGGCTTGCGCCATGAGATCGTCAATCGAAGGATGGATTTCGACGGTGGGGGCGACGCCTTCGGTGGCGATGTTCTTGTTGCCGGGCGTGAAGTAATTCGCGACGGTGAGAATCAGCGCGGAGCCGTCGTCGAGTTGAATTAATTTTTGGTCGGAGGCGGTGCCGTAGGTGCGTTCGCCTACTGTGTCGCCGCGCTTGTTATCGCCGATGGCGGCGGCGAGAACTTCGGCGGGGCCGGCCGTGCCATTGCCGATCAGCACGCTGATGGGCTGGGTCCAGACAACTTTCGAAGGCTCGGCGGAATAGACGGTGGGAGCGACCGTCTGGCCTTTCAGTGTGGCGATGGTGCCGGACGAGAGAAAGAGTTGCGCGGTTTGGACGCCTTCCTGCTCGTCACCGAGCGAGCAATCGCGCAGATCGAGAATCAGTTTCTTCGCGCCGCCGTGCTGCAACTGCACAAGCCTTTCGCGGATCTGCTTGGACATGCCCGGGGTGAATTCCTGCACGTGGATGTACGCGATATCGCCGGCAATTTTATCTTCGATCAGCTTGGGAGGCGCGAGCTTGGCGAGAGTGATGGTCATGGCCTGAGGCTCGGCCTTGCCGCGGCGAATTACCGACAGCGGAACGGTGGTGCCGGGATTGCCTTTCAGCAGGAGTTGCGCCTGGTCGATCGCCATCTGGCCGGTGGTGAATCCGGCGATTTTTTCGAGGATGTCGCCCTCGCGCAGTCCGATTTTCGCGGCGGGGCTATCGGGCAGCACGCCAATCACGCCGATGTAGCCGAAGCGCCGGGTGAGCGCGAGTCCGGGTTCGCCGGTGGCGGTGGCGTCAGCGGTCTTTTCCTTGTAGTCCTTATATTCAAGCGGGCTGAGGTAGGCGGATTGCGGGTCGAGCGAATCGAGCAGGCCGTGCAGGGCGCCGTTGGTGACGGCGTGCATGTTGGGATCGTCCACGTAATCGCGCTGAATGTGCTCGAGGACTTCGCTATAGACGGTGAGGGCGCGATAGGCTTTGTCGTCGTTGGAGCGGCCGAGCATGTAGCCGGTGGCGGCGTAGGCGACGACCAGAATGGAAAGCCCTACTACGATCTTTTTCCCAAGTGGACTCATGCGACCTTCCCTTTTGGAGCTTCGATGATGGCGCGACTCGTACAGTTATTAGACTGCGGTCGAGCGCAGATGGAAGCTTGATTATAGCGTGAGTTAGCGTGATTCGTGACTTGTGATTTGTGATTCGTGGATGGCGAGTGGAGGCCTGCGAGGGCGAACGGCGACATGGAGTTCTTGTTGCGATTAGAATTTGGTTCAGCGTTTATTTTCATGGAGTTAGCCGGGATTTTGAATGCGGTGTTGTTGCGGTTAGGGATGCGCTGCTGAGAGTTGGCGGCTGTGAAGTTGAGCGTCCGGCGGCGACGGATGCGGCGCTGCCTCTTTGGCTGCGTGACGGCTGCCATATTGCGTCCTTGATGGAGCGAAAAACTGGCTCCGGGGGCATTTTATCACATTTACCTTGTGATTACTCGCTTGGGGTGTGTTTGCCGTAGGCTTGGCCGAACCAGCTGGCTAGTTGGAGGGCCATCAGAAGGCCACCGGCTGCTGCGGCTGCGACGCTGGGGATTTCGCGGAGGTGGAAGTCTCCTACGCGGGTCAGGAGCAGGTAGGCGATTAGCATGTTGAGCGCGCCCCAGAGGACGTTGACGATGGGCGAGGATTCACCTTTGCCGGGAGGGGAGGCGAAGGGACTTGGGAAGCGTCGGCCGGTGACGCCGCTGACGAAGTGCGGCACGGCATTGACGAGGAAAGCGCCGGCGAAGAAGTAGGCGAGGTAGGCGTACCAGGGCATGGATGCTCCTTTAACGCAGCGGGCCGGGCAGTACTACAACTGCTCGACTCGTGGAGGATAGCATGGGGCAGGTGCGAGGGTGACGAGCGCGAATCTCTGAAATCGGTCGTCTAGTTGGTTTTTAAGTTTTGTCGCTTGCTGTCAAACCAAGCAGTCCACGAGGTCCATTTTCTTGAAGGCAGACTCAACTCTTGCTGCCAATAAGCGGCAATCTTCCGCCCCAAGGACCGGATTTCGGACGCGCCGTGGGAATTCATCGTAAGTCCGCCCCTCGAGCTTTCTGCCCGAGACTGATTTCCGAACGCCGCCCCACTGCTTAAAGAAAAATGGCACGCTAGCGCGTCGGCACTGATCCCTCACAGACGCCACCCATTCTTTCTTCATGGGCCTTGCGCCCGGACCACTTTCGCCACCTACGATTACCCACCCGAGACCGTCCAGATTCAGCTTTCCCACGTCTTCGAGAAGTGGCTCGACTGAAAGAAATCGCACCGCGGCATTGGCACGCCGTAAGCCTTCGATTCGCGGAAGACCGTACCTTCGATCTTCGACGCTCACGCCCCACCAGATATGGGGCTGATTAGCCGCGAAGCTCAGTGTCGAATTCAAAAGTTTACGGAGACGTTCGGAACGCTTTGTGAGGACTTGGTAGGTGTGCCACTTCGCGGCCACCATCACATTGGCGACTGCACTGATGTAGTCGTCCGGAACATCTTCGTGAAACAGGTCGCTCATGGAATTCACGAAAATCATCTTCGGAATTCGCCAGCGTAATGGTTCCCCAAGCTTTTCTGGCACTAAACGGAGATCGAATCCCTGCTCGTATGGATGGCCCTTCACTCCTCGAAATCGTTCCGCAAATGTTTCGGCATAGCAATGTTTGCATCCAGGGCTGATCTTCGTGCAGCCCCTGACAGGGTTCCAAGTTGCGTCAGTCCATTCGATAGCTGATAGCGAACTCATTTCCTGGCTCCTCGCGGGAAGGCAACGGTGACGTCGTCGGCAAACGTCACTTCACCCTTCACCTTCCGTCGCTTCTCAGCGAGCGGCTCCGCCATTATTGTCCCGCTCGCCTCCATCTTTGCCAGTGCCTTCTTGTAGTGCGTCTTGATGTATGGTCTACCTACGTTGTGGCGTTCGTAAATTGCGCGCATTGTCAGACGTTCGCCTGCGAATTGCGCCAACAACAGATTTTCAAGATCGTCAAGCGGCCTCGTCAATTCAAAGAGGGTCGGGTTCTTGATTGATGCAGGTGAATATACGAATGAACCGACGCCCTGATTTTGCTCTGAGCTCTCGCCTGCCATAATTTCCTTCATGATCTCGTAGCCTTTGACGTTTTTGCTGCCGAAGACCAGGTGATGTTTCGTTCTCGTACCCTGCTCATTTTTGAATGTGAACGGCAGAACATATGTAGCTCCGAGCTCTCTGAGGGCTTGTGACAACTCTTCCATGATGAGGCCTTCTCGTTCATCTGGCCCGAGGCCGGCTAGCCTCTCCCGAATCATCTCCGCGCGTTTTGCGCCGAACAAATCGTTCATATGCTCGCGCACCGCGTCATTGTTCAGGCCCGGGTTTATGCGGTTGTAATTGAAAAAGAATACAAAATCGCAGCCCCAATTTTGCAGGACGGACTTAATCAGTCCAAGCGAAAGCCCTTTATAGCCCCAAGGATCCACGAACAATAAAGTTGGGATTAATCTTATACCTTCGAGTCGGTCTACGATTTTTTGCCCGACCTCCTCGTTTTCTATCTGTGGCTTGTATTTCAGTGTCTCGATCCCCGGAATTGCACCGATGATTTCCCGAAGGGATTTAACGTTTGTGGGATTCTTGTCGTTAAAAATCGTAACAAGCATTTCTCGAAAATCGGCTTCCTTGATCGCCGTCTGAAGTACGGTAACGGGAGTCGAAAGAGTCCCGTCACTGTAGCGTCCCGGTCCGGCGAATAAGTCCATGTAGGCAATTCGACCCTCGCGGCGTCTCGCCGCCGAGATCATGATCTTTGCCCAAGCCCAGAAATACTTCGTGACGATCCTTGACTTGATCCTAGATTGCTCGCGGGATTCGTCGAAGAACGAAGTGTCAGTCACGAAGCCCCCCGTTTTAGGGCACCGCACTTGCGGCAAGCCTTGAATATATTCGCTTTTTGTTCGCCTATGTGTCAAGTTTTCCCGGGCTCGTGCCGTATGCGACTAGGCACGACCGCGACACGACTGTTTACGACGGCCAAGCTTCTCGCTGTCCGCATCCGGCCCATCTCAGATGGTTCCTTTCGATATCCGAAGCGGATGATACCATTTCGATAGTTAACCGAGGATGGTATTACATACGTGACGGAATCTTCTCTAACTCGAGCGCGAAGGTCTTGGGAATTGCGCTGCCCCACGCTTACGCATGGGGCTAACTTTTGCCGCGCCTACGGCGCTGGGTTTATGGCGTGATTCGGTGCTCGGTCGCGGTGATCGAGAATGGACGATGGTTCACGGCGCCCCCCTGAAGGCGGCCGCTACAACGTCAACGGCAGAGGACTGAGAGGTGAAAGAGTCGAGAAGGCGGAGGCGCGGGCTAGAGTGTCGGCGTTTCGACGCGCGGAGAATGTGGCTCGGAACAAACATTATTTCTTAGTGCAACCGATTGCTTGCGAACGCGTCTGATATTGTGTCGGCGATTGTTGCTCTTTGCGCGAATTGTGGCGAAGTATTGACGCGAATTTCGGCCCTCCTACCTCACCTTAATGCCGCTGGAGGAAAGCCTTGGATAATTATAGGCCCGTGATTTGGCAGGAAGCTTTCATCAGAGCTGTGGACGAACCGGACCGGGAAACTTTGGCTCGGTTGATCCATGAAGCGGAGATCGCGATATGTCTTCGCCGGCTGCAGTTGGAAAACCCCGCGAATTATCACGACGAAGTGCGCGCTATGGACATTGCTACGCAAGCCATGGATGCGATCAAAGTTCAGAAACTCGGCGTCGGAAGGAACTTGGCGGCGTGGCATGACTGCCATGAATTTCTGAAAACTGCCTGAAGCGGACGAGTTGCGGCTTTCTACCACGTTTCAAAGCCTTCCGTAGTTGCCTGCGCGAAATCCCGTTTAATAATTTATGGCTTGCGAAGACCAGAAGGAGAGATCCCTGGCTGCGCTCGGGATGACAACTCGGACTCATGCTTGCTGCCGCGTGCCCATCTTCCCAGCTGTGACGATGTGATAGACGCCAAATGAATTAACCGTGCCATACTCACCTCGCCAGGGCGCCCACCCTTCTGTTGTTGAAGGGTGGGGATTTTGCGATGCTTATAGGAGTTGATCGCCGGTATGGGCACGGACATCTTCATTTCATTACCTTCAGTTGTTATCGCCGTTTGCCGGTTTTGAAATCTGTTCGCGCTCGAAACTTGCTCGTGGAGTCTCTCGGCCAGATTCGTGCTCGTCGCCAATTTTCCTTGGTCGGTTATGTGGTTATGCCGGAGCACGTTCACCTTTTGCTTGGCGAACCGCGCGTTGGAACGCCTTCAACGATTATCCAGATATTGAAGCAGAGGGTCTCGCGGGAACTGCGAGGCGTTCGGTTCGATGCTTCGGGGATGGAGTTGCCGCGATTTTGGCAGCCGCGGTTTTATGATTTCAACGTTTGGAACCGGGAGAAGAGGATCGAGAAGTTGCGCTATATGCATCGGAATCCTGTGACTCGTGGTCTGGTGGACAGGCCCGAAGACTGGGTTTGGAGTAGCTATTGTTTTTACGCGCGATGTGGGGAGGTTTTGCTTTCGCTTGATGTGGTGGAGTGATTTGGAGGGGCGCGCCGTCGTTGAACAAAATCCCCACCCTTCAACAGCGGAAGGGTGGGGCACCCCCCGGTGATTAGGAAGCGCGGCGTTGCGTGAATCTTGGGCGATGGCGTCGCGAATTAAGACGTGAAATCTATGGACCAGAAGTGGGGGGAGGGGCGGAGGAATTCGAAGCCTACTAGCGTTTTGCCGGCTTCGGTTTTTATTACGCGGGCTATGCGGCAGGGGAGCTCTTCGTCGGTTTGTTCGTTGGCCATCAGGAGTTTTTGCGCGGGGGAGACTTCGGCGTCGAGTGCTAGGAAGCCGCCGGTGGAGCTGACGTTTAGCGTGACGGCGTGCTCAGCGAAGGGCTCGTTGTGCGCGCGGCCGTAGACGAAGACGGGGAGGAAGGCTGAGACGCGGTGGGCGCGGCGTTTGTTGCGCTGATGCGGAGCCGCGGCGGTAACGGTGGCGGCTGTCGCGGATGATGCGGCGGCGGGTGCGGGCGGGCGCGCGGGCGTCGTGCGAGTGTGGATTGAGCGCGTATTGCGAGGGTTAAGTAGGTTGCGCCAGCGCATGAGTTTCGCTTGAGCGTCACCGCCGCTGGGTATATCGGCGGCGGTGCGAGAAACTTTGCTGGGCTGGAGGTAGTGTACCGTGCCGCGGTGGAACATGCGCGGCGTTGTGTCGATTCGGGTAAGCTGGGTGAGGCGGATGCGCGTGCGCGTGTAGCGCGGTGCGATGAGGACTCGCGCGGCTTGTGCGGCGCGGCGTGCAGGCACGGGAGGGCGACGATGACTGCAGCTGAATTTCGGCGGATGGCTTTGAGTTTTCGGGAGACTGCGGAGAGCGCGCACATGGACCATCCGGATTTTCGAGTCGGCGGAAAGATTTTTGCGACGCTGGGTTATCCGCGCACGGGTTGGGCGATGGTGAAACTGATGCCGGACCAGCAGCAGGATTTTGTGCGGGCGGAGCCGAAGGCGTTTGTGGCGGTGACAGGGAAGTGGGGGCAGCGCGGGGCGACGAACGTGATATTGAAGGCGGCGAAGAAGGGGCGCGTGCGCGAGGCGCTGGCGGCGGCTTGGCGGAACACCGCGCCGAAACCGATGGTGGCGGAGTTGGATGGCGGAGACGCGAAGACTTCCAGACGGCGAGGGTGAACGGCGCGCGCGTTTGAACGCGATTTATTTTTGATAGCTTGCTGGATTTTTGCGGACCTCGGCGATGAGTGGACGTCCTTTTTCCTACACACAACTGGGATTGGCTTTGGCGGCGGGATTGGCGCTGCGGCTGTACTTTATTGTCCATTTTCCATTTTATGCGGGGGACACGAAATTTTACGAAGAGCTGGCGCGGAATTGGATGGATCACGGGGTGTATGGCCTGTTTGTGATGGGGCAACTGGCGCCGGTGGACATGCGTGCGCCGGGGTATCCGGCATTTCTGGCGGCGATTTATTTTTTTGTGGGGCGCGGGAGCCGGGCGGTGATGTTGGCGCAGGCTTTTTTGGATTTGGGGACTTGCGTTTTGACGGCGTTGATTGCGGCGAGATTGGTGGCGGCTGCGAGGCGTCGCGTGGTGGCGACGGCGGCTTTGTGGATGGCGGCGGTTTGTCCTTTTACGGCGAATTATACGGCTGTGGTTTTGACCGAGAGCTTGGCGATATTTTTGACCGCGCTGGCTTTGTTCGCGTTGGTGTATTTGCTTAGCGATTCGGAGGTGCTGGATTTTTCTGTTGGCGACTTTGCGGAGCGCCGGAAGGCGTTGAGGTTTGCGGCGTGGTTTCTTTTGGCGGGATTGATTGTGGGGGTGGGGACTTTGGTGCGTCCGGAAGCGCCGCTGATTCTGGGTGCAGCGGGGTTGGCGTTGTGTTGGCGATGGAGGCGGCGAGCGGATTGGACGAAATTAATTTTGGCGGGATTGTGGATGGGCGTGGGTTTGCTGGTGGCGCTGATGCCGTGGGCGGCGCGGAACGCGCGGACTTTGGGGCGGATTGAATTTCTGGGGCCGCGTTACGCGCAGAGTTACGGGGATTTTATTCCGCGCGGATTTTTTGCGTGGACGCAGACGTGGATGACGCGGTTCGGCGAAGCGTACCTGGTGAACTGGAGATTGGGGAAGCAGCCGCTGAGCGTGGATGCTTTGCCGGCGGCGGCGTTTGATTCGGAGGCGGAGCGCGTGCGGGTGGCGGAGTTGCTGGCGCGTTACGATCGCGGTTGGCGGATTACTCCGGCGCTGGATCGGGACTTTGCGCAGCTGGCGCGGGAGCGAACAGAGCGGCGTCCTTGGCGGACGTATGTGACGATTCCCGCTGAGAGGATTTTGGCGATGTGGTTTACGCCGCGGATTGAATTGCTGCCTTATTCCGGCGATTTGTGGCCGCCGGGCGAGAAGTGGCGGGAGAATCGTGCGGATTTCGGCGTGACTTTGGGATTCGGGATCTTGGGAATTGTGTATGCGGGGCTCGCTTTATGCGGATTGTGGCGATGGCGCGGAGGGACTGCGGGGACTTTTTTGATTTTATTTGTGGCGCTACGGACCCTGGCGATGACGCAGCTGCAGACCGTGGAGCCGCGTTATGTGATCGAGTGTTTTCCGGCGGTGCTGGCTTTTGGAGCGCTGGCGTGGGCAATTCCGCGGCGGCGCGAGGCGGAGGAGCGGAAGACGTTGCGCCCAGCGGCGGAAGTGGCTGGCGAGTAGGGCTGCGGCGCGAGTCGCTCCGAATCAACTGCCGAGTCTGCGCCGTTGTTTCATTGCTCGAACATTGGAGCAACAGTGCCGTCCGACCATTTGGCGACTGGAACCAAGATCACGGTGAGCCGATCCGGGGAGCCGCGTTACGCCCCTGCCGATTTCGGGCGCAGCTCTGGTGGGAAGTCGGTGGGTGGCTCGAAGATCTGGTAGATGTCCGTAAGGATTTTGCGGAGTTCGGCTTCAGGCGGTTTCGAGCAGGCATTTGAGCGGCGCCAGGGCGGTCTCTCCGATGAATTCCCCTTCCAGAATGCGCACTTCGCGGCAGGAAGTTTCCGGGACATCTTTCAACACTTTCACGCGGGTGCCGCACGCGACCAAAAAGATTTTGCGGGAGGCAAAGAGCAGAGAGAGGCCGAGATCGTCACTTGCGGCTTCCAGTTTTTCCTTCTCCTTAAGGGCGAATTCGTCGGCGGGCAGTGAAACAAAGTTCGAATTACCTTCACCGCAGAGGACGAAAATGCCGCCAACCAGATCGGTCGCGGGGGCGGCGACGGCCGGCGGGGCTGACGGCGCAGACGGTGCAGAAGAATTTCCGGAGGGCGCTGCACCGACGAAACGATAGCCGCGCCGCGGAAGAGTTTCGATGAAGCGCGGTGTGTCGGCTTCGTCGTTTAGAGCGCGGCGAAGTTTGCGGATCGCCGTGTTCAAGCTGTGATCAAAATCAACGAAGGTGTCTGCGGGCCAAAGCTTTTCGCGCAGTTCGTCCCGGGTGACGACCTGGCCCGGCGTTTCCAGCAAAGTTGCCAGAATGCGCAGAGGAAGCGCTTGCAGCCGGATTTTGCGGCCGGTCTTGAAGAGTTCGCCCGCGCGCTGGTGCAGTTCAAAATCTGCAAATCGCAGGACGTTCTCGCTTGGGGCAGGGGATGACATGAGGCGCGCCTCGTTGAGTCGAATATACCATCTCGCGTCCTTTTGAGCGCGAAGTCCTGTGCTGCGGGCGAGTTGCTGGGTTATCGAGAGATTATCCACCGCTGATTTGCAGTGCATTGTGATTCCCAGGGCGCGGCGCAAGACTGTGCGCAGCTTATGACTCTCGACGGAAGAAGCGAAGACATGAGTTGGTGGCGGAACGAATCCGAGCACCGCGGAAATTGAAAAGGAAAAGGAGAATTTCGATGAGAAAACAAATTATTTCTGTTGCAGCAGCGTTGTTGGTTTCGATCGTGCTGGCGGGCCGTTGTGGCGCGCAGCAGGTCGGCGCGATCGACGTGAACATCCCGTTTGCGTTCCAAGCAGGAGACCGGACGATGCCAGCCGGAGAATACCGTATTCAGCGGCTCTCTGCGGAGATGGAAGGAATCCAGCTAATCCAGCAGCACGATGGAAAAAACTCGACGACGGTGACGAGCCTGCCGGCGGAATCGAAGGACAAATCGGCGCCTGCGCGGTTGGTCTTCAACCGTTATGGAAACGAATATTTTCTTGCGGAGATCTGGGCGGACGGGACGCACGGGCGGCGTTTGCACAAGTCGGGTCGTGAAAAGGAATGGGCGAGCACGTTGGGAAGGACTGAGGTTGCGGTGCTGGCTCACGCTTACAGACTGTCTGCCGGGTTGTGAACAGCGTCAGCGTTGAAGATGGGAAGAAGAACAAACGGGAAGCCGAAAGCAAGGATGCGGCTTCCCGTTTGGCGCGTTTGGACCGCGGCGGAAGCTGAGGATTGGCGAGGTCTATAGGATTTGGCTCAGGCGGCGGATGCCTTCGTGGATTTGATTTTCTTTCATGCGCGAATAGCCTAGCATCAGGCCGCTTCTTGATGGATGGGCGAGGAAGTAGCGGGAAATTCCGTAGATGCCTACGTCTTGCTGGGCGGCTTTTTCGATCACGGCGGTTTCGGAGATGCGTTTTGCGGGCCAGAGGACGATGTGGGTTCCGGCGCCGTCGCCTGTGATTTCTGTTTGGGCGCCCAGGTATTTGTGGATGGCTTCGAGGAGCGCGGCGCGATGCGCGGTGTTGCGGCGGCGGATGCGGCGCAGATGGCGTTCGTACATTCCTGTGGCTATGAACTCCGCGAGAGTTTCCTGTTCGAGCGTGGCGGTGTGACGGTCGCAGAGCCATTTGGCCGAGGTGAAGGCGGCGACGAGCGATTTGGGCGCGATCAGATAGCCGATGCGTAGCGCGGAAAAGATGGTGCGCGAAAAAGTTCCGAGATAGACGACGCGGCCTTCGCTGTCGAGTCCCTGCAGTGATTCGAGAGGCTGTCCTTCGTAGCGAAATTCGCCATCGTAATCGTCTTCGATGATGACTGCGTCTTTGCGCTTGGCCCAATCGAGGAGTGCTAGGCGGCGTGCGAGCGGGAGAATCGCACCGGTGGGGAATTGATGCGAAGGCGTGACGAAAGCGACGCGGGCCGTTTTCGGGAGCTTCGCGGGATTGAGGCCGTCGCGGTCAACTGGAACCGGAAGAAGGCGCGCTCCTGCGGCGCGAAATATTTCGCGCGTGCCCTGGTATTGCGGATCTTCGATGGCGACGGGGTCGCCGCGTTCGATTAAGACACGTGCGATTAAATCGAGCGCTTGCTGCGAGCCATTGACGACGATCACTTGCGACGGATCGCAGATGACGGCGCGGGAGCGGCGCACGTGAATGGTGATGGCTTCGCGCAGCGCGAGGCTTCCGGCCGCGGCGCCGTAGTCGAGTTCACGGACCGGAGCTTCGCGAGCATGGCGCAGGAGAATCCGGCGCCACATTTGGAAGGGAAAAGTGTCCACGTCGCCGCGCCCGCCGTAGGCGAAATCGTAGCGGAGCGGAATCGAGCGGCGGCCGGGGAAGTCCACGGTGGAGGCGACATCCGCGGCCGTCTTGCCGTAACGCGAGAGTTGCAGCTTCGCGGATTTGTTCTGTTTGTGTGGCCTGCTGCCGTTTAGTCCTTGCGAAACAAAAGTGCCGGAGCCGCCGCGCCCTCCGGCGAAACCTTCTGCAATCAATTGATCGTAAGCGAGGAGCACGACTGTGCGCGAGATGCCGAGTTCACTCGCGAGATCGCGCGTGGAGGGAAGGCGATCGCCGGCGCGGAAGGCTCCCGAAAGGATGGCTTGGCGCAAGCGTTGGTACACCTGGCGGAAAAGGGGCTCGCCTTGCCTCGAAAGTGGTATCACGAATTGCATGCAAAGTGGCTCTATGAAAATACCACAGTGCAGTTGATTCTTGTATCCGCAACTACGAGCGAGTGGCAAGTACGGAATCGGAGGAAATAAATGAAACGGCTGCGGAGTATCGGGACTTGTTTTCTGGCGTGTGCGATGGGAGCGCTGTGGTTGGCTTTTCCCGCACGTACGCAGACGGCGGCAGGCGCGGCGGGAGTTTCGCAGGCGAGTGCGTTGCGCGACGGGCAGCACGATTTCGATTTTAATTTTGGCACATGGCACACGCACATCCGGCGGCTGGAGCACCCGCTGACGGGTTCGACGACCTGGGTGGAAATGAACGGAACCGTGACGGTGCGGAAAGTGTGGGACGGGCGCGCGCAGTTGGAGGAGATTGAAGCGGCGGGACCCGCGGGGCGCTTCGAGGGGCTGACTTTATTTCTCTACAATCCCGCGGCGCACCAGTGGAGCCTGAATTTTTCCAACAGCAGCGACGGCACTATGAGCACGCCGTCGGTGGGCGAATTCAAGGACGGGCGCGGCGAATTTTACGATCAGGAAACGTACAACGGGAGAGCGATTCTGGTGCGGGGCGTGTGGTCGGATATCACGCCGGACACGCACCGCTTCGAACAATCCTTTTCGGATGATGGAGGCAAGACGTGGGAGCCGAACTTTGTCGCGAATTTGACGCGGGAAAAGCCGTGAGCGGCGAGATCGTGGTGCGAGAGGTGCAGCAGCGCGATTTCGCCGAGTGGAAAGTGCTGTGGGACGGCTACAACGAATTTTACGGGCGCAAGGGCGAGACGGCGCTGCCGGAAATCATCACGAACATGACTTGGACGCGCTTCTTCGACGGGTACGAGCCGATTTGCGCGTTGGTGGCGGAGCGCGGCGGGAAATTGGTGGGGCTGGTGCATTACCTTTTTCACCGGAGCTCGACAGTGCTGACGTCGAATTGTTACTTGCAGGATTTATTTACGAGCGAAGCGGAGCGCGGGAAGGGCGTCGGGCGGGCGCTGATCGCGGAAGTCTACCGGCGCGCGGAACAGGCGGGGTCGGGCCGCGTGTATTGGCAGACGCACGAGACGAACGCGCACGCGATGAAGTTGTACGACAAGGTGGCGGAGAAATCGGGGTTCATTGTGTATCGCAAGGATCTTTGAAGCGGAGACGAACATGAGTTCTTTTCGGCGCCGGGGAATTGTTTTTCTGCTGGGCATTGTGGGAACGCTGGGATGCCTATTGCAGCCGCTGGTGGTGCATTCGCAAACCGCCGCAGCGGAGGCGTGCCCGGAAAAATTCCAAATCTTGCCCAGGGGGCTAAAGCCGCTGATTAATACGGTGGCTTTTGTGTCGGAGGCGATACTGCGTTCCCCTAAGAACCAACTTACGTTACCAGCCTCTCCGGACTTGGACGAACAAAAGCAATTGCATGACGGGCAGCATGACTTTGATTGGCAGCTGGGGACTTGGAAGATTCACATGCACCGGTTGCAGCATCCGCTGACCGGTTCGACAACCTGGACGGACCTCGACGGCACGGTGACCGTGCGGAAGATTTGGGATGGGCGCGCGAATCTGGCGGAAATTGTTGCGGACGGACCGTCGGGCCATTTGGAATTTTTGTCGTTGCGTCTCTACGATCCTGCGGCGCACCAGTGGACTTTGAATTTTGCGAACACTAAGGGCGGAACTTTGGGCGTGCCGCTGTACGGCGAGTTCAAGGATGGGCGCGGCGAGTTTTACGATCAGGAACCGTATAACGGCCGAATGATTTTGGTGCGATTTGTTTTCGCGGCACTTTCCGCCGATTCGACGCGCGACGAACAGTCTTTTTCGGCGGATGGCGGGAAGACTTGGGAAGTGAATTGGGTGAATACGCAGACGCGGGTGAAGGACGAGCCGGACAAAGAGCAGTGAAGTTCGCGGCGCGGCGGAGCGAAGCGAATATTGCGCGTGAAATGGACCAACTACGGGAGGAAGAAGTGATGCGTAAACGAGTGCTAGCCGCGATCTTAGTGGTGGGCGCCGTGTGCAGCCTGGCATTCGCGCGCAGCGAGCGCGCGACGCAGCAAAACACGATTGATCCCGGTGCAAACCTTAGGGACTTTCAGGTTTATGAGTTTCGCCGTTACACGATCAAGCCGGGAGAGCGTCAGCATTTCGCGTTGGATTTCGATACTTTTTTTCCGGAGGCGTTTGAGCAGCAGGGAGCCATCGTGGCCGGTTCCTTCCTGGAACGGCAAAAGCCGAACGGCTTCACCTGGATTCGCGGCTTTCATACGATTGACGCGCGGGCGGTGCTGAACGCAGCTTTCTACTACGGGCCGCTGTGGAAAGAACACCGTCAAGCTGTGAACGCGTTTATCGACGACTCCGACAACGTGATGCTGATGCGACCGCTGACTCCGGAGCGCGAAATTCCGATTTTGCCGGCGGTTGATCCGGTGGCGGACACGAATGGCGCGCAAGGAGTGATCGTGGCGCAGATATTCTCAGTGAAGCCGGACAGCGTCGAGGCGTTGGCCAAGGCGGCGGAGCCGACGTTCGCCGCTTATCGGGCCGCGGGTGCGCGCGAGGCCGGCGTGCTGGTTACGCTCGATGCGAAAAACAATTTTCCGCAGCTGCCGGTGCGGACGGACGGACCTTTTCTGGTGTGGCTGGGCGTGGTGAAGGACAACCAGATGCTGGAGACGAGTTTCATGCCGGAGGAGCAGCGGGCGGTTTCGACCTTGGTTGCGACGGGTTTGCTGCGGGGAGAGCCTGAGGTCGATGTGATGGATCCGACGCCGCGGTCGCGATTGCGCTGGCTGCAATGAAATGGGCGTGGTTTGGGCGCGAGAAGCGGATAACCCGCGCCAGGCAGGTTCATTAGTGTGGAGTGGCTGGAGAGGTGGCAATGAGTGGGATTAGGGATATGCAGACTTATCTTTTGGCGTTAGGGCTGGTGCTGATTTCGCAGCCGCGGCAGGGACTCGCGCAATCGAGCGCGGCGGCGCCGGCGGCGGCGGGGCAGCAGCAGGCTGACACATTGCGCGATGGGCAGCATGATTTTGATTTCGAGATCGGAAATTGGAAGACGCACTTGTCGCGTTTGGTGCACCCTTTGACTGGTTCGAAGACTTGGGTCGAGTACGACGGCACGTCCGTGGTGCGAAAGATTTGGGGCGGGCGCGCGAATTTGGTGGAACTGGATGTGACCGGGCCGGCGGGGCACGTCGAGGCGCTGTCTTTGCGTTTGTATGATCCGCAGGCGCACCAGTGGAGTTTGAATTCGGCGAACGTGCGGGTGGGGACTTTGAGCGTGCCGACGGTCGGCGCATTCAAAAATGGGCGCGGCGAGTTTTACGATCAGGAGCCGTTTAATGGAAGGACGATTCTGGTGCGCAATGTGTGGTCGGACATTACCGCGAATTCGTGCCGGTTCGAGCAGTCGTTTTCGGATGACGGCGGGAAGACTTGGGAAGCGAACTGGATCGCGGTGGACACGCGGGTGAAGGATGATGCGGGTGAGGCCGCGCCAGTTGGGGCACCAGATGCGACGGTTGGTGGAGCGCCTGCGAGCGCGCAGCAGAGTTCGCTGGCTTCGTCCGCGGACCGCGAGGCGCTCGGAGACGCGTGGTGGACCGGGCCGATGCTGGCGAATTCGGCGGCTACGCTGCCGCAGGGACATTTTCTGGTCGAGCCATATTTGTACGATGTGATCGGGGCGCATTCGAACGGATTCGGTTCGCTCACGTACATCGAATACGGACTCTTCAACCGATTTACGGTGGGGATGATTCCCACCGCGGGCTTCAACAAAATGAACGATGCGCTGAGCAGTTCGGGAGTCGGGCTCGGCGATCTGAGCTTGCTAGGCCAATACAGGCTGAGGCAATTTCGAGAAGGCAGTTGGCTTCCGACGACTTCGATTTTCGTGGAGGAGACGTTGCCGACCGGACGGTACGACAAGTTGGGGAAGCGGTTGAGCGACGGATTCGGCGGCGGCGCTTATACGACCACTGTGGCGCTGAACAACCAAACTTATTTTTGGCTGCGCAACGGGCGCATTTTGCGGATGCGTTTCAATGTGTCGGAGGCGCTTTCCAGTTACGCGAACGTGGAGGGAGCGAGCGTTTACGGGACGACGTCTGGATTTCAGGGGCACGCGAAGCCGGGCGCGTCGTCCTTTGTGGATGCGGCTTGGGAATACAGCCTGACGCGCAAATGGGTTTTGGCGCTGGATGCGACTTACCGGCATACGGCGAACACGCGAGTGACGGGTTACGACGCGGCGGAAACGCCGCCGAACATTAAATTGAATTCGGGATCGAGCGATGCGGTGGGGTTTGCGCCGGCGATTGAATATAACTGGAAGTCTACTTTGGGAGTGTTGTTGGGGGCGCGCGTGATTGCGATTGGGCACAATACGGCGACGACGATTACGCCGGCGATTGCGGTGAATTTTGTGCATTAAGCAGTACTGGGAGAAAAGTTGAATGCGCCCTTCAACGGTTAGAGGGTGCTGGCGAGGACAGCGAGAGGGAACTTCAGCGGCTAAAGCCGTTCTTGATTTGCAGAGTCTCTATGTCGTGGCTAAAGCCACGACCCACAAAGATTCTTGGATCTATAACGCTGATCATGCTGTTCCTGCCGTTCGCGACGCAACTTGCGCCCTCAGCGGCTAAAGCCGGACCGAGGTTGATAACGGCACGGCTGAAGCCGTGCCCTGACGAAAAGCAGAGTTGGCGCTTATGAGTCCGGGATTTGCAGGCGGAGATTTGGCGATGATTATTGAGATGCGGACTTACAAGACAAAGCCTGGGATGCGGGCTCGATTTCTGGAGGTATTTCGCGCGAAGTCCATTCCGGCGCATGCGGAGATTGGGATGAAGATTTTGGGGCCGTTTAATTCTGTTGAGGATGCGGACACTTTCTTTTTCATGCGCGGGTTTCCGGATTTGGATTCGCGGGAGCCGATGAAGACGAAATTTTATGAGGGGGAACTTTGGAAGAGCGAGCTGGAAGCGGTGTTGATGCCGATGTTGGATAAGTATGAGGTTGTGTTGGTGGATGATCCGGACGGGTTCGTTCGCTGGTAGCGGAATGGAACCGGGCACGGCATGCCGTGCCCCTACTGTCTTCGCGTTGTGGATCTTGCCTGTGGAGCGCGAAATCCCCACCGTTCAGAGGCGGAAGGATGGGGCACCCGCTGGTTGCTGCGACTTAGGATTTTGAGGAGGAGCCTACTGTGGCTGGCTCTTGCGGGTGCACGAATTCTGGCTTGGCTGAGGGTGAGCCGACTGGCGGTGTTGCGTTGGCACCTGCTTCCGGTGCGGCGCTGGCTTCGGGTGTTGCGGGAGCTTCGATTTCCCAGTCGCAGCCTTCTTTTATGCAGGTGCGGAAATTGCCTTGCTTGGTGCGCTTCTCGACTATGAAAGGAGCGCCGCATTTCGGGCAGGGCTCGTTGATGGGTTCGTGCGGCGTGGTGAAATCGCAATCGGGATAGCGGCTGCAGCCGTAGAAAATGCGTCCGGCGCCGCGTCCACGGGAAATGCCGCGGCGCACAAATTCGCCTTCATTGCATTTCGGGCATTTGATGCCGAGCGTGATGGGGCGCGTGTACTTGCACTTTGGATAGTTGGTGCAGCCGATGAAATCGCCGAAGCGACCCTGGCGGCGGAGAAGCTGCGCGTCGTCGAGCGGACATTTTTCATCGAGCGGGACATCCGGCTGGCGCGCGATGCGCGTGCCACTGACGAGGCGGCGCGTGGTCTTGCAATCCGGATAGCCTTTGCAGGCGAGGAACACGCCAAAGCGGCCGCGTTTGATGACCATTTCCTTGCCGCAATTGTCGCAATATTCGATTTTAGCTTCGCCGCCGTCGGCGGGAAGCTCGGGCGAAAGATCCTTGATGTAATCGCATTCGGGATAGCGGCTACAGCCGAGGAAAAATCCGTGGCGCGAGATGCGTTCTAGCAATTCGCCCTCACCACATTTTTCGCATTTCTGCCCGGTGGGGATGCCCGCTTTGTAAGAGAGCATCTCGTCGTCGGCTTTATCAAGATCGGCGAGGAACGGAACCCAGAATTCCTTCACGGCCTGGCGCCAGGGAAGTTTGCCCTCTTCGATTTCGTCGAGCTCTTCCTCGAGGCGCGCGGTGAAGCCGACGTCAAAAATATCCTCGAAGCTTTTCACCAAGAGGACGCTGACGCGTTCGCCGAGCATGGTGGGCGAGAAGCGGCCCTGGTCTTTGGTGACGTACTCGCGCTCGACGATGGTGGAGATGATCGCGGCGTAAGTGGAAGGGCGGCCGATGCCCTTTTCTTCCAGCTCTTTTACCAGCGTGGCGTCGTTGTAACGCGGCGGCGGCTCGGTGAAATGCTGGTCGGGGCGAATCTGATCGAGGCGCAGCGACTGGCCTTCGATCACCTGCGGCAGCGAGCGGCCCTCGCCTTCATCGTCCTTTTCATCGTCTTCGCGATCGGCGTTGGCGACCGGCATCTGGTAGACGCGCAGGTAGCCGTCAAATTTCTGGACGGAGCCGGTGGCGCGGAAGGTGTAGTCGCCCGCGTTGATGTCAATGGTGGTCTGGTCGAAGATCGCGGGAAGCATCTGCGAAGCTACGAAGCGCTGCCAGATCAGCTGATAGAGTTTGAAGAGATCGTCTTCGAGAAACGGGCGAACGTCTTCTGGAGCGCGCATCACGTCGGTGGGCCGCACGGCTTCGTGAGCTTCCTGCGCGTCTTTCTTCGATTTATAGAAATTGGGCTTCTCCGGCAAGTAGCTGGGGCCGAAGCGTTCGGGGATCAGAGTGCGGACCTGATCGAGCGCGTCGTTTGAGACGCGCACGGAGTCGGTGCGCATGTAAGTGATCAGCGCGACGGAACCTTCCTGGCCTAGCTCGACGCCTTCGTACAATTTTTGCGCGAGAGACATGGTGCGCTTGGCGGTGTAGCGCAGGCGATTATAAGCAGCCTGCTGAAGCTTCGAGGTGGTGAAAGGCGGCGGCGGATTGCGCTTCTTTTCCTTTTGTGCGACGGAAGCGACTACCCACTTGGCTTTCTGCACGGCGGCGACGACTTTATCGGCGTCGGCTTGATTATTCACTTCGATGTCTTCGCCCTTGAACTTGTTGAGCTTGGCTTCGAAGATCGGCGGTGTGCCGGCATCCAGCATCGCGTGGATGGTCCAATATTCTTTCGGGATGAACGCGCGGATTTCCTGTTCGCGCTCGACGATCAGGCGCAGCGCGACGGTTTGCACGCGTCCCGCGGATAGGCCGCGGCGGACTTTGTTCCAGAGTAGCGGCGAAACTTTGTAGCCGACGATGCGGTCGAGGACGCGGCGCGCTTGCTGCGCGTCCACCAAGTGCTCGTCCACTTGCGTGGGCTTCTCGAAAGCAGCCTTGATGGCTTTCTGCGTGATTTCGTTGAACATCACGCGATAAATCTTGGGAGGCGCGCCGTTTGTGGCGGGTTCTTCCTTCTTGGCTTTGGCGGCGGGTTTGGCTTTCTCCCCGTCCTTCTCCGCGTCGCCATTCTGGGCTTCCTGGGCTTTGGCGATCAGCGCGGCGTACTTTTTGGGCTTGCCGAGGATTTCAGCGAGGTGCGCGCAGATGGCTTCGCCTTCGCGGTCCGGGTCACCCGCGAGATAGACGGCTTCCGCGCCGCGGGCGGCTTTCTGCAGGTCGTGGATGACTTTTAGTTTGCCGGGTATGACTTCGTACGTTGGCTCGAAGATGTTGTCGGCGTTGACGACGACCGGCTTTACGGGTTTGGTTTCAGCGGCTTTCGCGCCGGCCTTGCCCTTGGTCTTGCGCTTCTTCTTTTTCTTGCCGTTCTCTTCACCGGGCAGAAGGATGCCGATGGTCTTCTTGGGCAGGTCCATCACGTGGCCGTAGGAGGCCTTGACCGTGTAGTTGCGGCCCAGGTATTTGTTGATAGTCTTCGCCTTAGCGGGCGATTCGACGATTACGAGTGATCTTGCCATGCTTGTCCTGGTTCTCCCACCGTGTTATTGGATGCTTCTTGCTATATTGCGGAGTCTTTATCCTTATATACAAGATATTTCATGCATCTGGATTCCTTGGCGCGGGACGTATGCCGCTTTTTCGCCAATATCCAGTGCGACCCCTCGGCGCAGTTTGAGGACAGAAGCTTCAGCGTCACAACCGCAAGACCGGTACTTCAGCGGCTGAAGCCGCTCTGATTTTGCTGCGCTTACGCCGCAGCTGAAGCTGCGGCCTACAAAGCCGTTGCCGCGACACGGATGGCGCACTGAAGTGCGCCGCTACAACTTCCAAAACTGTTTCCGCGCCGCGTCCCACCGTGCGGCGACGCGTTACCCATCCTAGCTGCAATTGGCTTGGGCTTTACAACAGGACTTTCAGGAATTGCTTCCCTGGCAACTGGCGGACGACGCCTTTGAGTTCCAGATCGAACAGCGCTGCCAGAACTTCGGAGGAAGTGAGGCCGGAGCGTTCGACCAGCTCGTCCACGTGAAGCGATTCGTCTTGCGTAAGAAGATTGTACAAGGTCAGCTCGGCCGGAGCCAAACTCTCCTCGACCAGCATGGCGCGCTGTTCGCTGGTGGTGTTTTCCACCGGCAATAGCTCGGCACGAACGGCGGTGGGCAACTCTTCGATCACGTCCTCCCAGCCGGTTACTAGCTTCGCGCCCTGCTTGATGAGTTGGTTTGGCCCGAAGCTGGTCGGCTGCGTTGTGTTGCCCGGCACGCCATAGACTTCGCGGCCGAATTCCATCGCGAGGCGCGCGGTGATGAGCGAACCGGAATATTGCGCGCCTTCCACCACCACTACTCCCAGAGACATTCCGGCGATCACGCGATTGCGGATCGGGAAGTTCTGCGGACCGGGGAAAGTACCCATGGGGAATTCGGAAATGATGGCGCCGCGTGTTTCCATTTCAGCGAAAATCTTTTTGTTCTCCTTCGGGTAGATAACGTCAATTCCGCAGCCGAGGACGCCGATTGTGGCGCCGGCAGCGGCGGAGCTGAGCGCGCCCTTGTGGGCGCTGGAATCCACGCCGCGTGCGAGGCCGCTGACGATTACCAGGCCGCGATCGGCCAAGTCTCTTGCGAGGCGCTCAGCCATTTGATTCCCATAGGGGGTCGGACGACGCGAGCCGACGACGGAAATCTGGTGGCGATTCAGAAGTTCAACATTTCCGCGGACATAGAGCAGCGGCGGGGGGTCGTAAATTTGGCGCAGACGCTGCGGGTATTCGGGCTCGTCCCAGGTGAGCAGGCGGATTCCGGCGGCTTGCGCCTGGGCGAGTTCTTTGGCGGCGGCGCTGAGCGGCTGGCGCGCGTGGATGGCCTGCGCGACGGCGGCGGGCAAGCGGTGCGATTCCAGCTCGGTGAGCGAAGCGCTGAAAATGCGGTCGGGGCTGCCCATCGAAGTGAGAAGTTTTCCGGCCGTGCGCGCGCCGAGGCCGGGCGTCAACGCCAGCGCCAACCATCCCAAGTATTGGTCGGGGTACATCAAGGATAAAGTGAGCGTACGTGTGCCGTGGCGGATATGTCAAGTTGCCGCGGTGGGGAGTGCTGAGTGAGTTTCAGATCACCGCGCTCATCAGGCACTTGGAGCGGTAGCCGGACGTCTTCCGATGAAATCGCGACCTACCTCGACCGACAGGTGTCAACGCAAAGTAGAAATGTCCGGTTTTGTGCCAGGTAGAAATGTCCGCTTCCAGGGTTTTCTCCAAGGATGATCGGCCGGCACATGGTATTTGGTTTTGATGTTGTGGGTGGCTTTCGGTTT
>JBAQGJ010000008.1:0-25827 GCA_049287725.1 Candidatus Acidiferrales bacterium | reverse complement strand
TCGAAGCGCGAATTCGAAATCTGTCCGATCACGCGTGCGCACTCGATGCCAAACCCGGCGGTGCCGAAAGACTGCCGGACCATTCCATCGAAAGTGATTCCATCGAGCCGCTTCTGATAAAAATAATACATGTTCTCGCGGTAGCCTTCGCCGTCGGTGATGACGTCGAGCCCGAGGTCGCCCTGATCGCGCGCCGCCCATCGAATTAGCTCATCGGTTTCCGCACGATTGAGCGAGGGTTTCTTCATCGTATCTTCCACGCTGGTATTTCGCGGGTAACTGCCTACGACGGTGCTGAGAAAAGGTGGCATGGTTCGTTGTCGAATCTGTTAGACAGCCGGCAAGCCCGCAGCGAAGCGAGCCTCGTTAATGTGCGCCCGCACTCCTTCTTCCAGGGGACAGGGTACAAAATTAATCTCGCGGATCAAGCGAGTACCGTCTTGATGGTCAATCAGCGGCGTGCCTCCGTCGGGGGCAAATTCGAATTGAGCGCTGGGGAGCCATTTCTTGACGATCGTCGCAAGTTGACCGGCGGTGACGCAGTTGCCGCCATTATTGTAAACGAAGTGGGAGATCTGGGACTTCAGCGCAAGCCGCACGAGCTGTTCGGCGCAATCGTCCTTGTAGATCCAGGTGTCGCGTGTTTGCGGGCTGAATGGCAAAACGGCGGGTTCGCCGACAGCCGGTTTCGAGGCGAAATGCTCGGCCCACATAACCGCGCTACGCTTGCGCCCATGGCCGAAAACAACGGGCGGCCGTGTGCAGGCGATGTTCGCTCCATACTTCTGAACGTATCGCCGGCCCATATGTTCGTTGAGAAGCTTCATGACGGCATAGGTGAAGGCGTGAGTCGCAGGGTCGCAGAAATCGTCCTCGGTAACGGGGCGGTCGCCGTAATGCTGTTGCGCCGGGCCCGATACGGTTTCGCTACTGGTGAAGACGAGGCGCGTGAGCTTATGCTGCACTGCAGCCTCGAACATGTGAGTCATGCCCAGAATGTTGACGCGAGTGGAGAGCGAAGTATTTTCGTCAACCAGCGGTCCCATCACATAGGCGAGATGAATTGCATGCGTGATGCCGGGATGCTTGTGAAAGACGGCCATCACATCGCGGAAATCGCTAACGTCGAGGGGAGTCGCAGCGAACTCGGCGCCGGTGCGGTCGGCCACGCGTTGCAAGGGCGCGAGAGCAGTGGCATCCGCTGATTGATCGGCGGCCACGGTGGGGACGCCGCGCTCCAGTAGATTACGCACGACGGCCTGGCCGATGAAGCCCAAGCCACCCGTAACCAGGAATTTTGCACGCGCATTCATTTGCTAGTCCTGCGCCGGCGCCAAAGTCGGCTTATATCCGCTGAACGAGAAATACATCACAACCGCATAACAGAAAAACGGGACGGCAAATGCCGCCTGGATCGAGCTGCGATCCGAGATGTATCCCATGACGGCGGGCACGATGGCGCCACCGATGATGGACATCACCAGAAGCGAAGAGCCGAGTTTGGTGTAAGCGCCGAGGCTTTTGATGCTCAACGCGAAAATCGTCGGAAACATGATGGAATCAAAGAAACCCAGCAGGACGACAGCCCAGACGGCCGCACTCCCGAGCGTAAAGATGGCCACAATCGTGCAAACCGCGGCCGCGACGGAGAAAAGGCCGAGCAGCTTGGGAGGCGCGACGCGTTTCATGATCGCGGAACCAGCGAAGCGGCCGATCATGAAGCCAAAGAGATGCCACTTGAGGTAGTCCGCAGCGGTTTTTTCCGGAGTGCCGGGAAGCGCGTGCTGAGTGAAGCGAATCACGAAACTTGTGACGCCGACCTGCGCGCCCACGTAGAAAAATTCGGTGATGACGCCACGAATCAAATGTTTGTGGTGCCAGATGCCTTTGTGGGTTTCCGGTGCGGCCTCCGGCGCCGGCAGCGTCTCGCCGCTGGATTCGCGCACTTCCGGCAGATGCGCAAAATAAATCAGGATCGCGACGAACAGGAAAATTCCCGCGATCACAAAATACGTGCCGCGGACTCGACTGGCCTCCGAAGCCGAATAGGCCTGCCATTGCTGAGGAGTCATCGCGGTGACCGTGGCGGCGGAATATTCGATTCCCGAAAGAATAAAAGCGCGGCCAATGAAGGGAGTGACCCAGGCACCCACGGCATTAAAGGATTGCGAGAGGTTCAGGCGGCGTTCGGATGATTCGGGAGGACCGAGAATCGTGACATAAGGATTGGCGGCGACTTCAAGCATGCCTTGTCCACAGGCCATCACGAATAACGCGAAGAGGAAGAAGCCGTAGATGCGAATCGAGGCGGCAGGGATGAATAAGATTGCTCCCAGAGCACATGTTCCGAGCCCAATCAGAATACCCCTGCGATAACCGATCCGCTCCATGATCCATCCCGCGGGTAACGCCGCGAGAAAGTAGCCGCCAAAAAATGCAGTCTGAATCAGCGAAGACTGAAAATCGGTGAGATTGAAAGTCTTCTTCAGATGTGGGATGAGGATGTCATTCAGGTTCACCCCGAGCGCCCATAGAAAAAACAGGGTGGTGACCAGCACGAACGGAACCAGATACTTACGGTCTGTAATCGGCGCAGAAGACTTTCCCATGCGTCTCCGTCAGCTCAAGGCTAGATTCGCACGACCGCCCTCAATATCAATGTACGGTCCGGTGATCTGCGCAACCAACGTGAAAATAAACACGGAAACGATCACCGCAAACTTTTCCGGGATCAGCCTACCCACGGAGGTTGAAAAAACCTCCGTCGAGAGGGTAGTCCACGCCAGTCAAGAACGATGCCGCGTCGGAACAAAGAAACAGTGCTAAAGACGCAACCTCGTGCGGTTCGGCCATTCTGCCGATGGGCTGCGAGTGGGAAAGCTTGGTAAACATTTCTTCTTCGCGGCCGGGGTAGTGCTGGCGCAGATAGCCGTCCACAAACGGCGTATGGACCCGGGCGGGCGAAATGCAATTGCAGCGGATGTTACAGGCAAGGTAATCCTTGGCCACCGAATACGTCATGGCAATCACGGCACCCTTGCTGGTTGAATACGCAAAACGATCCGCCAATCCCGAGGAGCCCGCGATGGAAGCCATATTGAGAATCACGCCGCCACCGTTTTCCTTCATGTGCTCGACGGCGGCGATCATGCAGTTGTAAATACCTTTGACGTTCACCTGATAAACGCGATCGAAATCGCGCTCGGTGGTAGCTTCGAGTTTGCCGATGTGAGAGATGCCGGCATTGTTTACCAAGGTGTGGATTGGGCCGCGTTTGGCGAGTGCTTGAAATACGGTGCGCACGTCTTTGTGGTCAGTCACATCACATTCGTGGGCAGAGGCCTCGCCGCCAGCGTCACGAATTTCCCGGGCCGCGTCTTCCGCGCCTATTGCATGGATGTCGAGAACCTGCACGCGCGCGCCACTGGACGCAAAAAGCAGAGCGATCGCGCGACCGATGCCGCTCGCGCCGCCCGTCACGATCGCGGTTTTGCCGTCAAGGCGAAACCCGTTTGAATTCTGACTTTTCAGAGAAACACTCCTGCTTCGCATCCGCGGAGCAGCGAGAACTTCCGCGAAATCTTGCAAAGTGGTGTCCAGCGATATAGCAAGGGCGGAGGGTATATTCAAGATAAAAAATTCACTTTTCACATTTCAAAATGTTCGATATATAGTGCTGGCATCGGAAGCGCCCGAGAGCTGCGCTTCTCGAGCAGGCATGCCGAGGTTTGCGAGGGGGAAAGTATGATCCGAGCGCGCGAAGCAAAATCAGCTCCGGTGGGAGTCGTCTCTAAAGTATTGAGGGTGTTTGAGGCTTTAGGCGGTGCTCCGGAAGGATTGGCGCTGAAAGACGTAGCGCTGCGAACCGGAATTAACAAGAGTACAGCGTACCGATTCCTCGCTCATTTGGAATTCGAAGGCTACTTGTTTCGCGACGATAAAGGATCTTATCTGGTTGGCCCCAAGCTGGTGCGATTAGGCTCCGGCATCAGCTTTCAGACGTCTCTGCGAAAGATCAGCCGTCCGATGCTGCAGGACTTGTGGAAAGTAACGGGCGAAACAGTCAATCTGGGAACGCTCGACGGACAGGACGTTTTCTATTTGGACGTGATTCAAAGCCCTCATCCTTTTCGGATGGCGTCGCCCGTGGGGGCTTGGCGGCCACTCTATTGCACAGCGATGGGGAAGGCGCTGGCCGCGTACTTGCCGGCCGAGGAAAAAAAACACGTCCTCGATTCGCTCAAGTTCGAACGGTTCACGCCACGCACAATAACACAGCTGCAGCGGCTGCGACGCGATCTCGAGAGCATCCGCCAGCGAGGCTACGGGCTTGACGACGAGGAAGCCACTCTGGGCGCGCGGTGCATCAGCGCGCCGGTGCTAATCGAGCCGGGAAAAGTGGTGGCAGCGATCAGCGTCGCGGGGCCGGTTACGCGGATCGGCCGGGACAAGATCCCGTTTCTTGCGAAGGCGGTGATGACTAGCGCGAAGGCCATCTCCGTCTGCTTGAACGCGTCGGCCGTCGTGGAAATGGAATTTGCCACTCAAGCTCAGCCCTAGGATCACATCCATCAGGACATTTCAATACACATTACGCTCCACGGAAATTCATGAAACTCATTCGATTCGGTGATCACGGCAAAGAAAAGTCCGGACTTCTTTTGGAGGACGGCACGCGCGTGGATGTTTCGGACGCGGGGTTCGACTACAACGAGGAATTCTTTGGCGCGGGCGGGCTCGAAAGACTCCGCCAGTGGGTCGAGAAAAATCGCGGTAAGTTGCGCCTCGTGGAGCCGTCCGTGCGTTTGGGGGCTCCCATCTGCCGGCCGAGCAAAATTGTTTGCATCGGATTGAACTACCGGGACCACGCGGCAGAGACGGGACAGGAAGTTCCCAAGGAGCCGGTGATTTTTTTCAAGGCAACGAGTTCGCTGTCGGGCCCGAACGATGCGGTGGTGGTACCCAAGGGCGCCTCGAAACTCGACTGGGAGGTAGAGCTCGCGTTCGTCATTGGAAAGGAAGCTCGTTACGTTGCAAAGAGTGACGCCCTCGATCACATCGCGGGCTACGTCTTGCACAACGACTACTCCGAGAGAAGCTTTCAACTCGAACGTGGCGGCCAATGGGTGAAGGGCAAGAGCGCGGACACTTTTGCGCCGCTGGGACCGTTTCTTGCGACTCGAGATGAAATTCCCGACCCGGGTCACCTGGGCTTGTGGCTCACAGTAAACGGAGCGACGCGACAAAAGAGCAACACCGCGCAAATGGTTTTTGACGTTGCCGATCTGGTGAGCTACCTGAGCCAATTTATGACGCTGCTTCCAGGCGATGTGATGAGCACCGGAACACCGCCAGGAGTAGGACTGGGCATGAAGCCGCCGACTTACTTGAAGGCCGGAGATGTCGTCGCACTCGGGATCGAAGGCCTCGGCGAGTCACAACAAAGGGTTGTGGCGTACCCGGGATGAGCTTTCATGTGCAGGGCTTTCGCTCGCGTCCGGGCGTCCTGCCGCCCGATCGGCTCCCAGACTCCAAAAGGGCTGCATGAAAGGAACGGCTTTCCTTTTATTGCTTTCTGCCGCAGTCGCGGCTGGCAGCCTCGCTGGTCTCGGTGCTGCACAATCCGCTCGGTCCACGCAACCGACATCGCGTGCCGCCCTGAAACCCGGCAGTGTGCATTTCGAAGACATTGCAAGGCGTGCTGGCATCGGCATGCAGAACTATTACGGGAGCGACACGCACAAAGAATTCATCATTGAAACGACCGGCAACGGCAGCGTTATTTTTGACTACGACAATGATGGTTGGCCCGATGTTTTTCTTCCGAACGGGTCAACCGTCGAGGGTTTCCCCAAGGGCAAGGAACCGACCGGACATCTGTATCACAACAACCACGACGGAACATTTAGCGACGTCACCGAGAAGACTGGAATGGCGCATGCGGGGTGGGGCCAGGGTGGATGCGTCGGCGATTTCGACAACGATGGCAACCTCGACCTATTCGTTACCTATTGGGGCCAGAACGTTCTGTATCACAACAATGGCGACGGCACATTTACGGATGTGACCGAAAAAGCCGGGCTGCGCACGGCACGCGACGAGTGGAACACCGGCTGCAGCTTTATTGACTACGACCGCGATGGAAAGGCGGACCTGTTTATTGCGCGGTACGTGGACTTCTCCTATGATTCAGTCCCGCGTCCGGGCGAGGGTCAATGGTGCCACTGGAAGGGTTTGAATGTAATGTGCGGCCCGCGCGGGCTGAAAATTCCGGTCAACGCGCTGTACCACAACAACGGCGATGGAACTTTCACCGACGTGTCCCAGAAATCGGGAATCACAGCGACCTCCGGCTGCTATGGATTTACATCACTCACAGCGGATTTCGATCAAGACGGCTGGCCAGACATTTACGTGGCTTGCGACTCGACGCCTAGCTTGCTGTACCACAACAATCGCAACGGAACTTTCACCGAGATGGCTAAGGCTGCGGGCGTGGCCTACAACGAGGATGGCACACTGCAGGGGAGCATGGGCGTATCGGCTGACGACTTCACTCATTCGGGAATGCCAGACATCGTCAAAACGAATTTCAGCGACGATACGTCCACTCTCTACCTGAATCGCGGCAACAATTTGTTTGATGACGTTACCCAAATGGCGGGGCTCGCCAAGATCACCCAACTGCTGGGTTGGGGCGTGCAATTTTTCGATTTTGACAACTCCGGATGGCCGGGAATTCTAATTGCGAACGGCCACGTCTATCCCGAAGTGGACGGCAAAGGACTGGGCACGAGTTACCGCGAACCCAAAGTGGCATACTACAACCTGCGCAACGGACGGTTCGCGAATATTACCGCGGAGGCCGGCGCTGTGCTCGGCGAGAAGCACTCCGGACGAGGCATGGCCCTCGGCGATCTTTTCAATAATGGACGCGAGGAGGCGGTGGTGAACAACATGAACGAAATGCCTTCGCTTTACTACAACACCGCGCCCGTCGGCAATTTCATCAGCCTGCAACTCATCGGCGTGAAATCGAACCGCGCCGCGTTGGGAGCAGCGGTAACGCTGGAGCAAGGCACGGACAAGCGTCAACAGGAAATTCGCAGCGGCGATGGCTATATTTCCCAGAGCGATTTGCGATTGCATTTCGGCCTGGGCGAGGCTACGAAGGCGTACAAAATTGTAATTCGCTGGCCTAGCGGACTAGTGGAAACGCTGAAGGATTTGACGGCCAATCAATACTACGTCGTGCGAGAGGGCCGCGGGGCGGATGCGCAGCAAACTCACGGACCAAGCAGTGTGTCCATCCGGAGCGAAGGCCGCGGAGCGAACTGATACGGTCAGGACGCGTTGCCAATTGAAATCAGGATGATCGCGAGTATCAGCACGCCGACCCCGGCCCAGCAATACGCTAGGGCTTGGCGGCTCGCCTGCTTCCATTCGCCGGTAACCGCGCCCCAGAAGATTCCGGCAATGATGTCCAGTGTCATGAACACCGGCCATCCCACGATTCCGCCAAGCTTGCCCAGCGAAGCGGCGCCCATGCCGTAGGCCACCACGCCGCCATACCAAAGAAGGCCGGTGAGGCAGCCGAGTAGCCAATAGCTCGAAGGATTCCCTTCACGATATACGCTCCAACTTTTATTTTTATTGAGAAGGTACACACAGTACAGAAGGTTCGAAAGAAAACCTCCAGTAACCGTCAGAGACCAGATCGGATTCGCGGCCATCGAGCTGCTCGCTCCAGCGGCGAGAGCACGGACGCGAATTTCATCGCCGAAAACGAAGCTGAAGTTCAACATCGAAGAAAAGATTCCCGAAAAAATGCAAATGACCAGGCCAAGCGCAAATCCCGATCGCGCGGTGCCGCCTGCTCCGCTGTCGCGTTCGCGGCGCTTGCCTGCGAGCGCGAGGAAAAGCAATCCCACAATCATCGTTGCTGTTCCGACGATCAATGCCACACCGCGCTGGGTGTGCAATTCCTCGGGGTGCAGCACTGCAAGAGGAAACAGCGACCCAAAAGAAGCCGTGATGCCAAGAATGATTGCAAATCCGAGCGCCATGCCGACACGGCTAATGCCAACTCCAAACAGCGTGGAGCCTACGCCCCAAGCAATTCCGAAAAGCACTACCTTCTCCAATGTCGGCAAGGAAGATTGCGAATAGATCTGGCCGACCTGCGGTACGGTCAAGAAGGTAATGACCCACGGGAAAATCACCAGGCCCGTCACGGCAAAAATCAGCCAGCTATTTTCCCATCGCCAGGCGGGCATCCGTTTCATGGGCGCGGCAAAGCTGCCATTCAAGAGGCCGGCCAAGATGACCAGGCCGAGCCCCACCACGAGTTGTTCAGACATCAGCCCCCCTCGCGCGCCGTGAACTTTGCGAATGCGGAAGCGCGCACAAAATGAGCCATGCGGCAGTCAACGTCAAGATAAAAACCGGAGCGTGTGGCGGCGTTTCAGATTTTGAAATTCGGAGTTCATTGACGATGACGCCGCGTTTCGCTAGATTTGCGTGGCATTGCGCGATAGTTCGTCAGGAAATCCGATGCCCGTCGGCGAGAACCCGGAGGATTCGTGCGCATAACATCCATCGAGATTCGCGTTTGCCAGAATACCCGCGCGGCCATGTCGGATTCGGAGATGCGCTCTGGCGGCAAGTCCACTTTCGATTTTCTGGTCATCACTATGAAGACGGACGAAGGAATCGCGGGACATTCCTTCGGCTTTGCGGGCCGCGGCGCGGAAATGGCGGGGGGAATCGCGGCTTCGGCGCTGAAACCGTTTTTTCTCGGCAAGGATCCGCTGCTGCGCGAAAAGCATTGGCAAGATTTTCGCATGTACGACCGCTGGTGGAATCACGTTCCGATTTATTCGTACGGTCCTTTTGACATTTGCCTCTACGATATCGCCGCGCAGAAGGCGGGCTTGCCACTTTACAAGATGCTGGGCGCGTTTCGGGACAAGGTTCCGATTTACGCCAGCTCGTTTGTGCTCTCCAGTCCCGAGGAATACGCCAAGCAGGCAGCCGAGGTAAAAAAGCGCGGTTGGCACGCCTACAAACTTCATCCGCCGGGCAAGCTGGCCTTCGATCTGGAGGCGTACCGCGCTTGTCGCGAGGCTGTGGGACCGGATTTCAAGCTGATGGCTGATCCGGTGGCGGCGTATTCCTATGAGGAAGCTTTGCGAGTGGGCCGCGAGCTGGAGAAGTTGAATTACCACTGGCTAGAGGAGCCGTTATTCGATGTGGATTTCAGCGGCCTCCGCAAGTTGACCGAGAAGCTCGACATTCCCATCTGCGGGACCGAGGTGCTGGCCGGTTCGCACTACTCGACGGCGGAATGTATCGCCGGGCGCGTAGTGGACATCGTGCGGACGGACGTTTCGTGGAAGGGCGGCATAACCCCAGTGATGAAGACGGCGCATTTGGCGGAATCGTTCGGAGTGCACTGCGAACTGCACACGACAATATATCATCCGCTGGAAATCGTGAATTTGAATTGCTGCGCGGCGATTTCGAACTGCGAGTTCTTCGAAGTGCTGTACCCCCTTTCGTACATGGACTTCGGAATGAAAACGCCGATTCACGTTGATGCCGACGGCTACGCGCACCCGCCGGAGTCTCCGGGAATCGGCGTTGATTGGGACTGGAAGTTCATCGAGAACTGCACCACCAAAACTCTTTGAACGGAGGAACTTGCGGTAGCGATTCCAGCGGGTGAGGAAATCATCTTGCGAGTCTCGGCCCTTCGGTCCACGATGCAGGTCATGCGCAGCCGATTTTTACCGGCGATTTCCCTGGGGATCCTGCTGATTGCGCCCGCCCCCGCCCCGGCTCAGGATATTGATACGGTCGTCACCACCACGAGCCGCAACCCTTCCACCGTGGCCGATCAGATTGTCGATCCCGCCGAGAAAGCGGCGTTTCTTCGCCTTTACCAGCACCGGGACCCTGCGGAAATGTTACAAGCAGCCAAATCGTTCCTTCAGGGCTTCCCGCAGTCCGCGTTCCTGGCGCAGGCGTACGAAGTTGCAGCCGACAGCAGTTTCGATTTGCGCGACTACCCCCCGGGATTGGAATTTGCGAAAAGGTCTCTCACCTATCTGCCGGAGAACTCGCAACTGCTCGCGGCCGTAGCGGATATTCAGGCGAGACAGCACCTCAACGAGGACGCAATCACGAGCGCGCGAGCCGCGCTCTATTATTTCGAACGAATCGGCCGTCCGGGAGCGATCGCCGAGGCTGAGTGGCCGGCCACGAAACGCCGCTCGCAGGCTTCGGCTAATTTCGCGTTGGGACGGGCACTGCTGCAGGAAGCGATCAACGAGCCCGCTGGAGAGAAAAGAATCGCGTTGTTGCGGGAATCCGAGCAGGCGCTTTCTCAAGCACGAAACTTCAACCCCGGCGACGAAGAGATTTTATACGCTCTTGGCTTGGTGCGGCTCTCCGCGGGCGATTTTCCGGCGGCCGCAAGCGCTTTCGCGAAGGTGTACCAGCAAAACGGCGACCCCGCACCCAAAGCATTGGAGCGCTTGCAGACAATTTACAAGACTCTCGCTACGAATTCTCGAGGGGACTTCGAGTCGTTCGTGCGGCAAGCTGCTAGCGCGCAAACGACGGAACGAGAACCGGCGTCGCCTGAAAAATCCGCCGCGGCTCAGGCGATGTCGGCGTATGCGGGTTCGGAATCGTGCCGCACGTGTCACGGGGGAATCTATCTGAACTGGTCTCACTCGGGCATGTCCAAGATGCTGCGCCCTTACGCGCCGGAGAACGTGATCGGCGACTTCACGCAGAACAATGAATTTTATGCAGGGGATGATGCGGAGTATCGGGACGGGAAGCTAAGAATCTTCCGCGGCGCACAAAGAACCCTGTTTGCGCGGATGATAATCAAGGACGGTAAACACTACTTTGACATCCATGAATCCGACGGCCAGTGGCACAGCTACCCGGTGGACTATACGATCGGGTCGAAGTGGCAACAAGCCTACGCGACAAAATTGCCGAACGGCGAAATTCACGTCTTCCCCATTCAATACAACGTGCGCGAAAAGCAGTGGCTGAACTTCTGGAAAGTGATTGACTCCGTGGGAAGTGACCGTGCGGACTTGCGGTCCTGGCAAAAGTTGGAGCCCGCGACCAGCTATCAGGCCGTTTGCGCGGTGTGCCACACCAGCCAATTGCGAAACGTGAAAGGCGGCGGCTTCGGGACCGAGGATCTGGAGTTTCGTGAGCTGGGGATTGATTGCGAGATGTGTCACGGGCCGTCTGCCCGGCACGTGGCCGCGATGAATAGCGGTGACGAGTCCGGCAAAACGCCGCTTGATCCGCCGGTGGAGTTCTCGCAAATCGGCAATCGCGAATTTGTGGCAATCTGCTCGCAATGCCACATGCAGTCGGCGATACGTACGCCGGGACCTCACGGGGAATTGAACTACGCAACCACGGGAAGCTTCTTCATGCGCGATCCGATGATTCCGTTCAGTGAGTTGTCGCGGAAAGGCTTCTACAAGGACGGCCGTTTCCGGCGGACCACGTTTATCGTGGAGGCGTTGAAGCGCTCGAAATGCTTTCAAGAAGGGCAAGTAAGTTGTGGATCTTGCCACAATCCACACATTCACGACGAGACGTCGAACCCAACAGCGCTGAAGTTTCGCGACGATCCCAACAAGATGTGCACCGGTTGTCATACGCCGTTCCAGGACAAATCGAAGATCGCCGCACATACGCATCATTCTCCAGACTCGGAAGGCGGGCAATGCGTCTCCTGCCACATGCCGCGAATCATGGACGCGTTTTTGTTTCGCGCGCGTACGCACCGGATTGACGATATTCCGAATGCGGATATGACGGAAAGGTTTGGGCAGTCTGAAAGCCCCAACGCGTGCCTGTTGTGCCACGCCGACAAAAGCGCTCGGTGGGTGAAGCTGCAAATCACAAGCTGGAAAGCCGCCAACTAACGTGCGCATCGGGAACAGGAAACAGGCCAAAACAACTTCAGTCCAGTGCAACGCCGGCGCACGCTTGATCGTGTGTCTTTGTTTCCCGGTGCTCGTGCTGGCGGCTGCCTCTTTGTCCGGGAGCCGCGAAAATGTCGCGCACGATTCGGTGCAGGCAAGCCAACCGCCGTCGGGTGAGGCCCATTCGGGAAGCGAACCCACGGGAAATGGTTACGTAGGTTCGCGAATTTGCGCGCAGTGCCATGCTCCGATCTCGAACAAGTACTCGCGCACAGACATGGGTCGTTCGATGTCCGAGATCACAGCTGCGCTACTTGAGAAAATCCCTACATCCGCTTCGCTCTTCGACGAGCGCACGCACCGCCATTTTGATGTTCATGCTGAGGATGGAAGACTTTTTCAGAGCGAGTACGAAATAGGAGAAGGCGGCAAGGAGGTGTTCCGCGAAACACACCCGGTGGACTGGCTCATCGGATCGGGTGCCAATGGTTTCGGCGCGCTCGTCAGGCGCGGTGACTTTATTCTTGAGGCGCCACTTTCCTTTTATTCAAAAACGCAGAGTTGGGCTCTATCGCCCGGGTACGAGTTTGGCGACTACGGCTTTAACCGCCCGATTCTTCCCGGTTGTATCGCGTGCCACAGCGGGAGGCCGCAGGCAGTGCTGGACGGAAACGGAAAATTTCTGGATCCGCCATTTTTGGAACTCGCAATCGGCTGCGAAAACTGCCATGGGCCGGGAGAAGCGCATGTGCGCGAAATGCGCGAAGGGGATTCGGGCGAAAGCAGCGTGACACATGCCATCGTGAATCCTGCCAAGCTGAAACCCTGGCTCGCCGACAGCATTTGCATGTCGTGTCACCAGACGGGCGACGCGATGGTGCTCAAGCCTGGACGGAACTATCGTGACTTTAAGCCCGGGACTCCACTCGACGACACGCTGGCGATTTTCATGGTGCCGGCGAGGCATGATTCGCCGCAGACGGATCTTCTTGAGCATTATTTTTCGATGACGCTCAGTAAATGCTATCGCAGCAGCGGTGGACGTCTGAGCTGTATCACCTGTCATGACCCTCACGTGGAGCCCGCGAAGGCGGATGCCCCCGCCTACTATCGGCAAAAATGCCTCGCCTGCCATACCGAAAAAAGCTGTGCATTGCCGCTCGGAATCCGCCAGCGCAAGACTCCTCCCGATGATTGTGCGGGATGCCACATGCCGAAGCGAGAGGTGCCGGTGATCGCGCATGCGGTATTGACGAACCATCGAATCGTCGCGGAAGCCGAAGAGCCGTATCCGGATGCCGCCTTTCACATGACCACGCCGCAGTTGCCGGATTTGGTTCACCTGACCGAAATCCCGGGTCAGCGCGACGATTCCATCTCACCGACGGTCCTCTTGCAGGCCTACGGCCAATCCATGGAGGCACATCCGGAATATCGGGCGCCATATTTCGCTTTGGCTAAAAAGTTGGAGCAGACGGATGCGGGCAACATTGATGTGCTGGAGGCGTTAGCGGCGCTAGCGATGGAGCAAAACAACGACGAAGCGGCAATGCGTTATCTCGATGGAGCCGTGAAACACAATTCCACTTCCCCGAAAACGTACGAGCAATTGGGGAGTCTTATGATCCGCGCAGGACGATATCAGGAAGCCGTGCCCGTGCTAGAACGTGGGATCCAGCAGATACCTTACGATGCCATTCTTTACAGACTGCTAGGCTCAGCGTATCTCTCGCTGCACAAGAATCCCGAGGCCACTATACTGCTCCAGAAAGCGGTACAAAATTTTCCGCAGGATAGGACGCTGCGTAAACTGCTTGAGGATTCCGAGTCGACGGACCACGCCCCGAACGCTCCATGAGCGAAACATGATGAATCGCCCGCCGGATTTCGTTGCAGCAGCTTGATTCAGGAACCTACGGAATGAAGCTTCCTGCTCGGTTCGAGTGCGGACGGTTGCTGATGAAATCCCATCCCGCCCGAAATAGCTTTGGCCGCTTGAACAACCGCTGCCGATAGGGCGCTGACCTGTTCCCGCCCGACGCGAGTGACGGGACCGGACACGCTGATCGCTCCGACCGCCTCACCGTCTGCACCCAAAATCGGCGCGCTGACGCAACGCGCGCCTAGCGTTGTTTCCTCATCATCAACGGCATAACCTTGCCGCCGCACTTTCTCGAGTTCCTGGCGGAATTGCACCAGGTTCATGATGGTGTTCGGTGTGAGCGGCTGGAAATTTAGCCCGCTCAAGATTTGTTCTCGATACTTTTCGTCCAGAAATGCCGCGAGTGCTTTGCCGAGCCCGGTGGCGTGCAGCGAACGCCGGCTACCCACTCGAGAAGAAAGCCGGAACTCATGCGGACTCTCCAGCACCTCGAGATACAGAACGCCTCCCTGGTCGAGCATCGCCAGGTTCACCGTCTCACGCGTTGATTTCCACAGCTCCGACAGGATCGGGCGCGCTACCGCCTGTAAGGTTGCACGATGGTCGGCGCGCGCCCCCATTCGTGAAAGCTTCGGTCCAATCAGGTATCGGCCGCCGTCGGCGCATATCAAATATCCTTCCCGCTTGAGATGCTTGAGAAATCGGTGCGCGGTGCTTTTGTTCAGGTGCGTTGCATCGCAAATGGATTTGAGCCCGAGACCGGCAGGCGCCGCCTCAATGGTTTCCAGGATGCGAAATACCTTCGAAATCACGCCGACTGTCACGGAGCGTTGTCCTTTCCGCCAAGTATTCTCGATTATTGTACCGCGTTGGCGTCAAGTTTCAATATTTGAAACCAACTGTCAGGTTGTTAGTCACCAACCCTGAAAAAAAGCAGTTTGAGATGAACTTACGCACCTACTGGTATCACAGATTGAAACGGTGTTCAAAAGAATAAAAGTTTTTTATTGACAGCATCCAAAATTATTGCTAAGAGACGTGCGCATTGGGTGGTCGATTTTGCGTGAGACGGGGTGCTGCCAGCCTATCTGACTTTTTCGGACCCGGGCCACTTCGGCGAGTAGCAGGTGCGGATGGGCTAGGCTTGTCTCACCTTCGGCGGGGGGAAGCGATGATGACGTCCAGAAGCGAATACCGGATTTCGAAGTATTGGTCTTGGCGCTCGATCTTCTTGCTCTTGATTGGGTTGGGCCTCTTGCTGCCGGGAATCGCCCGCGGGCAGGCCACCGCCACCATAAACGGGACCGTGCGCGACGCCAGTGGCGCAGTCATCCCGGAAGCTTCCGTCATCCTGCACAATCGCGGAACGAACCTCGAACGCAATGCGACCACGAACGGGGTTGGTTTCTACGTGTTTCCCGACATTCAGCCAGGGGAATACGACATCACCGTGACCAAAGACGGCTTTAAGACGGCGGTCCGGTCCGACGTGCCGCTGGTTGTGAATCAGACGTCGGCCATCGACTTCACGCTCGATACCGGAGCGGTCACCCAAAAAGTCACGGTGGAGGCAAATGCGGTGGCTCTCGAAACATCGACTTCCGAATTAGGCGTGGCCATCGTCAGGCAAGAGGTGAACAACCTGCCGCTGAATGGCCGTAACTTCACCCAGTTGCTGGATCTGACGCCGGGTGTAAGTACGATCAACGTTTCGCAAAATGGCAGCCTCGGAGGGGTGTGGTCGAACCCGGTTGGGTCGTTCAGTTATCCAGCGGTTAACGGGCAGACGAATCGTAGCGATTTCTTTTTGCTGGACGGCGTAAACAATCAGGGTTCTTTCGGTAGCACCTACGCGGTTGCGCCAATTCTTGACGATGTTCAAGAATTCAAGGTGCAGTCTCACAACGATGACGCTTCGTTCGGCGGTTCCTTAGGCGGAGTCATCAACGTCGTCACGAAATCGGGAACGGCGCAATTTCACGGAGCGGGCTGGGAGTTCTACCGGGGCGCAGGATCGACAGCTTTGCCTACGTTTCAACCGGCCGGCACCCCTTTTCAATTCACGCAGAATCAATTTGGTGGCGCCGGTGGTGGTCCTGTGATTATTCCGGGGCACAGCGACAGTGCACCTAAAACGTTTTTCTACGCTGCCTACGAGGGATATCGCTATACCCAATCTGCCAACAATCTCTACAACACCCCGAACGTTACGAGCGAGCTGGGGGGCGACCTTTCTTCCTTCCCCAATCAGATTTACAACCCGTATAGCGCGGTTCCGAATGCCAGTAGCCCATCCGGCTTCTCCAACTCCCCGTTCTTGTGCACCGGAGGCGTCCCTTCTCCGCTATCGGCAAACAATACGCAGGCAAGCGGCACCCCCTGCAACAAAATTCCCTCGGCCCTGATTGATCAAAATATGGTGAACTACGCTCAAACGATTTTCCCAACTCCGAACCTAACTGGTGTTGCGAATTTCAACGGTGTGGACTCAACTCCATCAAACGTCCGCCAGGACACCGGGTCACTGAGGATCGATCACCAGTTCACCCCGAGCGACAATCTTTGGGCCCGCTATGTGGGTTTCTGGCAGCCTGTTACTGGCTCGGGCGGTTTCGTCGGGCTCCCGCACTCGCAAAAAACCGATGGCTTCAATATAGGCGTTGGATACAGCCATGCATTCTCCAGCAGCAGTCTATTCGAAGCCAGATTCGGGCGGGTCGTTCTAGCGATTAATCAAAACTCCAACCCGTCCGGCGCGCCCCCCAGCTACGGGCCCACGATTTTTAATCCCAATTACGCCGGCAATTTCAGAGGCGGGGCCGAAATGGTGCCGGAGGTGGCGATTCTGGGCTTCATCGGCAATTCGAACGCCGCCGCGCACAACGCAGCGCAAGTTGACTACACCAAGGCGTCCAACATTTGGGAGGGCGGAGGCGCCTTCACCAAGACGTGGCAGCGTCACACATTCAAGATGGGCGTGGACTTCGCAAGCAACAACGCCAACGCGATCTATTTGAACTCCGGTGTCGTTTTTTCGGCGGCGAACACGTCGGCGGCGGATACGGCCCCCTTACCGCCGAATACCATCACTGGAAACGCGCTTGCCTCTTTCTTGCTCGGAATCCCCAATTCCGGAACGCGCCGAAATGTAGTCGAAACCGAGCACGGAGGCTGGGTGGACGGCGCCTATTTCATGGATTCATGGAAGGCCACCGACAAGTTGACGGTGAATTTGGGCCTTCGCTATGACCTGACGCTGATGCCGATCTACGGAAACAATGGCGCGGAGAATAATTTTGTGGGCGACTTGGACGCCCGGCACGGGATTTACTATATCGAGCGAAACGCGCCGGCTTGCGACCCTCCGACGGTAGGAGCGCCGTGCATTCCGGGCGGAGCGCTTCCGGCGAACGTATCTCTCACGCCGCTTGGCAACGGAGCGATTTATCACAACGATTTGACCGATTTCCAGCCTCGCATCGGTCTCGCTTATCAGCTCCGTCAAAACACGGTGATCCGGGCCGGGTACGGCCGGTTCTACGACAACTGGGCAGCCATTACACAAACGGCGCAAAACTTCGAAGGAACCTGGCCCAGCTTGGACCAACTCGGTGCGAGCAACACCAACCCGATTACAGGCGTGCCAAACGTGTTCGCCTTCGATCCGCTAAGCCAGGGGACAACACCGCCGGTCACAGGCCCCACCCCGTTTAACCAAACGACTTGGTTTGCAGATCCTTACCTGAAGAGGCCGTATGCCGATCAGTGGAACTTGGGAGTACAACAGCAAATCGGCGCCAACTCGGTGCTGACGGTGAACTACGTTGGCTCGCACGGCGGGCGTCTCGACCTCGGTCCGTACGCGAACACGGTGAATCCCGCGACGGGCGAAAAGCCATTTTCGTTCATCACTCCCACGCCTTGGGATTACAGCGGTGGCCGGAGTCATTACAACGCTTTGCAGATTTCCCTGAACGGCCACCAATACAAGGGCCTGACTTACCTCATTTCCTACACCTGGTCGAAGAGCATCGATATTGGCTGCTCCGGTTGGTATGGAGTCGAAGGCTGCGGCATCCAGAATCCCTACGACGTCAACGCGGACAAGGGGCCATCCGCGATTGACCTGCCGCAGATATTTGTTGCTTCCTGGACGTACCAACTGCCCTTTGGAAGTGGCCACCAGCTCGCGTCCAATAACAGTGTGGTGAATTACGTGATTGGAGGCTGGGAGCTTAACGGCATCCTCACCCTGACCTCGGGGCAGCCGTTTGACCTTGGCGAGGGAGGCGACCCAGCGCTCACGCAGAATTTCGGATGCTGCAACGGATACTATGACCGATTGAATGTGGTGCAAGGCCAGCCTTTATACGCTTCAAACAAAGGTAAAACCACTGCCACCGGCGTCCATTGGATCAATCCCGATGCGTTTACCGGTCCACCGACGGCGTTCGCATCGTTCGGTGACTTGGGTCGCAACGCGCTACGCGGAGACAATTTCAAAAATATAGACTTGTCGTTGTTCAAACAGTTCCCCATCAAGGAGAGTTACCGGTTTGAGTTCCGCTTCGAGATGTTTAACTCGTTCAATACTCCGACCTGGGGACTGCCAGACCAAAACATTCTCGATCCCACGTACAATGTCATTTCAAGTACCAGAAGCGTGGCCAGGCAGTTGCAGTTCGGCGTAAAATTTTACTTTTAGCGCCTCCAATCGCAGGCGCGGCGGCACCAGTCGGATGCCCGCGCGAAATTCTGGCAGTGCAGTCGCTACTTGCACGTCGCGGCCAACCTATCAAACACGCGTGAGGTCAACCCCAACCACCCCAGCGGCGTCACTCCGGTGTCCACTTGCAGGCGAAAAGATCGACTTGCGGCTGGAAGGCGTCATCCCGCCCATATATGCAGTCGAACGGACCTGTGTGCTTCCCGTTCGCTCCACTGGAGCTGCTCGTTGCGATGGCTTGGCGCTGCCAGCCGGAATATACTTATGCAAAAACCAGTCACGGGTGGAACCGTTTCAGAGGCACTCGAATGCTTGATGCTCGACGACATCGCTTCCTTCGCATGCGCGCGGGGATTGTGGCACTCAGTTTGACGGCCGCGTTAGCAGGAGTGCCGTCGGGAACGGCAGCTCTGCAAACGGCCGCGCCTTCCCGGCGAGAAAACTCACCGGGGCCTTCGGCCATCTCGAACAAACTTCCGCAAGCCTGCCTCACTTCCGCGCATGCTTCCGAGCAGATCGTGAGCTTGCTGGAAGCGATAAAAGATCATCCTACCGCCGGCGCCTACAACACTCTGGGCGCGCTCTATGCATCGGGCGGGCGAGTGCACTGCGCTATCTCGGCGTTCCAATTGTCGTTGCGCCTGGACAGCAAGAACTGGGAAGCCCACTACAACCTGGCCCTCGCACTCCTCACTGCCGGCGACCCGACGCGCGCCGTCACCGAATTGCGTGCCGCGATCAATAAAAAACCGGATTCGCCGAGCGCGCATTTCGCGCTGGGCACACTGCTTTATAACGAGAAGAAATTCGCGGAGGCCGCGACGCAATTTGACGCCGTGCTCAAGTTCGATCTCAATTTCCCGGGCGCGTCCATCAGCCTGGCGCAGGCTCTGGTGGCGCAAGACAACTCCGTGGCAGCTATTAGCTTGCTGCAAACATCTCTCGCGCAGCCTCCGCCCGCCGAACAAATCGTGCCAATCACCGTGGCTCTGGCCTTGACGTATTCACAAACCGGAGAGGCGGCCAAAGCTGCCGAGATAATGCGACAGCTCGTGGCAGCGCACCCGGATTCCGCAGAAGCTCACACTGGGCTTGGCGTTGTGGAAGCCGAGGCACAACCCGCGAACCTGGATAGGGCGATCACCGAGTTTCGCGCGGCTTTGCGGCTCGATCCCAATCAGGACCAAGCAAAGCTTGGCTTGGGACGCGCGCTCATTTCACAAAAGAAGTTTTCCGATGCGGTGGCTCCGCTGCGGGAATACGTCGAACGTCAGCCACATGACTATCAAGGTTACTGTGCGGCAGGCCAAGCTTACGAAGGTCTCAAGCAATGGGCGAATGCCATTGAATTGCTCCAGCGAGCCGCGCGGCTGAATTCCGCGAGCTACGACGTCCATTACGAGCTTGGACGGGCGCTTGCCGAGGCCGGCCAAAAAGAGCGCGCCGTTCACGAATTCCAAGCGGCGGAAACGATCCGTCCGTCCGCAGCCGAGGTGCACGACCAACTCGCTCGATTACTCGAGGAAACCGGTCAAAGCGATCTTGCCAAGAAGGAGCATGCCGAATCGACTGCGCTCGTTGCGCGCGGTGATCCGCATGCGGAAGCGAACAAGTCGAACGAGGAGGCGAACCAGATGCTGGCTGCGGGGAATGCTCGCGGCGCGGCGAATGCGTATCGCGAGGCGCTCCGTGCCGACCCGAAGAATCCGCAGCTGCATTACAACTTGTCCATCGCTCTCCACCGTCTTGGCGATCTTGCAGCTGAACAACGGGAGCTACAAAAGGCGATCGAGCTCCAACCGGACCTCGCCGTCGCTCACAATCAATTAGGAGTGCTGGCGCTGCAGAGCAATCGGGACGCGGAAGCCGAAGCTGAATTCAAAAAGGCGATCGCAAGCGATCCGCGGGATGCGGAAGCGCAAAACAACCTCGGCATCCTCTACAACCGGGAGGGCAAGGATCAGGATGCCGCGTCGCTCTACCAACAAGCCATCGCCAGCGATCCGAAATACACGAAGGCTTATGTGAATTTGGGATTGTTGCTCGCCCAGCACGAACAAATAGCTCAGGCCGAGCAGCAATTGCGCGCGGCGATCCAAATTGATTCCAACGATCCAGGCGCTTACACGGCGCTCGGAATGATCCAAGGCAAAAGCGGGCGAAGTGGCGAGGCGGTGGAAAGCTTCCGCAGGGCGATTGCGCTGGAACCCGGTTCGGCCGAAGCGCACGTGGATTTGGGAATAGCCTTGGTGGATCAGTACGATCGCACGGGCGGCTTCAAGGAGTTCCAGAAGGCGGCGCGCCTGGACCCTCAATCGCCCGCCGCTCACTATAATTTGGGCCGCTTCTATTTCGAAACAGCGAATTACGACGCCGCGCGCAAAGAGCTTGAGGAAGCGTTACGGCTGGAGCCCAACGATGCACCCGCCCTTTACTTCCTGGCTCTCGAAGCGAAACAGAATAACGATCTCTCCCGTTCCACTGAGCTTTTCGAGAAGGTGATTGGGTTGCAGCCGGGAAATGCGGATGCGCAATTCCTCCTGGGACAGAACCTGGAACATGAGGGCCAAACCAGCGAGGCGGTAGCCCATTGGAAATTAGCTCTGCAGGCAGATCCGAACTATTCGCAAGCTCTATACAATCTGGCGCGCGCTTTGAAGCGGGCGAACGATCCCGAAGCACAGAAATATCAAGACCACTATGACGCGCTTCAGAAGGATCAGCAGGTCGGCGACCGCGTAGAGCAACTCGGAAATTTCGCTCTCGCGGCGTCCAACGCTCAAAACTGGCCGCAAGCCTTCGCACAGATGCAAGAGGCTATTGAACTTTGCGGGTCGTGCCCGGACGCAGGGCATCTGCACAAGAATCTCGGATGGATGTATTTCCGCACCGGAAAATTGGCGGAAGCTGAAAAAGAAATGGGAATCGCGGTCAATTTGAATCCGAGTGACGGCGACGCCAAGCAGACTCTGGCCACTATCGAGAGAGCGCGCTCCGGGCAAGCGCAACAGACGCAATAATGCAGGTTCGGTGAGCTGTCCGGACGTGTGCCGGAAGGGTGATTTTTTCTATTCGCCTGATTGAGCGCTGCGAATCGCACTCCAGCGAAAAAGGGTGATGGCAATGACCGAAGTCTTTCCGCATCTCGATTACAAACCAAAGCTGCCGCGCAGACTCGATCACGGAATCGGAATCATCGGGACGGGCGGGATCGTCAATTACGCTCATTTACCGGCGTACAAGAAAGCAGGATTCAAAGTCGTCGCCGTAACTGACAAAAACCACGCACAGGCGGAGAAAACGGCGCGCGAGCACGGAATTCCAAAAGTGTACGCGAGCGCGGCGGAATTGCTGGCGGACCCGCAAGTTGAGGTCGTGGATGTCGCGGTGTACCCGGACGTGCAGGTCAGCATCGTCGAGCAGATAACCGCTGCGAAAAAGCATTTGCTGTGCCAGAAGCCATTTGCCGACGAATATGCGAAGGCGGTTCGCTGCGTGGACTTGGCGCACAAGGCAAATGTGAAAATTGCAGTAAATCAGCAGATGCGCTGGGATGCCGGAATTCGCTGCGCGCGATTGCTGATGGACGAAGGCTGGCTCGGCACGCCGTTCTATGGAACGATTCAGGTTCACTGCAAGACTGACTGGAGCTTGTGGCCTTGGATCTATGCCGGCAAGCGCCTAGAAGTGATGTTTCACAGCATTCACTACATTGATTCGCTGCGTTATCTGCTAGGCCAGCCAAACCTTGTCTTTACGAGCGGCAGCCGAGCTCCCGGCGAAACGACTTCCGCGGAAACGAAGACTCTGACGGTTTGGGAGTACGACGAGGGCCTTCAGGCGCTGATTGACGTCTGCCATTCGACATGGATGGACGACCCGTACGCGATTTTCAGAATCGAAGGAACTGAAGGTGTAATTAAGGGGACCATCGGATTGATGTACAACTATCCGACAGGGCGCCCGGACACGCTGGAATTCATGTCCAAGCGCAACCCGGGTTATTGGTTTTCCGCGCGACTGGACAGCATGTGGATACCTGACGCATTCATTGGCCCGATGGCCTCACTGATGCGCGCAGTCGAGGATGATTCCGAACCCGAAACGAGCGGCCTCGACAACCTCCGTACGCTCCAGATCGTCTTCGCCGAATACAAATCCATGGCGGAACACAGGGCTGTGCGTCCCGAAGAGATCACCGCGTAGTAATTTCTAGGCGGGCTGTAATTCGGGGACGGAAAGGATCAAATCTCATGAAACGGTACGGCTCAGTCATCAAGGTGAGATCGGAAGCGGTCGCGGAATACAAGCGATACCACGCGGCCGTGTGGCCTGACGTCCTGAAGATGATTCAGAAATGTAACATTCGAAACTATTCGATTTATCTCAAGGATGATTTTTTGTTCGGCTACTTTGAATATCACGGCAGCGACTATCAGGCGGACATGGCTAGAATGGCCGCCGATCCGCGAACCCAGGAATGGTGGGCCGTCATGATGCCGATGCAGCAGCCGCTCGAGACACGCAAAGAAGGAGAGTGGTGGGCTGAGATGGAGGAAGTATTTCACGCGGACTAGATCGCCGCGGAAGCCATGCGAGGCGGCGCCAAAATCACTGCATTTTGCGTGTTGAAATGCCAAAAGACTTCGCTTCAGCGGGCGGACTTTGTTGACGGCTCACCAGCATTTCGGTAGATTCAGCCGCGGTTTAGCCGACCCCGCGACGAACCCATGAAAATCGTGGATACGCACCAGCATCTCTGGGACAAGAACCTGTTCCACTATGCCTGGCTCCAACCGTTGCCAAGCCTCGACCGGTCGTTTCGTCTCAACGACTATTCGGAGGCAACTCGCGGCCTGAGTATCGAAAAAACAGTGTTTGTCGAATGCGACGTAGACGAGGCACAGGTTTTGGACGAAGCCTTGCACATCCTGCGTATGCCGAGTGATCCCAGCAATCTCATTTCAGGAGTCGTGGCCTCCGGCCGGCCTGAAAAAGATGGATTCGAGGCTTATCTGGAAAAAGTTAGCAGACACGCGAAGCTCAAAGGCATTCGGCGAATTCTCCATACCCATCCTGACGAACTCGGCCAGCGAGAAATGTTCATCAAAAATGTGGCGAGGCTCGAAACGTACGGCCTCTCGTTCGACCTGTGCGTTCTGGCCCGGCAGCTTCCCATCGCGATCAACCTGGCGTCGAAATGCCCCGGTGTCGCATTCGTGCTCGACCACTGCGGAGTTCCGGAAGTGAAGGACCAGGTCCTTGAACCCTGGCGCGAGCATGTCCGCGAACTGGCGAAGCTTCCTAATGTTTCCTGCAAGGTTTCTGGACTGGTTGCCTACGCGGACCCAGCGAACTGGAAAGCCGAAGATCTTCGGCCATTCGTAGAGCATGTGATTGAATCGTTCGGCTGGGATCGCGTTATGTTTGGAAGTGACTGGCCCGTGTGCAACCTCACTGCCAGTTACCAGCGGTGGGTGGAAACGTTGTTGTCGCTCACAAGAGCTGCGGGCGAAACGAACCAGAGGAAATTGTTTCACGATAACGCAGTGCGAATCTACCGGCTCAACTGAAAACAGCCGGCGAGAACGACGAAGGATCGCGAACCATTATGAGCGAACAGAAAACAGCTGGACTTGTCGAGAGGCTTTCCAAAATCCCATACACAGGAGCCATCAGCGACATCCTGGACGAGATGGGGTTCCATCATCAGGTGCTCCCCCAAGGAAATCCAATCGCTGCATCCGGGCCAGACTGTGGCGGGTAGGGCGCTAACGATCCTCGGCGAGCCCACTGACAGCGAGGATCCCGAAGTGATTTTTATCCCATTTCTCAAGATGTTGGGAGACGTGAAACCCGGCGACGTGCTCGTTAACCAGCCCAATGACAATCTCGCGGCGCATCTGGGGGAACTATCGTCCGAGACAGCACAATATCGCGGCGCCCGCGGCGCGGTGATTGACGGCGGAGCGCGCGACACGGACTACATCTTGAAGTTGGGCTTTCCGGTGTTTGCGCGTTACAAGACCCCCGTGGATATCGTCGGTCGCTGGAGACTGGTCGCTCACAATATCCCGATTAATATCGGCCGCGTCCATATTGAACCGGGCGATTACATTCTGGGTGACCGCGATGGCGTGCTGGCCATACCTCAATCCATCGCGCCAGACGTCATCTCCAAGGCCGAAGAGGTTGTGCAGACCGAAAATCTTGTGCGGAAATCCATCCTGGAGGGCACGCATCCGGTCGAGGCGTTCCGGCAATTCGGAAGATTTTAACCACCTGCCTACAGCGCAAACTCCTGCGCAATCGCCTCGGTGTGCTCGCCGACTTTGGGAGCAAGCTTCTGATTTTTCAATACCCGGTGATCTAGACGGAAGGGGCAGCGAGTCGTAAGAATTTCGAGTCCTTTGCCGTTCGCGAGCGTTTGCAGCATATCGAGCTGCTGGAAGGCTTCGCTCTTGAGAAGCTTCGGCCAGTCGAGAACTTCGGAACACCAGATGTCGGCCGCGTCCAGAATCCCAAGCCAGTGCTCGGTCGTCTGTTCGCGCAGCCGGCCCGCGATCAGACGCTTCAATTCGTCTCGTCGTTTGAATCCTTCGGCCGAATCCTTAATTTGCGTGAGTTCCGGGATACCCAGCAAAGAGCCAAGGGTGGGAAGATGTGACATCGCCAACGCCAGATATCCGTTCTTCGTGTCATAGACGCCGTAGGGCGCGGCGAGATAGGTGTGCGCGTTCCGGAACGCGCCGCGACGCGGCGGCCGCCGGCCATCGTTCATGTGGGTAGTGAGAACTTCAAACTGAAAGTCCATCAGCGACTCCAGCAGGCTGGTTTCGACAAGCCCACCCCGTCCCGTGATGCCGCGCCGCACCAGGCACGCGAGAATTCCCTGGCAGAGATTGTGTCCCGTGAGCATGTCCGCGATCGCGAGTGAGAATGGAGTCGGTGGATCGCCTTCGTTGCCGCTCAACCACATGATCCCCGATCGTGCCTGCGCCAGGAGATCCTGGCCTGGCCGGTCCCGCCATGCCCCGGCATCGCCGTAGCCGCTGATGGACCCGTAAACAATGCGTGGATTCAATTGCACCACGCTTTCGTAATCGAGTTTTAGCCGCTCGATTACGCCAGGGCGAAAATTTTGAACCATCACGTCCGCGCGGGCGATCAAGCGGCGCAGTTTTTCCATATCTCGAGGATTCTTGAGGTCCGCCGCCAGACTCTCCTTGTTGCGATTGATCGCATGGAAC
>JBAQGJ010000007.1:0-36582 GCA_049287725.1 Candidatus Acidiferrales bacterium | reverse complement strand
GCTCTGGCCGCAGCGGAACGCGCGCCGCGTCCAGAATCCAAATTGAACTGGCGCATTTTGTAGAGCAGCGCCTTGTAGCTGATGCCCAGCATGCGCGCGGCATCTTTGCGGCACCAATTCGTTTTTTCGAGCGCGTCGGCGATGGCTTCCATCTCCGCTTCGTCCTTCAAGCCGCGCACCAACGCTTTGAGGCCTTGCTCTTTGGGCGGCGCGACTTCCTCGCGCGGAGCGGTACGATGTTGCTGCCCGGTCATTTCCAGAAGCTCCCGGAAGCTGCCTTCGTCATCTTCCAGAATCACATAGCGCTTCACGAAATTCTCGAGCTCGCGCAGGTTGCCAGGCCAGGGATAACGAAGCGCCGCTTCGAGCAAGTGCTTCGAGGGATCCGGAGCCGGCTTGCCATATTTCTCGCTGTACTTCGCAAGAAAATGGCTGAAGAGCAGCGGGATCTCCGTGGTGCGTTCACGCAGCGGTGGAATGTGAATGGAGAGCACGTTGAGCCGGTAATAGAGATCTTCGCGGAAGCGCCCTGTGCGCATGGCTTCTTTCACATCCATGTTGGTGGCGGCGAGTACACGGACGTCTACATTGACGACGGCGCGCGCGCCCAAGCGCGAAAACTGGCCGTCCTGCAGCACGTGCAGCAGCTTGGCCTGCAAGTGCGGACTCATTTCCGCGATTTCGTCGAGGAAAATCGTGCCTTTATTTGCGATTTCGAATTTGCCGGGCTTGGCGCGCACCGCGCCGGTGAATGCGCCCTGCTCGTAACCGAACAATTCGGATTCCAGCAATTCACCGGGCAACGCAGCGCAATTCACTTTTACAAAGGGCTGGACGCGCCGCGTGGAACGCAGGTGAATCATGCGTGCCACCACTTCCTTGCCCACTCCGCTTTCGCCGCTGATGAATACGGGAACGTCTACCGGGGCGATTTGCAGAATCTGCTGGCGGATCTTAAGCATCTGCGGACTGGCAGCGAGGAACGAAAGATCTTCCGTGAGCGCTTCGCAATATTCGCGCAGCGATTTATTTTCGGAGCGCAACTGCTGTTTCTGGCGGCACTTCAGAAACGCGGCGTCCAGTTCCGGCTTCTCGAACGGCTTGGTCAGGTAATCAAGCGCGCCAATGCGAATCGCTTCGACCACGGTGGTGACTTCGTTCGAACACGAGAGCATGATGACGTTGATGCTGCGGTCCACTTGCATCAATTGACGCAAGGTCTCCAGGCCGTCCATCTCCGGCATCAGCACGTCCAGAATCACGAAATCCGGGCGCTCACCTGAACCGATGCGCTCGAGAGCATCCTTGCCGCTGGAGACCGTTTCGACGTCGAAGCCGTCCACTTCCAGCAGCGTCTGGAGATACTTTCGAATACTCGGTTCGTCATCTACGACCAGAATCTTTTCTTTGTCTGCCATCACTCTTCCTAGAGAGCCGCGCAACGCAGCTCCGATTGATTCCGTGATTATTCGACGTTGATCGGCAAAAGGAAAGAAAAAGCACTTCCGCTCCCGACGACGCTATCCACCCAAACTTTCCCGCGATGTGCCTGGATCAGCCGCTTGGTAATCGCGAGTCCCAGACCCATCCCGGAAGAGGAAGGATCCACCCGCACAAATTCCTCGAAAATTTCCTGGTGAAACTCCGCGGCAATGCCGCTGCCGGTGTCCGAGACGGAAACCAGCACGCTATTCGGGCGAACCCCGCGGCCGCGGCGACGGTCTGCTGAGGGCGCCGCTTCCGAGACACGCCGCTCCCAAAAATGGGGCTCGGCTATCAACGTGACGCAACCATCCGTGGGCGTATGCTTCAACGCATTGTCTATGAAATTCGCGATGCACTGCTGGACCTTCTGATAATCAAATTTGAACGGCGTCAACTCCGGATGAATCTTAACATCGAGGCGGACCTTGGCGCGTTGGAAGGCATCCTGCCAACGGCAAGTAATGTCTTTGATGCAATCGCGCAAATCGTTTTCGCGAAGCTGCAGCACTAGTTTGCCGCTCTCGAGAGCCGAGTAATTCAGGAACATCGAGACCAGACGCACCAGGCGATCGCAGCTCTCTTTGGACTCGAGCAAGATCTCGCGTTGGCGTTCGTCGAGCTTGCCCAGCGAACCGGTGAGCAAGAGATCGTAGTAGCCCTTCATCACCGCCAGCGGCGTCTTCAATTCATGCGCGGCGGAAGCCAGAAACACCGTCTTCTGCCGGTTCACTTCCTGTAATCGAAGATATGCAGCGAGTAAATTGCGGTAGGTGATTTCGCGTTCCTGCATCAACTCCTGAACCGTCTGCCGCATTTCGGCTTCATCGGCAGACGCTTCCGAGGGCGCGGGTTCCAAATACGCGACCAGCCAGTCAGGTTCTGGCAGCCAGCGAACCCGAGCGCGATGCTTCTCCGCGCCGGCGTCAATTGCAACGGTGAGTTCCTGCTGGCCGGCTTCCAATTGGCTTAGGACATCCTTGCGGTCCGTGGACAAAATATCCACAAAAAGGTTCAGATCGGGCTTGGACCCGAGGCCTTGATTATTGATCCGGTCCTGGGCGTGGAAATTCGTGAACAAAACTTTCCCAAGCCTGTCGCTCACCACGAGAGGGCGGTCGAAGGCATCGAGGAGGCTGGCAACCAGCTGGAAGACCTGCTGGTTGTTGGCCTGCTGGTCTACTGCCGGACTATTTGCCAAATAACGCTCCTAAATCCCGCAAGCAGCATCTAAAAACACACCAGTTGCAAGCCCGGGCCGGCACAGAAGGGGATGAGCTCAAGGAAAACAATGCTCGCAAAGCTGCCAAGTTGTGTCAATGGTAAATGCGTCCTACTTTGCACAATGTTGGAAATGTTAGGGAGTTAAATTGCACTGGCGACTCGCAGTCACCAACGCGTGTCTGATGGCATACACTGTAATCGTATGGCAATAATGGGCTTACATTACCATAAGTTGGATGCCCAACTTGCCCTTAAATTGCCATCAGGTGGGAGTACTAATACTGGGGTACCGATGGCGCTTCGAGAGACTGTTTTACACCATCGCGCGACTACGGATTCTCTTTCCGATGAGCGCCGACGATTTCAACGCATCCGCCTACAGGTACCGCTATTTGTGCGTGGCAAGGACGCCCAAGGCGAGCAGTTTTTGGAATTAGCTAAGACATTGGATATCAGTGGATTAGGCGCCTTTATTACCTGTCCGCGCCGTTTGGCAGTTCACGATGTGGTGACGCTGACGATCCCCGCGCCCTCCATTACTTCCTCCGCGTTAGTGCCCGCCGGCATGCCACCGATCCAGGCGAAGGTTCGCCGTCAGCAAGAGGCGGGAGACGTCTACCTGGTGGGAGTCGAGTTCCTCAAGCCAATTGGCTAAAGTTTTTCCTCCGCTTGAAAGCTCCTTCAGGTAAAGCGGTAGGTGAAATGTGAAACCCTTTCTACACTTGCGGAACCGCTCGAACTACATTCGTCGTTGTGGCCACACTCCCACCTGGTAAACCTACGTCTAGCATTGGCTTGCGGCACAGCTTTGGCTGCGCTTTCTTGTTTGAGATTGGACTGTCTCGTGCTAGTACTTTAGCGCCCCCGCTGCGTCCCTGTTTACAGGGAACAATAAAACTATTGCGGAACCCATAAATGCCTGAGCCCGGCGACGCTTCACAGCCGCAGCCCTCGGCCGAAGACTCCTTCCTGGATCTCCTCGTGGAGACTTTGGACGGTCTGGACGATTCGGTTCGAGGACAATTTCTGCGGCAATTTTTCCGCACCATTGCGCAAATTGATTTAACCGATGCGCAGAGCAACGACTATTGGGAACGCATTCTCTTGCGCCGGCGCGAGCTGGCGGAAAATCTGGGGCAGCGCGTTTCGCTGAAGACGGCGATGGTGGACGTGCTGGCTTCGACGAAGTTCCTGCGCGTTCCGATTTTGATGGAGTACGACGAATTCAAGAAACTGCAGATCAACGCGGCCACCGATGCGCTTACAGGACTCTACAATCGCCGGCTCTTCGATGAGTATCTCGACAAGGAATTGAATCGCGCGAAACGCTACGGGCAACAGCTTGCCGTTGTGATTCTAGACCTGCACAAGCTGAAGGAAGTAAACGACCGGCATGGACATCTGCAGGGCGACCAAGTTCTGCAGCTCGCAGCCGCTACGTTGCGCAAGACACTGCGCGCCTCCGACTTTGCGTTTCGCATCGGCGGCGATGAATTCGCGCTGCTGCTGCCGCAAACGGATCCCGAGCAGGCGATTACGCTTTGCCGCCGCGTGCGCACGCAATATGAAACCGACATCCACCCGTTGAAAATGGAGGTGGACGTAACGCTGGATTTCGGCGTCGCGGTGCATCCGCAAGACGGGGACCAAAAAAGTGCGCTGCTGGGGCTTGCGGATCAGCGGCTCTATCAATTGAAAAATTCCGGGCGTGCCGCGCCACGAGTGATTCCGCTGGAGACGCGTCCTGCGCACGAGACACCTTCGGCTGCGGCGCAGCCACAGCGCGAAGCTCCGGCGCCAAGCCGAGCTGGCGCCACGCCCGCCGCACCGTCGGCTCCACTGCGCGGCGCTTCTGTACCACAAGAGCCACCTACCGAAATTCGACCACCGGCGGCTCACCCTGAAGCCCGCAAGTGGGAGCGAGTTTCTCTGGCTGGAACCAAGGCATACGCAATTCTCACAGACATCAATCAAAAGACAGCGAGCGTGATGGACTTGAGCTACGGTGGCGTGGCTCTGCTTCTGGAGAAAGCCGAAGAAATTCCCAATCAGTTCAACGCCGTTCTGCACGTGCCGATCCTGCCGCCCGTGCGCGTGGTTCTTCGCAAGGCGTATACACAGCCGGTCGGCGCGGGCCGCGCTCGCGTCGGCTGCGCCTTCGTTTCCTAATCCAATTTGAGCTGCGCGAAGCGACGCTTTTCCCGCGCGGGGCCTCGTTGAAAAACAGCCATAGATGCGATATAATCTTCGTTTCCCGCTAGCCTAGCGACGCGACCGTGCAGTGCTGCCTGATCTGAGTCGCGCAGACCGGCTGGCCAAGAGGAGCTTTATGAAAGAAGGAATCCATCCCGATTACCATGCCGTGAAGGTGCACTGCGCCTGCGGCAACACGTTTGACACGCGCTCGACCTTCAAGGGGCAAATGATTCGAGTGGAAATTTGCTCGAACTGCCACCCGTTTTTCACCGGCAAGCAAAAGTTGATTGATACTGCCGGCCGCGTCGAGCGGTTCCAGAAGAAATACGCGGACAAAGCCGCTTCGATGAAGAAGTAGCGGTTCGTTCGTCGCCGTATCCGAGTTCTTCACGAGCCCCGGGTTCACAATCCCGGGGCTTCTTTTTTGCGATCTATCTCCACGCTGAATCCAGCTTGCTCCCGGTGTACAATGCCGCTTGGAAATGGCCACGCAATTGTCTCCTTCACCAGGCTCTTCGCCCGCTTCACAAATGGAAACTGCCGCGCCACGCGTTACGCTGCGCAACCATTTCGCGCATGCGTTTGATTCGGCGATCGCCGCGGCACGCACCTGCTATTCGCCGCGACTGATCGCGCCGGAAGAAGTCACCGACAAGCAGCGCGTGATGATCGGCTCAGCGACTTTCTTTGGCGGACACCACACGGTCTATCAACACGCGCATTTTGAATTCGGCCTGGAAAATATCAGCCGGCAATTTGTGTGGTCTTTCCTGCACGCGCATCCTTTCTACAACTCCGAGCAGCAAAGCCAGCGTTACGTGCGGCTGGATCGCGCGCAGGCTTACGTACCACCGGAAAGCGCCATATTCGGTCCCGCAGAGCGCACCATTTATGAGCGCGCCGTTTCGCGAGCCTGGGATCACTATCGCGAACTGACGCGCGTGCTCGAACCCACGGCACACGAGATCCTTGCCGACATTTGGCACGTCAGCTCGATGTCGCACCCGAAGCGCGTGCAAAAGGTGCAACGGCAATCCGAGAAGCGCGCCATCGAAGTAGCGCGGTACGTACTGCCTGTGGCGGCGTTCACTACCATGGTGCATACGGTTTCGGGCATCGTGCTGCATCGCCTCTACCGGATGCTGGCGGCGAGCGACACGCCTACCGAAGCGCGGCACGTGATCGGCGAGATGGTCGCGCGCGTGCGCGAGGCTGATCCGCAATTTTTCGAACGCTTCGACAACGAGCCAATGGATTCGCCGCCCGAATGGGGTGAGCCGATTCACGATGGTGAAGCGTTTGCGCGCGAGTTCGATGCAAAGCTGCGCGCAAAAACGTCGATACTGGTTGATTATTCGCCGGGCGCGCTGCGGGTAATGGCCGATGCGCTTCGCGCGGTCGTCGGCTTGACGGCCGCAGAGTGTCCCGACGCGGAAGCGCTCGATCGAATGCTGAATCCCGCGCGAAATCCCTACCGGCGCGAGACGCTAAATATCGGTGTACACGCGCCGCTGATGCGCCCGCTGCAGCACGCCAATTTCACGTTTGCGAAAAAAATCAGCCATACCGCCGACAGCCAGGACCAGCGCCACCGCATGGTCCCCGGATCGCGGCCGCTGTTGACGCAGGCGGATACGCGTTCACCGGACTACATCACCCCGATGCTGATTCGCGACAGCCCGCGAGCGCTGGAAATTTACGAACAGGCGATGGCGGAAGCGTGGGCAGCTAAGAACGAACTTCTCGATCGCGGAGTGCCGCGCGAGTTTGCGCTATATCTTTTACCCAACGCGAAGGCGATCCGCCTAGTGGAATCCGGCTCGCTCCTGCACCTGCTGCACAAATGGACGATGCGGACGTGCTTCAACGCGCAGGAAGAGATCTACCAATCGTCCATCGAAGAAGTGGAACAGGTGCGTGCCGTATTTCCCGAACTCGCGCGCTACATCGGCCCTCCGTGCCATCTTCGCGCTGGAATCTCCACTCCCATCTGCACCGAAGGCTCACATTTCTGCGGTGTGAAAGTCTGGCTTGATTTTCCCAACATCCAGCGGCGGATATGACCCGTCGCGGCAGTCTGATTTATTATCTGGCGGCCTGGGCGCTGGGTTGTTTTTTTATGGTCGCAGTCGTTTGGTGCCGCGCGATGATTGGCGTGCCGCCGCAGGATTTTTTGCGCGAGGGCGCCAAGGGATTTCTGCTCCTGATGATGTACGGATACGTGTTCGGCGCGCCAACGGCGCTGCTGTACGGATTCGTATTGCGCAGAACCATGGCGACGCTGAAGTGCAGGACGCCGCTGCACTGGGCAATTGTGGGCGCAGTTTTGGCTCCCGTGATGATCCTCGCGCTGGGCTACGGTAGTCGAAGTGCCGCGCTCGTACTGCCACGGGAGTACGGCTCGGTATTATTTCCACTGGTAGGCGCGGAAGCGATTTTGCACGTAGGCTGGTGGCTGACGATCCCGTCGGGCGCCGCTACGGCTTATTATTTGGGACGAATTCAGCGCGCATTCGCAATGGCGGCGAGCGCGGCGCCGACGCCACCCCCTAGCGCTTGAGGATGCGCGTTACGTTTGGAGCTTCGAGTTCATAGCGAATTCCCCGCCAGCGAATTGATTTGGTCGCCAGCGACATGACGAAATTCCACGTGAATAGAAACGGAACCACCGGCGCGAGCACCGGATAGACCCAGCTCCATTCCTGCAATTTCCCTCTCCACTCCGGCATGGCCTCACCGATGGCGATCGTGCGCATCGCGCCCTTCATCGCCGCGAGCAGCGGAATCGCGAGCAGCAGGAGGAAGAGCTGGCCCCAAGGATCCACGTCCGCGATGCTGTAAAGAATCACATAAATCGCGAAGAGAATCGTCACTACATAAGTCGAGTGTACGATCGCGCCCATCTGCCAGCGCTTCGGCGAATAAACGCGAGTAATCAGAATTTGGCGGTTCGTAAATTCGAGCAAATCGGCGGCGGTCCAGGGATGCAACGTGGCCGCGAGACATTCGGGGCAAAACACGATGGGCTTGTTTGCTTGCTCGAGCGCCCAAGTCATGGCGAAGTCGTCGCTCACCGCGCCCTTCCATGCTTCCAGCACATTTACATCGTCAAAAGTTTTCTTCCGAATCGCCGTGCCGCCGCCCCAGCAAAAATCTCCGGATGGCTTACCTAACATCGTGACGATCGCGGCGTTCCAGGCCGACGCGAAGCAGCTCGGCAGCGATTCCATTCCGGAGCCGCTGGGGATAATCCAGCGATACGCGGTGGTGGCGCCGATGCGCGCATCCTGCAGCGGAGCGATCAGCTTGGTGAGCCAACCGCGTGGCAAACGCACGTCGGAATCCGTGAACACCAGCATTTCGAATTTGTCGGCGGGCAGAGCTTCCACGGCACGCTGCAAGTTATAGACTTTTTCGCTGGTATCGGACGGCGGGCCGGCGATCACGATGTGCACTGGACGCTGGCTGGCAGCTTTGACGCGCTCAATCACTTTCAGCGCGGGGTCGAGGCTGGTGGCAAGCGTGAAGTAGATTTCGTAGTTCGGATAATCGAAGCGAGTGAGCGCGAGGAGATTCTCTTCCAGGCCACGTTCGTTGCCTTTGCAGGGACATATGAGAGCGGTGGTGGGGGCATAAAATCCGGCGTGCGAAGCCAGGCGCTGCCGCACAAGACGAAACCATGAGAGACCGTCCCACAGGGAGTACACCCCGAAGGCGATCTGCGCCATTACCAGAATGTAAAAAATGATCAGCACCGGCGCGAGAATAGCAAAAACACAACGACAGTGGCACAAGGTTCGGTGATTGACTTGTCCTATCACGCAAAGATAGACTCGACACAATTTCCAGAAGGCACCTCAACTCACGTCCAGCTAGGGAGGTTCTTCCATGTCAGCTACTGCCCCGCAGCCCGTAAACGAAGCGAAATTGCACGAATTCATGATGAAAGCGATCGGCGAGATGGGAGCCGCGATGAATACGGCGCTCATTCTGATCGGCGACAAAGTCGGCCTCTACAAAGCCATGGCCGGTTCGGAGCCGATGACGTCCGCCGAACTCGCGGCCAAGACCAACACAACCGAGCGATACGTCCGCGAATGGCTGGCCGCCCAAGCCGCCGGCGGGTTTGTCACGTATGACGCTGCCACCGGCCGGTACACGTTGCCTCCCGAGCAAGCGATGGCGCTGGCCGACGAGAACAGCCCGGTTTTCCTGCCCGGCTACTTTCAAATTGTGGAAGCCAGCCTGAAGAGTGTCCCGAAAATTACCGACGCATTTCGGTCAGGAAAGGGAGTGGGCTGGCACGAGCATGATCCGGGACTTTTTCCGGGCGTGGAGCGTTTTTTCCGGCCCAACTATCGTGCGCACCTGATCAAAGAATGGATTCCAGCGCTGGGAGACACGGACGCGAAGCTCCAGGCGGGCGGCCGAGTTGCCGACATCGGCTGCGGATTGGGAACTTCGACGATTCTGATGGCGCAAGCGTATCCGAAGTCAAGTTTCGTGGGCTTCGATTACCATGCGCGATCGATCGAACTGGCGCGAGAGGCCGCGGCGAAAGCGGGCGTGGCCGATCGCGTGAAGTTCGAAGTAGCGCCTGCGAAAGAATTTGCCGGTACGGGCTATCACCTTGTGACTTTCTTCGATTGCCTGCACGACATGGGCGACCCGGAAGGAGCGGCGCGCCATGTGCGCGAGGCACTCGATCCCGACGGTGCGTGGATGATCGTCGAGCCGTTTGCGCACGATAAACTCGAAGACAATTTGAATCCGATCGGGCGCGTATTCTACGCGGCTTCGACAATGCTCTGCACCCCTGCGTCACTGTCGCAGGAAGTGGGGCTAGGTCTGGGCGCGCAGGCCGGCGAGGGACGTCTGTCAAAGATCCTGCGTGCAGCCGGATTCACCCGCGTGCGGCGCGCCGCGGAAACGCCATTTAACATTGTTCTCGAAGCCCGGCCATAGCACCGCGGCGGTGCGCGAAGGTCAGTTGGTTCGTCGCCGCAGGAAGGTGCGGCGCAACACGCGATCTGCGGCGACGTTCAATTCCATTTGAAATTTACCGGCGGCGCGGCGCGCTTGCTCCATCAGGGATGGATCGAGCAGCAGCGCAGCGCGGTCCACGAATGGTCCGGAGGTGATGGCGCGGCCGCTGCGGCCCTGCTGGCGCCGTGCTTCGTGTGCGGTGAGGTTTTCGTATAGCTCGAGGTCGTGCCAGAACTCCTGCGCGTCTTCGTTGCTCCAGCGCAGTGCTTGTCCGAGCGCAACAAAAAACTCCTCGCGAAAGAGATCGAGCAGCGGAATCGCCAGATCCAAGCCAGGCTTGCGTGCTCGTTTGCGCGTCTCGCGCTTTCGCTTTCCGGATTTCTTACCCTTCTTCGGTTTCACTCGTCGCTTTGTCTCACGCACTGTGACGTGAACTTTCAGGCGCGTGGGCAATGCCGCTTCGGTACGCAATACCATCGCGAGCAAGGCTTCGCGGCGAATCGTTTCGAGCTGTTCGCGGTAGTGGGCGGGCTGGTCAGCGCGTCCGGGGCGGCGATTTTCCGCCGCGTAAATATCCAGGAAGCGCTGGACCATCTCATCATGGTCGAGCGTATTGAGCAGCAGCGTGGCGGCTTCGCGCGCTCGCACCGCCAGTTCTCGTGGACGATAGGGCATCGGAGACTTTCTAGCTGTACGCGATTGCGCCTTCTGCCGCAACGGGAAACGCTGCTTGTGCGCGAAAAACAAAAGGCCCGGGAATAATCCCGGGCCTTCGTGGCTGTCTCTATCCTGACTGGGGTTTTAGTGGATCGGACCGGCGACCGGCGGATGATCTTCGCCGCGCGGGCCGCCCGGCACCGGCCGAACCGCTTTCTCGAATTTGCCGAGGGCAATTTCGAGAGCCTGTTCGGCCGTGCGCACGAAGTGCACCTTCATGCCGTCGAGCATTTCTTCCGGCAAGTCTTCCTTCACGTTCGGCTCATTCTCCGAAGGAAGGATGACTTCCTGAATTCCCGCACGCTTAGCGCCGAGCACCTTTTCCTTGATTCCGCCCACCGGCAATACGATGCCGGAGAGCGAAATTTCACCGGTCATCGCGACGCGTGGACGAATCGGCCTGCCGGTCAGCAAACTGACCAGCGCCGTGACCATCGCAACGCCCGCGGAAGGACCGTCCTTCGGTACCGCGCCGGACGGCACGTGAATGTGCACGTCCTGCTTGCGGAAGAAGTCTGGATCAATGCCGTAACGCTCGGAATTGGCACGGACCCATGTGAGGGCCGCGCGCATGGATTCCTGCATTACGTCACCCAAGTGGCCGGTCATCGTGAACGTCTTCCCGCCGCGCATCTTGCTCGCTTCGATGAAGACGATGTCGCCGCCGACCGGAGTCCAAACCAGGCCGACTGAAACGCCCGGCTTCTGAACGCGCTCTTCGACTTCCTTCTCGAGGTGCACCTTTGGAATGCCGAGCACTTCCCGAATCACTTCGGGAGTGACGACGAGCTTGTCCGTGTGCCCTTCCGCCAGACGCCGCGCTTGTTTGCGAACGAGTGTGCCAATCTCGCGTTCGAGGTTGCGCACGCCCGCTTCACGCGTGTAGTGGCGGATGAGTTCGTGCAAAGCTTCGTCGGTGAATTCAATTTGTTCGCCGAGCGCCAGGCCGTTTTCTTTAGCTTGCCTAGCGATCAGGAACATTTTCGCGATGTGGACCTTCTCCTCTTCCGTGTAACCGGAAAGTTCGATGATCTCCATGCGGTCGCGCAGAGGCTCTGGAATCGGATCGAGCCAGTTCGCCGTCGCGATGAAGAGCACCTTCGAGAGGTCGAAGGGCACGTCGAGATAGTGATCGCGGAACGTAGCGTTCTGCTCCGGGTCGAGCACTTCCATCAACGCCGCGGACGGATCGCCCCGGAAATCGCGGCCGAGTTTATCCACCTCGTCCAACATCAGGACGGGGTCCATGGTCTCAGCGCGGCGAATTCCCTGAATGATCTGGCCCGGCAATGCGCCGATGTAAGTGCGGCGGTGTCCGCGAATTTCCGCCTCGTCGTGCATACCACCGAGCGAGATGCGGACGAATTTGCGACCGAGCGCTCGCGCGATCGATTTTCCAAGCGAGGTCTTACCCACGCCTGGAGGCCCGATGAAGCAAAGGATCGGTCCCTTCATGCCCGGCTGCAATTTCTTGACGGCCAGGTAATCGAGAATGCGATTCTTGATCTTCACGAGGTCGTAGTGGTCTTCATCCAGAATGGCCTGCGCCTTGGGAATGTCGATGTCTTCGGTGCCGGAAGTCTTGTTCCAGGGCAGCGAAGTCATCCATTCCAGGTACGTGCGCGCGACCATATATTCCGCAGAAGCCGGAGTCATTTTCGCAAGACGCTTCAGCTCGCGATCGCACTCCTTCTTGGCTTCCGCAGACATGCCGGACTCTTCCACTTTCTTGCGCAGCTCTTCGATTTCGGCTTGGCCGTCGTCGGATTCGCCGAGCTCCTTCTGAATCGCCTTCATTTGCTCGCGCAGCAGGAATTCGCGCTGGCTCTGATTCACCTGTTCCTGCACCTGATCGTGAATCTTGTTGCGCAGGTCCAGAACTTCGCGCTCCTTAGTCAGTTCGCTGATCAAAGCTTCCAGGCGCTTACGCACGCTGAAAGTTTCCAGCTGTTCTTGCCGGATCATAGTGCTCAGCGAAGGAAGAGTTGAAGCGACGAAGTCCGCCAACCGGCCAGGGGATTCAATGCCCATGACTTCGGTTTGCAGATCGTCGGAAAGCTGCGGCGAACGCGCCACCACTTCACGAAATAGCTCTTGAACGTTGCGCTCGAGCGCAGTCAGCTCCGCGTCGCGCTGGTCTTCCAGATCGGGCTGCGCTTCCACGCGCGCCTTCAGGAAGGGTTTGAAGCCCAGCACTTCCATCACGCGGATGCGTTCGATGCCCTCAAGGAACGCAACCACGTTCCCGTTGGGCATGCGCACCATCTTATGAACCTTTGCCAGCGTCCCTACGCTGTGCAGATCGGTTCCCGTTGGCGCTTCAATCCGCGGATCGAGCTGCGCCACCACGCCCAGAATCTTCTCCGTGCCCTCCAGCGAATTCAGAAGGGCCAGCGAACTTTCGCGGCCCACCGGCAGCGGCATCACTGCTCCCGGAAACAACACCGTATCGCGGACGGGAAGGATCGGAAGTTCCGGAGGCATTACTCTATTTGATTTAGTCACTTTGTCCCCCTAGCCGTTAAGACCCGACAACGCCTACAGCCAGGTAATCGGCTGGCTGTTAAGGTTAGATGCATGAATAGCAAAAAAAGATTGCACTGAGTTACGCGTGATTATAGCACAAAACTTGATAATGACACGCTAATGTCAACCGCTTGGAAATACATGCCTGAACAGGCTTCGGGGATTCAGGCTTCATTGGCCATATCTTACTACAAATATTGGTGTTAGGTGCCTAGGTGTTCCCTAGCCCACCGCAGTGCGTCGTCGTGCGTGGCGATTTTTCCATCGAGTTGAGCGTCCTCGGCCGTTTCGAGGATCTCCTTGAATCTCGGTCCTGGCCTCAGGCCGAGGCTAATGAGGTCATCCCCGGTCAGGAGGCGCGCGGGGTGGACCTCCTCGGGCGGCGTGTCTGCGAGGAAGCGGCGCATGAATTCGTAGTTTTCCAAGTTGCGGTGGCTGGACATGCAATCGAGGCGGTGCAGTTCGAGGTGTTCGTCGAAGCGATTCAGCCGGGCAAAGCGCTTCAGCGTCGCCGGCTTCATCTGTGGCACGTCCTTGAAGCGCAGGTGGTTTGCGACGAGTGCGGCGATCTGCTCGGTATCCGCGTTGGAAAAACGCAGCCGCGCGCAAATGTCTTCAGCCATACGAGTGCCGACTTCCACGTGACGGTCGAAGCGAATCCGCCCATTAGGCCCTGTGGGAGGCGTGAACGTTGGCGGCTTGCCGACATCGTGGAGCAAGACGCCCCAGGCCAGAGTGGGTGAGCCGCCTGCCTTGAGCCCCTCCAGCATCATGCGCGTGTGGATCCACACGTCGCCTTCGGGGTGAAATTGCGGAGGCTGTTCGACTCCCTTCATTCGTGAGATTTCGGGAAGCACTTGCGCCAGCAATCCCGTTTCGTCCAGCAATTCAAAGCCGCGACGCGCGGAGCCTTCGGTCAGGAGTTTGGTCAATTCGTCACGGACGCGTTCGGCGGAAACTTGCGTGACTTCCGGCGCGAGCTTCTGAATCGCACGCAATGTTTCGGGCTCGATGGTGTAGCCAAATCGCGCGGCAAAGCGGACGGCGCGGAGCATCCTGAGCTTGTCTTCGCGGAAGCGCTCCTCGGGACGGCCAATGGCGCGGATGATTCCGGCGCGCAGATCATCGCGGCCGCCGACGTAGTCGAGCACTTCATTGGTCTGAGGGTCGAGAAGCAACCCGTTGATGGTGAAATCTCGCCGCGTGACGTCCTCTTCCGCGGATTTGGCGTAGACCACCGCGTCGGGATGACGCCCATCGGAATAGCCGACGTCCGAGCGAAACGTCGCGACCTCAACTTGCAGCCGATAGCCTTCCGGCGAATCCGCGGCGACTACGACAACGCCGAACTGCGCTCCCACCGTCAGGCTGTTTGGAAAGATCTGCTCGACGCGCTCGGGAGTGGCGTTCGTGGCGACATCATAATCGGCAGGCTCGCGATTCAGCAGGATATCGCGGACACATCCGCCGACGAGATAGGCCTGGTGGCCAGCGGCTCGCAGCGTGCTGCAGATTTGCTCCGCGAATTCGCGAGGAGTCACAACGCGATTATGCGGGAAAACCGGGTTGGCTGGGTAGTTTCGGATTCATCGCGCTTGCTGCTGGCAGGCGGCGCCGTCAAATCCCGGGACCGGTTACGCCGTGACGCGCAGGACCAGCGCGGTAATGTCGTCATGCTGGCGCGCGAAACCCACGAATGTGTTTACGTCGCCCATCACGCGATTCAGAATTGCGGCCGCGGATCCGCTCGACACTGACGTGATGGCCGGCATGATGCGCGCTTCGCCGAACTCTTCGCCCTTTTCGTTGACGGCTTCGGCCACTCCGTCGGTGAAAATAAAAAGCAGATCGCCGGGCTGAAGTTGCACACTTCCGGATGCGTAGGTGATCTCCGCATCCGTAAGTTGCGGCAAGCCGAAGGGCGGGCCGCCGGTGGTGAGCCGTTCGATTTGCCCGGTCGCACGGCACAAAATCGGATCGTTGTGTCCCGCGTTCACGTAATGCATCACGCGCGTCTCCGTATCCAGCTCCGCCAAAAACGCAGTGGTGAACCGGCGGCCTTCGAGACTGTGCGCTCGGGCATAGCGATCGAGGCCCGTCACGATCTCGTCGAGTGAAGCGGGCGTGGACGAAAGCGCTCGCAGGCCTGATTGAAAGGTGGCCATCAAGAGCGCCGCCGGCACGCTTTTGCCCGCCACATCGGCCACGACGACGAGCAACGAGGGCCTATTGGACACCGCGTCGGGCGTGGGCCGCACGAACGCGTCGTAGTAGTCGCCGGCGACGGTGTTTTGCGGCCGGGTTGCAAACGCGATGTCCACGCCGGGAATTTGCGGAGGCTCGTTTGGTACCAGCCACTGCTGAATTTCACGCGCAATCTCCAGGTCGCGCTTCATCGTGACGCGGTCGCCCAATTCCAGGGCGAGCAAAACAAAAAGAATTACCGTTGCAATCCACGCAAGTCCCAGATCAACTTCGGTGCCATTTTTCAGGTGCACCTGGGGGTTAAACACAAACAGGATGACTGCGGCCAGCAGCAGCACGCGGCGCGCGGGCGACAACTTCATCAGCATCGCCTGGAACAGCGCCCACCCTGAGCGCAGCACGCGTTTGAATTTCGATTTCTCCCGGCCGATGGTTTCCCAATCAACGTCCTTGGAATAAAGGCCGTAGCTTTCGCGCGCTTCGGCACTGAACTGGCCCCAGAGTTCGTTGAGTTGAAAACCTTCAGTGACACGTTCCCAGAATCCGCGGAGGCGTTCGCGTTTGGTCTGGCGTACGGTTTGCGCGGGATTTTGCGGCGTGGCCATGAGAATCGAGATTATAGGGGCTAGCTGCGAAAAATTACAGGGACGTCCGGCACCCCAGCGTGGATTTTTTCGCGCGTGGCAGGGTCACTCGACGGCAACTTGCGCACCTTGCCCTATTTTCGCTCGTCGCGAACGGGAAGCGAGCCGCCGAATTGCACCTTGGAAAAACCGAAGCGGTCGCGCAACCGGTCGGTGGCCTGCGCCAGACGTTCCAGTTTTTCCCGGCGCTGCGGGTCGAGCAGATCGATCTGCGCGGAGCCCGCGGAAAATGAAGTGAACGCAACACCCACGAGGCGCAGCATCGCTTTGCCGTCCCAGGCCCGATGAAAAAGCTCGCGCACCGTTTGTAGAAATACAGCGTCGAGGTCCGAAGGTTCAGCCAGCGTGTGGCTGCGCGTGATCGTGGTGAAATTCGCGTAACGCAACGTAAGCGTGACGGTGCGCGCGTGCAGCCCCGCGTCGCGCATGCGCTTCGAGGCTTTCTGGCAAAGATAACTGAGCGTGGATTCGAGTGTGTCGCGATCGCGAGTGTCTTCGCCGAAAGTCTGGTTGTGCGAAATGGATTTCGGCTCGGCATCCACGAAGAATTCGTAGGAATCAATCCCGCGCGCCTTGCGGAAAAGCGCGGTGCCCCATCGGCCGAACGTTTCTTCCAGCCGCTCGAGTGCAATGGCTTGCAATTGCGCGATCGTTTCGATCCCCAGCGCTCGTAGCGCGGCGTCCGTCACTTTGCCGATTCCGGGAACGCGTCGTACGTCCAGGGGAGCGAGAAACGCTTCTTCACTGCCGGCCGGAACCCAGACTAGACCGTGGGGCTTGGCTTGCTCGCTCGCAATTTTCGCCACCAGTCGCGTGGCGCCCAGTCCGCCGGAGCAGGGCAACGCGGTCGTCGCAGTAATTTCTTGCAGCAATTTGTGCGCGGCAGCGAAGGGCGGGCCGAGGAGACGTTCGGTGCCAGAGAGGTCGAGATAGGCTTCGTCAATCGAAGCCATTTCCACAATTGGCGAATATCTTCCCAGGATTGCGGCGATGCGATCGCTCCATTGGCCGTAAAGCTCGTGATGGCTGTCGAGAAAAACCCCGTGCGGGCACAATTTCGCGGCAGTGCGCAGCGCCATCGCCGAATGCACGCCGAATTTGCGCGCTTCGTAGCTCGCCGAGGTTACCACGCCACGCTGGTCGCCTTGCCCGCCGACGATTACCGCCTTGCCGCGCAATTCAGGACGCGCGAGGAGCTCGACCGAAACGAAAAACGCGTCCATATCAATGTGCAAGATCGCAGCGGAGGAATCCGCGGCGGGGGCCGACGGAGCGTCATGCTTCGCGCGATACTGTGCCAGTTTGGGCATGGCAAAACTGAGCTTAAATCAGCGCGGCCAGGAAGTGGAAACCATTGTTTTGGCGCAGGCTAACGCGCGCGCTCGGCGGCCAGGACGCGCGGGATGCCGGCTAAATCCATGGTGATGGAAACTTTGGTCCACCCGGATTGCTCATCGAAAATGCCACGTACGTATTCCGCGGAATCATGGCCGAGTTCAAGGACGAGTATGCCGCGATCTCGCAGCAAATCGCGCGCTTGTTCGATGAGCCGACCGTAAATTTCGACGCCAGTGCGCCCGCCGAAAAGAGCTTGATGCGGTTCGTGGTCGCGGACTTCGCGTTGTAAGTTACGTGCTTCTTCCAGTGCGATGTAGGGAGGATTGCTGACGATTACATCGAAGAGCGATTCGGGCGACATGGAGGATGGCGCTGCGGCGCCGACAGCGGGCACGGCATGCCGTGCCCCTACGGCCTGAGCTTTGGTTTGTTGCAGAGCATCGAGAAGATCGCACTGCAAGAAATGGACGCGGTCGGCGACGTTGAGGCGGACGGCATTCCGCTGTGCGATTTCCAGCGCTGGTGCAGAAATATCGGTGGCGTAGACATCCGCGTGAGGTAGTTCGTAGGCGAGCGCGACGGCGAGGCATCCGGAGCCGGTGCCTACATCGGCTACGCGCAATTTTTCGCGCGGCGCGCCGGTGTCCATGTGAATTTTAAGTCCGCGTTCGCCGAGGCGCGCGAGCGCGACTTCCATCACGTGTTCGGTTTCCGGGCGCGGGATCAACACCGCGGGCGCCACCTCAAATTCCAGTCCCCAGAATTCCTGCTTGCCGGTGAGATATTGCGTGGGTTCGCCGGCAGCCCGGCGCGCGATCAATGTGAAAAACTTTTCGGAATCGGCGGGAGTGAGAGGCTCTTCCACGTGTGCGTACATCCAAGCGCGATCGCGGCCGAGCGTGTGCATCAACAGCAATTCGGTCGCGAGCGTGTGCGAAGGAGTGTCTGCCGCGCGCAGGCGGGACATGCCTTCCTTCAAAGCGGTCCGAATGTCTATGTCGTTTTGATTTGCCACAGCGTTTTGCACGCGAACGAGTTTCACGCGTGCCGCGAGAATTTCTGTGACGCGAGAACCGCGCGGCAGCTAAGCCTCGACTAATTCCTGCTTCAAGCGCTCGGATTCGAAATGCGCCGAGAGCGCGTCCACGATCGGGCCGAGCTTGCCTTCTATCACCTGATCGAGCTGATGCAGCGTCAAACCGATGCGGTGGTCCGACACGCGATTTTCCCGAAAATTGTAGGTGCGAATTTTTTCCGAGCGGTCGCCGGTCTTGATCTGGTCCCGGCGCTCGGCGGCGATAGCTTCGTGCTGCTTGGCCTGCTCCATTTCGTAAAGACGCGCGCGCAAAACACGCATGGCCTTCGCGCGATTCTTGATCTGCGATTTTTCGTCCTGCTGCGAAACGACCAAGCCGCTGGGAATATGCGTGATGCGCACGGCGGAATAGGTGGTGTTCACCGATTGCCCGCCGGGGCCGGACGAGCAAAAAGTATCAATGCGCAGGTCCTTCGCTTCGATCTTGATGTCAATTTCGTCGGCTTCGGGCAGCACCGCAACGGTGGCCGCGGAGGTGTGAATCCGTCCTTGCTGCTCGGTGGCCGGAACACGCTGCACGCGATGCACGCCGCTTTCGTATTTCAGCTTGGAATAAACTTTGTTGCCCTGGATCGCCGCGACAACTTCTTTCATACCGCCGATCGAAGAGGGCGAGCTTTCGAGAACCTCCACTTTCCAGCCCTGCGATTCGGCGTAGCGCGAATACATCCGGAAAAGCTCGCCGGCGAAGAGTGAAGCTTCATCGCCACCGGTTCCGGCGCGAATTTCGACGATCACGTTCTTATCGTCGTTGGGATCTTTCGGGAGCATCAAGTATTTCAGTTCGCGCTCGACGGTTTCACGGCGCGCCGTCAGTTCGCGTTCTTCGTCGTGCGCCATCTGCTTCATGTCCGCGTCTTCGGCTTCCATCAACAGTTGCTGCGTGCCCTGCAAGCCCTTCTCGATTTCTTTCCACTCACGGTATTTGGCGACCATTTGGGCCATATCCGCATGCGTCTTCGCGAGCTTCTGGAAACGCGTCGAATCGTTGTGGACTTCCGGCGAGGAAAGCTGCTGCGTCAGCTCTTCGTACTTCGACTCGATATTTTCGAGTTTTTCAAACAGCGTCAAGTTCGCCATGGCGATACCTCGTAAATGCAGAAAATTGAAAACGGAATTTGGAAATTCGGGTACAGCTTCGCGGGAGCGCAACCCCGGGCGGGGTCGAGAGGTATCGCTAATAGAATGATGCGAACATTGCCGTCGTCATTTACATAAGGATAGCGGCAAAACCGCGACTAGTCAAACTGGACGTGCTGCAGGTTGCCTTTCGTTCGTACGTCACCGCGCGATCAGCGCCGCGCTTTGTACCGGGCGCGCGGTGTACTACGATACTCGCCGATCTATGAATGAAACTACTGCTTCGCGCACAAGCGCGTACTCGAACGACATGCTGTGGGGCTTCTGGTATCCCGCGCTGCGCTCGGAACAAGTACGGCGGCACAAGCTGGTGCGCGCGATGCTGCTCGATGCGCCCCTCGTGCTGGGCCGCGATGCAGCCGGCAAGCCTTTCGCGTTGCGTGATGTGTGCCCTCATCGCGCATTCCCGCTTTCCTTCGGCCAATTCGACGGCAAGAATGTGGAGTGTGCCTACCACGGCTGGCAATTCGACGCGCACACCGGCCAATGCCAGGCGATTCCTTCACTCACCGAGGATTCGAAACTCAAGTGCGAGCGCATTTACGCCGGCAGCTATCCGTGCGCGGAACGCGACGGGTACGTCTGGGCGTATATGGCGAATCCAGAAGGTCGCGCCCTCGACGAGCCGCCTCCAGCGCCTCCGGAATTGCCGACGTTCAGCGCCAGCTATAAAATCGCCCATCTCTACGCCGATTTACCCTGCGGCGTGGACCAGGCCATCATCGGCTTGATGGATCCCGCGCACGGGCCCTTCGTGCATCAGGCCTGGTGGTGGCGCAGCCGCCGCAGCATTCGCGATAAAGAGAAAAAGTTCGAGCCCATCCCGAATGGTTTTCGCATGAGCCCACACGCGCCCTCGGCGAATAGCGCGCCGTACAAGATTTTGAAGTTTCTCACCGGCGAGCCGGCCACCACGATGATTGACTTCGTGCTGCCCAATCAACGCTTCGAACAGATCCGCGCGGGACGTTATTGGCTTTCCAGCCGCACGACTGTGACGCCCGTCCGCCGCGATCTCTGTCGGCTGGATTTTTGCGCGGCCTGGAACATTCTGCCGTGGTTTCCGATTGTGTCCTTCATCATCAATGTGTTCGGCCCGCGCTTCATCCGGCAGGACACCGAAGTGATCGAAAAGCAGGCGCTGGGATTGCAGTACGAAGACCGCATGATGCTGATTGACGACGCCGACCGGCAGGCGCGTTGGTATTTCGAGCTGAAAGCTGCCTACCAGGAATCACAACGCAGCGGCACTGCAATGCGTCATCCGATGGCAGGGCCGGTTACATTGCGCTGGAGATCGTGATTCCTTCGCAACCCGCAGGCAGCCGCGAACAAGACGGCAGGGTTTCGGCACCACGCCGACATGTACACTTAGCGAAGATTTCCCAGATCAAAATCCGTCTTGATGTGCTGGTCATCCGGGGTGTGCACTTTCACAGTCACTTCGTCAGGATTGACCTTGTCCAAGTCATACTTCAACTCGATGATAGCGCCGGAGATTTCAGTATCGTTGGAACTTGTACCGTAGGGGAGCAGATACACGCGGGTTGACTGCGCTTCAATTTCCTTGCCGTCCTGAATGAGCTGAATTCTGAAGTCATGCTGGAAATCAGGCACCAGATAACCGATCGTAGCAGGGTTCGAGGACGTTGGGTCCGGATACGTGGCCGTCAAATCAACCTCCACGCAAATCAGCAAGGGTACGTTCTTGTTGCCAAACTCGTCTTGGGCGCTCTGAACATCGGCGTCCGCGGCGGATTTACCCAACTCGGCTACCTGAGCGTACGGCGTCTTGATTGTTATCGTGGCGACATGCGGACCTGAATCGGGAGCCGGAAACTGGCGCACGTACTGGGCAAAAAAATCGGATGTTTCTTGATCCTTTGCATAGCCGAGCAGATAAGCGTTGCGAATGTCGGTGGCCGAAAGTGGATATTGGTATGCAAACGCGGGAAGCACAATTGCCGCAATCGCGATGACCGCGAGAAATAACACTAGCCGGTAGCGAACGGGTGCTTTCACGAGAGCCTCCAGCGTGCTGCTAGCAGAAACCGGCATGTGGACACCTATTTGAGCCGGCCGAGAGCAAACGGCACTTGGACGTCTTGCCCATCTGGTGTGAGCACTTCAACTGTCGCGTCGGCGGTGTCGATCTTCGCCGGATCGTAGTCCACTTCGATCGTTCCTCCGATGGGCGGAGGAGGAGGACCGTCAACGTCGGTCAACATCGGATAAATCGGTGCACCGCGCACCGATTTTGGAGGTATTTCCTTATCCTGAATCAGCCGCACCTTGAAGTCGTTCCAGAAGTCCGGGTAAGCCAGCGGGGCCAAGGAGATACCGTCCGCATGCGGCAAGGGCGCGGGGGTATAGGTGTCGGTAAAATAGAACCGCACGAACACGCGAAATATCATCGGCTTGCCGTCAAATTCTTCGACAGCTTCCACGGAATTGTAGTTGACCGCGCCCATCGACCGCTGAACGATCTGCGTGTACGGCGTGTCTATCGTGATCTGGTCCACGTCAGGACCACTTTGCGGCGCCGGCAGATGCTTGGAATAATCCGCGAAAAATGCTGCGGTCAGGTCGTCGTTCCGCGCGCCCATAAAGTAGGCGTCACGAATGTCGGTCGTCGAAAGCGGATACTGATATGCCAGAACGGGCGCTGCAATCAGCATTGCGGAGGCTATGGCGGTAATCGTTGCAGCAGCGAGCGTAAAGCGTGACGTGGGAGGGACAGACCGGGAGCGTGAGTTCATGGCGGTCTCCAGTGTGCTGTTAGTAAGGACGCGTTACGCTAACGAATGGGTACATCGCACGTCCATCGGCAACATTAACGGCCAATACTGCTCAAGAACGGATAGTGTTCAGCCGCGCCCATGAAGAAGAGCATCGGGAACGACAGCCAGAGGCCCACGCGCGAGGCCAGGAAGCCCCATCGGGCCAACCGTTCCGCTTCCGGCGGCATGGGCGTGCCTTGCTCGGCGCTTGCACGCGTCCATGCGATCAGTTTCTTCTGGACGCGCCAAACGACGCCCCAGGTATTCATCAGCATCAGAAACCCTATTCCGCCGCCAACGCTGATGCACAGATGCGCGTTGGAAACTTCTGAGCCGCCATTCAGATCGAGGATGAGCCAGGATGCGGCGATGACGATCACCGAGATTGCAATCGTGCGCAGCCACGGATTATTGAGGGTGCCTTTGCTCGGCAGTTGGAACTGGTAAATCAGCGCGTACGCAATCAGCCACACCAGCATCCACCAGCCGAACCAGCGCAGCGCGAGCGATGGGTTTCCGGAATTTTGCGCGTCGGCGGAAAGAATCGTGAAGTAGTAGCGCAGGCCCACCACCACCGTGATGAGCGCCGACCAGCGAAACCAGTTCATCGCGCGCGTCATCATCACCGGGTACACTTTCGCGCGGACCGGACCATCGAGCTGCTTCATCGTGGGAAACCCGACCAGGTTGAAAAAATAAAGCAGCCCAATCCAGATAATGCCGAAAATGAAATGCAGCCAGCGCAGCATGATCAGTTCCGTCACCGGTCCTTGCGGGAAACTGAAATGCGGCTCAAGCGCATGCGCCGCTATTGCGAGTAGAGAGAAACTCATACGATTGCCCCCAGCGAACCTGAGAAGAAGTGTCGCGCCGCTAAGCTATAGGAATGCGAATCGGCAAGTCAATCGTTGGGGGCAAGTGACGCGTGTAGCCGGGCGAGTGCCCATTGTGCGTGCTCGGCAATGACTTCGTCCGGCGAATCAGCGAGACGTTCGAGCAAGGCCGCTATGCGCGCGCGAGATTCAGACTCCCGCGACAGTTGTGAATTGCCGAGCGCGATGCAGGCATTGCGTACCAGCCCACGCCATTTCGCTCGCTTGATCGCACTGCCGCGGAAAATCTGGCTGAATTCTTCCTGCGAGAGCGCGGCCAGCCACTCGAGCTCCGGCGCGAACAGCGTCGCGCCATTTTCCATTTTCGCTTTTCCATTTTCACTTTTCGCTTCCACGGCTCGCGGCTGGAATGCCGCAAGCTGCGTCACGGGCGATTTGCGATTCCACGGGCAAACGTCCTGGCAAATGTCGCAGCCAATTACGGCGCTGCCCATTTGCTGCCGCAATTCTTCGGGAATCGCTCCGCGCAACTCAATCGTGAGATACGAAACACATTTTCGCGCGTCCAGCACGTATGGCGCGGCGAACGCTTGCGTGGGACACGCATCTAGACACAAACGGCAATTGCCGCACAAATCAGCGGCGGGCGTTTCGTCCTGCGACAGCGACGGCGCGAGCTCGAGCGTGGTGAGGATCACGCCAAGAAAAAGCCACGAGCCGAGTTCTTCGTTGATCAGGCAGGTATTTTTCGCGAGCCAGCCCAGGCCGGCATATTTCGCCGCCACGCGTTCAACGATCGGACCAGTATCTACATAGGCGCGCGATTCGAAGGGTTCCGGCCACTCGCTGCGCATGCGCGTCACGAGCGCGTTAAGCTTTTCGCGCAGGACATCGTGGTAATCGTCGCCCCAGGCATAGCGCGAAATCCAGCCGCGCGGCGCATCATCGCTCGGCACCGCAGCCTGTTCGGTGGAATACGGCTGCGCGGAATTATAATTGAGCGCGACGACGATCACGCTGCGCGCTCCATCCAGCGCCAAGCGTGGATCTGTGCGACGTGCGTCGCGCAAGTATCCCATTTCGCCGGCGTACCCGCGCTCGAGCCACTCGGAGTAGAGTGCAAGCTCGGCGAAAGCGTCTGCGGGCGAGACGCCGCACAAGTCGAACCCCAATCCCCGTGCTTGTTCGCAAACCCAAAGTGTCCGTGCGACTGAATCCATGCCGCCATGATGCCACTAACAGCGTGTCCCGGGCGCAAGGGCGTGCAACGTTCCTTTGCTTGGCCTATCCCTTAATCGGCTGTTACAATGCCCGCCATGGCTGATTGGCGGCAAATTCAGGCGCGTATTCGCAAAGCGAAGAACAGCGCCGACGCAAAAGCGAAACTTTCCGAGCTGTACCAACGCACCCGCGACGCGATGGTCGCCTGGGAGCTCGGTGTCGTCGAAGAAAAAGCCGAAAGAAATGAGGACGCCGTGAAGTGGTTTACGATCGCCGCGGAACGATTCCGCCGAGCGGACTGGAAGAAAAAAGCGGAAGAAGCATTGACCCGTCTCGGCGCTCCGTTGCCCCAACCCGGAGCGAAGCCCACTGCGGAACCGATTTTCGTGCCGGAGAGCGCCGGTCAACCGGCAGCAAGCCGCGCCAGCGGGCACTCGGACGATCCCGATGAAGCGCAATCGCGGCTGGCGCTGGGAGAAGTTTCGGGTGAAGATTCGGCCGACGATACGGAAGAGGAGTCAGCGCCATCGTCCAGCGCGGAATCACATGCAACTGCCGGTGCGGCGGACGCGGGCGACGCCACGGGCAAGAAGAAGCGCCGCCGGGGACGTCGCGGTGGCCGCGGACGCCGGCGCAAAGGTCCAGTCGCTCCAGGCTTGCCATCGCAAGCGTTTGCGAATCCCTCTTCGCCATCTGCTCCGGGAATGCACGCAGCGCAACCGCGCCCGCAAACGCCTCGAATGCAGACACCGAGCCCGGCACCACGTGCGGAATCATTCGAGCCTGTGCCCACGGCTGCCATGGGCGCCAAGCCAGAAATGGATCGCAGCGCGCAGAGCGAATCTGCCGCGCCGATGCTGCCTTCCGAACGGACCGCGCATGGCCGCGCGGGCGATCCGGCGCTCGCTTCGCGTATGTCCAAGCTTGAGTCCATGCTGCGCAGGCTGGTTGCCAGTCCGCTGCATCGTCTCGATGAATTGGAGTCCGCGCCTGCGGGTCCGGGCGTATTCCTCCTCTCGGATTCAGATCAGATTACTTCTTATTATGTAGAAGCGTGCCAGACGCTGCGCGTCGGCCTGGGAAATCTTGCGCGCGGCAGCGGACGAAGCACCACCAAGGTTGCGCGCGGCGGGCGCCCTGCGTTCGACAGCGGGCTGAAGACGAAGCTCGCGGAGCATTTGGGCATCGGCGAAGCGAAAGTCTCGCAGTATTTGAAGGACCATTGCGTGGTCAGGTGGATCCAACTCGACGACGACGCCCCGCACCTGGCACATTTCGCGATCGGCGTGTTGCGCACGCCGCTGAACCTGGATTGAGCACCGTCGCCGCGACAGGGTCAAACCGGGACGCGGCGAACGAGCGGCGGCGGCGAAAGTCTCCTCGAATTGGCGTTTTGTGGCCGGTACCTTCGTCCGGAATCCCGCCCATTGCCTGCGCTGGGGTACCGTTTAACCCCTAAATTGTACCTTTGGACGCACCTCCGTAGACGGCCCCCGGTAAACCATGCAAACTCTGGTACTGTAACCGCTTGCGGGCGTGTGGACGCTCGCTGGGGTCCGGGCTCCGGGGGATTCATCAGCACATTCTGAGGCGAAGCTCGAAAGGGAAAGGTGCACTTATGGCGAGTACCGTAGGCACAAAAGTTTGGAAATCGTTTGACTGGGCGCTGTGCAAGACTGCGACCGTCACCTATAACACCATTCAGTTCTTTAATAAGTACAAGCCGAATCCTTCCTTCACTCCGAAATGGTCCGACAAGCCACTGCTGAAATCCTGGGAGAAGTCCAAGCCCACGCTCGGCTGGCCGCGCACCACGGATTCTCTCTGTCCCGATTGCGTGCGCGAAGCGCGCGACCTGATCCTCAACGGCACGAAGGACTGGACCGATCTGGTTCATGAAAAGGTCGGCGAAATCAAGGCACAGATCATCGAACGCGACGGCCAAGTCTGGATGGTGAAGGAATGCCCCATCCACGGTAAGTATGAAGACTTGATGGCCGTGGACTCAAAGTTTCTGGAGTGGATCGAGAAGAATTTCCCGGGCCGCGATATTCCGGCGCACAACGATGAAGGTCTGCATCGCCACGGCTCGAGCACCGTTCGTCACGGCCGCGGCTCCGTGCTCACCGTGGACCTGACGAATCGCTGCAACATGATGTGCGATCCCTGCTTCATGGACGCGAACCAGGTCGGCTACGTCCACGAACTGAGCTGGGAGGAAATTCAGGAAATCCTGGAGAACGCCACCAAGATCAAGCCGCGCCGGCAGATGTCCGTGCAGTTCTCCGGCGGCGAGCCCACCATGCATCCGCGTTTTCTGGATGCCGTACGCTTCGCGCGCAAAGTCGGCTACAACAGCGTGCAGGCCGCGACCAACGGAATCGAGTTCGCCAAGAGCAAGGAGTTCTGCAAGCAAGCCTTCGAAGCCGGGATGCGTTACGCGTACCTGCAATTCGATGGCATCGGCAACGACGCGAACAGCCACCGCCAAGTGGGCAACCTCTTTGACGTGAAGCTCCGCGCCATCGAGAACATGCACGAAGCCGGCATTGAAATCGTGCTGGTGACGACCATCGTCAACAACGTGAACAACGATCAAGTGGGACCGATCGTGAAGTTCGCGATGGAAAATCCGAAGAAAATTTCCTTCGTTTCTTTCCAGCCCGTTTCCTTCACCGGGCGTGACGAGGAAATTACTCCCGAGCGCCGCATCCGGCAGCGTTATACGCTTTCGCACTTGGCTCAGGACGTCAGCGCGCAGGTAGGCAAAGTCGAGCCAACCCGCGACTGGTTCCCGATTTCCTTCATCAGCACATTTGCGGGATTTTCGGACCTGGTGCACGGTCCTGATTCGCAGTGGGGTTCGCTCTCGTGCGGCTGCCACCCGAATTGCGGCGTCGGCACCGCGCTGATGATCAACAAGGAAACCAAAGAGTGGGCGCCGGTTCCACGCTTTCTGGACGCGCAGGGGCTCACTCGCGACGTTGCGGCCATCACCGACGCGGCGCGCGGCAAGAATTTCTCCAACTTCATGATGGCGATGGCGCTGCTGAAGAATTACAGCCCCTTCCAGGCGCCCCCGAGCTTGCGGCTCAAGGACCTTTGGAAAAAGTTCGATAAGACCTGGGCGCTTTCCAAGAACTCCGACAAGAAATACGGCAAAGTGGCGCCGGATCGCACCTACGAAGACGCCATGAAACGCCGCGCCGAAGATCCATGGAACTTCCTCTTTATCGCTGGTATGTGGTTCCAGGATCTTTTTAACTACGATTTCCGCCGCACCGAAATGTGCATCATTCCCTACGCCACGCAGCAGGGTGAAATTTCCTTCTGCGCGTACAACACGGGCGTGGGCTGGCGCAAAATCATCGAGAACATGCACAAGAACGCGACCGTCGCGCAGTGGTACAAGGAACACGGCAAGCACGACATTTTCGCGAAAGGCAAGAAAGTCAATCTGGAGAGCTACGAGCACTCGCTCCGCATCGACTCCGAAGATGCCGCGCGCGTTCGCCACCTCGAACACGACATTCCTCTGACGGCGGCCGAAGAAGACCGCATCCGCCGCAAGAAGGCGCTCGAAGAGGCCGCGAAGGTTCGCAAGATTTACGAGGAGTTGGTGCTGAAGAAGTCCAGCGAGCCCGTGGTGCAGATCGGTTCCATGCAGCAGATCCTGAGCGCGGTACCGGGCGCAAACGTGAAGCCCGTGCAGATCGCTCCGGCCAATGGAAACGGCAATGGCCGCGCGAACGGCAACGGCACCGCCAAGGTCGACGAAGCAGAAGCCGCGATAGCCGGCGACTAACTCAAAATCACCTCCGCAGGGTACATCTGTCCAACAGCCCCGGCCAAAACCGGGGCTGTTGCTTTTTTATTTGCGGATTTTCGTCTGTTACAATGGATGATTGTTGAAGCGCGGCTGCTAACCGGCGGCTGTCATCCCGAGCGGAGCGAGGGATCTGCTTTTTTTCCGAATGCGAGGGAGCCACACGTGCCGATTTACGAATACGTTTGCGATGATTGCAGCGAGCGCTACGAGCGCATCGTGATGAACCAGAGCACGCCGATCACATGCCCGAAATGCGCGAGCTCAAAACACACGATCCAGCTTTCCGTCTTCGCCGCGCCTGCCAACGGCGCCAAGTCCACGCCGACCGGCTTCACCGGCGGAGGTGGCGGCGGCTGTTGCGGAGGCGGTGGCTGCGGCTGCCACTAGAAACCCGGCCGCTGCTCCCCGTTTAACCCGCCTCGCACGTTTGAAAACAACCAAGCAGCCAACCCCGGCTCTTTGAACGCAACATCCCACGCATTGTGTCCGACGCCCGGGTATTCCGTGTACTTCGGCGTTCCGCTGACGTTGCGCAACTCTGCAACCCAGGTTCGCGCGCGGCTTACACGCACCAGTGGATCCTCCTCGCCCTGAAAAATCCACACAGGCACTTTCGCGACGCGCGGAATCATGTAAGCATCACCGTAGCCGCACAACGCAATCGCCGCGGCAAAGCGCGTAGGCGCGATCGAAAGCGCGGCCCACACTCCTTCACCGCCCATGGACTGCCCCACCACGTATTCGCGCGCACGATCGATGTTGTACCTCTTCGCCACTGTGTCCAGAATTTCGAGCGCCAGCCGAATTGACACCGGCGGCGTATTGGTATGTGGACGCGCCCAACCCTTGGTCGCGTCTACCTGCGGCGCCAGCACGAACGCGTGATATTTCGCCTGATTTCCTGGCGTGGTCCAGATGTGCGACCCGGCAAAATTCCCGCCCGCAAGCTGCGAAACATTGTCCGACCCGCGCCCCGCCGCGCCGTGCAGCCACAAAATAATCGGATATTTCTGCCGCGGATCATAGTCAGCGGGAACAAACAGGCGGTACTGCATCGGCTCGCCGGTCGAACTGCGGTAGGATCCGCTGCTGAATCCCGCGATCGCGGCATTTCGCGTTTCTTGCTGCGCGGCGCCAGCCGTCGCGAGAAGCGAAAGAAGCAAAGCGCAGAAAACAACGCCAGACAATGCGCTGGATCGTGCGAGCTGACCGGGTATTAATTCAAAGCGCGAGCGCGGTCTATTTGGCGTGTCGGCCATTGCGCGAATAGTTTCGCAGATATGCAGGCGGTTCCAGGCCAGGGATCGAGCGCGGATCTGAAATCGGCGCCGCCGCGACCACCGGAAGTGCTAGCACGCCCGCCCAGATTGGCAAGGTGTAATCAGCCTCGTCGTCCTTGGGCGGCCCGACACGCACTTTCGCTGAAACTTCCTCGAGCGGCAGCGCCAGCACTGAAGTCGCCTTCAACTCCGATTCCGTCGGATGACGAATATCCTTCCAGCGCCCGGGAACCACGTGATTGGTGAACGCCTCGAGCGCCCGCATTTTTTCATCGGCGCTTTCCACCGGCATCGCGCGGCTTAGGATGACCACCGAGCGGTAATTTACCGAGTGATGAAACGCCGAACGCGCCAGCACCAGCCCGTCCACCAGCGTAACGGTCACGCAGACTTGAACACCTTCTGAAATCGTGCGCAGCATCCGGCTGGCCGACGAGCCGTGCAGATACAGCGTCTCGTCGATGCGGCCGTAGTTCGTCGGGATCACAAATGGCTGGCCGTCCACGACGAAACCCACGTGGCACACAAATCCTTCATCCAATATCGAGAAGACCGTATCGCGATCGTACTTTCCGCGGTCGGGCAGGCGCTGCACTTTTGTGCGCTTGGTGGGAGTGAATTCGCTCATGCGTCGAGCGTATGTCGCTGTAGGCATTCGCCGCAAGGGCCAATCTGGCCCAGCGCCGACTATTGCGCAGGCGGCGCGGGCATAGGCGCAGCCACCTGCGCGGGCGGAGCGATGTGAACGACCCGAAAACCCGTGTACGCCGCGTCCGCGGGGTGATATCCAAGTTTGTTGTCGGACGGACGATCGGCGCTGCCGCCTTCAGCTTTGCCTGTGCCATCCGCCGCGACCACCCACTCCGCGACGTTGCCACCAAGATCGAAGACGAGTTCCTCGCCCTCGTCGCCTTCCGCCGCAAAACTTCCAACTTCTCGTACGAGCGGCGCATCTCCTGGCAAGTCCTTAATTTTATCCTCGAGCTTTTGTGCATCGTCAGGATTCAGTGAATAACCGGCCCAGTAATCGAGGGTGTTCTCTCCGCTGCGCGCTTTATATAGGTCAGCGGTTTCGCTTTCCTTCAGCAACCGGTACGTCTCGCCCGTCAAGTCGCTCAGCCATTTGCAATAGGATTGCGCTTGTTCCAGAGTGATTCCGTTCGCCGGATAATTTTCCGTTCCGGCGGCGAATTTATAGTCCTTGTCGAACTCCGCGTACTGCGCGCGCGTGACTTCGAACCGCCCAATCTCGATGCTTCCACGCTTGACGGTTTCTGGAATCAGCACCTCGGGCGCGGGGTTCTCCGCAGCAGCAGGCGGACGAAACGTAGCCCCGTAAAGCGCGCCGGACTTCTGCACGTCGCGGCGCTTTAGCGCGACATCCAGCGGCGAACCCTTTTTCAGCGCTTCGTTTTCCGGCTTGTTGGTCTTGAACAAATACAAATCAAACCAGGCGTCCTCTTCGTTCAACTTGCGCAATTGGTGCGTCAGCTTTCGAGGTCCATGCGCTTCACCAGGAAACAAAATCAATTTCACCGGCGCTTTGCCGATCGAATACAGCGCGCGATAGTGTGACCAGCCTTCTTCCGTGGGAACCTGGCGGTCAATCGTGCCAAAGAAAATCAGCGTGGGAGTCTTTACCTTATCCATTTTGAAGAGCGGCGATTTCTCGAGGTAAAGCTGCGGATCTTCGAGCGGCGACTTTCCGAAATAGTAGTTGTCAAACGACTCGCCGAAATCCACGTTGGCCCAGTCGCTGAACCACTCAACGTCTCCCGCGCCGGCGGACAAGGCTTTGTAGCGATCCGGATCCGTCACCGTCAGTTGAATGGATAAAATCGATCCGTTCGACCAACCCTGCGCGCCAATCTTGTTCGGATCAACCAGCCCCTTCGAAATCAAATTGTCCACGCCGCGTTCGATATCCGGAATTTCCTGTTCGTAGTATTTGCCGCAGCAGATGGATTCGACCCACTTGAGCCCGTATCCAGTGCTGCCGTGATAATTCGTTTTAAGGACGAACGCGCCGCGTTGCGTCATCAGATTCGGCGCGTAGGCCCAGCGTTCGGTCCACTGGTCATGGTCAGCGCCGGCGGGGCCGCCGTGAGTCGCAACGATCAGCGGATAGGTTTTCCCTTCCTCATAATTGTCCGGGAAATAGAGCAGGCCTTCGACGTCATCGTCGTTCGCACCTTTCCAGTGCAGCACTGCGGTTTTCGCGATCGTTTTATTTTTGAAGCCCGGATTCAGGTCGGTAATTTGCAGCGGTGCGGAAATCTTCGTGCCGTCCAGTCGCGCGCGGAAGAATTGCGTCGGCACGCTGGCGGTGGAATATTCATAAATCAGCGTTTTGCCGTCGTCACCCAACTCAAAACTGAAATAGTGCCGCTCGTCATCGCTCGAAATGGATTTGCGCGACCAGGTGGCGCCGTGGCGCGTGAAGCGTGCGGCCTTCGTGTAGACGCCATCGGCCAGCAGCGCGATGAAACCGTCGTTCGTCGCTTGCAGCGAACGCGCCAGCCCGCGATCCCAGTCCATATTCACTTCCACCTCTTTCGCCGCCCCCAAATCGTAGAAATAAACCTTCTGTACCGTGGCGGTCAGAAAGCGCGGGTCAGTGGAATATGGGGCGTCGACGTAAAAGCCCGAATTATCGCGCGCCCACTCGATCGTGTCCGGATAGATTCGCTCATTCGTGAAGATTTGCGTGCGATCGCCGGTGGCCAGATTCACGATGTACGTGGCCGGCGGAATTTTCTGGTCCCACGCATAACTCAATTCCCGGCGAGCCACAGCCACGGCTTTTGTCTTGTCGCGCGACACCGCAAAATCCAGGATCCAATCTTCGTTGTCCGTCAGCCGCGTGATTTTCTTGTCCTTCACCGCAAGCTTGAACAAGCGCACCGGCGCCGCGTGCGCCGTGTCGTCCACCACGTTCGAATCGTCCTTGCGTTCCTTGGTTTGCCGCTCGTAAAGCGAAGGATCTTCCTCCGCGCTGAACAGAATCGTGTCGTCGTTGAGCCATTCGAACTGCTGGACTCCGCGCTCGGATTCCGTCACCGGCCAAGGCTCTCCACCGGCGCTATTCATCAACCAGATTTGCGTAGAGCCTGTATCCGGCTTGGGCTTTGGAAGCGCGCGGCTGCTTAGAAACGCGATCGTTTCTCCCGAAGGCGACCATCGCGGATTGGAAATCTCATCCGTTCCGCGGGTGAGCTGCATGACCTTCCCATCAGTCAGATTCGAAAGATACAAATTGCCCACGCGTAGATCTTTGTCTTTGTCCGCCGTCCCTTTAACCCACAGCGCAAATCTCCCGTCCGGCGAAATCCGGAATTGTCCGGCATCCTCCTGGTAGACGACGTCCTCCGGCGTCCACTGATTTTTCTTGGCGGACTCTGGCTTCTTTTCATCATCGGCAGCGGCACGCACACCCGCCGCAAACGCGAATACGAGCATCATCCACGCGATCTTCTTCATACGTTCCTTTGAACCCCAAATTCCCATGCGGGCAGGCGAAAAATTAGCACAGACTTGTCGATCAGGGATAGCCGACTAGCGATGTTCTGACGAGCGGATTCGTTTTCCGTCGATGATCACCGGCCAGAAATGCACGGTTCCGAGGACTCCCACGAATCAATAACTGTCCCTAGAGCACGTGAAGCCAATGCACCATCGCACGCTCAAACATCGCCCCGAATCGCCTGAACGCATTGACCCATTGATCATCCAAAAGTACCGCCTTTATAAGTACCGTACAATCTGCTAGTTAGCGGCATGCGCGCCCGTACCCTGCACCTTCGACATAGCGTCTTATTAATTGGGGGCAGCGACGTTGTGAGTCGGATGGCGCCATCTAGGCCTCGGCACGAATGAGACCAACGCCAGTCGAAGCTCTCGGCTTCCGAGAGAAGGGACGAAGCGAATGCGAAACGCAAGTAAGATAAAAACCTCAATAACGAAACACGCCGTAGGTTTGGGAGTGATGTTCGGTTTGGTTCTCGGCACGATCCTCGCAACGACACCGGCCTCGGCCCAGCAAGCCAGCTCGTCAACCGATGTATCTGTGCGCCTGGTCGTGACGGCGAAGCCGCACCACGGCACGCAAGCTCCGCCGCTCGCGGCAGATGATGTAAAGGTGTATCAGAAGGGCAAGCTGGGTACGGTGACAAGTTGGGTCCCGCTACAAGGAGACCGCGCCGGGCTGCAGCTTTTCATTTTGATTGACGATACCTCGCGAGACAGCCTCGCCTTGCAATTCCGCACCATAAAGGACTTCGTCGACGAACAACCAGCTTCGACGGCTATCGGCGTCGGTTATATGCGGAATGGCGCGGTGTTCACGGCTCAAAATTTGACGACGGACCGTGCCTTGGTCGGAAAGGCGCTGCGGTTGCCGATCGGGGCTTCGGCAGGATACACCAGCCCTTACCTCGCGCTCTCGGACCTGATGAAGAAATGGCCGGCGACCCAAGATCGTCGCGAGATCTTGATGATCACCAGCGGAACCGATCCTCTGGGCGGAGGATTTTTCAACGATCCATTCAATAATCCCTACCTCGACGCGGCCGCTAATCAAGCGCAACGAGGTGGATTTATCGTCTACTCAATTTACGCGCCCGGATCAGGACGCCTCGGTCGCGGTCGGTTCCGCACCGATCTGGCGCAAACCGGTCTGGACGTGCTTGCTCAAAGAACCGGCGGAGCCACTTACTACCTCGCTTACGGCGCTCCGGTGGATATCACTCCGTATTTGCAAGATATAACCTACAACCTCAAGCATCAATATGAACTGGTGTTCCTTGCTAAGAGTGCAAAAAAGCCGGCTCTTGAACCGGTAAAGGTGAAGACCGAAATGCCGAAGATGGGCCTGATCACCGCGGAGAACGGCTACATCGGAAGTGGCATGTAAGACGAACCTGCCCACCGGCGCGGAAGAAGCGGAGAGATCTCCGCGCCGGATGGTGCAGCCGGGTAGTCAGGTGTGTGCGCCGTTTAACTCTTGCAGCAGCTATCGCAGTGTTCGCGTCGCCACGCAATTCCAGCTAGAATGTTTTCCGTCAGCGAACCGGAGCCGACATCATGGCCATCAGCCGCGAACAAGCTCGCGCAGCACATACCGCCAGCACAACCCACGATCAGTTCAGCGAAACGATTTATGGCGTAGTCTGCTCCACTTGCCACAATTACATCCTCATAGACAAGACGAATTGCCCGCAATCCTGCCGCGAACACGAAACCTGCCGCCAAGCCTACGCCTGAAGAGTTTATCCGAACGTCAAGAAATCCTTGGGGGTCGTGGCTTTAGCCACGACAGTAGCAGCAGCGGATAAGTACGGCTTTAGCCGCTGAAGCTCCAGTTTTGCATCGGTCGCAGAAGCTCCGCCCTCGTATTGCATGCCCGAAACTGGCAGCAACTCTCGATTGACGCGTCCACCACCCTTGCGTACGATTCGCCGCATGAAATCACTCTCGAAAATATTTCTGTGGACAGCCATCGCGCTGGCCGGTGCCGGTGGGCTCGCCGCCATTGCTTTCGAACGCCGCGAGCCGCTCAACGCCGTCTGGTTCGTGATAGCCGCCGTCTGCACGTATCTCGTCGCCTATCGCTTTTATTCGAATTTCATCGCCGCGAAGGTGCTCGCTCTTGACGACAGCCGCGCCACTCCAGCCGAGCGCCTGGAAGACGGACGCGATTTTGTGCCGACAAATAAATGGGTTCTCATCGGCCATCACTTCGCAGCGATCGCCGGACCGGGGCCACTCGTCGGACCCACGCTCGCCGCGCAGTTCGGTTACTTGCCGGGAACACTGTGGCTGATCGTGGGAGCCGCGCTGGGCGGATGCGTCCAGGACTTCGTGATTCTTTTCTGTTCGATCCGCCGCAATGGTAAATCGCTCGGACAAATGGCGCGCGAGGAAGTTTCGAAGCGCGGCGGAATGATCGCGCTTTTGGCTGTGCTGGCAATCATGATCATTCTTCTCGCCGTCGTCGCGCTGGTGATCGTAAAAGCGCTGAAAGAGTCGCCCTGGGGCACTTTCACGCTGGCGATGACCATCCCAATCGCGCTGCTCATGGGCGTTTACTTGCGCTACCTGCGTCCGGGGCGCGTGCTGGAAGCGTCGCTCGGTGGCGTGGCGCTCGTGATGTTTGCGGTCGTCGCCGGACAATGGGTCAACGTCTCGCCGGCTTGGTCGCGCGCCTTTACGTTCACGGGGCCCGCACTGGCGCTCGCCATCATCGCGTACGGCTACGCAGCGTCTACCTTGCCCGTGTGGCTGCTGCTCGCCCCACGCGATTACCTCAGCGCTTTCATCAAAGTCGGGGCCATCGCCGCGTTGGCTTTCGGCGTGGTCATCGTGCGTCCCACTCTCGAAATGCCCGCGCTCACGCGTTTCGTGGACGGCAACGGCCCGGTCTTCGCCGGAAAAATTTTCCCGTTCTGCTTCATCACCATCGCCTGCGGCGCGATCAGCGGTTTTCATTCGCTGATCTCGTCGGGCACCACTCCCAAAATGATCCTCCGCGAAGGCCACGCGCGCATGATCGGCTATGGCGCGATGTTGATGGAATCTTTCGTCGGCGTGATGGCCATGGTAGCGGCATGCGCGCTGCAGCCCGGAGTCTATTTCGCGATCAATAGCCCCGCGGGGATCGTCGGCAAGACAGCCGATGCTGCGGCAGCGACGATACGTTCGTGGGGCTTCGCGCTGGATCCTCAAACCATGTCGTCGCTCGCGCAGCGCGTTGGCGAGCATACTTTGCTGGACCGTACCGGCGGCGCACCTTCACTCGCCGTGGGCATGGCGCAAATTTTCAGCGGCACTATCGGCGGCGAACGCTTGCTCAGCATCTGGTATCACTTCGCCATCATGTTCGAAGCGCTTTTCATTCTCACGGTCCTGGATGCCGGCACGCGTGTCGGCCGCTTCATGGTCCAGGAACTCGGCGGGCACGTCTGGAAGCCGCTCGGCAAATCGAGCTCGACATTCGGGATTCTCGTCACCAGCGCGTTGATGGTCGGCGCGTGGGGCTATTTCCTGTGGCAGGGTGTGCAGGACCCGCTCGGCGGCATCAATTCGCT
>JBAQGJ010000006.1:0-10741 GCA_049287725.1 Candidatus Acidiferrales bacterium | reverse complement strand
TTCGTTACGATGTTCACCGAAGCACCGCTCGCCCCGCCGAGGTCTGCCGCGTAGTTACTGCGATTTACCTGGAACTCTTGCACCGCGTCCTGGCTGACGGTGAGGCGCACACCGCCTGCATCGTCCTGGGTTTCGCCGCCGTCCACCGTGACGCTATTGCCGCGGCCATTGCTGCCGTAGAACGAAAGGCCGCTTTGCGGAGTCTGCTTGACGCGAAAATCCTGGTCGTCCGCGAGGCGGGTGGAATCGGAGACGCCCGGCAGCAGCAAGGTGAAGTTGAGGTAGTCGCGGCGGTCAATCGGGAGGTCTTCGATGTAATTCTGAGTGATGGTGTTCGACTGGCTGCCGCGTTCGGTTTCCACGACTGGCGGCGCGGCGGAAACTTCCACTACCGAAGTCGACGTCGCGACCTGCAGACGAAAATCGAGATTGGCGGCTTGCCCGACGGTGATGACGAAACCCTTTTGCACTACGGATTGAAAGCCGGGGATTTGCGTGGTGACGTCGTAGATGCCCGGAGGAAGATTGCTAAAGCGATATTGGCCATTGGCGTCCAGGGCGACCGTGACAGTTACACCGTGAGTGGCATCCAAAGCCGTCACGGATCCCTTGGGGATCAACGCGCCTGACGGATCGGTGATCGTGCCGCTGAGGCTGCCCGAATCGCCCACACCTTGGGCGTGTGCTGCCGGGACCGCGGGCAGCGAACAGATCATCAGAACCAGGACACCTATGAATGAGATTATTGCTCTCATGGCTCCTCCTTTTGAATCTTCGGGCACCTCTGAGATTGGGCTGTGGGACGATGGGCGCGGGCTGACGCGAGGAGGCGTCGTCGGTTCGGCACCCGGACCGAAGCAACGAGATTGAGATGCGTGTTTCATTCTGAGTTCCACTTGAAACACTTTTGGAGACGGCTCTTCGCGGTATCGGCGATGCCCGGCCACCCCTGCCGTTCACACGAATTGTGAGTGTAGGTATCACATTAGAGTTACTAACGTCAACACGAAAACGGATGGGGCCCATCAGGAATATCGATGGCGCTGCCTGGGGAGTTCTTAGACCGGCCGCCGGCGCAAATCCGGCGTGGCGCCGAGGTTTTTAGCGAGGTGTGAGCACGATGCGTCCGGAGACCGTCCCTTGGCGCAATTCCGCTAGCACTTCGTTCGCTTGTGCCAGGGGACGCGATGCTACCTGGCAGCGCAGCTTGCCAGCGGCCGCCATGGCCAGCACGCGACGCAGATCTTCACGTGTGCCGACGGAAGAGGCATGGATGCGAATCTCGGACGCCGCCATCGAGATGGGAGCGAAGTAGATCGGCTCGGAAGGAAGTCCTACGACGAGTAGAATTCCAGTGGGCCGGACGCATTTGAACGCTGCGTCGTAGGCGGCTTTGGAGGCGGACGTGACCAGCGCGGCATGCACGCCGCCCACCCGGCGCAATTCCTTCACGACATTTATATTGGCTGCGTTCAGAGTTGCCGATGCGCCGAGGGTTGCGGCTTGCGTGAGCTTTTCGTCGGCGACGTCCACGGCGGTGATGATTGCTCCCATTTCCTTGGCGATTTGTATGGCGAGGTGACCGAGGCCGCCGATGCCAAAGACTGCCAAGCGCTGGCCCGGTTTTATGTTCGCGTGTTGCAGGGCCCGGTACACTGTGACGCCGGCGCAAAAAAGAGGAGCGGCGTCCGCGCTGGAAAGTGCGTCAGGAGTTTTCACGGCGTGAGTTGCCGGAGCGGCGACGAATTCCGCGTAGCCACCGTCCACGGTTACGCCCGTAATTTTTTGCTTTACGCAGAGATTCTCATTGCCCTCGCGGCAGAATTCGCACGCGCCGCAGGACCAGTGCAGCCAGGGAATTCCGACACGATCGCCTACGTTGAGACTTTCGACGGATGCGCCTTTTTCGACTACGCGACCGGCTATTTCGTGGCCCAGGATCAACGGTCTTTTAGTGATGGGAACTAGCTGGGGCCAATCGCCGTCGGCTAGATGCAAATCCGAATGGCACACGCCGCAGGCTTCCACGGCGATCAGGACTTCATCGGCACCGGGTGTTGGCTGCGCGACTTCCTCGATGGAGAGCGGCTCTTTGAATTCGCGGAGGATGGCGGCTTTCATCGCGGTGCTGCCGATTATGGCCGAGCGCCACGCAGGAAAAATTCAACCGCGTTGCGCACTCGTTCGGTGAGCTTGTGAGGTCCGGTAAGATCCACGGCCCATTGGCGGACGACCGTGTTGAAAAGTCCTTCCATGAATTCAGCGAGGTGGACCACGGGAAAATCGCGCGTTATCTCGCCGTTCTTTTGACCCTCAGCGATAATTTCGCGCAAAAGGCTCACGGCGACCGCTTCCGCTCCGCGCAATTCCGGAGAGCGAACCGGATCCATCGCGCCGGCGAGGATTACGGCCTGCCAAAGCGGGCGACCTACCTCGGTGACATTTCCCAGGCTTTCGTAGAAGCGGCGCAAGCGTTGCTCGGTGGTGGCTTTGGAAGATAGTTCTAATTTCAGGCTTTCGGCTTGGCGGGCGAAAGCGCGGCGTCCGACTTCACGCAAGACCGCGTCCTTGCTTGGGAAATAACGGAAAAACGTGGGTTGGCTGATTTCCAGACTTTGCACGATGTCGTCTATGCGGGTGTTCTCATAACCGCGCTGGCGGAAGAGATGCAGGGAGGTTTCGACGATCTGCTGGCGGAGGCGTTCCTTCTTGCGTTCGCGAAGTCCGGTCGCCTGGCCTTTTATTAAGGAAGGGCCGCCGCGCTTTGATTTGGGCGCTTCGGTGCCGGCATCTTCGGACGTTGGCGCTCGTCGCAGAGCATTCTTGGCGCGGCGCATGATACCGGTCCTCCCGCTTGGTGCGCCGCCTGCAGCGGGCGGCATAATTGCGATAGTGGCCCTTACATTATAGTGACTAACGAAAAGTTGCAAGTGCTGCGTGGGTGCTGGCGCGATTATGCCGACTGGCGGGATTTTGGAGCTCGGCGTGTGGCATTGTTGGTGGCACGCCGTCGCACGGGATGCACGGCTTTGTGCGTTGGATTGTTTTCGAATCGGCTGAGGCATTTGCGCAGAGAGCCCAAGAGGATGGAGCGCTCATGCGGCGTGAGTATGCCAAACGTTGCGGCTTCCACTTTTTTAGCACGTGCGGCGGCTTTGTACAAAACCCGCTTGCCTTTGGCGGTGAGGGCGAGGCGATTGATGCGGGCATTCGTGGCATGCGCGCGGCGGACGAGGTAACCGCGGCCGGCAAGCCTGGAAATCGCCAAGCTCATATTTTGCGGAGTGACGAACGTGAGCCGCGCGAGATCGGCCGTCGAGAGGGACTTATCCGTCGCGAGGTCTGCGAGAATCTCGATCTGCAAAACCGTGAGATTCATATCCGCAAGCGCTGTGGTGAATTCCTGCCGCAGCGTATGAGTAAGCTGCGACATCAGGCAGGTGGGGCTATTTTGCGGATCGAGTACCGGTTTCATCGCTCGACAATAATAGCAAGTGCTTGCTATTCTTTCCAAGCGACACATCTGCGGCGATCGTTATTTGTGAATCGAGCGGGTGAGGCTCGCATCTAAGCGAGCCACGGCTCCTTTTATCGGTCAAGCGCAAAGGAGCGCCGGCACTCGCTCGGTTCCAAGTACTCCCCCGGGGAAGCTCGGTGCATGCCGGGGGCTTTGAGGGCGGATTGTTGTGTCGAAGGCGCGCGAATCGTATGATTCGCAAGGCAGAGATCTAAATCGGGAATTCTGACTGGCATTCAGCAAGGTCCGACCACATTCCTGTCGAATGATTCCGAAAAAGCACCATCGCGGGAGGGAAGAATGGCAACGGGGTCGATTCAAGTGCCGAGGGCGTGTTTCGCAAAGTGGGCACACGCGCTGGCTATTGGACTCGTAGTTTCTTCGAGCATTGGGTGCGCCGGGAAAGGTCCCGCGACGCTGCCGCCAGCCACGGTGGAAGTCGTACAGGTTGCACAGAAGGATGTGCCGATTTACGGCGAATGGATCGGCACCCTCGACGGGTTCGTAAATGCGGATGTGAGAGCGCAGGTGACCGGTTACCTGCTGCGGCAGGGCTACCAGGAGGGCGCGTTCGTCAAGGAGGGCCAGCTACTTTTCCAGATCGACCCGCGGCCATTCCAGGCAGCGCTTGATCAAGCCGAAGGGCAATTAGCGCAGGCCACGGCCAATCTGGCCAATGCCAAAGCAGTGCAAGGCAGAACTCAGCTTGACGTGGAGCGTTACACGCCGCTGGCCAAAGAGCAGGCAGCGAGCCAGCAAGATCTCGACAATGCCGTTCAGAATAACCTGGCCGCGGAGGCCAGCGTGGCTACGGCTCAGGCGGCAATCAAAACCGACGCGGCGGCCGTTGAAACGGCCAAGATCAACCTGGATTTTACGCGCCTCGTTGCGCCGATCGACGGAATTGCCGGGCAGGCGCAGCTTCAGGTGGGTGCGCTGGTGAGCCCGAGCAGCGGGATTGTGACTTCCGTATCCACCGTAGACCCCATCAAGGTGTATTTCACCGTCAGCGAAAGCGAATATCTCGAATGGAACAAACGGTTCCCGACGGCGACAACCTTGGAAGCGGCTGACAAAAATTTGCGCCTCCAACTGATATTGGCCAACGGCTCAACGTACGCGCGCGAGGGCACGTTTTTCTTTGCCGACCGCCAAGTAAATATAGGTACCGGCACGATTCGGCTCGCCGCGCTGTTCCCCAATCCGGGAAATATTCTGCGTCCGGGAGGCTACGGCAAAGTTCGGACAGCCGTCCGAATCCAGAAAGACGCGCTCCTGGTGCCGCAACGCGCGGTGACTGAGCTGCAAGGCGCCTATCAGGTCGCCGTGGTGGATCACGAAAATAAGGTGAGCATCCAGACCGTGTCGGTGGGAGATCGCGTTGGGAGCGATTGGATTATCACCGAAGGTCTGAAGCCGGGAGACCGCGTGGTGGCCGAGGGCGTGCAGAAGGTGCGTCCCGGTGCGGAGGTTAACCCGAAACCGTACGTGCCGGAAAGCACGACGGCGGAGGCAAGGTAGCGGCCATGTCCAAATTTTTCATCAACCGCCCGATTGTTGCCATTGTGATTTCGATCGTTACGGTGATTATCGGGATCATTACGATTATCGAATTGCCCGTCGCGCAATTTCCGAATATCGCTCCGCCGGAAGTTCAGATTCAAGCGACATACGTCGGCGCGGATGCGCTGACGCTGGAGCAATCCGTGGCCACGCCGATCGAGCAGCAAATGAGCGGCGTGGACCACATGAACTACATGTACTCGTTGAACGCCACGGCCAACGGCGGCATGACCATGATCGTGGATTTCGACGTGAGGACGGATCCGAACACGGACCAGATTTTGGCGCAGATGCGGGAAACGCAAGCCGCTTCGCAGCTTCCCGCGGACGTGAACAACTACGGAATCACGGTGCAAAAGTCGGTGACGTCACCGCTGATGCTGGTCACGCTGTACTCGCCCAAGGGGACGTACGACGCGTCGTTTCTCGCGAACTACGCGTACATCAATGTTCATGATCCGTTGACACGCATCAACGGCATCGGAAATGTGCAGATCTTCGGCGCCGGGCAATATGCGATGCGGTTGTGGGTGAAGCCGGATCAATTGGGCAAGATGGGCATCACGGTTACCGACATCATCAACGCAATCCAGGCGCAGAACACGGTAAACCCCGCGGGACAAGTGGGCAGCGAGCCAGTTCCCAAAGGGCAGGAGTACACCTACGCGGTGCGGGCGCAAGGACGATTGATTTCCGCAGATGATTTCGGACAAATCGTCGTTCGCGAGACGCCGGATGGCGGAGTTGTGCGCGTGAAGGACGTGGCGCGGATAGAACTTGGGTCGAACGACTACACCGTGGTGGGCCGGCTGAACGGCAAGCCGGGAGCGATCATCGCCGTGTACCAGTTGCCGGGCTCGAACGCGGTGGACGCGGCGAACGGCGTGAAAAAACTGATCGCCGGAATGAAGCAGCGTTTCCCGCAGGACATGGATTACGTGATTTCGCTGGATACGACGAAAGCGGTGACGTCCGGAATCAAGGAAATTGTCGAGACGCTGGCAATCGCGATCGTGCTGGTGATCCTCGTTGTGTACCTCTTTTTGCAAAGCTGGCGCGCGACACTGATTCCCATGTTGGCGGTGCCGGTGGCCTTGATCGGAACATTCGTCTTTTTTCCGCTGTTTGGTTTTTCGATCAATACGCTTTCGCTCTTGGGGTTGGTGCTGGCGATTGGATTGGTGGTGGACGACGCGATCGTGGTCGTGGAGGGCGTCGGGCGGCATATCGAGGAAGGGCTTTCCCCCAAGGAAGCGGCGCTTAAAGCGATGGACGAACTGACGGCGCCGGTGGTGGGAATCGCGCTGGTGCTCTCCGCCGTATTCGTTCCGACGGCTTTTATTCCGGGAATCACCGGACGCCTCTATCAACAATTTGCGGTGACGATCGCTATTTCCGTCATCCTTTCGGCTTTCAACGCGCTCACTCTCAGTCCGGCTCTGTCTGCTCTTCTGCTGCGGCCGAAAGAGGAGAGCAAGGGAGCGCTGGCAAAATTCTTTGCCTGGTTCAACCGAGTGTTCGAGCGCGGGACCGAAGGCTATGTGCGAGTTTCCGGCGCGCTGATCCGCAAGAGCGTAATCGCACTCTTGCTGTTGGTGGCGTTCTCGGGAGCGGCGGCATTGTTTGCCTCACGAGTGCCCTCGAGCTTCCTGCCAGATGAGGATCAAGGCTATCTTTTTATCAACCTGCAGCTTCCCAACGCTGCTTCGCTGCAACGAACGGACCAAGCTGCGCGAGATATCGAGAAAATACTGGCCGACACTCCTGGAGTGAAGTACACCACGAGCGTAATCGGCTTCAGCCTGCTGAGTTTTGTGCGCACCAGCTACAACGCGTTTTTCTTTGTCACGCTCGATGATTGGGACGCAAGGAAGTCGCGAGCAGAACAGTTCCAGGAGATCAAGACGCGGCTGAACCAGAAATTGAGCCAGCTGCCGGAAGCAGTCGCGTTCGACTTTTCACCTCCGGCAATTCCGGGGGTCGGCACTTCAGGAGGATTCACGTTTGTTCTGGAGGACCGGGCCGGGAAAGACGTGGCGTTTCTCACGCAGAATTTGAACACGTTCATGGCCGCGGCGCGCAAACGTCCCGAGATCGGTTTCCTGGCCACGACGTATATACCGGACGTGCCGCAACAGTTCGTAACGGTGGACCGCGACAAGGTGATCAAGCAGGGAGTGAACATCAGCGACGTTTACAAAACCCTGCAATCGTTCATGGGCGGATATTTTATCAACTACTTCAACCGGTTCGGGCGGCAATGGCAGGTGTATATCGAGGCGGAGGGCCAATACCGGACGAAAGCGGAAAATGTGGGCCAGTTTTACGTCCGAAATGATAAGGGAGACGACGTGCCGCTCTCCGCCCTGACGAAATTCGCGCCCCAGATCGGGCCAGAATACACCATGCGATTCAACGAATATCGCGGCGCACAGATCGTCGGGAGCGCGGCGCCGGGCTACAGTTCCGCGCAGGCGATGAATGCGCTCGAAGAAGTATTCGCAAAAACGATGCCCCGGGAAATGGGCTACGACTACAAGGACATGTCGTTTCAGGAAAAGCTGGCGCAGCAGGGCGTGTCGCCTGCGGTCGTTTTTGCGTTTTCGCTTTTATTTGTGTTCCTGATTCTGGCGGCGCTGTATGAAAGTTGGTCGCTGCCTTTCAGCGTCCTGCTGAGCACGCCAGTGGCGGTGTTCGGCGCGTTCGCGACGCTGTGGTTGCGGCGCGTGGTCGCCGGGTGGTTCTATCCGGCATACATGGTGCAAATCGAAAGCGACGTGTATGCGCAGATCGGATTGGTGATGCTCATCGGGCTCACAGCGAAAAATGCGATCTTGATCGTGGAGTTCGCCAAGGACGAATACGAGCAAGGCAAGCCGCTGGTGGACGCTGCGCTGCAAGGCGCCCGCATCCGTCTGCGGCCTATCTTGATGACTTCGTTCGCGTTCATCCTGGGAAGCGTGCCCTTATGGATAGCCACTGGAGCCGGGTCGGTGGCGCGCCAGATTATTGGAACGACGGTGATCGGAGGAATGCTGGCAGCCAGCTTTATAGCCATATTTTTAGTCCCGGCGATTTTTTATTTGGTTGAGAAGTGGTCAGGCGCCGGTCAAACGAGCCGGTCAGCCGGAGCGATTAAAGCGCCACCGGCCGCCGGGAGCTCTGGCAGGCCTGCTCCTGCGGAGAGCGACTGAAATGCGGCTAACTCGAAGTGACTACAAAGGGGGGTCGAGGCAGGTGGCACGGACGACGATGATTGTTGCGGCGATTCTTGCCGCGAGCCTGTTCACGGGGTGCAAAGTCGGGCCCAATTACAAAAGGCCGATGGTTCAGGCGCCTTCCGCTTATCGTGACTTCAACCCGAATCCGCAAGCCGAAGCGCAGGCCGCTTCCTTCGCCGATTTGCCATGGTGGCAGGTGTTTCAAGATCCTGTTCTGCAAGAGCTGATCAAAACGGCGCTAAAGCAAAACTACGATCTGCAGACCGCGACGGAGCGGATCGTCGCCGCGCGTGCGCAGTTAGCGGTGACACGCTCGAGTCTTTTTCCGCAAGTACAAGGAGACGCCAATTTCACTGGGGGCAAGGAACAGAATTTTCAATCGAAGTCTAATTTCCTGGCGCTGACGGCGGACGCGTCGTTCCAGCTCGATTTATTCGGCAAGTTGCGCAGAGAGACCGAAGCAGCACGGGCCCAAGTGCTGGCCACGCAGGCGGCCCAGCAAACGGTGATCCTGACACTGGTGAGTGACGTGGCGAGCGACTATTTTGCGTTGCTCCAGCTGGACCTGGAATTGCAGATTTCCCACGACACGGTGAAAACGCAACAGGATGCCGTCAAGCTGACGAACCTGCGTTTGGACCATGGCGTGGCGACGAAGCTCGATGTGCTGCAAGCGGAACAAGTGCTGGACACGGCCAATGCGCAAATCCCGGATTTGGAGAGGCAAATCGGGCAAGAAGAAGACGCGATCAGCATTCTGCTCGGCAATTACCCGCAGGGCATCAAGCGCGGGCTCCCGCTGGTAGAGCAGCCGATGCCTCCGTCCGTGCCGCCCGGCATGCCGTCAGCACTGCTGGAACGCCGGCCGGATATCCACCAGGCCGAACAAAATCTGATAGCGGCCAATGCGGAAATCGGAGTGGCCAAAGCATCGTTCTTTCCGCAAATATCGCTGACCGGCTCGGGCGGCGGCGCATTTGGGCGGAGCAGTGTATTCTCCAGCATGATGAGCTCGCACACGAGTATTTGGGCATACGGCGCGCAGGTTACGCAGCCGGTCTTTACGGGCGGCGCGCTAACGGGGAATCTTAAACTGGCAAAATCGGAGCAACGGCAGGAGTTGATCGCGTACAAGCAGGCAATTCAACTGGCTTTCCGCGATGTTTCCGACGCGCTGATCGGATATCAAAAGTTTTATGAAGTGCGCGTGGCGCAGGAGACGACCGTAAAGGACCTGCAGGATTCCGTGAACACCTCGCTGGAACGTTATCGCGGCGGGATTACCACTTACCTCGAAGTGCTCGACGGACAGAGGTCGCTTTTTAGCGCAGAGCTGACGCTTGCGCAAGCGCGCGGCGACGAGTACCAGAGCCTGGTGCAACTCTACAAATCGCTCGGGGGCGGATGGCAGCAGTAGGCGTCCTTCTTGGTTGATCAAGTTCCGAGCAGATTCATTTGCAGTTTTTCGTAGCCGTGTTCGCGGGCCCATAGGTCGAGAGGTATTGTGGCTAGCTCATCCACGATTGGAACGGCGAGGCCCATCTTGGTCAGGTCTATGCTCTTCAGATACGTGTGGCAGGTATCGCAGACGTCCACGCGGACGTGGGCGATTTCCGGGGCTGAATAAAACGCCATCTGCGGTTCTCTTTCTTCTCCACATGCAGGGCAATAAATCCTGCGAAACGCCCACTCATGCGCGCACAACATACAGACTAGCGATTTCTTCGCACCGTCACCTTCGGGCCGCAAAACGCCAACGATCGGTTTGCCTCCGCACAGCGGACAAGCCGAGGGTGTTCCATCCAAATGCTCGGGGTCGCGCGAATCGGCGAGGTACTCGGCATAGGGTTGGAGAAAAATCCACGCGAGCAATCGATCGGAGACGGCGGGCTCGGCGGGGCCGCCGGATGAACCATCTTCTAGTGCATCTGCCGGGACGAGCGGCATATCCAGATCACTGTGCCAAAAATCTTCGATCACGCGCTGCCACGCCGCCGGCCCCTTCTGCGCTAATGCGTCAGCAGCCCGCGCTAGGGGTGGTGGCGCAACTTGCTGAACAGTGGAGAGAAACCCGGAAAATTTTGGCAGGAGGAGAAAGAGGTCCAGCTCGTCGCGGAGGGGACGGTCTGCGGGAGCCTTCGCTGCGCCCGCCAGAGCTTTTTGAATGTCCACGTAGAGACTTCGCTGAAAGGTGGCAATGCGAGTGTAAAAGCGGAGGCCTTCGGCGGCAAACGGATGCGCTGAGGTTAGCTCCGTGGCGCGACGGATGCGGCGGTCCCACTTCGCATCGGTCATTGCTTCGGACGGGATTTGCCGGCGACCTCGTAATACCACGTGCGATGGAAGGTCCAGGCCCAGGCGCGCGTCACATAGCCGTGAATCATGGAACCGAAGCTGCCCTCTTCGAGGATCGCGCTCATGTAAACGTGGATGAGGAAGA
>JBAQGJ010000005.1:0-3657 GCA_049287725.1 Candidatus Acidiferrales bacterium | reverse complement strand
GTGTCGTGCGGCATGAAAACGCGAGGGTTCAACGTCTGCGGGGCTTCCCGGCAGAACTATGGCGTCGAGGTCTTGCGCGATTTTCATCAGCTCGGGAGTTGGGAGGCCAAGAGAGATTTCGACTGGTTCGGCGCCTGCCGCCTCTACGGCTGCAAGGTATTTGTCGTAGGCGTCACGCTTATTGCTAAGTTCTTCTTTTCGTGTGCGATAGGGGATCCCTATGCGCGGCTTGGGGGCTTTTTCAGCGCTCATGAAGTGCACATCCTACCATTGCGCGTGAGGCGCGGCAATATTGGCAAATTGCGCTGGTAAACGGGTCAGGCGCCCGCGATTTCGCGAAGGCGTCCATTTGCGACGTCGTAGACGAAGCCACGCACGGTGACGCTCTTGGGAATCCAGGGATGAGTGAGCAGCTTCTGCAATTGGTGACGGACGTTTTCTTCGATGTTCTGAAATGCGTAGAAAAAGGCGGGCGCGACCGCCGCTGTTCCGGTGAGATTCTGGACTCTGGCGCGGAGATCCTGCTCGCTCGTGTGCATCAGGCCGCAATCTGTGTGATTGATCACCATGAATTCCTCGGTGCCGAGCAGATAGTGCGAAACGATCAGCGAACGCAACGCGTCGTCCGTGACGATTCCCCCGGCATTGCGGATAATGTGGGCGTCCCCCTCCCTCAGTCCCAGAATGCGAATCGAGAGGCGGGTGTCCATGCATGTGAGGACCGCGAGTTTGCGCTCAGGACGCGGAGTCAGTTTGCGGAATTCATGGGTGCGTGAGTAGATTTCATTGGCGGCAAGAACTTCATCAATTTGGCTCATGGCGGGCACAGTTTAACCTAGCCGCATCTGAGCCGCGCAACAGATGCAATCCTCGGCTGAGATGGATTGCGTGGTTTGGTTTTGGACGTGATGGTTCACATTTCAAGGACGGATTGTTTGCGGCGAGAAAACGTCGCTGAGAAAACGGTGAAGACTAGAGAAACGTGAGCGCAAACGTCGCGGACGAGATCGGACGCACGCAAGGCGGTTTGAAACGGGCCGATGCGCAGGGGGAACAACGCGATCGGCCCTTTTTTTGATGTCCGCAGCGATGCTAAATGCCTTCGGCGGACATCGAAACGAAACGCCCGGGCATGCCTGTAACACGCGCGGGAGAAGGCCGCCTGCGAGGAGGATGCGTCTTCAGCCATCCTTCGAAATTTTCCCGCATTTGATCGATGTGATGCGGGATGTGGCGCTCCTGAATTTCCACCCAACGCTCCAAGGTGACCTCGCCATCGCGCGGATGAGCCACGGTGCGATCCCAGACGTGATCGGGCAGCGCGGCCAGCAATTGATAGGTCATTTTCCGCAAACGGCGGATTATCTCCAGCGCCTCGCGCGTGCTTTGATGAAAATAGCCGAGCGAACTGGCCCAGCGAGCGGCATCGAATTCCGGAACTTGGCTGCCCGGTTCGGCAATGAAACGGCGACAGTGCAGGTACGCGCTGGCTTCGCTATCAGCGAGGTGCAAAATAATTTCGTGAATGCTCCAGCGATCAGCGGAGGGTTTATACAGCCACATCTTTTTCGGAAACTGGCGAAGCGCGCCGGACAACAATGCGGGCGCTCGGCCGAATGATTCCACTTTTTGCCTTCTATCATCGCGCTTCATATGGGGTCTCCCGATTACACTGCTTAGACGCATGAGCCACAGATTTGTTCCATCCGTTACATGAATAAACGCAGGAAATGCTGAAGTTGTTCACTAAACATACAGTTTCTCCAGAAAAACACTTGGATGCGTGCGGGCGTGGGAACGCTGTCCGGCGGTGGGATTAAAATCGTGGTCGCAATTGGGCCGAATGGGCGATTTTGGCGCAACTTTTGCTCAATCGGAGCGATTTTGCTGGATTGAACGAGCTATCTATAGATTGCAGGAGAAATCTACACAGTTTTGGATGGCAAAGTGCCGTCGCGGTTCTCGCTCGGCGCGCGCACACGCCCGTGCCAGTAGGCTCGCAGATCGCCTACAAGATAGAGCGAGCCGGTGGCGAATACCACGTTCACTGTATTCGCCAATTCGATCGCGGCTTCCAGCGCCTTCGCCGGGTCAGGAACCACAAGAATAGTTTTCGCGTGATGGCCGGTCATCTCGGCCAGCAAAGGAGCGGAAACGGCGCGGGGCTGGCGGGGTTCCGTGAGAATCACAGTGTCGGCGTGGGGGAAAAGCAGGCCGGCGATTTCGTCCACGGCTTTATCGCGCATGGCGCCGTAAACCAGGAAAATGCGGCGGTCGGCGTAATTTTCGTTCCAGAATTTGAGAAGCTCGCGCGCGCCGGAGGGATTGTGCGCGCCGTCGAGATAAGTGTCCGGATGGGTGCCGAGGCGTTCGAGGCGGCCCGGCCATTTCGCCGATGCAATGCCGCGCTCGATGGCCTCGTCATTGATTGGGAATCCGCGTTCGGCGAGCAGGCGGACGGCGATGGCGGCGGTGAGCGCGTTGCGCAATTGGAAACGTCCCGGCAGAGCGGGGGAGAGCGTTAGCTTTTTGCGCGAGTGGGTGAGCACGGCAGTTGCTCGGTAAATCCCCTCCTGGTCCTGTATCTCCTCGAGGTGCGCTGTCGCGTCCAGCTCCACCAGACGCGCATCCATTTCGGCGCAGCGCTTGGCAATTACAGCGCGAGCCTCCAACCGTTCACTAGCGCTGACGACCCACGCTCCGAGCTTGATGATGCCGGCTTTTTCCGCGGCAATTTCCGCGATCGAATGGCCCAGGAAATTCTCGTGGTCAAAATCAATCGGTGTGAGGACAGCGACTTCGGGCACTACGATGTTCGTCGCGTCCAGACGGCCGCCGAGACCGACTTCGTAGACGGCAAAATCCACGGTGTGCTGCGCGAAGGCGAGGAAGGCCATCGCCGTGACGCATTCGAAGAAAGTAGGATGTGCGGCGAGCTTGCCGGAAGCGATCAACGATTCGATCGCCGTATGAACGCGGGTCCAGGCAGCAGCGAAGTCCTCGTCGGAAATACTTTCGCCGTTGATGCGAATGCGCTCATTGATGCGCTCGAGGTGCGGTGAGGTGTATAAGCCCGTGCGCAGATCCGCTGTGCGCAAAATGGATTCGAGCATCGCGGCTGTGGAACCTTTGCCGTTCGTGCCGGCAACATGTGCGCACGGAGCCGCACGCTGCGGATCGCCGAGCTCCTGGGCAAGAATGGAAATATTTTCCAGGCCGAATTTCTGCACGCGCGCCTGTTGCGGAGCGGCTAATTCCCTGCCGAGCGAATAGAGCGCGCGAACGGATTCGTCGTACGTCATGCGGCTAGCCGATGAAAAAATCGAGGGCGTTGCTGATGTAGGGCTTCAGTTCCTTGCGCGGAACGACGGCGTCGAGGAAGCCGTGCTCGAGCAGAAATTCGGCGGTCTGAAATCCTTCCGGCAATTTCTGGCGGATGGTTTGTTCGATCACCCGCGGGCCGGCGAAGCCGATCAGGGCACCGGGTTCGGCGATATTCAGGTCGCCAAGCATCGCGTAACTGGCGGTGACGCCTCCGGTGGTTGGATCGGTGAGGATCGAGATGAACGGAAGTTTGGCTTCGTCCAGGCGGCCGAGCGCCGCGGAAACTTTCGCGAGCTGCATCAGGCTGACGACACCTTCCATCATGCGCGCGCC
>JBAQGJ010000004.1:0-6716 GCA_049287725.1 Candidatus Acidiferrales bacterium | reverse complement strand
GACCACTAACGACTCGGGAACCGGGAGCACGTGAGAAAGGGCATTCCGCCGTATCGTTACTCGGCTTGTGCCAAAGAAACACATCATCTGCCTGAAAAACTTACCATTGGAAACTGTGTCGAAACTGATTTCACGATCGTGTTGGGGGATTGTAGCGCTCGTGCGGCCGGTGTCAGAATCGAATTCATAGATCCCGTGCCCGACGATGCCGATATGCGGCCGGGCGGCTAGATAGTCCATGACGACACTAAGTTTTGCTTTGGCCCACCAGTCGTCACCGTCGAGAAACGCCACGATTTCGCCTCGTGCCTCCGGAATGCCCACGTTGAATGCGGATGCCTGGCCGCCGTTTGCTTTTCGGAGCAAGCGTACCTGTGGCTCAAATCTCTTTACGATTTCGGGCGTGCGGTCGGTTGAACCATCGTCCACGACAAGAACATCAACCTCCGCTGCTGGAAAATCCTGCTCCAGAACGCTCACGATCGCTTCTTCAATGAAGCGCTCGTGATTGTACGTATCGATGAGAACTGTGACTGCCGGTTTCAGCATCTTCGGAGCATTCTAACCTATTGCGCACTTTTCCTTTGGAACTGCCACATAATTTCTGATTTCAGGGTAGCAGTCCCTGATCTTGTGAAGCACAAGGGACCCATCCAAGCGAATTTCGAACCATTGGAAGTCAAAGCTCTCAAGTTTCGCTATAATTTCGCGAGCCCTATATCCCCAAGCGTGTGTCGTGGCATCGAGTACTTCGCAAATGAATATAGGTCGAAACTTGGTCAAGACGATTGACGCACCTTGAAGCGCCTCGCGTTCGCTCCCCTCCACGTCCAATTTCACGAGATCCACGCGCTTCAGCGGAAACTGTGAGACGTAATCGTCGAGACGAGCTGTTTGTACTGATATCCGGGAAACTTGATCCGCACTGGCCGGGGGCTGAAGACCTCCTCTGGTCGTATCGCCGGATGTAACCTGAAAGAATGTCCGAGTAGAGGCTGTCGAACCAAGGGCGAGCGGCTCCCTGCGAACTGAACTCAACCGATTCATTCGCAAATGCAAGCGCAAGCGGAGATATTCGCGCGGAGAGGGCTCAAAGGCCACGACCGTGCCGTGCGCACCAATTTTCTTAGCTGCGACAATCGAATAGATGCCGTGGTGTGCGCCTATATCGAGGAAGACCATTCCGGGCTGCAGGTTTTTCCACAAGAACCGCAAATCCCCGATATCGTGACCCCAATAGTCAAAGATACCTCGAGTCTGGTCGAAATACGGAACCACGTATGACCACCAGAATTGAATTTCATCACCCTCAGACATCTTCATTCGAACTGGAACCACAGCGTACGGTAATTTCGCCAGGCTCTTGCGGACTAAGTATCGAGCGGTCACGAACCTTTCGTCCCACGACTTGTGCAGAAAGCTTTCGATGCGGTGTGATGCCATCATGTCCTCTGTGGAGTGCACCTGGATCTCAGCGCAAAGACTCATGGCGCTTGCTGGCGTGACAATCCGAAAGCAGTGGCGCATCCAAAATCAGAGTGAGCAGCCCTGTCCCACTTCGTTGTCAGTGAATGTTCGACGCCCTCGGTCCAAGCCAGCACAGTTCTGATCAACTGCTTACAGCTCCCGTTCTGCAACCGGGCGCCGCTCAAGAAACTCTGGCGGCACTTTCGGCTCCGGTTTTCCCAAAATGCCACGAAAACGCTTAACATTATTTCTGCTATACCAATCTAGCAACCGATAGAAGCTGTGCGGCGACAGTACTAGGGCGCAAGCGCCCACCGCGCATTCGAACAACATATAACCTGGGCTGGGACGCTGGTAATTCGTCTGAAACCTGCGCAGTTCGGTGCGAAAAACCTGCCAGCGTCCTCCTTCGCCAAACCGGAGCTTAGCTCTTTCGAACTCGGTGCGCGAAGATTCAATCAGTGCCTCGATCACTTCGGGTACAACTCCAAACTCTACGAGCCGTGGCGGAACGTAGCTCAGCAGGAATCCGATCATCTCAAATTTCCGGCGAACGCTGGCTAAATTGTTCGGATCATGCGCGAACAGGCTCTGTGAATGCTGTCGGTAATAGCACAGAGCTTGGTCAAGAACCAGGGCACCGCCCAGAGCCAAAGCCAGCGTGAAGATAGGAGCGTCGGCACAAAAGACAAGCTCTTCAGGAAGCGGTCCAATGCGGTTCAGTATCTCCCGGCGAACGGAGAGGCGGCTTGTGCCGAGCATCGTGAGTCCGGCGTCCGCCAGACGCGCGCTTTCGATGCTTGACACATCGAGGTGGCAGGTTCTCGCGGGGACGAACATATCATGGGGTGGTTCGTTGTCGCGAATCTCGTAGAACCCGTGGCCTACAGCCGCAATACCCGGGTTCCGCTCGAAGGCTTGCGCGATCACCTGCAACTTCTCTTTCGCCCACCAATCATCTCCGTCGAGGAAGGAAACGATACGGCCACGCAGCTCCGGGATGCATGCGTTGAACGCCGAAGCCTGTCCGCCATTCTTCTTACGCACGTAGCGAACTCGAGGAACGAATTTGCCAACGATCTCAGGCGTGCGGTCCGTCGAGCCATCGTCCACCACGACGATTTCCATCTCCTTGGCAGGAAAGTTCTGCTCCAGAACGCTCACGATGGCTTGCTCGATGTGGCGCTCGTGATTGTACGTGTCGATCAAAATCGAGATGATCGGTGTCGTCATTTTCCGACCAGGGTCGTCATGTAGGGGACCATACTACGGATTACAGTTCCAGTCGCCGGCGCCCGAAGATCTCGCGGCGCGTATCTTGTCTACGCCCGCCAGCTGATATTGCACGGCTTCCGAACTGATCAGTCCGCTTCCGGTTTTGAGGATGGGTCTCATTCGCTCCGTAAGAGAACGAAGTTATTCTACCCGGCAGGACATCTTGTGTGAACGCAAAAAAGATGGAACTGTTCGTCTCATTCGTGGTAAATAAGCTTGCCAGATTTATTCTTGTCTTCATTGATTGACCCGGGAGGTGCGAATAATGGTATTCAAGCAAACCTATTTATTGGTGTCTCTTGTCGCTGCGATTTTTATAGCCGGCTGTGCCAATTCGCCCCCGGCTGCTCCTTCTATTTCTCCAAGTTCCGCCGCACTTTCGCCCGGTCAAACAATCCAGTTTAATACAACGTTTCATGGCAGCGGGACGATGTGGTCCGTTAACGGCATTCCTTCCGGCAATTCGACGGTTGGGACCGTCGACGCGAACGGAAATTATGCGGCGCCGTCCGCTGCTCAAAGCGTCGCGGTGACAGTTACCGCCACAAAGTCCAACTCCTCCGTTTCGGCGCAAGTGTTTGTAGTTGCGCCGGGGACGGTAGTGTCAACTAAGAACCCACAGGTCGCGCTCTACACGATCACACCGCCGGCCGCAGCTAGCGTGACCGTTCAGTTCGGACCGACCAACAACTACGGCCGATCAACGTGGACGCAGCAGACTCCAGCCGGTGGCGGCCCGGTCGGAACTTTCGTCGCAGGGATGCTCGCCAATAGCACCTACCACATGCAGGCTACCGTAAATTTTGGCAACGGCATCACCTTCGCCGACATGGACCAAACATTCACCACAGAAACCCAGCCCGCCGCCAGCCTTCCCACTCTCGCCGCAACCACGACGGCCGGACAAACTCCACAGAGTGGTGTAGAGGTGCTGGAACTAGAGAGCAAGCTCCCAGTAGCTGTGACGGACCTCGCCGGAAACGTGCTGTGGGGTTACGATCCTGGACCTGTCCGCGGCAATGGTGGTCCCGGGCCGGTAAAGCTGTTGTCGAATGGCCATTTCCTCATGGGTTTTGGGTCGCAGCCTGATGGAACGGGATCTGTTATCCAAGAGGTCGATCTAGGCGGCGACGTTGTGTGGCAGTTGACTGCGGCGCAACTGAATCAAGCCCTTGCGGCGGCAACGTGTACGGGTTGCAACATTACGGTCATCGGAACACATCACGATTTCGCACCATTGCCCAACGGTCATTTGGTTGTGATTGCCGCCACGCAGCAGGTGGTGTCCGGCACAACAGTCACAGGAGACGTGTTGATCGACCTGGACCAGAATCACAAACCTGTTTGGCTCTGGAATGAATTCGATCATCTGGACACCAACCGGCGTCCATATATGTTCCCAGACTGGACGCACACAAATGCGGTAATTTATTCCGCTGACGACGGTAACCTGATTATTTCCATTCGTCATCAGAATTGGTTGGTGAAGATTGACTACAGCAACGGCTCCGGCACGGGCGACATTATCTGGCACCTTGGCTACCAGGGTGACTTCACGTTATTAAATGCCGACGGATCAACGGACACCAACCCCGTTGACTGGTTCTACGCCCAGCATGGCCCTTCTTTCACCACACCGAACACCACGGGTCAATTCTCGCTCGTTCTCTTCGACAATGGAGATGACCGAGGTGTCGCCGTCGTCGCGGGTGGAACCTGCGGCGTCACGGGACAGCCTCCGTGCTACAGCACGGTTCCTGTCCTGAACCTGGACGAGACTGCCAAGACGGCCACTTTGGCGTTCAATCCGACGACGCCGGACTATTCCTTTTTCGGAGGCAACGCCGAGGTGCTCGGAAACGGCAACGTGGAGTATGACGAATGTGGTGCGGGCGTTAATGCGGCGATTTTCGAGGTCACACAGGCATCGCCGTCACAAACCGTTTGGCAGATGCACATAACTGGATCGAATGCCTACAGGGGAATTCGAACGCCGAGCCTGTATCCCGGTGTACAGTGGTGAAGATCTTCGCTGTTGACCAGCGCCGTAGTCAGGTTCGCGCCAGCCTAATCATTGATCGAAGTTCGCGCCAATGGCGCAGAAGCTTCCGTTGAATGGCCGCGAGGGCCGGCCGCGCGGCCGTTCGAATCGGACGGGGATCAATCGCTCGGGCGCGGCGGAGAATTTCGAGTTTCGCGCGCCAGGGCACTTGCATATTGAGCAGCGCAGGTACCCAGACATTGGCGTGGTAGGCACACATGTTTTTCCGAATGTCCTCCGGTGGCACCACGTGATCGAGAACCCACCGGACCACCGACAGCCACTCGACGATGCCCGCGTCCCACAGGCCGAATTTGTTCCGGGCAGTGGCGCTGTGGGAACGGAAATAATTGAGCGGCTCGGCCACGTAGCTCAAGTCCCCGATCAGCATCAAAGAGCACCAGAGCTTCCAATCCCCACAAATCCGCAACGACTCGTCGGCTCCTCCGGCCTGTTCGTATGCGACTTTTCGAAAAACGACCGCACTCGCGTTCTGAATCTCGCATGCGCGGACCATGTACCTCCGGCATTCCTCGCGGCCGTCCGCACAGAAGTCGGTGCCCCAACGATCATATTGGACTTCTGGGAAACTCGTCATCGCAAAACCCTGCAGCTGACCGTCTTCAGTGACGGACCAGGACCGGCAGAAGGCGAACTGTACGCTTGCATTGCTATCGAGAACCGGAATCAGCCGTTCCAAAAAGCGTGCTTCCGCATAATCGTCCGATTCGGCAATCCATACGTACTCGCCTCGTGCGAGCCGGACGCCCTTATTCCATTGCTTGAATGGGCTCCCTGAATTGGCGCTGTTGAACTGGATTCTTACCCGAGGATCGCCCGCGTAGGTGGAGAGAATCGGGCGGCTATTGTCAGTCGAGCAATCGTCGAGCAGAATGAGCTCGAAATCCTGAAACGTTTGCCCGAGGATCGAATCGATACGCTGCCGTAGAAAGCGCCCGTGGTTGTAGTTTGGGACGACAACGCTTACGGTTGGCATGGGGATGAAACTATCGGCTCCTGGCGAATTCTTCCCGGACGCGTGCTAGGTTACGTCGCGCGTACCAGTTTCGCATCTTGTAGAACTGTTGCGGAGGCAAGAGCAGCGTCGCTGCACCGACGACTACGTACTTGAATAAACGGTAGCTGAGAGTCGGATTCTTGTACTCGCAATGAAAGGACCGCATCTCGGTCTCAAAGGCTTTCAGGCGGCTGCCCCCAGCACTCAAGATGATCCGGCTAGCGTGAACCCGAGGCCTGTCGAGTAAGGCGGCAACACACTCCGAAGGCACACCCTGCCGGACCAGCATCTGCTGGACGATTTCGAACATCGCAGCTCCGATTTCATATTTGCGTCGCGTTTTCGCCACGTCCCCCTCATCGATGGCGTTCAGATTTGCGGAGTGCACTCGATAGCAGGAGAGGCCCTGTGGAAGTACTCGAACACCCATCGCCATCGAGGTCGCAGCGATCGGACCATCCGCCGAGAAGACCAGGATCTCCGGAATGGGGATTACCTTCTCGAGCACCGTTCTGCGTACGGTCAATGCACAGGGTAGGAGAAAGTGCCAATGGTCCCGGGCGGCGCTCGCTGACTCTGGACTTCGCAGATTTAGAACTTCTTCCTCGCCCGGACCACAGAGGCGTACTTCGCCAGGGTTTTCGCGGACCTCGTAATATGCGTGGCTCACCGCAGCATCCTCGGGATTGCGCTCAAAAGCATCGACAACTGCTGCAAGCTTGCCCTTAGCCCACCAGTCATCGCCGTCGAGGAGAGCAATCAGCTGGCCACGCGATTCTCCAAAGCCAGCATTGAATGCGGACGCCTGACCTCCATTTTTCTTCCGTAGCAGGCGAACGCGCGGCTGGAACTTGCGAACTATTTCGGGCGTCCGATCCGTGGAGCCGTCGTCCACCACGACGATTTCCATTTCCT
>JBAQGJ010000003.1:0-1822 GCA_049287725.1 Candidatus Acidiferrales bacterium | reverse complement strand
CCGGCGACCTCGTAATACCACGTGCGATGGAAGGTCCAGGCCCAGGCGCGCGTCACATAGCCGTGAATCATGGAACCGAAGCTGCCCTCTTCGAGGATCGCGCTCATGTAAACGTGGATGAGGAAGAGACCGATGGTGATCAATGCGACGCTCACGTGAATCAAGACGGCCGTGTAGCGCAAGAAGCGCAGGTTCCACGGAACCAATTCGGTCTCCCACAAGACGATTCCGGAGAGGAGCAAGAGAATTACGCTGTAGAAAATTCCCCAGAAGAAAAGTTTCTGACCGTAGTTGAAGCGCCCCTGCGGAGGAAGTTTATCGTCGTCGTTCTCGATGTAGTACGGGATGGCCTTGCCCCACCGGCGATCGTCTTCGGTCACTTGCATGTCGCGGTGCCATTCCTTGAAGGTCCAGAAAAGCGATCCTGTGAAAACCAGCCCTAACCACGGATGCCAGAATCGCGCGGTGGGGCCGCCGCCTACAATCACAGCAAGCCAAAACAAATAGGGCGACCAGAAGGCAAGGCCGGTGATCAGCAGATAGATATAAGCGAACGCGCCAATCCAATGGTTCGCGCGCTCGCCAAAGGAATAGCGCGGAACCAAGTCCTCGTTGTGGCTGGCGGTATTCGGATGCGAAACGGCGCCACTGGTCATGGCTGCCTCCGGTCATCCGGTTTGATTTCTTCTTCCTTCTTGGGCCCGAAGCGCATGTAATGCCAAGCGAGCCCCACTACTCCGCCGACGATCGCCAAGTTCCCCAACCACTTCAACGGCCCCTTCCACAGCTTTACGGACCACGGAATGTGCGGGTCCTTCGGGAGGCCGCCGTATAGCTCGGGATTCTTGGCGTCGTGCAGAACATAGATGACGTGCGTGCCGCCCACGCCTTGGGGATCGTAAACACCGGCGTCGGGATATCCGGATTGCGAGCGAAGCTGCGCGGCGCGTGTCTCGGCGAGTTCCTTCATCTCAGACTTTGTACCAAAATGCAGACAGCCGGTGGGGCAGGTCTTGATGCAGGCGGGTTCGAGTCCCACCGAGACGCGGTCGTTGCACAGGGTGCACTTGAAAACTTTGTGCGCCGCCGGACTAAACTTGGGGATATTGAACGGGCAGCCCGTGACACAGTAACCGCAGCCGATGCAGTGGGCCTCCTGAAAATCCACAATGCCGTTGGCGTACTGCACAATCGCGGAATCGGCAGGGCACGCTTCGAGGCAGCCGGGATCCTCGCAGTGCATGCACTGATCTTTGCGCATCAGCAGCATCATGGTGCCGTCGTCGCGCTCGTGCTCGTTGAACTTGATGAGGTTCCAATAATTCCAGGCCGTTTCCGGCATGGTCTGGTAAGAATTGTCGAAGGTGGTTTCGCTGAAGGTGTAGCCGTTCCACTCCAGGCAGGCGACTTCACACGCTTTGCAGCCGATACAAGTGGTGGTATCCACCAGCTTGCAAACCTGGAATTCGCGGTTCAGGCCGGCGCCCGGGACAGTGCCGGCGTGGCCTGAAATTCTGACGATTTCTGTCGCTGCCTGGCTCATCTTCGCTCCCTACGCCTTCTCGACTTTTACCAGGAAGCCCTTGGATTCGGGGGTGTGAGCGTTCGGATCCGTGACTGCGGGCGTCAGCAAGTTGGCCGGAGTGCGCGCATCTCTTCCTTCGTCTTCGGTGATCCCGCGGAAGCCCTGGTGAATGGGCAACCCGATCTGGTAGACCTTTTTGCCGTCAATCATCATCGGCTTCAGGCGGCGCGTGACGAAGGCTTTTGCCGTGTAGGTTCCGCGCGCGCTGATCACGTGAATCATGTCCGTGCCGCGGAT
>JBAQGJ010000002.1:0-1792 GCA_049287725.1 Candidatus Acidiferrales bacterium | reverse complement strand
AGATTCTCACGGAGGTCTGGATTCCCAGTTCTCAACCGCCGAATCAGGCGCGCCGGCACGATGTGGTCTACATGGCGCCGAACACCAGATTGTTTGAAATCCACTCCGCAGCATGTCACCTCGCATTTCCCACGAAGCGCAGGGACTCTGTGCTTCTGCCATCCGTTCCGCGATGGGGGCGGACCGGGCCAGCTTCTCTCGACGCGGCTCCAACGCACCGGCCTCTCTTGAGTGCTAAACCGGGACCCGCAATAGACGCAGCGCCGGTGGCGATACGAACTGTGGCCACGGTAAACGGTTTTAAGCACTTCGGTTCGTCTATCTCCGCAATATGGGCAGCGCATCCGGAGCCTCCTTTCCACGCGCAAGACCACGGGCCAACGGATGAACTTGGGTCGTAGCCGCATTCGGCAAGCTGAGTGGTCTGTCGCGCTTCGCTGAATTTCTTGCAACAAATTTCTGCTGGGCTTGGGCACTGCAATGGTTGGAGCGGCAAGACCGAAAGCTGGAAAATCCGGCCCGTCCAGCGAACCGATGGAGTGTGGCTTCGCTTGCCTAGGGCTGAGCGGAATTCAACTCGTGGAGGCGATGACGCGATTGGACCCAGCCAAATCGCTGTGGGACGAGGGACCGAAGCTGCCAGCCTCAACTCCGCCCGCTACATTCGGACAGGTGTTAATTCAAGCCCCGATTAGCTGCGGACCTTCGCCGTCGCTTGGCCGATTGCGCGCTCCGGCCAAAGACCGGTTCGCTATCCACCTTCCGTGGCCGTGGGCGAAGCTTGCCGGTCACCGAGCCGGTTATAGGCATCCGACGCGGGGTTGGACGGACGAGTTTCCTTGTGCGGCCGAAGTTTTACGCGGCTCCCGCGTGAAATTCCCTGCAGCAATTTGCTGGCTTTTTGCGGCGCCCCGACGAAGACCCCCGCGGATGCAATCCCTGCGGTTTCCCCTAAGCGCCACTGAATGCATTTTCTGAGCCTGATGCGGATGAGGTTCGCGCACCGCTTGCACATTCCGTTCGACTGGTAGACCGCATCGATTCGAGTGCATCTCATGCATCCATAGGTATCGAAGTAGTCTCGCATTTTTCTTTCATAGCCCGGGGGAATCAGGACACGAATCGCCTGCGCGATTTCAGAAGAGAGGAACCAGGGCTGAAAAAGCGACTCATCCGCTGTGAGACGCTTCCGTCGGTGCATCCTGCCCTTCGCTGGTCGCGCCATGGGTTCCTCCGTCTGGATGGCACTTGTAGAACGTGCTGCTTATTTTGGCTCGGCTCAAGTGCACGTAATATTCGGTGGACGAAAGTCTCGCGTGCCCGAGCAGCGCCTGAATCACCTGCAAGTCCGCGCCGTGATCGAGCAAGTGAGTGGCAAAACTGTGCCGAAACATATGGGCCGTGATGCGGCCCAAGCCGGCGCGCCGGCGCCAAACGTCGAGCAGGCGCTCGACGGCGCTGCGATGCAGCGCCCGGTCGCTCGGCGGTCGAATCAAGCAAGCGTCCTTGGTGGTAATCGAACCGGGCTTTGGCTTCGTCGTATGTCAGCGCCGATCGCGATCCCAGATATTTTCGCTTCGTTCGGAAGGGAGGCCCTGCTTCCCTGTAATCTCTCCACGTTCCAACCCAAAACTTGCCCGAGGTTGCGACAAATCCCTTCTGCGATCCGGGTTCTTCCTGAAAAACGAATCCGCTTTGCCGCCCGTTCAGATAGGCGCGTAGGGCGGCCTCCGCGCTCGGGGTCAGCAATACAATTCGCGCTCTCCCGAACTTCCCGACGACCCGCGCCCGC
>JBAQGJ010000001.1:0-3421 GCA_049287725.1 Candidatus Acidiferrales bacterium | reverse complement strand
GCGTTTACCAGGACTTAGGGATGTCGGCTATCTTTCATAGAAGTCAGTTCATCCAGGATTTCTTTCGCCTGTGGTGCGTAGGGGCCGTTCGGGTCAGCATCAATGCATTTCCGTAACGTTTCGGCAGTGCCTTCAGCCAAAATATACGTTACTGCGTTGCCTTCCCGGTGTGTTTGAATTTCGGACAGGAGGGCCTTTCCTAGCATAAACAATGCTTGGCTATTCGTTGGCTCCAACTCTATTGTCTTCTGCCACGGTGCAATCGAGTCCTTCATATGACCGCTGTTGCTCAGGAGGATGCCGATATTTTCCCAGCACCTCGCTGCTATAGAGGAATCTAGCGCGCGAGCCTTTTCACACGAATGCTCGGCGTCCTCTAGTTTTTCCGCCATTTCTCCTTGGTCGGTTTGTGCCAGCGCAGACCTGGCTTGTGCCTCGCCCAGATTCTGGTAACACGCGGCCTCGGGACGAAGCTCAATAGCTTTTTGATATGCGTTAATTGCGGCATCATACTGACCGTTGTAAAGATATGCTTCGGCGAGATGACTCAGGATAGTGGCACGGGTGTTGACCGAGGCTGACGAGTCGCGTTGCTCAGCCAACTGGAATTCCCTTACAGCAATTTGATAATCGGACTTAAGCTTTTCCTGAAGTGGCCCTTTCTGACTGGCCGACGCGGCCGTCAGTTGCTCGCGTAGCGCGGACGAATCATAGATAGCCCCAAGACCCGCGTCGATATGTACCTTCTCATAGGAGTAGTTGCTGTCCACTTCTTCCGCGTTCCTCTGCGCTTCCCGATGAGGAGGGCGGGGATTCTTGCTGAAGTCGGCGGAAATATCGTTCTCCGGGTCTCCACCTAAAATGCTTACAACGGAATAAATTACCGACTTTTCTTTCGGGTCATAGAATGAGATTTCATACAATCCCGGACGCAGCGCCAGCTTCAAGTACCGCCCGTCTTTGTTGGTTCTTACCTCAAACCTCTCGCCGGTGTCTCTGTTCTGGATTATGACAGTTAGCTCGGCCCATGGTGTGGCATCCGGACCTATGACCTGGCCGCTAACCGCGATAGTCTGCGCTGCCGCAGTCGAGGCGAGAAACAGGGAGGACGCCAGAAAAGCGAGGATAAGAATCGACCGCCTCATACGGGCACCGCTTATCGCATCGAGATAACTTCATCCATTATCGCGCAGTTTTGCGAATTGGCACACGATTGGTCAGGTGAGTGCCCGGTTCACCTCAACGCCGGATTGTCAGTGGACGATTAGTCGCGTAACCGGAAACTCGAATTCACTTGTACGGTAAGGGCGTTACTCAGGACTTTGCCCTTTTAGAACGTGAATCAGCTATTAGGCCTGGACAGCCGGGTGAACCAGTAGATCCTTCACGTAGCTATCTAGACGCTTAGTGCCCATTGTCCAACAAAACAAGTGCGCCCCATGAAGAACCGTCCACCCATGTGACTGAACGACGTGATCTCGCCCGCGAGGCGTTGCGAATGGATTTGTTTCGGTTTGGCAAGCGATGAGGGTGCAAGGTCCACTGCGTCTGTCCCCAACGAGACCGTCGAAAATGAGAAACGATAGTCCGTTCCGCCTGCCCTCGATTACATTCCACACTTGAGTAAGTCGTCTTCCGGATGGGTAAAATTCCGAAAGCCAACCCGGCAGAGGAGGGCCGATCTTGGGGTGAGAGGGATTGAACCACCATTGTGGTGGAGTAGGGGGGCCGACATATCGCAAGCCCCATCTAGCAGCGAGAGCACGCATAGCCCCTGCGCGAAACACGTAAAAAACCCTCAGTGCGCAGAGGATCAGCGCGATCATCACAAATGCTGTAAGCAAATTGAGCAACATCACGCGCTATTCTGATGAGTTCACGCAGTCCCTGTCTACGAGAGAGAAGGTTCAACTCCTGATAAGTCGCGTTACCGGACATTGGCAATTCTGCCTCGGAAATCCAAAAGCTTGACCCGGGTGATCTCATGCCTAGTCGCCAGGAGGCGGTTAACCATGAGGCGCAAACCAAAAGGCAAGCAGAGCCGGGTCAAAACTAAGCTAGGACTGCCCGATTTAGAGCATGCGAAGGTCGCCGTGATTGTGAGTTTGCGGTCCTTCGAATCGCAGCGGAGCTATAGGCACTCGATCGATGAGTTTGTGGCGTGGTATTGCTCCGCTCCACGACTATCGTTCAACAAAACGGTGGTCATCCGATATCGATTGCACCTGGAAGATCGTCACCTCGCAGCTGGAACCATAAACGTCAGGCTGGCGGCTGTTCGACGGCTAGCTTATGAAGCAGCAGATTCTGGATTGTTGAGTCCTGATCTTGCGGCTGGGATCCGGCGCGTCAAGGGCGCAAAGAAACTCGGGTACCGACTTGGAAATTGGCTGACGGCTGAGGAAGCTCGGACGCTCTGGCAGCTCCCTGATCCCACCACTCTGAAGGGTAAGCGGGACCGGGCCATTCTCGCCGTGCTGTTGGGTTGCGGACTACGGCGTCGCGAGCTGACCGAACTGACCGTTGACCATTTCCAGCGTCGGGAGGATCACTGGGCCATCATCGACCTGATCGGCAAAGCCGGTCACGTTCGAACCATCCCGGTACCTTCTTGGGTTAAGCGCACCATCGACGACTGGCTGGCAGCCTCCAATGTTATGCACGGGCGGTTATTTCGATGCGTCTGCAGGACGGGGACGATTTGGGGCACCGAGATGACCGAAAAAGTGGTGTGGCATGTTGTCAAGCAGTACGCCGCCAAGGTCGGAATTTTAAAACTGGCGCCGCATGATCTTCGAAGATCGTGTGCCCGTCTCTGCCACAGCGCTGGGGGTGAGCTGGAACAAATTCAGTTCCTGCTGGGCCACGTCTCGGTGCAGACCACTGAAAAATACCTCGGCTGCAAACAGCGACTGCGGGAGGCTGTCAACGACAACATCGGAATTGAACCTGGCCTGTGAAAGAGTGGGCAGATAGCCGGTAATCCCGCTATTCTTTTTCTCATGAAGCCCTGTTTGCTCCGCCGACCGAGCGAACCGGGAGGGATAGATGGAAATTGACTTTCACGGCTACCATCCATCTGAAATCGTGTTCAACGGAATTCTGGGCGAGATTTTGCGACAAGCTTGGGAGATGGGTGAGTCCGAACTCACCCTCATTCACGGCCATGGTCGCAACCGCGGTATTACCCCGGGATTCGTGAACACGAACACCGGATACTTTGGACTCTGTATTCGGCGGGCGTTGAGGCAGGACCGGTCGTTTCGCCAGTGGATCAAGCATACGACGCTCGATTGCCGACAGATGGGCAGTACGTCAATCAGACTGAAACCAAACTCAAATCCAACGAGAAAACAATTGGATTGCCTTTGAGGCGCGAGAAACGCATCAATCCGAAATTCTCAATGTCCGGTTACGCGAC